>NZ_CP095072.1:0-1200000 GCF_022919115.1 Gracilibacillus caseinilyticus | reverse complement strand
TGGATACGTGAATTACCAAGCAATTAATGCTGGAATGTACGATTCAGATTTATATGTGACGAAAATAAACAGGAATGGCGAAACCATTTGGGATAAGCTGGTGCAAGAAGATAATAATCCGTTGGAAGGGACTAGCATACAGGAAACGTGTGGCAATGCTGCACTAATCATTACTAATAAAGACACAGACAGGTATATCACCAAGTTGGAGCCTCATCATCCATAGACTTTTATGTTAAGTCAGGACAAGGGCTATCACCCTTGTCCTTATCATTAAAGAAAACCCTTCTCTGCATAGAGAAGCATTCCTCCTATTCCATTATCACTTAAACCCGATAGCCCGAAACTTGTTGATGGAGCTCGTGGCTTGATTTAGCAACTCGATCTAGACCATGATCCAGATCTTCTACAGATGCGTTCATTTCTTCTGAGACAGCAGCTAAGGATTCAGCGTTGCTGACATATTGCTCTGTAGTGTTTCGCATTTCCAGTATGAAGGTTAATACTTCTTTAAGTCTTCCGCTCATTTTTTCAGCTAGTGGTACGATTTGCTGATTTTGTTGTTCTACTTTTTCAGTTACCTCCCACATGTAATGGAAATGCTGGCGTGAGTCTTGGATGGATACTTTAGATGCTTGCACTTGTTTTCTCGTTGAACCGATTTGCTCTGTTACTTTTTCTTTTTGAGCTTGAATACTGGCGATCATTTCACTGATTTCCTGAGCAGCGTGCTTGGATTGATCCGCTAAGTGACGCACTTCATTAGCAACAACGGCAAATCCTTTTCCAGATTCCCCTGCTCTTGCTGCTTCTACCTGAGCATTCAGTGATAACAGGTTCGTTTGTCCGGCAATTTGATCAATCGTTTGGACGAACTGATCCATCATTTCCATTTTTTTATCGAGATAGCGCAGTTCTTCCACCGAGGATTGCATGCTTTTATCCATCTCATCCGTTCCTGCCTGGATACTCTCCATTTCCTTTACACCAGATTGCGCCTTGCGATTGGCTTCAACACTTGATTCGTTCATATCGTTGGTTAATTGTTTTACTTGATCCAGCATTTGGTCCACATGGTGAAGCAAATCAGTAGATTCTGTAATGCCTGACAGCTGCGATTGAGATTGTACTGCGAATTCACTGACAGAATCAGCGACTTGGTCAATTCCATTCACCGTATCTTTCATTTGCGATGACAGTTGGTAGCTCGTCTCTGTCGATTGCTGACTATATCGATGAACCGTTGAAAAAATGGTCTGCATCGACTCTTTTAAATAATTCATACTAGTTGTTAATCGACCGATCTCATCCTTACTCTTATGTGTTAATGATGGCATCGTTAAATCACCATCTGCTATTTGGTCCACATAATCAGCGATATGAATAATTGGTTTACGGATATAATTTTGTGTGAAAAAGCCTAAAAGACACGCCAAAACAATCGCAATAATGCTAATGATAATATTCGATTGAATCGCTTGTTCACTCATCGTAACCGACTTCTCTGTCTGATCGGCAATATATTGATTTAATGATTGCTGCATATTGGACATTTCTTGAGCAGAGCGCTCAAAAAATGCAATGCTTTTATATAGTTCATCTTGAGCCACTGTTGTTTGTTTTGTTTCAGCAGCTTCAATCACACGATTAGCGACTTCCTGATACCGTTGCCAGGATTGGCGATAATTGTTGTAACTATCTTCTAATTCCTGCCGTTGCAAGTCTTGAATATAGGCGTCAATTTCCGATAAATCTTCTTCCATTAATGTCAGTGCTTCTTCTATCTCTTTCTTAAAATTATTGACGGAGACAGACATTGTAGTCGATGCTGTTTCTTGCAATGTATTATGTACCTCATACATCCGCTTATAACTGTCTGTTGCGGTTTGTAACATAGGCAGATGCTCTTCATCAATTTCATGGTTACTCACTTCAATGTTTTGAAAATGAAAGAAACTCCATGCACTGCTAACTAAAAACAATAGTAAAAATGTCATAAAACTAAGGAATATTCGAACCTTCATCGATAGCTTTCTACTTTTAAACACAATCGTTCCCCCTTCTATAGTCCCATAATCATTGTACAAAAGGGACTGTAGAATAGGAATATATACGGAGATTAATTAACACAAACTTTACACGGTTACTGACGATCATTCCAAACAAACACGACTCCTGCAAGTGGTAAAATCCAATCATGGCGCTGGTTTTCTTTCATCAATGGACGGGTAAGACGCAAATGATTTGGTTTTTTTATCGGGCTTTCCATTATATAAATGAGTATGGGACAATAGTTACTTGAGGAAGTATTTATTAATAGTAATTAGTGTGATAAAGTTGAGTGTGTTTTTATGGAGGATGACGAAGGATCGTCGGATGCTGTGCTGACGGACGTTTATTCTATCGGAACTTTGCCTCGGATTTTTTGTTTGTTTTGGGCCCTTGTGGGGGTTGTACTATCGGACATTTGAACCCTTCTCGACCTTCTTTTTGTCCGATTGAGCTCTTCTATCGGACAATCACCTTCTTCACACTCTCAATTTTGTCCGATTGAGCCGCACAGTACGATTAAATAATTACTCTCACTGAACCTGTACTTTTTTCCCTTTGCCTCAGATTGCATACTTTCATATCTGATTAGAAAAGCCGCCACAATCGGCAGCTTTCTTCTTATGAAGGATGTGACACAATAAATTCACCGTTACCTTTTAATTGATACGTATCAACTGTTGCTGGAATAATGAAATGATCGCCTTTCTTAATCGTATAGACTTTATCTCCTGTTGCAATCGTACTTTCCCCTGTTACCATACTTACTTGTAGAAAATCTGTCTCTCTCTCTAAAGAGGCTTCTCCATCAAGCTCCCAGTGATACACAGTAAAATATTTCTCAGCCACTAACTGTGTTTCTTTCAAACCTTCTTTATTTACCACCATTTGATTAAGTGATGGCGTTTCATGTGGAACGGTGGTGACCTCTTTTGCTTCTTTCAGATGTAATTGTCTTGTGTTACCTGCTGCATCGGTACGGTCATAATCATAGACACGGTAGGTTATGTCCGAGCTTTGTTGTGTTTCTAAAATGACAATGCCCTTTCCAATCGCATGAATCGTACCGCTTGGCACATAGACAAAATCTCCTGCCTTGACTGGCACACGTCGCAATAACGCATCCCACTTGCCTTGATCAATTAACTGCTCTAACTCTTCCCTGGTCTGAGCGTGATGACCAATGATAAGTTCCGCACCTTCTTCCGCACTTAATACATACCAGCACTCTGTCTTACCGTATGCTTCATTTGCTACTTCACGTGCATATTGATCATCGGGATGCACTTGAACAGATAGATTATCATTTGCATCCAAAATTTTAATTAACAGTGGATAAGCCTCTGAGTTATCCACAGATTTATTAAATAGTTCTCCGTTCTCATTCCAAGCTTGTAGTAAAGTTTGTCCTTTTAAAGCTCCATTTATAATTTGACTTGGACCATTTTCATGTGCAGAAATTGCCCATGCTTCACCTGTTTTTTCATAAGGAATCGTATAATGAAACTCGCTGTGCAGCTTTTGTCCTCCCCAGATACGTTCTTGAAAAATGGCTTGTAAAAATATTGGTTCCTTGTACATATTTTAGATTCTCCCTTTTTTGCTTTTAATGCTTGGTTCATTACAAAACATACTACCTTTGCTGTGGAAAATCAAATAATATCCATAACTTTATCCACAATATCTGCTAATCATTCACATTTTTGCACCTTTATCCACACTTCCCTTTAAAAACCCGCCTTTTATCCACAGGTTTATACACATACTCACAATTTACTTATATATATCGTATAGGAATTTATGTTCTCCACCATATCTAGACAACATCTTTTAATTCTGTCCACAGTATGTGAATAAATGATAAAAAATGTGGATAAAGATCTGTTTATTCGATCTTTATCCACATTCTGCTAGTATGACAGGGAGGTTAATTCCACAGTCGTTTCTTGCTTCTCTCCCTCTCGATAATACGTAATCGTTAAGGAATCTCCGATTGATTTGACAGAATAGAGATGCTTTCGTAAATCAACAATATCTTCAATCGGCTCACCGTCTAACTGCGTAATCACATCGTACTCTGTAAGACCACCATTGTCTGCTGGAGACATTGGTTCCACACTTCGGATATAAATACCGCCTTCCACCTCACTCGGTAAATTCAAGCTTCTTTCCCATTCTACTCGAGCTATGTCGTTCAAGGAATATGCTTCAATCCCTAAGTATGGTCGCTTTATTTCGCCATTTTGTTCAAGTTCCTCAATGATCGGTACGACGTCATCGACTGGAATCGCAAATCCTATCCCTTCCACTTCATTTTGGGCAATTTTCATCGAATTAATGCCAATTAGCTTACCATCCATATTGATAAGAGCACCCCCACTATTTCCCGGGTTTATGGCGGCATCTGTCTGAATAACTTCTGCCTGCCAATCTGCTCTACCATCTGAATTAAAATCTTGTGGGATGGCTCTTTGTTTCCCACTGATAATACCTTGTGTGACAGAACCTGATAAGTGCAAACCTAATGGATTTCCGATCGCAATCGCTGGCTCTCCTACATGTACATCATCTGAATTACCAAATTCAATCGCTTTGCTGGCGTTAGCTGCATCCATTTCGACAACAGCAAGATCGGTGTACAAATCACTTCCGACAAGCGTGGCAGATACCGTTGTTTCTTCTTCATCCGATAAGACTATTTCCAGTTGATCAGCACCAGAGACGACATGGTAGTTGGTTACAATATACGCTTTATCTCCATCTATTTTGTAAATGACGCCTGATCCTGTCCCTTGTTCGCCAGACGCTTCCTGCTCCCAGAAGTCTGACTGTGTTTGAATGTTGACGACACCGACTACTGCTGGTGAGATATCACCAACAATCTCTGATACTTTCGTCGAGATATCGACTTGGATATTCTGCAACGTGGATGGCGTCTCCGATTCTTGATCGTCTGACTGGTGGATTTGCTGGTCACTGTTAGCTGTGTCATCACCGAGGATGACTTGATATGGTAACCAATTGTTGTTTACCATGGCCGGTAATAACACCGCAAACAAAAACGCCCCCAATACAATACCAATGACAAAAGGCATAAACCAGCTTTTTCTTTTCACCTTCTGTCGTGTTTGGTAATGGTCATCGTAATAGCCCATTGCAATCTCCTTCTTTCTTAAACGACTTCGAAGATTGGAGTCGGTGTCTTCGGATCCGTGTCATGCAATGTAAAATCATTTCCTACCGCAAAACCGAAATCTTGTAATCCATTGTGCACCGACATTCTAGCCAAATCCTTCATATTATTATCTTTACTTAAATGGGCTAAATAAATACGTTTTGTTTGATTATCTATAATATCTTTTAATGCTATCGCGCAATCATCGTTGGAAACGTGACCGCTGTCACCTAATATTCGGCGTTTCACACTCCAGGGATAGCGACCCATGCGCAGCATTTCTACATCATGATTCGCTTCAAAAACAAGCGCATCCGCTCCTTGAACCGTCTTTTTTATGCGTTCAGACACATACCCTAAGTCGGTAACAAGCGCCACTTTTTTCCCTTCGTGGTGGAAGGTATAAAACATTGGTTCTGCTGCATCATGCGATACCGCAAACGATTCGACGTCGATATCGCCAAATGATTTTGTTTCTTCCGTATTGAAGACAAATTTTTGATCTAATCCTATTTTTCCAATGGAAGACTCCATCGCTTTCCATGTTTTTTCATTTGCATAAATCGGTAATTTATATTTTCTTGCAAAAATACCTAACCCTTTTATATGATCACTATGCTCATGTGTCACCAATATCTTGGATAAACTGTGAGGGTCTACATTAATTTCGTCGAACAGACGGGTCATTTCTTTCCCGCTTAATCCTGCATCGACTAGAATTTTTTCTTTTTCCGTTCCAATATAGAAAGCATTCCCCGAGCTTCCCGATGCTAATACACTAAATTGTAATGTCATTCTTACTCCACTCCGTTTGTATCTTCTGTTTTGACAAATAGTTGTTGAATAAAATTCATGATATCTTTCTGTTCCCAATCTTTGTCAGATACTTGCATGACGGTTTTACTGTCTGCTGAAAAATATTGATTAATCTGTGTCTTCATTTCACTAATGAAATCAGATGTGTTCCGTGATGTCAAATGACCTTCAACTGCATTGACATAGTAATATTTATCATCATTTACTACAAATCCCCATGTTGGCGCAAGTACTTGTACACTGTTAGGAAGAGGCGCTAAGTTGTGGTACCCTAACTCGACGTCTTCTGTTACCTCATCACCGGATACAATATAGCTGTTGCTGCTTGAGTACAGGCCATTTAATGCCTCGATTGGTGTGTTAATTTCCTCTGCTTCAGACTGAGGTGCATTTTTTGATTTTTCTAAAAGTGTTTGCACGTAATGTGTGGCTTCACCATTATTATTCACCTGCACAAGTAATACACCACTTGAATTAAAATATACTGGACGTTCTAGTGATTGGAAAAAAATATACGTATTGGTTGCTTCGTCTTTACCAAAATACTTATAGTCGTCAAAATGCCACACATACTCTGACAACGCTTTGGCATTTTCATCAATATCTATTTTCAGCGGATCGTCCAATTGAGAAATAATCAAATGATCTTCGATGATCAAATTTCGTTGTTTCGAAAGACTGCTAATCTCCTCTTTTTCTGCGTTAGAAAATTCTCGACGCTGTGCAAACAGCATTTCTGCCTCCGCAGGAAATTCTTCAGGTATATGTTCAAGGCCACTAACATTGTTTTTTACATTAACCTGGAGGTCTTCTAACGTATCGATTGGATCATTAATGTAATGTTGAAGAAGAATAATATCAAGGATAAGAAAGCAAAGGATGAATAACGTTTTAATTTGTCCCCACAGCATTTGCATTCCCTCCTTGATCAACAGTGTTGCCCGTAATCATTTCCCATCCGCCATATATTTGAACATACCAGGTTGGAATCAAATCAAAAACTTGGCCTTGCTGCTCGATGTGATAACCTAATTGGATATCTTGAATCTGGTCATAATTATATTGCTCAGATGTCTGTAAAAAAGATTTTAATTCTTCACCTGTCATCAAACTTGTAGCTGCTTTGTCATAACCCCGGGTCAACTTCAGCAATGGTCTGTTATACTGGGAAACGGTCTGACTCTTAATTGTTAACGACATAGAAGCAATACCTTGATCTGAGAAAATTGGATAATTCTGATACAACATACGGAATTCGATCCTGTTACTAACATTATTTAGCGCATTTAAGCGGTAACCGATACTCAAACTCGGATCGACTAACCAGCCATTGTGAGAGTTAATATATTTAACCGATTGATCAATCAACCGATCATTATTATTGTCCGTATCAGTCTCTACCTCTTCCTTCACTTCGGTATAATTGGAGTATTTCATTGAATTACCCTGATTGTCTACAATAATTTCAATTTTATCATCCTTATAAAATTCTTGACCTTCGTCACGATCACGAGAATTTACTACTTTTGAAGAATCATCAAAGAAAATCGATTTAAAAGAGGAGGAATCAGGACTAATGGTTTTATAGCTGAATTTCTTCCCAATAATGTTTGCTTGGTTCGGAATATAAATACTGTATCCAGTTGATCTTTCCAATTCTACATAACTCGTTACATCTTTACTTTGTAGATTTTCTTCAAAGTAATCGACTACTTCTGCCATATTTTGAATACTTGCTTGAATATCCAGTCCATCTGTGTTCTCGTTATCAAATAGTACTTGCCAATTTGTCTGGTTTTCGTCAATAAGGATGTAAATCCGTCTGAATTTACTATCGTTAATAATTGCTTCATCTGTGTTGAAGATGGTACCGATGACAGAAGTCGGTAATGACGTTGGAAAAACAATCTCGATGACTCGATCAGAATCAGCGATTATATTATCAATATTCTCATTGTCGGACAACATTCGAAAATTATATAAAGCCCACTGTCCCATATCCTGAAAGGTAGTGAGTTCCTGATTTTTTTCACTAAAGCCATATACCGAATCATCTTCATGAATTACCAATTGCGAAGGGCTTATAAGCATCTTGGTAGTCATATCAGTACCCTCTGGTAATTCTGCAGCTACTGCATTATCCGGGCTGTTAGAAGCTTCATACTCCCCTTCATATCGCCATATACCAAATGTCAGAAGAAAACTGATAACAATTAAAAAAAACAGTAATACAGTTTTTATTAATTCGAAATTAATTTTCATGATTGACTACCTCGCTTTCGATTGGTGAGCGGTAGTGTAAAGAAAATAGTCGTCCCTTGTCCCTCTTTACTAGAAGCCCAGATATGACCGTGATGCGCCTCAATTATTTCCTTGGAAATAGCCAGTCCTAATCCTGTACCGCCAAGCTCGCGTGACCTTGCTTTATCTACCCGGTAAAAACGCTCAAAGATCTTGTCCAGTTTCTCCTTGGCGATCCCAAGCCCCTGGTCACTGATACTTATGCGGACACGCTGCTGCTCCCTTATGACTTGGAAGGTAATTTTTCCACCTTCTGGCGAATATTTAATAGCGTTAGACAGGATGTTATCGGTAACCTGGGTAATCTTATCCTGATCAACCATTACAAAAATGCTGTCATCAGGGATTTTTCGTTCAAAATGAATTTTTTCAGCTTTATTCATTTCAAAACGATCTAAAATATGATGAAAAAGCGGGATTATATCTAAGCGCTGTTTTAAAATCGCATTTTCCTTATTGTCCATCTTGGAAAGTTGTAATAAATCATTAACTAGTCGAATCATTCGTTCTGTTTCATTCTGTGTTACACTCAAAAACTTGGGAGCCAACTCTTCATCTTCTAATGCACCGCCGTCAGTTAGTGCTTCTAAATAACTGCGCATCGTGGTCAACGGTGTACGTAGTTCGTGCGATACATTGGAGACAAATTCTTTCCGTTCTCTGTCAATTTTCTCTTGCTCGGTGACATCACTAATCACCGTAATTAAGCCCATAAAATGATTCTCTTCATCATGGACAAGCGAGAAGTTGGCTTTTACTAAGAAAAGCTGCTCTTCGTCACTGTAATCGATTGTTAACGATCCTGCTTCGTCTAATTCTTTCGCATCAATTACTTTATCTTCAATTTGAAGAACCTCTACAATTGGCAGTCCTTTGGCATCATCCAATGAAATACCGATTAGATGATTGGCTGGGTCATTCATTAGTGTAATTTTCCCATGTTCATCTGTTGCAATTACGCCATCTGACATATTGGAAAGAACCGAGCTTAACTTACGTCGTTCCTCTTCTGTAGTCTGATTGGCAATCCGCAGCCGGTCATTCATATCATTAAAAGTCGTGGCCAGTTGTCCGATTTCATCCTGCCCATAAACATTTACCTTTCTGGAGAAGTCACCTCGTGCCATCCCCATCGCTTGTTTTCGCATTTCGGTAATCGGCTTCGTAATCGTACGGGCAACAAGTACACCTAATATAATGGACACGACAATCGCAAGGATGGTCGCGTTTAAGAATATTTTATTTATTTCCTCCAGTTGATCGTATATATCTTCAATCTTTGCTTCTACGTAAATTGTTCCGACAGGCGATTCACCATTCATAATGGGGATTAACCGTACATAAACCCGCTCTCCGGACGATTCCAAGCGTTTAGTATCCTGATCCTCCAGCCCATGAATAAGAGCCATTCGAATGCTGTTATTGCCCGAAACCTTCTTGCCAACCAATTCATAATCATCCGATCCCAGGACCCGGAATTGTGAGTCAATTACTTTTAAATCAGAAAAAATATCAGAGGAGTAACGTCTAGTTATTTCCTGGACATCTTCCTGCAGTGTCGGGCCATCACCGTCACCTGATCGATCTGTCAAAAATGCATCAGTTAAATTTCTCTCCAGTACAGTTAATCGGTCTTCTACGTTTTCCTTATAATTATTAACTAAATTCTCCTCTAATTCTGAGGTGAAATTGGTAGCGATCAACTGAATCGTCAAAATGAGAAACAAAGTCAAGATGACGATAATTTTAAGTCGAATTGATTGAAAAAAACTAACTCTACTCATAAAGCATTACTCCTGCTCATGGTTACGCAAATAATAGCCGACACCTCTTCTTGTTACGATCCACAATGGATTACTCGGGTTGTCTTCAATTTTCTCTCTCAGTCTTCTTACAGTAACGTCGACTGTACGTACGTCACCATAATAGTCATAACCCCATACTGTTTCTAATAAGTGCTCTCTCGTCATGACCTGGCCAATATGTCGTGCTAAATAATGAAGCAATTCAAACTCACGGTGTGTCAGTTCAATATACTCTCCATCTCTTGTAACGGTATAGGCATCAGGGTGAATGACCAGTGAGCCGATCGTAATATCACTTGTTTCCCGTTTTTGATTGGCAGGCTCTGTCTGTAAACGACGCAGGTTGGCTTTCACTCTGGCTATTAATTCACGATTGCTAAATGGCTTGGTAACATAATCATCAGCACCAAGTTCAAGCCCTAATACTTTATCGATCTCCGCATCTTTTGCCGTTAACATGATAATCGGCATACTGTGTGTTTTACGGACTTCACGACATACTTCATTGCCGTCCTTCTTCGGCAGCATAATATCTAATAACATCAGATCAGGATCCTCTGTTGTAGCTAGTTCAATGGCTTCATCTCCATCATAGGCACATAAGACTTCGTACCCTTCTTTTTCCAAGTTGAATTTCAATATATCTGCAATTGGCTTCTCATCGTCGACAACTAATATTTTTTGACTCATAGCATGCACGTCCTTTTTCAATTTAATTGTTCTTATGTTCTATTCTAACCGAAATTACTAAAAATGTCTTTTCATGCTTCATGATAAGAAAAAACAGGCATAAATCCGCGAGGTGCTAACTAACATAAGGCGATATACAACTACCAATAATACGGATTATGTAAAGTGGAACTGTACTGCAATGTAGTAATTTTGAAATGTTTTATCTGCGTAGCCAAGCTCCGGAAATATGCTCCGTGCCCCACAGGACGCGAAGTGGTTGGCCGGAGCGGTATCCCAGCACATAAATCATTTCAAAATGACCTCTTGGTTGACATAATCCGTATTATTAGAATCTATATTATTATTATTTCATCTTAAGCCAAAATTCCCCTAATGTGTAAGGAAAGCGCAAGCTCTTGTTTAGAAACGTAGCGATTGGACGGCGTTAATTGGACTCACGGTGAGTTAGAGCAAACCGATGATGACTTTCGCCCAGGCATAAGGGCGATGCAGTTTTTCTTATCTTTTCACAAAAAACCCCTGTTACACCATTGTAACAAGGGTTTCTATCTATCAGGTTGTTTAGTAGGTTTGTTATAGAATTTTATAATACATCTTCTGGATTAACAAGTGAACCGTCTTTATATACTTCAAAGTGTAAGTGTAATCCAGTGGAACGGCCTGTAGAGCCCATTACACCAATTTTTTGTCCTTGTTCCACTGTTTGACCAGCGGAAACACTAATGGAATTCAAGTGTGCGTAAATTGTTTTGTATCCATTGTTATGATCAATGACAATTTTATTTCCATAACCGCCACTAGTCATGCCTGCCGAAACAACTGTACCATTGTCCGCCGCAAGGATGGATCGATTACTTACGCCAGAGATGTCAATTCCTTTGTGGTACGATCCCCATCTGTGTCCAACATGGCTTGTGATCACACCGCCAACTGCTGGCCATTGGAATTTACCAGACCCTCGTGATGGCACGACTTTGCTTCCTTTAACAACTACTTTATCTGTCGGTTCTTTCGTTACATTCTCTTCGGTAACTTCGGATTTTACTGTATTACCATTTACTTTTTCGATTCGGTATTGTTTCTCAACCGTACCATTTTCGCCTTCTTGCGTTACTTTCTCTTCACCTTTGTACATATCTTCCGATTCTTTCGTATCTGTTTCAAAGGCAATTTCTTCTTCTTCCAGCTTCTCTTCCACAACGCTAACTTGTACAAATGGTTCATAGACTGTAACATTCAGTTCATCACCAATTTGAATAGGCGCATCTTCATCCAGTTTAGGATTGAGTTCAAGCAATTTGTCTAGGGAAAGATCATACTGACTAGCGATAGAACCTAGCACATCGCCTTCTTCAACTGTGTGTTTCTTATCTTCCAGTGTCCCTTTTCCAAGTAACGTTACCCCTTGTTCAACGGTAAGCACCTGATTTTCGGGAACTTTTTTATCATTTATTGAAACCTCTTTCGTTAGTGAAACGTCTATAATATGAGAGTCCCCTACAGATAATGGTTCGGTAGACGCTGAATCATTATCTAATTTTTCTAAGACGTCTGCGTCAACATATTTTTCTTTATATGCCTGAATGACTTCATTTACTTTTTCTTCATTAGCAAAAGCACCTACGACATTATCTCCAAATGAGAGCGTCTTTGCTTCCACAGCTACAGTTAAATCTTGATCTAATTGATTTAACACTTCCTGATTATCTACTTGTGGTGTAAATACAGTTTCGGTAACGTAATTTACATCTTCACCAACGGAATATGTATAATCACTTTCTTCCCTTTGGCTGGAAACTTTATCTGCTATGTAGTCTTCTACTACTTCCTTGTTGTCAACGATACCAATATGCTCGTCATCCACATACACATGATAAACTTTAGTTAATTCTGATGCTTCCGCCGATACCGTTTGCGACGAAAGACCTAGTGCGATAACACCAGAAACTGCTAAATGCTTCGCAAATCCTTTCAGGCTTCCTTGCATTGTTACTTCCTCCTATAACCCCTACTAAACTATTATTTTTTTATATCTTCATTTCAAACTTTCTACCTTCACTAATCTAACATAAATAAAACTACGAGAAAACGTTTTTAACAAGACTGTAATGAAACTGTATAATAAGTCCCAATTATTGACATGGTTTGTAATATAACACAAGTTTTTATGTCATTATTCGTAGATTTACGGCTATTCTTCCGGGTTTTTGCTACTTATTAGGTCTAACAAACTGAACGAATCTAATAGGTTATTAGGTTATATTATAGTACACAGCGAATGAGATAAGAGGATCTTCTAATATACAAAAAAGAGCATTCCCTTATGAGAATGCTCTTTAAAAAGCGATTGTCTTGATTCAATTACTCGTTCTTACCAGTTAAAGGAAAGTCATAGTGGTTATAACTTACACACTACACATTAATCTTCATCTACTGGATAAACACCATTCTCGTCATGCACTTCACGTCCACTTAGAGGAGGATTAAATACGCAAACCATTCTAGCATCTTCAATTCCGCGCAGCAGGTGCTCGTCATGTTTATCTAATGCATATAACGTATTAGCTTTAATAGTATGCACTTTACCATCAGAAAGTGTTTCAACTTCTGCATGGCCTTCAATACAATAAACCGCTTCTAAATGATTTTTATAATGAATATGCGTTTCAGTACCTGCACGGATAATTGTTTCATTCACTGAATAACCCATCTGATCATCTTTTGTAAGCAGACGATAGCTAATCCAGTTTCCTCCATCTACAGCACGATCTGTTCCTTTAATATCTTCTAGCTTTACTACTTTCATATTATTATCTCCTTCATCCATGTATTGATAACAAATTTAATTATCTCTCTATATAATGATAAAGAATAAAAGAGGAATTAAACAACTAGTAAAAAACATTCCTAATAGTGAAATGTGGGGATTAGAAGTAGTTAAGCCTACATCGTTTAAAGATTTTACAAAATTGCTATTCTAAGCTCGGCTAAGCTGAATTTTTAAGATTTAACTTGGTTGTGTAGAAGAGGGTACTGGCGCAAATCATCTTATTGACAGTAACGGCATCGTCCTTTACGCTTGAAAAAATCATATTTAAAGCTGTTAATAATACAGATTATGTATACTAGTTGCTTTGTGGCCATTTCTTAATGTTTCATGTGCTGAGATACCGCTCCGGCCAACCACTCGGCGTCCTGCGGGGCAATTTTTAGGAGCTTTTCTACGCATATATTAACTATCAAAATAACCACATTGACATACAGTCCTCTTTATATAATCCGTTTTATCACAATACACATTTTTATTTTCTCAATCTTGAGTGCTCCTTAATAACCATAATCATATTCTTTATTTGCATACAAAAAACCACCCGAGGCAATACCTTGGATGGTTTGGTGATTAGTTACTATAAACACTTCTTACTATATTTGTTTGAGAACGGTCAGGTCCTACTGAGAAGATAGACAATGGAATACCAGTCAACTGCGAGATACGCTCTAAATAGTGACGTGCGTTTTCTGGTAATTCATGCAAGGTTTCCACACCTGTAATATCTTCCGTCCAGCCTGGTAGTTCTTCATATACTGGTTCACATTCTGCCAGTACCTTAAGGCTTGCAGGGAATTCTTCCATGATTTCACCTTTGTATTTATATGCGGTACAGATCTTCAATGTTTCGATTCCAGTTAATACATCAATCGAATTCAAGGATAAATCGGTAATTCCACTGACACGGCGAGCATGGCGAACAACCACACTGTCAAACCAGCCGACACGACGAGGACGACCTGTTGTTGTGCCATATTCGTTACCAACTTCACGAATTTGATCTCCTGTTTCATCATGTAATTCTGTTGGGAATGGACCATCACCGACACGCGTCGTATAAGCTTTCGATACCCCAACAACATGGTCAATTTTAGAAGGACCAACACCTGAACCAATGGTTACTCCACCTGCAATCGGATTGGAAGATGTAACGAATGGGTATGTCCCTTGATCAATATCAAGCATAACCCCTTGCGCACCTTCAAATAATACACGGCGACCATCATCAAGAGCATCATTTAAGACAACGGATGTATCCACGACGTATTTTTTAAGCTGCTGACCATATTCATAATACTCATCAATAATTTCTTCTACTTCTACACGGTCTGTTTCATACACTTTTTCAAACAGTCTATTTTTTTCATTTAAATTGCTTTCCAGTTTCTCACGAAAAGCATCTTTATCTAATAAATCGGCAATACGGATACCAACACGTGCTGCTTTATCCATATAAGCAGGACCGATACCTTTTCGCGTTGTACCAATCTTGTTAGCACCTTTATCTTCTTCTTGCAAAATATCCAGTTTAATATGATACGGTAAAATAACATGAGCACGATTACTGATGCGTAAGTTATCTGTACTCACATCTTTATCATGTAAATATTGTAATTCTTCTACCATTGCTTTTGGGTCGATTACCATCCCATTACCTAATACACAAATTTTATCATCAAAAAAGATTCCTGAAGGTATTAAGTGTAGTTTATATGTAATACCATCAAATTTTATGGTATGACCTGCATTATTCCCACCTTGATATCGTGCTACTACTTCTGCGTTTTGTGAAAGAAAGTCTGTAATTTTACCTTTTCCTTCGTCTCCCCATTGTGTTCCGACAACGACTACTGAAGACATAAACGGCACCTCCGCCTAATCATTTTATTCATTCCGAACTAATTTTATCAATCTTACTGGCTAATGTCAATTTTAATTACGAACATTTTATTGATAATGTCTTTGTATTGTTCGTGAAAAATTATTTACGTTGTACTTACCATTGATTCATTTTTTCCTATTTGCATAGAAATATACTGATTGCTTATGAGAAGCTTTGGGTGAAGATCGAGATTAAAATATCGGGTGTAGGTGGCTACATCATGTGAAAAATTCAAAGCTACCTGTGATAGAGATAATGTAAACTCGCTTATTGATAATCATGATAACCAACCACAGTATACATTCCTTACATAACAAAAAACAGCCCATTTTCACGGACTGTTTCTTTCAATTAATTTTTATATTTATCGAGAATTTTTTGCTCTTCTTCTTCCGTTAGTAATCTGGTTGCTTTGCCGACATTGCCATTCTGTATGGCCCAGATGCGGTTATGATCGGAAACGGCTTGAGAAAAATCATTGTTTTTCCATTTTGTCAGGATTTCGCGATATAAGCTTTCATGGTTAAATTCTTTTTCTTCCAATGCTTTTAGTAAATATGTAATTCGTTCAGGCGTAATCTGATAAAATCCCCATTTATCAGCTGCGTGTACTTTCTGATGTGACATGAAATTTAAATATTCCAGTACGATCTCGTCAGTTAAATCCTCGATAGTAAATGGATCTCCGAACGGATTTAATGATGCCTTATTATCGCTTTCTGCTACTTTCTTTTCCGAAAACTCTACTAATGGATCACTTTCTGCGCTAGTCTCTGTTGCTTCATCCGCTTCATTTCCTGAAACAGTTGCACTAGACGTTTCGGATGAAGATGATGGAGAATATGTCTCATTCAGATTCGTTATGCTTTGATACATATCGTAACCTAAAAATGATGCAATCCCTGCAAAGCTTGTTAAACAAATAATCAGTGTCCACTTATAGATCTTATTCCACACCAGTATGATCCCGCCCTTCCACGATTGCCAAGTGTCTAGTCTCTTTGCAATATCTAAAAAAGCGCATGCTTTACCATCTATTTTATTAGTAATAATTGGAATATACAACCAATAAAGTAATAAATTTTGCATTTTTTCAAACAGATGGTATGAAAAGCACAAACGAACGATTAGAAACGTCGTAATCATTTACAACTTCCTTTAATACGGACTATGTTACTAGCTGTGGGGCCATTTTGAAATGGAGTATGTGCTAGTAAACCGCTTCAGCCAACCACCTCGCGTCCCGTGGGAGTCTAAGTGGTTGGCCTGCGCTAAGGTATAAATTCTACAACTGATGTAACAATTAGCATTTTGAACGCTACCCATCAGTGGCATATTTGATTTTAATCATACATAATGCTTAGCCCCTGTATCTAACTGGTATAAACGTTGTAGCACTTCACTAAAGCGTAGGAAATATGCGTAGACTCCCGTGGGATCAGCGCGAGCTGAAGCCGATCCCCACAGGACGCGGAGCATATTTCCGGAGCTTTGTTAAGCACATACCTATGTCAAAATAATCATTTGATAAAACAGATTAGTTAACTTAACCCGTATTATAAGTACCTATGCCTAACTTCTCTCCATCTTAAGCGAAAATTTTTGTGAATGTATACTTTGCTAAAGAGCAAAAAGAAACGAGCGGTACTATGATACCGCTCGTTTAGATCAGGATGGTGGAATATCACCTTGCTGGTAACGATGATCGAGATCGACGAATTTGTTGTATTCTTTCACAAATGCAAGTTCAACTGTCCCTACTGGACCGTTACGCTGTTTAGCAATAATGATTTCGATAATATTTTGTTTTTCTGATTCTTGATCATAGTAGTCATCACGATACAAGAAGCCTACGATATCGGCGTCTTGCTCAATACTCCCAGATTCACGTAAATCGGACATCATCGGCCGTTTGTCCTGACGGGATTCTACCCCACGTGACAACTGAGATAAGGCGATTAAAGGCACATTCAGTTCTCTTGCCAGTCCTTTTAAAGAACGGGAGATTTCCGAAACCTCTTGTTGACGGTTTTCCTTTGAATTCGCACTACCTTGAATCAATTGCAAATAATCAATTAAAATCATGCCAAGACCGTGCTCCTGCTTCAGCCTTCTACATTTCGAACGAATTTCACTAACACGGATACCTGGCGTATCATCGATAAAGATCCCTGCATTGGACAAACTTCCCATAGCCATCGACAAACGGCCCCAGTCTTCTTCTTCCAGTGCACCTGTCCGCAAGCGCTGGGCATCAATATTACCTTCCGCACAAATCATACGCGAAACCAGCTGATCTGCCCCCATCTCCAAGCTGAAGATGGCCACATTCTCCTGGGTTTTGATCGCGACGTTCTGTGCAATGTTAAGTGCGAAGGCGGTTTTCCCCACAGATGGACGGGCTGCAACGATAACAAGGTCATTACGCTGAAAACCGGAAGTGATTCGGTCCAAGTCACGGAAGCCGGAAGCAATCCCGGTTACTTCCCCTTTATTTTTATGCAGTTGATCAATGTTATCGTAAACGTCGATTAACACATCTTTAATGTTCTTAAATGATGATGCGTTTTTTCGATTGGATACTTCCAAGATTCGTTTCTCTGATTCATTTAATACTTCATCGACACTATCTTCCTTGGAATACGTATCGGTTACGATATCTGTTGCCGTACGTATCAAACGGCGGAGAAGTGATTTCTCCTCCACAATACGGCAATAATAACCGATATTAGCTGCCGTCGGAACTGCATTAGCTAAATCACTTAAATATGACACACCGCCGACATCATCTAATTGCTGGTTATTGGCCAGTAGTGTCGTTGCTGTGACGATATCAATCGGTTCCCCTTTATCTGCCAATTGCATCATTGCGCGAAAAATCAATTGATGACTGGCACGATAAAAGTCCTCTGGCATCAATATTTCTGACGCACTCGAAATCGCATCAGGGTCTAGAAATATGGCACCAATGACGGCTTGTTCTGCCTCTATATTATGTGGTGGTGTACGACCTTGTATCATTTCCGACATCTTATCCGGCACTCCTTCTTGCTTTTCCAGCAAACGTTACAGCTTGACGATCGGCGATTTGCCGAGCCGTAGTTGTACTTATCTCTTATCGTTATAAAAAAGGGAAGCAGTTAAACTTCCCTCGTCCTTATGCTTCTTCTACATGAACACGAATGGTACCTGTTACTTCCGGGTGGAGTTTCACCGGTACGTTGGTATAACCTAATGCACGAATTGGTTGATCTAACTCTATTTTACGTTTATCCATTTTGATATTGTGGTCTTTCTTTAATTGCTCAGCGATTTGTTTACTTGTAATCGATCCAAACAAACGGCCACCATCACCTGATTTTGCTGTTAATTTGACTTCTGTATTTGCTAGTTTTTCTTTAAGTCGTTTTGCTTCATCTACTTCTTCTTGTTCGAGCTGTTTTTCTTTCTTTTTCTGTGCGTCTAGTGCCTTCATATTTCCTTGATTAGCTTCAACTGCTAAGTTATTTTTCAACAGATAGTTTCGAGCGTAGCCATCTGAAACGTTTTTTACTTCGCCTTTTTTACCTTTTCCTTTTACATCTTGTGTTAAAATAACTTTCATTCCGAATCTCCTCCTTCATAGTACTCATCGATAATATCTTTCAGCCATTCGTAAGTATCAATCACCGCAAGGTCATCAAGCTGTGTCGCGGCATTTGTTAAATGACCACCGCCGTTCATTTTTTCCATGATGATCTGTACGTTTACTTGACCGAGTGATCGGGCACTAATGCCGATTCGACCATCCTCTCGTTCGGAAATAACAAAGGAAGCCTCGATCCCTGTCATGGTTAACAAGGTATCAGCCGCTTGTGCAATAACAACTGGACCATAGGTTTCTCTGGAATTCCCTACTGATATGGCGATATTTTCACGATATATTTTCGTATTTTCAATTAATCTGCTTCGTTTCACATATATATCCAAGTCTTCTTTTAAGAATTTCTGAACAAGTACGGTATCAGCACCCTTTGACCGTAAATAAGAGGCGGCATCAAAGGTTCGTGAGCCGGTCCGCAACGTAAAGCTTTTCGTATCGACAATAATACCTGCCAATAATGCAGTTGATTCTAACATATTTAAGGTTAACTTGCTAGGCTGATATTCTAGGAGCTCTGTCACTAATTCTGCTGTAGACGAGGCATACGGCTCCATATAGACTAGCGTCGGATGATCGATGAACTCTTCACCACGACGGTGATGATCAATAACCACCACATGATCGGTTTTATTAATCAGTTTCCCTTCTTGGACTAGTGACGGTTTATGCGTGTCTACGATTACTAATAACGTATCCTTGGTTACAATATCCAGCGCAGAATCTGGATCAATAAAGGACGACCATAGCTCATCATCCTCTTTGATTTCATCGACCAGACGCTGTACACCTGTATCGATATCCTGTTCATCTAAGACGAGAAAACTTTCTACATCATTCGCCTGTGCAATTTTCAATACACCGATTCCAGCGCCGATAGCATCCATATCAGGCGATTTATGACCCATGACAAGCACTTGATCACTCTCTTTGACCAATTCCTTCAGGGCGTGTGAAATAACACGAGCGCGTACTCTAGTACGTTTTTCCATCGGGTTGGTTTTGCCACCGTAAAATCGCACTTTCCCGGAATCATCATCTTTGATAACTACCTGGTCACCACCTCGCCCTAGAGCTAAATCAAGACTGGACTGTGTTAATTCACCTAATTGCGGTAACGTCTCATTTCCAATACCGATTCCAATACTTAGCGTCAGAGGCACATTCTTATCCGAAATCAATTCCCGCACATCGTCCAATATTTCAAATTTCGACTTCTCCAGTTTGGCTAAAATCTGTTGGTTCATCACAGCCAGAAAACGTTCAGAAGACGTTCGTTTCAAATATATACCATGTTTGTTACACCAATTATTTAATATGGAAGTCACCTGTGAGTTAATTTGACTTTTTGCAGTATCATCCATATTTTGTGTAATTTCTTCATAGTTATCTAAAAAAATGATACCTAATACTGTTTTTTCATTTTGATATAACTGATGAAGTTCGGTTTGTTTCGTTCGATCGAATACGTATAACAAGCGTTCATCCCTTTTGTTGTACACTTGGAAATCATACTGGTCGATCGATAGCCAAAAAACTTCTTTATCTTCCTTCAATTTGTTAATAATGTCGCCTGATAAAGCTTCAAGGTTATCTCCGACTAGCGTATAGGCTTTAGTAAACTGACTCATATACGGGTTAGCCCATTCGATTTGATACTCATCATTGTAAAGCATAATCCCGATCGGCATTTCCAGTAATGCCTCTTCGCCTACTTTCTTGACCCGATACGAGAGCGTCGAAATATATTCCTCTGTCTGGTTCACCAGTGCGCGTTCTCGCTTGATACTGTAGTACAAGGACAACGTAAAGAAGACAGTCATGATCAATCCAATGACCCAATGATAATAAAATAAAAAGACTAGCAATACAAAAGAAAGTAGATATATTCCGATAATATGCCGTCCCATTATAACTGGCTTCTCATTAAACTTTGGCATAGTTGTCAGCTCCTAACTAAATTACCCGTTACTTTGCCATTCTGTTTCGCAAATCAAACCCTAAATCAATTATACCTAAGATTCTGAGCAAATAAAGACCTATTGACGGAAAAAACACCAGAACCAATATACTGATAATTGGTAATGCTTTCGACTGTTTCTTCGCATGTGTGTAATAAAAAATAAACGATAACCCTTGCAGTGCGATAATAAGCCCTGCTAAGTGGTAAACATTCCATACAGCTACAGATGGTAAAGTAGAATAATCACCTGCAACAAATAAGGAAACAATTAACGTTAGAAAATAGATCCATAAGATAATCTTTGGCAAACGAAAAAGATGAAAAGGCGGAAAAGAAAGCTGTTGCTTATACACCTTATTCATTACTTTATAGGATAACCACTGTGTCACAATGGCGAGCGCCATCGATACAGCTACCAGAAAAACCGGCAACAGCTGCAGCATGTTCGTCATCTGTTCACGGACTAAATCAAGGTTCTGCTCTCCACCCCCTAGACTTTGGAATAATTCTTCCGTCATTTGCAATGATTGATCCATGGTACTTTCAAAACTCGACATAATCGAAACTTGTAAAACCAATTCTATATAAGCGTAAATCAAGACTAAACCTAATACAAAACCAGCAGTCCCTTTCGCCCATGTCTCATAAGGGTGTTGTCCATGGTTGATGGACCAGCCTATCATACCACCGCTTATCAACGCTAAAGCAGTTAATGGAAACGATAATACTGGTGCTACGAACATGGAGATCACGAGTAATATCGCCATCACAATACTTGTTCTTTTCAGACCGTATGCTTTCATGAGTAAAATGATCGGAATCGGTAAGCAAAATACCGTGAAGATTTGTAATGGCGGGATCAGGATCGTAATCAACAGTAACAGCAAAAAGCTGATAATATTTATATAATAATCCCTTTTTAGTGGTTGTTGGTTCATACATTCCACCTTTTCTTCCTTTATTTGATGTAAAAAGCACAGCTATAAAGCGCTGTGCTTTTTACCTCGTACACTTTTACTACCCTCATTATATACGATCGATATATCCACGACAAATTAAAGCTCTTCTATTCATAATCACCGATTTCTATTATAATGTAAGGAGAACAGTTTAGAGGGGGATAAAGCAATGATTAAGACAATTATTTTTGACCTGGATGATACACTTTTGTGGGATAAAAAGAGTGTCAAAACAGCATTTGAGGAAACGTGTAAAGAAGCAAAGGAAAAATACGATGTAGACCCGGAAAAACTAGAAGAAGCCGTACGTAAAGAAGCACGCACGTTATACCAAGGTTATGAGACCTATTCCTTTACACAACTTATCGGAATTAACCCATTCGAAGGCCTATGGGGCAACTTCCTCGATGATCATACACATTTCCAAAAAATGGCAGAAATTGTGCCAAATTACCGAAAGGAAGCGTGGACAAACGGATTAAAACAGATAGGGATTGAGGATGAAGCGTTTGGAGCTTATCTTGCTGAACAGTTCCCATTACACCGGAAAAAGAATCCTTTTGTATATGAAGAAACATTTGAAGTGTTGGGGAAGCTACAGGGAGATTACCAATTAATTATGCTGACAAATGGTTCGCCGGATTTACAGAACACCAAGTTAACGATCACGCCTGAATTAAAGCCTTACTTTGATCATATTATTATTTCTGGTGATTTCGGAAAAGGCAAACCCGATCCAAGTATTTTTGAACACGTTCTCGAAACAGCTGGCGTGCCGGCCGACCAAGCGCTTATGGTTGGTGATAATTTAATGACAGACATTCTGGGTGCGAACCGTTCTGGTATTAAAAGTGTATGGATCAACCGCGAAAACAAGACCAAAACCGACGTACACCCAACGTATGAAATTAAGCATTTAGCAGAGCTTTATACGTTATTGAAATAATAACGTCTTACTTGATACATAAGTATAGGAAACTTCCTTTAATATGGATTATGTAAAGTGTAGCAGTATGGCAATTTGGTAATTTTGAAATGTTATATCTACGTAGCAAAGCTCCGGAAATATGCTTCGCGTCCTGTGGGGCACAGCTTCAGCTAGGCTACTACTTAAACAACTTCTTTGCTGCCTTGTGCCGAGGAAGCTTACTTCGAAGCGATACTAGTAGACACAGGCACAGACGAAGTGAATCTTCAGCTCGCGCTGACGCATGAGGAGTCTACGCATATTTCCTACGCTTAAGGGAAGGGCTACAACTTTTGAAACAGCTAATAGCAATGGCACTAGTCATTATGTTATCAATTCAAATGCTGTTATTGGTGGATGTGCTCCATGTACTAGCTCTTACAAAGGTTGTAGAGTACCTATCCTAGCGCAGGCCAACCACGGAGACTCCCGCGGGATTGAGCAGGTGCTGAAGATCCACTTTGTAAAGCGGTCTTCTTTAGAAAGTTAGCTTCAGCCGTGCCCCGCAGGACGCGGAGTGGTTGGCCGAAGCGGTATCCCAGCACATGAATCATTTCAAAATGACCACTAAGCAGCTAGTTGACATAATCCATATTATCAGAACCACACTTCTTATAAAAAAGAGCTCTTCCATCATGGGAAAAGAGCTCTTTTTTCATTATTATAATTCCATCGCTGTCAATTTTTCGATTTCTTCTATTTGTTGTAATGCCTCAATATCCGCATCTTCTAGGTTCTTGTCTACGCTCAAGATCATGATTGCTTCGCCGCCAACACCAGAGCGTCCTACTTGCATCGCACCGATATTGATTTCTCGTTGTGCAAGTAATGTCCCTACTTTACCGATTGCACCTGGACGGTCGTTGTGTTTAATAACAACTAAGTTACCCTCTGGTACAGCATCGACACTATATGCATCTACTTGTACAAGACGAGGACCTAAACCACTTAATAATGTACCTGCAACAGAACGTGTTACATTCTTTGTTTTTACTTCTACTTTTAGCAAGTTCGTAAACCCTTTCGGTGTAGATGATTTACTCTCGTTCACCTGGATTCCACGTTTCTCTGCTAAATAAGAAGCATTTACGTCATTTACATGGTCGCCCAGATGACGTTTTAATAGACCTTTAATAGTATTACGTGTCAAAGGTGCTACGTCTAATTCATTCAATTCCCCAGAGTAAGAAATATTAATCTCTTCAATCACACCACTTGTTAAGTATGTCAGGAATGACCCTAATTTTTCTGAAAGATAGAAGTATGGTTCGATTTTGTTTAATACTTCTTTCGGCACAGCTGGTAGATTGACAGGATTTTTTGCTACACCTTCTGTTAAATAGCGAACAACATCATGGCTTACGTCGATGGCAACATTCTCTTGTGCTTCTACTGTACTTGCACCCAAGTGAGGTGTTGCAATCACTTCAGGAAGCTCCAATAAGCGATGATCCGTAGCAGGCTCCTCTTCAAATACATCCAGCGCTGCTCCTGCTACCTTACCAGATTGAATCGCATCATATAAGGCCTCCTCATCGATAATACCACCACGCGCACAGTTAATTATACGCACGCCCTCTTTCATTTTATTGAAGGCATCTTTGTTAAGTAAGTGTTTGGTCTCTTTAATAAGTGGAGTGTGTACCGTAATAAAATCAGCTGCTCCTACTACATCTTCTACTGAGCCAAAATCGACACCTAATTTATCTGCTCTTTCTTTTGTTAAAAACGGATCATAAGCAATAACATTCATGCGTTGTCCTTTAGCACGTGCTGCCACTTCTGCACCGATACGTCCCATACCGATTACACCAAGTGTTTTGCCTTTTAATTCTACACCAACGTGTGTCTTACGATCCCATTTACCATTTTTTAATGCTAAGTATGCCTGTGGGATTTTACGTGCTAGTGACATCAGCATTGCTACTGTATGCTCTGCCGCTGAATTCGTATTACCATCTGGTGCATTAACCACAATCACACCATATTCCGTAGCCGCGCTTAAATCGATATTGTCGACACCAACACCCGCACGACCAATAATTTTTAAATTGGTTGCCCGACTAATAATATCTCGTGTTACTTTTGTTTGGCTTCTGACTAACAACGCATCGTATTCACCAATTATTTCTGCTAGTTCATCTGATGATAAACTAGTATTCACGTCCACTTCTACATTGCCTGCTTTTCGTAATGGTTGAATTCCGTCTTCACTTAATGGATCACTGATTAGTACTTTAAACGCCAAAGTTGTCCCCTCCAAAATTATATAGTCCTGTAAAGCAAAAAAACATTATAAGTGAAATATTTCACTTATAAACCTATTTCCATTGATTATAACTATTATAGCATCTTTAAATTAGAATAAATAGAAATGTAGTAAGAAAATTTAGACACCTCGATTTAAACTATGCCTTCTTAAAGGAAGTTTTCTCTATCATAGCAAATTGACCAATAATGTCAATACGAAACTACCAAAAAGTTCGTCTATCATTCGTGTTTTTAATATTAATAGACTTATAAACGAGCTTATTATTCGGATTTTACAAATCATTCACGAACTTTTTACATGCAGAAGCACGCAAATGTTCTTTGTATTAGGTTGAATGTCTTATGTAACAAGGATCAAAATGATAGAAAGTACAATGTTTCATAATACATATTATATGATTGGCACTGTATGTATTATAATTTGGCTATTTCGACATGTAGTTAGTGGTAGGATACCTTCTACCAACCACTTCGCGTCCTGTGGGTACGGTTGAAGCTAGGCTGCTACTCTTGAAACACTTCTTTACTGCCTTGTGCCGAGGAAGCTTACTACGAAGCGATACTAGCAGACACAAAGTGAATCTTCAGCACCTGCAACGTCCCGTGGGAGTCTATGTGTTGGCCTACGCTATTTTACAGCCCCCTACAAAGAAGACAAAAATGGTCGGGCAACACCATACATTTGGCCTCTTTCCTTCTAAACGATATAAATCTTGCTGTGCTGCTCTTCACTTTTGGCTCCTTTTCTTCTAAACGACACAAATCTTGTTGTGCTACTCTTCACTTTTGGTTTCTTTCCTTCTAAACGATACAAATCTCCATGGCCTGCTCTTCACTTTTGGCTTCTTTCCTTCTAAACGATACAAATCTCCGTGGCCTGCTCTCCACTTTTGAATCCTTTTCTTTTAAACAATACAATCCTCCGTGAATTGTTTTCCAGATGTAATAGCTAGCATATGAAATGGTAACTAACCGTATTTATAGATGAAATATTATATAATACCTATCAAGCATTATGCTTAGAACTTCTGATTTTAGCTGTTTCGTACGTTGTAGGATTTCGCTTAAGTGTAGAAATATGCAGAGACTAAACTTCAGCACAAGGAAGCAATGAAGCAGTACAAATAGTAGCCACTAAGCTAATTGACATAATCCGTATTATAAAAACCAATAAACAAAAAAGAGCTTGAAGCGTAATTGCTTCAAGCTCTTTTGCACCGATACAGTATTATTCACTTGCGTACGGTAATAACGCCATTTGACGAGCGCGTTTAATTGCTTTCGTCAATTTACGTTGATATTTTGCAGAAGTTCCTGTTACACGACGAGGAAGAATTTTTCCACGCTCAGAAACGAAACGTCTTAATAAATCAACATCTTTATAGTCGATGTGTGTAATACCGTTCGCTGTGAAATAACACACCTTACGACGCTTTGCGCGACCACGACGAGCTGCCATAATTAAAAACCTCCTTCAGATTAAAATGGTAAATCATCATCAGAAATATCGATAGGCTCTCCACTATCTTGGAATGGATTCTCATTACCGCTATTTCCTTGATTATTATTATTGTTGTTATTATTATGATTAAATTGATTTTGATTTTGATTTCCTTGACTCGGTTGGTTCTGATTTGGATTATAGCCTTGAGATCCTTGGTTGTTGGGTTGTCCACCACCTGATCCGCCTTTTGTTTCTAAAAATTGGATCGAATCTGCAACTACTTCCGTCATGAAGACTCGCTGACCTTCTTGATTATCAAAACTACGAGTTTGAATACGACCGTCTACACCGACTAGACTTCCTTTGCCCATGTAATTTGCAAGATTTTCTGCTTGCCTTCTCCATGTGACACAGTTGATAAAGTCTGCTTCTCGTTGTCCTTGCTGATTAGAGAAAGGACGGTTACAAGCTACGGTAAAATTAGCTACGGCTACACCATTTGGCGTATAACGTAAGTCAGGATCTTTGGTTAACCTGCCGACAAGTACGACACGATTTAACATCAGAACCACTCCTTATTATTGATCGTCTTCACGAATTGCCATGTAACGAATAACATCATCAGAGAATTTCGCTTGACGATTGAATTCATTAATAGCTGTTTCATCACCTGTAAAGTTGATTAGTACATAATAACCATCACGGTAGTCGTTGATCTCATAAGCAAGACGTTTCTTACCTACTTCTTCAACTTTCTCGATTTCCGCGCCGTTATCTGTAAGGAATCCGTTGAAACGCTCGATTAGCGCTGTTTGAGCTTCCTCTTCGATATTTGGGCGGATGATGTACATGATTTCATACTTATTCATCCGTTTACACCTCCTTTTGGTCTTGGCGGCCCTATTATTTCAATAGAGCAAGGAGTAATTGTCTCATTACTCACAATAAAATATTATACCAATAATGTTATGCAAATGCAAACATTATTTCCATCAAGACAAGTGATCCCGCTAAACGTTATACATTAAATCGGAAATGCATGACATCTCCATCTTTCACTATATATTCTTTACCTTCTAAACGCACTTTCCCTTTTTCCTTCGCTGCCTGTTCGGATCCAGCTTCCACTAAATCATCATATGACACGGTTTCAGCACGAATAAAACCTTTTTCAAAATCACTATGGATAATACCTGCTGCCTGAGGTGCTTTAATCCCTTTACGGAATGTCCATGCACGCACTTCTTGTACACCTGCAGTGAAGTAAGTTGCTAATCCAAGTAATTGATACGTTGCCTTAATCAACTGATCCAGACCTGATTCAGCAATACCTAATTCTTCTAGGAACATTTCTTTCTCTTCACCGTCTAATTCTGCAATTTCAGATTCTACCTTCGCACTTACTACAATAACTTCCGCTTCATCTTTCTCAGCAAAGTCTTTCACCAGCTGTACATATTCGTTTTTATCCGCTTCTAACAATTCATCTTCACCAACATTGGCAACATATAATACGGATTTACTCGTTAATAGATGTAAGCCTTTCACGATCTTTTGCTGTTCATCTGTAAATGATACAGCTCGTGCTGGTATTTCTTCTTCAAAAGCATCGCGCAACTTCGCAAGGACTTCAAATTCTGCCATCGCTTCTTTATCTTTCTGTTTTGCCATTTTTTCGACACGTTGAATTCGCTTCGAAACGCTCTCTAAATCTGCGAGGATTAACTCCAGATTAATCGTTTCAATGTCGGAAATTGGGTCGACTTTTCCAGAAACATGTGTAATATTCTCGTCTTGGAAACAACGAACGACGTGGCAAATAGCGTCTACCTGACGAATATGTGAAAGGAATTGGTTACCTAATCCTTCCCCTTTACTTGCACCTTTTACAATCCCCGCAATATCCGTAAACTCAAACGCTGTTGGGATTGTTTTCTTCGGATTGACTAATTCTGTTAGCTTCTGTAATCGTGTATCAGGTACTTCTACAATCCCTACATTGGGGTCAATTGTACAAAAGGGATAGTTTGCAGATTCTGCACCTGCTTGTGTAATCGCGTTAAATAAAGTTGACTTACCCACGTTAGGTAATCCAACGATTCCAGCTGTTAATGCCATGTAAACTTTCACTCCTTAAGGATTCCGTCCATATGAACGTATCTGTCATAACAATTATAGTGATACTTCTCTTAAAAGACAAGTTATTAAAAAACAAAAATCAAGGGATTGGGACCCTTGATTTGGTGCTTTTTCTATACAAAGAAATTGATTTTCTTATGGTGCACAATAGTGAAAAAAGCAATTTGTTTCACGTGAAACATTTTTTGAAGGAATTAATCTTGACGCTCCAATACCTTTTTCATCTTTTGCTCAAAACGTTTACGTGGTAACATGACACTATGGCCACAACCTTGGCACTTAATACGAATGTCCATCCCCATACGAATTATCTGCCAACGATTCTCCCCGCATGGATGGGCCTTTTTCATTTCGACAACATCATTTAATTGAAAGTCTTTACGCTCCATGTTATCACCTCTATCTTACACATTCTCTCTCCATTATATTAGATTTTCTTATAAAAAGGAAATAGTAAGATAGCACAGAGTAAATACAAATTTACAATTCCATAGATTGGATACAACAAAGCTATTAACGTTGAAAAACCTATATTTGTCAAAGGTGTTAAAATGAGCAGTAAACCAAGTGCAATTTTCCACATGTGGTGCTGAAAGAATTCCTGGACTCTTGTTACCAGCCCCATCACTCCCGAAATAGCAGTTGTAAAAATGGCAAACCAAAGCAAGATGGACATAATAATGTACGTATAACTTGGATAATTCTTTAATATGGCAAACAGTGGGATTTCATATAAAATAATAACCTCAGATATTTGAATTAAACTGTTATTATAAATGAAAGAAATCACACCTAATATTAAGCCGCTACCCACACTGGCAATAATGATTTCTCCATTTGTTTTTATCTTATCCCCTATCGCTCCCAAAACGGCTAATATGGACAAAATATTTAGTGCCGTAAAAGTAAAAGCAGCCGTCCAGTTTGCCTGATGGTCCAATGACAAAATATAAGTTAATTGCTCATCTATCGTATACACAATGAGAATAGACAAGAGACCGATTATTAACAGGGGCAAAATGATTACATTAAATGTCAAAACACCTTGAATCCCCCGTAAAAAAATCAAAATAATGCAGATAACAATAACTCCAATCCCAACCCATTTAGATAAATGAAAAGCTTCAAACGTCGCCCCACTTCCCGCGATCATGATCACGGTTGTTGACATTAAATAAAAGAAAATTAATATATCATAAAAACGGGCAATTTTCTTTCCAAGGATCAGTTCCAGTAATGTAAAATAATTGGATGTTTGATATTGAAAACTGACCTTCATCATAATGGCAATAGCACAGATAAATAGAATCGTAAATAAGATGATGGCTAGTCCACTTTCATGACCAAAAAATTGCCATAACTCTCTGCCCGATGCATATCCTGCACCGACCATCGTACCTACTATTAAAAACATCCATCTCATACCTGATTTCCACATATCTCTGCCTCCAACAAAAGCTTTAGATATATTAAAAATATGCAAAGATGGACAAAGGTATGAAAAAAAATTCCCTTCTACTAAAATAGAAAGGAATAGCTAAAATAAAAGATAATAAAGACGAAAATACCTGGCAAAAAATCACCTATTTTTATCTTGGTAATATTAAGGATATTTAAGCCTATCGCCAGGATAAATAAACCACCAATGGCTGTTATTTCATTAATAAAACCATCCAATACTGTTTGTGGTACCCATTGATTAATTTGTACTGCCAAAAGTGCTATCGATCCTTGATACAAGACAACGGGAATAACAGAGAAAATCACACCGTAACCTAATGTTGATGTTAGGACCATTGCCATAAAACCATCTAAAAATGCTTTAGTGTATAATACTTCATGATCACCGCGAAGTCCGCCATCTAGCGCTCCTACAATAGACATAGCTCCTACAACAAATATGAGTGTTGCCGTAATAAATCCTTCGGTAAGTTCTGAGTTGCCATTTTTACTTACCAGTCCTTCCAGTTGTTCACCTGCAATGTTCAATTTCCGTTCTAAGTGAATACCAGCACCAATCATAGCTCCGATTAACACACTTATCAAAATCAGGATAATGTTTTCGCCTTGTACTGCCATTTGTATTCCAATTATAGTTACAACCAAGCCAATTCCTTGCATCGCCGTTGTCTTTAACCGATCAGGAATATTTGTAAAGACAAGGCCAATTAATGTTCCTGCAATAATGCATATACCATTTACGATCGTTCCTAATAATGCCATCTTTATGTCCACCTCATCTGCTTTTCACATAAGGAAAAATAACTTATCGCCAAATACTGACAAAAGCCTTCGTTCTCTTATACTGTGTTCCTTCAAATTTTTTTACGTGTAACGACTCATTGGGTAAATTCCATGCTGAGTTAAACTTGACTTAATCCAAATTATTCTATCTAATTATAGAGCTACCTATAATATGGATTATGTAAACTAGACAATTTATCACCATTTTGAAATGGTTTATGTGCAAGGGTACCGCTCCGGCCAACCATACCGCGTCCTGTGGGGCATGGCATCATGTCAAAATAGCCAAATTGTAATACAATTCACATACATAATCCATATTATAAGTGCAATTCACTACTTTCTTACTCTAATCCTTATACTTTTAATACCGTGAAAAAGCCTGATTATTTGCCAGGCAAACAATCAGACTTTCTTATTCCATCATCTCTAAGATGCGATTCAAGTCATCATCAGAGAAAAATTCAATTTCGATCTTTCCTTTACGTTTTCCTTTATTAATCGAAACATTGGTACCAAAATACTCTTTTAAATGGTTCTCTTTTTCTGTAATAAAGATATCTTTTCTCGCTTTTTTCTTTTTCAGCGGTTGCTGATTATTGAGTTCATTGATTAGTCGTTCGACTTGGCGTACGTTTAGTTTTTCTGATGTGATGCGGTTCACTACTGGTTTTATTTTGTTTTTATCCTTTAATCCTAATAACGCTCTTCCATGTCCCATTGAGATAGCACCATGATTAATCTGCACGATGACATCGTCTGGTAAACTTAATAATCGCACTAAGTTTGCAATATGTGACCTGCTTTTGCCTAAACGTTTTGCCAATTGATCCTGTGTGGTTCCTAATTCATTAATGAGACGATCATAAGCGGTTGCTTCTTCAATTGGTGTTAAATCCTCACGCTGGATATTTTCCAATAAGGCTAATTCCATCATTTGTTCGTCTGTTAATTCTCTAATGATGACAGGAATGGTATCAAGATTAGCCTCTTTTGCAGCACGATACCGTCTTTCTCCTACGACAATCTCATAGCCTCTAATACTTTTTCGAACGATTAATGGCTGTAGAATACCATGCTGTAAAACAGATTCTTTTAATTCCTCAATCGCATCAGCTTCAAATACTTTACGTGGTTGATACGGATTAGGTCGGCATTTATTTAACTCTACATGCTCGATTTTATCCGAATCTTGTTCTTCGATTTCCGGAAAGAATGCATCCAAACCTTTACCTAACCCTCTAGCCATCTGCAATCACTTCCTTCGCTAAATCTAAGTACACCTCTGCACCTCTCGATTTGGAATCATATGTGATAATGGGTTGTCCATGACTTGGCGCTTCACCTAAACGGATATTACGTGGAATAACTGTGTTGTACACTTTATCTTGAAAATATTTTTTCACTTCGTCGATTACCTGTAAGCCTAGATTAGTTCTGGCATCTAGCATAGTTAGAAGTACGCCTTCTATCATCAATTCTTTATTCAAATGCTTCTGAACCAGGCGAATCGTGTTCAATAATTGACTTAATCCTTCTAAGGCATAGTACTCACACTGCACTGGGATAATCACTGTATCCGAAGCGGTTAGCGCATTGATTGTTAACAGTCCTAATGAAGGTGGACAATCAATAATAATGTAATCATAATGATCACGAATACTATCTAACGCTTTCTTTAATCTTACTTCACGTGAAATAGTAGAAACTAACTCAATTTCTGCCCCTGCCAATTGAATAGTAGCTGGAATAATATCAAGGTTGTCGATATCTGTTTGCACACACACGTTTTCTGCCTCAACATCATCAACCAAAACATCGTATATACAGTGACTGACATCAGCTTTATTGATCCCTACCCCACTCGTAGAATTCCCTTGAGGGTCTATGTCAACGATTAATATTTTTTTATTAAGATGTGCTAAACAAGCACTTAAGTTAACAGACGAAGTTGTTTTACCGACGCCACCTTTCTGGTTTGCTACGGCTATTATTTTTCCCATGATGTCACCTACCTCTTGCTTCTTTTCCTTATATTCTATCACTAAATGCGCACAATCTATAAATTTTTTTCTATTTTCTTAATAAATAGGACGATATTATTAATAGATTGATAGACGAAATCTAGCTGCTTACTAAGACACTCTGTTTAAACTCATACGACATTCTTCATTTGGCAAAAAACTACCCATCTTTCCTTGTGTTAAAGATGGGTAAACGAATAGTTACTATTTCTTAGGAATTTTGATCGTGATCTGATAATAGTCATCATGATCCTGTTCATCTGTCTCAAGATTTATACCAGTATCCGATACCATATCCAACGATTGCCGGATCGTGTTCATCGCAATCCTCATATCCTTGTTTATTCCTTTCAAACGAGGCTTTTTGGGTTTCTTCTTATCGGTCATCATTCTCTCGATATAAGCCTCTGTTTGCTTTACATTTAATTCTTTTTCAAGAATTTGTTTTAATACTTTCACTTGTGCCTCTTCTGATTTTAACACAATTAATGCTCGCGCATGACGTTCTGTAATCGCCTTTTGTAAAATAGCTTGTTGCACTTCTTGAGGTAACTTCAATAAGCGCATCTTGTTCGCAATCGTTGACTGACTCTTGCCTAACCGTTGAGCCAAGGCTTCTTGTGTCAATTCATGCATTTCAATCAGCTTCTGATAAGCTGTTGCTTCTTCGATTACAGTTAATTCCTCACGTTGCAAGTTTTCGATTAATGCAACAGAAGCCGTTTCCTTATCTGTCATGTCACGAATAATAGCCGGGATTTTCTCCCAATTCAAGCTATTTGCTGCACGCCAACGTCGCTCCCCTGCTATAATCTCATATCTATCTTCTTCATCCTCAATCGGACGAACGACGATGGGCTGGATCATACCATGAGTATGTAATGTTTGCGCTAATTCTTTAATTTTCTCTTCATTAAAAATGGATCTCGGCTGATAACGATTGGCTTCAATAGCTTCAATGTTAAGAAAAACAACTTCATCCTGTTGGCTTTCTTCATTTTCTACTAATTCCTCTTCTTTATCACCTAATCCAAATATTCGACCAAATGGGTGTAACATAAACAACACCACCTTTTTCTGCTTAACCAAGATTGGACTTATATATAATTGCAACTAGTTTTCCCATTTTTACAGTGTATAAATGGGAAAACTTGCTTAAAACTAGGATTTAAGCAAGTCATCGAAGCCGTTTTATATCCCAATTGTTTCACGTGGAACATAACTAGTAATCTGTTAATCCTATTCTATCATAAAATAGCAAAAAGCGATAAAAAATATTATTTATTTTTTAAAATTCTCTTTATAGAGGATTTTTATTCGGTACCCCTGGCTTCCGAGGAAACTTTTTTGGCGTTTTTCGCTTTTTATCAATAATTACAATATTTCGCTCCCCATTATTCTCTGGTAAAGAGAAATGTTCAATACTTCTTAATTTACCACCTAGCAACTCAATGGCATCTTCCGCTTCCGTGAGCTCCTCTTCAACCTGTGATCCTTTCAAGGCTATAAATGTTCCATTGGTACGTAATAATGGTAAACATAGTTCTGCTAACACGGATGTTCTTGCTACTGCACGAGCCATGACAACATCAAAAATATGTCTAAATTTATCTTTTTTACCAAATAATTCCGCTCTGTCGTGATAGAAACTCACGCCTTCTAATTCTAATTCTGAAGCAAGATGGTTTAAAAAAGTAATCCGCTTTTTCAATGAATCAACAATGGTAACGTTTATTTGCGGAAATAGAATTTTGAGCGGGAGACTTGGGAATCCTGCTCCCGCCCCCACATCACATAAATGAAATTCATTGGTAAAATCGAAATAAAACGCAGCAGTAATCGAATCATAGAAGTGTTTTGCATACACCTCTTCTTTATCTGTGATAGCCGTTAGGTTCATTTTTTCATTCCATTCGACTAAAAGTTCAAAATAGCATTCAAATTGCTGCAATTGCTTGTCGGTTATCTCAATACCATGCTGTTCAAGATGGTCTTGAAAGGATTGAAGATTCATTATTACTCCTCCGTTTATTCATTCGATACTTTCGCTACATTGCCTTGCTCAATATACACTAACAAAATCGATACATCCGCTGGATTAACACCGGAAATTCGGGACGCCTGCGCAACAGATAATGGACGTACTGTTTTCAATTTTTCTCTTGCTTCTGTCGCAAGTCCGCTGATCGCATCGTAATCAATATTGTCTGGAATCAGTTTGTTCTCCATTTTCTTCATACGATCGACTTGCTGATTAGACTTTGTAATATAGCCTTGATATTTAATTTGAATTTCGACCTGTTCTTTGACATCCGCTGCCAATTCTTTCTCAGCAGGTGCCACCTGATCAATAATAGCATACGTTACTTCTGGTCGTTTTAATAAATCATACGCTAGAATACCGTCCTTCAATCTTGTGCCACCAATCGATTCCATCAGCTGCTGTAATGTTTCGGTCGGTTTTAGACGAACATTGCTTAAACGTTCTTTCTCTTCTTCAATTAATCGTTTCTTTTCCTCAAAACGCTCAAATCGTTCATCAGAAATTAAGCCCATTTGATGACCAATCTCTGTTAATCGGATATCAGCATTATCATGACGCAACAGTAAACGGTATTCTGCACGTGACGTAAGTAAACGATAAGGTTCATTTGTTCCTTTCGTTACTAAATCATCAATCAGTACGCCAATATACGCTTGTGAGCGATCTAAAATAAGTGTTTCTTTATCTAATGCTTTGGCTGCAGCATTAATACCTGCCATCATTCCCTGACCTGCCGCTTCTTCATAACCAGATGTACCATTAATTTGACCAGCTGTGAACAGACCTTCAATATTTTTCACTTCCAGTGTCGGCCATAATTGTGTTGGCACGACAGAATCATATTCTATTGCATAACCTGCTCGCATGATTTCTGCTTCCTCTAAACCTGGTACTGTGCGTAGAATTTCACGCTGCACAAATTCCGGTAACGAAGTAGATAAGCCTTGTACATAGACCTCTTCCGTATTGCGACCTTCTGGCTCCAGGAAAACTTGATGGCGTGGTTTATCATGGAATCGGACAATTTTATCTTCAACGGAAGGACAATATCGTGGTCCAGTACCTTTGACCATGCCAGAATACATAGCAGATAAGCCTAAATTCTCATTGATAATTTCATGCGTTTTTTCATTCGTATAAGTTAGCCAACACGGAATTTGATCGAGAATCGCTTCCGTCGTCTCGTAAGAAAAGTGCTGTGGATTGTCATCACCTGGCTGAATTTCGGTTTTATCATAGTTAACCGTCTTATTATTCACACGCATTGGTGTACCAGTTTTGAAACGTACCAGTTCAAATCCGAGTTCTTCTAGATTTTCTGCTAATTTGATTGTTGCACGTTGATTGTTTGGTCCACTTTCGTAGGAAATATCTCCAATAAGAACGCGACCGCGCATAAATGTACCAGTAGTGATAATTACTGTTTTCGCACGATACAAACCTTTTGTCTCTGTGACTACACCTTTTACTTGATTATCTTCCACGACTAATTCTTCCACCATGCCTTGGCGCATCGTTAAATTAGGTGTTTGCTCCAATCTTTTCTTCATTTCCTGAATATATAATGGTTTATCTGCTTGTGCACGTAATGCACGAACAGCAGGCCCTTTACCAGTGTTGAGCATTCTCATCTGAATATATGTTTTATCGATGACTTTCCCCATTAGTCCGCCTAATGCATCGATTTCTCTTACTACAATTCCTTTTGCAGGTCCGCCAATCGATGGATTACAAGGCATAAAGGCAATCATATCTAAATTCATTGTTAATATTAATGTTTTCGCACCACGTTTTGCGGCAGCATAGGCAGCTTCTACCCCTGCATGTCCCGCACCGATCACGATTACATCAAACTGACCAGCTTCATAAGTTGACATCGCTGATTCTCCTTTTTATTCGTTATTTTCCTAAACAGAATTGTGAAAACAGTTGATCAATTAAGCTATCCTGCACTGTATCTCCCACAATTTCTCCTAATAGTTCCCAAGCTCTTGTGACATCAATCTGTACTAAATCAATTGGCATCTCTGCATCCATCGCGTTCATTGCGTCCTCTAATGTTTGTAACGTTTGCTGCAGCAGCTGGATGTGACGGACATTGGATACATATGATAGATCCCCTGTATCTAAATCACCGGCAAAGAAAGTGTCGGCAATTGCTTCTTCTAATGCATCCATTCCTTTATCCTCAATAAGAGCTGTTGTAATTAATTTTTGACTACCGGTTAATGTTTTTACTTCATCTATATCAAGCTTTTGTTCTAAATCTGTCTTGTTGACGATGACAATATATTCTAAACCTTCGACCGCTTTAAATAAATTACGATCTTCCTCTGTTAGAGCTTCTCCATAGTTCAATACAAGTAAGATTAAATCCGACTCTTTTAATGCCTGACGGGATCTCTCCACACCAATCCGTTCGACAATATCCTCTGTTTCACGAATTCCAGCGGTATCCACTAATCGTAACGGAATCCCTCTTACATTTACATACTCTTCGATAACATCTCTTGTTGTTCCGGGAATATCCGTAACAATGGCTTTCGTTTCTTGGACAAAAGCATTTAATAAGGAAGATTTGCCGACGTTAGGTCGGCCAATAATTGCCGTTGCAATTCCTTCTCGCAATATTTTACCCTGTTTCGCCATCTTTACTAACCGTTCAACTTCATGATAGACTTCCTGCGTTCTTTCACGCAACATCTGGTGAGACATTTCTTCTACATCATCATATTCAGGATAATCGATGTTCACTTCTACATGGGCTACCGTTTCGATTAACTGCTGACGTAATTGCTGCACAAACTTCGACAGTTTACCGTCCAGCTGTTTTAAGGCAATGTTCATCGCTTTATCTGTTTTGGCACGGATTAAATCCATTACCGCTTCCGCTTGGGATAAATCGATACGTCCATTCAGAAAAGCACGTTTCGTAAATTCACCAGGTTCCGCAAGGCGCGCTCCCTGCAACAGCACATGCTCCAATAAACGATTAACTGACGCAAGCCCGCCGTGACAATTTATTTCAACGACGTCTTCTTTTGTAAATGTTTTTGGTCCATGCATCACGGTAACCATGACTTCTTCCATCATTTCCTTTGTAGCGGGATCAATCATTTTTCCGTAATGAATGGTATGCGATGCAACTTGTGTCAGATCTTTTCCTTCAAATAACATATTACTAATTCGAATGGCTTCATCCCCACTCAGTCTGACGATCGCAATCGCTCCCTCTCCTATCGGTGTCGAAATCGCTGCTATCGTGTCTTGCTCCATCGCTTTCACCTCCATTTTCTCCATTTTTCTATATAAATCCAACAATAATTTTTTTAGTATCACTAACTTATTAGAATAGCACAAAACAATACGAATTGAAAAGATATCCACACTTAGTTTTTGCGAAACTTGCTAAAATATTTTATCCACATGTGAATAACTTACATCCATCGACAACATATTCTTATGAAAATTATGTTAGATCCTGATGATATAGTTATCCACAATTCACAACTGCTGATTATTTTGTTATCAATCATTTGCTACAAGGAGACTGATTTTACGTTTTAGAACAAACGGGCAAAAACCCGATCACCCTGATTAAATAGTGGCATATACGCAATTACCTATAATACGGATTATGTAAAGTGGAACTGTATTGCAATGTGGTCATTTTGATAGTTATTATGCGCGTAGCAAGGCTCCGGAAATATACTCCGCTGATCCCAAGGGAGTCTCCGCATATTTCCTACGCTTAAGGAAAGTACTACAACATATGGAACAGGTAAAAGCAGTGGTGTTAGGCATTATACGTCATCAAGATAAGCTATAAATCCTAATTATAGTGGTACCATATCCTATTTGCTGCATTAGTTGTAGAACTAATCATGAGCGCAGGCCAACCACGTAGACTCCCACGGGACATGCAGGCGCTGAATATCCACTTTGGAAGTGCCTTTCTTCACAAAGTTAGCTTCCGTGCCCCGTAGGACGCGAAGTGGTTGGCCTGAGCGGTATACTAGTACATACTCCATTTCAAAATTGCCCCACAGCCAGTTTACATAATCCGTATTATAAGAATCCATCCAACTTTATATAGAGCCTTCATTACCGTTATTAATTACTTTCCAAGCACATAAAAAACACGAGCAATGGCTTCATTGCTCGTGTTTTATCTATTTCACTAATTATTTTGGTTTAATAACGACGTAACGGTTCGGTTCATCTCCTTGGGAATCGGTGGCGATGTCGCTACGTTTTTGCAGTGCCGTATGAATTACTTTTCGTTCATAAGACGGCATTGGTTCAATTTTGACATCTTTTTTCGTTTTGCTCGCTCGGTCCGCCAGCCGCTCAGCCAACGAAATCAATGTTTCTTTTCTTCGTTCCCGGTAGCCTTCTGCATCAATAGTAACGGAATAATACTTTTCGGAATACTGATGCATTGCTAATTGAGCTAAATATTGTAAAGCATTTAATGTTTGACCTCGCTTGCCTATTAATAATGCGATTTTTTCTCCACTCAGTTGTATCATTACTTCATTTTGTACAACTTTCGTCTCGATATCGAATTGGCCATCAAATTCATTCACAATATTTTTAACATATTTTTGAATCTTTTCCACAGGATCTTCTTTTTGGGTTACTTTTACAATTGCTGGCTTAGAACCGAACAATCCCAAAATACCCTTCTTCCCTTCATCAATAACCTCGACTTGGGCCTGGTCCTCTGAGATGTTTAACTGCCTTAAAGCTGATTGGACCGCTTCATCAACTGTTTGTCCAGAAGCAGTTACTTTTCTCACTTTTTGTTTCCTCCTGCTTTTGCCTCATCACGTTTCATCATTGGGTTCTTGACGAGCAGTGTTTGCAATACCATAAAGATGTTACCAACTACCCAATAAAGTGCCAATGCTGACGGGAAGAAAAACGCGAATACCCCGATCATAATCGGCATCATATATAACATCATCGTCATTTGAGGCATCATTGAATTTTGTTGTGTAGACGTTCCAGCCATCATCAATTTTTGCTGCAGGAACGTGAATGCTGCTGTCAATATCGGTAAAATATGATACGGATCCGGCTGATCCAACTGGAACCATAAGAAATGGTGACCATTAAGTGCTTCTGTTCTATTAATCGCATGATAAAATGCAATCAAAATCGGCATTTGCACAATAATCGGTAAACAACCTGCTAAAGGATTAACCCCATTCTTCTGGAACAATTCCATCGTTTCCTGCTGCAATTTCTGCTGTGTCTGTTGATCCTTTGAACTGTACTTTTCTCTGATTTCCTGTAATTGCGGCTGAATATCTTGCATTGCTTTCGAACTTTTCAGTTGTTTGATGTTTAACGGTAACAATATTAACCGGATTAACAATGTTACAAGTACAATCGATAATCCATAACCATAATCAGCATCAAATAACCTTGCAACCCATAAAATAAAATCAGATAAAGGTCGTACAAACCATGTGTTCCAGATACCAGTACTCTCATCCGTAATTGGTTCGTTTACCTCAGTACAACCTGATAAAAGGGCTACTACGGCAATTAACCCCGAGGCCGTTAGGAGCTTTTTACGCATCGTCATCCTCCTTATTTCCTACAAAAAACGTATTTTATAGTACCTCATTTTATCACTATTACCTGCTATCAAGCTAGTCCTTCTAACAGGATTAACAAAATGTTCAATTAGTTTTTTAATAATTTTGTCTTAAATAATAAATGACTGACACTTTTTTTGAACTGATAATAATCCATTTCTTTTGCAGGTTGTCTAGCAATGATAATGATATCATACTCGTTCTTTATGTTTTCATCTAATTCATGAAATATTTGTCGAATGTAGCGCTTAACCTGATTACGTACTACTGCATTACCTATTTTTTTGCTGACGGATAACCCGATTCGATAATGATCCTGTTGATCTTTATGTAAAAAATAGATAACCAATTGTCGATTGGCAAAAGAAGCACCCTGCTTAAATACCTCTTGAAATTCACTATTTTTTTTAATTCTCCATGCTTTCTTCATTACTAGCGCGCCTCCATTAAAGAAAACAATCCTTCCCACATAAGTGATGCCTTACATGGAAAAAGACCACTGAAAAATCAGTGGCCTATGCAGACAATACTTTTCTACCCTTCTTACGACGACGAGCAAGTACTTTACGTCCATTTTTTGTGCTCATACGCGCACGAAATCCATGAACTTTTTTACGTTTACGATTATTTGGTTGAAATGTACGTTTCATTTATATGCACCTCCCTGAGGAATCTAAAAATCAAAGTCGTTTTAGACAGTCTTACTCATTATACTTTCAAAACCTTATTAATGTCAATGCCTACTATCGAAAAACTTGTCCATTTCCATGATCTGTTCAGTCTATCATAATTTCTCCTGTATTATAACACATTTCGCATCAATCTGTTATGATACAGATGGTGTGTGGATAACTTCACTGCCTAAAATCGACTTTTTCAGAACTCTATCGACAAATTACTCACAAAATAAGAGGGTGTGTAAAAATAATACGAACAAATTGTCTAACTTGTGGATAACCATCACGAAAACATTGCATTCTTCCTCCTGATTTGATATTATATTTGTGTTTTAGTTTGTGAATAGATTCTACAAAAAATAACCTTATCCACAAATTGTGGATATTATGTGGACAAAAGTTCACAGCTTGTATATTAGTTTATACACACACCTGTGGAAAACTTAATTGCTAGGTTTTCCGTTTTTTTGTCCGCCTTTTTTTATCCACAACTTATTCAAGCGTAAATTAAAGACGTTTTAACTATTTTCATTTAGTGAGAGGAGGGAATGACATGGAAAATATTGAGGATCTTTGGAGTAATACGCTGGAGTTAATTAAAGATAAAGTAAGTAAACCAAGTTACGATACCTGGTTAAAAAACACGTCTGTTGATCATTTAAAGGATGACACAGTCATTATTTCTGCTCCAAACGAATTTACCAGGGATTGGTTAGAATCCCGTTATACATCTATAATTGCAGAAGCTTTGTATGAACTGACAGGTGCGAAACTTGCTGTTAAATTCGTCATCCCAGACACGCTGCAAGAGGAAGAAGAAGAAGTAGCTCAAATGAAAAAGAAAAAAACTGTCGCTTCCCAAAATAGCGAGACATCGCCAAAATCAATGTTAAATGACAAATATACTTTCGAAACTTTTGTCATCGGTTCTGGAAACAGGTTTGCGCATGCCGCTTCACTAGCTGTAGCAGAAGCTCCTGCCAAAGCATACAATCCCTTGTTTATCTATGGTGGTGTTGGCTTAGGTAAAACCCACTTAATGCATGCGATTGGTCATTACGTGCTTGACCACAATCCATCTGCAAAGGTGGTCTATTTATCATCCGAAAAATTCACCAACGAATTCATTAATTCGATTCGGGATAATAGAGCTGTCAATTTCCGAAATAAATATCGAAACGTGGATGTGCTATTAATAGATGATATTCAGTTCCTTGCTGGAAAAGAACAAACACAAGAAGAATTTTTCCATACGTTTAATACGTTACATGAGGAAAATAAGCAAATTATTATTTCTAGTGACAGACCGCCGAAAGAAATTCCTACACTAGAAGATCGCTTGCGTTCCCGATTCGAATGGGGACTTATTACGGATATCACACCACCAGATTTGGAAACAAGAATTGCCATCCTTCGCAAGAAAGCAAAAGCGGAAGGATTGGATATCCCTAATGAAGTCATGCTCTATATTGCGAATCAGATCGATACGAATATTAGGGAATTAGAGGGGGCACTAATTCGAGTTGTTGCCTATTCTTCCTTAATTAATCAGGACATTGATGCATCATTAGCAGCAGAAGCATTAAAGGACATTATCCCTTCTTCAAGACCAAAAGTGATTACGATCCAACATATTCAAGAGGAAGTGGGTAAACGATATAATGTCAAAATAGAAGAGTTTGCTGCCAAAAAACGTACAAAATCGATTGCCTTTCCTAGACAAATCGCTATGTACTTATCAAGGGAATTAACAGATTTCTCTTTGCCTAAGATTGGAGAAGAATTTGGAGGACGTGACCATACGACGGTTATTCATGCACACGAAAAAATCTCTAAATTAATGGGAACAGATGAACAATTAAGTAAAGAAATCGAAGAAATCAAAGAACAATTGAAATCTATGTAAGAAACCAATGTGAAAAGTGTGGACAAGTAATACAGAGTCACAAACAAGTTATTCACATCTGGATAACTTTAAACCAAAGACGATTTTTAAGTTATCCACAAATTCACAGGCCCTATTACTATTATTACGGTATTATATTAATAATAAATAAATATATTCCTCAAGGAGGATAAGCATGAAAATTGTAATAAACCGAGATAAATTAATGGAAAGTATTCAACATGTAACAAAAGCTATTTCATCCAAAACCGCGATTCCGATTTTAGCTGGGTTAAAAATACAAGCAACAACAAATGGAATTACCCTGACAGGAAGTAATTCTGATATTACAATTGAATCATTTATTCCAATAGAAGAAGAAGGCATACAATTTATTGATGAATTAGAGGCTGGGGAAATAATCGTCCACGCAAAATATTTTCCTGAAATTATTCGAAAACTGCCATCTGAAACAGCTGCCATTCAGGTTGACGAACAATTACAAGTAACCATTCAATCTGGCCATGCTGAATTCCATCTGAACGGACAGGATGCAGAAGAATATCCACAAATTTCGCAAATACAAACAGAAACGAATTTTGAATTACCGATTAATCTATTAAAAAATATGATTAAACAAACCGTATTTGCTGTGTCAACGTCAGAAACAAGACCAATTTTGACTGGGGTAAACATAAAAGTAGAAAATGAAGAACTGCATTTCATAGCAACGGATAGTCACCGACTTGCGGCAAGTAAACTGCCGTTAGATGATCACATCAATGAATTTCCATTCGAACAAGTCGTGATTCCAGGAAAAAGCTTGAATGAATTAAGTAAAATCTTGCAGGATACAGAAAATAAAATCCAAATCAGTATCTCGGAAAATCAAATTGCTTTCCAAACTGATCATTTATACTTCTTGTCTCGTTTGTTAGACGGAAAATATCCGGAAACATCCAGATTGATCCCGGAAGAAAGTAAAACATTAATTCAAGTCGGTACCAAAACATTATTACAAGCAGTAGATCGTGCATCATTGTTAGCGAAGGATAATCATAACAATGTAATTCGCCTGCAAACGTTGAACGATCAAATTGTAGAAATTTCAAGCCAATCGCCTGAAATAGGAAAAGTAGAAGAAGAAATCAGTGTGGCCAAAATTGATGGAGAGGAATTAAAAATCTCTTTCAGTTCAAAATACATGATTGATGCATTAAAGATTATGGAAACCGATCAAGTCAAAATCGAATTCACAGGTGCCATGCGCCCATTTATCATTAAACCAATCGACCATGATCAGATCCTGCAACTAATATTACCAGTACGAACATTTTAATCCAAAAGAGGGACAATTACCCATTGTTCCTCTTTTTTTATCAGCGAAAAAGTATATGATGATTGCCATGAAAAGAATTACAGATAGACAGATAGTATGTGTGTAGCAAAGCTCCGGAAATATGCCCCGCACGACGCAGAGTGGTTGGCCGGAGCGGTTTCCTAGCACCTACTCTATTTCAAAATGGTCCATCGTAGTTTCTAGCACAATATCTATTTAATAAACTCCCAAATCTAGATATCATCTCCATCACCTAAATCAAAAGCATTTCGCTTCCATCCAATCACTGGATAAAAAGAAATGAGCAGGTTTACTTTTCTAATCCACAAATGTTTAGTAAAATAGATAGAAGGGCTATACTGATAACCAATATCTTTTTTAGATGAAGTAGGTGAAAAAATGGAAGAAAAAATTGTGATTACGACAGATTATATCCCACTTGGTCAATTTTTGAAGCTCGCCAATATTCTCGAATCTGGTGGTATGATTAAAGTTTTTCTACAGGAAAATGGTGTGTATGTAAATGACGAATTGGAGACGCGCCGTGGAAAAAAACTTTATCCAGGGATACAGTCTATGTAGAAGATGTTGGTACGTTCGTGGTAGCAAAAAATGAGGAGTAACGTTCGGTTCGAAAGGAAATTCGAATGCATATACAACAGTTAAGCTTAACCAATTATCGAAATTATAATCAGTTATCGGTTCAGTTCGATGATAAAATTAATGTGATTATCGGAGAAAACGCGCAAGGAAAAACAAACTTGATGGAATCTATCTATGTATTAGGCTTTTCTAAATCACATCGAACAACCAAAGATAAAGAATTAATTCAGTGGGACCAAAACTATGCTAAAATAGAAGGTAGTATTGTAAAAAGGAACCGTCAATTTCCACTCGAAATACAAATTACAAATAAAGGTAAGAAAGCTAAATTAAACCATCTGGAGCAAAGGCGTCTCAGTGATTACATTGGGGCCCTTAATATTGTTATGTTTGCTCCAGAAGATTTAAACCTGGTGAAAGGTAGTCCTCAAATCCGGAGACGTTTTATTGATATGGAGATCGGTCAGATTCAGCCAGTCTATATTTATCATCTTGGCCAATATGTTAAAATTTTAAAGCAACGAAATCATTTACTAAAACAATTACAGAAACGTAAGACAGATGATGTAACGATGTTGCGTGTGTTGACAGAGCAAATGACCGAACATGCTGTCATCATTTTGGAGAAACGATTCCTGTTTATGAAGCATTTACGCAAATGGGCCAATGAGATACATAGAGGAATCAGTAGAGGTATTGAAGATTTGGATCTTCAATATGCAGCAACTGCTGAGGTATCAGAGTCCGATAATAAGGAAAAAATAATGACAACACTAACTGAATCTTTTGCTGAGGTGGAGACTAAAGAAATAGAACGGGGCACCACCCTGATTGGACCGCATCGAGATGATGTGGTGTTCTATGTGAACGGGAAAAATGTCCAAACCTATGGATCGCAAGGACAACAGCGAACAACTGCATTGTCTTTGAAACTGGCAGAGATAGAACTCATTTATCAAGAGACGAAAGACTATCCTATTTTATTGCTAGATGATGTGTTAAGTGAATTAGACGATTATCGGCAATCCCATCTCTTAGACACGATTGAAGGAAAAGTCCAGACCTTTGTTTCGACAACCAGCGTGGATGGTATTCATCATCAGACACTGGAAAAAGCAGAGATCTTTCGTATAGATCAAGGAAAAATTATGGAATAAAAGTGGGGATATTATGTTTATTCACATTGGAGATGATCATGTCATTCAATCGAAAGATGTGATTAGCATTATTGATTATAGTTTAGTAAGTTCTTCGACAATTAACGAAGAAATGCTTACTGAATTGAGGAATAAAAATCAAGTGGTCGTAACAGATGAAGAACAGACAAAGGCGGTTGTGATTACGAATGATCATGTTTATTACAGTCCGTTGTCCGTATTAACACTTAAGAAACGTGCAAGTATGATTTCTACAATTAGCAGGTTAGAAGATTACGCAGAAGTAAACGAGGACGAAGAATAACAATCAGATAGAATGTAGGTGATTAAATTGACAATGGAAGAAAATCAGCCAATGGATCAAGCCTATGATGCCGATCAGATACAAGTATTAGAAGGCTTAGAGGCGGTTAGAAAAAGACCAGGTATGTATATAGGGTCAACCAATGAAAAGGGACTTCATCACTTAGTGTGGGAAATTGTCGATAATAGTATAGATGAAGCACTAGCGGGCCATTGTGATCATATTCAAGTAATGATCGAAGAAGATAATAGTATTACCGTCATTGATAATGGCCGTGGTATTCCAGTCAATACCCATGAAAAAACAGGAAGACCTGCTGTTGAGACCATTATGACGGTACTTCATGCAGGAGGTAAGTTTGGCGGAGGCGGTTATAAAGTATCCGGTGGTCTCCACGGTGTAGGTGCCTCTGTTGTAAATGCACTTTCCAGTGAGTTAGAAGTATTTGTTCATCGTGATGGGAAATTACATCATCTCAGCTTTTCGAGAGGTAAACCGGATAGTGAATTACAAGTCATTGGTGACACGGATATTACAGGAACACGTACTCACTTTAAGCCGGATCCAGAAATTTTCAGCGAAACGACTGAGTATATCTATGACGTATTAGCTACTCGTATACGTGAATTAGCATTCTTAAATAAAGGCTTATCGATTTCGATCAAAGATAACCGGGATGAAGACCGGAAAGAAGAGACATTTTACTATGAGGGTGGAATACGTTCTTACGTTGAGCACTTAAATCGATCTAAAGAAGTGTTACACGAGCCATTCTATGCCGAGAAGGAAGAAGATAATATTCAAGTAGAAGTTGCTTTGCAGTATAATGACGGTTTTGCAAGTAATATCTATTCCTTCGCTAACAATATTAATACACATGAGGGTGGTACTCATGAATCTGGTTTTAAGACTGGTTTGACACGTGTGATTAATGATTATGCTCGAAAAAATAACCTCTTCAAGGAAAATGATCCTAATTTAACAGGTGATGATGTGCGAGAAGGATTAACAGCTATTATTTCTGTTAAACATCCTGATCCCCAATTTGAAGGACAAACGAAAACAAAGTTAGGAAACAGTGAAGCACGGACGATTACTGATTCGGCCTTCAGCGAATTATTTTCCAAGTTCTTAATGGAAAATCCGAATACGGCAAGAATTATCGTAGATAAAGGGTTAATGGCATCTCGCGCTAGACTTGCGGCCAAAAAAGCACGCGAGTTAACGAGACGAAAAGGTGTATTGGAAGTTTCCAATCTTCCAGGTAAATTAGCAGACTGTTCGTCACGTGATGCATCGATCAGTGAATTGTATATTGTAGAGGGGGACTCTGCAGGTGGTTCAGCGAAACAAGGTCGTGATCGTCATTTTCAAGCGATTCTGCCGTTAAGAGGAAAAATTTTAAATGTAGAAAAGGCAAGACTAGACAAAATTCTATCTAACAATGAAATTCGTACCATTATCACAGCACTTGGTACAGGTATTGGCGAAGAGTTTGATATTACAAAAGCACGTTATCATAAAATTGTCATTATGACCGACGCGGATGTAGATGGTGCCCATATTCGAACGTTATTGTTAACTTTCTTCTTCCGTTTTATGAGACCATTAATTGAATATGGTTATGTCTATATTGCACAACCGCCTCTCTATCAGATCAAGCAAGGAAAAGCTGTCCATTACACCTATTCTGACCGGGAATTGGATGCATTATTGGCAGAGTTACCAAAACAGCCAAAACCAGGATTACAACGTTACAAAGGTTTAGGTGAAATGAACGCAACTCAACTATGGGAAACGACAATGGATCCAGCTGAACGTACATTATTACAGGTGGGATTAGAAGACGCAATGGAAGCCGATCTGGTTTTTGACATGTTGATGGGGGATAAAGTAGAGCCACGACGTAATTTCATTCAAGATAATGCCATTTATGTGAAGAATTTAGATATTTAAGAGTGTAAACTAGCAGAATTAACGTTTGTTCACGTCTTCCGGCAGAGAAATAGGAGGTAATGATATATGGTGGATCATAATCGTCCACAAGTTCAAGAAATCAATATTGGACAAGAAATGCGCACATCTTTCTTAGATTATGCGATGAGTGTTATTGTCGCGCGTGCATTACCAGATGTCCGTGATGGGATGAAACCAGTTCATCGAAGAATTTTATATGCATTGAATGATCAAGGTATGCATGCAGATAAAGCATACAAGAAATCGGCTCGTATTGTTGGTGATGTTATTGGTAAGTATCACCCTCATGGTGATTCTGCAGTGTACGAAGCAATGGTTAGAATGGCGCAGGATTTCAGCTATCGTTATATGCTGGTCGATGGGCATGGTAACTTTGGTTCGGTTGATGGTGACCCACCAGCAGCGATGCGTTATACGGAAGCGAGAATGTCTAAAATATCAATGGAAATGTTAAGAGACATTAACAAAGATACCATTGATTATACGGATAACTATGATGGGTCAGAACGAGAACCAAAAGTATTACCGTCCAAGTTTCCAAATCTATTAGTCAATGGTGCATCAGGTATTGCCGTTGGGATGGCTACCAATATTCCTCCACATCAGTTAGGGGAAACCATTGATGCCATTCTTGCAGTGAGTGAAAATCCTGATATTACGATCCCTGAACTGATGGAACAATATATACCAGGGCCAGATTTTCCTACTGCAGGCCAAATCCTTGGTCGAAGTGGTATTAGGAGAGCTTTTGAAACTGGTAAAGGTTCGATTACAATCCGAGCAAAAACTGAAATTGAAGAACAGGCAAATGGAAAGGCAAAGATTCTTGTTTCTGAATTGCCTTACCAAGTAAATAAAGCGAAATTAGTCGAAAAAATTGCAGAATTGGCTCGTGATAAACGAATCGAAGGCATTACCGATTTACGGGATGAATCAGATCGTAACGGAATGCGGATTGTGATTGAATTACGCCGGGATGCCAATCCTAACGTCGTACTGAACAATTTGTATAAACAGACATCTTTGCAAACCTCTTTCGGTATTAATATGCTAGCTTTAGTAGACGGACAGCCAAAAGTATTAACGTTGAAACAGTGTCTGGAATACTATTTAGAGCATCAAAAAGAGATTATTATCAGAAGAACACAGTATGAATTGAACAAAGCAGAAGCGCGTGCCCACATTTTGGAAGGGTTACGCATTGCTCTCGATCACATTGATGAGATCATCACCTTGATTCGTCAATCGAACACCACTGAAATTGCCCGTGAAGGACTTATGCAGCGTTTCCATCTATCGGAAAAACAAGCACAAGCGATTTTAGATATGCGTTTGCAACGTTTAACCGGTTTGGAAAGAGAAAAGATTGAAGAAGAGTACAAAGAGATCATGGCTATGATTGAGGAGTATAAAGCAATTCTGGCAGATGAGCAAAAGATTTTGGAAATTATCCGTGAAGAGTTAACCGAAATCAAAGAAAAATACAATGATGAACGAAGAACAGAAATTGTAGCTGGTGGTTTGGATCAAATAGAAGACGAAGATTTGATACCTGAAGAGAACATCGTTATTACGTTAACACATCGTGGTTATATTAAACGATTGCCAGCAAGTACCTATCGTGCTCAACGACGTGGTGGTCGAGGAATACAAGGTATGGGTACCAATGATGATGATTTTGTCGAACACTTAGTCTCCTGTTCTACTCATGATACGGTTCTATTCTTTTCTAACAAAGGAAAAGTCTATCGTTCCAAAGGGTATGAAATTCCAGAATTTAATCGTACAGCAAAAGGGATCCCGATTATCAATCTCCTGGAAGTCGAGCAAGGAGAATGGATTAATGCCGTTATTACAGTATCTGAGTACCATGAAAACTGGTATCTATTCTTTACTACAAAGTTTGGAGTATCGAAACGTACTTCCTTGCCACAGTTTGCTAATATTCGAAAGGGCGGTTTGATTGCATTAAATTTACGTGAGGGAGATGAATTAATCTCTGTCCGTTTAACAAATGGTCAAAAAGACATTCTGATCGGTACGAAGAACGGTTATGTGATTCGCTTTGAAGAAGAACAAATTCGTTCCATGGGAAGAACTGCAGCCGGGGTAAAAGGTATCTCACTTCGAGAAGATGATGAAGTCGTATCGATGGAAATCATCGAAGAAGGCCAATATGTATTGAATGTTACTGAGCATGGTTATGGAAAACGAACACCAATCGAGGAATACCGGAGAACCAATCGTGGTGGTAAAGGGATATTCACATGTAATATTACCGATAAGACAGGAAGAGTTGTGGCAGTTAAAACGGTTGTAGATGATGAGGATATCATGATTATGACTGTTTCTGGTGTATTAATCAGAATGCAGGTCGAAGGTATTTCCACTACAGGAAGAAATACGCAAGGTGTCCGTTTGATCCGATTGCAGGAGGAAGAAAGAGTCGCAACTATCGCAAAAGTAGATAGTGAAGAGGCAATTGAAGAAGAAATCGAAGAAGCAGAAGAAGAAATCAGAGAAGTCACAGAAGAAGAGAACGAGTCAGAATAAATCAAATAAGGGTGTGATCTATTTGCAGGTGCATCCACAACAATTAGTAACAGGATGTATTTTAACGAAACAAGTTACGGGCAAAACCAAGCATCCTATCATTGAACAAGACACAGTGATAAAAGAAAAACATATTAAAGTGCTCGAGCATTTTCAAATAAAAAAGGTTGAAGTCTCAGATAAATTACAATCGGGTCAAACTTATACACCAGAGCATTTGCAAATAACCGATAAATCAAGTGAACCACCTGTGCAAAGGAAGTCTAAAGCTTCCTTTGCCTCACTATATGTAAATACGGTCGCATATTATAAAGAGATGTTTAAGAAGTGGCAAAGTGGAAGTAATCTCGAGATTCATCATGTGCGTCAAATGATGAATCCGTTATTTGATTACATCAATGAAATTCATTTGGATTTATTTTTGTTACATCAATTCGCTTCTAAAAAGGATTATTTTTATCATCATGCTGTATCAGTTGCTTTATTATCGGCCTATTTAGCCAAAAAACTGGGCTACCAGCAGGAATGGAAACAGGTAGGGATGGCTGGTTTGCTTGCTGATTGTGGTATGGCAAAATTAAATGAAAATTGGTTAACGAAAGAATCACAGCTGACGATTGCTGAATACGAGGAAATTAAGAAGCATTCGACTTTATCCTATCGAATGGTGAAAGATATTCCTTTTGTAACGCAGGCGATGAAATTGTCAATATTACAGCACCATGAACGAATGGATGGAAGTGGCTACCCTATCGGCGTTACAGAAGAAAAGATTCATCCGTATGCCAAAATCATCGCTGTCTGTGATACGTATCATGCGATGACATCTGAACGAATTTACCGAAGAAAACAGTCGCCTTTTAAGGTGATGGCAGAGATGCTCAAGCTTAAATATAAGAAATTTGATTTTACCGTTTTACAGAAATTTATCGACTCCTTAATGAACGTGACAATTGGTACACGTGTCCAGCTGTCTAACAAGCAAGAAGCATTTATTATTTTTATCGATCCTAATATACCTACACGACCGATCGTACGCGTGATCGATACAGAAGAAATTATCAACCTCGATGAGAAACAAGCTATTTTTATAGAAAAGATTATATCTGATTAATATCAACTGTCTCAACGGATAGTAAGAACGACTGTCGCTTTACTAAGGTATAGGCTTCATGTCGCAATACATACTATCTGTGAGACAGTTTTTTTTAGCTGTTATCCCGGAATAATAAGACGGAGTGATGGTGGTACGTTATTTTTCTATTGGATACATGCATCGATAAGTCGAGTTAGCTAGGTGTTTCGGGAGAGTATCTATAAAAATATTTTTTGTATGTAACCTCTTACATTATTGATCTGATCATATCGTTATTTTAAAGCGCTGATTTCAGTAAAAAAAAAGGTTGAAAATAGCCAAAACATATCGTATTGTAAATAACAATAGTTAAGGATACAACCCTCGAAAATAGATGATTCTCTAGAGATAGAGAGTTGCTTATCTTTCCAATTTTTCCACAAAATAAACATTCATATATTTAAGGAGGCTGCATGATGAGAACAGACAAATTCGCAAAAGAAGGATTAACATTTGATGATGTATTGCTGTTGCCAGCGGAATCTAATGTATTACCAAGAGATGTTTCCGTGAGTACCAAACTTTCCGACAATATTACACTGAACATTCCTTTTCTTAGTGCTGGAATGGACACGGTAACGGAAGCGAAAATGGCAATTTCCATTGCTAGACAAGGTGGTATTGGTGTCGTTCACAAAAACATGTCCATTGAGGAACAAGCAGAACAAGTTGATCGTGTTAAACGTTCTGAAAGTGGCGTCATTACGAATCCATTCTTCCTGTTGCCAGAACATCAAGTATTTGATGCAGAGCATTTAATGGGCAAATTCCGTATCTCAGGGGTACCTATCGTCAACAATGAAGATGAGCAGAAATTAGTCGGTATTTTAACCAATCGTGATCTGCGTTTTATCGAAGATTATTCCATTAAGATCTCTGATGTGATGACGAGTCAAAACCTTGTGACAGCTCCAGTGGGAACAACGCTTGAAGAAGCTGGAAAAATTCTGCAAGAGCACAAGATTGAGAAATTACCTCTTGTGGATAGCAACAATGTATTAAAGGGACTAATTACGATTAAGGATATCGAAAAAGTAATTGAATTTCCTCATTCCGCAAAGGACAAGCAAGGACGCTTATTAGTCGGCGCTGCAGTAGGTATAACAGCTGATTCGATGGTACGCATTGATAAACTGGTAGAAGCAGGTGTGGACGTATTGGTTGTTGATACTGCGCATGGACATTCTCAAGGTGTATTAGAGCAGGTGAAGCGTGTACGTGATAAATACCCTAACATTGATATTATTGCAGGAAATGTTGCTACTGCTGAAGCGACAAGAGCATTAATTGAAGCTGGTGCCAATATTATCAAAGTTGGAATCGGACCTGGTTCTATTTGTACGACAAGGGTAGTAGCAGGTGTAGGTGTGCCACAGATTACTGCTGTGAATGATTGTGCGACAGAAGCACAAAAATTCAATATTCCAGTCATTGCAGATGGTGGAATTAAATTTTCTGGTGATGTTACCAAGGCGATTGCAGCTGGTGCGCATGCTGTTATGTTAGGAAGCTTGTTCGCAGGTGTATCTGAAAGTCCTGGAGAAACTGAAATTTTCCAAGGCAGAAGATATAAAGTATATCGTGGAATGGGCTCAGTGACATCCATGAAATCTGGCTCAAATGATCGTTATTTCCAAGATTCACAAGATGCGAAAAAGCTCGTGCCTGAAGGAATTGAAGGTCGAGTTGCTTATAAAGGACCATTAGCAGATACCGTTCACCAATTATTAGGCGGATTACGTTCCGGTATGGGGTATTGTGGTGCGAAAGATATTGAAGTGTTGCGTAATGACGCACGCTTTATCCGAATGACCGGTGCAGGATTACGTGAAAGTCATCCTCACGATGTACAAATCACAAAAGAATCACCGAACTATTCGTTAACATAATCATGAGATAGACAGAGAAAAACTTGGACCATCCAAGTTTTTCTTTATAAGCAGGGGAAGTTTACATGCTGTTATGAAGGCGAATTATAGGCAAGATTGAAGAAATATGGATTCTGATAACTAACTTGGTGGTCATTTTGAAATGATTCATGTGCTGGGATACCGCTCCGTCCAACCACTCCGCGTCCTGCGGGGCACGGCTGAAGCTAATGTATGGGTTCTACAACTTATACAAGAGCTAGCATATTGAGCTAAATAGCATTCGAATTCTGCATAACAATATGCCTAGCACCGCTGCTTTTAGCTGTTCCATACGTTGTAGAACTTCCTCTAAGCTCCGGAAATATGCAGAGACTCCTCATGCGTCAGCACGAGCTGAAGATCCACTTAGTCTGTGCCTGTGTCTGCAAGTATGGCTTTGAAGGCACAAGGCAGCAATGAAGTAGTTCAAGTAGTAGCCTGGCTGAAGCCGTGCCCACAGGACGCGGAGCATATTTCCTGAGCTTTGCTAAGCATAAAAAAACTATCAAAATTACCATCTTGTAAACCAGATCCACTAATATAATCCATATTATCGGTAGTTATTTTCTTAACTGTAAGATTGTATGATCGGGGATTTATTTACTAGCAATGACAGGTTTACATGAAGCAATTTTAAAGGATTATTTCGTAATAGGCTTAAAGCGTTATTTTCTATTTGATCTAGTTGTGATAAAATTATTTCGTAAAATAATAGTCGGAGGTAGGAACATTGAAGGACGTAATGAAGAAAGTTAGCATCTTGGTTGTGATGACAGTATTGATGATCACGACTTTCTCTATCAATAATATCAAGGTAAGTGCAGCTACGAGTCTAGACGTGAAAGCTGAATCAGCTATCATCGTCGACGCAAATTCAGGGAGAATTTTATATGAGAAACAGTCTGATTTAAAATTACCTCCAGCTAGTATGACGAAAATGATGACGGAATATCTAGTACTTGAAGCAATTGAATCGGGTACAATTAGCTGGGACACAACGACTCAAATAGGAGATTATGCTTATTGGTTATCTTCCAATAATAGTTTTTCTGGGATTGGTTTGCGTCAGAATAAGCAATATACGGTTCGTGAATTATACGAAGCGATGGCTATTTACTCTGATAACGCGACAACTGTTGCTTTAACAGAGTTAGTAGCAGGATCAGAAGGCGAGTTTGTCAAAATGATGAACGCCAAAGCGGAAGAAATGGGACTACAGGAATATAAGTTTGTGAACTCTACCGGTTTATCCAATACTGACTTAGGAGAGTATCACCCAGAAGGTACGGAAGCGAATGCAGATAACTTACTGTCTGCACGTTCAGCAGCTTTACTTGCCTATCATTTAGTTAATGATCATCCAGAGGCATTAGAATATTCTAGTATGTTAACAACGACGCTCGATGATCGTGAATTAACGAATTGGAACTGGATGTTACCATGGGATGATAATAACTTTACCCAGTTTGGTTTTGAAGGTGTCGATGGACTAAAAACAGGCCATACCGATGCGGCAGGTTATTGCTTTACTGGAACAGCACAACAAGGTGATCGCCGAATTATCACGGTTGTTATGAAGACAAGTAGTGAAAAGGAGCGATTTGTTGAAACGAAAAAACTGATGGAATACGGTTTTTCACAGTTTGAACAAGCAGAACTTTATCCTGCTGACTATCAATTAGAGGATCAGAAAACGCTGCCTGTATCGAAAGGTAAAGAAGATGAAGTAGAAATCAAAACTGCAGAACCGGTTACTACAACAGTTAAAACAGGTGAAGAGGATTTATATCAGATTAAGTATGAAATAGATCCGGATAAATTAACGGAAGACGGTACGCTTGAAGCTCCTATTGAAGCAGGCGAGAAGATAGGACAAGCGGTGATTGAATATACCGGGGAAACAAATAACGGTTATATTGGTGGAGCTGACAATGTTCAACGGGTCGATGTCGTGACATCTGATGCAGTTGAAAAATCTAACTGGTTTATGCTAACGTTGGGAGCTATCGGTGACTTTTTTGCTAATGTATTTACAACAGTAGTTGATTTCTTTAAAGGACTGTTTAATTAAGGTAATTCCTATTACAGAGGTTGGCATTTGATCAATATTTGTTATATAATGTATGAGGAATGAGTCGATCGTATATAGGAAATAGTTCATAAATTAGGAGGAACAATAGAATGTCTAAAATAGGTACAGATAGAGTTAAAAGAGGTATGGCAGAAATGCAAAAAGGCGGCGTTATTATGGACGTTGTCAATGCAGAACAAGCAAAAATTGCTGAAGAAGCTGGTGCTGTAGCGGTAATGGCACTAGAACGAGTACCATCAGATATTCGTGCAGCAGGCGGAGTAGCACGTATGGCAGACCCTACTATCGTAGAAGAGGTCATGAATGCAGTCTCTATTCCAGTCATGGCGAAAGCTCGTATCGGTCACATTGTCGAAGCGAAAGTTTTGGAATCAATGGGCGTTGATTATATTGATGAGAGTGAAGTATTAACTCCTGCAGATGAAGTCTATCACTTAAATAAACGTGAATATACCGTACCTTTTGTATGTGGGTGCCGTAATCTTGGTGAAGCTGCTCGTCGTATCGGTGAAGGAACGTCTATGCTTCGTACGAAAGGTGAACCAGGTACTGGTAACATCGTAGAAGCGGTTCGTCATATCCGTGAAGTCAATGGGCAGGTTCGTAAATTAGTGCATATGTCAGAGGACGAAGTGATGACATATGCGAAAGAACTAGGTGCACCATACGAAGTCCTATTAGATATTAAAGATAAAGGCCGTCTGCCTGTGGTTAACTTTGCAGCAGGTGGTGTTGCAACTCCTGCAGATGCAGCGTTAATGATGCAGTTAGGTGCTGATGGAGTATTTGTTGGTTCAGGTATCTTTAAGTCAGATAACCCTGCTAACTTTGCAAGAGCCATTGTAGAAGCAACAACACATTACGATAATTACGATTTAATTGCCAAAGTATCTAAAGGTATTGGTACGGCAATGAAAGGTCTAGAAATCAGCACGATTGCGCCACAAGAGCGTATGCAAGATCGTGGTTGGTAATTAGTGAGGAGAAGACATCATGGTAAAAATCGGAGTGCTAGGATTGCAAGGCGCGATTCGCGAGCATATTCGTTCTGTTGAAGCATCTGGTGCAGAAGGAATTGTGATTAAATATAAAGAACAGCTGGATGAAATAGATGGGTTGATCTTACCTGGTGGCGAAAGTACGACAATGCGTCGTTTGATTGACAAGTACGATTTTCTTGATGCATTAGTAGACTTCGGTCAGCAAGGAAAACCGATTTTTGGTACATGTGCCGGTCTGATTCTTTTAGCTACTGATATCATTGGACAGGATTACGCACATCTGTCTCTAATGGATATGAAAGTGGAACGTAATGCATTTGGCCGTCAGCGCGAATCATTTGAAGCAGCGATTAATATAAATGGTGTAGCAGAAGACTTTGAAGCAGTGTTTATTCGCGCTCCATACATCGCAGAAGTTGGTCCAGATGTGGATGTATTGGCGATACACAATGATAAGATCGTTGCAGCACAGCAAGGGCATTACCTATGCAGTGCTTTTCATCCGGAATTAACAGATGACCATCGATTGACAGAATACTTTGTCAAAATGGTGGAAAGATAATATAATAATAAGAGATCGTATAGTAATAAAGTGATGACAGGAACTAGTAGCTTATATTTTTATTCAAAGAGAGCCAGTGGCAGGTGTGAACTGGTATAAAAGCTAAGTGAATCCATCCTGGAGCAGTGTATGGAATGAAGAGTACATACACTCGGCATAAAAGCCGTTATCTAAAATGAAGCCGGGAGAAGTCTATTCTCCAATCAGGGTGGTATCGCGGGTTAACTCTCGTCCCTACAGTATTGTCAGGGACGGGAGTTTTTTATATGTTTATTTAAGCTGATAGGAATAAAGGAGGATGCTGAAATGTTAGATAGAAAATTGTTACGTAATCAGTTTGCAGAAGTGAAAGAAAAGTTAGCACACAGAGGAGAAGATTTAACCGATCTTGACAAGTTTGGTGATTTAGATGAAAAGCGTCGTGAGTTAATTGCTGAAACAGAACAGCTTAAGGCAAAAAGAAATGAGGTTTCTAAGCAAATCTCCTTATTGAAAAAAGAGAAAAAGGATGCCGATGATATGATTGTGGAAATGCGTAATGTCGGAGATCGCATTAAGACAATTGATCAGGAATTAAAGCAGGTAGAGGAAGAATTGGATGTCTTAATGTTGTCCATTCCTAATGTTCCACATGAAACGACACCAATTGGAGAGTCTGAAGATGATAATGTGGAAGTTCGTAAATGGGGAGAACTGCCAAATGTTGATTTTGAAGAGAAGGCGCATTGGGATATTGCTACTGAATTAGATATATTAGATTTTGAACGGGCAGCAAAGGTAACAGGCAGTCGTTTTGTCTTTTATAAAGGTTTAGGTGCTCGCTTAGAGCGTGCTTTAATGAATTTCATGATGGACTTACATGCAGATGAGCATGGCTATCAGGAAATGCTGCCACCATATATGGTCAATCGTATGAGTATGACAGGTACAGGACAATTACCGAAATTTGAGGAAGATGCATTTAAAGTCGAGGACTGGGATTATTTCTTAGTACCAACTGCAGAAGTACCGGTAACGAACTATTATCGCGATGACATTTTAAAGGCAGATGAATTACCACAGAAATTCACAGCGTTTAGTGCAAGCTTCCGTTCTGAAGCAGGATCTGCGGGCCGTGATACGAGAGGCTTAATTCGTCAGCATCAATTTAACAAAGTGGAATTAGTGCAATTCGTAAAACCGGAAGATTCCTACGATGTGTTAGAGGAATTAACAGGCCATGCTGAAAAGGTATTACAGCTGTTAAAACTGCCATATCGTGTGATGAGTATGTGTACGGCTGATTTAGGCTTCACAGCTGCGAAAAAGTATGACATTGAGGTTTGGATGCCTAGTAATGACACGTATCGTGAAATTTCTTCTTGTTCTAATTTTGAAGATTTCCAGGCGAGACGTGCAGGTATCAGATTCCGTCGTGAGGAAAAAGCAAAACCAGAATTTGTCCATACGTTAAATGGATCTGGATTAGCAATCGGACGTACTGTTTCCGCGATTATCGAAAATTATCAGCAAGCAGACGGATCTATTAAAATTCCAGAAGTGCTCGTTCCTTACATGGGTGGAAAGACGGAAATTAAATAAGTAAGATCAAAAAATCCGCAACAAGGTTCACCGCATATCCTTGCTGCGGTTTTTTTATATAATGCCTGTCATGTAGGCAAATAACAAAAATTAGTGCTGTATTGGTTCTTATAATATGGATTATGTTAAGTGGAACTTTATCACACTTGGCTATTTTGAAATGTAGTATATGCATAGCAAAGCTCCGGAAATATGCTCCGCGTCCTGTGGGGCACGGCTTCAGCTAACTTAGAAAAGAAAATTCTTTTCTTTCCTAAGTGGATCTTCAGCTCGCGCTGATCCCACGGGAGTCTCCGCATATTTCCTACGCTTAAAGAAGTGCTACAATGTATGGAACAGCTAAAAGCAGTCGTTCTAGGCTTGTGTATATCATCAAATGAATCAGATAGTGCTCCATATCCTACTTGTCGCATTCATTATGGAGCTATACATGAGCGTAGGCCAACCACGTAGACTCCCGCGGGAAGTGGAAAGCGGTAAAACGTACATATAACCCTATTGATTTGCTGTTCACATTGCATAATCTATTATTTATCAGGATTCTTTAAATAATGTAAACAAAAAAACAAAAAATCTATTGACTCTATTTGTGGGATATGCTATATTATTACTTGTCGTCAGCAAAACACGGAGGAGTACCCAAGTCCGGCTGAAGGGAGCGGTCTTGAAAACCGCCAGGGGCTTCACGGCCCGCGGGGGTTCGAATCCCTCCTCCTCCGCCATAATTGTTACAAAATTGGAGATTATATAAATCACAAAATCGTTATCAAGCCGGTAACGATTTTTTTATATGAGTAAAGATAATATAGAGCTACTGCAGTTTTCTTTTATCTTTCCATTCTTTCGTTTATAATGGGAATAAAGATAGTACATATAAAGGATGAAGAAAATGGAACAAACCATTGGATTTCTCGGAGCTGGATCGATGGCAGAGGCAATTATTGCCGGAATGACGGCGAATAAAATCGTTTCCGCCAATCAAATTATTGCCAAGAATCACTCCAATAAAGAAAGATTGAAATTATTAGAAGAAAAATACCATATTCAAACGTCCCAGTCTACGCAAGATACAATTAACCAAAGTGATGTCATTATTCTTGCCATGAAACCAAAGGACATTAAAACAGCAACGGCGGAAATCAAACCATTGCTATCGGAAAATAAAATTGTCGTTTCCTTGTTAGCGGGAATTTCGACTACGTTCATTGAACAACAGTTAGAAACAAAAAATCCGGTCATTCGTGTTATGCCAAATACGTCAGCAACGATAGGACAGTCTGCTACAACGATTGCAGCGGGTACCTATGCATCCAAAGAACAGGTGCAATTAATCGAAGAACTCATCACGTCGATCGGCACAACGGCAGTGATTGATGAGGCAGATATGGATGCATTTACGGCCTTAGCAGGAAGTACCCCTGCATTCTATTATTTTATGGTAGAGGCGATGGAGCAGTTTGTTGATGCGAAAGGGTTAGACAAAGAAATTGCCAAGCTGTTGATGGTACAAACAATTAAAGGTGTGGCCGAAATGTTGGCAACGTCAGATGATTCTCCAAAAGTTTTACGTGAAAAGATTACAAGCCCGGGAGGCACGACAGAAGTCGGATTAAAAACGTTAGCAACGCACGAATTCCAGGAAGCTGTCATCGCTTGTTTGGAGGAAACAACGGCACGATCAAAGGAAATGCGTGAATTATTTGAAAAATAATATTTAATCCCATCAGAGGGATGAACTCATCCCTCTAAATATATCAACATGACCCCGTAGCTCAGTAGGATAGAGCACTTCTCTCCTAAAGAAGGTGTCGGAGGTTCGAATCCTCTCGGGGTCGCTTATTTCATAATTTGAAAAAAGATTGAGAAGCAGATCACAAAGGGAATAATAAACATGATCGCTATCCCTCCTGTTTTATTCCCTTCCTGAAAATTTTCAAGACTGTAAATGATACAGCGATAAACAATAAAGAGGGTAACTAATGTCAAAAGAATTGGCTCCATCTTAATCCCTCACTCTATCTAGATTTGAATCATCCAGCATTTTTCCAAACTCTAATTTATCAAGTTGGTATGTAACGTTAACTTCGGCGTTTGGAAATATTTTTTTATGCCAATCTGCTTTTTCATACTGCTTAATGTTTGTAAACTCATGCCGAATATATAGGGACCAATAAAAAGGGTCAGATTTATACTGTTCTTGTGCTTTTTTTATTATTTCCATCGTTTTTTCCTCCAAACGTTTGGTGATGGCGTTTTCCAATGCATCTTGTTTTTCTTGATCATGTGCATAACGAATTAAACTTGGTATCGCGATCACTTCAATTTGAAATGGAACAAGTACGTCAATTTCAGTTGGTTTATCCTGGTGATAAGTAATATCAACTTTTGCATTTTGTTTTTGTGAATAATTATAAGATAGTTGAAATTCCGGATCAAAAGGATCTGGCATGGTAGTTAAATAATTGTTTAGTTCTAATGTATTATCCAGGATATGCACAATACGAACTTCTTCGCCATCCAATGTATCTATCATCTTCCCCTCTTTAAATACGCCAGCACCCATAAATTGTGTAGGGGATCCCCCCAATTGAGGTATTTGACCCGCGATATATTCATCTTCTAATTTGTTTTTTCCCTGTTCTTGTTTTTTATCCTTTTTTGTGGAGGCGTAAATAGCTAAAAATAAATCCGCATCTCCTTCTGTGATCTGAAAAAAGCGATGTAACGATGCTGCTGGAATAATTCCAGTTTGATCGGCCCTATCCAGCATAAATTGAAAATATTTATGTGGTCTTTGCTCCATCACCGGCTGATTATTGTTAATAAACTCTGAGGCCTTTTCCTTTGAAACAACCAATTGCACACCACGTCTAATTTGTGGTGATCTGGAGGCTGATTGAATTACACGAATAAAGTCAGGATTTCTTGCTAATTCCTCTGAAATTACAATGATCCTCGTATGATCCAGCGTAATCTTTTTAGAAACAAATGAATTAGCTGTGTAAGTTGCACTTAAAATATCTGCGCCGTGTACGGTGACAATTTCTGACGCTGGTTCATTTGATCCTCCTTGGCCTGCTGCAGATCCTACTTCAGGATTAGCAATTTGATAAGTAAACGCATATACTCCTTTATTTTCTGTTTTATCAATTCCCATGGCAATTACGTAGGATTGCTGCTCCAGTTCAATCCGGTCGTAGCATCCAGTTAAAAGGATTAGCAATCCGAATACAATCCATAACTTATTCATCATTGTTTTAAATCCCCTTTGAAAAAAGCAATTGACCATAAAATAAAAGGAAAGATGATAAAAAATGGTGACATGATTGTTAATAATGTTTCTCTTAGTACTAATTCATTAATAACGGAATTAAGGGGAATTAACCCGATCATCACTACTAGGAAACTGAATGGCAACAGCAATGGTTCAAAGTTTCTTATAGCGAATATCTCTCCAAAAATCCAACTGGTTATATAAATAAAGATAATAAATTTCAGAAATGCTGCCAGAAGCCAGAATACCATAAAAAAGGTTTCTATATTAGTGAAAAATTGTCCTAAATTTACAAATTGTGTAATGTCGTGATAGGGAAAAGCAATTTTTTTGATCGAATTGTAATCAAATACACAGACATAAACAAAGAAGAATAACAGAATTTCAAATAGTCCTATAATGCTTGCGATAATGGACCCCTTTCTAAACATGGAAGTGGATTTTGCTGACTGATAAGCAATTAATAAAAAGAATAATTCGGCAAATATGGAAGCTTTTTTTACGCCTTCTGTTAATAAGATGGAAAGCCCTTGCCCAAATATGGGGAAGATCCTCTGTAACACCATATCTCCTGTAATAAGGAGGAAGACTATTAATACGGAAGCTTTTGTAAAAAGAAGTGTTATCCAGCTAGTAAATCCAATTACTTCGAAGCCTTTTTTTGCCCCAAATAAAACGACAATAAAAAAAATATAATAGACCGTGTCTGTTGGTGACTCTTGAAAATATAACTGTTTAATCTGTTCCACATAGTTACGACTGTCAAGCGTAAGCGTTAGAAAAGCAAAAATGAACAATAACAGGCAAATTAACTTACCTGCCCATTTACCAATAATCGTTTCAATCAGTTCTACTAAGTTTTTATCTTTGTATTTCTTTAATAAATAAAGCATCAATAAAAAGCCGGGAAAAATACATACAAATGATATTAATGGTATTAGCCAAAAACCATTTTGTGCTTGTTGAGACATCAATGAGGACGTAGAATCAGAAAATTTGATGCCAACAATAATTAACGTCATGGCTAATATTTCTTTCATGCGTAATAATCCTCGGTTTTGCATGTATTATTTCCTTCCTTCTGTTACTTTGGTTTTTTCTGAATATCTTTAAGATGTAAATAGGTTGGACGAAAAATTTCCTTCCGGACTGTCTTGCGAAAAATGGTATCTTCTGATGACATGAAATGCGGTGACATCGGTGAGAAAAAAGATACCCCAAATGATTTGATAGATGCAGCGTACATTAAAAATAGCAAGAATGCCCCAGTTAGACTAAGCATTCCATATGTTCCAGCTGCTAGGATAAAGATAAACCGCATCAGACGAATCGTAAAGTTCATATTAAGATCTGCTACTGCGAATGATGATAAACCTGAGAGGGCGGCAACAATAACGATAATAGGACTAATGATATTTGCTTCTACTGCTGCCTGTCCCAGAATTAATGCTCCAACAATACCTATTGTAGGTCCCAAGGGATTCGGTATTCTAAGTCCTGCTTCCCGAATCAGTTCAAACGCTATTTCCATCATCAATACTTCAATGATCAAAGGAAATGGTACCCTTTCCCTTGATGCTGTAATAGCTAATAAGAGATCTGGCGGGATCATTTCACTATGAAAATTTGAGATGGCAACATAGCTTGCGGAAATCATTAGAGTTAAATAAAAACAAAATATTCGAATAGAACGAGTGAAATTACCGTAAAAAAAGCGTAAATAACGGTCTTCTGGCGCATGGAAAAAAGACCAGAATGTTACAGGTACGATTAAACAGGCTGAAGAGCTGTCCATTAAGATTACTACATAACCATCTTCTAGATAGGATGTCGCTTTATCTGGCTTTTCTGTATAGAGAATAGTGGGAATTAACGAGTATGGACGTTCCTCTATAAATTGTTCAAGAATTTCGAGATTACGTACATTATCTGTTTTTATATTCTTGATTCGATCTCTGACATTATTTAATATGTCATCATTCACGAGATCTTTTATATAGATAACATTTACTTCATTTACTGAGCGCTCTCCAACCTGTATACCTTCATTGATCAACGAATGATTATGTAATTGTTTTCTGATCAATGAAATATTACTGTTTAATGATTCGGTAAATGCTTCTTGTGGACCTTTAATAGTTACTTCATTTTCTGCTTTTGAAACGGGGCGATGGGCAAAATCAGCTACATCCATGGCATAGGCCTGTGTATCACCTTCAACAAATAGAATGACTTTACCACTGTTAATATTTTGTACTACCTTTTCAAAATCACTCGTTTCTTCAATATTTTCAATCGATACAATATTTTTTATACGATCCCCTTCTGCTGTTAAGAGCGGTTTTATAATATGTAAATTAATTCTTTCTCCATCGACAATTGAACTAAAATAAAAAAGAATACCTTTCTTTCCGTTGGATTTCAAAGTGATAGAGCGCATGGCAAAGTCTTTATTCACACCATATCCGAATAATTCTTTAGTATCTTGCATATTTTGTTTTAATGAAGCAGCAACCTTTTTATCTTTTAAACTGCTTTGTTCAGCTTTATTTTGCTGTTTTTGCAACAATCGCGCCATGAACACACCTCATTTTTGTGATTACTAACTGTTAATATGTGCAATACAAATGATAATATGTAATTGCCAATATAAGGATTGAATAACTTGCTTTCTCATACAAATTCGTTACAATATATTGTAAGGGGTTTCTTTCTTTAGCTAGGAACTTGAAAACGTTCACATTTTTAGAAGAGGTGATAAGATGGATATGACAAAAGTACAGGCAAGGTCAGGTAAGCACAATTTAGCGGACCTTGAAGCGATGCGAGAAGGTTTTGATTGGGAAGAAGTAAAAAAAGATTTTAGCTGGTATAAAACAGGAAAAGTTAATGCCGCTTATGAAGCAATTGATCGTCATGCAGAAAATCCCGATAAAAAAAATCAAGTAGCATTGTTATATTCGGCACCAGAACGTGAAGAAAGCGTTACGTTTGAACAACTAAGTAAACAGAGTAACCAAACTGCTAATATATTTAAAAAGTATGGCATTCAAAAAGGAGATCGTGTCTTCTTATTTATGCCTAGAAGTCCTGAGTTTTATGCTAACTTCTTTGGAATATTAAAGGTCGGGGCGATTGCTGGTCCTCTTTTTGAAGCGTTCATGGAGCAGGCGGTCCGTGATCGACTAGAAGACAGCGAAGCAACAATGCTTATTACAACCCCTGAATTATTAGGAAGGGTCCCTGTTGATGAACTACCACACTTACAACAAATTGTCTTGGTTGGCGCAGAAGAGCTTCCAGAGGATGATTATATTGATTTTGATACAGAAATCAAAGAAGCATCTGACGAATTTGATATCGAATGGGTCGACCGAGAAGATGGTATGCTGATTCATTATACTTCTGGTTCAACAGGTAAGCCTAAAGGGGTATATCATGTGCATAATGCGATGATTCAACATTATGCAACAGGTAAATGGGTGATTGACTTTAAGGAAGATGATGTGTATTGGTGTACAGCCGATCCTGGTTGGGTAACAGGTACAAGTTACGGTATCTTTGCCCCATGGTTGAATGGTGTAACAAATGTTATTAGAGGTGGTCGATTTACACCGGAATCTTGGTATGAAACATTAGATAAGTTTAATGTAACAATTTGGTATACAGCACCAACGGCTTTACGTAAATTTGTCAGCGCGGGTGACGAACTGGTGAAGCAATATGATTTATCTAGCTTGCGTCATGTGCTAAGCGTTGGAGAACCGTTAAATCCTGAGGTCATCACATGGGCTTTACGCGTATTTGATTTGCGTATTCATGATACGTGGTGGATGACGGAAACAGGTGCTATGCTAATTGTTAACTTACCAAGTATGGAGATTCGTCCAGGTTCAATGGGGCGTCCGATTCCTGGCGTAGAGGCAGCAATTGTCGATAATGAGGGGAATGAGCTCCCTCCAAATCAAATGGGGAACCTTGCTATTAAAAAAGGTTGGCCATCGATGATGCGTGCGATCTGGAAAAATCCAGGTAAATATGAGAGCTATTTTATCAATGGCTGGTATGTATCTGGTGACAGTGCTTATATGGATGAAGATGGCTATTTCTGGTTCCAGGGACGTTTGGATGATGTGATCAACACGTCGGGGGAACGAGTTGGACCATTTGAAGTCGAGAGTAAGCTAATTGAACATGAGGCTGTGGCGGAAGCTGGTGTAATTGGGAAACCTGATCCCGAGCGTGGTGAGATTATTAAAGCATTTATTACACTCAATCCAGGCTATGAAGCGTCTGATTCTCTATTAGAGGAGATCCGTCAGTTTGTGAAAACGGGATTAAGCGCACATGCTGCTCCTCGTGAGATCGAAATTAAGGACAGCATCCCGAAAACTCGAAGCGGTAAAATTATGCGCCGTCTCTTAAAATCATGGGAACTTGGACTGCCAACAGGCGATACGTCAACATTAGAAGAATAAATAAAAACAAGGCTAGCACAATAACGTGTTAGCCTTTTTAGCTTAAGATTGAAAAAATAAAAGTGCAGGTTCTTATAATACGGATTATGTCTAGCTAAGTGTTAATTTTGAAATTTTGCTAGAGGTAGGATATCGCTCCGGCCAACCATAATAACTATCAAAATGACCACATTGCAATACAGTTCCACTTTACATAATCCGTATTATAGGTAGTTGTATATAAACTTACGTTAGTTGAGACAGGGGGTATTCCCATTTTTTTTTATTTAATACAGTTTCTGATAACCAATTAATCCTGACTTGTGTTGAATTACTGATGCGTTTTTTGTTAGCATAATTTTCTGTCATGCTACGTATTATGCTTCTAAGTCTCCTTTTGGACCGAAAAATTCAAAGTGAATATCTGCTGCATTGACCTCCCATTTGGTTAATGCTTGATTGACGGCTTTCATAAATGGTTCAGGCCCGCAGAAATAGAAAGATGCTTCTTTTGTTGGTAGTACAGACTGTAACCATGGCAAATCAATATATCCGGTTTTATCATATAAAGTAGTATTCTCCGGTTTTTCATAGACTGTAAAGGCACGTACATTCGAATGATTATTTGTTATGTTTTTCACAATATCCTGTAAACCATGTAATTTCTCATTTTGTGCCGCATGGATAAAATACACATCACGTTCCGGTTGCTGTTCTACTACTGTTTCTAACATACTTACTAATGGCGTTAACCCGACACCGCCACTTACTAACACTAACGGTTTAGACTCCTTATTTAATACAAAATCTCCAGCAGGTGCACTTAGTTCTATCACATCGTTTTCGTTAATATGGTTATGAAGGAAATTAGATACAACACCATCTGGATGGTTTGCCTGACCTGCTTCTTTTTTAACACTTATACGCCATACGTCTTGTTTCGGTTTACAGGATAAACTGTACTGACGTTGACAAGTATAAGGAATGCCAGGTACAGAAACTTTTACTGTGACATATTGTCCTGCTTCATATTCAGGTAATTGTCTATGATCGTCTGGCTTCAGATAAAAGGAAGTAATCACATCGCTTTCTTTCACTTTTTTGACAATACGGAAAGGGCGATAACCGACCCAGCCACCTGGTGCAGCTTCTGTCTTATGATACATTCCTTCTTCGATTTGAATAAATACATCAGCAATGACACCGTACGCTTTTGCCCAGGCTGCTATAATTTCTTCTGTTGCCGCTTCTTTTAGAACAATTTGCATCGCTTTTAATAAGTTTTCTCCAACAATTGGATAATGCTCTGGTTTGATATTTAAGCTTCGGTGTTTGTGTGCCACTTGTTGGACAACAGGCAAGATTGTTTCTAACTGGTCAATGTTGGCTGCGGCTGCGTACACTGCATTTGCTAATGCTTGCGGCTGCTTTCCTCTTTTTTGATTGGTTTGATTAAAAATATTTTTCAATTCCGGATGATTTGTAAATAGTAATTGATAAAACGTCGAAGTAATGGTGGTTCCGTGCTCAGCCAAAACAGGGACAGTCGCTTTTACTGTTTCTATAGTTTTTGGATCTAGTCTTTCAGTTGTGGTAGACATCCAATCACTCCTTAAATTTTAAACATGTATTTTTAATACACCTTTATTGTATAAAAAAAGGAGAAGCCTCTGCAATAGCTTTCTAGAGAAATATATGACTATTTTGTTAAAATGCGAAGCCAATCGTTATTATTTTTGATAGAATAAAAGAAGGAAGGTGAATCGATATGCGATTAAAAAAATATACGGATTACGCATTACGCGTGTTAATTTATACAGCTGCGAGTGATAGCAAGGCAAGTATTAAAGGGATAGCAGAAACTTTTTTTGTTTCTACAGAACATATTCGAAAAGTAGTTCACCAATTAAGTATTAATGGCTATATTGAAACAACCAGAGGACGTAACGGGGGAATCGTACTGGCGCTTGATCCTGCAGATATAAATATTGGTGCAGTTATCCGACTGATGGAAAATGATTTCTATTTATTGGAATGTTTCGATGGCGAGAACAATCGCTGTGTCATCACCCCTGCATGTAAATTGCGCTCTGCTATAGGGAATGCGATGCAGGCTTTTTTTGAAGTGCTGAATCAATATACGTTGGCTGACTTAGTAGAGAATAAAGATGATTTGCAAGAATTAATGGACATGAAATAGAGTATTCATGCACACCCTCTTTCATGGTGTGAACGAATACTCTTTGTTGGAAAGAGGTGTGTTGTTCCGCTTTCCAGCATATAAGGATAAGGTTATCCTCTTTTGCGAATGTTAAATTGGTCTTCCAGTAACAGCCAATTTTGAGGGAAGGAGAGTCCGAGTTTCCAGTAACTAATACCGCGCAAATTCTTCTCTTTAATTAAATCAAATTTGGCCTGAATGGATCGCGCGTCTTCAAACCATACTTCATGTTCCTGCCCTTCTTGATCAACATAGCGAAAATAAGGTGCCTTTGCCTCTTCATCAAATAATATCGATTGATTATTGTCACGCGCAACTCGAATGGCCTGCTGTGGACTGAGTGCTTTGGCATAATCACCACCAGGTTCATACGGAAGTGTCCAGTCATAGCCATATAAATTTTGGCCTAACATGATCTTTTCTGAGGGCATTTCTGTGAGGGCATAATTGACGACATCACGAACTGGACCGATCGGTGAAACAGCCATGGCCGGACCACCACTATATCCCCACTCATATGTCATCAGAACGACAAAATCAACAATTTCGCCATGGGCTTGATAATCGTGTGCTTCATACCAGTTTCCTTCTTGTTCGGCACTTGTTTTTGGAGCAAGAGCTGTCGATACAAGAAAACCTTCATTGTGCAGTCGAGTCGTTGCTTTTTCTAAGAAGGCACGATAATCTTCCCGATTTTCCGGTGGTAAAAATTCAAAATCAAAATGTATATCTCCGAACTCAGACTGTTTGGCTGTTGTGATGATTTGGTCGAGCATATTATTCTGGACGGTTTCATCGGTAAGAATGAGTCGGCCGAGATCCTGACTAAATGCCCCTTCCTCTAAATTTGTAACCACTAGCATTAAAGTGGCATTCTGTTCATTGGCAATAGCGTTGAAATCGTTCAGTGGGGGAGCGCTCAGATTACCTTGCCGATCGACTTGAAAGGAAAAGGGAGCTAAATAGGTTAAGTTGTCAACATGTTTTCTTGCTGCATTCTCTAAAACATCTGATACCGAACCTCCAGTTGGTTCGATGTAGGCATTGGTTTCCATCGTTCTTTTAGCTGATTCGGGAATATAGAGGGTCATACCAACAGAAAGTGGTTGATACATATTAATTTGATTGACGCTTGCTAATTCCGCTGCCGAAATACCGAACCGTTGTCCGATTGTATATAAGCTGTCTCCGGGCTGTACGGTATAGAATTGTCCATATATCGGAATGACTAATGCTTGACCAACCACTAGAGACAGTGACGGGTCTATCTCATTTACATTTGCAATCGATTGATAGGATGTGCCGAATTGATTGGCAATCTGATATAACGAGTCTCCTTGTTTCACGACATATATTTGCACAAAAAAGAACTCCTTTCTTATCATAAAAAAATATTTCTCCATTTACTTTATGATAAGAAATAAGAATTAGAACACTGAGTAGCTACAGCGGTTGGATCTCGGCTTTGAAGACAGCCTCCATTAATTTCAATGCTTCATGATTATGTCTGTGTGTATTAGACGCAATACAATTTTCTGGCACATGCAACGTATAACCGCGCATGTGGGCATCATTTGCAGTAAATAACACACATATATTTCCTGCGATACCTGAGATAATTAGATGCTCAATACCGAGTTGTTCCAGTAAAGATCGTAATGGTGTCCTGAAAAAACCAGACATTTGCGGTTTCATAATAAAGTAATCTTCTTCATCCGGTAGGCCTCTCTGGATAATGGGTTCATTTTCTTCAGTTAAACAGGTTTGTGCAATTTGTTTAAAATCTGTTTCCCATGTATTATAATGATCATTAATATAGATGACAGGAAGTTTTTGTTTTTTTGCATATTGTTTCAACTGATCCATGCTAGGTAAAATTTCTTTCGTATTGTTTAACAGTAAGTTGCCTTCGTGAAAATTAAAATCATTGATCATATCGATGATTAATACGGCTGTATTTTTCATGGGCTCACCTCTTTTATACTTCTGTTGACAAGATACCCTAATATAGCATAATTCATGCATGGCTTATTCTATAACAGCAACAATTATTTTCATAAACAAAAGTGTGGGATGATAATGACGGATCAAGAGTATATGTTAATGGCAATGGGGGAAGCGAGAAAAGCTGAGGTATTAGGTGAAGTGCCAATTGGTGCTGTAATCGTTTATCAAGATCAAGTGATTGCCACATCGTTCAATTTACGTGAAAAATTACAAACAACGCAATCTCACGCGGAAATGCTCGCCATTGATAAAGCAAATCAGGTTATTGGCAGCTGGCGTCTAGAGGACTGTGTGTTATATGTAACCCTCGAGCCATGTCCAATGTGTGCAGGAGCTATTTTGCAATCTCGAATAACAAAAGTAGTGTACGGAGCTAAGGACCCGAAGGCAGGATGTGCTGGTTCATTGTTTAATTTATTAGACGATGAACGCTTTAATCATCAAGTTGAGGTGGTACCAGGAGTTCTGGAGGAAGAATGCGGAAAAATGCTGACCGATTTTTTTCGATCGTTGCGGCAAAAGAAAAAAGAGCAGAAGAGTGATTAGAAGCGTGGATGCTCGTTACAATCAATACTGGTAAAAGTTGATAGTGGAAAAATAGAGTAAGTAATTGATTTTTTTAGAACTTAGGGTTATACTAGTAAATGCGCTTTTCTTATAGCGCAAATGAATATGTTAGCAAATTTGCCGTGCTAGGTGGGGAGGTAGCGGTGCCCTGTACTCGCAATCCGCTATAGCGAGACTGAATACCTTGCTGAGGTGCCGTTATTTTAAGGTCTGCCTTAAGGGAGTAGTGTTGACACTCGGGTCCCGCGCAACAGGAACTCGTGAACCATGTCAGGTCCGGAAGGAAGCAGCATTAAGCGAAACTTCCTGTGTGCCGCGGGGAAGCCTGGGTCGAGCTATGAACTTAAGTAACGCTTAAGGTAGCGTCATCGAAGCTTGGTGCACGGCGTTAATAATACAAAGACAGCCTCTTGTGATGCACAAGAGGTTTTTGTTATACATTAGGAAAGTTAGCAGAGTAGTAATTCGACGCGGTCAAAATTTTATAAGAATAATCAGCTTTTATAGATGAAAAAAAGATATTCTTGTATTCCATATTTTCGCTCGTTTTTAATAAAGGGATTTGCTACAATATAAGAAGAAATAATTTGAAAAGGGGATCAGTGATGGGCTATCAAGCATTATACCGTGTCTGGCGTCCGAAGAATTTTGAAGATGTAGTTGGACAAGTACATATTACTCGCACCTTGCAAAATGCTGTTATGCAAGACAAGTTCACCCACGCTTACCTATTTTCAGGTCCCCGAGGCACGGGAAAAACAAGTGCTGCCAAAATTTTTGCCAAAGCAGTCAATTGTCAAAATGGTCCTGCATTAGAGCCATGTAATGCATGTGATGCGTGTATTGGGATTCAGGATGGTTCGATATCAGATGTGGTTGAGATCGATGCCGCCTCGAATAATGGTGTGGAACAGATTCGTGATATTCGTGATAAAGTGAAATATGCTCCGAGCGCCGTTACGTATAAGGTGTATATCATTGATGAGGTGCATATGCTATCGATTGGTGCCTTTAATGCCTTATTGAAGACACTGGAAGAGCCACCAAAGCACGTTATCTTTGTATTGGCAACCACCGAACCACATAAAATACCACTAACGATTATTTCCAGATGTCAGCGATTTGACTTTAAACGAATTGCACAGTCTGCAATGGTTGAGCGCATGAAAAAAATTATTGCAGCAGAAAATATATCGGTAACAGACGAAGCACTGGAAGGTGTTGCACTATCGGCAGAAGGTGGTATGCGTGATGCGTTAAGCTTGCTTGATCAGGCTATTTCCTATAGTGAGGAACAAGTGACGATCGATGACGTTCTCGCTGTAACTGGTTCTGTATCCCAAGCAAAATTAGCGAAGATCGTAAACACGATGCACGAGAATGAGGTTAAGGAATCGTTGCTGGAGATCGATGCCATGATTCAAGAAGGGAAAGATCCTGGCCGATTTGTTTTTGACCTTATCTATTATTTGCGAGATATTTTGTTATATCAGACTGCATCATCTTTAGAAAATGTGCTGGAACGAGCTATTGTTGATGATGCGTTTCAATCATTGGCGCAAAGTTTAGATTCCCAATGGATCCAAGGAGCCATTAAAGAACTGAATCTGTGCCAACAGGAAATAAAGTGGACAAACAGCCCGAAAGTTTTCATAGAAGTTGCAGTGTTGAAAATCTGTAACCAAAGTAATAGCACCCAGACGAATGTGGCATCTTTACCTGAAGTAGAGAAGTTACAGGAAAAATTAACGAAGCTGGAGCAACAATTAAGCCAATTGCAAAAACAACCTGTTCAGCAACAGCAGGAAACACAACAGCAGGCTCCAAAACGAAATGCATCTGTCGGCCGAAACAGCTATAAAGTGCCATATGATCGTATTCGTAACGTGCTGAACGGTGCATCGAAAGAAGCTATCAAAAAAATAAGAGCCCAGTGGCCGTCCTTTATGGATGCATTGAAGAAACAAAGTGCTCCTGCGCATGCAACGATTCAGAATAGTAAGCCAAGTGCAGCATCAGAAGACGTTGTAGTGATAGCATTTCGTTATGAAATTCATTGTTCACTTGCATTAGAGCACAAACAAACGATAGAATTAATGTTATCAGAGTCAACCGGACAGAATATCACCTTCATTCCAATACCTGAATCGGAATGGGCATCATTACGAGAAGAGTATGTTCGCAAACAAAAAGCGCAAGGTGAGGAGTCTGGAGAACAGGATGAATCTTCTGTTCAGACAGAAGGGGATCCACTGGTAGACAACGCTAGAAAGTTAGTCGGCGATGATTTATTAGAAATACGTGATTAATCAATACAATAGATATTATTAGGAGGGTTTTTCCATGCGTGGTGGAGGAAATATGAACAAAATGATGAAACAAATGCAAAAAATGCAAAAAGATATGATGAAAGCTCAGGATGAGTTGCAAGAAATGACGTTTGAAGCAACTGCTGGTGGTGGAATGGTAAAAGTAGTGGCAAACGGAAAGAAAGAAATCACTGATATTGAAATTAAAGAGGAAGTCGTAGATCCTGACGATGTCGAAATGTTACAAGACCTTATTTTAGCGGCAACTAATGAAGTGCTAAAAGAAGTAGATGATAAAACAAATGATACGATGGGTAAATTCACAAAAGGATTAAATTTACCTGGAGGAATGTTCTAGGAGGATTCTCATGTATTATCCTGAACCGATATCAAAGCTGATCGACAGCTTTACAAAATTGCCAGGAATCGGTCCTAAAACTGCCGTGCGCCTGGCATTCTTTGTCTTAAACATGAAAGAAGATGACGTATTAGATTTTGCCAAGGCTTTGGCCAATGCAAAGCGAGAATTAACGCATTGCAGTACATGTGGTCATATTACGGATCAAGATCCATGTGCTATTTGTCAAGATGATATGCGCGATCAATCCTTGATCTGTGTTGTTCAAGATCCAAAAGATGTAATTGCTATGGAAAAAATGAAAGAATTTAATGGCAAGTACCATGTGTTACATGGAGCTATATCACCGATGGATGGTATTGGTCCTGAAGATATTAATGTGCCATCTTTAATCAATCGTTTAAAAGATGAAGGGATTGAAGAATTAATATTAGCAACTAATCCTAATATTGAAGGGGAAGCAACTGCTATGTATATTTCGCGATTGGTAAAACCTTCCGGCATTAAGACAACCAGAATTGCTCACGGCCTGCCGATGGGTGGAGATTTAGAGTATGCGGATGAAGTGACACTCTCTAAAGCATTAGAAGGCAGAAGAGAAGTATAACGTAGGTGAAAAAATGATTCGTTCAAAAAAAATAAAAAAACAAGACCTTGACCAGCAAATCCTTGAGAGTATGTTTCAATTAAAGAAGCAATGGACGTATTTAGACAGCATTTTGGATCGAAGTATCGACCCTACTGAATCGGGCCAGTTTGATTTGGCGATTACAAAGGCAAAATATTTTTATTTAATGAGAGAAGCGAGAATAAGAAAATTATCTGCTAATCAATAAAAGTCTTCTAAAAAAGAGTTTTTCTTCATATAGATCTAATAATACTATTTATATGAAGGGGACAAGCAGATGGAATGGTGGGTAATTGTTGGAATCATTGTGTTAATTGCAATTCTATTAACAGTAGGAATTCCGTTTAATCTTGTCAAAGGCAGCGGACAAGTTGTCATGAAACTAACCATTGGAGTATTGTTTCTATTTTTCTTCAACTTGTTTGGCGCATCATTTGGGCTGCATATACCGATTAATGCATTTACTGCTCTAATGGTTGGACTGCTAGGCTTACCGGGTATTGCCTGTCTAACAGCCGCGCACATATTTATTCTATAAAAATAACTCTTCTTATATAGAAGGGTTATTTTTTTATCTGCAAGGAAAGTAAATAACTACTGCCACCAAGGTGAAAGGGAGAAAGTGCCAAAGATTAAAAATAGTAAAGGTTCTTATAAGATTATGTAAAGTGGAATTGTATTGCAATGTGGTCATTTTGATAGTTATTATATGTATAGCAAAGCTCCGGAAATATGCTCCGCGTCCTGTGGGGGCGGGTCCTCAACCATACGTTATATAGGAGCGAGTGGTTTTTAGTCCGGTTTTTCTTAAGTTGATGTTTAAATGGTTTGCTATAATGGAATAAGATATATAAGGAAGAATGAAATAAGAGCAACATGGAAATCGAGGTATAATTACTGGTAAATAATTCTTTTTTAAAAAACTATTGCGTTACGTATTTAAATTATGATACTATGTATTAGTCGCTTTGAAAGGCGAAACAAACAAAAACATTTTCTCGAAAAAAAGTTATTGACTCTTAGTTGAGTAAATGTTATACTAATTAAGTCGCCAAAAAACGGCTAACAAAATGATTTGATCTTTGAAAACTGAACAAAACAACCAGTATGAATTAATAAACAAGCTAGCTTATAGAAGCGAGCGCAAGTCAACTTTATTGAGAGTTTGATCTTGGCTCAGGACGAACGCTGGCGGCGTGCCTAATACATGCAAGTCGAGCGCGGGAAGCTAACTGAATCCTTCGGGAGGACGTTAGTGGAACGAGCGGCGGACGGGTGAGTAACACGTGGGCAACCTGCCTGTAAGATTGGGATAACCCCGGGAAACCGGGGCTAATACCGGATAATACATTGCTTCGCATGAAGGAATGTTGAAAGATGGCCTCTGGCTATTACTTACAGATGGGCCCGCGGCGCATTAGCTAGTTGGTGAGGTAACGGCTCACCAAGGCAACGATGCGTAGCCGACCTGAGAGGGTGATCGGCCACACTGGGACTGAGACACGGCCCAGACTCCTACGGGAGGCAGCAGTAGGGAATCTTCCGCAATGGACGAAAGTCTGACGGAGCAACGCCGCGTGAACGAAGAAGGTTTTCGGATCGTAAAGTTCTGTTGTTAGGGAAGAACAAGTGCCGTTCAAACAGGGCGGCACCTTGACGGTACCTATCGAGGAAGCCCCGGCTAACTACGTGCCAGCAGCCGCGGTAATACGTAGGGGGCAAGCGTTGTCCGGAATTATTGGGCGTAAAGCGCGCGTAGGCGGTTTCTTAAGTCTGATGTGAAATCTTGCGGCTCAACCGCAAGCGGTCATTGGAAACTGGGGAACTTGAGTGCAGAAGAGGAGAGTGGAATTCCACGTGTAGCGGTGAAATGCGTAGATATGTGGAGGAACACCAGTGGCGAAGGCGACTCTCTGGTCTGTAACTGACGCTGAGGTGCGAAAGCGTGGGGAGCGAACAGGATTAGATACCCTGGTAGTCCACGCCGTAAACGATGAGTGCTAGGTGTTAGGGGGTTTCCGCCCCTTAGTGCTGCAGTTAACGCATTAAGCACTCCGCCTGGGGAGTACGGCCGCAAGGCTGAAACTCAAAAGAATTGACGGGGGCCCGCACAAGCGGTGGAGCATGTGGTTTAATTCGAAGCAACGCGAAGAACCTTACCAGGTCTTGACATCTTCGGATGTCCCTAGAGATAGGGAGTTCCCTTCGGGGACCGAATGACAGGTGGTGCATGGTTGTCGTCAGCTCGTGTCGTGAGATGTTGGGTTAAGTCCCGCAACGAGCGCAACCCTTGATCTTAGTTGCCAGCATTAAGTTGGGCACTCTAAGGTGACTGCCGGTGACAAACCGGAGGAAGGTGGGGATGACGTCAAATCATCATGCCCCTTATGACCTGGGCTACACACGTGCTACAATGGATGGTACAGAGGGCAGCGAAACCGCGAGGTCAAGCAAATCCCATAAAACCATTCTCAGTTCGGATTGCAGGCTGCAACTCGCCTGCATGAAGCCGGAATCGCTAGTAATCGTGGATCAGCATGCCACGGTGAATACGTTCCCGGGCCTTGTACACACCGCCCGTCACACCACGAGAGTTGGCAACACCCGAAGTCGGTGGGGTAACCTTTGGAGCCAGCCGCCGAAGGTGGGGCCAATGATTGGGGTGAAGTCGTAACAAGGTAGCCGTATCGGAAGGTGCGGCTGGATCACCTCCTTTCTAAGGATTAATAGAAAGGCGAAAGCACCCGTTTAGCGACGTACAAACTGGACTGAACCGAAGGAGATAAAGGAAACACAACGAACTTTTGTGAGTTGATGTTGACTTATCGTACGGAGGTGAAGGAAGTTTGCTAGGCGCTGGGTGCTGTAGCTGGACATATTACGGAACACCTTTTACAAGGTGACAAATCATACTTGGTTGTTTGGTTCAGTTTTGAGAGATCAATACTCTCTTGAACTTGTACCTTGAAAACTAGATAAGAGTAATCAGGACGTGGAAGCAACTGCTTGACAGCTGTGGAAACGAAACTGATGACAAGACATCAAACAATAACCAACTCGCTTTTCATTGAAATAAAGTAAGTATAGTTAAGTGAAGAAGGGCGCACGGTGGATGCCTTGGCACTAGGAGCCGATGAAGGACGGGACAAACACCGATATGTCTCGGGGAGCCGTACGTAGGCCTTGATCCGAGAATTTCCGAATGGGGAAACCCTCTGCTCGTCATGGAGTAGAACATTTATCTGAATCCATAGGATAAATGAGGCAGACCCGGGGAACTGAAACATCTCAGTACCCGGAGGAAGAGAAAGCAAACGCGATTTCCCGAGTAGCGGCGAGCGAAACGGAATTAGCCCAAACCAAAAAGCTTGCTTTTTGGGGTTGTAGGACACTCCTTTGGAGTTACAAAGAAATACATTAGACGAAGTGGTCTGGAAAGGCCCATCATAGAAGGTAACAATCCTGTAGTCGAAAATGTGTTTCCTCCGGAGTGGATCCTGAGTACGGCGGAACACGTGAAATTCCGTCGGAATCCGGGAGGACCATCTCCCAAGGCTAAATACTCCCTAGTGACCGATAGTGAACCAGTACCGTGAGGGAAAGGTGAAAAGCACCCCGGGAGGGGAGTGAAAGAGAACCTGAAACCGTGTGCCTACAAGTAGTCGGAGCCCTTTTATGGGTGACGGCGTACCTTTTGTAGAATGGACCGGCGAGTTACGATCCCCTGCAAGGTTAAGTGGAAGACACGGAGCCGCAGCGAAAGCGAGTCTGAACAGGGCGTTTTAGTAGGTGGTCGTAGACCCGAAACCGTGTGATCTACCCATGTCCAGGGTGAAGGTCAGGTAACACTGACTGGAGGCCCGAACCCACGCACGTTGAAAAGTGCGGGGATGAGGTGTGGGTAGGGGTGAAATGCCAATCGAACACGGAGATAGCTGGTTCTCTCCGAAATAGCTTTAGGGCTAGCCTCAAGGCATGTATGTTGGAGGTAGAGCACTGATTGGACTAGGGGCCCTTACCGGGTTACCGAATTCAGTCAAACTCCGAATGCCAATCATATTACCTTGGGAGTCAGACTATGGGTGATAAGGTTCATAGTCGAAAGGGAAACAGCCCAGACCGTCAGCTAAGGTCCCAAAGTATACGTTAAGTGGAAAAGGATGTGGCGTTGCATAGACAACCAGGATGTTGGCTTAGAAGCAGCCATCATTTAAAGAGTGCGTAATAGCTCACTGGTCGAGTGACGCTGCGCCGAAAATATACCGGGGCTAAACGTATCACCGAAGCTACGGATTGATCTACGATCAATGGTAGGAGAGCGTTCTAAGTGCAGCGAAGTCAGACCGTGAGGACTGGTGGAGCGCTTAGAAGTGAGAATGCCGGTATGAGTAGCGAAAAAGAAGTGAGAATCTTCTTCACCGAATGCCTAAGGTTTCCTGAGGAAGGCTCGTCCGCTCAGGGTTAGTCGGGGCCTAAGCCGAGGCCGAAAGGCGTAGGCGATGGACAACAGGTTGATATTCCTGTACCACCCAATTCCGTTTGAGTGATGGGGGGACGCAGAAGGATAAGGAATGCGCACCACTGGATGTGTGCGTTGAAGCAGTAAGTGAGTCAGATAGGCAAATCCGTCTGGCAATCACAAGCTGTGATCAGGAGGGAAATATAGTACCGAAGTTCCGGATTTCACGCTGCCAAGAAAAGCCTCTAGCAAGGAAAAGGGTGCCCGTACCGCAAACCGACACAGGTAGGCGAGGAGAGAATCCTAAGGTGATCGGGAGAACTCTCGTTAAGGAACTCGGCAAAATGACCCCGTAACTTCGGGAGAAGGGGTGCTTCTTTTGCGAGAAGCCGCAGTGAAAAGGCCCAAGCGACTGTTTAGCAAAAACACAGGTCTCTGCGAAGCCGTAAGGCGAAGTATAGGGGCTGACACCTGCCCGGTGCTGGAAGGTTAAGGGGATGCGTTAGCATTAGCGAAGCGTTGAACCGAAGCCCCAGTAAACGGCGGCCGTAACTATAACGGTCCTAAGGTAGCGAAATTCCTTGTCGGGTAAGTTCCGACCCGCACGAAAGGTGCAACGACTTGGGCACTGTCTCAACGAGAGACCCGGTGAAATTATACTATGCGTGAAGATGCGCATTACCCGCGACAGGACGGAAAGACCCCGTGGAGCTTTACTGTAGCCTGATATTGAATGTTGGTACAGCTTGTACAGGATAGGTGGGAGCCTGAGATACGTGAGCGCTAGCTTACGTGGAGGCGCCGGTGGGATACCACCCTGGCTGTATTGACCTTCTAACCCAGAACCGTGATCCGGTTCGGAGACAGTGTCAGGTGGGCAGTTTGACTGGGGCGGTCGCCTCCTAAAATGTAACGGAGGCGCCCAAAGGTTCCCTCAGAATGGTTGGAAATCATTCGCAGAGTGCAAAGGCAGAAGGGAGCTTGACTGCGAGACCTACAAGTCGAGCAGGGACGAAAGTCGGGCTTAGTGATCCGGCGGTACCGAATGGAAGGGCCGTCGCTCAACGGATAAAAGCTACCCCGGGGATAACAGGCTTATCTCCCCCAAGAGTCCACATCGACGGGGAGGTTTGGCACCTCGATGTCGGCTCATCGCATCCTGGGGCTGTAGTCGGTCCCAAGGGTTGGGCTGTTCGCCCATTAAAGCGGTACGCGAGCTGGGTTCAGAACGTCGTGAGACAGTTCGGTCCCTATCCGTCGTGGGCGTTGGAAGTTTGAGAGGAGCTGTCCTTAGTACGAGAGGACCGGGATGGACACACCGCTGGTGCACCAGTTGTTCTGCCAAGAGCATCGCTGGGTAGCTACGTGTGGAAGGGATAAGTGCTGAAAGCATCTAAGCATGAAGCCCCCCTCAAGATGAGACTTCCCATCACGTAAGTGAGTAAGATCCCTCAGAGACGATGAGGTTGATAGGTTCGAGGTGGAAGCATGGTGACATGTGAAGCTGACGAATACTAATAGATCGAGGACTTATCTATACAAATGTTTCTGATGTGCAACGGTTCGTTGATGTCTGTCTCTTGTCTTATCTAGTTTTTAGGGTGCAAACCCATGTAATAATATAGGATGATCGATTAAAATCGTCACATCCATGTGACAACATCGATCGACCAACATCCTTGTTGGTCTGGTAGCGATAGCGAAGAGGTCACACCTGTTCCCATGCCGAACACAGCAGTTAAGCTCTTCAGCGCCCATGGTAGTTGGGGCTCGCGCCCCTGCAAGAGTAGGACGTTGCCAGGCAAACCAAAACATCTCAGTCGAAGGACTGGGATGTTTTTTTGTTTAAAATATACGAATGAGATTTCCTGTTTTAGGAATGTGTGATGAATAAATTTCAATGCTTAAAAGGAGGGCTATTAAATAGATGATATGTCCTATTTTGACAAAATGAATGTATCCTGCACACTGTAGATACTATCTAGGAATTAGACACAGGCATATATCGTTGCGGGCCCATTAGGTAGCTTGTAAAATTAGATCTTTTAATAGTGGTAGAAGGCAGTCTATAGTGTAGGCCAACCATTTAGTTTATAGTTGCTTTTGAAAAATTCTCTACACATAGGTTTAATTATACGGATTTTGTGTTTACGCAATACCTGGATTATCCTACCTTCTTACGAAACGGGATTAGTTTCATTCATAATAACATATTATTTGACTATGCTAAGATAGTATAAGTAACGTTATGAACGGGAAGCTTCAGGATATTTTCCGAATAACAAATGTCGAATCATACATAACAGAATATAATAAATTAAAATGTTTCACGTGAAAAAAGTGAAAAAATGTCGATTAAAGTAAATAGAAAAAATCTAGTATACTTTGTATATTTTTTAATAGATTGGTCATACTAACTAATGGAGGTGTGACAAATGGGGAATAATAATATACATTGTTGTGGAGTATGTAAACAAATGAGAACAGAAGGAATCTTACTTTTCGGGTTTTATATTTGTCATGAGTGTGAACAAGAGATCGTAGCGACAAATCCGAGTGATGCAAGCTATCAATACTATGTAGAAAAATTAAGATCTATCAATCAATCTTCATATACTATATAATGGAGTCACGCTTCGTGATTCTATTTTTTTTTGAAATAAGTGAAGGGATAAAGTTAAACGATTATTGATCATTTGAATGATATTAAGAGGATTTAAGATAGAATAGTAAAGTAAAAGAGATGATGAAGATGATGCTTAACCAAAGTGATATCCCGCTTTATCAAGCGATCAAAAGTTATAAGGTGAGAAATAATCATTCTTTCCATGTTCCTGGGCATAAAAATGGAAACGTATTTGTTTCATTTGCAAAATCAGATTTTCTTGAGTATATGCAAATGGATTTGACAGAGCTTGATGGATTAGATGATTTACACGCACCGGATGGAGTGATTGAGCAAGCCCAGGCGCTTGCATCTGATTGGTTTCAATCGCGCAACACTTATTTTCTTGTGAATGGAAGTACAGTTGGGAACCTAGCGATGATAATGGCTACTTGTCAGCCAGGAGAAGAAGTGTTGGTGCAGCGAAACTGCCATAAATCTATTTTGCACGGAATGGAATTAGCTGGGGTGCGACCTATTTTCTTACCACCTCAATACGATAGAGTGAAAAAACGCTACACAAATCCATCACAACATGTTATACACCAAGCCATCGAACAGTATCCCGCAGCGAAAGCTTTGATGCTGACATACCCTGATTATTTTGGAGAAACATTTCGGTTAGAGGATGCGATTTTTATGGCACATCAACATAATATTATCGTATTGGTAGATGAGGCACATGGTTGCCATTTCTCTATTCCGCATGTTCCAAAACGCTCTGCGGTAGAGTTAGGGGCGGATATAGTAATTCATTCTGCACACAAAATGACACCAGCGTTTACTATGGCAGCTTTCCTGCATGTACAAACGGAACGAGTAGATCAAGAAAAGCTTCGTTATTATTTGCAGATGTTGCAATCAAGCAGTCCATCCTATCCAATTATGGCAAGTCTGGATTTGGCTCGCTATTATTTAGCACATTTCAGTGAAGAGCACTATCAACAGTTACAACAGTATGTGATGAAGCTGCGCAGTCTTCTAGGCGATTCTTCACACTGGACAGTGGAGGAAAGTGATGATCCACTGAAGATTAGTTTACGAATAATAAATGGAAACACGAATCAAGTAAAAAAGCTTTTTCAGAAGGAGAAGATGTATCCGGAACTAACAACAGACAACCACTTGTTGCTGGTAATAGGACTGGAACCAGTTCTGGAGATCGCAACGATGAAAGCAAAGGTATTACGGATCGATAACGCATTAAGTTTTTCATCAAATCATGCTACAATAATAGAAAGTACCGATTATTTTCATGAAGAAATTACACGTTTGGCCAGATCCTACGCGGATATGCGGGCCTTATCGATGCGCTGGTCCACATGGGAAAAAGCTATTGGCGAAATTGCTGCAGAAGCAATTATACCTTATCCGCCTGGAATTCCATTATTGGTCAAAGGGGAAAAAATCAGTACGTCAGCTGTAAGGAAAGTGAAGCAGCTAATGAACGAAAAAATTAGTATCCAACCGCTTAACAGAGAAAACGGTTTATATATATTTGATGGATCAGAAGGAGAATGAACGTGTTTATTACATTTGAAGGTGGCGAAGGAGCAGGTAAGTCTACAATATTAGAGAGGTTAACAGAACGTTTAATCACTGAAGGCTACCCTGTTCTGGCAACAAGAGAACCAGGGGGAATTCCGATTTCAGAGAGTATTCGTGAGGTGATTCTGGACACAAATAATACAATGATGGATGCTCGAACAGAAGCTTTATTATATGCGGCAGCGAGACGTCAGCATCTTGTTGAAAAAGTAATACCAGCGCTCCAAGCTGGAAAGATCGTCTTGTGTGATCGTTTCGTCGATAGCAGTCTTGTCTATCAAGGAGCGGCAAGGGGGATAGGGATAGAAGAGGTATTTCAAATCAATCAATTTGCGATAGCAGATCAAATGCCGGATTTGACATTGTTTTTTGATATTCTGCCTGAAAATGGCCTAAAACGGATTTCAACGAACAGTGACAGGGAACAAAATCGTTTGGATTTAGAATCATTGGCATTCCATCAAGACGTATACCGAGCCTATATGACTTTATTAGAAAAATTTCCAGAACGAATCAAGAGAATTGATGCAAATTTTGGTATACTAGAAGTAGAAGATCAAGCATATAACAAAATTAAAGAACATCTATAGTCATAGGTATCCAATAAAAGGAGGCGACAAACGGTGAAGTTAATAATGGCGGTTGTACAAGACAAGGATAGTAATCGGTTAGTAGACGCACTGGGTGAGAAACAGTTTAAAACGACCAAATTGTCATCTACTGGAGGGTTTTTAAAAGAAGGAAATACGACCTTAATGATTGGTTGCTCTGATGAATATGTTGATCAGGCACTAGAAATTATCCGTGATAATTGCAGTAGACGAGAACAGATGGTATCACCAGTATCACCAATGGGAGGAAATGCTGACTCTTATATCCCTCGACCTGTTAATGTAGAGGTTGGAGGTGCAACAGTCTTTGTTGTACCTGTCGAATCATTTCATCAATATTAAAAGGTAGGTTTCGCTAACTATGAAGATTAGCCAAGAGATCCGAACGCAGCTGGAGGCTCTCAATAAAAAAGAACAGCAGCAACGACCACCATCTCAACGATTTGATGCCATCGTAAAACAACAATCAACTCAGTTAAAACAAGCAGAATTACAAAAACTAATGAGTGAATTAACGGCACAAGGGAAAAAAATTGCCCGTTTTCGATCATTTAAGGATGTAGCTACTTACAAGCGCATGGTGAAACGATTCGTCAAAGAAGCTGTCGACCATGGAATTGCTTTAAAGCAATCGCACAGTTTTTTGCTTGATGGTGATAATCGTAAGCTGACGATCGTCGAAGAAGTCGATCAAAAACTGGTTGAATTATCGGAGTCTATGCTGGATCAAGAGAAAAATTCTATTCAGATATTGGATTTAATAGGGGAAATCAAGGGGCTCTTGATTAACCTGTATACCTAGAGAGTAAAAGAGGATCGATTAGCGATGGAAACTAATCCATCCTCTTCTTTCATGTATATTGCAGAACTAAAGTAATCATCAAACTATATAGAAAGTAGGCTATGTAATGGACGCTTTATGGTCAGACATGCTAGAAAAACAACCAATCGTCAGTCAAATGATGATCAACAGCATTACAAAATCAAGAATCTCACATGCCTATCTTTTTCATGGCGATAAAGGAACAGGAAAATATGAAATGGCCCAATTATTTGCGATGAGTATCTTCTGTCAACAGAGATCAACGATCGAACCTTGTCAGCAATGCAGTGACTGCCGCCGTATTAAAAGTGGTAATCATCCTGATCTGCACATCATTATTCCAGATGGCGCCAGTATAAAAAAAGACCAGATACTTCATTTGCAGAAAGAGTTTACCTATACTGGACTTGAATCAAATAAAAAAATGTATATTATTTCACAGGCAGAAAAAATGACAGATAATGCATCCAATCGATTATTGAAATTTCTAGAAGAACCTAGTAAGCAGACAACTGCCATTTTACTGACAGAAAATAGTCATTCCGTTTTATCTACAATTCGGTCAAGATGCCAAATGATGGCATTCAAGCCACTTAATCCTAATCAGTTGCGGGAAAGTTTGCAAGAAGAAGGTTTAACGGAAGCAAATGCCCGCCTGATGACATCGATCACGAACAATTTGACAGAGGCAATGGAGAAAAGTAAAGATACTTGGTTTGCACAGTCACGAAAATTAGTGGTACAATTAATTGAAATGCTTCAACAAAATCAAGACGAAGTGCCAATTTTTGTGCATACACAGTGGATGCCACATTTTACAGAGCGAGTACAATTACAAGAAGGACTGGATTTATTAATGTTATGGTTTCGTGACATGGTTCAAATTCATTTGGACGAGCCTTCTGCAATTGTCTACACAAATCATCAGGAAAAGCTGGAAGCTGCAAGTATACACTGGTCATTAGAACATGCCACGGAAAACTTACAGCATATTATGACAGCTAAACGAAAATTAGAATCAAATGTGCACCCACAGTTAGTATTGGAGCAATTAACACTTCACATTCAGAGGTGAATATTTGTGATAGAAGTTATTGGTGTCCGCTTTAAAAAAGCGGGTAAAATATATTATTTTGACCCAGATGATGTAAAGATTGATAAAGACGATTATGTCATTGTGGAGACGGTAAGAGGAATTGAGTTTGGGAAAGTTGTAGTTTCGAATAAACAAGTAGACGAAGAAGATGTCGTACTTCCACTGAAGAAAGTTATTCGTATCGCCAGTGATAAGGATAAACTGATTGTCGTCGAAAATAAAGAAATTGCAGAAGAAGCTTATAACACTTGCCAGAAGAAAATTAAAGAACACGGTTTGGAAATGAACTTAGTAGATGTAGAGTACACCTTTGATCGAAATAAGGTAATCTTTTATTTTACAGCGGATGGCAGAGTCGATTTTCGTAATTTAGTAAAGGATCTTGCATCTGTCTTCAAAACCAGAATTGAGTTGCGCCAAATTGGAGTTAGAGATGAGGCGAAGTTACTCGGTGGTATTGGTCCTTGTGGACGTATGCTCTGCTGCTCTACTTTCTTAGGAGATTTCGAACCGGTTTCAATTAAAATGGCAAAAGACCAAAACCTTTCTTTAAATCCTTCCAAGATTTCTGGACTTTGCGGCCGGTTAATGTGTTGTTTGAAATATGAGAACGATGACTATGAAACGGCTAAAAAAGAATTACCAGATATAGGGGAAGAAATTAAAACAGCCTATGGCCATGGGAAGGTTGTAGGACTGAACATTCTAGAGAGACTGATCCAGATTGAGATTCCTGAGAAGGAACGAATGATTGAATATACGCTGGACGAGTTGATTGAAGAAGGAGTTATCAAAACCCAGGCAACAGAATAATGGGGTGGAAGTGACGTGAAGAAAAAAGAATTATTTGAGCAAGTGTCCGATATGGAAGAGCAAATTGGTCAATTATATCAACAACTAGGTGATTTAAAGCAACAATTAGGAGAGATTTTAGAAGAAAATCACCGTTTGGAAATGGAAAACCATCATTTACGACAACGATTAGATACAGAAGTGGAAGAGCAAGATCGCAACCATACAGAGAATGAAGATGATCCGGCAATCGGTGAAGGGTATGATAACTTAGCAAGACTTTATGAAGAAGGCTTTCATATTTGTAATGTTCATTTCGGCAGTCCAAGACAAGAAGGCGATTGCCTCTTCTGCCTCCTTTTCCTAAACAAAACAAAATAAGCATATAAAAAAGCTGACATCTAGAATGTCAGCTTTTTTCTTCATGAATAAAGAAAGTATATAAGTACAGTCATAGAAGCAATCATGCCGAATATCAGCTGGCTTCTTATAATATGGATTATGTAAAGTAGCTGTTTTGTGGTCATTTTGAAATGATTCATGTGCTGGGAGACCGCTCCGGCCAACTACTTCGCGTCCTGCGGGGCACGGCTGAAGCTAACTTTGTGAAGAAGAACGCTTCACAAAGTGGATCTTCAGCACCTGCATGTCCCGCGGGAGTCTACGTGGTTGGCCTACGCTAGGATAAGGTCTCTACAACTTTTGTAAGTGCTAGTATATTGACCGAATGCATATATAACAGCCATCGAATGAATAACATAATGCCTAGAACAACTGCTTTAAGCTGTTCCAATCATTGTAGTACTTCACTTAAGCGTAGGAAATATGCGGAGACTCCCGTGGAATCAGCGCGAGCTGAAGATCCATTTATGAAAGAAAATTCTTTTCTTTCATAAATTAGCTGAAGCCGTGCCCACAGGACGCGGAGCATATTTCCGGAGCTTTGCTACAAACATTAAAAATGTCAAAATTACCACATTGTAATTCAATGCCACTAGTTCTACTTTACATAATCCATATTATAGGAAGCTTTGCATATACTTAAGATAATTAGAAATAAGCGGGTTTATGTTGAGACCATTAAAAAATCTTCATAATTCTTTGCGCTGCAGGTAGGATTGGTATACACTTAATTTTTGAACGTATTACAGAACGTTAATTAGTAAGGAGTAACGAGCCATGAAACTGAAAGATGATGAACGAATCGATGATCTCTTAGCAAATCAAACAATGAAAATTATACAAAGCCCTTCCGTATTTGCTTTTTCTATCGATGCTGTATTATTGGCAGACTTTGCATCTGCACCAAGAACTAGAGGAAACATACTGGATTTATGCTCAGGTAATGGTGTTATTCCGCTATTATTATCACAAAGGTCGAACGTACCCATTACAGGAGTAGAACTTCAGGAGCGGCTATATGATATGGCATGCCGCAGTATTGATCTAAATCAACTAAACGGCCAGCTTAAGATGATTCATGGCGATCTAAAAGATATGCCCGATCATTTTAAAAATAATAAGTTTGATTTAGTAACGGTGAATCCACCATATTTTCAAACGAGTAATAAAGATCACCACAATCATAATGAGTATTTAACAATTGCAAGGCATGAAATCTACTGTACGTTAGAAGATGTGATACAATCATGTAGTAAACTGGTCAAGTCTGGTGGCAAAGTGGCAATGGTTCACCGTCCGTCACGTCTGGTCGATATTATCACGTTATTCAGACAATATAAAATAGAACCGAAACGAATTCGTTATGTGTATCCGAAACAGGGAAAAGAAGCGAATATCTTATTAATAGAAGGAATACGAGATGGTAATCCCGATCTCCACATGTTACCGCCGTTATATGCTTTCGATGAAAACGGAGATTACACAAAAGACTTGGAAGGAATACTATATGGAAGAACGTAAGCATTTTGTCTATATTCTGAAGTGTAAAGATAATACACTCTACACCGGTTATACTACTAATGTTAAACGACGTATGCGCATGCATGAAGATGGAAAAGGAGCGAAATATACGAGAGGCAGAGCCCCTTTTCAATTAGCATATCAAATGCAGTGTGAAACGAAATCAGATGCATTACAACTAGAAGCAAAAATTAAAAGACTGTCGAGAAAACAGAAAGAACTATTAATCAAAGAAGCAGGGCAAGGAGGATATCCTACCAATGCAAATTCAAAAAAGCTATCAGAATGAATCCGAAAAAGGAACACTCTATGTTGTACCAACACCTATCGGTAATTTAGACGATATTACATTCCGGGCTCTAAAAGTGTTAGAACAAGCGGATATCGTGTTGGCTGAAGATACGAGAAATACAGGGAAGTTACTGCATCATTTTGAGTTGAAGAAGAAAATGATCAGCTATCACGAACATAATAAAATGGCGAGAGAAGATCAGATTATCGATATGCTGCAAAAAGGGAAAATGCTAGCTTTAGTCAGCGATGCAGGAATGCCAGGCATATCCGATCCTGGTTATGAAATCATTCGTGCAGCAATTGATGCAGATTATTCGGTAGTAGTATTACCTGGAGCAAGTGCTGCATTATCTGCGCTTGTAGGATCTGGTTTACCAACAGATCAATTTTACTTCTATGGTTTTTTACCGAGAAAGAAAAAAGATCGCGATCAGGCACTGCAGTTATTACAGTCGATTGATACGACATTTATTTTGTATGAATCACCACATCGGATTGTTGATACGTTACAACTATTAGCAGATAGTCTTGGTGATCGACGTGTGGCAGTAGCACGAGAGCTAACGAAAAAATTTGAAGAGTTCATTCGGGGAAATCTGGCAGAAGTGTCGAATTGGATCACAGATAATCCGGTTAAAGGGGAATGTGTCATTCTGGTAGAAGGAGTAAAGCTAGAAGATCAGGTTGATTGGTGGGAAGACCTTACCTTATCGAAACATGTCGAACAATTAATAGAACGAGAACAGGTCTCCAGCAAAGAGGCGATTAAATCAGTAGCTAAAGCTCGCAATATTCCGAAAAGAGAAGTGTATAGCGCTTATCACATGGAGTAAAAAAAAAGCGACCTATAAAATAGATCGCTTTTTCTTATTATTTGTTCATTTTGTTTTGGATTTCATCTACAAGTGCTTTAGCGCCTTCTGGGCTAAGAACTAGCTTTCCATCTGCTAAAGTGATGTTATCATCCGAAATGTCACCAGTAATATGACAAGTCATATTTGGTTTGTATTTTTGTAAGATGATACGCTCATCATCTACATAAATTTCTAGAGCATCCTTTTCCTGGATACCTAGTGTACGACGAAGTTCGATCGGAATTACTACACGACCTAATTCATCAACCTTTCTTACAATACCTGTTGATTTCATTATTTATTCTCCCCTTTGATAAATAAATTCGGCAATATTCGACATCTATAGCGTTATAATACCATTAGTTCCCATTAATGTCAAACCTAAAATATCTATTTTTTTCAAGGTTTTTAAAAATATTTCTAAAAAATCAGGACTATAGAAGATGCTATGAATTCGACAAAAATTTTGTTAAGCTGTGTCGGATTTGGCTAAAATGTTTTTATGATGGAAAAATGATCGAAAAATCGCTACAATAAAGGCAGACTGTTTATTATGAAGAGAATTGCATTGAGGAGGTAAGAGGATGACAGAGCAGAACAAAACTTTTTATATAACGACACCGATCTACTATCCAAGTGGAAATTTACATATCGGCCATGCCTATAGTACGGTTGCGGGAGACGCCATGGCTCGTTACAAGCGACTGAGAGGATATGATGTCCGTTACTTAACGGGAACGGATGAACATGGACAAAAAATCCAAAAGAAGGCCGATGAAGCGGGGGTAACGCCTCAAGCTTATGTAGATGAAATTGTCAGCGGTATTAAAGACCTGTGGGAAAAGCTAGATATTTCTTACAGTGATTTTATTCGAACAACAGAGGATCGACACAAAAAAGTTGTCGAAAAAATCTTCGCACAATTGTTGGATCAAGGTGATATTTACTTGGACGAATATGAAGGAAGCTACTGCACGTCCTGTGAATCGTTTTTCACCGAACGTCAGCTAGAGAATGGCCGTTGTCCTGATTGTGGGGGACCGGTAGAACAAGTGAAGGAAGAATCTTATTTCTTTAAAATGAGCAAATATGTTGATCGTTTATTAGCTTTTTATGAAGAAAATCCAACATTCATTCAACCGGAAAGCCGTAAGAATGAAATGATTAATAACTTTATCAAGCCAGGCCTTGAAGATTTAGCAATTTCCCGAACTACTTTTGATTGGGGAATCAAAGTGCCAGGAAATCCAAAGCATGTCATTTATGTCTGGATTGATGCACTAAGTAATTACATTACAGCATTAGGCTATGGAACTGATGACGATACCTTGTATCAAAAATATTGGCCAGCGGATGTTCATTTAATGAGTAAAGAAATTGTGCGTTTCCATACGATCTATTGGCCGATCATGCTTATGGCACTTGATTTACCATTACCGAAGAAAGTGTTTGCTCACGGATGGATTTTGATGAAAGACGGGAAAATGTCGAAATCAAAAGGTAATGTCGTAAATCCGAATGATTTAACTGATCGCTATGGTCTAGACGCTTTACGTTATTATTTACTTCGTGAAGTACCATTTGGATCTGATGGTGTGTTTACTCCTGAAGGATTCGTCGACAGAACCAATTATGACTTAGCAAATGATTTAGGTAATTTGCTGAATCGTACCGTTGCCATGATTAATAAATATTTTGACGGTCAGATTCCAGCATTTAAAGCGTCTGAAAAAACCTATGATGAGCAATTAGAGGCATTAGGCAAAGAAACAGTGGAAAATGTCGAAAAAGCATTAGATGAAATGGGCTTTTCCGTTGCGTTAACGCACATTTGGAAATATGTTAGCCGTACGAACAAATATATCGATGAGACAGAGCCATGGGTGCTGGCGAAAGATGAAGAAAAGAAAGAGCGTTTAGGAAATGTCATGGCACACTTAGTCGACAGTTTACGACGAATCGCAATCTTATTACGTCCGTTCTTAACGGAGACACCGGGCCGAATCTTTGAACAAATTGGTGTTCAAGATGAAAATCTTCATTCATGGGAGAGTTTAAACGAATCTGACGTGATCGCAGCAGGCACAAAGGTAGTGAAGAAAGACCCGATCTTCCCGCGTTTAGATGTTGAAAAAGAAGTACAGACGATTAAAGACATGATGAAAAAACCGGAACCAGAGAAGCAAGAAGAACCAACTGAAGAAACGAACGAAATAACCTATGATGACTTTATGAAGCTGGATTTACGGGTGGCGGAAGTTACCCATGCAGAAAAAATGGAGAATGCCGACAAATTATTGCGTATCCAACTGGATTTAGGGACGGAGAAACGCCAAGTAGTATCAGGGATTGCTAAATATTATTCACCTGTGCAACTAGTAGGCAAAAAAGTTATTTGTGTAACTAACCTGAAACCAGTTAAACTGCGCGGACAGCTCTCAGAAGGTATGATTTTGTCTGGCGAAGATAAAGATGGATCACTATCGTTAGCCACAGTTGAATCGAACCTCCCGAACGGATCCGTTGTAAAATAAGTAAGACAAAACAGACGCTTATCAGTTAATATGATAAGCGTTTCTGTTTCGTATATCAGGACCAGCCGGTATTTAACAGTACCATCATAATAGATAAAGGAGGATTTGTATGTTATTTGATACACATGTTCATTTGAATGTGTCCCACTTTGACGAAGATAGAGAAGCGGTGCTCGAGCGAGCGAAGGAAGCTGGTGTCGAGCACATGGTGATTGTCGGATTTGACCATGATACAATTCCGAAGGCGATAGAGATGGCAGAGCAATACGATTATATATACGCCGCAGTTGGTTGGCATCCAGTTGATGCCGTTGATATGACAGAGAAGGAATTGAAATGGATCGAAGAACTTGCTGCGCATCCGAAGGTAGTGGCAATCGGAGAAATGGGCTTAGATTATCATTGGGATAAGTCCCCGGAAGATGTACAAAAAGATGTTTTTCGTAAACAAATCAGACTTGCACGTAAGATAAACCTGCCTGTTATTATTCATAATCGAGAAGCAACAGAAGATATTGTCGAAATTTTACAGGAAGAGAAGGCAGAAGAAGTCGGTGGAATCATGCATTGTTATAATGATTCTGTTGATTATGTCGATGCCTGTCTGAAGATGAATTTTTATATTTCTTTAGGCGGACCAGTTACTTTCAAGAATGCAACCTTACCAAAGGAAGTGGCGAAATATGTCCCTTTAGATCGATTGTTAATAGAAACAGATTGTCCATTTTTGGCACCTCACCCGAATAGGGGTAAACGAAACGAGCCTGCCTATGTAAAATTAGTTGCAGAGAAGATTGCAGAACTGCGAGAAGTGAGTGTGGAAGAAATAGGGAAAAACACCACTGAAAATGCGAAAAGATTCTTCGGAATAAAATAATGACTGACCCCTTGTGACGCAATGGATGAGCCGATTGTTACGATATTGTAAAGTAAATGAAATATTATAGAAACCTAAGCAGAACAACCCTTTGGAATCAAGGGGTTTTCTGCTTTTTTTTAAGAAGTTGTCTATTTGACACCTCAAAAGGTTCTTTATATAATACAACGGCGAGTAAAAGGAGGGGAAGTTCATGAAGCGTCTTCTTAATCTAAAACGCATTTTGCAGAACAAAGACTTTAAATACGCTATCTCTTTATTTGTCATTATCGGATTTATCTGTTTTTCATTCTATGAATTATCAAAGGCGGAAGTGACAGTTGTGCAGAATGACGAAGAAACAACAGTGCATACACACGCGAAAACTGTTGGAGATGTCCTTAATGAACTTGCAATTGATGTTGGTGAGCATGATAAGCTTTCACATGAACAAAGTGATCATGTTAACTCCGGGATGCAAATCGAGCATACAATTGCAAAAGAAGTAGTCGTTAATGTTGATGGGGAGAAACAATCCTATTACACAACAGCGGATAATGTCGAAGTATTCTTAGCAGAACAAAACATAGAACTCACTAAAAATGATCATATCAAACAATCAATGGATACAAACATAGAAGATAATCTTGAAATAAACATTGAAAAAGCGTTCCAAATCACGATCAACGATGGAGGCGAAGAAAAGCAGGTGTGGACAACAGGTGGCACAGTTAAAAACCTGCTAGCCAGTGAAGAGATTGAAATCGGGGAGCTGGATCGCGTTGAACCAAAACAATCTGCATCGATTAGTGAAGGAACAGCTGTCAATATTACACGAGTCGAAAAAGTAAAAGATGTTGAAGAAGAAGAGGTTGACTACAAAGTTGTAAAACGTAGCGACAATTCTTTAACAAAAGGCAAGGAAGAAGTTGTTTCAGAAGGGGAAACAGGAGTCGTTGAAAAACATTATGAAGTAGTATTGGAAAATGGCGAAGAAGTTTCTCGTGAACTTGTGAAGGAAAATGTAAAAAAAGAAAGTAAGGAACGTATCGTAGCAATAGGAACCAAAGTATCACAGCCTGCTACTACTATTACAACAGCCTCAGCTGCTACTAATTCTACGCCAAGTGAAACGGTATCCAGGGGCAAAGAAGAAGAGTCGAGTAAAACGTTGTACATGAAAGCAACAGCGTATAATTGGGATTGTGCCACATGTGATGGTAGAGGTCTTACTTCAACAGGATATAATTTAAAGGCAAATCCAAATGGTGTTGTAGCTGTTGATCCAAGTGTTATACCTTTAGGTACGAAAGTTTGGGTAGAAGGTTATGGTTATGCGATTGCCAGAGATACTGGCGGTAACATAAAAGGAAACAAAATCGATCTTCACATGTCTACCAAACAAAAAGCAGCTAGTTATGGTTCCAGAACGGTAAAAGTAAAGATTATTGATTAAAAACCAAGGCTTACCTTTTTTAGGAAAGGTAAGCTTTTTTGTGGTACACTAGAGAAGCTAATGACAGAAGAAAGACAGCAAGAATGGGGGCGCCTTAGTTGAAGGTGAAAGAAATAATTGTCGTAGAAGGCAAGGATGATACGGCTAAACTAAAACAAGCAATGGACGTGGATACCATTGAGACAAATGGTTCTGCCATCAATAAAGATATATTAGCGCAAATTGCACATGCTAAAGATAAACGGGGAGTAATCGTGTTTACCGATCCAGATTATCCCGGTCAACGCATCCGTCAAATAATTGATCAGCATGTTCCAGGCTGTAAGCACGCTTTTTTAACGAGGGAAGAAGCGGCAGGAGACGGTAAACAGCGAAAAAGTCTAGGTATCGAGCACGCTTCAAAAGAAGTGCTTCTACATGCTTTAAGCCAGGTATATGAATTAAGTGATAATCGTGTCACAGATATTACACGAGCGGATTTATTACGATACGGCTTAATCGGTGGTAAAGGAGCTAAAGAAAAACGGCAGCGACTTGGTCAGCAGTTAAGAATCGGACATATAAACGGTAAGCAGTTATTAAGAAGATTAGAAATGTTTCAAATCAATAAAGCCGAATTTGAAGCAGTAATGGACCAAATCATTCAGGAGGAACGTTCATGAGTGAACAGAAAGCAATCGCTACACCAAAGCGAACAAAAGAAATATTAGAGAAATATGGGTTTTCATTTAAAAAGAGTTTAGGGCAGAATTTCCTTATTGATGTTAATATTTTGCGTAATATTATTCATCATGCAGGAATTTCGAAAGAGATGAATGCGATCGAAATCGGACCTGGTATTGGCGCACTGACCGAGCAATTAGCATTAGCTGCCAACAAGGTAGTAGCTTTCGAAATAGATGGACGTTTAGTGCCTATTTTAGAAGATACGTTAGCTCCGTATGACCACGTTGACATTATCAATCAAGACATTCTAAAGGCGGACTTCAAACAAGTTTGGCAACAACATTTTCAAGATCAAAAGCCGGTAAAAGTGGTAGCGAATTTACCGTATTACATTACGACACCAATTTTGATGCAATTATTAATGGCAAACTTACCAATTGCAAGTATTACCGTTATGATTCAGAAAGAAGTTGCAGAACGGATGGCAGCCAGTGAGAATAGTAAAGAATATGGATCCTTATCGATTGCGATCCAGTATTATACCGATGCCAGTGTGAAAATGATTGTACCGAAGACGGTTTTTATGCCGCAACCACGGGTGGATTCAGCTGTTCTTCATTTAGAAAAACGGGAGACACCTCCAGTAGATGTAGAGGATGAAGCGTTCTTTTTTCAATTGGTACAGGCTAGTTTTCAGCAAAGGCGAAAAACATTACGTAATAATTTAACGAGACATTTTAAAGAAGTATTGACGAAGCCGGATATCGAACAAGGATTTGAGCAATTAGGTATTAATGGTACACGACGTGGAGAATCGCTGACGATGCAAGAATTCGCTAATTTAGCTAATTATTTCTATGATCAAGTGAAAGAAAATTCCTAAATAAATAGGAGTTTTCTTTTTTTATACATATTTTTTTAAATTATAGGTAACCTATGTACAGAACTTCCGAATTTTTTTGTTGACATCCCTCAATTATTATTGATATAATAGAATATTTTTGGTTGACGGATGGACAAGAATAGTGTATAATAAACTTAGTGAGGTGGAGAGTATTGGCAAAATCATTGGTTGAAATCAAACAAGGTTTAGATGGAAATGTCGGTAAGCGTCTACGAATTAAAGCAAATGGTGGAAGAAAGAAAACCATCGAACGGTACGGAACACTAGCAGAAACATACCCTTCCGTTTTTATTGTTGAATTGGATCAAAAAGAAAATGCATTTGAACGTGTATCTTATAGCTATGCAGATATTTTAACTGAGACAGTTGAACTTAATTTCACGGAAGAACTTGAAGCAGTAGCAGGCGAGCAGTAAACGTTGTTTGCTGCTTTTTTGTTTGCACAAAAAAGCAAGTTGCACTGCCTGATATTACCTAGCATCAAATAGCAGCTCAAGCACAAACTATGATTGTCGTAAACACGACAGAAGGGGAGTATCTTCGATGAGTAGAAGACGTGGGATAATGTCGGATCATTTTAAAGAAGAGCTTGCTAAAGAATTAGGTTTTTACGACACTGTACAGAGAGATGGTTGGGGTGGCATTACCGCACGAGATGCTGGTAATATGGTGAAAAGAGCAGTACAAATGGCAGAAGAGAGTGTACAAAAGGACAAAGTCTAAGACTTTGTCCTTTTTTTCTAAGCTTGATGTACATAAATATGATTATTAAGAAGAATGGCAGAAGTGAACCAAGCTCAAGATTCAAATAAATAAGCGTTCTTAATAATGCGGATTATGTAAACTAACTGCTTAGTGGTCATTTCGAAATGATGCCCACGGGAGTCTACGTGGTTGGTCTACGCTAGAATGTGGGATCTACAACAGAACTAGCATTTTGACCTCATCCATACATAACAGCATTTGAATCAATTACATAATGGCTAGAACCACTGCTTTTAGCTGTTCCATACGTTGTAACACTTCCTTAAGCGTAGGAAATATGCGGAGACTCCGCATGCGTCAGTGCGAGTTGAAGATCCACTTAGTCTGTGCCTGTGTCTACAAGTATTGCTTCGAAGCGGGCTTCCTCGGCACAAGGCAGCAAAGAAGTAGTGCAAGTAGTAGCCTAGCTGAAGCCGTGCCCACAGGACGCGGAGCATATTTCCAGAGCTTTGCTAAGCACATAATATCTATCAAAATTACCACATTTACATACAGTTCCACTTTACATAATCCGCAGTATAGGTAGTTAAAGTACCGATTGGTTTATTTTCAGTATATATGATATGCCAATCGAGGTTGTGGATTGTGGTCAATAATGCATGCGTTTTTGTTTACATAATTTCTCGCAAAAAAAATGACAAATAAAGTAATTTCTCATCATGTTTTTGCGCTTTGATTTGTTTTTGTGGTATCTTTACATAAAGTATTACTGAATATAATTGTCTGTAGGTGAGCGAGTATGTATATATTAGAAAAAGCACCAGCGAAAATCAATTTAACGCTTGATGTGCTTTATAAACGTCCGGATCAATTTCATGAAATAGCGATGGTTATGACTACGGTAGACTTAGCGGATCGATTAGAATTTTTCCTATTAGATAAAGATAGGATTGAAATATCATCTGAAAATCGCTTCGTTCCTAATGACGAGCGCAATTTAGCATATAGAGCGGCCAAATTATTAAAAGAACGATATCACATCAAGCAAGGGGTTCGGATTCTTATTGATAAGCAAATCCCGGTAGCTGCCGGTCTAGCAGGAGGCAGTAGTGATGCAGCGGCCACGCTTCGAGGACTTAACCGGTTATGGAAGCTTCATTTGCCGATGGAAACGTTAGCTGAGTTGGGCTCTGAAGTCGGTTCTGATGTTTCTTTTTGTGTATATGATTCCACCGCATTGGCAGAAGGCCGAGGAGAGCTTATAACAGAATTACCTGCACCACCACATTGCTGGGTCGTATTAGCTAAACCGGTACAAGGTGTTTCCACACAGTCCGTGTATCAGTCACTTAATCTTGAGAATTTGAATCATCCAGATACAGAAGGCATGATCGAGGCGATAAGGTCAGGAGATTATTACGGAGTGTGTGACAGGTTGAAAAATGTCCTGGAAACCGTTACGCTACCTAAAAATCCGGAAGTAGAGCAAATTAAACAGCAAATGCTTCGTTCTGGTGCTGATGCTGTATTGATGAGCGGAAGTGGTCCGACTGTATTCGGGTTGGTTCAACAGGAAAGCAGAGCAGATCGGATTTACAATAGTTTAAGAGGATTTTGTGAAGAAGTGTATGTGGTTCGATTGTTAGGAACACATCAAACACTTGATTAAACACGGATAAAATGTTATATTTACGTCAAAATATTCGGATTTTGGGGTGTAGTAATGAAAAGAAGTGATCGCCTGGTTACGATGACCAATTATTTAATAGAGCATCCAATGGAATTAATTTCTCTTCCTTTTTTTTCAGATACGTATGGGGCAGCGAAGTCTTCTATTAGTGAGGATTTGTCGATCATTAATCGCATGTTTAAAGAAGATGGAATTGGATATTTAGAGTCAGTTTCAGGCGCTGCTGGTGGTGTGAAATACCTTCCTAATGTGTCATTAGCAAAGAGTGAAGCATTTATTGATGTCTTATGCCAGCAATTAGAAGACCCTAATCGTCTTTTGCCTGGTGGTTATTTATTTATGAGTGATATACTAGCTAATCCTAACACAGTGAGAGATATTGGTCGATTATTTGCTTCCCGGTTTGCTGGTTTGAATATAGATTCAATTGTTACTGTTGCTACGAAGGGAATACCGCTAGCTTATGCAGTAGCATCCTTTTTGAATGTACCGGTAGTGATTGTTCGTCGAGATCCAAAAGTAACAGAGGGATCAACCGTCAGTATTAATTATGTTTCCGGATCCTCTAAAAAAATTCAAACCATGGTTCTTTCGAAGAGAAGTCTGAAGCCTGGTGAAAATGTTTGCATTATTGATGATTTCATGAAAGCAGGAGGAACCATAAACGGAATGAAAAGCTTGTTAGAGGAGTTTGATGCCAATGTGAAAGCAATTGGTGTTTTAGCGGAAGCAGAAGATGAGGAAGAAGATCGTGTCGTAGATGATTATACTTCCCTCGTTCAAATTAAAAATGTTGACTCTAACAGTCATGAAATTGAAGTAACTAAAGGCAACTACTTCGCCGCAAAGTAATCTTGATCACGTCAGATATCATCGAATTATGTCGCATATTATTTAAATCAATAAAAAAATTTAAAAATCGAAAATTTTTTAAAAAAATTAGCAGGAATTTTCATAAATTTGTTGAATTTAAGTAATAAGTTCTTAATAAGGGAAAAGGTGGTGAGACATAATGGAAGTAACTGACGTGAGATTACGCCGCGTGAATACCGATGGAAGAATGCGAGCTATCGCATCCATTACATTAGATGATGAATTTGTAGTACACGATATTCGAGTAATTGATGGAAACAATGGAATGTTTGTAGCAATGCCTTCTAAGCGCACACCTGATGGTGAATTTAGAGATATTGCGCATCCGATTAACTCTGGTACGCGAGCTAAAATTCAAGACGCTGTCTTAGAAGAATATCAACGTGCTGGAGAAGCTGAAGTTGAATATGAAGAAGCAGGTGCTTCTTAAAGAAAAAGGCCTAATCATATCGATTAGGCTTTTTCACTATTAAAATTCATAAAATAGACACATTGTGAAAGCCCCGCATTTGCCGTCATAATAGATTGGAAAGCAATCTATCCTTCCAATGATTTCTTAATCCTTCTTTGTTGAAAATCACTAATTTTTCGTATATATTCATAATTGGGATATTATTGTACAAATTTATAAAAATACATTATACATGTTCAATGTTTACCACCAAAAGAACGGAGGGACCGATTTTGTCTAATCGATATGCAGTTGTTTTAGCAGCTGGTAAAGGTACGAGAATGAAATCAAACCTATACAAAGTACTTCATCCTGTTTTAGGAAAGCCTATGGTTCAACATGTAGTTGATCAATTAAAAGCGTTACAACTATCAAGTATAACGACCGTAGTTGGATTCGGTGCTGAGAAGGTACAGGATCAGTTAGGTACAGATTCTGAATTCGTCATTCAGGAAGAACAGCTTGGAACTGGCCATGCCGTTCAGCAAGCGGAGAAGTTTTTAGGTGATAAAAAAGGGACAACAATTGTTGTTTGTGGTGATACCCCGTTACTAACAAAGGACACGTTACAAGCAGTATTAGACCATCATGAACAAGAGGAAGCAGCTGTAACGATACTTACTGCACATGCTGATAACCCGGCAGGATACGGAAGAATTGTTCGAAATGATGACAATCAAGTAAGTAAAATTGTTGAACAAAAAGATGCGACAGATGCTGAACAGGCAATTCAGGAAATTAATACAGGTACATATTGTTTTGATAATGAATTGTTATTTGATGCATTGAAGCAGGTTTCGAATGATAACTCACAGGGAGAATACTATTTGCCAGATGTGATTGAAATTGCACAGAAAGCAAATAAAAAAGTCGCAGCCTATCAAACAGCAGATTTTGCGGAAACAATCGGTGTCAATGATCGAGTTGCACTTTCTCAAGCAGAAAAACTAATGAAATTACGTATTAATGAGCAACATATGAGAAACGGAGTTACTATCATTGATCCAGATAATACATACATTGGATCTGATGTAACGATCGGTACCGATGTTGTCATCGAGCCTGGCTGTGTATTAAAAGGGTCCACAACGATTCACAATGAAGCTGTTGTTGGGCCAAATTCAGAATTAAACGATTGTGAGATCGGAGAGCAAACTATTGTACGCCATAGCGTGGTTAATTCGAGCTCGATCGGTCAACGTGTCCAAATCGGGCCATTTGCTCATGTTCGTCCCGCTGCTTCGATTGGTGACGACGCTAAAATAGGAAATTTTGTCGAAATTAAAAAAGCAAAAATCGAAAGTAACAGTAAGGTGTCACACCTTAGTTACATAGGTGATGCCGAAGTTGGTCGTAATGTCAATATTGGCTGCGGAACGATTACCGTCAATTATGATGGAAAAAATAAATTTAAAACCATTATTGAAGATGACGCGTTTATTGGCTGTAATGCTAATTTGATCGCACCGGTAACAATCGGGAAGGGCTCATTAGTGGCAGCAGGTTCGACCATTCACGAGGATGTTCCTGGAGATGCATTATCTATCGGCCGAGCTAAACAAGTGAACAAAGAAGATTACGCAAAAAAATATAAATAATTCAACAATTATATGGAGGTATACAAATGTCTTATAAGGATTCATCCTTAAAAGTATTTACATTAAACTCGAATCCAAGCCTAGCCGAAGAGATTGCAGCCAACATTGGGGTGGAATTAGGAAAAAGCTCGGTAACGAAATTTAGTGATGGTGAAATTCAAATCAATATAGAAGAAAGTATTCGTGGCTGCGATGTGTATGTTGTGCAATCCACCTGTGAACCTGGAAACCAGCATATCATGGAATTATTGATCATGATTGATGCTTTAAAACGCGCTTCAGCCAAATCCATTAATATTGTGATGCCTTATTACGGGTATGCGAGACAAGACCGAAAAGCACGTGCTCGTGAACCAATCACAGCAAAACTTGTTGCCGATCTGTTACAGACAGCTGGTGCTACACGCGTCATTACGTTAGATTTACATGCTCCACAAATCCAAGGTTTCTTCGATATTCCGGTTGATCAATTAGTCGGTGTACCAATTCTTTCGAGCTATTGGAGTAAAAAAGGACTGGATGATATTGTTGTAGTATCTCCAGATCACGGTGGGGTAACAAGAGCTCGACAATTAGCAGACCGGTTAAAAGCGCCAATCGCAATCATTGATAAACGTCGTCCGCGTCCGAATGTAGCAGAAGTGATGAATATTGTCGGTAATATCGAAGGAAGAACAGCGATACTTATTGACGATATCATTGATACAGCAGGTACGATTACGTTAGGTGCCAATGCACTGATCGAAAATGGGGCAACCGAAGTATATGCCTGCTGTACGCACCCTGTATTATCAGGACCAGCAATTGAACGTATTGAACATTCCAATATTAAAGAATTAGTGGTGACAAATTCGATTCCACTACAAGAAGAAAAACATTTGGATAAAATTACACAGCTATCTGTAGCACCATTGATTAGTGAAGCTATTATCCGCGTTCACGAACGTCAATCCGTTAGTATTTTATTTGATTAAGGACGAAATTATCTCACATTTCCAAAAAAAATGTTTAGTCGCATTCTCTCAAGGGAAAAATAATGGTAACAGTTATTTTATGGAGGGTGATTTCTATGGCAATAACATTAGAAGCGAAGAAAAGAGAAGATTTACGTACTTCAAATACAAAAGCAATTCGATTAGCAGGAGAAGTTCCTGCGATCATTTACGGATATCAAGTAGATCCTAAAACAGTTGCAGTAAATAGTCTTGAATTATTAAAAACAGTAAGAGATGAAGGGAAGAACGCGATTATCTCCTTGCTGGTCGATGGTGATTCAGTAGATGTAATGCTGCATGAGTACCAAATCGATCCATTGAAAGACGAATTAGTTCACGCCGACTTTTATGCGGTGAACATGAAAGAAGAACTGGATGTTCAGGTTCCTGTCGTATTGAATGGTGAAGCAATTGGAGTTAACGAAGGTGGCGTGCTACAGCAGCCATTATATGAATTAGCACTTCGAGCGAAACCAAAAGATATTCCAGAACAGATAACGATAGAAGTTGCTGATTTAAATGTTGGTGATAGTATTCTTGTTTCCGATTTGAAGGAAGGCAAGAATTACGAAATCCTGGAAGATGAAGGGACGACCATCGTATCGATACTTGTTCCGGATGAAGAGCCAGCAGAAGAACCAGAGGCGACTGAGGAATCGGAAGAACCAGAAGGTGCATCTGAGACAAAAGAAGATAATAGTGAAGAATAAGGATCAAGACGCAACTGCAAAAGTTGCGTCTTTTCACCGTAAATTGTGTTAAACTATAGTTAGTTAAAATTTAGTCAAAGGAAGTCAACTATAATGAAATGTATCGTAGGGTTAGGGAATCCAGGAAGTAAATATCATGAAACTCGACATAACGTTGGCTTTATGGTGGTCGATGAATTGTTAAATCGCCATGGATGGCAATTAAGCAAAGGGAAGTTTAAAGGCCACTATACTATCGAAACATACGAAGGTGAAAAGATAATCCTGTTAGAGCCACAAACGTTTATGAATTTGTCCGGTGAGTCGCTTCGGCCATTAATGGACTTTTACGATTTAACACCAGAACAAGTGACGGTTATCTATGATGATCTGGATTTACCGCTTGGAAAAATCAGATTAAGGCAAACTGGCGGCCATGGTGGACATAATGGCGTGCGTTCCTGTATCGATCAATTAGGAACAAAGCAATTTAATCGACTGCGTTTTGGCATTGGAAGACCAGCTTCACCGATAACGGTCATCGATTATGTATTGGGTAAGTTCAATGATAAGGAAAAAGTTGATTTAGAACCTGCTATTAATCATGCGGCAGACGCAATGGAAGCATGGGTAACACAGCCTTTTCAAAAGGTTATGAATGATTACAATAAATAATTTGTATGTATAGTTTCTATTATTCGCGGCAAAAATAATGTTAAAATGTGATTCCTTTCCGTTAAAGGAGGCGCGAATAATGACCTTAATATATTCATGCAAACATTGTGGTACCGAAATTGGCAGGCTGCAGCCACACATGTTAAATTTAGACAAGATCGGCTGGCATGTACTGTCAATGGAGGAAAAGGAAAAGCTTATCCAATATCAGCCTGATCAACCAATGACAATACAGTCTATCTGTGAGAATTGTCAGCAATTATTAGATCAGCATCCACAATATCATGAACTAGATTATTTTATTCAATAATGCAGCTGAAATAAGAGTTGTCTCAAGGGGGATGCTATTACCGCTCTTTTAAATGAATGTAACATGTATTCATTTATTTGTGCGGTAATAGCAGGCTTTTTGGACAACTCAATTTTGCGCTGTTTGGCAATTATCCTAAGTGCATATATTAGTTTTAAGATTATTAGGGGGAACATTATGTATGAACTAAAGCAATATCTTCAAAACCGCGATGATTTCTATTCGATTATTGATGGGATTAACTCCGGTTTAAAAGAACAACTTGTATCAGGTTTATCGGGTTCCGCAAAAAGCATGTTTGCTGGGTTAATCCAGGAATCAACGAAAAAGAAGTCTATAATCATTACGCATCAATTATCACAGGCTCAGCAATTATATGAGGACTTGCAGGAATTCTCGGCTGATCAGCACATTTATTTATATCCTGTTAACGAATTGTTGGCCTCTGAATTAGCGGTGGCAAGTCCAGAATTATTAAGTCAGCGAATCGTGGCTTTAAATAATTGGTTGAATCAGGATAATGGCATATTGATTGCACCGGTAGCTGCTTTGAAGCGGATGTTGCCACCGATGACATACTGGCAGGAATACCAGCTGGATGTTGCCCTTGATCAAGTGATTGATATCGATCAGACGCTTACAAAGTTAATCGAAATGGGTTATGTAAGACAGGATATGACAGCAAGCCCTGGAGAATTCAGTTTACGTGGAGGTATTTTAGATATCTATCCCATTACGGAAGATCAGCCAATTCGTATTGAATTATTTGATGATGAAATTGACTCTATTCGTTATTATGATGCGGAATCGCAACGATCATTAGAGAAGCAAGACAAGATTAAGATCTATCCAACAACGGAATTGTTACTGAAGGAGCATGATCTTGTTGCAGCAGCACAGAAGCTGGAAGCATCGCTTCATGACACAATGAAAAAAATCAAAAACAAATCAGATCAGCAAATATTGACGGAGTCGATAACGGCTGACATAGAACGACTAAATCATTGTGAACGTTTTCAAGATATGAGAAAGTACGTCGCCTTTTTCTATGAAGAGAACTATAGTTTACTAGACTATTTACCAGAAGACGGGTTTGTTATTTTGGATGAAATGAGCAGAATCCAGGAAACAGCCTTACATTTAGATAATGAAGAACAAGAATGGCTGAAGGATAATCTCCAAAGAGGGAAAGCTGTACGAGACTTACAATTGTCGTTTGACTGGCATGATGCATGGCAACGTATGAAACAACAACGTTTGTATCTCTCGGTATTCTTGCGTCATATACCGAACACGAACCCAGCAAATATTGTGAACTTATCTTGCCGTGCTATGCAACAATTTCATGGGCAAATGAATTTATTGCAAAATGAAATGGAGCGTTGGCGCAAGGCGGATTACTCCGTTATTATTTTGGCACCAAATCACAGCAGAATGGAAAAAATTCAGTCAGTACTGGAAGATTACCAAATGAATGCCGTGATCAGTGAGGAATTACCATCCTTACCTGTTTCGCAGCCTGTGATTACGATTGGCAATGTTAGTGGTGGGTTTGAGTTACCAATGCATAAATTGGCGGTCATTACCGAGAATGAATTATTTAAGCAAAAAACTCCACGAAAAAAACGCAAACAAAAAATATCGAACGCAGAACGGATTAAAAGCTATCAGGAGCTGCAAGTTGGCGATTATGTCGTGCATACCAACCATGGTATTGGACGGTATATTGGTATTGAAACATTAGCAGTGAACGGATTGCATAAAGATTTTATGTTGCTCAAATATTCCGGTGACGATAAACTGTTTGTACCAATCGACCAAATTGACCTCGTTCAGAAATATGTAGGCTCTGAAGGTAAAGAGCCGAAGTTATACCGTCTGGGTGGAAACGACTGGAATAAAGTAAAACGAAAAGTTCAATCCAAAGTAGAAGACATTGCAGATGATCTGATGAAGTTATACGCAGAAAGAGAAGCTGCCAAAGGCTATGCTTTTTCTCCAGATACGGAAATGCAACGTGATTTTGAGGCATCATTCCCATACCAGGAAACAGAGGACCAATTACGTTGTATTGAAGAAATTAAACAGGATATGGAGAAAGAACGTCCAATGGATCGCCTGCTTTGTGGCGATGTTGGCTATGGCAAAACCGAAGTAGCTATCCGTGCTGCATTTAAGGCGATATCAGATGGGAAACAAGTGGCGATACTCGTTCCGACGACCATTCTGGCACAGCAGCACTATGAAACAGTATTGGAGCGTTTTCAAGATTATCCAATAAATATTGGTTTACTCAGCCGCTTCCGAACACGTAAGCAACAAACGGAAACGTTAAAAGGATTAAAAAATGGTACCGTCGATATTGTGATCGGTACGCACCGGTTGTTGTCTAAAGATGTGGTATATAAAGAATTAGGATTACTGATTGTTGACGAAGAGCAACGATTTGGTGTGAAGCATAAGGAAAAAATCAAACAGCTAAAATCAAATGTCGATGTCCTTACACTAACAGCGACACCTATTCCGCGAACATTACACATGTCGATGCTAGGGGTGCGTGATCTATCTGTAATTGAAACACCACCAGAAAATCGTTTCCCAATTCAGACCTATGTCATGGAATACAATGCACCTTTAGTAAGAGAAGCGATCGAAAGGGAGTTGTCCCGTGGCGGTCAAATATTCTTTTTATACAATCGTGTCGAATCGATTGATAAGGTCGCACAAGACATCCAAATGCTTGTAGAAGATGCACGTGTGACAGTTGCTCACGGACAGATGAATGAATCTGAATTGGAAAATGTTATGTTTTCTTTCTTAGAAGGAGAGGCAGATGTATTAGTGAGTACCACGATTATTGAAACTGGTGTGGATATCCCGAACGTGAATACGTTAATTGTCAATGATGCGGACAAAATGGGACTTAGTCAGCTCTATCAATTGCGCGGACGAGTAGGTCGTTCCAATCGTGTTGCTTATGCGTATTTCACCTATCAGCAGGATAAAATTCTAACGGAAGTGTCCGAGAAGAGATTGCAGGCTATCAAGGAATTTACCGAGTTAGGATCAGGCTTTAAAATTGCGATGCGTGATTTATCGATTCGAGGTGCTGGTAATATATTAGGGGCGCAACAGCATGGATTTATCGATTCAGTAGGTTTCGATATGTATTCTCAAATGCTGAATGAAGCGGTAGAAGCGAAAAGACAAGGCAAAGCAGTGGAAGATGTGCAGCCATTTGAAGTTGATTTAGACTTGAAAGTGGATGCTTATATTCCAGATCAATATATTCCGGATGAGAAACAAAAGATTGATATGTATAAACGATTCCAAGCTATTTACTCGCAAGAGGATGTCCATGACCTTCGTGATGAATTAATTGATCGTTTTGGTGATTATCCAGAAGAGGTGGCAAACCTATTCCATGTGTCGACGTTAAAAATGATGTCCAAACGGGAAAGAATCGAATCCATTACGGAACGAAAACAAAAAATTGAAGTATTGGTTGACGGCGACAGAAGTCAGGAAATTGACGGAGCTAAATTATTTGAGTTTGCCAATCAATATGGGCGTCAAATTCAACTTGGGACCGAAGACCGCAAATTAAAAGTAACATTCAGGTTTGATCAATCCCAGTATAACAATCGTTATGAGCTGTTAGAAGAATTTATTCAGACTCTAACTGAGATGAAACAAACGCCGGTTGCATAAAGGATAAATAAATTACCGAAAAAAAGGTATAGTTTCCATTTTAAATAATCATACTAACTCTACAACATAATTATTTCTAATACGAAATAATGGTTTGTCATGTTTTAATCTAGAAAGAGAGGTAATATGATTATGAAGGCAACAGGTATTGTACGTCGTATTGATGATTTAGGAAGGGTAGTAATTCCAAAAGAAATTCGCCGGACGCTCCGGATTCGGGAAGGTGATCCGCTAGAGATCTTTGTTGATCGTGATGGTGAAGTTATTTTGAAAAAATATTCACCAATCAGTGAACTAGGGGATTTTGCAACGGAGTATGCGGAGGCATTATTCGATTCATTAGATTTATCGGTTCTCATCAGTGATCGTGATGAAATAATTGCTGTAGCAGGTGAGTCCAAGAAGGATTATTTAAGTAAGCATATATCGAAAAAGATCGATCAAATGATGGATAATAGAGAATCGTTCATGGAAACAAGCAAGAGCAGTCTAGAAATAATTGAAAATAAAGAAGAAGACTTGGAAGCTTATCTTATTCATCCGATTGTAGCTGGCGGTGACCCAATCGGATGTATGGTGATCTTTACAAAAGAAGCGAAAGAGTTCGGAGATGCAGAAAAGAAGGCAGCCCAAACAGCCGCAACTTTTCTTGCCAAGCAAATGGAATAGTAGAGAGAAGGATAGTATAGAGGTGGCGAAACGTGCTTCTATACTATTTTTTTGTTTCTAAACAAAGAAATTATGGGTTCTTATAATTTGGATTATGTAAAGTGGAACTGTCTTACCATTTATTAAGTGCTTAGCACTGCTCCAGAAATATGCTCCGTGTCTTGTGGGATCGGGTTCAGCTTCCTTGGAAAGAAAACCTCTTTCCTGCGGGATCTTCACACACGGACCTGACCCACGGGAATCTCCGCATATTTCCTACGCTTAAGGTAAGTTCTACAGCGTTTGTAACAGTAAGTAGCAGTTGTGCTAAGAATTATATAGGATTAAAATCTAGTATGGACACTGATGGAGACCGCTCAAAATACTACCTCTTACATCGGTTGTAGAGCCTAAAACAACAGCCGTGCCTCGCAGGACGCGAGAAGTGGTTGGCCGGAGCGGTATCATACCAATAACAACATTTCAAAATAACCTCTACGCTAATTGACATAATCCAAATTATAGTGTTTTAGTAATTATCTACATTTTTATGATCTGTAATAAGTCTTTTGTCACAAAAACGCCACCTCATTCCATATTATCCCAAAATAAAATATAGCATATGAGATGATAATTCTATTTGTTTTTAGTACAATAGGAAATTGTAATCAAAACGAGAAAGTGAGGTGGAGAGAGATGGATGAACAAGTGACGGTATTGAAAGCGTTAAATAATAATGTTATCATTGCGAAACACCCTTTCTATAAAGAGGTTATTATTATTGGAAAAGGCATAGGGTTCGGCAAACAAAAAGGCGATGTTGTTTCACAAGAACAAGCTGAGAAAACTTTTTTATTAAAAGATGAACAGGAACAAGCCCAATACAAACAATTAGTTTCCTATATTGATCCAGCTATTCTGGAAATATTGAATGAAGTGATGCTTTTGATTGAAGAGCGAATGGGTGAATCCCTTCATGAGCATATCCATGTTGCTTTAACGGATCACTTATCATTTGCGATTAACCGAGCTAATCAAAATGTGAACTTTTCCAACCCATTCTTGTTTGAGATTGAATCCTTATATACAAAAGAGTTCCAAGCAGCGCAAGAGGTTGTCTCTATTATAAGTGATCGGACTGGTGTGCAATTGCCGGAAGCGGAAGTAGGTTTCATTGCGTTGCATATTCATAGTGCTGTAACTAATAAGACAATACATGATATGAACCGTCACCATACATTAATTACTGAACTAGTTGCGATCATCGAAGAAAATTTACACATTCAATTAACGAAAAATGATATTAATTATAACCGTTTAATACAGCATCTCCACCGAGCAATCGAAAGGGTCAACCAAGGTGAGCAATTAGCGGAACAAACAAATTTAGCAAAAGTATTGAAAGCGACTTATCCTTTGTGCTATAATCTAGCTTGGAAATTAGTTAAAGTGATGCAACAACAATTACATATACCGGTAGATGAATCAGAGGTATTGTATTTAACGATTCATCTGCAACGATTAACGCAATCATAAAACGTGTTACTGATTCGATCAGGCATGAGTAATAAGGTTGTTTATTGGGAAGTGTATAGGAGAAGTATATTCTCTTATTTCGTTTCTCAAAAAACGTATAACCTTTTGCTCATGCCTTTTTTGCTGTTTAAAAATGGATATGTAAGCTGTTGCACGACATAAATTTTTTTTAGAGGAGGAAATACAATGTCCAATTTATTTGGAACTCTACAAAAAGTAGGGAAAGCATTAATGTTACCAGTAGCACTCTTACCAGCAGCTGGTATTTTAATGGCATTTGGTACAAGTTTTGCCCAAGACCAGTGGGTAGAGAAGTTCCCGTGGTTTGGAAATGCCACTGTTCAAAAAGTTCTAGAGGTCATGTCTGAAGCAGGTGGTATCGTCTTTGATAACTTGCCGTTACTATTTGCAGTCGGTGTAGCTATCGGTTTAGCAAAAGGTGACGGTGTAGCCGGCCTTGCAGCAATTATCGGTTACTTAATTATGAACGTAACAATGGGAGTATTCGGAGATATAACAACGGAAATGACTTCCGAACCTGCCTATGCGAGTGTACTAGGTATTCCTACACTTCAAACCGGTGTGTTCGGCGGTATTATCGTTGGTATACTGGCCGCCTATATGTATAACAGGTACTTTGATATAGAAATGCCTCAATTCTTAGGTTTCTTTGCAGGTAAACGTTTCGTTCCAATTATTACTGCATTCTCTGCATTAATTTTAGGTATTGTGATGTACCTTGTTTGGCCATTTGCGCAAAGTGGTTTAAATGCGGTTTCTCATTTTATGCTTGAAACAAACAGAACACTTTCAACTTTCGTGTTTGGTGTAATCGAGCGTTCGTTAATTCCATTTGGTTTACACCACATTTTCTATTCTCCATTCTGGTTTGAATTTGGTTCTTATACAAACGCAGCAGGAGAAGTTATTCGTGGGGATCAAACGATCTTCTTCGAACAATTAAAAGACGGTGTTGATTTTACAGCAGGTAACTTTATGACTGGTAAGTTCCCGTTCATGATGTTCGGTTTACCAGCGGCAGCATTAGCTATATATCATACGGCAAAACCTGAGCGCAAGAAAGTCGTTGGAGGTATCATGTTCTCTGCAGCATTAACTTCTTTCTTAACAGGTATTACAGAGCCGTTAGAATTCTCATTCTTATTCGTAGCACCAGTATTATTTGGTATTCACGCGGTTTTTGCCGGTCTATCATTTATGACAATGTATTTATTAGATGTTAAGATTGGGATGACATTCTCTGGTGGTCTGATTGACTTTATCCTGTTTGGTGTTATGCCTAACCGTACCGACTGGTGGTGGGTCATCATCGTAGGTTTAGTGTTCGCAGTGATTTACTATTTCGGTTTCCGTTTTGCTATTCAGAAATTCAACTTGGCTACACCAGGTCGTGAAGACGAAGAAGCAGATGCGGAAGAAGATGGTGAAGTAGATGACCGTCCTTATGAAATTCTAGAAGCAATGGGTGGAAAAGACAACATTACCAACCTTGATGCTTGTATCACTCGTTTACGTGTAAGTGTAGGCGATAAAGGTAAAGTGAACAAAAATCGATTAAAACAATTGGGTGCGTCAGGAGTTATGGAAGTTGGTAACAACATCCAAGCGATTTATGGTCCTTCTTCTGATACGATCAGAGGCCAAATGCAAGATATTATGGATGGAAAAACGCCAGTAAAAGCTGACGCTAAAGAAGAAAATAATGGCGTTGCTTCTGATGTAACTGCTAGTGATCTTGATTTCGTCAGTCCGATGGAAGGGGAAGTAATGCCTTTATCTGAAGTACCGGATCAAGTATTTTCACAAAAAATGATGGGTGACGGTTTTGCTATTAAGCCGTCTAATGGTGAGATTGTTTCGCCGGTAAACGGTAAAATCATCAACATCTTCCCGACGAAACATGCGATTGGTATTGAGGCGGATAATGGTACAGAAATTCTTATTCATATCGGTATCGATACAGTCAATCTGAAAGGTGAAGGCTTTACAGCGAAAGCAGAAGAAGGGCAAGAGATCAAACAAGGTCAAGTATTGATGGAAGTTGATTTAGACTACATCAGCAACAATGCACCTTCTACCGTAACACCTGTTATCTTCACTAACTTCGCTGAAGGTCAGTCTATTCAGCTAAACGCGTCAGGAAACATTAAAAAAGAAGATACAAACATCTTTCAAATTAATCAATAAAAACCAAAACCTCCAGGGATAATCGCATCTCTGGAGGTTTTTGCTTTATAAGACTAGAAAAGTGTATAATCATTTTCACTAACGAGCTAAGATTTAAAAATAAAAAAAGGATTCTTATAATATGGATCCCAGCACATTAAATATCTCAATATGGATGCTCGGCTAGCAATGGTTAGTTGACATAATCCATATTATAGGAAGTTGTTTATTAATGAAGTCAACTAGGACCGGGTGGGTTATGTCCGGTTTTTCTTAGTGAGTCAAGAAAGTATAAATTTTGGGCTATATGATGTTCGCTGACAGAAACGGCCACGTCCGGCTCCAGCGCCCAGAGACTAGGCGACTTCGCGAAATCGCCCTACGATAAGTCATCATCGATTCGCAAGCTCACCGTGATTCCTTTATCTCAGTTGATTCGCTCCACTCGCTACGTCTCTAAACGGGCGCTTGCGCCTTTGTTCTACTACACCTTTATAATATAGATTCTATTATGTGGCTATGATCAATTTTCTGCTGATATTATTCTGCAATATATCATAAGTACCAGCACTACTTAATCTGCGTCACCTGATTATACAGTCATTTCCTTTTGGCTGTGTTATAATGACAGGGAATTAAGTGACTGAAGGAAGTAAATAATGAAGAATGAAAATCGTTCAAATAAACAGCTTTATAAAGGAGCTTTTGCTTTAGTAACAGCTGGGTTGGTTAGTAAGGTGATCAGTGCCTTTTACCGGGTACCGTTGCAAAATTTAACCGGAGATATCGGCTTCTATATTTATCAGCAAATCTATCCTATTTTAGGGATTGCTTTTATGCTGGCGCTATATGGCTTTCCGTCTGCGATTTCAGGATATTTGGCAGAGCGTGGTCGATACAAGGATAAGCATGTATATCCCGCCTTTTTTTCGGCTATGTTTCTATTTTCGGTGTTGCTGTTCCTGCTATTGTATCTGTTTAGTCCGTTGCTGGCGGAATGGATGGGGGATAAGGAGTTAGCAGCATCCATTCGCCATACGGCTTGGGTTTTTTTGTTTGTCCCTTTTGTTGCATTATGGAGAGGAATTGCACAGTCTGAACAAATGATGGAGTCCATTGCTTATTCACAAATGATTGAACAGCTAATACGAGCGTTCGTTATTATTTGTACAGCCATTCTAATCTATAACCGCAGTATGGATGTCTACGATATATCATTTGGCGCAATGATTGCCAGCGTGCTCGCACTAAGTGCATCCAGTCTCTTCATGTATGCATATAGGAAACAAAAAAAGAAAAAAATCAAAAGCAATATTTCCTTCGTTCCGGATGTGTCCCTGATAACATTGATGGGAAAAATAATTGGGGCGGGAATTGTCATCAGCCTTAACCATATGCTCTTATTACTATTACAGCTTGCGGATGCCTTCACGATCGTACAAGGCTTGATGGATTACGGGCAAACATTGACAGCATCTACTGCTACGAAAGGAATTTTTGATAGAGGTCAGCCTTTATTGCAATTGGTGACTGTGGTAGGGTCTTCTTTTGCAATGGCACTTGTGCCGCAAGTTTCAAGGACGAGCTGGCAGCTCCATAAAGATGAAACGATTGATAAGGTGCGAATGACATTAAAATACTGTGTCTTGTTATCTGTAGGGGCAACAATAGGATTGATTGTTCTATTTCCTGAAATCAATCAATTATTATTTCAAAATCAAGCAGGGACAGCTAGTCTCAGGCTGCTGTCTTTATCCTTGTTATTTACTTGTCTGATCATTACTGTTGCTTCCACCTTGCAAAGTTTTGGTTATATGAAATGGACAGCGATTATCTTGTTTGTCGGCTTATGGATCAAAGTGTTGCTTAATCATCTTTTTATACCACAAATGGGTATAACAGGAGGGGCTGTAGCAACGGTAGTTACGGTTTTTCTTATTTTTATTTGCAATTTCTCCTTTTTGAAATACTTGTTAAAGGGAGAACGACTACTGGTGCTGCCATGGCTAAAACTGATTGCTGCAGGCGGTCTGATGGCCATTATCATACTGGCGGTCAAACAGTTAATCACACTTTTTACAACACTTGAAGGAAGATTCTCATTACTTTGTTTTGTTTTATTTAGTGTTATAGCGGGTTTGTTCGTGTATCTTTTCCTTATTGTAAAATGGAAAGTTATCACGAATCAGGAATTAGCAGTATTACCAATTCCAGAGAGATGGAAGAAAGGAATGGAGCGTAAACAATGAAACCATTGATTGAAGTTATTGGCCTTGGTGCTGGCGATATTAACCAGTTGCCGTTAGGTATTTATCGAAAACTGACAAATAGTGAAATAAACTGTTATGTAAGAACCATAGACCATCCTGTCATTGACTCATTACGGGAAGAAGCGGTCTCATTTCAATCATTCGATACGGTTTATGAAAAATATGATCAATTTGAGGCGGTCTACAAGGAAATAGCTAGTACTTTAAAAGAAAAGGCAACAGCAGACGGAAACGTACTTTATGCTGTGCCTGGGCACCCAATGTTGGCCGAACAGACCGTACAGCTCCTATTAAATGATACAGATATTGAGGTGAGGATCGTTGGTGGTCAGAGCTTCCTGGATGACTTGTTTTCTGCATTAAAGATCGATCCGATAGAAGGCTTTCAATTTCTGGATGCCACCTCCTTTGAACGTCGTCAATTACAGCTAAGTCAGCATATCGTATTTTGTCAGGTGTATGATGCATTCAATGCATCGGAAGTAAAATTAACATTGCTGGAAGATTTACCGCCGGAATATCCGATATATATTGCAGAAGCAGTGGGAAGTGAGCAGGAATCAGTAATCCAAATTCCACTTGTCGAATTAGATCAGCAAATGAAACTTAGTAATTTAACGAGTGTCTATCTGCCACCTGTCGACAAGACATTACTGCATCATCAGTTCTATCAATTGAAAGATATAATTGCCACGTTGCGAAGTCCCGAAGGCTGTCCGTGGGACCGAAAACAGACGCATCAAACATTAAAAAAATATTTAGTGGAAGAGACATATGAAGTACTTGAAGCAATTGATAGAGAAGATGATGAAGCAGTAGCTGAAGAACTAGGTGATGTGCTGTTACAAATTATGTTACATAGTGAAATTGGAGAAGAGGCAGGATTTTTTACCATCGATGACGTAATATATAGTATTACGGAAAAAATGATTCGCAGGCATCCACATGTATTTGGTGATGTCGTAGTCCGTGATGAAGACGATGTTATGGATAATTGGCAGTCTATTAAAAAGCAGGAAAAAGGGGAAGAAACCATACTGCAGCAGTTGGATAAAGGTATGCCTGCCAATCTTTTGGCGGAAGAAATCCAGAAGCAGGCTGCTAAAGTAGGCTTTGACTGGAAAGAGGTAGAACCTATCTGGGAGAAGGTTTACGAGGAGTTGGAAGAGTTTAAAGCAACAGAGAGATTATCATCTCATGTTGAGCGGGAAAAAGAATTTGGAGATATACTATTTGCAATGATTAACTTAGGAAGATATTATAAGATTAATCCAGAAATTGCTTTAATGCGGACTAATCAAAAATTTATTAATCGTTTCCAATTCGTAGAGTCAAAAGTTAACGAAAGTGAAAAAGATTGGGATTCCTATACGTTAGCGGAATTGGACGAGTTTTGGGAAGAGGCAAAGCAATTTGATAATTAATGAAAGTAGAGGAAGGGAATTAATCTATGCGATTGGATAAGTTCTTAAAAGTTTCTCGATTAATAAAGAGACGCACATTAGCGAAAGAAATAGCAGATCAAGGCAGAATTATTGTCAATGGCAACAAGGCAAAAGCGGCGACTAATATCGCAGTTGGCGATGAACTGAAGATACAATTTGGTCAGAAACTATTAACAATCGAGATAGACGCTTTAAAAGAAACTGTAAAAAAAGACGAAGCTAGTGAGTTATATACCATTAAGCAAGAAGAATATATTAAGGCAGAATAGTTAACTGGCATAGTTCTAAACTTGTCCCTTTATTCATATATTAGTGATGGATAAAGGGAGGGAATATTAGATGAATTACTATGACAAAAAATCAATGCCAGCACCTCAAATGGAGCATAATGTCAAAATGATCAATCGACGTCTATTAGAAATAGACGGTGTAAAAGAAGTAGACAGCTTCGACAGTGAAGAATTTCTTTTGCAAACGGTAATGGGATATTTGGTGATTCGCGGCGATAACCTGCAGATGAAAAATCTCGACGTAGAATCTGGTCATGTTTCGATCAAAGGGAAGATTTATGAGCTTTCTTATTTGGACGAGCAACATGGGGAGAAAGCTAAAGGATTGTTTAGCAAGCTATTCAAATGACATTAAGCACACAATTTTTGACCATGATAGCAATGGTGTTATCCGGCGTGTATTTAGGGGCAAGCTACTATACCTTCAAGCGAACGGCACAATTGTGGCGTTCGAGCATAATATGGAAGTATGTCCTTGAACTGTTATTTTGGCTGATTCAGGCAGTGGTCATCTATTTTGTCTTGTTTTGGGTTAATGAAGGCATACTGCGGTTCTATATATTCTTGGCAGTGCTTTGTGGTTATGCCATGTTTAAAAGCTTGTTTGAGGGGCTATTCAGTCGCATTCTCGACGTTATCATCGGAGCAATTAAGCGAATTTATCATTTTATATATCGCACCATAGAAATTTTATTGGTGAAACCTCTCGTTTTTATTGTATCTGTCGTGATCGTTTGTGTGACCAAGCTCTATCAAGCAATAGTATTTATGTTAGCAGGAATATTTAGCATACTGGCATGGCCGTTCCGGATGGTTTTTTCTCTTATTGAGAAACTTCTTCCGAAAAATGCGAAAAAATATCTACATCCTTTTTATAAAATATATAGTAAAATAAAAAACAAAGACTAATTCTTGCTAAAGGAGGCAGAATAGTATGGCCAAACGCAATAATGTATCCCGTATTAACGAAGCATATATTGAACAATATGATGCGCAAAAGAAGCGGCAAATTCGAAGAAAAAAGAAATTATATCGCAGGTTGATGTTATTTGGAGCAGTAATGGCCATTACTATGATTTTCTTAACAACCTATCATATTAACCAGCGTACAACGTACCATGATATGAAGCAGGAATATACGGATCTTTCAGACGAATTAACAACAATGCAAACAAAAGAAAAGAAACTGCAAGAAGAGATCGAATTATTAAATGATGAAGAATATTTATTACAAATAGCCAAAACGAATTATTTCTTTACAGAAGAAGGTGAGATTGTCTTTAAATTGCCTGAAGAAGATCCATCTTATTGACACCGTTTTACGTGCATGGCTATAATATAAGTGTAGGATATTTTTTTTAAATTTTAAGGAGGAGCAATTTTTTTATGTCAATCGAAGTAGGCAGCAAGTTGCAGGGAAAGGTAACTGGTATCACTAATTTTGGAGCATTCATTGAATTACCAGGAGGTAAGACTGGTTTGGTTCACATTAGTGAAGTTGCCGATAATTATGTAAAAGACATTAATGAGCATTTATCTGTTGGCGATGAAGTCACAGTTAAAGTTCTTAATGTAGAAGATGATGGAAAGATTGGTTTGTCAATTAAAAAGGCGAAGGATAATCCAGCCCCATCCAATCGTCGTAAACACCAAGGCAATCCAAAAAATAACCGCGATAGAGGCGAATCATTCGAACAAAAAATGAATCGTTTCTTAAAAGATTCTGAGGATCGCTTAGCTACGCTTAAAAAGCATACAGAATCAAAACGTGGAGGACGAGGGGCGAGAAAAGGGTAAATACTTGCTGTCTATGAATAAGTAGAGAAGACGGATGTGCCTCGTAACTATATATTTTCTAAAAAACTACCGATGTTCCGTCGGTAGTTTTTTCATATGCCACGAAAGCAATTCCTTTCAGTAGATCAAGGTGAAAATGAATGGTTTAGTTCCGATAATATGGATTATGTAAACTAACCGCTTTATGTTTAGTGGTGATTTTGAAAGGATTCATGTGCTAGGATACCGCTCCAGCCAACCACTTCGTCCTGCGGGGCACGGCTGAAGCTAACTGTAGAGGCCACTGAAAAACTCTGGCTTTTTTAACACCACATAAATAAAAAGACAACAATAGAACGAATAAAAGGTTTTTTCATCCAAATGGATGGAAATCCCCTCCTTCGATTAACATGCATCGGGTTCACCATGACAAAGCGAATATCATGCTCTGTGAGAAAAGCAGCCAAGTTCATCCAATAGTGTCCGGTTGGCTCAAATCCGATAAGAATGTCTTGTTTCTGATGATGTACTAGTAACTTATATAGTTAATCTTGAAACGTTAGAAATCCCTCTTGAGACTGTTTTATAGGGAAAGACTTACGCAACTCTCTTCCGCGATCATCAACAGCACAGGCATAGTGGTAGATTCTTGAACTTGATTTAATTTATGATTCCTATTACTATTCATGATAAGGTCCTCCTTATGATTGTTTTGTTTGGTTGCAATTGAATCATATCGGAGGATCTTTTTTATGCAAGTAGTTAAAAACTTATCTGACAGGATTGCTCCCGTGGAATCAGCGCGAGCTGAAGATCCACTTGGTAAAGAATAGAATTTTCTTTACCAAGTTAGCTGAAGCCGTGCCCCATAGCCGTCAAGCTAAGCATTATGGTTTTCGAAAAACGAAAAATGCTGTACTCTAACGGACGGAATATACTAGATGGAGGGATCTTTCTATGTCATTTACGGAAGTTATACAGCCATTTGTTGAAGCAATACATAAAGTGTTATCTGTATCAAAAATTCGGGAGTTAGCGCGAAAAACGGGTTTCATTGAACGACAAGGTAAATTAAAAGCGGAAGAATTTTTAATTATCAGTGCGTTTTTGAATCAAACAGTTGGTGGGAGTAGTTTGCGTGACTTATGTTCAGCCATGTCGCGATTATCATCAGGCACACAATTGTCGAAACAAGCATTAGACCAACGTTTTACCAAGGAAAGTGTTGTCTTTTTAAGAGAAATGTTTTTTCAATTAGCTGCCCAACAAAATCTGGTGAGCATTCCATTCGATTTGGATCGTTTATTTTCCCGCATACGTATATTGGATGCTACCTCTATTAGCACGCCTAAGCATGATTCTTCTTATCCAGATGGCACCAAAATACAATTGGAATATGAACTGTATCAAGGGAGATTTATGCATGCATTATTATATGATTTAATGGACAGTGATCAAGAAGCAGCACGTGAATTAGAAGAAACCATTGAGAAAGGAGACCTTGTCCTACGAGACTTGGGTTATTTTTCAGGGGAACACCTGAAAAATATAGACAAAAATCAAGGATATTTATTTTCTTGTATTATACGATAAACCGTATTTCGACTAACTTCAACTTCTTGCGCAATATGAGTGATCGGTTTTCCTTCATTCAGCAATTGTATAATTCTGTGATATTTAGCCCTATGATTCGTGTTAGGACTGTCAGGGTGATAAAACTTCTCTGAACTCTTGTATTTCCCTTCTTTTTTAGCAATTTCAATGCCTTGTCTTTGTCTTTCTAAAATGCGCTTTCGATCTTGTTCAGCCATGTAAGATAACAAATCTTTTGCCATATTCATTAATAGCTTTCCTAAATCATCTTGGTACTTAGTTGTATCTAATATCGGCATATCCAGTACAACAATGTCAATCCCACGTTTTATAAATTCATTCCATTCACGATCAATGTCATCTTTATTTCTACCTAATCGATCTAACTCAGCAAAGACAACAATATCCTTTTTACGAATGTACTTAAGAAATTTTTTTGAATTAACACATTTTAAGAGGATTCGATCAGTATGTTAATAATCGAATCCTCTTTTTAAGTTATATCTAGTGACTCTAACAACCTAATTCCAAATTTATTCATCAACAAGCACAACTTCAGAAAAAGCTCTATTTACTAGTCTGAAACTATAAAATCCATCAGGTATACTTATGGGTTTATACTGTTATCATTTGATGATCGAAACGTTTTTTAAATGGGTGAAACAACATACATTGAGGTTCGTGAAGATATGGAGTACAAATCCACAAGGGGACATAAGTGTAAAGACTGTTATTTATTACAAATAAAAGAAATTAATAATTCTTTTATAGTATTATGTCGAACGAAAACAAAAAAAATTGTTAAAAATTGTAGATATTAAGGGATTAATTGTATATAATGTTAGATACATCATATGAAATACATAAAATGCAAAATATGGAGGTGAATACCATGGAAAAAGAGATTGATGTTACTGTGGAAGAAGAAATTGGTACTTTCGCGCATGAAAACAACGGAGGCACAGGTGGTGGCTGTGGAGGAAGCTGTAGTTATGTAGATTGCTCAGACAATAATTAATTTTAATACAGCTCAAAAGTGGACAGTTCAATTCTGTCCACTTTTCCAAATAAGATAGTTTTTAGTGCTTAATTCAAAAGTCTAATCTTTTATGATACTAAAAGTAAAAAATAACCAAAGTAGGAGGGAATATTTTGAAATGTATAAACCTAAATTAAAAGACTTCATATATTATTCTATCAATGGAAAACAATTAGAAATAAAAGCTAAAAACTCATTGAAATTAACTGGAGAATCAATTTATGACATTTATGGTGTATTAGAATTATGTAATGGAAAATTCACAATTATTGATATATCAAAGCAATTAAATCAATCTGAGTATTATATTACTAGGTTAATAAATTTCTTAGAAAAATATGATCTTTTATTTAATAATATAAATCAATATAAAACTCATAATTGTGATCATTTTTTGCCTATATCAAGGTTCTTTGAACAAAAAATGCAATCTGACGATAAAATTATGGATATTTCTACTGGATACTCTTTAAATATACTATTTATGGGACAAGATGATCTTGCAGCAATGTTGTGTAATACGTTGGACTTTTATAATCAGAACATATTGTTTAACGAGAACTTACATAATGATTGTTTAAGTGAAATTGATTTAATAATAGCAATCGATACTTTTGAAAATACTTCACTTTTTTATAAAGCAGAAAAATTATCAGCGGAACTTGATGCACCAATGTTAAGAGTCATTTTAGATGATACTCTAACTAGAATTGGCCCCATATTTATTCATAATGAAACTTGTTGTTATGAATGTCTATTAACTAGAAAATACTCAAACTTAGATTCATTAAATCAGGAGAAATTCACAAAAATGCAAAGGTATGGTGTGAATCAGAACGATAGAAAGAATGAAGTCAAGTATATACCTGGGCTTTTTTATGGGATGTGCGGATTTTTAGAAGACCAAATATTTAAATTTTTCAGTATAAATTACCAATCCAATATAGTAGGGAAAGAGCTTAAGCTTTCAATGATGGATATTTCTACAAAAATTTCTCAGATTCCTATATTGCCTTATTGTAAATGTAATAAAAAAGGAATAACAGAGCAAGAAGGTGTGACTATATGAATTTAAATTTATTAGTCGATGAGGATTATGGAATTATTCAAAAAATTGAAAAGCAACAAAATTTCAAGGGTGAGTTCCCTTTACATATTTATATTGCTTCGAGAAATGATGTTAAGAATATTAAAGGTGAAATGCTTATTCCTATGGTTACCAATGGCTCGGGATTCAGTTTATATTCAAAAGATAAGGCAATTAAGTCAGCGGTAGGAGAAGCAATTGAAAGATATTGTTGTGCAATTACAGAAAATCACAAAATAATATATAAGTCAGATGAGGAACTCAATTCATGTAAATTATTATTAGAAACAATCACTAGATATGAAGACTGGCAATATGATGAACCCTATAATATTTTTGATAATGTTCGTAGTAAAAAGAAACTATATTGGGTAGAGGGATTCGATGTTTTAAAAGAACAAAACTTATGGGTACCTGCCGAGTTAGTATTTATGCCACCAAAGATTTCAAAAGATTCAATGAATATAAGAGAAGCAATTTCTACAGGACTTGCAGCTGGGCCAACAAAAATCGAAGCTTTGTTTTCTGGTATTTTTGAATGCATAGAAAGAGATGCTTCCATAATAATGTGGTTGAAAGAAATATCTTTTCCACGTATTAAAAATGAGAGTATAGAGGAATATGAAATACAGAACACATTAAAAATTTGTTACCAATTAGGATTGAATGTTCAAATTTTTGATGTTACTAATAATATTCCAGTACCTACATATTTAGTATTGATAAAAAATGAGAAACATGTTCCACATATATCTATTGGAACGAACTGTGATACTAATCAGATAAAGGCTCTAAAAGGAGCTATTGAAGAAGCATTAGGTTGCTATCATTTTTACGGTATTAAGTGCTCAGATGGTAAGTTAAGTGCCCCTAACTTTAATGATTTGAGTGAAATTAATTCTATTCAAGATCATCCTATTTATTATGCCTTAGGATATGGAAGTGAGAATTTAGAATTTTTAGAAAATGGAAAAGTGAAAGATTTTAATCCTAATGAGTATGAGGAGTTAAGTAAAGAGGATTTAATATTATATATGAAAAATTTAGGTTTATCTATTTATAGTATAGATTTAACAACAAAGGATGTAAAGAATACAGGAATCCATGTAGTTAAAACTGTTATACCAGAATTAGCTAATCTAGATTGTAAATTTCCATTGTTAAAGTGTGCTAGATTGAATTCGGTACCAGCTTCCATGAATTACTCTTATAACAGTGATAATTTTAATCTATCTCCCCATCCATTTCCTTAGGAGGATTGTTTAGTAAGTAAACATGAGGATTACTGAGAATTATTGATATATGACAACAATTAGTAGAAATTTAAAATTAACAAAGTTATAGCATCTTTTCACATTATAAATCAATATATAATTAAACAATAATCTTTTTAAAATTATCATATTGATTTGGATAGTAAATTTTAAAAGAAAGTGGAAATAAAATAAAAAACTTAAACAATAGAACAAAAGAATTGTGTTTGAGTGTTTTATGCATTTAGAAATTTAAAAGGAGGAATCTAAGGTGGATCTAAAGAAAAGCCTTTTTAATTCTAGATATTTTCATGAAAATTCAAAATTATTTCCTAGAACACATCAAGAAGAATATATAAAGAATTATCCAATTCTTACTGAACGTCCTAAGTTCAAATGTATCAAGGAGTATGACTTTTTCCAATCAACTAATCTATTGGATGAAATAGATTTTTATCAAACACTCCGAAAAAGAAGAACTTCTAGATCTTTTGAGGTTCGTTCAGTAATCGCATATGAGAAATTGAAATCAATATTAACTAATTCTTACGGGATAACAAAAGAAAATGAAAAACTAAGAAGTGTTCCTTCAGGTGGAGCGAGGTTTCCTATATATATATATATATTTATATTTAATGTGTCTGAACTAGAAAAAGGAATATATATATATATTCCTGAAGAAAACAAACTAGGGTTGTTATATATTGGGGACTTTAGAGATAAAATTAGTAATTGTATAGCAAGACCTTACAAAAATGAGGTTGAGAAATGTTCATTTATAACAGTAAGTGTTTCGAATTTTCTTCATAGTTGTGAAAAATATGGAGAGAGAGGATATAGACTTGCCTTGCTTGACTGTGGACATATTTCTCAAAATCTTTACTTGACTAGTACAGCTGAAAAAATTTCATGTAGAGCACTGGCTGGTTTTTATGATAATAAATTAAATGAACTATTATTATTAAATGAAGATTTTGAAGAAGCTATATTAGTACATCTATTTGGAATTGAACAAGAAAGTTTAGGTAGTCAATTTGATATGGAGGAGAATAATTACTATTATGGTGAAAATAACAAATGAAATCTAAAAGCATTTTACTTTATTATTTTAGAAAACAAAAATATTTGGTTATAGTATACTTGTTTTTATTAGCTATGAAATCTTTATCTGTAATTAGTCTTCCTTTAATTTTAAAGTTTGTTATAGATAATATAATTCCCAGAAAAGATATAACGTATCTTAATTATTCAATCATTTTTCTTATAATAATAATGATACTCTATGCTTTATTGGAATGTTTGGTTATATATGTAAATAACAGATTGATAATAAAGACAAATTTCTCATTAAGAAAAGACTTGATTAATAAAATTTTAAATTCTACTAGTTTGAACTTAACAAAAAAGTCTAATGGTTTTTATGTACAATCTATCATAGGTGATGTAGCTAATTGTCAAATAATTATTAATAATGTATTTATAAAAATGTTTGTTGAGGTGATAACATTTGTTGTATTATTAATAATTTTATTAAATATAAATATTACTCTTTCAATGGTTTATCTTGCTTTCTTTCCACTATATTTTATAATATATTCTGTCTCTGGGAGAGTTATTACTAGAATTAGTAAAGAATTTTTAAATAATAAAGATATGCTTACTAAAACTATTTATTTGATTCATGAAAATCTAGAGTACATAAAAAGATTTAAATCCCAAAGTAACTATGTAAAACAATATATTAATAGTTCAAATTCACTTCGTATTTGGGCAGAGAAAAGAGGTTTGTTTGATGGTGGATTAAAATTTATAAATAGCATAGTTCAATTTTCGTTAATAATATTATTAATTTTCTTTGGAGCTAAAGGAATAATTAATGGTTCAATGAGTATTGGTACTTTTGTAGCTTTTTATTTGTACTCTTTTAAATTTTTTGGACCTATAAACAGCATATTACAACTTTTGATTGTTTATAAGGAAAAAAAAATTTCGATGAATCGATTAAGTTTGATATTTAATTTATTAGATGAACCTAGAGGTGACGAACCGGAATTTAAGACTGGTAACGTTATCTTGAATAGATTATCTTTGAACTTAAAAGAAACTAAATTAACGGAGGATATTACTTTTACATTTTCTAGGCATAAATTAAATTTTATTATAGGAGAAAATGGCTTAGGTAAGTCGACTCTTATAAAGTCCTTTAATAGAATCATACCCGTAGATGATGGAAAAATATTTATAGATGATCAGGATGTAAACTCAATTTCAGTTAACAGATTACGTGAAAAGGTATCGATCAATTTTCAACAAAGCCAGTTTATTAGTGACTCAGTAAGGGATCATCTAGATTATGATATAAAGTCTGAAAGTGAAAGCTATAATAGTATAATGAAGTTTCTTAGGGACTATATTCAATTAAGTATCGGAGAAGTTTCTGATATATCAAAACTATCTGGTGGAAAAAGACAATTGGTATCCCTGTATTTATCTTTATGTCTGAAGCCAGAGGTATTAATTTTAGATGAGTCTTTTTCAAATTTAGATATTGAAACCTCAAACTATATTTTTAACTCACTCAGAAAACTAAGTAGTGAAATAACTATTATTATAATTACTCATGATTTAAGTTTTATATTAGAGTCAGATAATGTTCTAGATTTATCAAAATTCAGAATAGGAGGTATGGTTTATGGGGCAGAAAATAATAAAAAATTTCAAACCTATTAAAGGAAGTCACTGTTCTTCTACATGTATTACAGAAGCAGTTAGACTTTTTGGGAAAGATGTTAACGAAACTCTTATCTTTGGTATATCATCTGGTTTAGATTTTATATATGCTAAATACCCTACTTTTGGCTTTTCACGTATCGTATCAGGAAGAACCCCTATGTTAGAAACAAGTTTTACTAAAACGATAGGACACCATCTTTATTGGAGAGAGGGATGCGTAGTTGAATGGGGAGCCATTAAGGAGTATATAGAAAACGACACTCCTATTTTCTTCCTCACAGATATTTTTTATCTGCCATTTTACAACGCTGAAAGAAGTAATTTTGCAGGGCATACTATTAGCGTTGTGGGTTATAACGATAACAAGAAAATATTATATGTATCAGATTATATCAGTGATCATTTATTCGAACTTCAATATAATGAATTAATACAAGCTATTGAAAATAAAAAACCGCCGTTTCAAAAATCATTTCAATGGATGCCTTTTACGATTGATAAGAGCTTTATTTTAAACCTAGATATAAAGCAGCTTGTAATAAATGGGATAAATGCAAATGCTAAATCAATGCTATCACCCTCTAATAAAAGAGGAGTAAATGCGATTAATTGTTTGGCACAAGAGGTAATTTATTTTAAAGATTTACCTAATTGGAGGAACCTTTGCCTACAAATATACCAGTCCATGGAGAAAATAGGAACTGGTGGTTTGGGTTTTAGAAAAATGTATCATGATTTTTTATTGCAAGCAAGAAGTATATTAGGGAAGGAATTAAAAGTTTCAATTAACTCTATAGAAAGTTTAGAAAAACATTATAAGGTTATGAGTAGATACTTCTTTTTGGCAGCAAGAAGGGGAGAAACTAAATACCTTTATGAATTAAAAGATATTTTATTATTTATTTGTGAATTAGAGAGACAAATGTGGAAGGAACTATTTGAAGCTACTTCCTTAGATGTCGATAGACAACTTCTAAATTAGGACTAATTTATTTAAACTATTAATAGATTAAAATATCCTATTGCTAAAATATATGAATATTGATCACGACCATCAAGTGATTTTTGCAATCATTTTCGATTTTTGCCATTTTCCGCTACTGAATGTACCACATTGCCAACATGTTTCCCCATAAAATCCTACAAATTACTAGTTTATAAACTGTAGGGTTTTTTATGTTTTTGAAAACCCCTGGCTGTGCCAGGGAGGGTATGTCAACACTAAATTGTACAAATTTCTAAAGGTAAGCGTCAAATAGTTCCCACATTTTAAAAATATGCCTCACGTGCGATAATCTTCTTAGAAATTATTCGGGAGGTTATGCGATGACTTTAGTAGACAAAAGAATAGAATGGAAAGCGCGGTATGATACCTGGAAAACGAGTAACTTGAGTGTGGCTGAGTGGTGTCCTGCTTTCTTATGTAAAAGATTTCCTTGGACATCAAAGTTCTACAACAACGAGCATCTATGCTTCAGCCGATATTACCATGAATAAGGGATGCCCTTGAAAAAGCAGCAAAAATGGATAGCAACTCAACTAGTGAGGTCCCAGTTTGGGAAGATAATGAGGATATGATATTAAAACATTGTGGTTTGAAATAGCATACCCATCTATCGATGGTTATACCGAAGATAATGAAATTCGTGGCTGTTATTATCAACAATAACAGTCGTAATTTGGGATAATAATAACTTCGGAATAATCTTTTGGCGTGAACCCCCCGCCTAGGCATGACTACAGTATGATGGTAATCTGCCTTCTACTTATATTTAGGGTTTAACACTAACTCACGTGTAGTATGCATCGTGACGCTCGCTTTAAGCGATAATTTGTGTAGTGCCACCAAAATACTTATACGCACGTTTGTGTGCGATTATCCATGCATGTAAATCCATCGATAAGGTTGTACTTCTGCATACGATAATTGACAGCACGGCAATGTCGCAACGAAAACGTACGCCTTTACTTTCTCCCCAGTATCTCTATCGATAATAAAGGATGTAGATGCCCAATTAACATCCATAATTTCACCAGGTTTTCTACAGATACTTAAAGTGGCTTTGTACTTGTCTGCGCACTTACTGTAATGACATAGAAAACTGCGATACGAGTAAGGGATCTTCTGATTTGTACGACACTCATCTTCGTATTCATGGTGGAGAAGGGAAAGCGTCACATTCGGCTTTGCCAATTCTTCATGAATATAATCGAAGTTCAGTGGATGTCGGCCTGAACCTTCCAAGGTCTTTTCTGGAAAGAGAAACTTCTCAATCAATTGATCTGTCATTTCATCGTCTAACGGACAACATTAATCCTTTCTTTTAAGCTAAACGGATGACCTCTGTTACTTTTTGACGATAGTTACTAGTATTTGCGGCAATGCACCTAAGACTAATACCCTCATCATGCAATTTCAATATCTTTTGAAAATGAATCATAAAAATACCTCCATATAATAAATGTCACACCCGTAGGTGTACCCATTAATTATACAAAGGTATGGACTGGTAAACTCGCGGCATTTACTGGTACATTCTTTGTCACTAGGTGATAAAAAAGGTGGCAGAGATGGTGCATTTCAGTGGTCGTAATCAATAGTTGAGGGAGCATCCGGATCCGTAATCAAATATTTGTTAAAAATTCAATAATAAATGGTTTTTTAGGGCCATGATTATTGGATATTTATTTTTTGAACAAGCGTAGAACTTGATATCCATCAGACTGTAGTCCCTTGTAACCCTGAAACCAAAAAGGATATTTAATAGGAATTATTGTGAAAAAGAACTGAATAAAACAATATGTAGCTGTACCTATTACGAGACCATTTATAGAAGAATATAATTCCATGTATATGTAGATGACAGCCAAGATAATTGATAGGAGTAGAGACATTATAGGGCCGGATAACATAAAAATAACCAATTGCCATCTTCTTAATTTGCCATTCTTTCTGTGATATGTGCAGTAACCTGCAAATCCCCATAATAAATGAAAATGCATTCTTCCAATCTTAAAATTCTCCTCGTTGGAAGACTCCCGGTTTCCTAGATAAATTCTTACAATACCATCCTTAGCTGAAAGAATAAAACCTATTCCATGGCCAATTTCATGTAAGAGGGTACAAAAAGGAATTAAAAAAAAATAAAAAATTAAAAAAAACAGAAAAGACATTTGTATGACTCCTTTTATATTATAAAAATTGTAGTAATACCTATATATTACCATAAAACCATTGGATATACAGTGAGAAATTTTGTTTGAAAATAAATCAGGTGTTTAATGCAAAGTAAAAGTTATGAATATTGCAATGGGATTAAGGCGTTGCAACTTTATACGGAGAAGTGAGCATGATACCCTTGTAAGTTAGCCAAGCCTTTATATAGCTGGCATCTTGGCTAATCATTCATGCTCACAGAGGCTCCGTGTCAAGTTGTAACATTTTCACTTTCTGATTGCAATCTTCTAACAATCTGCTTTGCAAAACACAACCAGTTCTTATTTTCAAAGATCAAACAAAAAATCAAATGAAAAAGATAGGCACAAGTAAAGCCAACAGACTTTGTAATACCAGCTTATCTAAGATGTTTAAATAATGCTAATTCTTTAAATATTGATTTTAATGCATTTGGCAGTTGCTTATTTAGGTCATTATTCGCTATCATATAGGAGACACCTCTTCTGTATTGGTTGTGTTTTTTCGACAATTACACAATACCAAATGTTGAGGTGTTTTTTTATACCTAATTTGATTGTCAATGACCATATTTGAACAGTAATAAGCTTTACAGCTAGTTATATTGAGTGCTTTTTTCTAGCTGCGAAAGTTGAGTTATAAGAAAAACCGGCCATAACCCGCCCGGTCCTAATTGATTTAAATTTTATATAACTACCTATAATATGGATTATGTTAACTAGCTAGACAATTTATCGATATGGCCATTTTGAAATATGTTATGTGCAAGTATATCGCTCCGGCCAATCACTCCGCGTCCGGCGTGCACGGCTTCAGCTAACTTTGTGAAGAAGAACACTTCTCAAGCTCGCGCTGTTCCTGCAGGAGTCTCCGTGGTTGGCCTACGCTAAAGTTTAGACTCTACAACGAATGTAAGAGAGAGTATAGTGATTGGTATTTATAAGTGTCTAGTAATGTTTCCAACTTGATCATAATGAAAAGCACCACTGCTATTAACTGTGGCTAACGTTGTAGAACTTCATTTAAGCGTAGGAAATATGCGGAGACTCCCGTGGGATTAGCGCGAGCTGAAGATCCACTTAGGAAAGAAAAGAATTTTCTTTCCTAAGTTAGCTGAAGCCGTGCCCCACAGGACGCGGAGCACATTTCCGAAGCTTTGCTACACATATACTACATTTCAAAATAGCCAAATATAATACAGCTCTACTTAACATAATCCATATTATCAGAATAGATGCAAAAAAGAGACTTGGTCATTGACCAAATCTCTTTTTTTAGTTGATAGCGGCGGAGGGAATCGAACCCACGACCTCACGGGTATGAACCGTACGCTCTAGCCAGCTGAGCTACACCGCCATAGATGAAATTGCCTGTCCTTCTTTTGAAAGACACAAAGAATATAATACAACAGCTTTAGTTATCTGTCAACAACTAATTGAAAATTTATAATAGAACATAAAGTTCTCGATGTTTATTGTTCTCTATCAACAAGGTCTGTCATAAAAATGAAGTAATTAATGGGTGATGGAAGGGAGAAAATGTCGGATTGCCCAATATTATAAGAATGGCGTCGAACTTTTTAGAACGGCATCTTCCTTGTTTTGACAAAATTTCAAAACGAGGTGTGATTTAATATGTGCAGAGGAGTGATAGAATGAACACATATACGGAGAATAAACCAAAATCTTTTTTTTCGGGTCAATCCATGGCCTCCAATTGGCGAAAGAAGTTTGCAAAACAATTGACAACCTTAATGTTCGAGAAAGGATTATTAATTTGCATCATCGGTTTTTTACTTGGACGAGCTGTCATCTTGTCGACACTCTCCCCATTTGTAATTGCTTTCGTAGCATCTGTATGGTTTTTGCGTCGTGATAAGGTACTACCCGTGATCACTTTTTCACTATTAGGGGCAGTTACATACGGCCTGTCACACAGCTTCTATATCTTTCTATCAGTAGCATTATTAATTGTATTCTCTCTCTTTATGTACCAATCAAAAATGGTCGAAAGGATACTGCCGGTCTTTGTATTCTTAGCGGCAAGCATTCCACGAATCAGTCTCTTCGCTATGACGACAAAGCTTACGTATTTAGAATGGATGATTGCTTTGGTGGAAGGTGTACTTGCAGCAGTGCTGTTACTTATCTTTATGCAGAGTATTCCGTTATTATCACCAAAACGATACAAACCGATATTAAAAAATGAAGAAATTGTTTGTTTTATCATTTTGTTAGCTTCCATTCTTACCGGTGTTATGGGAGTTCAAATATATGGAGCACAAATGGAACAAATATTGGCGCGATATTTAGTCTTGATTCTTTCACTGATAGGTGGAGCGGCGATAGGATCTACAGTGGGGGTAGTTGCAGGGTTAATATTAAGTCTCGCTAATATCGCGAACATGTATCAAATGAGTTTGTTAGCTTTTTCTGGTCTTTTGGGCGGATTGTTGAAAGAAGGGAGAAAATTAGCGGTCAGTCTAGGTCTATTGATTAGTACGTTATTAATCAGTTTATATGGAGAATCTTTTTCTTATTTAACGGTAGCCATGATGGAATCAGCTTTTGCGATCGTACTATTTATGTTGACTCCCAACAAATTCATTAAGCAGATTGCCAGGTACATACCTGGGACGGTTGAGCACACCCAGGAACAGGAGCAATATTTACAGAAGGTCCGCAATGTAACTGCACATCGTGTCGAGCGCTTCTCCAATGTATTTAAAGCATTATCCCGCAGCTTTCAGACAGAATCCAGTCAGTGGCAGGAACAAGATTTAGAAGTCGACTATTACTTAAGTAATGTCACGGAAAAAACCTGTCAGACATGCTTTAAGAAAGAAACATGCTGGGTGCAGCAATTTGATAAAACATATCAATTAATGAGAGACGTGAAGGACCAGTTAGAAACAGACGAACAACTCAACAATATTACCAATCGTCAATTTGAAAATCATTGTATTAAATCCCGTAAGGTAATAGATACCATGCAACAAGAGTTGTCCTTTTTTCAGGCGAATAAACAATTAAAGAAGCAAGTACTGGAGAGTCGTCGTTTCGTAGCAGATCAACTGCAAGGTGTTTCAGAAGTAATGGAGAATTTCGCTAATGAAATCCTTAAGGAAAAGGAGAACCATGAACAACAGGAAATCGAAATTGTTGCAGCCCTCAAGCATATTGGTATCGAGCTAGAGAAATTAGATATTTACAGTTTAGAAAAGGGCAACACCGACATTGAAATGGTGATAACTTTTCAGGAATACCACGGGGAAGCAGCTAAGCTGATTGCACCAATATTATCAGATATTCTGAATGAAACGATAATTGTGGTAACAGAAGATCTTTCTCCTTTAGCAAGGGGGCATAGTTTCTTTACGTTTGGATCAGCTAGAAAATATGTCATTCAAACAGGCGTGGCACACGCAGCGAAAGGTGGAGGTTTAGTTTCGGGGGATTGTTACAAATCGATGGACCTTGGTGCTGGCAAATATGCATTGGCCATTAGTGATGGAATGGGGAATGGTGACCGGGCGCATGAAGAGAGTACAGAAACATTACGGTTGTTACAACAAATTTTAGAATCAGGTTTGCATGAACAGGTCGCGATTAAATCCATCAATTCGATTCTTGCATTACGGACTAATGAAGAAATCTACGCAACCCTTGATTTGGCAATGATTGATCTGCACAAGGCAGTTGTTCAATTTCTTAAAGTAGGATCGACCCCTAGTTTTATATTGAGAAATGACGCGGTGGAAACGGTCGAGGCTAGTAATCTGCCGATCGGTATCATTAAAGAAATGGATGTTGAAGTTGTAAGTACACAGTTAAAGGCGGGGGATTTCTTAATTATGATGAGCGATGGTATCTTTGAAGGTCCAAAAGATATCGAAAATGTCGATTTATGGTTGAAACGAAAATTGCTTGATATAGATACGAAAGAGCCACAAGCCATTGCAGATTTATTATTAGAAGAAGTGATTCGAACACAGAGTGGTGAAATTGACGATGATATGACTGTTCTCGTTGCAGAAATTAAAGATAACCAGCCACAATGGGCACCGATACGGTCATTCGGTAATTTTGAAAGAGAGTATATTAGTTAAAATGATAGAGAAAGGACAGGTATAATCCATCTTGTTATTGGCGAAACTGAAGGATAAATAGTTACCAATAATAGGAGGATAAAGTGATGAAAACAGGCACTCTTAAACAAATTCTATTAATCACAGACGGTTGTTCTAATCAAGGTGAAGATCCGGCACTTGTTGCCAGTTTAGTAGCAGAGCAGGGCATTACCGTTAATGTCATTGGAATTTTAGAAGATGATCATACCGAGCAGCCAGAAGGATTAAGTGAAGTAGAAGATATCGCAAGCAATGGACAAGGTGTCAGTCAGATCGTTTATCAGGATGCTTTGGCGCAGACTGTGCAGACCGTTACCAAACAGGCGATGACCGAAACGTTGCAAGGTGTTGTTAATAAAGAGCTTAAACAAATACTGGGTAGCGAAAAAACGATGGAAGAATTGCCGCCTGAACAACGGGGCGAAGTGATGGAAGTGGTGGATGAATTAGGAGAAACTTGTGATCTCGAAGTTCTCGTTTTAGTGGACACCAGTGCCAGTATGACGAATAAATTACCGACGGTGCAAGAAGCACTGATAGATTTATCGATCAGTATGAATGCGCGGATTGGGCGAAGTCGTTTTGCTGTTTATCAGTTCCCGGGAAGGAAGAAACCGATCCATCCATTAGTAGATTGGACATCGAGGTTAGATTCCATTTCATCCATCTTTGCTAAAATATCAAGTGGGGGGATTACTCCAACAGGTCCTGCATTAAAAGACGCCATGTATCAATTTGGCAAGAAGACGCTGAGAAGGAGATTTATGGACGATGATTACTCAAACATCGAAGAAGCCTGATATTGCTTTAAGAAAAGGTCAAGTCATCAAAGGTAAATGGCATCATCAGCAATATCACGTTGTGAAAAAGCTTGGAAGTGGTGCGATTGGTGCTGTTTATCTTTGTGTCCATGAAAATAAACAGGTGGCATTAAAAATTAGCAAGCAAAGCACTTCGATCAGTTCTGAGGTCAACGTACTCAAATCTTTTCAATCGGTTCAAGGTTACCACCTTGGGCCTTGTTTAATAGATGTAGACGATTATCAGGCAACTAATAGTTATACTTATTCATTTTATGTCATGGAGTATATTTCGGGAGAATCCGTACACGATTTCCTCAGACGTAATGGGCACGAATGGCTCATTTCATTACTAATTGGCTTTACGAAGGATTTACATGTGTTGCATAAACAAGGCTATGTATTCGGCGATTTAAAGATTGAGAATCTGATTGTCTCTCGTAAACCAGTTCAATTACGGTGGGTAGATGTTGGCGGAACAACTTTGCAAGGAAGAGCAATAAAAGAATATACTGAATTTTACGACAGGGCATACTGGCAATGTGGCACACGTAAAGCAGATCCAGGCTATGATTTATTTGCGTTAGCGATGGTTGTTCTGAGGGTCTATTATCCAAACGGTTTTACAAAAGGAAATAACCCTAAGAAAACATTACAGCAAAAAATTCATCAAGCCGTTGATATCGAACCATTGCGAAAACTGTTGATGATGATGACGAACGGATCCATGCAAGAAGCGGAGCAAGTTAAAAATTATTTGTTAACGTATTTCGCCAGTCGTAGAACGAAGCAAGTTCATGGTGGCAGAAGAAGCCGATCCAAATCTTCGGAAGAAACCTATTATCCTTTTTTAGAAATCGGCAGTATTTTAACTGTTGGAGGTATTTGTTATCTTTATGTCACATTATTTATGTGATATAACAGTTTTATGAATCATATTATGTTAAAATAATGTAAAAGAGTTTGGATGGGGTGGTGGTGATTGAATAAGATTCGCCTTGACGATAAAGTAATCCCTTTTATCAAGAGGCATCAGCTAATACATAACGAAGCAACTGTATTAGTCGGTGTGTCAGGTGGCGCCGATTCCCTGTTATTACTTCATTGTATGAACGAGTGGCAGCGTGAATGGGGATTGAATTTGGTTGCGATGTCGATCAATCATGGTTTGCGTGGTGAAGAATCGATACAAGATGTGCAGTATGTAGAACGTATTTGTAAGGAATGGGATATCCCTTTTATTGCGAAACAAGTAGATGTAAATGGCAGGAAGATTTCTCATAAAGAAGGTACACAAGAAGCAGCTCGGATCTTGCGTTATCAGGCTTTTCAAGAAGTGATGGAGGAGATTGGAGCAGATTATCTGGCGTTAGCACATCATGGTGACGATCAGGTAGAGACTGTTATGATGAAACTGGCCCGTCAGACAAATCCGGCTTCTCTAGCTGGCATACCCGTAAAAAGAAGGTTTGCGACAGGGTATATCATTCGACCATTTTTATGTTTATCGAAAGCGGAAATCTATCAGCAATGTGAAGACCGCGGTATTACTCCGAGAGAAGACCCTTCAAACCATTCTACGGCATACACACGCAATTTCTTTCGCAAGTATGTCTTACCGTATATGAAACAACAAAATGAACACATTCATCAGCATGTACAACAATTGACGGAGCGTATTTCAGAAGATCAGGAATACCTTGTGCATGAAGCGGATAAAATGTTGAAAGAAGTTGTTAGTTTTGAGAAGAATGGGGTATTTTTTACTATAGATTTTTTTCTTGCGTATCCGATAGCTTTACAAAGGAGAGCCTTTCATCTAATATTAAATTATCTCTATTCAGAGATACCGAAAGATCTTGCATTCCAACATGAGAAAGATTTTTTCTCTTTGCTACATCATAAAAAAAGCAACGTGAGCCTTGATTTTCCTCGATCATTACAAGTGATCAAAAGTTATCAAGAGTTGCGCTTTCGCTTCTTATTGCAGGATGATCATCAATATGAACAACCTCCTGTTATACAAATTCCGGGTAGCTGTATACTACCTGATGGTGCCACTTTAAAGGCGTCGGTAAGGGTAGATGCGACCGTTGAAGATCGTCATATTTTACATATACCAACTGAGTGTGAGGCGTTATTTCCACTTCAGATTCGTACGAGACAAGATGGTGATCGTATGAAGGTAAGAGGTTTAAATGGTCGAAAGAAAGTGAAAGATATTTTTATTGATGAAAAGATTCCAGCTTATCAAAGAGACCGTTGGCCAATCATCATCGGGGCAGATGGATCATTGCTTTGGATTGCAGGTCTGAAGAAAGCAGAAATACCAAAAGCAAATAAGCAAAGCAAGTATGTTGAATTAACATATTGCAGTCTAATTAAGTAGGAGGCAACAAGATGCATAATGAAATTAAGCAAGTTTTAATTTCAGAAGAGCAAATTCAGGAAAAGTGCAAACAGCTTGGAAAACAATTAACGGAAGAATATCAAGGAAGATTCCCTTTAGCTATCGGCGTTCTAAAAGGAGCTTTACCTTTTATGTCTGATATATTAAGAGCTATCGATACCCACCTTGAGATGGACTTCATGGATGTTTCAAGTTATGGAAATGAAATGCGTTCTTCTGGAGAAGTAAAGATTGTCAAAGATTTAGATACAAAAGTAGAAGGACGAGACATTCTAATTATTGAAGATATTATTGATAGCGGACTGACTTTAAGTTATTTAGTAGATCTGTTTAAATACCGAAAAGCAAGATCGATCAAAATCGTGACGCTTTTAGATAAGCCGGAAGGAAGAACAGCTGATATTAAAGCGGATATTATCGGTTTTGAAGTGCCGAATGAATTTGTTGTTGGTTACGGATTGGATTACCAGGAAAAGTATCGTAATCTTCCTTATATCGGAATATTAAAGCCAGAAGTATATGGTGGAACAGAATAAATGAGTTGCAGACAACGCTCAGTTGTAATTAGTTGTCACAAAGTCTTTCAATATGATACTATTTACTATAGTTTTCTCGTGTCGGGAGGAGGTAGGCAATGAATCGGATTATACGTAATGTAATACTTTATTTCGTAATCTTTTTAGCAGTGATTGCGATCATTTCAGTATTCAGCAGCCAAAACAATCAGGCTGAAGAGTTAAAAGTTAGTGAATTTTATGAAGCGCTAGAGAATAATCAGATAGCAGAAATGGAAATGCGCCCTTCGAATGGTGTTATGCGAGTTCAAGGGGAGCTGAAGGAAGATAGTCAAGCCTTTATTTCGAATATCCCAGACAGCCCTGCAATTGTGGAGAACGTAACAAACACAGCCTCAGATCAAGGGATATTAAACGTCTACGAAGAGGAACAGCCAAGTGGATGGGTTACCTTCCTAACAACCATGATTCCATTTGTTATCATATTTATTTTGTTTTTCTTCTTACTCAACCAAGCTCAAGGTGGCGGAAGCCGTGTTATGAACTTTGGTAAAAGTAAGGCGAAAATGTACAATGAAGAAAAGAAAAAAGTTCGTTTCCGCGACGTAGCCGGAGCGGATGAGGAAAAGCAAGAATTAGTAGAAGTTGTGGACTTCTTGAAGGATCCACGTAAGTTTGCTACCATCGGTGCAAAAATTCCAAAAGGGGTTTTATTAGTAGGACCTCCTGGTACTGGTAAGACGTTGTTAGCTAGAGCAGTTGCCGGTGAAGCGGGTGTGCCGTTCTTCTCTATCAGTGGTTCGGACTTCGTTGAAATGTTTGTCGGTGTTGGTGCATCACGTGTGCGTGATTTGTTTGAGAACGCCAAAAAGAATGCTCCTTGTATTATTTTTATCGATGAGATCGATGCAGTAGGTCGTCAGCGTGGCGCTGGTGTTGGTGGTGGACATGATGAACGTGAACAAACCTTAAACCAATTACTGGTGGAAATGGATGGTTTCGGTGAGAACGAAGGAATCATTATTATTGCTGCAACAAACAGACCAGATATATTAGACCCGGCATTGTTACGTCCAGGTCGTTTTGACCGTCAGATTACGGTTGACCGTCCAGACTTAAAAGGCCGCCAAGATGTCTTGGCAGTTCATGCGCGTAACAAACCATTAGCGGACGACGTGGAATTAAAAACGATTGCCATGCGTACACCAGGTTTTTCTGGTGCGGACTTGGAGAATTTACTTAATGAAGCAGCGCTTGTTGCTGCACGACATGATAAAGAGAAAATCGGCATGGAAGACGTCGATGAAGCCATTGATCGTGTTATTGCCGGTCCTGCTAAGAAAAGCAGAGTTATCTCTAAGAAAGAACGTAATATTGTGGCATACCACGAAAGTGGACATACAATTATCGGTATGGTATTAGACGATGCTGATATGGTTCACAAGGTAACGATTGTACCTCGTGGTCAAGCTGGTGGCTATGCCGTTATGTTACCTCGTGAAGATCGCTATTTCATGACGAAACCAGAATTGTTCGATAAGATTACCGGTTTACTAGGTGGTCGTGTAGCAGAGGAAATCATCTTTGGTGAAGTGAGTACAGGTGCACATAACGATTTCCAACGAGCTACTGGAATTGCGCGAAAAATGGTAATGGAATATGGTATGAGTGATAAGATTGGACCTTTACAGTTCGGTAACAGCAATGGTCAAGTTTTCTTAGGTCGCGACATGCAAAACGAACAGAATTACAGTGATGCAATTGCTTATGAAATTGATCAAGAGGTCCAACAGTTTATCCAAACATGCTATGAGCGTGCTAAACAAATTCTTACCGAAAATCGCGATAAATTAGAACTTGTGGCACAAACATTACTAGAAATCGAAACCTTGGATGCTAGCCAAATCAAATCATTATTTGAAGATGGAGTACTTCCTGACCCGGTTGTTTCTGAACAAGATGGTAAGGAAACAAAATCGGAAGCATCTGAGCAAAAAGAAGAAAAATCTTCTGATGTACGAGTGAATATTCAATCGAAGACAGAAGATAATACAGATGAAGATAATTCTTCAGATGGCAAAGATAAACAATAAGTTAAAAAAGCAGTTCCTTGCTTAATAAGGAACTGCTTTTTCATTGCCTGGGAAATGATGATATGCTGTCCGTTGAAGGTAACGGTCGGTATAGTTGATTTTATTGCAGGGATATACCTGATGCTGAGTTGGTAAGTGATAATAGCTGTAAGTCCATCAAAACCTTCTTTGAGGAAAAAATAAGATGCTGTAAAAATTCAATTAACTTGCGACAGATAGTAAAAAGACTATACAATATGAAGATAAGTATACTAAATAAACTATTGTGGAGGAAGCTATGATCTTTGTAATAGATGTGGGAAATACCAATACCGTCTTAGGTGTGTTTCGTGAAGAAAAATTAACGTTTCAATGGCGGATGCAGACCGATAAGAATAAAACAGAGGATGAATATGCTATGTTTATCCGATCGTTATTAGAGCATGAAGGATTGCGATTTTCTGATATCAATGGAATTGTTATTTCTTCTGTAGTGCCACCTATTTTGTTTGCTTTACAACGAATGGCAGATAAGTATTTCCATTGTAATCCAATGGTGATAGGTGATGATAAGGTGAATCCATATTTGAAAATGAAGTATCCTAATCCTAAAGAGTTAGGTGCCGATCGAATTGTTAATGCTGTAGGAGTAATTAAAGAGTATGGATCACCGAGCATCATTATTGATTTCGGAACAGCTACTACCTACTGTTATATTAATGAAAAAAATGAATACGTAAGTGGTGTCATAACGCCGGGTATTAATATATCGCTCGAAGCATTGTATCAAAATGCTGCCAAATTACCAAAGATTGAGTTAAAAAAACCTGCTAATGTGTTAGGTGATTCAACAGTAGAAGCGATGCAATCAGGTGTTTATTTTGGCTATGTAGGACAAGTAGATGCAGTAGTAAATCGTATTAAACAAGAAATTGGCCGATCACCTCAAGTCATCGCGACTGGTGGACTAGCTACATTAATTGCTAAAGATTCTTCAGTTATTGATATAGTTGATCCGTATTTAACATTAAAAGGATTATATGAAATATACCGAACGAATGAAAAAGATTTTGAATGAGAGAAAGGAAGTTCAGTCATGAATGATTATTTACTGAAAGCAACTGCATTTAAAGGAGAAGTTAGAGCGTATGCGATTCGTTCAACTGACACAGTAGAAGAAGCAAGAAAACGTCAGGATACATGGGCAACGGCAACGGCAGCATTAGGCAGAAGTATCACGATTACCACGATGTTTGGAGCTATGTTGAAGGGCGAGAATAAATTGACGGTGAAAGTAGAAGGAGAGGGACCGATCGGGGCAATTATTGCTGATGCAAATGCCAAAGGGGAGGTCCGAGGCTATGTGATAAACCCACATGTCGATTTCGAATCAAATGATCAGGATAAACTAGATGTAAAGAGAGCGGTTGGAACGAAGGGGACACTAAGCGTTGTTAAGGACCTAGGTTTAAAAAATAACTTTACAGGACAAGTTCCCATCGTTTCTGGTGAAGTCAGTGAGGATTTCACTTACTATTTAGCGAATTCAGAACAGGTACCATCTGCAGTTGGCGCAGGAGTATTAGTGAATCCGGATCACAGTGTACTTGCTGCTGGAGGTTTTATCGTGCAAATGATGCCGGGTGCTTCTGAAGAGACCGTTGCAAGAATTGAAGAAAGTATAGCAAGCGTTCCTCCGATCTCGACTATGGTTCGTGATGGAAAAACACCAGAGGAAATCTTGGAGACGATTCTAGGTGAAGAGAATATCAAGATACATGAGCGTATGGATGTGAAGTTCTCCTGTCCTTGTACAAAGGAAAGGTTAGAAACAGCCATTCAAAGTTTAGGAAACGAAGAAATTGATGCGATGATTAGAGAGGACCACGGCGCAACAGCAAATTGTCACTTTTGTAATGAGACATACACATTTACGATTGATGAGCTGCGTACATTAAAGACGCAATAGGGGGAGTATTTGTTGAGAGTTTCACGTCTGGTATTATGGTCGATTATTCTGCTGTTATTACTCACTAATATAGGTACGGTGCTTCTAATGTCCAACAACAATTCTTCAGATCAGCTTGTCATGTCAGATCGAGAAATCGATCGTAATAAGCCATTAGCAGAAGTAGGAAATACGGATATCAATTATCAGAGCTGGCTGAATGAGCTAATTAATCAGCATGGCGAAGAGGTTTTGCACAACATGGTAGATAGTGAAGTCGTTTTTCAATTAGCGAAACAACAAGATCTTTCCATCGAACCTAAAATCATTGAACGAGAAATAGCAAGAATGTTGGTGATGGAGGGGGTATTATCAGAAGAGGAGAAAGCTGATAAAGTCGATCAGTGGACAGAACAGATTGAATATCGGTACTATCTGCAAGAACTTATAACGAAGGATGTAGAGGTACCTGAATCAGAAATTGAGACCTATTTTAATGAATATAAACGACAATATCAATTTGAGGATATGGTACAGATCTCCCATATTCTCGTCCCTACAGAACAGGAAGCAGAGTATGTGATGACCAAGCTTGAAGACGGTGAATCATTCAGCGGAGTAGCTAAAGAACATTCCATTGACGAGGACACAGCGTCGGATGGCGGTTATTTAGGATTTTATTCAGAGACCAGCAGCTTTATTCCGGGTGAATATTATGATGTTTCGACCGAATTGTCACCAGGAGAATACAGTGAGCCACAATTAATGGATAATGGATATGCGGTCATTTACCTCCATCAGCATTTACCAGCTATTGAATTAAGCTATGAAGAGGCCTTCCAGGAAGTACGTCAGGATCTAGCGCTCGATCAACTGGAGAAAAATATAGATGCCGAAAGTTTATGGGAACAAACAGGAGTAAATTTGACATATAAAAATGCTAATAATTAGTGATGCTTACCATTAAATGGGTTGACAATGAATGCCGTTTCATGTACATTGTATATAAAACCAATAATTTTACTTGGATTTGAGGAGGAACTGGAATGAAGGTAGCTCAAAATGTTGGAGAATTGATTGGCAATACACCAATTGTGAAATTAAATCGTACAGCAGATCCGGAAGGTGCAGATATCTACTTAAAGCTAGAATTTATGAATCCAGGCAGCTCTGTAAAAGATCGTATTGCACTAGCGATGGTTGAAGCAGCTGAAGAAGATGGACTTTTAAAAGAAGGCGACACTATTATTGAACCAACAAGTGGTAACACTGGTATTGGTCTTGCGTTAGTAGCAGCAATTAAAGGTTATAAAGCTATTTTAGTAATGCCAGATACTATGAGCATGGAACGTCGTAACCTATTACGCGCATATGGTGCCGAATTGATTTTAACTTCTGGTGCTGAAGGTATGAAAGGCGCAATTGCGAAAGCGACAGAATTACAGAAAGAGAACGGATATTTCATGCCGCAGCAATTTAACAATGTAGCTAACCCTGCAGTACATGCACGTACTACTGGTAAGGAAATAGTAGAACAAATGGGCAGTCAGCTTGATGCGTTTGTTTCTGGTATTGGTACAGGTGGTACGATTACTGGTGCAGGTAAAGTATTAAAAGATCAGTATAAAGACATTAAGATTTATGCTGTAGAACCAACAGATTCCGCTATTTTATCAGGAGGTACACCAGGTCCTCACAAGATTCAAGGTATTGGTGCCGGTTTTGTTCCAGAAGTGCTGGATACTGAAGTGTATGATGAAGTTATTACGGTTTCCAATGACCAAGCATATGAAACAGCAAGAGAGGCAGCATGTAAAGACGGTGTACTTGGAGGCGTTTCTTCTGGTGCAGCAATCTATGCAGCTAAACAAGTAGCGAAACAACTTGGTAAAGGGAAGAAAGTATTAGCGGTTATTCCTAGTAACGGAGAGCGCTACCTATCTACACCACTTTATCAATTTGACGAAAAATAAAGAAACAAAAACGATCATCCCTTGCTGATGATCGTTTTTTATTAGCATTACAATCATTAAGGCAAATGACAAAAGAGAATCACGCTCTAAATGGAAGTTTTGGTTCTTATAATGTGGATTATGTTAAGTGCACTATTGCAATGTGGTTATTTTGAGATATGGAATGCTAAGCAAAGTTCAGGAAATAGGCCCAGCAGGACGCGAATTGGTTGGCCGGAGCGGCATCCCAGCGCATGAATCATTTCAAAATTAACACAAAATAGTTAACACAATCCACATTATAGGTGGCTTTTCTTAGTTAGTGACGGATGAGTTTAGCCTGGTTTTTTTGTATGGTTTAAGCGTTATACCTGTCCTTCAGGATATTTACTCTGTTGCTCCATGACCTTTTGCGTTAGAGCGGATATAGGTCATGGAATAAGTCGCCATTACACAGGACGGCCTTTAGAATTGCTGATATTTTTTGGTTAGGGTCTCAACTTTTCATACATAAATATGCTATAATACTTTGTTATGAATAGATTTTTTTACATTGCTTCGTAAGGGCGGGTTATCATGAAAAAAGAATTACGAACAGAACAAAAAACCTTTTATTATCAAGATAAAACATTAATAATGGGGATTCTTAATATAACGCCGGATTCATTCTCTGATGGCGGCAGTTACGCTACTGTTGAAGATGCAGTTCAACAGGCAAAAGCACTGGAGGCAGATGGTGCGGATATTATTGATGTTGGTGGTGAATCAACACGACCGGGTCATACTCCGATTTCCGAAGCAGAGGAAATAGAAAGAATTCTTCCTGTTATAAAGGTGTTATCCGAAGAGCTTAAAATTCCGATTTCAGTCGATACATGGAAAGCGAATGTTGCACGAAAAGCAGTGGAAGCTGGAGCATCCATAATCAATGATATTTGGGGTGCGAAGAGAGAGCCTGAGATCGCTCGAGTTGCCGCAGAGTTTGATGTGCCTATTGTATTAATGCATAATCGTTTGGATCCTACTTATACGTCTTTAATGGATGACGTGCTGTCTGATTTAGCAGAAAGCATTGAAATAGCGCTGAAGGCAGGAGTGAAAAAAGAACAGATTATTCTTGATCCAGGGATAGGTTTTGCCAAAACGTATGAGGAGAACATTCGAGTGATGCAGGATATGGAGCAATTACGTGAATTAGACTACCCCGTATTGTTAGGAACTTCACGAAAATCCGTTGTTGCACAAACTTTAGATTTACCAGTCGATCAACGTGATGAGGGAACAGGAGCAACGGTATGTTTCGGTATGACTAAAGGATGTGAGATTGTCCGGGTCCACAATGTGAAGCTGCATGTAAGAATGGTCAAAATGATGGACAAGCTATTAGGGAAAGGTGTCGATCACAATGGATAAAATATATCTAAACAAAATGTCATTTTACGGTTTCCATGGAGTATTCCCTGAGGAAAAAAAACTCGGTCAACGTTTTCAAGTTGATTTAATATTAGAGAGGGATCTGAAAAAGGCTGGAGAAACAGATGATTTGCGATACTCTATTGATTACGGTCTTGTCTATCAAGTCACTAAAGATGTCATAGAAGGGCCCGCGCAGAATTTGGTGGAGAAAGTGGCTGAGGATCTTTCTGTTGAGTTGTTTAAACATTTTTCATCATTACATGCATGCACGGTGAAGGTAGTTAAACCAGATCCGCCGATTCCAGGACACTATGAATCAGTGGCAATTGAAATATTTCGGGAGAACAATTAAAGATGAAGGCATATGTTGCATTAGGATCTAATATTCAACCACGAGTTTCTTATTTAAATAAGGCTATTCAATTGTTGGCAAATCATGATAAAATTCAAGTAACACATCAATCTCCAATTTACGAAACTGATCCAGTTGGTTTCGTGGAGCAAGGGCAATTTCTTAATATGGTGTTGGAAATTGAAACAGAGCTTGAGCCGACATTACTTTTAGATGTTTGTCAACGGATAGAGAGAAAACTGGGCAGAAGGCGTGAAATAAGGTGGGGGCCAAGAACCATTGATCTTGATATATTACTATACGATCAGGAAGAGGTGGAGACAGAACGACTTGTTTTACCTCATCCACGTCTACAAGAAAGAGCGTTTGTATTAATACCATTAGCAGATATACGCCCATACTTGTATATCACCTATTTCGATCAAACAGTATCGGAACTTTTAACAACATTACCTGTACAAGATAAAGAAGGGGTAGTAAGATGGCAACAAACAAATGGGGTAAGAGAATCAAAGCCTTTCGAAAATTAAAAGGCTATACACAAGTGAGTTTAGCAGATGAACTTGGCATCTCCGTATCACAATTGGGAGAATTGGAACGGGGCACAAAAATGCCTACTACACAAAAACTAGAACTGATTGCAGAACATTTAAATGTTTCCTTGGAGGAATTGCAACCTAGCACCAAAGATTTCGAGGATAACAAGCAGGTGTAACATAGGTCATATTAAGACTGCTGGTTAGTGCTAGCTATACAACGAACGTATAATTAAATGGAAAGATGAGCGAGTTTCCGGTAATGGAGACGTGCTGATTAGTATGTAAAGGGTTAATAGGAGCGACAGAAACGTAATTATTTGTGCAAACAAGGTCAATAAAGGAATTAAAGAACTATTGTACGATTACGGGGCGCGTAGATAGAGCAATAAACGCTAGTTTCCGAAGAGTGTAAACATTGACACACAGGCATTCCTTTTCTATACTAATCATGAATGAGATACTGCCAGTAGGTTGCTGGCAGTTTTTTGATATATAACATATACCATACTTTTTGAGGTGAAAATTATGAGCGAAGAACTTAACGAACATATGCGTGTCCGCTTGGAAAAAATGCACAGTTATCGTGAACAAGGAATTGATCCCTTTGGTGATAAATTCGTTCGATCACATCTAGCGGAAGAATTAAGAGAGAGTTATGATCAGTTTTCTAAGGAAGAGTTAGAAGAACAAGGAATAGAAACAACTGTCGCTGGTCGTATTATGACGAAACGAGGCAAAGGAAAAGCAGGTTTCTCCCATATTCAGGACTTAAGTGGCCAAATCCAATTATACGTACGCAAAGATAGAATCGGAGAAGAAGCATATGAAATATTTAAGTCAGCAGATTTAGGAGATATCGTTGGAGTTACAGGAACAGTTTTCAAAACAAATGTAGGAGAACTTTCAGTCAAAGCAAACAAATTCACAATTCTGACAAAGTCTCTTCGTCCCCTTCCAGAAAAGTTCCACGGCCTTAAAGATGTTGAACAACGATATCGTCAACGTTACTTAGACCTTATTACAAATATGGACAGCAAGAATACCTTTATACTTCGTAGTAAAATTATTCAATCCATGCGTCGTTATTTAGACGACAGGGGATTTTTGGAAGTAGAAACACCAATGATGCACGGTATTCCGGGTGGTGCATCTGCACGTCCATTCGAAACCCATCACAATGCGCTTGATATCCCGTTGTATATGCGTATCGCGATTGAATTACACCTGAAACGATTAATTGTTGGTGGTATGGAGAAAGTCTATGAAATTGGTCGTGTATTCCGTAATGAGGGTGTTTCAACTCGACACAACCCAGAATTCACAATGATCGAACTTTATGAAGCATACGCTGACTATCATGATATTATGGAGTTAGTAGAAAATATGGTCGCGCATATTGCGAAAGAAGTAACAGGTTCTGCTACGATTATGTATGGGGAAGAGGAAATTAATTTAGAGCCAAGTTGGACAAGACTCCATATGGTAGATGCCATTAAAGAATATACTGGCGTAGATTTCTGGAAGAAAACAACAGATGAAGAAGCAAAAGCACTTGCGAAAGAACATGGTGTAGACATTGAAGATACCATGACATATGGGCACATTGTTAACGAGTTTTTCGAACAAAAAGTAGAAGACAAATTAATACAGCCAACATTTGTGTACGGACACCCAGTGGCTATATCTCCTCTTGCTAAAAAGAATAAAGAGGATGATCGTTTTACAGACCGATTTGAACTATTTATTGTAGGAAGAGAACATGCGAATGCTTTCTCTGAATTAAACGATCCGGTTGACCAAAGAGAACGATTTGAAGCACAAGTGAAAGAGAAAGAACAGGGCAATGATGAGGCACATGAAATGGATGAAGATTTCCTAGAAGCACTAGAATACGGTATGCCGCCAACAGGTGGATTAGGAATTGGTATTGATCGATTAGTAATGCTTTTAACGAATTCTCCTTCTATTAGAGATGTCTTACTCTTCCCGCAAATGCGTAATAAATAACAGAAAACCCTCCTGTAACAGGGGGGTTCAATTGTTTTTAATATGTACAACGGAGAATTCCATCCGTATATTAAGCTATAAAAGACATAAAATAAAAAAGTTATAAATCTTTATTGACACCATTTAAATAGATGTGGTATATTATTAAACGTCGCTGAAAACGACAGAACAATTTTATCGCCAACAACTTCAGAGTTTTTATTAAAAAGTTGTTGACATCACCTTCAATAGTTGATATGATATAAAAGTTGTCGCGAAAAAACGACAAAACAATTTCATCTCTAATAACTTCAAAAAAGTTATTGACATTGATCCTAATAGATGATAAACTATTAAAGCTGTCAAAAAAACAGCGAAACAATTTGATCTTTGAAAACTGAACAAAACAACCAGTATGAATTAATAAACAAGCTAGCTTATAGAAGCGAGCGCAAGTCAACTTTATTGAGAGTTTGATCTTGGCTCAGGACGAACGCTGGCGGCGTGCCTAATACATGCAAGTCGAGCGCGGGAAGCTAACTGAATCCTTCGGGAGGACGTTAGTGGAACGAGCGGCGGACGGGTGAGTAACACGTGGGCAACCTGCCTGTAAGATTGGGATAACCCCGGGAAACCGGGGCTAATACCGGATAATACATTGCTTCGCATGAAGGAATGTTGAAAGATGGCCTCTGGCTATCACTTACAGATGGGCCCGCGGCGCATTAGCTAGTTGGTGAGGTAACGGCTCACCAAGGCAACGATGCGTAGCCGACCTGAGAGGGTGATCGGCCACACTGGGACTGAGACACGGCCCAGACTCCTACGGGAGGCAGCAGTAGGGAATCTTCCGCAATGGACGAAAGTCTGACGGAGCAACGCCGCGTGAACGAAGAAGGTTTTCGGATCGTAAAGTTCTGTTGTTAGGGAAGAACAAGTGCCGTTCAAACAGGGCGGCACCTTGACGGTACCTATCGAGGAAGCCCCGGCTAACTACGTGCCAGCAGCCGCGGTAATACGTAGGGGGCAAGCGTTGTCCGGAATTATTGGGCGTAAAGCGCGCGTAGGCGGTTTCTTAAGTCTGATGTGAAATCTTGCGGCTCAACCGCAAGCGGTCATTGGAAACTGGGGAACTTGAGTGCAGAAGAGGAGAGTGGAATTCCACGTGTAGCGGTGAAATGCGTAGATATGTGGAGGAACACCAGTGGCGAAGGCGACTCTCTGGTCTGTAACTGACGCTGAGGTGCGAAAGCGTGGGGAGCGAACAGGATTAGATACCCTGGTAGTCCACGCCGTAAACGATGAGTGCTAGGTGTTAGGGGGTTTCCGCCCCTTAGTGCTGCAGTTAACGCATTAAGCACTCCGCCTGGGGAGTACGGCCGCAAGGCTGAAACTCAAAAGAATTGACGGGGGCCCGCACAAGCGGTGGAGCATGTGGTTTAATTCGAAGCAACGCGAAGAACCTTACCAGGTCTTGACATCTTCGGATGTCCCTAGAGATAGGGAGTTCCCTTCGGGGACCGAATGACAGGTGGTGCATGGTTGTCGTCAGCTCGTGTCGTGAGATGTTGGGTTAAGTCCCGCAACGAGCGCAACCCTTGATCTTAGTTGCCAGCATTAAGTTGGGCACTCTAAGGTGACTGCCGGTGACAAACCGGAGGAAGGTGGGGATGACGTCAAATCATCATGCCCCTTATGACCTGGGCTACACACGTGCTACAATGGATGGTACAGAGGGCAGCGAAACCGCGAGGTCAAGCAAATCCCATAAAACCATTCTCAGTTCGGATTGCAGGCTGCAACTCGCCTGCATGAAGCCGGAATCGCTAGTAATCGTGGATCAGCATGCCACGGTGAATACGTTCCCGGGCCTTGTACACACCGCCCGTCACACCACGAGAGTTGGCAACACCCGAAGTCGGTGGGGTAACCTTTGGAGCCAGCCGCCGAAGGTGGGGCCAATGATTGGGGTGAAGTCGTAACAAGGTAGCCGTATCGGAAGGTGCGGCTGGATCACCTCCTTTCTAAGGATTATAGGAACACCTTTTACAAGGTGACAAATCATACTTGGTTGTTTGGTTCAGTTTTGAGAGATCAATACTCTCTTGAACTTGTACCTTGAAAACTAGATAAGAGTAATCAGGACGTGGAAGCAACTGCTTGACAGCTGTGGAAACGAAACTGATGACAAGACATCAAACAATAACCAACTCGCTTTTCATTGAAATAAAGTAAGTATAGTTAAGTGAAGAAGGGCGCACGGTGGATGCCTTGGCACTAGGAGCCGATGAAGGACGGGACAAACACCGATATGTCTCGGGGAGCCGTACGTAGGCCTTGATCCGAGAATTTCCGAATGGGGAAACCCTCTGCTCGTCATGGAGTAGAACATTTATCTGAATCCATAGGATAAATGAGGCAGACCCGGGGAACTGAAACATCTCAGTACCCGGAGGAAGAGAAAGCAAACGCGATTTCCCGAGTAGCGGCGAGCGAAACGGAATTAGCCCAAACCAAAAAGCTTGCTTTTTGGGGTTGTAGGACACTCCTTTGGAGTTACAAAGAAATACATTAGACGAAGTGGTCTGGAAAGGCCCATCATAGAAGGTAACAATCCTGTAGTCGAAAATGTGTTTCCTCCGGAGTGGATCCTGAGTACGGCGGAACACGTGAAATTCCGTCGGAATCCGGGAGGACCATCTCCCAAGGCTAAATACTCCCTAGTGACCGATAGTGAACCAGTACCGTGAGGGAAAGGTGAAAAGCACCCCGGGAGGGGAGTGAAAGAGAACCTGAAACCGTGTGCCTACAAGTAGTCGGAGCCCTTTTATGGGTGACGGCGTACCTTTTGTAGAATGGACCGGCGAGTTACGATCCCCTGCAAGGTTAAGTGGAAGACACGGAGCCGCAGCGAAAGCGAGTCTGAACAGGGCGTTTTAGTAGGTGGTCGTAGACCCGAAACCGTGTGATCTACCCATGTCCAGGGTGAAGGTCAGGTAACACTGACTGGAGGCCCGAACCCACGCACGTTGAAAAGTGCGGGGATGAGGTGTGGGTAGGGGTGAAATGCCAATCGAACACGGAGATAGCTGGTTCTCTCCGAAATAGCTTTAGGGCTAGCCTCAAGGCATGTATGTTGGAGGTAGAGCACTGATTGGACTAGGGGCCCTTACCGGGTTACCGAATTCAGTCAAACTCCGAATGCCAATCATATTACCTTGGGAGTCAGACTATGGGTGATAAGGTTCATAGTCGAAAGGGAAACAGCCCAGACCGTCAGCTAAGGTCCCAAAGTATACGTTAAGTGGAAAAGGATGTGGCGTTGCATAGACAACCAGGATGTTGGCTTAGAAGCAGCCATCATTTAAAGAGTGCGTAATAGCTCACTGGTCGAGTGACGCTGCGCCGAAAATATACCGGGGCTAAACGTATCACCGAAGCTACGGATTGATCTACGATCAATGGTAGGAGAGCGTTCTAAGTGCAGCGAAGTCAGACCGTGAGGACTGGTGGAGCGCTTAGAAGTGAGAATGCCGGTATGAGTAGCGAAAAAGAAGTGAGAATCTTCTTCACCGAATGCCTAAGGTTTCCTGAGGAAGGCTCGTCCGCTCAGGGTTAGTCGGGGCCTAAGCCGAGGCCGAAAGGCGTAGGCGATGGACAACAGGTTGATATTCCTGTACCACCCAATTCCGTTTGAGTGATGGGGGGACGCAGAAGGATAAGGAATGCGCACCACTGGATGTGTGCGTTGAAGCAGTAAGTGAGTCAGATAGGCAAATCCGTCTGGCAATCACAAGCTGTGATCAGGAGGGAAATATAGTACCGAAGTTCCGGATTTCACGCTGCCAAGAAAAGCCTCTAGCAAGGAAAAGGGTGCCCGTACCGCAAACCGACACAGGTAGGCGAGGAGAGAATCCTAAGGTGATCGGGAGAACTCTCGTTAAGGAACTCGGCAAAATGACCCCGTAACTTCGGGAGAAGGGGTGCTTCTTTTGCGAGAAGCCGCAGTGAAAAGGCCCAAGCGACTGTTTAGCAAAAACACAGGTCTCTGCGAAGCCGTAAGGCGAAGTATAGGGGCTGACACCTGCCCGGTGCTGGAAGGTTAAGGGGATGCGTTAGCATTAGCGAAGCGTTGAACCGAAGCCCCAGTAAACGGCGGCCGTAACTATAACGGTCCTAAGGTAGCGAAATTCCTTGTCGGGTAAGTTCCGACCCGCACGAAAGGTGCAACGACTTGGGCACTGTCTCAACGAGAGACCCGGTGAAATTATACTATGCGTGAAGATGCGCATTACCCGCGACAGGACGGAAAGACCCCGTGGAGCTTTACTGTAGCCTGATATTGAATGTTGGTACAGCTTGTACAGGATAGGTGGGAGCCTGAGATACGTGAGCGCTAGCTTACGTGGAGGCGCCGGTGGGATACCACCCTGGCTGTATTGACCTTCTAACCCAGAACCGTGATCCGGTTCGGAGACAGTGTCAGGTGGGCAGTTTGACTGGGGCGGTCGCCTCCTAAAATGTAACGGAGGCGCCCAAAGGTTCCCTCAGAATGGTTGGAAATCATTCGCAGAGTGCAAAGGCAGAAGGGAGCTTGACTGCGAGACCTACAAGTCGAGCAGGGACGAAAGTCGGGCTTAGTGATCCGGCGGTACCGAATGGAAGGGCCGTCGCTCAACGGATAAAAGCTACCCCGGGGATAACAGGCTTATCTCCCCCAAGAGTCCACATCGACGGGGAGGTTTGGCACCTCGATGTCGGCTCATCGCATCCTGGGGCTGTAGTCGGTCCCAAGGGTTGGGCTGTTCGCCCATTAAAGCGGTACGCGAGCTGGGTTCAGAACGTCGTGAGACAGTTCGGTCCCTATCCGTCGTGGGCGTTGGAAGTTTGAGAGGAGCTGTCCTTAGTACGAGAGGACCGGGATGGACACACCGCTGGTGCACCAGTTGTTCTGCCAAGAGCATCGCTGGGTAGCTACGTGTGGAAGGGATAAGTGCTGAAAGCATCTAAGCATGAAGCCCCCCTCAAGATGAGACTTCCCATCACGTAAGTGAGTAAGATCCCTCAGAGACGATGAGGTTGATAGGTTCGAGGTGGAAGCATGGTGACATGTGAAGCTGACGAATACTAATAGATCGAGGACTTATCTATACAAATGTTTCTGATGTGCAACGGTTCGTTGATGTCTGTCTCTTGTCTTATCTAGTTTTCAAGGTATAAAAAGTATAAAAAAACTCTTGCATTCCATATGCATTGTGAGTTATAATATATCTTGTCCTTGAAAAAAGAGTCTGGTAGCGATAGCGAAGAGGTCACACCTGTTCCCATGCCGAACACAGCAGTTAAGCTCTTCAGCGCCCATGGTAGTTGGGGCTCGCGCCCCTGCAAGAGTAGGACGTTGCCAGGCATACATAGGAGGATTAGCTCAGCTGGGAGAGCACTTGCCTTACAAGCAAGGGGTCGCAGGTTCGAGCCCTGCATCCTCCACCATTAGCCGGTCTAGCTCAATTGGTAGAGCAACTGACTTGTAATCAGTAGGTTGGGGGTTCAAGTCCTCTGGCCGGCACCACTCATCTTAGAGCCATTAGCTCAGCTGGCAGAGCATCTGACTTTTAATCAGAGGGTCGGAGGTTCGAATCCTCCATGGCTCACCATTTATTTATGCGGGTGTGGCGGAATTGGCAGACGCGCTAGACTTAGGATCTAGTGTCTCTCGACGTGGGGGTTCAAGTCCCTCCACCCGCACCATACATTTTCTTAATTTTATAATTATGCGGAAGTAGTTCAGTGGTAGAACACCACCTTGCCAAGGTGGGGGTCGCGGGTTCGAATCCCGTCTTCCGCTCCAGGATTTTTAATCGCCAAGTTTGCCAGGTGGTTAGAATGTATTTCCTTGCCGGGGTGGCGGAATTGGCAGACGCACAGGACTTAAAATCCTGCGGTGGGTTTCCACCGTGCCGGTTCGAGTCCGGCCCTCGGCACCACGTATAGCGCCCGTAGCTCAATTGGATAGAGCGTTTGACTACGGATCAAAAGGTTAGGGGTTCGACTCCTCTCGGGCGCGCCATTATCGGGAAGTAGCTCAGCTTGGTAGAGCACTTGGTTTGGGACCAAGGGGTCGCAGGTTCAAATCCTGTCTTCCCGACCATTAATCAAATTTTATTTGTGGGGCCTTAGCTCAGCTGGGAGAGCGCCTGCTTTGCACGCAGGAGGTCAGCGGTTCGATCCCGCTAGGCTCCACCATTTTTTGTGTGTTTGATCTTTGAAAACTGAACAAAACAACCAGTATGAATTAATAAACAAGCTAGCTTATAGAAGCGAGCGCAAGTCAACTTTATTGAGAGTTTGATCTTGGCTCAGGACGAACGCTGGCGGCGTGCCTAATACATGCAAGTCGAGCGCGGGAAGCTAACTGAATCCTTCGGGAGGACGTTAGTGGAACGAGCGGCGGACGGGTGAGTAACACGTGGGCAACCTGCCTGTAAGATTGGGATAACCCCGGGAAACCGGGGCTAATACCGGATAATACATTGCTTCGCATGAAGGAATGTTGAAAGATGGCCTCTGGCTATTACTTACAGATGGGCCCGCGGCGCATTAGCTAGTTGGTGAGGTAACGGCTCACCAAGGCAACGATGCGTAGCCGACCTGAGAGGGTGATCGGCCACACTGGGACTGAGACACGGCCCAGACTCCTACGGGAGGCAGCAGTAGGGAATCTTCCGCAATGGACGAAAGTCTGACGGAGCAACGCCGCGTGAACGAAGAAGGTTTTCGGATCGTAAAGTTCTGTTGTTAGGGAAGAACAAGTGCCGTTCAAACAGGGCGGCACCTTGACGGTACCTATCGAGGAAGCCCCGGCTAACTACGTGCCAGCAGCCGCGGTAATACGTAGGGGGCAAGCGTTGTCCGGAATTATTGGGCGTAAAGCGCGCGTAGGCGGTTTCTTAAGTCTGATGTGAAATCTTGCGGCTCAACCGCAAGCGGTCATTGGAAACTGGGGAACTTGAGTGCAGAAGAGGAGAGTGGAATTCCACGTGTAGCGGTGAAATGCGTAGATATGTGGAGGAACACCAGTGGCGAAGGCGACTCTCTGGTCTGTAACTGACGCTGAGGTGCGAAAGCGTGGGGAGCGAACAGGATTAGATACCCTGGTAGTCCACGCCGTAAACGATGAGTGCTAGGTGTTAGGGGGTTTCCGCCCCTTAGTGCTGCAGTTAACGCATTAAGCACTCCGCCTGGGGAGTACGGCCGCAAGGCTGAAACTCAAAAGAATTGACGGGGGCCCGCACAAGCGGTGGAGCATGTGGTTTAATTCGAAGCAACGCGAAGAACCTTACCAGGTCTTGACATCTTCGGATGTCCCTAGAGATAGGGAGTTCCCTTCGGGGACCGAATGACAGGTGGTGCATGGTTGTCGTCAGCTCGTGTCGTGAGATGTTGGGTTAAGTCCCGCAACGAGCGCAACCCTTGATCTTAGTTGCCAGCATTAAGTTGGGCACTCTAAGGTGACTGCCGGTGACAAACCGGAGGAAGGTGGGGATGACGTCAAATCATCATGCCCCTTATGACCTGGGCTACACACGTGCTACAATGGATGGTACAGAGGGCAGCGAAACCGCGAGGTCAAGCAAATCCCATAAAACCATTCTCAGTTCGGATTGCAGGCTGCAACTCGCCTGCATGAAGCCGGAATCGCTAGTAATCGTGGATCAGCATGCCACGGTGAATACGTTCCCGGGCCTTGTACACACCGCCCGTCACACCACGAGAGTTGGCAACACCCGAAGTCGGTGGGGTAACCTTTGGAGCCAGCCGCCGAAGGTGGGGCCAATGATTGGGGTGAAGTCGTAACAAGGTAGCCGTATCGGAAGGTGCGGCTGGATCACCTCCTTTCTAAGGATTATAGGAACACCTTTTACAAGGTGACAAATCATACTTGGTTGTTTGGTTCAGTTTTGAGAGATCAATACTCTCTTGAACTTGTACCTTGAAAACTAGATAAGAGTAATCAGGACGTGGAAGCAACTGCTTGACAGCTGTGGAAACGAAACTGATGACAAGACATCAAACAATAACCAACTCGCTTTTCATTGAAATAAAGTAAGTATAGTTAAGTGAAGAAGGGCGCACGGTGGATGCCTTGGCACTAGGAGCCGATGAAGGACGGGACAAACACCGATATGTCTCGGGGAGCCGTACGTAGGCCTTGATCCGAGAATTTCCGAATGGGGAAACCCTCTGCTCGTCATGGAGTAGAACATTTATCTGAATCCATAGGATAAATGAGGCAGACCCGGGGAACTGAAACATCTCAGTACCCGGAGGAAGAGAAAGCAAACGCGATTTCCCGAGTAGCGGCGAGCGAAACGGAATTAGCCCAAACCAAAAAGCTTGCTTTTTGGGGTTGTAGGACACTCCTTTGGAGTTACAAAGAAATACATTAGACGAAGTGGTCTGGAAAGGCCCATCATAGAAGGTAACAATCCTGTAGTCGAAAATGTGTTTCCTCCGGAGTGGATCCTGAGTACGGCGGAACACGTGAAATTCCGTCGGAATCCGGGAGGACCATCTCCCAAGGCTAAATACTCCCTAGTGACCGATAGTGAACCAGTACCGTGAGGGAAAGGTGAAAAGCACCCCGGGAGGGGAGTGAAAGAGAACCTGAAACCGTGTGCCTACAAGTAGTCGGAGCCCTTTTATGGGTGACGGCGTACCTTTTGTAGAATGGACCGGCGAGTTACGATCCCCTGCAAGGTTAAGTGGAAGACACGGAGCCGCAGCGAAAGCGAGTCTGAACAGGGCGTTTTAGTAGGTGGTCGTAGACCCGAAACCGTGTGATCTACCCATGTCCAGGGTGAAGGTCAGGTAACACTGACTGGAGGCCCGAACCCACGCACGTTGAAAAGTGCGGGGATGAGGTGTGGGTAGGGGTGAAATGCCAATCGAACACGGAGATAGCTGGTTCTCTCCGAAATAGCTTTAGGGCTAGCCTCAAGGCATGTATGTTGGAGGTAGAGCACTGATTGGACTAGGGGCCCTTACCGGGTTACCGAATTCAGTCAAACTCCGAATGCCAATCATATTACCTTGGGAGTCAGACTATGGGTGATAAGGTTCATAGTCGAAAGGGAAACAGCCCAGACCGTCAGCTAAGGTCCCAAAGTATACGTTAAGTGGAAAAGGATGTGGCGTTGCATAGACAACCAGGATGTTGGCTTAGAAGCAGCCATCATTTAAAGAGTGCGTAATAGCTCACTGGTCGAGTGACGCTGCGCCGAAAATATACCGGGGCTAAACGTATCACCGAAGCTACGGATTGATCTACGATCAATGGTAGGAGAGCGTTCTAAGTGCAGCGAAGTCAGACCGTGAGGACTGGTGGAGCGCTTAGAAGTGAGAATGCCGGTATGAGTAGCGAAAAAGAAGTGAGAATCTTCTTCACCGAATGCCTAAGGTTTCCTGAGGAAGGCTCGTCCGCTCAGGGTTAGTCGGGGCCTAAGCCGAGGCCGAAAGGCGTAGGCGATGGACAACAGGTTGATATTCCTGTACCACCCAATTCCGTTTGAGTGATGGGGGGACGCAGAAGGATAAGGAATGCGCACCACTGGATGTGTGCGTTGAAGCAGTAAGTGAGTCAGATAGGCAAATCCGTCTGGCAATCACAAGCTGTGATCAGGAGGGAAATATAGTACCGAAGTTCCGGATTTCACGCTGCCAAGAAAAGCCTCTAGCAAGGAAAAGGGTGCCCGTACCGCAAACCGACACAGGTAGGCGAGGAGAGAATCCTAAGGTGATCGGGAGAACTCTCGTTAAGGAACTCGGCAAAATGACCCCGTAACTTCGGGAGAAGGGGTGCTTCTTTTGCGAGAAGCCGCAGTGAAAAGGCCCAAGCGACTGTTTAGCAAAAACACAGGTCTCTGCGAAGCCGTAAGGCGAAGTATAGGGGCTGACACCTGCCCGGTGCTGGAAGGTTAAGGGGATGCGTTAGCATTAGCGAAGCGTTGAACCGAAGCCCCAGTAAACGGCGGCCGTAACTATAACGGTCCTAAGGTAGCGAAATTCCTTGTCGGGTAAGTTCCGACCCGCACGAAAGGTGCAACGACTTGGGCACTGTCTCAACGAGAGACCCGGTGAAATTATACTATGCGTGAAGATGCGCATTACCCGCGACAGGACGGAAAGACCCCGTGGAGCTTTACTGTAGCCTGATATTGAATGTTGGTACAGCTTGTACAGGATAGGTGGGAGCCTGAGATACGTGAGCGCTAGCTTACGTGGAGGCGCCGGTGGGATACCACCCTGGCTGTATTGACCTTCTAACCCAGAACCGTGATCCGGTTCGGAGACAGTGTCAGGTGGGCAGTTTGACTGGGGCGGTCGCCTCCTAAAATGTAACGGAGGCGCCCAAAGGTTCCCTCAGAATGGTTGGAAATCATTCGCAGAGTGCAAAGGCAGAAGGGAGCTTGACTGCGAGACCTACAAGTCGAGCAGGGACGAAAGTCGGGCTTAGTGATCCGGCGGTACCGAATGGAAGGGCCGTCGCTCAACGGATAAAAGCTACCCCGGGGATAACAGGCTTATCTCCCCCAAGAGTCCACATCGACGGGGAGGTTTGGCACCTCGATGTCGGCTCATCGCATCCTGGGGCTGTAGTCGGTCCCAAGGGTTGGGCTGTTCGCCCATTAAAGCGGTACGCGAGCTGGGTTCAGAACGTCGTGAGACAGTTCGGTCCCTATCCGTCGTGGGCGTTGGAAGTTTGAGAGGAGCTGTCCTTAGTACGAGAGGACCGGGATGGACACACCGCTGGTGCACCAGTTGTTCTGCCAAGAGCATCGCTGGGTAGCTACGTGTGGAAGGGATAAGTGCTGAAAGCATCTAAGCATGAAGCCCCCCTCAAGATGAGACTTCCCATCACGTAAGTGAGTAAGATCCCTCAGAGACGATGAGGTTGATAGGTTCGAGGTGGAAGCATGGTGACATGTGAAGCTGACGAATACTAATAGATCGAGGACTTATCTATACAAATGTTTCTGATGTGCAACGGTTCGTTGATGTCTGTCTCTTGTCTTATCTAGTTTTCAAGGTATAAAAAGTATAAAAAAACTCTTGCATTCCATATGCATTGTGAGTTATAATATATCTTGTCCTTGAAAAAAGAGTCTGGTAGCGATAGCGAAGAGGTCACACCTGTTCCCATGCCGAACACAGCAGTTAAGCTCTTCAGCGCCCATGGTAGTTGGGGCTCGCGCCCCTGCAAGAGTAGGACGTTGCCAGGCAAACCAAAACATCTCAGTCGAAGGACTGGGATGTTTTTTTTGTGTGATAACAACATATAAAAATGAACCGACGCTTATCGGTCTAGACCACTCCTCTCGACCCCTAGAAACTAGGTGATTTCATCATCGCACTACGGACTATGATAAGTCGTCATTGCTACGCAAACTCACCGTGATTCCTTTACGTATGTTTAAGTTATTATTTTGAAATGTTTTATATGTTTAGCAAAGCTCCGGAAATATACTCCGCGTCTTGTGGACTTGGTTGGAGAGATATCCTTCCACTAACAATATTTCAAAATAACCGTTATGCTAGTTACACAATCCGTATTAAAGGCAGTTGTATATATCCTTATGTCAGTTAGGAGCGAGCGGATTTATGCTCGTTTTTTCTTATTATGCACAAAAATTTTGTAATTCCAAGCGTTTAGAATTTATTTATCAAAAGATATATTTAATAAATGCAGCACAAGACGAATTTACTCAGCTTTTCTTGTTTAAGATTAGTAAACAATCGTAATTTAAAATGTGCTAAAATACATATTATAGAAGGAGGAATGGTCAATGGAAAGGATGATTTGCTTAAATAGTTCCTATACTGATGAGATTCTTGGCTTATCTGAGTATGCATTTCAATATAAGTTAACACAAGAAGAAAAACAGGAAAAAGCAGAACAAATGAAAGAAGATAAAGTATGGGGATGGATAGTAGATAATCAGTTAGCTGCTAAAGCCCACCTTATTCCACTAACTGTTAATCTGCATGGTAAACCATTAAAAATGGGTGGTATCGGATCGGTTGCTTCTTGGCCAGAGTATCGTAGAGGTGGAAAAATAAAAGCATTGTTATACAAACTTTTAACAGAAATGAGGCAACAACAACAAAGTATCTCTTATTTACACCCATTCTCTGTACCCTTTTATCGAAAATATGGCTGGGAATTAACGTTTGATCGCACTACATACAATATTCCAATTGATTCATTTCAAAACGATTGGAACGGTCAAGGCAGTGTTAGAAGAGTCAGTAAAGGGGAAGAAACAATTTCTACTTTAAACACCATCTATCAAATGTATACAGATAAGTATACAGGTACACTTCATCGAACAGAGCATTGGTGGAATTATCGAACATTAAAGCAGAAAGATACTCACATCGCATTTGCGTATGAAACGGATCAAACGCCAATTGGATATATTCTATTCAATATCAAGCAGAATCGGTTCACCGTTTATGATATGGCGTTTGTGAATGTAAATGCCCGCCACTTACTATATCAGTTTATCCAGCATCATGATTCAATGGTACATAATGTAGAGATGCCTGTTCCTCCAGATGACCCATTGCCCTTACTTGTAAATGAACCAAGATTCGAGCAAAAGCAGTTGCCTTATTTTATGGCGCGGATTGTGGATGTTGATGCTTTCTTCGAACAGTATCCTTTTTCAATAGTCGACCATAATAAAATCCATTTTGAAATCGAAGTGTCAGACATATTTTTAGAAGAAAATAATGGCGTGTTTCTGGTGTCCCACGACTTGGAAGATAGCATTGTTATGAAGCGTACGCATGCAGAACCAAAGGTTGTAAAAGTGAAAATAGCTGTTCAACAGCTGGTGCAACTTTTCTTTGGTTACAAACGACCATTTGCACTGTGGGAAGCAGGCTTGATTCATGGAGATGCTTTAGCAGTTGAACAGTTAGAGATGATCATACCTGAGCAGCAGACATATTTTCCCGACTTTTTTTAACAGGTAAGAAAGTATAAAATTTTAAGGTTTCGTACCGCTTTCTAACATGAACAGCCATGTCCAGCGCAAGTGCCCAGAAACTAGGCGACTTCCTGCATCGCCCTACGATAAAGAAGACTTGCCGATTGGTGATAACCAGAGGCCTAGTCGACCTTATGCCCTTGGGCGAAAGTCATCATCGACATCACTTGCCCACTGTGATTCCTTTATCTCAGTTGATGCCGTCCAGTCGCTACGTTTCTAAACAGGCGCTTGCGCTTTTCTAAATGCGAACAGTGCCCCTTTATGTCCACTTCGTTGATATAAATCAATGATTTTAGGGTATAAGAAGTATATGCTCTCGTCATATATTCAAAGTGAAAAGGGGGAAGTTGCCATGGATCAGATTTTTGATGCTGCATTTATGGAATCTGTTTCAAAATTAATGATTGCACTTATATTGGCCGGCTTAATTGGATTTGAAAGGGAAGTAAACAAACATTCAGCCGGATTTCGAACACATATATTAGTGGGTGTCAGCTCTTGTTTAATGATGTTGCTTTCTATTAATGGCTTTGATTATTTTATTGAGCATTATGATAATGTTCGATTCGATCCCGCGAGAATCCCATCGTATGTTATTAGTGGAATCGGTTTTCTAGGAGCTGGAACGATCATTGTCAATGGTGGGACAATTCGTGGTCTTACAACAGCTGCTTCTATTTGGGCGGTGGCAGGTTTAGGGTTAATCGTCGGGATTGGTATGTATAAAGAAGCGATTGTCACCACATTGATCATTTTAATCAGCCTTGTAGTTTTAAATAAATTTGAACAACGGCTTCATCGCAAGAATCATTATATTATTTTTGAGGTTAAACTGAGCAAAAATAAAGATACATCTAAATTTATCGAACGGGTGCAATCTTTTCCAATCGAAATACGTGAGTTTGATATATACAATGAGAATACAGAAATTACTAAAATTAAAATGTACATCGATGCAATACATCAGAAGAAGCGGGAAAATTTATATGAATGGCTGTTAGAGCAAGAAAGTGTCAAAAAAATTAAGATACGTTTTCGTTCTTGATGGTTTGAATGGAAAAAATAACGGATATAATATAGAAGACCAAATAGTTTTCAACCCCGTGATCTTGAAGTATAATAAGTATATAGTCAAATATAGTCAAAGTCAGATTGGAGGAGGGGAAATGCGAAATATTTCAGATATTATTGAACAATATTTGAAAACAATCATGAAAAGTAATCAGCATAAAATCATCGAGATAAAACGTAGTGAGATTGCAGATCGCTTTGAATGTGTACCCTCTCAAATTAATTATGTTATTAATACCAGATTTACCTTAGAGAAAGGGTATCTGGTTGAAAGCAAGCGCGGTGGTGGAGGCTACATTCGAATTAGTCGAATTACCAACGAAGATAAAGCAATGTTAATTGATGAGATCATCGAAATGGTTCAGCCAAGCATCTCACAACAAAAGGCTGTTAATATATTGGAACGACTGTTGGAAGAAGAACTTATCACGAAAAGGGAAGCAAAATTGATGGTTAGTGCCATTGACCGCAGTACATTACCGTTTCAATTACCGATTCGAGATGAAGTGCGTGCCCGCATTTTATCGGCCATGCTCAATTCATTAAAATATCAGTTTTAGGAGGTGTACGGTGTGGAATGCCAAGAATGCCATCAAAATCCGGCGACCGTTCATTTTGCCCAGGTGATTAATGGGGAAAAAAGCGAAATCCATGTTTGTCAGCAGTGTGCAAAGGATAAAGGCTATGTTTCTCAGGAAGAGGATGCCTATTCTCTTCATAACCTGTTATCAGGATTATTTAATACAGGTTCGAATACGATGCAGCAGCAATCACTAAGGAAGCAAGAAGAGACACTTCAGTGTGACAAATGTGGGATGACCTATCAACAGTTTGCTAGACTGGGTAAATTTGGTTGTGCATCGTGCTATCATACCTTTGCCGATCATTTAAACCCATTATTTCGAAAGGTGCATAGTGGCAATACATTGCATGAAGGAAAAGTACCTAAACGAGCAGGCTCTAATATTTATCAACGGAAGAAATTACGAGATTTAAAGGTGAAGCTGCAGCAAGCAATAGCAGATGAAGCCTTTGAGGATGCGGCACAGATCCGTGACCAAATAAAATCAGTAGAAAAGAGCTTGCATCGTGAAGAGGAGGGGGAAGATTCATGAGTTTAGAGCAATTCATGAATGAAGCAATCAGTCCCTGGCTCAAAGACGATGGACCAGATAGTGATATTGTAATGAGCAGCAGGGTCCGGTTGGCGCGTAACTTTGAAGATACACCTTTTCCGCTGATTGCAGAAGAAGAACAAATGGATAATATCCTTTCATTTTTTAAAAATGAATTTAATCACCAATCGTATAATCAGTATAAAGACTTCGAATTTGTCAGAATGGCAGATTTGAATTCCACCGAGAAACAAGTGTTAGTAGAGAAGCATCTAATTAGTCCACACTTAGCTGATAAATCGAAATATGGTGCCTCGCTCATTTCAAAAAATGAGCAGGTATCGATTATGGTAAATGAAGAGGATCATATTCGTGCGCAGCTATATTTTCCAGGTTTTCAACTGGAAAAAGCGTTACAGGAGGCCTTTGAGCTAGATGATTGGCTTGAAACAAAAATCAATTATGCGTTCGATGAAAACAGAGGGTATTTAACATCTTGCCCAACGAATGTTGGTACAGGATTAAGAGCTTCTGTTATGATGCATTTGCCAGCACTTGCATTAACTCGAAAAATAAACCGTATGCTGCCAGCTATTAATCAATTAGGATTGGTAGTAAGAGGGATTTATGGAGAAGGCAGTGAAGCAATCGGTAATATTTTTCAAATTTCCAATCAAATAACGCTTGGCCGCTCCGAAGAAGACATTATCGAGGATTTGAAAGGTGTCGTGGAGAAGCTGATCGAACATGAACGACATGCACGCACCATATTATTGGATCAGTCTTCATTAGAGTTGGAGGATCGCGTTTTTCGCTCCTATGGAATTTTACAGCACAGTCGGATCATAGAATCAAAGGAAACGGCTAAATGTCTATCGGACGTCCGACTTGGAATTGATTTAGGATTTATAAATAATATCTCTAAGTCGATTCTAAATGAACTGGTCGTCTTAACGCAGCCGGCATTTTTACAACAATATGCTAAAAAAATGCTAACACCGAATGAACGTGATGTTTTTCGTGCATCCTTAATTCGGGAACGATTTACAATGGAGCAGAAGGAGGAATATTAATATGATGTTTGGACGTTTTACAGAAAGAGCACAAAAGGTATTAGCACTCTCACAAGAGGAAGCAGTTAGATTAGGGCATAATAATATAGGGACTGAACATATTTTGTTAGGACTCGTTAGCGAGGGAGAAGGAATTGCTGCTAAGGCTTTACAGGCAATTGGCCTTGGAGCAGATAAAATTAGAGATGAAGTAGAATCTTTAATCGGCAAAGGCAATCAAGTCTCGCAAACGATTCATTATACTCCTCGAGCAAAAAAAGTAATCGAATTATCCATGGATGAAGCACGTAAGCTCGGACATTCTTATGTAGGCACCGAACATATCCTTTTAGGTCTAATTCGTGAAGGAGAAGGCGTTGCTGCACGAGTATTGAATAACCTAGGTGTTAGCTTAAATAAAGCAAGACAACAAGTGCTTCAGCTGTTAGGAAGCTCTGAATCTGGTGGTGCTCAAAATGGTCGAAACAACCAGGCGAATAGCGCCAATACACCAACATTAGATTCCCTTGCCAGAGATTTAACGGCAATTGCCAAGGAAGGTAATATTGACCCGGTGATTGGTCGTGGAAAGGAAATTGAACGTGTCATTCAAGTGCTTAGCCGTCGAACCAAAAATAACCCTGTACTAATTGGTGAGCCGGGTGTTGGTAAGACAGCGGTAGCAGAAGGTCTTGCTCAGCAAATTGTTCAAAATGAAGTGCCAGAAATTTTACGAGATAAACGTGTGATGACACTGGATATGGGTACCGTTGTAGCGGGTACGAAATATCGCGGTGAATTTGAAGATCGCTTGAAAAAAGTAATGGAAGAAATTCGTCAAGCAAACAATGTGATCTTGTTTATTGATGAACTGCATACCTTGATTGGAGCTGGTGGAGCAGAAGGTGCTATCGACGCGTCCAATATCCTGAAACCATCGTTGGCTCGAGGTGAACTGCAATGTATTGGTGCTACTACTTTAGATGAGTACCGTAAATATATTGAGAAAGATGCGGCATTAGAGCGTCGTTTCCAACCAATTCAGGTAGATGAACCATCTGTAGAGGAATCGGTCCAAATTCTGCAAGGTTTACGTGACCGCTATGAAGCACACCACCGTGTTACCATTACAGATGATGCCATAGAAGCAGCTGCTAAATTGTCTGACCGCTATATTACAGATCGCTTCCTGCCAGATAAGGCGATTGACCTTATCGATGAGGCGGCATCGAAAGTACGCTTACGCTCTTATACAACACCACCAAACCTAAAAGAATTGGAACAGAAATTAGAAGAGGTTCGTAAAGAGAAAGACGCGGCAGTGCAGAGTCAAGAATTTGAAAAAGCAGCGGCGTTACGGGATGACGAACAGCAATTACGAAAAGAATTGGAAGAAACCGAAGCAAAATGGAAAGAGAAGCAAGGTCAAGAAAATTCCGAGGTCACAGTGGAAGATATTGCAAGTGTTGTATCTACATGGACCGGTGTACCTGTTTCATCCTTAACAAAAGATGAAAGTGAACGTTTATTGCACATGGAAGATATATTGCATGACCGTCTGATTGGACAGGAAGAAGCGGTTAAAGCAGTATCGAAAGCAATACGTCGTGCTAGAGCAGGACTGAAAGATCCGAAACGTCCAATTGGCTCCTTTATTTTCTTAGGTCCAACGGGTGTTGGTAAAACAGAATTAGCTCGCGCATTAGCGGAATCTATGTTCGGTGATGAAGATGCCATGATCCGTATCGACATGTCAGAATATATGGAAAAACACGCCACATCCCGCTTGGTTGGTTCTCCTCCTGGCTATGTTGGATATGAAGAAGGTGGCCAATTAACGGAAAAAGTCCGCAGAAAGCCTTATTCTGTCGTCTTGTTAGATGAGGTGGAAAAAGCTCACCCAGAAGTATTTAATATCTTGTTGCAAGTATTAGAGGATGGTCGATTGACCGATTCTAAAGGTCGGACCGTTGATTTTAGAAATACAGTTCTCATTATGACTTCCAACGTCGGAGCAAATGAATTAAAACGTAATAAATATGTTGGTTTCAGCCTTGGTGATGAGGAACAGGATTATAAGGATATGCGTTCAAAAGTAACAACAGAATTGAAAAAAGCATTCCGTCCTGAATTCTTAAACCGAATTGATGAAACAATTGTTTTCCATTCGCTTGAGAAGAAGCATATGAAGTATATTGTTGAATTAATGGTTAAAGAACTACAGAAACGTCTCGTTGAACAAGAGATTGATTTTGAATTGTCAGATAAGGCAATTGAGAAAATCGCCAACGAAGGTTTTGATCCGGAATACGGTGCAAGACCACTAAGACGCTCTATTCAGAAGAATGTCGAAGATTTACTTTCCGAGGAACTATTAAAAGAAAATATCAAACGCGGACAAAAAATAACCATTGATCTAGATGATAAAAATGAATTTAGCTTAGTGTAATATCAAAAAATCGGAGGGGCTACCTTCCGATTTTTTGTACCCAGATAGAAAAACTTAGCAATAGTCTATGAAGGTTTGTATTGAAAGAAGAGAAAGAACTCAAAAGTCAGCACATTAGAAGAAAGATTTGCATCCAAAAAGTGGGAAATGATACAAATCAAAAGCTCTCGCCTGAAGATTTGTACGGATATGCAAATATGTTACTGTAACTTATCTTAATTAGCGAGTAATCCCCATAAAACAACAGTCATGAAAAGGGAAAAAGAAGGAATACTATTTTTTTACACTTTTTACATACATCTTTAACTAAATTGATAGATCTTTGTAACTTATAGAAGGGTATTTTCGTATATAATGAAAAGGAGCGATATTTTTGGCTAAGCGTAAATCAAAATTTGTTTGTCAATCTTGTGGATATGAATCACCAAAATGGATGGGTAAATGCCCAGGATGCCATCAGTGGAATACGTTGGTAGAAGAATTAGAAGCAACAAAGACAGCAAGAGGAAATTGGGCAACGGGGGCAGCAACAGCTCAAAAGCCGGAAAAAATTTCGAGTATTCAAACACAAGAAGAGCCTAGAATTACAACAAGCATGCGAGAATTAAACCGTGTTTTAGGAGGCGGGATTGTACCAGGGTCGCTTGTACTGATTGGCGGAGATCCAGGGATAGGGAAATCCACCTTGCTCCTGCAAGTATCGAGTCAGCTATCGCAAAGTAATTTAGACGTATTGTACATTTCCGGAGAAGAATCTGCTCGACAGACTAAGTTGAGAGCAGACCGCCTCGATATTTCCTCTGAACGACTATATGTGCTGTCAGAAACAAACTTAATGGATATTGCTAATCAAATTGATCAACTAAAACCAGGATTTGTTGTTATCGACTCGATTCAAACCATTTTTAAAGAAGAAGTTACTAGTGCTCCAGGTAGCGTATCGCAAGTTCGCGAATGTACAAGCGAATTAATGCGAATTGCCAAACAGAACCACATTCCTATTTTTATTGTGGGGCATGTTACAAAAGAAGGTTCAATTGCTGGACCTAGGTTGCTCGAACACATGGTAGATGCTGTTTTATATTTTGAAGGGGAAAGGCATCATACTTTCAGAATATTACGAAGCGTGAAGAATCGATTCGGCAGTACGCATGAAATGGGTATTTTTGAAATGAAAGAAGAAGGTCTTGTCGAAGTGTTAAACCCATCCGAAATCTTTTTGGAAGAACGTTCTCAGGGAGTTGCAGGCTCTACAATTGTTGCATCAATGGAAGGAACAAGGCCGGTATTAGTAGAAATACAAGCTTTAATTTCTCCAACAAGTTTTGGAAACCCGCGGAGAATGGCAACAGGTATTGATCACAATCGGGTCCCGTTGCTGATGGCGGTTCTTGAAAAAAGAGTAGGTTTAATGCTCCAGAATCAAGATGCCTATGTAAAGGTGGCTGGAGGAGTGAAGTTAGATGAGCCAGCTATTGATCTGGCTGTGGCCATTAGTATTGCTTCCAGTTTTAGAGACAGAGCGCCGCATACGGATGATGTTCTTATCGGAGAAGTCGGTTTGACAGGAGAAATTCGCAGAGTGTCACGCATCGATCAGCGGGTGCAGGAAGCAGCAAAATTAGGATTTAAGCGAGCAATCATTCCTGCTAAGAATCTGGAAGGCTGGACACCACCGGATTCCATTGAAATGGTTGGTGTTAACTCTGTGCAGGAAGCCATAAAGATAGCATTAGGGGATTAATATCGTGATGGGAAGGAATGCCCCCATCTTATATAAATGGTTCCGACAAAAATTTCTATGTTTAAAAAGTTTATAGTTGGAGAGAATACTATACAGGAGGTGACTGTGGTGCTAAAACGATTTGTGCAACTATTTTTTATTATTGCAGGTGGTACCGCTGGATATTTATATATTCCAAAATTATTGGAATTGATAGGATTCGCTGAAGGATCATGGTTTATGTCAGGATATGTGGCACCCTATGTTGGGTTAGTCTTAGGAGCAATTATTTTATTTATTCTTTCTCTATTGGTTTCAGATTATATTGTGCAGTTTTTTACTTGGATCGAAGAGTTATTGATGAAAGCCCCAGTTGCAGATCTGATTTTTGGTAGTTTAGGAATTATTATTGGTTTAATTATTGCTTACTTCTTAATTATTCCGATTCAATCGATAGAGATCAAACTAGTTTCACAAGTTGTTCCAATCTTTTTAAGTGCATTGCTGGCTTATTTTGGTTTTCAGGTCGGCTTTAAACGACGTGATGAGTTTCTTAATTTATTCACCTTGCCAAAGAAGGAAAAAAAGAAAACATCTGTCGCCGAAGATGACCTAGCCGACTTACCTAAGCCGAAAATTCTAGATACGAGTGTGATTATCGATGGCCGTATCGCTGATATCTGTCAAACGAGCTTTCTTGAAGGGACAATTATCATTCCACAGTTTGTCTTGGAAGAACTTCAGCATATTGCTGATTCCTCAGATGCGTTGAAGCGAAACAGAGGGCGCAGAGGGTTGGATATTCTGAATCGGATTCAAAAAGACTTACCAATCAATGTGGAAATTTATGAAGGTGATTTTGAAGAGATTCAAGAAGTAGACAGTAAACTAGTGAAGCTTGCGAAAGTAATGAACGGTATTGTCGTAACGAATGACTTCAACCTAAATAAAGTCTGTGAGTTTCAAAAAGTACCCGTTCTTAACATTAATGATCTGGCGAATGCAGTGAAACCAATTGTCTTGCCTGGCGAGGAATTAGCTGTACATGTGATCAAAGACGGTAAAGAACAGAATCAAGGTGTAGCGTATCTGGATGATGGTACGATGATCGTTGTAGAAGAAGGTAAGAACTACATCGGCAAACATATAGACGTAGTCATCACTAGTGTTCTGCAAACTTCAGCGGGACGAATGATTTTCGCAAAACCAAAATTGCTTGAAAAAGCTCTATAAAAAAGGTATAACTTATAAAGGATAGATAAAAAGTGATAACGTAGTGTTATCACTTTTTGTTAGTTTAACAGTGAGAGTTTGAACAAAGATTGGGGTGGCCGCATGATAAAATATAATACGATCGTGCTAGCGGCAGGTCAAGGAAAGCGGATGAACGCAGGTCAAAACAAGCAATTTATTGAACTATTAAATAAACCTCTTATCATACATACATTAGAAAGATTTATCCATGACACATGGTGCTACCATATTTATTTAGTAATCAATCCAAATGAACAGCGGGAAATGGAAACTTTGATTACTAAATATGGCTGGCAACATCAAATAACCATTGTACATGGCGGAAGTGAACGTCAGGAGAGTGGCTATAATGGGTTGTGCGCAATTAAACCGGAATCTCGTGATCTAGTCGTTATGATTCACGATGGTGCTCGACCTTTTGTGAAGCAAACGCATCTGCATGAATTAGCGGAAGTGGCACAGAAGAATAGGGCCGCATTGCTAGCGGTACCTGTTACAGATACGATAAAAAGAAAGCAAGGGGACAAGCTCGATACATTAGATCGTTCTACTTTGTGGGCGGCACAAACACCACAGGCATTTAGCTATGATTTAATTTTGCGAGCTCACGAGTCGGCTAAGCGTTCTCAGTATCTTGGAACAGATGATGTTTCATTAGTAGAAGCATTAGATGAACCGGTTGAAATTGTGCATGGTTCGTATCATAATGTGAAATTAACAACACCGGAGGATATTATGAAGGCGGAAATGATTTTAACGCAAAAGGAGGAAGTATAATGTTTCGCGTTGGGCAAGGATTTGATGTACACCAATTAGTGGAAGGTAGACCCTGTATTATAGGGGGGATCGATATACCGTATGATTTAGGGTTATTAGGGCATTCAGATGCAGATGTATTACTGCATACTATCGCTGATGCATGTCTTGGTGCAATTGGAGAAGGGGATATTGGAAAACATTTCCCTGATACCGATCCTGCATTTAAAGACGCCGATTCGCAAAGGCTATTACAGGAAGTGTGGCGTTTAGTAGAAGGGAAGGGTTATACGCTTGGCAATATCGATTGTACAGTAATCGCGCAAGCCCCAAAGCTTGCTCCGCACATTATTTCTATCCGGGAAAATATTGCCCGTTTACTGCAATGTGAGGTGGATCAGATCAATGTAAAAGCAACAACAACAGAAAAATTAGGATTTACCGGAAGAAAAGAAGGAATTGCAGCACAAGCAGTCGTTCTGTTAATGAAATCATAATTATTTTTTGAAAAGCAAATCAGTAGGCATTGATTTTCGTCTTCTTCTACAATAGAAACGTAACATTATGTCGAAATTAATGGTAAAATAGAGATACAAGGTGAAACAGACCGTTATAAATGAGTGAAACACATGGAGGGACAATGATTATGACAACTGAAGTACGTGTACGTTATGCGCCAAGTCCAACAGGGCATTTGCATATCGGAAACGCAAGAACTGCACTTTTTAATTATTTATATGCCAAACATTTAGGTGGATCTTTTATCATCCGTACAGAGGACACAGACGATAAGCGAAATGTCGAAGGCGGAGAAGAAAGCCAGCTTCACTATTTAAAATGGCTTGGATTGGAATGGGAAGAAGGTCCAGACATCGGTGGTGAATATGGACCATACCGTCAAACAGAACGTTTAGATATATACAAAAAATATATCGATGAGCTGTTAGAACGCGGCTTAGCATACAAATGCTATATGACAGAGGAAGAGTTAGATCAAGAACGTGAAGAGCAACGTGCCAATGGTCAGGTACCGAAATATTCTGGTGCACACAGTAATTTAACAGATGAGCAAATGGAACAGTTTGAAGCGGAAGGTCGCAAGCCTAGTATTCGATTCCGAGTACCAGCAGGTCATACCTATACATTCCAAGATATCGTTCGAGGCAATATTACATTTGAATCCAGTGATTTTGGTGATTGGGTCATTGTAAAGAAAAATGGAATGCCAACCTACAATTTTGCAGTTGCGATCGATGATTATCATATGAAAATCAGTCACGTACTGCGAGGAGAAGAGCATATTTCCAATACCCCAAAACAAATGATGATATTCGAAGCATTTGGCTGGGAAGCACCACGCTATGGTCACATGACGCTTATCTTAAATGAAAACCGTAAAAAGTTAAGTAAACGTGACGAGCATATCCTGCAATTTATTGAGCAGTATAAAAACCTTGGGTATATACCGCAAGCATTATTCAACTTTATTACGTTACTTGGCTGGTCACCGGTTGGCGAAGAAGAGCTGTTTACGCAGGAAGAATTTATTAATATTTTTGACCCACAACGCTTATCGACATCCCCGGCCATTTTTGACCCGGCGAAATTAAAATGGATGAATAATCAATATATCAAGCAAGCATCTCTTGAAGAAGTAGTAGAACTAAGCTTGCCACATCTGATTAAAGCAGGTAAATTACCAGAAGACATGGAGCCTGAACAAAAGGACTGGGCGATCAAGCTTATTAGTCTCTACCACGAACAATTATCGTACGGAGCAGAAATTGTAGAGTTAACAGAACTTTTCTTCAAGACAGACATACAGTATGATGAAGAGGCAATGAAGGTGCTGCAGGAAGAACAAGTACCAGAAGTGATGGAAGCATTCTTGGAGCATTTTACGAACATAGAAGAGATGTCACCTGAAGAAGTGAAAGCTGCCATTAAAGCAACACAAAAGCAAACGAAGCAAAAAGGTAAAAAATTATTTATGCCAATTCGTGTGGCCACAACGGGACAGGTGCACGGACCGGAATTACCGAATGCGATTCATCTTTTAGGAAAAGACATCGTAACTGCACGAATTGAAAAGGTAATCCAACAAAGCAAATAAGTAGCAAATAAAGGAATTTGCGCTATAATAAGAAGTAATAATAAGGAATGTGGATGAGGAGAAGTAGAAGACAACAGCTTGTACAGAGAAGACCATCAATGGCTGAGAATGGTTTAAGCGCGTATCTTTGAAATGCACCTCAGAGTTTCTTCCTGAATCCAGTACGGAAGAACGGTTTGCCACCGTTATCGGTTCAAGTGGAGGGCATCACTGCCCTAAACAGAGTGGAACCGCGCCAAAAGCGTCTCTGAGTTGTATAACCAGAGACGCTTTTTTTGTATCTTTAAGGAGAGTTTTGGAGTGGGATATTTCATAGTGTGTACGGTAACAAAGATACGTGGGCACGGAGTGGTAGCCTGCCACCTTAACTATTTCCAAATTACTATTCTTAAAATGAAGAATCGGGCATCCTTTTTAAAGGAAACTGTCGATCACTCAGATAAAAGATGTGAAACAAAGGGGGATGGTCATGGGATTTTTTAAAATGCTCAAACAAGACATCGATGTAGTATTTGATCAAGACCCTGCAGCACGAACATATATCGAAGTTTGTTTAACTTATTCTGGCTTGCATGCGATATGGTCCCATCGTATCGCACACGCCGTTTACCGGAAGAAATTCTTTTTCATTGCAAGGCTCATTTCGCAAATCAGTCGCTTTTTTACCGGCATTGAAATACACCCCGGTGCCAAGATAGGCAGTCGTTTTTTCATCGATCACGGCATGGGAGTAGTGATTGGGGAAACGTGTGAAATTGGCGATAACGTCACGATTTATCAAGGTGTAACGTTGGGAGGAACAGGGAAAGAGAAAGGCAAACGCCATCCAACCATTAAGGATAATGCGCTGATTGCAACAGGAGCAAAAGTATTAGGATCGATTACTATCGGGGAAAGCTCCAAGATCGGCGCTGGTTCTGTTGTATTGGAAGATGTCCCGGATCATTCAACAGTAGTAGGTATTCCGGGAAGAGTAGTAATTCAAAATGGGGAAAAAGTAAGAAGAGATCTAGATCACCATAAGCTTCCGGATCCAATTAGTGAGGTATTAAAGGAAATGGAAGGCGAAATTGAAAAACTAAAAAAAGAAGTGAAAGAATTAAAAGGAGCGAATCAAGATGACCATTAATATATACAACACGCTGACGCGAAAAAAAGAAGAATTTAAGCCGCTTGAACCGAATCAAGTCAAGATGTATGTATGTGGTCCAACTGTGTATAACTATATTCATATTGGTAATGCCAGACCAGCAATTGTTTTTGATACTGTTAGAAGATACTTTGAATACAAAGGGTACCATGTCGACTATGTGTTGAATTTCACTGATGTCGATGACAAATTAATTAAGGCAGCGAGAGAACTAGGGGAAGAAGTACCTGCCATTGCGGAACGATTTATTACTGCGTATAAAGAAGATGTAGGTGCACTAGGTGTGAAAGAAGCCGTACATCATCCGCGTGTTACGGAAACAATGGACGATATCATTCGCTTCATCGCGACTTTGATTGATAAGGGGCATGCCTATGCAGCGGATGGAGATGTATATTTTAAAACAAGATCATTTGATAATTACGGTAAATTATCGCATCAATCCATTGATGAGTTGCGATCTGGTGCCAGAATCCAAATTGGAGAAAAGAAACAAGATCCATTAGATTTTGCACTGTGGAAACAAGCGAAGGAAGGGGAAATCGCCTGGGATTCACCTTGGGGACAGGGACGTCCTGGCTGGCATATTGAATGCTCTGCGATGGCGAAGAAATACCTCGGAGATACGATTGATATTCATGCGGGCGGTCAGGATTTGACATTCCCTCATCATGAAAATGAAATTGCGCAATCAGAGGCAGGTAATGGAACATCTTTTGCAAATTATTGGATGCATAACGGCTATATAAATATCGACAACGAAAAGATGTCGAAATCACTTGGCAACTTTGTGTTAGCGCATGACCTGATTCAAAAGCACGATCCAAAAGTGGTACGCTTCTTCATGTTGAGTGTACACTATCGCAATCCAATCAATTTCAGTGATGCATTATTAGAAAGTGCCAAAAACAGCTTTGACCGCATAGAAAATGCTTTAACCAATCTTGCGCACCGTCAGCAATCGAGTGTCAATATCTCAGAGGACAATGAAGAGTGGCTGACTGCAATCGAGCAATTCAAAGTACAATTTGAAAAAGAAATGGATGACGATTTTAACACGGCAAATGCGATTGCTGTTATTTTCGATCTGGTAAAGGAAGCTAACCACTATTTACAATCCGATCAAACGCATACCGATGTACTGCAAACATTCATGGATACACTAAATGACTGGTTAATCGTGTTGGGAATTCCAATGACGTCAGAATCAGACCTGCTGGATGAAGAAATCGAGGAACTAATTGAACAACGCATAACAGCAAGAAAAAATAAAGATTTTCAATTAGCGGATCAAATAAGAGATGACTTAAAGGCAAAAAATATCATTCTGGAGGATACACCTCAAGGCACAAGATGGAAGCGGGGTTAAGCATGACACAACAGCCACCAAGAGAAATGAAAAGCCTGGCACTGGCCTATATGGGTGATGTTATCCATGAGAAGCATGTGCGTGAATATTTGATCCGGCAAGGGAATGTCAAGGTGCAAAAACTGCATCAGCAAGCCATCCAATTTGTGAAAGCTTCTGCACAGGCTTCTGTTATCCTTCACTGGCTGGAGCATGAAGAGCTAACAGCGGAGGAACAAGCAATTGTCAAAAGGGGACGGAATGCAAAATCAGGTTCTGTCCCCAAAAACACAACCGTGCAGACGTATCGTTACAGCACGGCATTTGAAGCATTAATCGGCTTTTTGTATTTAGACCAGCAGACAGATCGCCTTGATTCATTGCTGCGTCAGGCAGTTAACTTAATAGAGAAAGGAGATGACCCATCATGAGCGATGAATGGATTATTGGAAAGAACACCGTAATCGAAGCACTAGAATCGAACCGTGCAATTCAGAAGCTATATGTAACAGAAAACTTAAACGCATCTTTGGCAGGTAAACTCCAAGGATTAGCAAAAGCAAAAAATGCGCCAGTACATCGGGTGCCGAAAAAGAAGCTAGATCAAATGGTAGAAGGAAATCATCAAGGCATTGCTGCACTAGTAGCGGCCTACGAGTATGCAACGCTGGATCAATTATTTCAAGTAGCAGAATCGAGAGGACAATCACCGTTCTTTTTAATTTTGGATGAAATAGAGGATCCGCACAATCTCGGATCCATTCTCCGTTCAGCTGATGCGACAGGCGTTCATGGGGTGATTATTCCAAAACGAAGAGCGGTAGGACTGACATCTACCGTTGCCAAAACCTCAGTAGGTGCAATTGAGCATATTCCGGTAGCACGAGTCACGAATATTGCACAAACAATTGATGAGCTAAAATCGCGCAACGTATGGATCGTGGGGACCGAAGCCGATGCGACGGAAGATTATCGAAAATTAGACGGTCAACTGCCGATTGCATTGGTGATTGGTAACGAAGGAAAAGGCATAAGCCGATTAGTGAAGAAGAATTGTGATTGGACAGTAAGTTTACCAATGGCAGGTTCGGTTTCATCACTTAACGCATCTGTAGCCGCAAGTTTGTTAATGTATGAAGTGTTCCGCACACGTGATCAGCATGGTGACGGATGATGGATGTACTATTGGTTGATGGCTACAACATGATAGGCGCATGGACCGAATTGCAAGCACTAAAAGATCACGATCTGGAACAGGCAAGATTACTTTTGATCGATAAAATGGCGGAGTATCAGGCATATCGTAAACGCAAAGTGATCGTGGTCTTTGATGCTTATGAAGTTAGGGGATTAGAGAACAGACAGCAGCAATACAAGGTAGAAGTTATTTTCACGAAAGAAAACGAAACCGCGGATCAATGTATTGAGCGTCTTGTAAAGAAGTTCAAAAATGTCCGCACCAAAGTTTTCGTGGCAACGTCAGATTATACCGAGCAACGGACGATTTTTGCACAAGGGGCCTTTCGTGTTTCAGCGAGAGAATTAGATGTCGAAATAAAGAATATTCAGAAGGAAATTGCCAGTGATATTGTCGAGCACCAGCAGAAAAAAATTAAAAGCAAAATACCTTTGGATGACAAGCTGTTACAAGTGTTTGAGAAGTGGCGACGTGGCAATTAATAGCAAAGTGCTGTTGACGTAGGTAAAGCGCTTCCTGTATAATATTGCTATTAATAGGCGGTAATACCTAATTTTTGGCATTAAGCCGGGAGGAGTCCCATTGACCACCATGCAGGTAGATAATAGAAATACTGACTTTCAGAACTTAGATGATAATGAATTAGTATTACTAGTGCAGAACGGCGACACCTTAGCTCTTGATTTTTTAATTCAGAAGTATAAATCGTTTGTACGTGCAAAAGCAAAAACCTATTTCCTTATTGGTGCGGACCATGAAGACATTGCTCAAGAAGGAATGATCGGCCTGTATAAAGCGATACGAGATTTTCAAGCAGACAAGCTCTCTTCCTTTAAAGCTTTTGCTGAATTATGTATTACTAGACAAATTATAACGGCTATCAAAACAGCAACAAGGCAGAAGCATATGCCGCTAAATTCATATGTCTCCCTGGACAAGCCTATCTATGAGGAAGATTCCGAACGGACGTTAATGGATGTGATTGAAGCAACTATTGCGATTGATCCACAGGAATTACTGATTAACAGGGAACGGTATGGTGATATGGAATCCAAGTTGTCAGAAGTGTTAAGTGGTTTAGAAAGAGAAGTACTATTACTTTATCTTGAAGGGAAAACCTATCAAGAGATTTCTTCGGAGCTGAATCGCCATGCTAAATCCATTGATAATGCATTACAGCGAGTTAAGCGAAAACTAGAGAAATATTTAGAAGAAAGTGGTATTCATCTATCATAGTTAAGTTTAGTAGATGCCGTTGACAGTGTGCGAGAAGCATGCTACATTAAAGAAGGTATAAAACCCGATAGAGGTGACGGAATTGGGTAATAAAGTAGCACTTGCATGCGAAGTTTGTCATAGCAGAAACTACAGCACGGAGAAGAACACGTCGAATTCTGAACGTTTAGAGATTAAGAAGTTTTGTAAGATATGTAATAGACATACCATTCATCGTGAAACAAAGTAGATTAGACGGAGTTAGAAGACAGTTTGGAGGTACCTTCTGTGAAACCAGTAACTTTTATGAAAAATGTCAGCCGTGAAATGAAGAAAGTATCGTGGCCAAGAGGACGAGAATTAACACGATATACATTAACAGTAGTTGGAACAGTTGCATTTGTAACTGTGTTTTTTGCACTTATTGATTTAGGAATTACCGAACTTCTTAACTTATTATTTGAATAAATTGCTATTATATATGTTATACTGTAACTAAATATTATCCAAAAAGAACCCGTTTGGCGGGTTTTTTAAATGCAAAGAAATCGACTGTTGGAGAAGTTCATTTAAGGGAGGGAAGGGCGAACGAAAGCCCTCGAAATTATGGAAAAAAGATGGTATGTCGTCCATACGTATTCTGGTTACGAAAACAAAGTAAAAACGAACCTTGAAAAAAGACTAGAATCGATGGGGATGGAAGATAAAATATTCCGCGTATTAGTTCCGGAAGATGAAGAAACAGAAATCAAAAATGGCAAAAAGAAAATTGCTAAGAAAAAAGTATTCCCAGGCTATGTGTTAGCTGAAATGGTTATGACGGATGATTCCTGGTACGTTGTCCGCAATACGCCGGGAGTAACCGGCTTCGTAGGTTCTGCCGGTTCAGGTTCCAAGCCGACACCGTTGCTTGAAGAAGAAGTAGAGACAATTTTGAAGCGAATGGGCTTTGAACAGCGTGTAACCGAAGTAGACTTCGAAGTCAAAGAGACGGTAGAAGTAATGGATGGTCCGTTTAATGGGTTCTCTGGAACGATCGAGAAGATCGATCTGGACAAGCAAAAAGTGAAAGTCCATGTCAATATGTTCGGCAGAGAAACACCGGTTGAACTGGATTTCTCACAAGTGAAAAAATTATCATAGAAAGTTGATAATTTTAAAAATATATCAAATGCACTTGCATTTCAATCGATAAAATGCTAAAATTTTTATGTTCTTTATGCCTCGAGTATAAGGTTATTTTTTCTCATATGTAATCGAGTGGGAGGGCAAGTGCCCTATTACCACATCACGGACTTAAGGAGGTGTGTCTCGTGGCTAAAAAAGTAGATTCAGTTGTAAAATTACAAATTCCAGCAGGAAAAGCAAATCCAGCACCACCAGTTGGGCCAGCACTAGGTCAAGCAGGTGTTAATATCATGGGATTTTGTAAAGAGTTTAACGCTCAAACACAAGATCAAGCTGGTATGATTATTCCAGTAGAAATCACGGTTTATGAAGACCGTTCATTTACATTTATTACCAAAACTCCGCCAGCGGCAGTGTTGCTTAAGAAAGCAGCTGGTATTGAAACTGCGTCAGGTGAACCGAATCGTAACAAAGTGGCAACACTTAAACGCGACAAGGTTAGAGAAATCGCAGAAACAAAAATGCCAGATTTAAACGCTGCTGATGTCGAAGCTGCAATGCGTATGGTCGAAGGTACTGCGCGTAGCATGGGTATCGTTATCGAAGACTAATCTCACAGCGATGTGCAAAAAGCGGAAGGTTGCGGTAGTGGAGAATTGCTTCATCAGCCGCAACCTTTAACTTTGAATAACGGTTGTTGTGACTGTTGCTGTCCGCTTTTGAAAGTGGGAGGTATAACCGTTAAAACCACAGAAGGAGGAAATTAATAATGGCAAAGAAAACAAAAAAACAACAAGAAGCATTAAAACTTGTTGATCGTTCAACTGCGTATGAAGCAAAAGAAGCTTTAGAATTAGTTCAAAAAGCTGCTACAGCGAATTTTGATGAAACTGTAGAGGCAGCATTTCGTTTGGGGGTAGACCCGAAGAAAGCTGACCAGCAAATCCGTGGAGCAATGGTATTACCACACGGAACTGGTAAGACTCAAACGGTTCTTGTATTTGCGAAAGGTGAAAAAGCGAAAGAAGCAGAAGCTGCTGGAGCTGATTATGTTGGAGATCAAGAACTAATCAACAAAATCAACCAAGGTTGGTTTGAGTTTGATGTAGTAGTTGCAACTCCCGACATGATGGCAGAAGTAGGTAAGCTTGGTCGTGTACTAGGACCAAAAGGCCTTATGCCAAACCCTAAAACAGGAACTGTAACGTTCGAAGTAGAAAAAGCAGTGAACGAAATCAAAGCAGGTAAAGTAGAATACCGTGTGGATAAACAATCAAATATTCACGTACCAATCGGTAAGGTATCTTTCGACTTAGACAAACTAGTTGAGAACTTCAACGCTCTTGCTGAAACTGTAGTTAAAGTGAAGCCACAAGCAGCTAAAGGTACGTATATCCGTAACGTAGCAGTGTCTTCTACTATGGGACCTGGCGTAAAAGTAGATGCTAGTGGGTATGTAAAATAATTAGCTTGACATAATTGATTGAATTATATATAATGATTCTTGGTCAAGTTGACTATAAAAATGAAATATAACATTATACCGTAGACAGTAGGTGCTCATTGAGCTTAATTTCCTGCCGAGGTGTGTCTGGATAAATAACAGGAATCCTTTCTTAGAAGGATCATTCTGTAAGAGTCTAAACCTCCATGTCTACAAGATATGGAGGTTTTTCGTATTCGGCGGTATAATGATCCCGTTCTAGGAGGTGGAATCATGTCAAAGATTATTGAGCAAAAGAAACAAGTCGTTTCTGAAATCGCAGAAAAACTTCGTGAAAGCCAATCAACAATCCTTGTAGATTACCGAGGTCTTGATGTTTCAGAAGTTACAGAATTGCGTTCACAATTACGTGAAGCTGGTGTAGATTTCAAAGTGTACAAAAACACAATGACTCGCCGTGCTGTAGAAGAGGCTGAACTTACTGAACTTAACGATATCTTAGTTGGCCCAACAGCGATCGCATTCAGTAAAGATGATGTAGTGGCTCCAGCGAAAGTTTTAGGTAACTTCGCAAAAGACCACGAAGCATTAGAAATTAAAGGTGGCGTAGTAGAAGGGTCTGTTGCATCTCTAGACCAGATCAAAGAACTTGCAAGCCTTCCGAACTACGAAGGAATGGTTTCTATGCTACTCAGCGTACTACAAGCACCAGTACGAAACTTTGCTTATGCAACAAAAGCAGTTGCAGAGCAAAAAGAAGAGCAAGGTGCATAAGCACGTTTTTCAACAGACAAACAATGTTCGTAATATAATATAAAAAATAGGAGGAATTGAACATGTCTAAAGAACAAATTATTGAAGCAATCAAAGAAATGTCCGTTCTTGAATTAAACGACCTAGTAAAAGCAATTGAAGAAGAATTTGGTGTAACTGCAGCAGCTCCAGTAGCAGCAGCAGGTGCAGCTGGTGGAGAAGCAGCTGAAGAACAAACTGAATTTGATGTAGTACTTGAAAGTGCTGGATCTTCTAAAATCAAAGTTGTTAAAGCAGTTCGTGAAATCACTGGTCTTGGACTTAAAGATGCTAAAGACTTAGTAGATAACGCACCAGGCGCTATTAAAGAAGGCGTAAGCAAAGAAGATGCTGAAGAAATGAAATCTAAGCTAGAAGAAGCAGGCGCTTCTGTAGAAGTAAAATAAGCAATACTCTGTGAAAAGCTCGCTATGAAAATGGCGAGCTTTTCTTTTCATAAAAGAAAGTAAGGTTGTGTGTATAGAAAACAAGGTTCGTATAAACATATAATCATGAATGGATAATGAATGAGAGTGGGTGGAATTGATGGATCAATATTTTTCGCAATCTCCAGATGTGGTCAGTGATCCGAAGACGTGGCGTTTTGAATTAAGAGAACGCACCTTTCGATTCACAACAGATAACGGAGTTTTCTCCAAGAATGAAGTTGATTATGGTTCGCGCGTTTTAATTGAATCGTTCGTCCTCCCTAAAGCAGAGGGTGATATTGTCGATGTGGGATGTGGATATGGACCGATTAGTATTGCTCTTGCTGCCAGCTTTCCAGAAAGAAAAGTGTTAGGGGTCGATGTGAATCAACGAGCGCTTCAGTTAGCGCAACAAAACGCTGAACAGAATCGCATAGACAATGTACTGTTCAAGGAAAGTAATATATTAGCAGGTGTGTCAGACCGGAGATTCGCAGCTATCTTAACCAACCCGCCAATACGCGCCGGCAAACAAGTGGTACATCAAATCTTTGAAGAAGCCCAACAATCGATATTACCAGGTGGAGAGTTGTGGGTTGTCATTCAGAAGAAACAAGGTGCACCTTCCGCCAAGAGAAAGTTAGAAGAATTATTTGAAGAGGTTTCAGTTGTAGCGAAGGATAAAGGATATTTTATTTTTTGTGCAAAATAATTTGACTCCGCCTAGCAATTGTGATAATATTGAAAAATGCCAATAGGACGGAAGGTTTGTCAAGAGAAAATGTTGAAAAATGTATATTTTTTAAAAAAATAGGTAAAACTATTCAACATGAACTGTTTTAAACTTGGCATCTTCGTTGTTATTATCAACGGCTATTAGCTAATAGACATGATCTACATTACCTTTTTTCAGGAATCCTTTTAATTATTTTCCACAGCATTATACTAGTAATTGAATAACATTTGCTCTAGCAGATGTCTATATATAAATCTGTGTCAGACATGATTGCAGGTTTGTTCGGTGTGTTAACCGAACAAGTGTATAACACTTACTAAATTTATACGATCTATAGAAAAATGTCAAATGCCTATAGTTAAGTTTTGTATAAAAAGTAAGTGTCGTTTCATTTGTGCTATTTTTATAGCAACTATCTTTAATATTGATCGAGGGGTGAATCAGTTGACAGGTCAACTAGTTCAATATGGTCGACACCGCCAGCGCAGAAGTTACGCGCGTATCAGCGAGGTTTTAGAATTACCGAATTTAATTGAGATTCAAACCGCATCTTATCAATGGTTCTTAGACGAAGGTTTACGAGAAATGTTCCAGGATATTTCGCCGATTGAAGATTTCGCAGGAAATTTATCTTTGGAATTTGTAGATTACAGCCTAGGTGAACCAAAGTATCCGGTGGATGAATCCAAAGAAAGAGATGTAACCTATAACGCTCCTCTACGAGTAAAGGTTCGTTTATTAAACAACGAAACAGGTGAAGTGAAAGAACAAGAAGTGTTTATGGGTGATTTCCCATTGATGACGGAAACAGGTACGTTTGTCATTAATGGTGCAGAACGTGTTATTGTTTCACAGCTTGTTCGTTCACCGAGTGTTTATTTCAACGCCAAAATCGATAAAAACGGTAAACGTGGCTATGGTGCTACGGTTATCCCTAACAGAGGTGCTTGGTTAGAATTTGAAACAGACGCTAAGGATGTTGTGCATGTCAGAATTGATCGTACAAGAAAGTTACCAATAACAGTCCTTTTAAGAGCGTTAGGTTTTGGAGATGACCAAGAAATCTTGGATTTATTCGGAGAGAATGAATACTTGAAAAACACCCTTGAAAAAGACAATACGGAAACAAGCGAAAAAGCTTTGTTAGAAATATATGAGCGCCTTCGCCCAGGAGAACCACCAACTGTAGAAAATGCTAAAAGTCTATTGGTTTCTAGATTTTTTGATCCAAAAAGATATGACTTGGCACACGTTGGTCGTTACAAAATCAATAAAAAATTACATTTGAAAAATCGTTTATTTAATCAAATTTTAGCTGAGCCACTTGTTGATCCTGAAACAGGAGAAGTGATTGCGAATAAAGGCGATAAATTAGATAGGCGTTTATTAGATAAAATCTTACCAATACTAGACTCTGACGAAAATCGTTTCGGTGAGAGAGTGATAGAACCTCATGAGGGTGTGGTAGAAGATCCAATCAGCGTTCAATCGATTAAAATCATGGATCCAACTGACCCTGAAGGTGAAAGAACGTTAACAGTCCTAAGTAACTGTAACGTAGATAGCGGTATTAAAAATATTACACCTGCTGATATTTTGTCAGCAATCAGTTATTTCTTTAACATTCTTCACCAGGTAGGCGACACAGATGACATCGATCACCTTGGTAATCGTCGTCTTCGTTCAGTGGGTGAATTGTTACAAAATCAATTCCGTATCGGTTTATCTCGTATGGAGCGTGTTGTTCGTGAAAGAATGTCGATTCAGGACACTTCTTCGATCACACCGCAACAATTGATTAACATTCGACCAGTGATTGCATCTATCAAAGAGTTCTTTGGTAGTTCACAATTATCACAGTTTATGGATCAAACCAATCCATTAGCAGAGCTTACGCACAAGCGTCGTTTATCTGCTTTGGGACCAGGTGGTTTGACGCGTGAACGTGCAGGCTTTGAAGTGCGAGACGTTCACTATTCTCACTATGGACGTATGTGTCCGATCGAAACGCCTGAGGGTCCGAACATCGGGTTGATAAACTCACTATCTTCTTACGCTAAAGTAAACAAATTTGGTTTTATTGAAACGCCATACCGCAGGGTAGATCCTGAAACGGGGCGTGTTACTGAACAAATGGATTACTTAACTGCTGATGAAGAAGATAACTATGTAGTAGCACAAGCGAACGCGAAACTAGATGAAGATGGAACCTTTTCAGATGAAGAAGTTATCGCAAGGTTCCGTGGTGAAAATACGATCGTTAATCGTGAAAAGCTTGACTATATGGATGTATCCCCTAAACAAGTTGTGTCAGCCGCAACAGCATGTATTCCGTTCTTGGAGAATGATGACTCCAACCGTGCCTTAATGGGTGCGAACATGCAGCGGCAGGCTGTGCCACTTATGCAGCCGAAGTCGCCAATTGTGGGTACTGGTATGGAATATGTATCAGGGAAAGACTCTGGTGCTGCAGTAATCTGTAAACACGAAGGTATCGTGGAAAGAGTAGAAGCGAAAGAAGTATTGGTTCGCCGTATTACGGAAGTGGATGGCAGAGAAGTAGAAGGTGACCTTGACCGTTACCGCCTGCAGAAATTCATCCGTTCAAACCAAGGAACTTGTTATAATCAGCGTCCAATCGTTGCCAAAGGAAATCGTGTAACGAAAGGTGAAATATTAGCTGACGGTCCATCAATGGAAAAAGGGGAATTGGCACTTGGCCAAAACGTCCTTGTCGGCTTTATGACATGGGAAGGTTACAACTACGAGGATGCCATCATCATGAGCGAACGCCTTGTCAAAGATGATGTGTATACTTCGATCCATATTGAAGAGTATGAATCTGAAGCGCGTGATACAAAATTAGGACCAGAAGAAATCACGCGTGATATCCCGAACGTAGGGGAAGATGCGTTACGTGATTTAGATGAAAGAGGTATTATTCGTGTCGGTGCGGAAGTAGAAGATGGCGATTTGTTAGTAGGTAAAGTAACACCTAAAGGTGTAACAGAACTATCTGCTGAAGAACGTCTGTTACACGCTATCTTCGGTGAAAAAGCGCGTGAAGTGCGTGATACATCACTGCGAGTACCACACGGTGCCGGTGGTATTGTATTAGATGTGAAAATCTTCAACCGTGCTGACGGTGATGAATTACCTCCAGGTGTAAACCAGTTAGTTCGTGTCTATATCGTTCAAAAACGTAAGATTCACGAAGGAGATAAGATGGCCGGTCGTCACGGTAACAAAGGTGTTATTTCCAAGATTTTACCGGAAGAAGATATGCCATTCTTACCAGACGGTACACCAATTGACATCATGTTAAACCCATTAGGGGTACCATCTCGTATGAACATCGGACAAGTGCTTGAATTGCACTTAGGTATGGCTGCCAGACAATTAGGTATTCATGTAGCATCGCCGGTATTTGATGGTGCGCGTGAAGAAGATGTTTGGGAGACGCTTGAAGAAGCAGGATTACCACGTGATGCGAAAACGATTCTGTATGACGGAAGAACCGGTGAGCCGTTTGATAACCGTGTTTCTGTTGGTGTCATGTACATGATCAAGCTTGCTCACATGGTTGATGATAAGTTACACGCTCGTTCTACAGGTCCTTACTCACTTGTTACGCAGCAGCCACTAGGTGGTAAGGCGCAATTCGGTGGTCAGCGTTTTGGTGAAATGGAGGTATGGGCATTAGAAGCATACGGTGCCGCTTATACACTTCAAGAAATCTTAACGGTGAAATCGGATGATACCGTTGGGCGTGTGAAAACTTATGAAGCCATCGTGAAAGGTGATAATGTTCCTGAACCTGGAATTCCTGAATCTTTCAAAGTATTGATCAAAGAGTTACAGAGTTTAGGTATGGATGTCAAAATGCTATCTGGCGATGAACAAGAGATCGAACTTCGTGATGAAGATGAAGATGACGGGCAATCAGCAGATAACTTCAACTTAGAAATAGAAGAAACAACTAGCTGATAAGCAGCAATATTGATGCTACCAATTCAAACCCGGTCAATCTTGTTAGGCAAGACTGATCGGGTACGAATTGTCTATTAACATAAACGAACGAAAACCCAAAGACTAAAAGGGAGGTCTACCCCTTGTTAGATGTAAATAATTTTGAATTTATGAAAATAGGTTTAGCGTCACCAAACAAGATTCGTTCTTGGTCATTTGGTGAAGTGAAAAAGCCGGAAACCATTAATTACCGTACATTAAAACCAGAAAAAGATGGTTTGTTCTGTGAACGTATTTTCGGTCCGCAAAAGGACTGGGAGTGTCATTGTGGTAAATACAAACGTGTACGATATAAAGGTGTAGTCTGTGATCGTTGTGGTGTAGAGGTTACGAAAGCAAAAGTACGTCGTGAGCGCATGGGCCACATTGAATTAGCAGCACCAGTATCCCATATCTGGTATTTTAAAGGAATTCCAAGTCGTATGGGGCTAGTGTTAGATATGTCTCCTCGAGCGTTAGAGGAAGTAATTTATTTCGCTGCTTACATCGTTACAGATGCAGGGGATACAGCGTTAGAAAAGAAACAACTTTTATCCGAAAAAGAATACCGCGCATATCGTGACAAATACGGCAGTTCTTTCAAAGCCCAAATGGGTGCAGAAGCAATCAAGAAAATTCTTCAGGACATCGATCTTGAAAAAGAAGTAGAATTGCTTCGTGAGGAATTAAAGTCAGCTCAAGGTCAGCGCAGAACCAGAGCGATTAAACGTCTGGAAGTATTAGAGGCGTTCCGTAACTCTGGTAACGATCCAAGCTGGATGATTATGGATGTTCTTCCGATCATCCCGCCGGAATTGCGACCAATGGTGCAATTAGATGGTGGGCGTTTTGCTACATCTGATTTGAATGATCTATATCGTCGTGTTATCAATCGTAATAACCGACTAAAGAGATTGCTTGATTTAGGTGCACCAAGCATTATTGTTCAAAACGAAAAACGTATGCTGCAAGAAGCTGTCGATGCGTTGATCGATAACGGTCGTCGCGGTCGTCCTGTTACAGGACCAGGTAACCGTCCACTTAAATCTCTTTCACACATGCTGAAAGGGAAGCAAGGCCGTTTCCGTCAGAACTTGTTAGGTAAACGTGTAGATTATTCTGGCCGTTCTGTTATCGTCGTAGGACCGCACTTGAAAATGTATCAATGTGGTCTACCGAAAGAAATGGCAGTGGAATTGTTTAAGCCGTTTATCATGAAAGAGTTAGTGGAGCGAGGTTTAGCTCACAATATTAAATCTGCAAAACGTAAAATTGAACGTCTTCATGAAGAAGTTTGGGATGTGTTAGAAGATGTGATTAAAGAGCACCCAGTTCTATTAAACCGTGCACCAACTCTACACCGTCTAGGTATTCAAGCTTTTGAACCTACATTGGTAGAAGGTCGCGCAATCCGTCTTCACCCACTAGTATGTACAGCATACAACGCTGACTTTGATGGGGACCAAATGGCGGTACACGTACCATTATCAGCAGAGGCGCAAGCAGAGGCACGTATTTTAATGCTAGCTGCACAAAACATCCTGAACCCGAAAGATGGAAAACCAGTTGTAACGCCATCTCAGGATATGGTACTTGGTAACTACTATTTAACTCTTGAACGCGAGAGTGCTATTGGTGAAGGTATGGTGTTTAAGGACTTGAACGAAGCATTAATCGCCTACCAGAACGGTTTTGTACATCTTCACACACGTGTAGCCATTCAACCGTCTTCTCTGAATAAAGAAGCGTTCACGGATGAGCAACGCAGTAGATTAATGATTACAACGGTTGGTAAGCTAATCTTTAACAATATGCTTCCGGAATCATTCCCGTACATGAATGAGCCGACACAGGAAAACTTAGAAATAGCAACACCAGATAAGTATTTTGTTGACGCTGGGGTAAATGTTAAAGAAGAGATTGCGAAACGTGATATCATTTTACCATTCAAAAAAGGTATTCTTGGAGATATTATTGCGGAAGTATTCAAGAAGTTCAAAATCAGCGAAACTTCCAAAATGCTTGACCGTATGAAAGATCTAGGCTTCAAGTACTCTACAAAAGCAGGTATTACAGTAGGTGTATCTGATATCGTTGTGCTTTCTGAAAAAGAAGAAATTCTAAATGAGGCACAAGCCAAAGTAGATAAAGTATTGAAGCAATTCCGCAGAGGTTTAATTACGGATGAAGAGCGCTATGATCGTGTCATTTCTGTATGGTCTCAAGCGAAAGATACTATTCAGGATAAATTAATGAAGTCCTTGAATCCTCGTAACCCTATCTTTATGATGAGTGATTCAGGTGCCCGTGGTAACGCATCTAACTTTACCCAGCTTGCAGGTATGCGTGGTCTAATGGCCAACCCAGCTGGTCGAATCATTGAGTTACCGATTAAATCAAGCTTCCGTGAAGGTTTAACAGTACTCGAGTACTTTATTTCAACACACGGTGCACGTAAAGGTCTTGCTGATACTGCACTTAAGACAGCCGATTCTGGCTACTTAACAAGACGACTTGTTGACGTTGCGCAAGATGTTATTATCCGTGAAGAAGATTGTGGAACAGATCGTGGATTAACTGTATCAGCTATTAAAGAAGGTACTGAAATGATCGAACCATTAATCGACCGACTAATCGGCAGAACGGCATTCCAGAACGTGAAGCATCCTGAAACAGGAGAAATCATTGTTGAGAAAAATGAAGTAATCTCTGAAGATGCTGCCAAGGAAATTGTGGAAGCAGATATTGAAGATGTCATCATCAGAACTGTCTTTACATGTAACACCAAGCACGGTGCATGTAAAAAATGTTACGGTCGAAACTTAGCTACAGGTGAAGAAGTCGAAGTGGGTGAAGCGGTAGGTATTATCGCTGCACAATCTATCGGTGAGCCTGGTACACAGTTAACCATGCGTACATTCCACACAGGTGGGGTAGCAGGTAGCGATATTACTCAAGGTTTACCGCGTATCCAAGAGATCTTTGAAGCGCGTAATCCAAAAGGGCAGGCAGTAATTTCTGAAATCTTCGGTACGGTCGAAGACGTTACAGAAGTGAAAGATAAACAAGAGATTGTTGTGCGTGGTCAAGTAGAAACGAAAACGTACACTTCACCATACGGTTCAAGACTTAAAGTCTCTATCGGTGAGGAAGTAGAGGCGGGTCAAGCGTTGACAGAAGGTTCAATCGATCCGAAAGAATTATTAAAAGTTAAAGGTATCGATGGCGTACAATCTTATCTGTTGAAAGAAGTGCAGAAGGTATACCGTATGCAAGGGGTAGAAATCGGTGATAAACACGTAGAAGTAATGGTTCGTCAAATGCTTCGTAAAGTTCGTGTTGCAGATTCTGGTGATACAGAAGTATTACCTGGATCATTGCTCGAAATTCACCAGTTCAAAGATGCCAACAAACAATCGTTACTTACAGGCGGTCAGCCAGCAGTAGGTCGGCCAGTACTACTAGGTATTACGAAGGCATCTCTTGAAACAGACTCCTTCTTATCAGCCGCATCGTTCCAAGAGACCACAAGAGTCTTAACAGATGCAGCAATCAAAGGCAAACGGGATGAATTACTAGGACTTAAAGAGAATGTTATCATTGGTAAGCTGGTTCCTGCAGGTACAGGTATGCAACGATATCGACGCATTCAGGAAAAACTTGCACAAGATCCTAACCAAGTAGAAAAGACAGACTCTGAAGAAGTCATTCAATAATGAAGTATTCGGATTATCTGTGATTCAGCAGATAATCCGAGCTTTACCATTTACTTGATATAAGCAAGGTTTAGACGAAAGACCTTAAATTTATATTGATTTTTTCAATAATAAGTTGACATTGAAAAACGGTGATGATAATATATTTAAGGTGCTTCCGTTATCCTTGTTACTTTGGAGGATATTTAAATGTCTTATGAAAAAGTGGCACAGGTAAATACTGAATCGATAATCGGAACAAAACAAGTTTTAAAAGCCATCAAAAATGGTTATGCAAAAGAAGTAATTATTGCTAGTGATGCAGACCCGCATATTACTAGTAAGATTACACAAGTAGCATCTGATCATCAGGTTCCTTGTTTCTTTGTGGATTCTATGAAAAAACTAGGAAAAGCTTGTGGAATCGATGTCGGTGCAGCAACTGTGGCGATCAAACAATAAAGTTTTGGCATGTAATTTGCGAAGACTTTGTTTTTTGCTCTTTTATGAACCACCTGGATGTGTGGTATTACATTAACGGAATAGAGAGGAGGAAAATCACATGCCAACTATTAATCAATTAGTACGCAAAGGTCGTGTTTCTAAATCAAAGAAATCTGACTCACCTGCTTTAAATAAAGGGTATAACAGCCGTAAAAAACTTGCGACTGACCAAAACGCTCCACAAAAACGTGGTGTTTGTACTCGTGTAGGTACGTTAACTCCTAAGAAACCGAACTCAGCACTTCGTAAATATGCTCGTGTACGTTTGTCTAACCAAATCGAGGTAACTGCTTATATTCCTGGGATTGGACACAATCTACAAGAGCACAGTGTTGTGTTAATTCGTGGTGGTCGTGTAAAAGACTTACCAGGGGTACGTTATCATATCGTTCGTGGTGCGCTTGATACTTCAGGTGTAGAAGGACGTATGCAAGGCCGTTCTAAATACGGTGCGAAGAAGCCAAAAGCCAAAAAATAATTTTATATGATTGAGAACATCATAGGAAGGAGGGAAAGATATGCCACGTAAAGGACCAGTAGCAAAGCGTGATGTCTTACCAGATCCGTTATACAATTCTAAACTTGTTACACGTTTGATCAATCAAATTATGATCGACGGAAAAAGAGGTAAAGCACAAAAAATTCTTTACCGTGCGTTTGAATTAGTTCAAGAGCGCAGCGGTCAAAACGCTATGGACGCTTTTGAACAAGCGATGAAAAACGTTATGCCTGTACTTGAAGTACGTGCTCGTCGTGTTGGTGGTTCTAACTACCAAGTACCGGTTGAAGTTAGACCAGAGCGCCGTCAAGCATTAGGTTTACGCTACATCGTGAATTATTCTCGTCTTCGCGGTGAGAAAACAATGGAAGAGCGTTTAGCGAATGAAATCCTAGATGCTTCAAACAATACAGGTGCCTCTGTTAAAAAACGCGAAGATATGCACAAAATGGCAGAAGCTAACAAAGCTTTCGCTCATTATCGCTGGTAATCATCAAAATAACAATTCTTTAAGTAGGAAGGAGAAAGATTCATGCCTAGAGAGTTCTCCTTGGAGAATACGCGTAATATCGGTATCATGGCTCACATCGATGCTGGTAAAACAACTGCAACAGAACGTATTTTATTCTATACTGGACGTATCCACAAAATTGGGGAAACACACGAAGGTGCTTCTCAAATGGACTGGATGGAGCAGGAACAAGAACGCGGTATTACCATTACTTCTGCAGCAACTACTGCACAATGGAATGGTCACCGCATTAACATCATCGATACACCAGGACACGTAGACTTCACTGTAGAAGTTGAACGTTCATTACGTGTACTTGATGGTGCGGTAGCGGTACTAGACGCACAGTCTGGTGTTGAACCACAAACAGAAACAGTGTGGCGCCAAGCTACAACATACGGTGTTCCACGTATTGTGTTTGTTAACAAAATGGATAAAATCGGTGCAGACTTCCTTTATTCCGTTGGTACAATCGGAGATCGTCTTGGAGCAAATGCTCACCCGGTACAACTTCCAATTGGTGCGGAAGATGAATTCGAAGGAATTATCGACTTAATCTCAATGGAAGCATACTACTACCTAGATGATTTAGGAACTCGTGCTGAAGCGAAGCCGATTCCAGATGAATACAAAGAACAAGCAGAAGAATACCGTACTAATTTAATCGAATCCGTAGCGGAATTAGATGAAGATCTAATGGAACGTTATTTAGAAGGTGAAGAATTTTCTAATGACGAACTAAGAGTTGCGATTCGTAAAGCCACTTTAAGTGTGGAATTTTACCCAGTATTCTGTGGTTCAGCTTTCAAAAACAAAGGGGTTCAGCTTTTAATCGATGGTGTTGTTGATTATCTACCATCACCATTAGATATCCCTCCAATTGAAGGACATGTACCACAAACAGAAGAAGAAGTAGTTCGTAAAGCAGATGACAAAGAACCTTTCTCTGCATTAGCATTTAAAGTAGCTACTGACCCATTCGTAGGTAAGCTTACTTTCTTCCGTGTGTACTCTGGTACATTGAAGTCAGGTTCATACGTTAAGAACTCAACGAAAGATAAGCGTGAGCGTGTAGGTCGTATCCTGCAAATGCATGCAAACTCTCGTGAGGAAATCTCTGAAGTTTACGCTGGGGATATTGCTGGGGCAGTTGGTTTGAAAGACACAGGTACAGGTGATACGCTTTGTGATGAGAAATCTCTTGTAATCCTTGAATCAATGGAATTCCCGGAACCAGTTATCTCTGTAGCAATCGAACCTAAATCGAAAGCCGACCAAGATAAAATGGGTATCGCTTTAGGTAAACTTGCGGAAGAGGATCCAACATTCAAGACAGAAACAAACCAGGAGACTGGTCAAACAATTATCTCTGGTATGGGTGAGTTACACCTTGATATCATTGTGGATCGTCTAAAGCGTGAATTCAAAGTTGAAGCAAACGTTGGTGCGCCACAAGTATCTTACCGTGAAACATTCCGTAGTTCTGCGGAAGTAGAAGGTAAATTCGTTCGTCAATCTGGTGGTCGTGGACAGTATGGTCACGTATGGGTTAAATTCGAACCTAACGAAGAAGGTGCCGGTTATGAATTTGTAAACAAAATCGTCGGTGGTGTTGTACCACGTGAATATATCCCATCTGTTGAAGCTGGTATCAAAGAATCACTAGAAAACGGCGTAGTAGCTGGTTATCCACTAATCGATGTTAAAGCGACACTTTATGATGGAAGCTATCATGATGTTGACTCTAACGAAACAGCATTTAAAGTAGCAGCCTCTATGGCGCTTAAAGCAGCTAAAAACAAGTGTAACCCAGTTCTTCTAGAACCAATGATGAAAGTAGAAGTTGTAATTCCAGAAGAATACATGGGTGACATTATGGGTGATGTAACTTCTCGTCGAGGACGCGTAGAAGGTATGGAAGCACGCGGACCTGCACAAGTAGTTAAAGCATTCGTTCCACTAGCAGAAATGTTTGGCTATGCTACTTCGCTTCGTTCTAACACGCAAGGTCGTGGTACTTATACTATGCACTTTGATCACTATGAAGAAGTACCGAAGAGCATTTCTGAAGAAATTATTAAGAAAAATGCTGGTGAATAATTGATTTTTTTCACAATCTAACGTATAACTTGTATTATAGGCTTGGATTCCTTATAATCTGAGCCGAGATACATGAAAATATAATTAAAAAGTTTACTTAATTAAAGGAGGAAATATACATGGCTAAGGAAAAGTTTGACCGTTCCAAGGACCACGTTAACATTGGTACAATTGGACACGTTGACCATGGTAAAACAACATTAACAGCAGCAATCACTAACGTTCTTTTTAACAAATATGGTAGTGGGGAAGCTCGTGCATACGATCAAATCGATGGAGCTCCTGAAGAAAAAGAACGTGGAATCACTATCTCAACTGCACACGTTGAGTATGAAACGGATAACCGTCACTATGCACACGTTGACTGCCCAGGTCACGCTGACTATGTTAAAAACATGATCACTGGTGCTGCACAAATGGACGGTGCTATCCTTGTAGTATCTGCAGCGGATGGTCCAATGCCACAAACTCGTGAGCACATCTTACTTTCTCGTCAAGTAGGTGTACCTGCGATCGTTGTATTCTTAAACAAATGCGATATGGTAGATGACGAAGAACTTCTTGAATTAGTAGAAATGGAAGTACGTGATCTATTAAGCGAATATGAATTCCCTGGTGATGATGTACCAGTAGTTAAAGGTTCTGCTCTTAAAGCACTTGAAGGAGAAGAACAATACGTTAACGCTATTCTTGAATTAATGGATGCAGTTGATGAGTACATCCCTCGTCCAGACCGTGATACTGAAAAACCATTCATGATGCCAGTTGAGGACGTATTCTCAATCACTGGTCGTGGTACTGTTGCAACAGGACGTGTTGAGCGTGGTGTTGTAAAAGTAGGTGATGAAGTAGAAGTCATCGGTCTTGCTGAAGAAGCAGCGAAAACTACTGTAACTGGTGTGGAAATGTTCCGTAAGCTTCTTGACTATGCTGAAGCTGGTGACAACATTGGTGCACTTCTACGTGGTGTTGCACGTGAAGACATCAACCGTGGTCAAGTACTAGCTAAGCCTGGTTCAATTACACCACACACTAACTTCAAAGCTGAAGTTTATGTACTATCTAAAGACGAAGGTGGACGTCACACTCCATTCTTCTCAAATTATCGTCCGCAGTTCTATTTCACTACAACTGACGTTACTGGTGTTATCAGCCTTCCTGAAGGTGTAGAAATGGTAATGCCTGGAGATAACGTTGAAATGACTGTAGAACTTATTTCTCCAATCGCGATGGAAGATGGAACTAAATTCTCTATCCGTGAAGGTGGACGTACTGTAGGTGCTGGAGTCGTATCTACAATCACTAAATAAGTAAATGTTTTAACACAGAAAAGCAGGTAGTGTAGTCTACCTGCTTTTTTGTACATTTAAAAGGTTGCGTCCAAAGAGTATATAATCACTGTAAAAATCATAAGTAAACTTGCATCCATCAACTTTGATGCCATTTTGATATGCTGTTAGTGCTAGGAAACCGCTCCGGCCAACCACTTCGCGCCCTGCGGAAGGCTGCATGGTTGGCCGGAGCGATATCCAGGCACACTAAATCTGTCGAAATCAAGTCAACGTTTGTTAGTATATGACGCTTTTCTTCTATATAAATAGTTCATGTTTTGCGTAGATGATTGGAACATATTTCATGCTGGTTTAAAATGTGCAACTAATGCGGTGGGGACAGTATTTAGGCTGCGAAAAAAAATCTAAAAAAATTTCGTATAAATGTTGCATTCGCCTTAAGAATTCTATATAATAAACAATGTTGGTCATAAAACAGGCGATGATGCGGAAGGTTGTTGGCACACCCGGCCCCTTTGCCATGGCTAGTGTGCGGAGAAAATTTTCGCGGAGAATGTCTATTATCTAAATGGGCGAAAAGGAGGGAAAATAATGGCAAAAGAAAAAATTAGAATTCGTTTAAAAGCGTATGATCACCGTATTTTAGATCAGTCTGCAGATAAAATCGTAGATACTGCAAAAAGATCTGGCGCAGGTGTTTCAGGTCCGATCCCGTTACCAACGGAAAAGTCGGTTTACACAATCTTGCGTGCAACTCACAAGTACAAAGATTCTCGTGAGCAATTCGAAATGCGCACACACAAACGTCTAATTGACATCGTAAGTCCTACACCAAAAACTGTTGATGCGTTAATGCGTCTTGACTTACCATCTGGTGTGGATATCGAAATTAAACTTTAATATAAATTTACTAATCTAGGAGGTGTAACGGATGACGAAAGGAATCTTAGGTCGCAAAGTCGGCATGACACAGTTGTTTTCTGAAGAGGGCGAATTAATCCCTGTAACTGTTATTGAGGCTGAACCAAACGTTGTATTGCAGAAACGTACGCAAGATAACGATGGATATGAAGCAATTCAAATCGGTTTTGCAGATCAAAAAGCAAACAATGTAATCAAAGCAGGAAAAGGGCATGCTGAAAAGGCAAATACTACTCCTAAGCGCTTCATTCGTGAAATCCGTGACGTAAATCTTGACGAATATGATTTAGGTCAAGAGATAAACGTAGAGGTTTTCCAAGCGGGAGATATTATTGATGTAACAGGTACTTCTAAAGGGAAAGGATTCCAAGGTGCTATTAAGCGTCATAATCAAGCACGTGGACCGATGACACACGGTTCTCGCTACCACAGACGCCCGGGTACAATGGGTCCAATCGATCCAATGCACGTATTCAAAGGTAAAAAATTACCTGGTCAAATGGGTGGCAAGAAGATCACAATCCAGAACTTAGAAGTTGTGAAAGTAGATGCAGAACGTAACCTTCTCTTAATCAAAGGAAACGTTCCAGGTGCAAGAAAATCATTCGTTGAAATTACGAGTGCAGTAAAGGCTAACTAATTACTAATCGAAGGGAGGATATGTCATGCCTAAAGTAGCACTATTTAATCAAAGTGGATCACAAGTTGGTGATGTAGAAATCAACGATGCGGTATTCGGAATTGAGCCAAACGAACATGTACTACATGACGCTGTTCTAATGCAACGTGCATCTTTGCGTCAAGGTACACATGCGGTAAAAAACCGTTCTGATGTACGTGGTGGTGGTCGTAAACCGTGGCGTCAAAAAGGAACAGGCCGTGCACGTCAGGGGTCAATCCGTTCACCTCAATGGGTAGGCGGTGGAACTGTATTCGGACCTACTCCAAGAAGCTACAGCTACAAATTACCTAAGAAAGTACGTAGATTAGCGCTTAAATCTGCTTTTTCTAGCAAGGTAAAAGATGATAGCTTAGTGGTTTTAGAAGGAATTGCTTTTGATGCTCCAAAAACGAAAGAAGTAGTTTCAATGCTTTCTTCTTTAAATGTAGATACAAAAGCATTAATTGTTACAGCGGATAAAGACGAAGTATTAGTGAAATCGGCTAATAATCTTGAAAATGTAAAAGTACTATCAGTAAGCGAAGTAAACGTACTAGACTTGCTTACGCATGACAAGCTGATCTTAACAAAAGAAGCAGCTGAAAAAGCAGGGGAGGTGCTTGCATAATGAAGGATCCTCGTGATATTATTAAGCGCCCTATCATTACAGAACACTCTGCAGATTTAATGGCAGATAAAAAATATACGTTTGAAGTAACGAAGAACGCAAACAAAACGCAAATCAAAGGTGCAGTTGAAGAAATCTTTGGTGTGAGCGTAGTGAGTGTGAACACGTTAAACAGAAAAGGTAAATTTAAGCGTATGGGCCGTTATGGCGGATTTCGCTCTGACAGTAAAAGAGCAATTGTTCAGTTGTCTGAAGACAGCAAAGAATTAGATTTCTTTGAAACGTTATAATTTGAATAAAAAAGGAGGGAAAAAAGATGGCGATTAAAAAGTACAAACCAACTTCCAATGGTCGTAGATTTATGACGGTTTCTGATTTTGCTGAAATCACAACAGATCAACCGGAAAAATCTCTTCTTGCACCATTAAGCAAGCGTGGAGGTCGTAATAACCAAGGGAAATTAACCGTTCGTCATCAAGGCGGTGGACACAAGCGTAAGTATCGTATCATTGATTTCAAACGCGACAAAGATGGAATACCAGGCAAAGTTGCTACAATCGAATACGATCCAAACCGTTCAGCAAACATCGCTCTTATCCATTATGTTGATGGAGAAAAACGTTATATTCTAGCACCAAAAGGAATTCAAGTAGGTCAGGAAATCGTATCTGGTTCTGATGCAGATATCAAATTAGGTAACGCATTACCGCTAAGTGATATTCCAGTAGGTACAGTAATTCATAACATCGAATTAAAACCAGGACGCGGTGCACAGTTAGTTAGGTCTGCTGGAGCACAAGCACAAATCCTAGGACGTGAAGGTAAATACGTATTAGTGCGTTTATCATCTGGTGAAGTTCGTTTAGTTCTAGCTTCTTGCCGTGCTACAATCGGTCAAGTTGGTAACCTAGAGCACGAATTAGTCAACGTGGGTAAAGCTGGACGTTCTCGTTGGAAAGGCAAGCGCCCAACTGTTCGTGGTTCTGTTATGAACCCTAATGATCACCCACACGGTGGTGGTGAAGGACGCGCACCAATCGGTCGTAAATCACCAATGTCACCTTGGGGTAAACCAACACTTGGTTACAAAACACGTCAGCGTAACAAGCAATCAGATAAATTTATCGTACGTAAACGTAAAAAATAACGGGGTTGAACGACGGGCGACAAAACCCGTCCGACAATCGCGAAGGGAGGCTTATCCATGGGTCGTAGCTTAAAAAAAGGACCTTTCGCAGATGACCATTTAATGAAAAAGATCGACAAATTAAACGATGAAGACAAGAAGACAGTTGTAAAAACGTGGTCTCGTCGTTCTACAATTTTTCCGAACTTCGTCGGTCATACGATTGCGGTATATGATGGTCGCAAACACGTGCCAGTATTCGTAACGGAAGATATGGTTGGACATAAATTAGGTGAATTTGCTCCAACACGTACGTATAGAGGGCATGCTGGAGATGACAAGAAAACAAAACGTTAATTGAGAGGAGGTACTCCTAATGCAAGCAAAAGCTGTTGCAAAATCAATCCGAATTGCTCCTCGTAAAGTTCGCCTAGTGATCGATTTAATCCGTGGCAAAGAAGTAGGAGAGGCAATTGCGATTTTAAAACACACACAACGCGGTGCATCACCAGTTGTTGAGAAATTATTAAATTCTGCTATCGCAAATGCAGAACATAATTATGAAATGAACACAGATAATTTAGTAGTGTCAGAAGCGTTTGTTAACGAAGGTGTTACTTTGAAACGTTTCCGCCCACGTGCACAAGGTCGTGCAACACAAATCAATAAACGAACTAGCCACATTACAGTGGTTCTATCTGAGAAAAAGGAGGGATAATCTGTGGGTCAAAAAGTAAATCCAACTGGTCTTCGTGTCGGAGTTATCCGTGATTGGGAATCTAAATGGTATGCAGGAAAAGATTATGCGGACCTTTTACATGAGGATATCAAAATTCGTGAATATATCGAACAACGTCTAAAAGATGGTGCTGTATCCAAAGTAGAAATCGAAAGAGCGGCAAACCGTGTTAACATTTCAATCTCTACAGCAAAACCAGGTATGGTAATTGGTAAAGGTGGTTCTGAAGTAGAAGCACTACGTAAATCACTTAACCAACTAACTGGTAAAAGAGTACACATCAACATCGTAGAAGTGAAAAAAGCAGATCTAGATGCTAAGTTAGTAGCTGAAAACATCGCTCGTCAATTAGAAAATCGTGTGTCTTTCCGTCGTGCACAGAAACAAACGATTCAACGTGCTATGCGCGCAGGTGCTAAAGGTATCCGTACGCAGGTATCTGGTCGTCTTGGCGGTGCAGATATGGCGAGAGCTGAGAGCTATAGCGAAGGAACTGTTCCACTTCATACTTTACGTGCAGATATCGATTACGGAACTGCAGAAGCAGACACCACTTACGGTAAGTTAGGTGTTAAAGTATGGATCTATCGTGGAGAAGTCCTTCCAACTAAAAACAATAACTAAGGAAGGGGGCAAGCATTATGTTAATGCCAAAACGTGTAAAACATCGTAAGCAACATCGTGGTAATATGAAAGGTAAAGCAAAAGGTGGTACATCAGTAGCATTTGGTGAATACGGCTTACAGGCTGTTGATGCTTCCTGGATTACTAGTCGTCAAATCGAAGCAGCTCGTATAGCGATGACTCGTTATATGAAGCGTGGTGGTAAAGTTTGGATTAAGATCTTCCCTGACAAACCTTATACTGCAAAGCCTCTAGAGGTTCGTATGGGTTCTGGTAAAGGTGCTCCTGAAGGATGGGTAGCAGTAGTTAAACCTGGTAAGATAATGTTTGAGATTGCAGGTGTATCGGAAGAGGTAGCACGTGAAGCACTTCGTCTTGCAGCTCACAAATTACCAATTAAAACGAAATTCGTAAAACGAGAAGAAATTGGTGGTGAAATCAATGAAGGCTAATGAAATTAGAGAACTAACCACTGCCGAAATTGAACAAAAGATCAAGTCATTAAAAGAAGAGCTTTTCAATTTGCGTTTCCAACTAGCTACCGGCCAATTGGAAAACACAGCACGTCTACGTGAAGTGCGTAAGTCAATTGCACGTATGAAGACTGTTGTTCGCGAAAGAGAGCTAAGCGTAAATAACGGATAATAAAGGAGGTTAGCCTCAGATGAGTGAGCGTAATAATCGTAAAGTCTATACTGGACGTGTCGTATCTGACAAGATGGATAAAACTATTACTGTCTTAGTTGAAACATATAAATTTCATACTTTATATGGCAAGCGCGTTAAATACTCTAAAAAATTCAAAACTCATGATGAAAACAACCAAGCTAAAATCGGCGATGTTGTACGTATCATGGAAACAAAACCACAATCTAAAACAAAACGTTTCCGTTTAGTTGAAGTTGTGGAAGAAGCAGTAATTATTTAATTAAAGTTCGCTCGGATAAGTTCCGAAGGGAGGGTACACGAATATGATCCAACAAGAATCTCGTTTAAAAGTAGCAGATAACTCTGGTGCTCGTGAAGTACAGGCGATTAAAGTTTTAGGTGGTTCAGGTCGTAAGACAGCCAACATTGGTGATGTAATTGTTTGTTCGGTAAAACAAGCAACACCAGGGGGCGTTGTTAAAAAAGGTGAAGTAGTTAAAGCTGTAATTGTACGTTCTAAGAGCGGAGTAAGACGTAAAGACGGTTCTTATATTCGATTTGATGAGAACGCAGCAGTCATCATTCGTGATGACCAAAGTCCAAGAGGTACTCGTATTTTTGGACCAGTTGCACGTGAATTGCGTGATGCGAAATTCATGAAAATCGTATCTCTAGCTCCAGAAGTATTATAAGCACGTTAGGAAAAACCGTGTAAGGAGGTGCGGATAGCATGCATGTCAAAAAAGGTGATAAAGTACTTGTAATTTCAGGTAAAGATAAAGGAAAGCAGGGAGAAGTTTTAGCTGCATTTCCTAAAAAAGATCGTGTGCTTGTAGAAGGTGTTAATGTTGTGAAAAAACACGCGAAACCTTCTCAGGAAAATCCACAAGGTGGTATTTTGAATCAAGAAGCAGCGATTCATGTTTCGAACGTAATGCCAGTAGATCCTAAATCTGGCGAACCAACTCGTGTTGGATATGAAGTACGTGACGGAAAGAAAGTTCGTGTCGCTAAAAAATCTGGTGAAGCGTTAGATAAATAGTCTTAGCGATGAAAGGAGGTTTACGTGATGAACGCTTTAAAGCAAAAATACAATGACGAAATTGTTTCTTCTTTAGTAGAGAAATTCAACTATAACTCAGTGATGGAAGTACCTAAAATCGAAAAAATCGTATTAAACATGGGTGTTGGTGATGCGGTTCAAAACTCTAAAGCACTTGATGCTGCGGTAGAGGAATTGACACAAATCACTGGTCAAAAACCTGTAGTAACAAAAGCGAAAAAATCTATTGCAGGCTTCCGTTTACGTGAAGGAATGCCAATCGGTGCGAAAGTAACATTACGTGGAGAGCGTATGTTTGACTTTCTACAAAAGCTTATCGATGTATCACTTCCACGTGTACGTGACTTCCGTGGTATTTCTAAAAAAGCTTTTGATGGCCGTGGTAACTACACTTTAGGTGTAAAAGAACAATTAATTTTCCCGGAAATTAATTATGACCAAGTAAACAAAGTAAGAGGAATGGACGTTGTTATCGTCACTACAGCTAACTCTGACGAAGAAGCTGCAGAACTTCTAACTCAACTTGGCATGCCTTTCCAAAAATAAGCGAAAAGCTAATATAAGGAGGGAAAAGAGTGGCTAAAAAATCAATGATCGCTAAACAACAGCGCAAAGCGAAATTCCCGGTTCAGGAATATACTCGTTGTGAACGTTGCGGACGTCCACACTCAGTAATCCGTAAATTTAAACTTTGCCGTATTTGTTTCCGTGAACTTGCATATAAAGGTCAAATTCCTGGTGTTAAAAAAGCAAGCTGGTAAATCCCCGATTAGGGAAGGAGGTAATAGGAATGGTTATGACAGATCCAATTGCAGATATGCTTACTCGTATTCGTAACGCTAACACAGTTCGCCATGAAAAATTGGAGTTCCCAGCGTCGAATCTTAAAAAAGAAATTGCAGATATTTTAAAACGTGAAGGATTCATCCGTGACTACGAATTTGTAGAGGATGACAAACAAGGAATCCTTCGTATCTTTTTGAAGTATGGAAGTAACGACGAACGTGTAATTTCAGGTTTGAAACGTATTAGTAAACCAGGTTTACGCGTTTATGCAAAAGCTGATGAATTACCGAAAGTACTAAACGGTTTAGGTATTGCGATCGTTTCTACTTCAAAAGGTGTATTGTCTGATAAAGAAGCACGTTCACAGGCTATCGGTGGCGAAGTGCTAGCATATATTTGGTAAGAGATTCTTAGAAGATAGGAGGTGCCTTAGTATGTCACGTATAGGTTTAAGACTATTGGAAATTCCACAAGACGTGGAAGTGAAATTAGATGGAGATACTGTTACAGTTAAAGGACCAAAAGGTGAATTAAGCCGTTCTTTTAACAGTGACATGAATGTTAAGATTGAGGATAATATCCTGACAGTTGAACGTCCAAGCGACTCTAAACTGCATAAAGCATTACATGGTACAACTCGAAGCCTTATCGGTAATATGGTTGAAGGTGTCCATAAAGGATTCGAAAAAGCACTTGAAATTCAAGGTGTAGGGTACCGTGCACAAAAACAAGGTGATAAACTTGTTGTTAATGCTGGTTATTCTCACCCAGTTGAAATCGAACCGATCGAAGGAATTGAAATTGATGTTCCAGCGAATACAAAAGTTGTTGTAAAAGGTATCGATAAAGAATTAGTAGGCGCTGTTGCGGCTAACATTCGTTCCATCCGCCCACCTGAACCATATAAAGGTAAAGGTATCCGTTATGAAGGCGAATATGTACGTCGAAAAGAAGGTAAAACTGCTAAGTAAGGTTAGTTAGGGAACAGAAAGGAGTGACCTAGATGATCACAAAACCTGATAAAAATAGTGTACGTAAGAAAAGACATATGCGTATCCGTAAGAACCTTTTCGGTACTCAGGAGCGCCCACGTCTAAATGTATTCCGTTCGAATAAACACATCTATGCACAACTTATCGATGACGTAAATAACGTGACGGTAGCTAGTGCATCTACAGTAGATAATGAGTTAAACTTAGATACAACAGGGAATGTTGATGCAGCGAAACAAGTTGGAGAACTACTTGCTAAGCGCGCAATCGACAATGGCTTCAAAAATGTTGTTTTTGATCGTGGTGGATATTTATATCATGGTCGAGTTAAATCTCTAGCAGATGCTGCTCGTGAAGCAGGTCTTGAATTTTAATTAAAAAAGGAGGGACATATGTTGCGTACTAACATCGACCCAAACAAATTAGATTTAGAAGAACGCGTTGTAACAATTAACCGTGTAGCAAAGGTTGTAAAAGGTGGACGTCGTTTTCGCTTTGCTGCATTGGTAGTAGTCGGAGATAAAAATGGTCATGTAGGATTTGGTACTGGTAAAGCACAAGAGGTACCAGATGCTATTAAAAAAGCAATCGACGATGCTAAGAAAAACTTAGTAAATGTACCTATCGTTGGTACTACTATTCCACACGAAATCCACGGGCAATTCGGTGCTGGTAACATCTTAATGAAACCAGCAGTAGAAGGTACCGGGGTAATCGCAGGTGGACCTGTGCGTGCCGTATTAGAACTTGCTGGTGTTGGCGATATTCTATCTAAATCACTAGGTTCAAATACTCCAATCAACATGGTTCGTGCAACAATCAATGGACTAAGCGAATTAAAACGCGCTGAAGAGGTAGCGAAACTTCGTGGTAAGTCTGTAGAAGAATTGTTAGGATAGGGAGGGAAAACAAATGTCTAATAAATTAGAAATTACCCTCAAACGCAGTGTCATCGGTAGATCAGAAGTACAAAAAGCTACTGTTCAAACTCTTGGACTGAAAAAAATTCATCAATCAGTAGTTCGTGAAGATACTCCTGTCGTGCGAGGCATGATTACCAAAGTATCACATTTAGTAGACGTGAAAGAAGTTTAATAAACAAAATAGATATAAGAGGAGGTGCTCGCATGAAACTGCATGAATTAAAACCAGCTCAAGCGAAGAAAGAACGCAACCGCGTTGGTCGTGGTATGTCATCAGGTAACGGAAAAACATCTGGACGTGGTCATAAAGGTCAAAAAGCACGTTCCGGTGGAGGCGTACGTCCAGGATTTGAAGGTGGACAAATGCCTTTATTCCAACGTTTACCTAAACGTGGTTTTACTAACATCAACCGTAAAGATTTCGCAATTGTTAACTTGGAAACATTAAACAGCTTTGACGAAGGTACTGAAGTGACACCTGAGCTTTTACTAGAAAATGGTACCATCAGCAAGGTAAAGTCTGGCGTTAAGATTCTTGGAAATGGTAAAATAGAAAAGAAATTAACCGTAAAAGCTCATAAGTTTTCTGCTTCAGCTAAAGAAGCAATTGAAGCAGCGGGCGGTCAAACTGAGGTGATTTAATGTTCCGTACAATCTCCAATTTTGTGCGTGTGGCTGACATCAGAAACAAAATTATCTTTACACTTCTTATGCTAGTAGTATTTCGAATTGGTACTTTCATTCCAGTTCCTTTTACTGACAGAAGTGCCATTGACTTTATGAATGAACAAAATGTGTTCGGCTTATTAAACACATTTGGTGGTGGGGCATTACAGAATTTCTCTATCTTTGCGATGGGAATCATGCCATACATCACTGCATCCATCATCATGCAGTTATTGCAAATGGATGTTGTTCAGAAATTCTCTGAATGGAAGAAACAAGGTGAGATGGGACGCAAGAAATTAGCGCAAGTCACACGTTACGCAGCGATCGCGTTAGCATTTATCCAAGCTTGTGCGATGTCTGTAGGATTTAACGCGATGTCAGGAGGAATGTTAATTAAAGACCCTGGCGTTGGTAAATTCTTAGTGATTGCTATCGTGTTAACAGCTGGTACTGCTTTTCTGTTATGGTTAGGAGAGCAAATTACTACACACGGTGTAGGTAATGGTATCTCTATTCTAATTTTTGCAGGTATCGCTGCTGCCATTCCAAATGGTGTGAATCAAATTTATGCACAGTATTTTGGATCTGGCACAGGAGATGAACTGTTCCTAAATATCGTTATTGTATTATTAATTTTACTGCTTGTACTTGCTGTAGTCGTAGGTGTTATTTTTATTCAGCAAGCATTACGTAAAATTCCGGTACAATATGCAAAACGTTTAGTGAATCGTTCGCCGGTAGGTGGACACTCTACACATTTACCGTTAAAAGTAAATGCTGCAGGGGTAATTCCGGTAATCTTTGCAATATCATTTATCATTGCACCGCGTACGATCGCGAGTTTCTTTGAAAACAATGAGATTGCGATAGCTATTTCAAACTTTTTTGATTATACAACCGTAAGTGGTATGATTATCTACGTTGTGCTAATCATCGCATTTACGTATTTCTATACATTTGTTCAGGTTAATCCAGAGCAAATGGCTGACAACTTGAAAAAGCAAGGTGGCTATATCCCTGGTATTCGTCCAGGAAAAACTACGGAGACTTATTTAACACGTGTTATGTATCGACTAACATTTGTTGGATCTTTATTCTTAGCTGCGGTAGCTGTACTCCCTCTAATCCTAGGTGGCGTTGCAGGTTTACCACAGTCCGTGCAAATCGGAGGAACAGGTCTTCTAATTGTTGTCGGCGTAGCATTACAGACAATGAAACAGTTAGAAGGACAGCTAGTCAAACGTAATTATAAAGGCTTTATTAAATAAAGCTTTTATAGTTCGTACTAGAAAGAGAGCGAGGGGAAAATCGTTGAATCTAATCCTTATGGGACTACCTGGTGCCGGTAAAGGTACACAGGCAGAAAAAATAGTAGAAAAATATGAAATCCCTCATATTTCAACTGGAGATATGTTTCGATTAGCTATTAAAGAAGGAACGGAGCTTGGACAGAAAGCGAAGAGCTATATGGATGAAGGTGCTCTAGTTCCAGATGAAGTAACCATTGGTATTGTCCAAGAGCGATTGAACAAAGATGACTGTCAAAAAGGCTTCTTGTTAGATGGCTTTCCACGTACTTTAGCACAGGCTGAAGCGTTAGATGACTTGCTTTCTAACATGAATCGTTCGATTGATTTTGTTCTGCACGTGGACGTAGCGAAGGAAAAACTAGTGGAACGTCTTACTGGCCGACGCATATGTCCGAAATGTGGGACCACTTATCATGTAGTCTTTAACCCACCAGAGGTTGAAGGAGTTTGTGATAAAGATGGCGAGACATTGATTCAGCGTGAAGATGATCAACCGAGTACAGTATCGAATCGTTTAGAGGTGAATCTTGAACAAACTCAACCGATGTTAGATTTCTATGCTGACAAAGGTGATTTGGTTACGATCAATGGCTCTCAAGAAATCGACAAAGTATTTAGCGATATTGACGAGAAATTAAAAACAATTTCTTAATGAAATGTCATGTTTGTTGGTATAATGATACTAGCGATGTACATGATGTTAATAGGTATGACGTAAAACCTAAATGAAGGTGATGATGGTTGAGCGAAACGGAGAGTTATCCCGAATTAGGTCAGGTTGTTCAAATCCTACAAGGACGCGAAGCAGGTCAGTTTGCAATTGTAATTGGTAAAGTAGACAGTCGTTTTGTCTTGTTGGCTGATGGAGATAAGCGTAAATATGACCGTCCTAAGAAGAAGAATGTCAGTCATATTGCGCCCACAATTTTTATTTCTCCTGAAGTGCAAAGAAGCCTTCTCGAAACTGGGCGCGTAACCAATGGTAAGTTGCGTTATGCTATTAATAAATTTGTCGATGAGTATCAGGCAGATTTGAAGAAGGGAGATCAACTCGATGGCGAAAGACGATGCAATTGAAGTCGAAGGTACTGTAATAGATACATTACCTAATGCAATGTTTAAAGTAGAACTTGAGAATGGTCACACCGTGCTAGCGCATGTTTCTGGTAAAATCAGAATGCACTTTATTCGAATCTTACCAGGAGATAAAGTTACGGTTGAACTTTCTCCATATGATTTAACAAGAGGTCGAATTACGTACCGTTATAAATAAAATGCTCCGATACTAGAGGAGGTATGGAAGATGAAGGTAAGACCATCTGTAAAACCAATTTGTGAAAAATGTAAGGTTATTCGCCGTAAAGGAAAAGTAATGGTAATCTGCGAAAACCCTAAGCATAAACAAAAACAAGGATAAGGAGGTGTAGTCATTCTATGGCTCGTATAGCTGGTGTAGATGTGCCGCGTGACAAGCGCGTGGTGATCGCTTTAACTTATATTTATGGAATTGGAAAAACAACTGCTCAGGAAGTTTTAAAAGAAGCTGGCGTTGATCAAAATACTCGTGTGCGTGACTTAACGGAAGAAGAATTAGGTCAAATCCGTCAAAAGATCGATAACTATAATGTAGAAGGTGATCTTCGTCGTGAAGTATCCCTAAACATTAAACGTCTAATTGAAATTGGTTCATACCGTGGTATTCGTCACCGTCGTGGATTACCTGTTCGAGGTCAAAAAACGAAAAACAACTCTCGTACTCGTAAAGGACCAAGAAAAACAATGGCTAACAAAAAGAAATAAGATAAAGGAGGTTTGCTAACCTATGGCTCGTAAAACTAATACACGTAAACGTCGTGTCAAAAAGAATATAGACACGGGTGTTGCACACATTCGTTCTACATTCAACAACACAATTGTTACGATTACTGATGTACAAGGAAATGCGGTTAGCTGGAGCAGCGCTGGAGCATTAGGATTCAAAGGTTCAAAAAAATCCACTCCATTCGCAGCACAAATGGCTGCAGAAGCTGCGGCTAAAGCAGCTCAGGATCATGGCTTAAAAACACTTGAGGTTACAGTGAAAGGACCTGGTGCTGGACGTGAAGCAGCAATCCGTTCACTTCAAGCAGCAGGTTTAGAAGTAACTGCCATTCGTGATGTAACACCAGTTCCTCACAATGGTTGTCGCCCGCCAAAACGTCGTCGAGTATAATCACAGTATATTATTTGTTAATCTGTCAATAATGGTTTATGATAACTTAATAAAGTTTTATATAGATTGTTTAAATGACACCATGCTTTCGACAGACACAACATCACAATTGCATAGTGCAGAAACGGGAACTGCCTACCTGGGGAATTTCGGTTAGACTGAGGTCTAACCGGGGTTTCGACGTTTTAGAGGAGGGTTTAATAGATGATCGAAATTGAAAAGCCAAAAATAGAAACAGTAGAAATCAGCGATGATGCTACTTATGGGAAATTCGTTGTAGAACCACTAGAGCGTGGATATGGTACTACACTTGGTAACTCCTTGCGTCGTATCCTATTATCTTCACTTCCTGGCGCTGCTGTTACATCTGTACAAATGGATGGAGCGCTACATGAATTCTCTACCGTTGAGGGAGTTGTCGAAGATGTGACAACTATTATCCTTAACCTTAAGAAGCTAGCGTTAAAAATCTATTCAGATGAAGAAAAAACGCTTGAAGTAGATGTACAGGGAGAAGGGGAAGTTACGGCTGCGGATATCATTTTTGATAGTGATGTCGAAATTTTAAATCCTGATCTTCACATTGCTACTGTTGGTAGTAATGGCCATTTAAAAATGAAGATTTCAGCACAGGGTGGCCGAGGTTATCGTCCAGCTGATTCTAATAACCATGAAGATCGTCCAATTGGTGTGATCCCGGTTGATTCTATCTTCACTCCAGTATCTAAAGTAACCTATCAAGTTGAAAATACCCGTATTGGTGAAGATGCCAATTATGATAAGCTTACTTTTGATATCCAAACAGACGGAAGTATTCGCCCAGAAGAAGCAGTTTCTTTAGGAGCTAAAATCTTTACGGAGCACATGAATATTTTTGTTGGTTTGACTGATGAAGCGAAAAATGCTGAGATCATGATCGAAAAAGAAGAAGATCAAAAAGAAAAAGTTCTGGAAATGACGATCGAAGAACTTGACTTATCTGTAAGGTCTTATAACTGCCTTAAGCGTGCAGGTATTAATACCGTACAGGAGTTAGCTCATAAATCAGAAGAAGATATGATGAAAGTTCGAAACCTAGGTCGTAAATCACTTGAAGAAGTGAAGCATAAATTAGAAGATCTAGGTCTTGGATTACGTAACGAAGATTAATGGTGACATCTTATAGAGATTTCGAACGAAGGAGGGATATTCCATGGCTAGAAAATTAGGACGTACAACGGATCAACGTATGGCGTTACTTCGTGGTTTAGCTACGGATTTAATTATCCATGAACGTATTGAAACAACAGAAGCGAAAGCAAAAGAATTACGTTCAGTTGTGGATAAAATGATTACACTTGGTAAACGCGGTGACATTCATGCACGTCGTCAAGCAGCAGCTTTCTTGTACAAGGCAGAAGCGAACGAAAACGAAGATGCAGTACAGAAGCTATTCAGCGACATTGCAAGCCGTTATGAAGAACGCCAAGGTGGATATACTAGAGTGCTTAAATTAGGACCTCGTCGCGGTGATGGTGCTAACATGGCAGTTATTGAATTAGTATAATTCCATACGTAAGATTAACAAAGCAAGGGGCAGGAGCTAATCTCTCTATGAGGTGCATCCAAGCCCTTTTTTTGTTCATTAGGAAAGCGTTTATTTGCTGCAATTCAGGTATGAATCTATGGCTGAATTAAACATTGGGTTCTTATAATACGGATTATGTAAAGTGGAACTGTATGACAATGTCTGTCATCTTGATAGGTTGAATATGCTTAGCAAAGCTCCGGAAATATGCTCCGCGTCCTGTGGGCACGGCTTCAGCTAACTTTGGAAAGAAAATTCTTTTCTTTCCAAAGTGGATCTTCAGCTCGCGCTGATTCCACGGGAGTCTCCGCATATTTCCGGAGCTTAAAGGAAGTTCTACAACGTTAGCCACAGTTATTAGCAGTGGTGCTAGGCATATTGTTATGTAAAATTCGAATGCTATTCAGCTCAAAATGCTACCTCTTTCAAAAGTTGTAGAGTACTAATCCTAGCGTAGGCCAACCACGTAGACTCCCGCGGGATGTGCAGGTGCTGAAGCTAACTTTGTGAAGTGCCTTTCTTCACAAAGTTAGCTTCAGCCGTGCCCCGCAGGACGCGGAGTGGTTGGCTAAAGCGATCTCCTAGCACATGAATTATTTCAAAATAAACACTAAGCAGTTAGTTGACATAATCCGTATTATAGGTAGCTTAAGTTATCTTTGGCTGGTTTTAGCTTTGTTACTATTTACTTATTTTGGTGGTCTATTGAAACGTTTTAGTTCCTTGGGTCGTTATAGAGTTATAACAGGACTAAGGGAGTGGGCTAATTGAGGAAATATATGATGATCTTTCTTCTCACGTTTATTACGATTGGATGTAGTGATGAAGAAACAAAGCAAACAGATGACGTAGTTGATACAAATAAAGAGGAAGAGAACGCAGCACAACAGGATAACGAAATAGACTCAAGATTATCAGAGATATCTATCAAAATTGACGAGGGTGTAATTAAACAATTAGCAGCTGGAGAGTTAACGGGTAACCTCAGTTTTGAAAAAGAAACAGAACGTACGGAATGGGGAATGGAAGAACTTGACCCAGCTTTTCTAAATGACTTAGTAGAAGCAATGCAATCTAACCTAACGGACACCGATGAACCAGAAACCCTTTTAAAGGGGCTGATTTATTATGCAGGATCCCCTTATCACAGTGAGTTACTATCTGAATTAGAAGGCTATCAACCTAACTTTCAGGAGCCCCTATTACCTCGGCCAGACAAGGTTGAGGAAGAGGAAAATAAGGCAAGTGAATATGCATATCTTTTATTAGATGCGAGTTCAAGTATGCTAATGGAGGCAGAAGATGGGTCTGGTCAGCGAATGGCTACTGCCAAAGATGCAGTCGAAAGCTTCGCAAAAACAATCGGTGAATCGACTGAGGTATCTTTAGTAGCCTTTGGACATAAAGGGGACGATAGTGATGCCGGGAAAGAAAAGTCGTGTTCGGGAATAGAGGAAGTTTCCCCTTTAGGAAATTATGAAGGCGAGAAATTCCATGAGGCGGTTTCATCTATTGATGCAAAGGGTTGGACACCACTAGCTGCGGGTATCGATAAAATCATGCAATTAAGTGCTGAACAAGAAGGAAATGTTACGGTTTATATTGTTAGTGATGGAGTAGAAACATGTGATAGTAATCCTATTGAGGCAGCAGAAAGCTTTGTAAACAATAGTAATGAGGATCGTACTGTGAATATTATCGGCTTTCAGGTTGATCAGGAGGCCGAAGAGCAGTTGATAGCAGTAGCAGAAGCAGGGAATGGAGAATACTTTGCTGCTAACAATGGTGAGGAATTAGAATCAGCCATTGAATACGAATGGCTTCCATCGCTAATAGATTTAGCTTATGCACCTGTAAACCTTGCTCCTGTTGGTTGGGAGATTCTTCACAAAAAAGAGGATATCAGTGACATCAGCAGTAATTGGAAAGCTGTTATTTCACGAGAGGATCACCGTTTTCGTTCTGTAGTCGATTCGCTAGAAGACGAAGGTTGGTTGGCTGAAGATAAAGCAAGTCAGCTGAAGGACTTACTGGAAGAACGTAAGCAAGGACTGGATGATATAAATAGTACTTTACGTGATGAAAAGAAAGCAATGGTGGACAAAGAGGCAAATGAAATAAAAGCGGAAGTAGAAGCATGGATGGAAGAAATGCGTCAATTGAGAGAGCAGGCTTCATCCTAGCAAATATGTTTTTCTCAGACTGGAACGAGAAGGCCTTTGACATAATCCAATAACATGCTCAACTATTTGTATCATGTGAAGAGATGACATATACTAACACAATATATGAAATATTTTGATAAAATATAGCTATTACCCGGGAAATATGAAAAAGGAGCAGAGCGATGGCTGCAATAGAGTTTCGTCACGTATATTTTCGATATAAAGAATCATCTCCATGGGTTTTGGAGGACTTTAACTTAAAAATAGATAGAAATCAGACGATTGCTATTTTAGGTCACAATGGATCTGGCAAATCAACGATAGCCAAGCTTGCCAATGGTCTATTAGTTCCTCAGTCAGGAGAAATCTACATAAATAACACATTGGTAACGGAAGAAACAATTTGGGAGATCCGGAAACAAATAGGTCTTGTATTCCAAAACCCTGAGAACCAATTCGTTGGTACTACCGTTAGAGATGATGTTGCTTTTGGCCTCGAAAATAGAGGTATCCATCGTGAAGAAATGTTGAAGCGCATTGAGCAAAGCCTTATTCAGGTAGAAATGGAAGATTATCAAGACCATGAGCCACATCATCTCTCCGGTGGACAAAAGCAACGAGTTGCGATAGCAAGCGTCATGGCGACACAACCAGACATTCTATTATTGGATGAAGCTACTTCCATGCTTGATCCAAAAGGAAGAAAAGAAATCTTGACAACGATTAATGTCTTGAAGCAACAGCTTTCTATTACAATGGTTATGATTACACACGATTTACATGAAATTTACCAGGCTGATCGTGTTATCATTATGAATCAGGGAAAAATATACAAGGATACAGTAGTGGATCAACTTTTTACTGATTACAAAGGGCTGCAATCGATTGGATTAACTTTGCCATTAACCGTTCAGCTTGCTATTGAACTTGAAAAACACGATTATCACTTTGCTAAATATCCATTAAATAATGAGGAGTTAGTAGACGCATTATGGACATCAGATTTGAACAAGTAAATTATACGTACCAACAGAATACTCCTTTTTCTTATCAGGCGCTTGCCGATATTAACCTTAGCATCCAATCCGGTGAATATATTGCTATTGTCGGCCATACGGGTTCGGGGAAATCGACACTATTACAGCATATTAATGGGTTGCTGCTTCCTTCAGAGGGAAAAGTGGTTGTTGGTGATTTTGTTCTATCAAAAGAGAATAAAAGGCAGAATCTGAAGAAGCTCCGTGAGAAAGTCGGTGTTGTTTTTCAATATCCAGAGCATCAATTGTTTGAAGAGACCGTGGATCGAGATATTCAATTTGCATTAAAAAACTTCCATGTGCCAGAGAGTGAACGGGAAGTGAGAGTTTTGGATGCGATTGAGAAGGTCGGTTTGTCGGAGGACATTCTAGAGAAGTCTCCTTTTGAGATAAGCGGTGGTCAAATGAGAAGAGTTGCCATTGCAGGTGTGCTTGCCATGAATCCAGATGTATTAATACTTGATGAACCAACAGCGGGCCTAGATCCCAAAGGCCAACGTGATATGATGGATATGTTTGCACAACTGCATGATGCAAAAAATATGACAACGATTCTTGTGACACACCAAATGCAGCATGCTCTACAATATGCAGACCGTATTTACGTATTGGCAAAGGGCAGTATGCTGATGGAAGGAAGTCCTGAAGAAATTTTCTCTAATGCAAATTTGCTTGAAGAAGCGAATTTGGATGTTCCGGATATTTTGGATTTAATGGGCAAGTTAAAAGACAGATTGCAAATCGACCTGCAATACAACAGACAATCTATTTCACAATTAGCGACAGAGATAGCAGCGCGTCTAAGGGAGACCAAACAATGAAATCTTATATGATAATCGGTCAGTTTTTACCAGGTAACTCCTTGTTGCATCGTTTAGATCCGCGTTCCAAATTGCTCGTTATTTTTACGTTTGTGATTGTCGTGTTTTTTGCCAATAATGCGTTAAGCTATGGATGGTTAACGTTATTCGCTGTTCTGTTAGTGGTCATGACTAAAATCGATATTCGGTATATTTTAAAAGGGATAACGCCTGTCTGGTTTTTAATTCTATTCACCTTTATCTTGCACCTGATTATTACGAAAGAAGGTCCAGCTCTTTTTGATGTAGCTGGTTTTACAGTTTACCAAGGTGGCGTCATACAAGGATTAACAATATCTCTACGTTTTTTGTTACTAGTACTGGTTACGTCACTATTAACATTAACGACTGCGCCGATGGAGATTACTGATGCCATCGAAGTACTATTCGCCCCTCTCAACAAAATTAAAGTACCGGTGCATGAGCTGGCGTTAATGATGTCGATCTCGTTGCGATTTATTCCGACATTGCTGGATGAAACAGAAAAAATTTCAAAGGCACAAGCTTCACGAGGTGTTGATTTGCGAACGGGCTCAATCAAAGAGCGAATGTATGCGATAGTTCCTCTCTTGGTTCCTTTGTTTATCAGTGCATTTAAACGAGCGGAAGAATTAGCAATGGCGATGGAAGCCAGAGGGTATCGCGGCAGTGAAGGAAGGACGAAGCTGAGGCAATTGAAGTGGACGAAGGTAGATTATATGTGTCTGTTTTTCTATCTGGTCGTGTTGTTCATCTTTTTCTATATTCGTAGTTAAGGGGACTATTTATGAGATTAAAAGCAATTATTCAATATGATGGGACAAACTTCTCTGGTTATCAGATTCAACCAAATGGCAGAACGGTACAGGGCAAATTAGAAGCCGTCTTAGCTAAAATGCACAAGGGTGAACATATTCGGGTGACAGCATCAGGAAGAACCGATCAAGGGGTGCATGCAGTAGGACAGACCATCCATTTTGATACATCGCTTACTATTCCAGTTGCTAACTGGTTAAAAGCATTAAACACGATGCTTCCTGATGATATAGTAGTAAAGGACATTTCTGAAGCACCACCTGACTTCCACGCCCGTTTTGATGTGAAGGAGAAGGAATATCGTTATTTTATTCTAAATACAAAGGAAAGAGATTTGTTTAAACGTCATTATTGCTATCATGTTCAAGTGCCTTTACAGCTGGAACGTATGCAACAGGCTGGTAAGTTTCTGGTCGGGACACACGATTTTTCTTCCTTTTGTGCAGCAAACAGTAACGTCAAAGGTGATAAAATCAGGACGATAACGGAAATATCGATTGAAGAGGATTCAGCGCAACAGATCATAATCAAGGTTCGGGGGACCGGATTTTTATATAACATGGTGCGCATTATTACCGGCACATTACTGGAGGTTGGATTTGGGCTGCGAAAGCCTGAAAAAGTGGAAGAAATAATCACCGCCTGTGACCGGTCAAAAGCGGGCAAAACCGCTCCACCACAAGGGTTATACCTTTGGGAAGTAGACTACTATTAAAAAAGTTGACAAAAACAACGATTCCTTGCGTGCAATCTATTGACATTTGGCCTATAATATTATATTATGGTCTATGGCATTTTATTTTCTAAACCACGAATAGCCCCGGAAAGTTACTCGTGTTAGAATATAAATTCGGACAAACGAAGATTAAGAAACAATGATTTAGGAGGTTACTGATCATGCGCACAACTTTCATGGCAAATGAAAATAACATTGAACGCAAATGGTTTGTTGTAGACGCAGAAGGACAGACGCTTGGTCGTTTAGCAAGTGAAGTTGCTTCAATCCTTCGCGGTAAGCATAAACCAACATATACACCGCATGTTGATACTGGAGATCATGTGATCATTATCAATGCGAACAAAATTGAACTTACAGGTAAGAAACTTAGCGATAAGTTATACTACCGTCACTCTAATCACCCTGGTGGTTTAAAATCACGTACTGCTGAAGAAATGCGTGAAAAATACCCTGAGCAAATGCTTGAACTTACAATCAAGGGTATGTTACCTAAGGGTAAATTAGGACGTAAAATGGGTAAAAAACTTCACGTTTATCGTGGAACAGACCATAAGCATGAAGCACAAAAACCAGAAGTTTTAGAACTTCGCGGATAATTAGAAGGAGGTTACTACAGTGGCACAAGTACAATACTACGGTACCGGACGCCGTAAAACTTCAACTGCACGTGTACGTTTAGTTCCAGGTACTGGACGTATCGTTGTAAATAATCGCGATGCGGAAGATTTCTTCCCATACGAAACTCTTCGTACAATCATTAAGCAACCTTTAGTTGCAACGGAAACTGAAGGTAGCTATGATGTATTAGTAAACGTTGATGGTGGAGGTTTCACTGGTCAAGCTGGTGCAATCCGTCACGGCGTTGCTCGTGCATTATTAGAAGCTGATCCAGAATACCGCACAACACTTAAACGTGCTGGATTCTTAACTCGTGACGCGCGTGCTAAAGAGCGTAAAAAATACGGTCTTAAAAAAGCTCGTCGTGCACCACAGTTCTCAAAACGTTAAAAACCTTATATATCAAGGGTTTACCCTCTTTGCTCTTATACAGCAGAGAGGGTTTTTTATATCTGAATGTGGAATTGAATACCATTTGAATAATATCCAAAGTTAAAAATTCATGTACTTCTGAAACATCTCAGCTGTTTTCTCCTTCGCTTCATCGGTCACATGAGTGTAGATATCCATCGTGGTTTTAATATCTGTATGACCAAGTCGGGCTTGTACATCTTTGATCGAAGCCCCGGCAGCAAATAACAAACTGGCATGTGTATGCCGAAAGGCGTGAACATTTACTTGAGGTAGATCTGAGTTCTTTTGATAAATTCGTTTCAACCTTTCATTTAAATAAACTTTTCGACAATAACTCATTTCATGTTTTAACTGATTAAAGACCGTAAAGATGGGCTATTGATCTTCCGTTTGAAAAGGCACGTCAAGTTCTAACTTCAAATAGCGTTGCATTTGTTTGCTACGCCATTTCTTTAAGATTGTCAACGTTTCATCATCCACGCTAACCACACGACGAGAGGCTTTTGTTTTAGTAGTCTGAAGCTGCTTTTTGCCGTTTATGTGAATTAATGTCTTTTTCAAACTGATTGTCCTTTGGCGGAAATTCACGTCAGACCAATGCAAAGCATACAGTTCCCCTTTGCGTGCTCCTGTGAAGGCGAGTAGCCGAAACATGGTATAAGTCATGTCGTCGTCTTGAATCGAGTCTAAAAATCGTTTGAGCTCATCTTTCGTGTAATAATACTTTTTCTCTTCCAATTCAGCGTTATACTCTATCTCATGTTTAAGTTTCGGCAATGTGACATATTCCATCGGGTTGCGCTTAATAATATCCATTTTCATTGCATATCGAAAGACCAAGTTTGCTTGTATCTTATAGTCATTAAACGTTTTAAGTTCTTGTGCCCAAGCATTGATAACTTTTTGACAATGCAATCGCGAAATGTCCTTTATTTTGTATGGTCCGAAGATCGGAAGTATCCTTTTTCTGAATTTGCATTCCATTACATACACCGTATAGGGCTTTACTTCTTTACGATGCTGCTTAAACCATTCCTCAAACACTTGTTGGAAGGTCATCTGTTCATTTTGACGGTGACCGAAGTCATTGACTTCTACCATTAGTTTAGACAGGGCAACTTTTGCATCCTTTTTTGTTTTAAATCCTCGGCGTGTCGTTCTCTTCGGCTCTCCAGTGAGAGGATTTATGCCTAAATAAGCATTAAACATATAGGCGGTGGTACCATTTTTCTTTGTGTACTTTTTGATGGTTGTCAAAATCGTTTCCTTTCCAATACGCTGGCAGGCTATATATAGGAAAGATAAATAGTTATTCAAAAAAGAGTTCTAGTATATTTCTAACTTTTTTACGTTTTTCTTCTGTTAGAAATGCATTTTTATAGTACAAATCAATTTTCATATCAAGAAGGTCATGAAGGTCAAATAATCTTCTTCTTAATTCGTCGTCTGATAATTCTTTAATAGTTTGCTCTCCGTTTCCTACTTCCATCTTCTCTGTACACGGAAGATTTACTTCTATTTTTTTTTCTTTATTTATAAACTTTTCATCTTTAAATTGATGCTCATTCTTTTCAAGTTTAACTGTACCATTCTCAACGTCTATATAAGAATAAGAGTAGCCGGCTAAATTCATTAGATAAATAGGTGAAATGTCTAACCCTACAGCAAGTGTTCTTAATAATGATGGTTTAGGTAAATCTTTATAACCGTTTTCGATTTGAGATAAATATGAATCTGAGTAACCAGTTCGAGCTTTTAAGTCGAGTAAAGTTAATTTTTTTTCCTTCCGAATCTCCTTGAGTTTCGCTCAAGTACGCTACAATTTTATAACATCATTTGGAAGAGGTGTATTTCTATTTCGCTTATGTTTTATAGTACAATAAAAAACACCAATAAGTAGAGCGGAGAGTGAGTCTGTAATGATTAATTTTAAAACGACGAATGCGCGTTATTTTCGTTTTGATGAGTTTCGTAGAGAAATTATTGATTATAATTGAGAGGACCGGAACGTGGTCATCCCGCCCGAAATCGACGGGATGTAAGTTTTGTCTATCGGGTCGGACGCGTTCTGGAATAAAGGGTTAATATCCGTGGTGCTACCACCAACATTAACCGTGATTGGGTTTTACGCGTTTGCGTTTAATCATTTAAAAGACGTACGCATCCAAGAGGGTGTCGCCTTAATCGAGGACGGGGCGTTCCGTTCATGCACAACAAGTTGGAAGTATTAAGAATCGGCAAGAATCTGTTTTCAATTCCACATGCGGGATTTTGTCACAATAATCTCACACGATTAATTCTTCCGGAAAATACACAAGAATTGCAAGCTGAAGCACTTAGTGATAATCCGATCACAGAAATTATCTTTGAAGGGGCGCCGGCGTTTATCCACCGACATGCTTTTCATCTCGGCACGCCGGAGATGGCCCATGTGGCGATTCGGGGACATTTAGCAAAAGACCTTAAGACATTATTACAACATCATGCAAAACACATCAATGAATACCGGGCGTTATCTGCGCGTGATAAATAACGGGTTTCTTTTTCGTAAAAATGTGGTATACTAAGTATAACAAAAGACATACTAAAAAAGACCGTAGCGGTAACTGCGGTCCCTAGATACTCATCCTTTGAATAGGGGATTGGCGATATCTAGTTCAAACCAGAAAATAGCCCTTACCCATTTGACTAGAATAGGGGGCTATTTTTTTGCGTTCACAATAGCGACAACGACAGCAATTAGCGCAATGATCATCGTCGAAAACGAGATCATGAGTGTTAAAGCCTGGAAAGTCCTCATGGCATCACCACCTTTGGGGATAACACCAACCACCCTATCCTTTTGGTACAGATGTCGAATGAGTACCTGTCCCATATATTCCAGTCTATTTCTTTTGTTTTTCTTAATGAATTCCTGTGATAACAAGATTTGGGAACGTTTTATTATTGTTTAAAACCATCTGATGATAAGGCGTGCTGCTTATAACGACGCAACGAATACCGGTGCGTCAAATGAAAATGTGCCAGGATTTCTTCCTCTGATCGACCTCTTTCAATATAGTCGAGGATACAGCTATTTCGTAAATGTTTGGCTGACAGTTTCCGAAGCGTCGCCAGTTGCACTTCGTCTTTAATCATTTCTTGTATGCTTCTTGCCGATAGGCGCTTTGGTTGATCCCTTCTATAATCATACTGATAATCCTTACTCCGATTGTTAAATGCAACAAACAATGGTTGATCGGATTTCCATGTTGGTTTTTTGAGGGGATCGATCGTTTGTAAATAGTCACGGATATAGGTCATGTGTGCCTTGGGTAACCTATAGGTTCTACGATAACCCTCTCCTTTTATTTCGATGAGGGATTGAGCCAGGTTCACGTTGTTCATGTTTAGCATAGCGATTTCTTTTGGTCGAACTCCTACATATCGCACAAGATACACGATGGCTACATTGCGAGGAATGAGTGTGTCTCGTGCAACCGATGAAATAGGTCGCTGCATGGATCGGAGCAGCTGGTTCATTCCTTCGCTTGAGATAAAGTCACGGGATTGCAAAGGGTCCGCACGGTAGGCTTTCTCATGCTGACTTGCGTCGATTTTTATGTGATAAAATGCCAGGAACCGACGCACGGATGAAATGTGACGCTTGATTGTCGTATCACGACAATGGCTTGCTTGTAAATGTGTCGTATAAGCGTCGATCTCTACGGTGTTTTGACTAAACAGGTTTTGTGGTTGGTTGGAATCCCACCATGTAAGAAAGATCTGCAGGTCTGATTGATATCGCTGGATCGTCCCGGGTTTCTTTCCGTCTTTTTCGATAGCGATTAGATAACGATTGGTAATTCAATGATTGTCACTACCCTTCATCAAAATTTCACGCATCCAATTTAATTATAGTGTACTACATCGTTCTCACCATGAGAAGTGGATATGTGGATAGTTGTCTCTCGGCATCTATGACGAAATATTTGTTTAGGTTCTTTAATAAATTCTATTTTATGGTAAAATGTCAATATATTAGGGGTTGCATGTGACCGTACAGAAGATTGATTCGAATAGGTTTGTTTTCGTATTGTTATGAAAAGGTGGTTGAACGATTTGAAGATAAAACTCTTACACGTAAGTTATTTTGGTGCGCTTGTTGCCTTGTCTTTCTTGTCTTTTTTTATACTGCTCGGGGCGGGGTTTGTTGGAAATATCAATGTGTTTATATTATTGATTCCTTTTGTTTTGAGCGTGGCGTGGCTTAGTGATTATATTTGGCGTTTTCTAAGTATGAAATCGAAAGAAGATAAATTGCAGTTAATTGAACCGGCAAAAAACGGGGCGTTTATTCTTTTATTTCTTTCTGGTGTTTTAATAGTGTATGGTTTATTTCTAACCACTCTATTTCCGACTCCAATAGAGGATGTACCACCATGGCTGTTTTTAGGAATACCTGTTATGTTGCTTTTGATGTGGTACGGACTTTTGTATAGGTATACGAAAAATAAAACGGATAAAATCCAAATGGTATTCGGTTCGTTTTTGGTTATCGTTTCTTTGGTGTACGCTTATAAAATTTGTGACTTTTATGTGTTGCAGTTTTTGTGATAGAAATACGTATTCTTTGATGTGTCCATTGAGTGTGTACTAATAGCACCAATAATGAAAAAATCTCACTAAACGTGGGATTTTTTTGTTTTCTATCTTCTTTTTCATCCACTTTTTGCCGTATATAGAACACGTTTTTTCCGCTGTTGTACCATCTTTTTAAAATAAATAAGAAAATTTGTAAAAAAAATAAAAAAAGGTTGTATATTGTATCCTTATTTCTCCTTTATATGGTAAAAGTAGGGATTTATTTGTCTGATGTTGTCATTCAGCCTATAAAAATAGCAGAAGCTCCATCCACCAATGAGAAAATACCGTCTAATATCCAAAAGATAGGCGTTATTACTAAATGGAAGCAAGGTTATACAGGAAAGAATGTCGTTGTAGCTGTATTGGATACAGGGTGCGATACGAGTCATATTGATTTAAAAGAAAGAATCATAGACGGTCGGAATTTCACACAGGACACGAATAGTGATCCAGATGATTACGAAGACCTGAACGGTCACGGTACACATGTGATCGGAACATTAGCTGGATCTCTTAATGATGAGGGCATTGTGGGTGTGGCCCCAGAGGTAGACGTTTTGGTCGTTAAAGTGTTGGACGAACATGGCTCAGGGTCCATACAAACGTTAATCGAAGGTATGCGTTATGCGATGAGTTGGAGAGGTCTGAATAACGAAAGGGTTAGTGCTATTTCTTTATCATTAGGCGTAAGAGAGAAATCTCGCGGCTTACAACAAGTCGTACACGAAGCGCGTTCCAAAGGGATATTTGTCATCGCAGCTGCCGGGAATGATGGCGATGGGGATATAGAGACGATCGAATATCGTTGCCCTGCATGCTACGTGACACCGATCGTGGTCGGCGCATTAAATAAAGAGAATGAGATAGCGGTCTTTTCCAACACGAATCGATTTATTGATCTTTATGCACCAGGTGTAACCATATACTCGTCGTATATCAATGATGAATATACAGCTTTGTCAGGGACATCTATGGCAACACCCCATGTGGCGGGAGCCATCGCGATACTCGTGCAGGAATTTAGAGAAACGCACGATAGAGAACCTTTTTATGAAGAAATTTTGGAATGTTTGTTTCATAGCTCCAAGGCGATCGATCGAGAGGCGACGATCCGTATGTTAGATTTTGCGTAAATTCACAGGAAATGAGGGGTTGGAAAATGAATCAAGATCAAAAAGAACGTTTATTTCGATGTTTTTGTGAAGCTAGAAAAACACAAGGATTTTTTTCTTCTTGTTTGGATAAAAGCAGTACGAAAGAGGAGAGAGATGTGTTAATTGAATTGGTTCAAGATTACGCGAGAGCTTCCAATAAAATAAAGGATTATTGCCTTGAGAATTACCATAATAACCCATAATGTGGTAAACTAGTATTAAACGTTATAAATGCATACAAATTCCATTTCTTGTCGTTTACGAAAAGAACTTGGTATTTTTTATACACCAAATAAGAACATACGTTCCTGTTTTTATCAAAAAAAGGCGGTGTTTATTATTAAATTAGCAGATACAAACGATGTTCACTGTACTACCGAATTGCAGCGATTTGTAGAAGAAAACGCATCGTTATTCGAACACAAAGTCGTCAAGAATTTCTTGAAAGACGAAAATCACCAACAATTATTGAAAGATGCCATATGTTACCCTTCGAAACAACATGATGTAGCGTTAGATCTAGCATTTAAAAAATATTATTTTAATGCCAGGTTTACGACGTACATTTCCAAAACCTTTTATTTCTACGCGCTTAACTTCGATAAAGCGCATCGAACCAGAAATGAACGATACACGCTAATGATGGACAAGCCGATGAAAGAGGAAAACGGAGCGACTTTTAAAGAATTACTGGAAGATACTACGGTCCGGGTTTCTTTAGATGAGATGATTAACAGCTATTGTATGGAGGACCACGTAGAATCTGCGTCGTTGTATGAAGCGGTTACAAAATTATCGAAAAAACAAAAAGAAGTGATTGATTTGTATTATGTGCGAGCTTTTTCGGAGAAGCAAATCGGCAGAGCCTTAAATAAATCGCAGCAGGTGGTGTCTAAATTACATCGAAAAGCCTTGGCGAATATATGTCGTTATATGCAGTGTGAGGGAGGTAGTTCTTAATGGTTGTTGAAATGCCACAATGGATTTTGGTTCTAAGTAATTTTGGCTTTCCCATTGCGATTACCATATACCTTCTGACTCGTTTTGAGAAAAAATTAGAGAATTTAGAGAATGTGATTATTCGATTATCGGATGCCATTAAAGAAGGGAAGAAAAATAATGAGTAACGAAACATTGTATGAGTTGGCCCAGAAATCAAAAGAAGATCGTGCCCAAATCGAAAAAATAGTGGAGCGATTTGAACCGAAAATAAAAAGTTCCTTAACGCTTACCTCCCCACCCGTACGAGAAGATTTATATCAAGAGTTACGGTTGAAGTTGATTGATATTATTTTGAATTATGACATCGATAGCACCCCGGGGTTTTGGCGTTTGCAAAAAGATTTACGAAAAAATGAGGTGTAAAGGTTGTAAAAAGTGTCAGTGAATGTTCTTTATTAGGATAGATAGAACAAAGGAGGTTGATGGTTCATGAATGTCATTGTTTATTCTCAACAGTCATGCGGTCATTGTCAAAGACAGAAAGCGTTTTTGGAACGACAAGGTGTCGATTTTATTGAAAAAGACATCAATCAAAGCAAAGAAAACAGAGATGAGTTCTTAGCATTGGAAGGAAGAGGAACCCCGTTGACGGTTGTCAAAGACGGTGAAAAAGTCATTACTACGATTACAGGCTTTAATCAGCAACAATTAGTGCAAATTTTAGAAATGTAAAGAGGAGATTTACCTCTTTACATCATGGTGGCATGGCCAAGTGGTAAGGCAAAGGTCTGCAAAACCTTCATCCTCGGTTCGAATCCGAGTGTCACCTTTACAATAGAGAGAAATCTCTATGTTTTGGATGCAAGGGAGGTGAAGTGTAACGGATGAAAAAAAAGAATGCAGTGAAGGCGCAGTATGAAATTTATTGCACGAAATTAAGAGAGTGTTGCGCAAGTGAAGAGACTTGTGAGGGAGAGGTTAAATACTACCCTTCAATGGATAGAACTCTTCTTAATAAGTGTGGGTGTTCATGATTTAATAAAAAAATATTCTCAAGGAGTGACGAAAAACATGAAAAATACAATCAAGGGAAAGTATATGGAAGATGACCGTCAAATCATTAATGAGGCGTTAAAGAATGAATCATTTAATAGGTTGATTCAAGAAATGGATTCAAGAGCAACGATATCTATTGAGTACAATCATCCAGTTTTAGCTTATGAATTTGAACAAACGATCAGCAGCGAGACACTTAAAGGCCAGTTCGTAGTATTTGAGTCGAAGGATGGAAAGACAAGGCTCCGATATGATAAAGCGATCGTGGGTGATAAAGCCAATAGCGTGGTTTCAGGTAAAACCATCGTTCAAGAGAATAACAAAAACGTATTGAAAGGTTTGGCTATTATTAATGGTGAGAAACATTGGCTGGAAGATCAATTCAAGGATGCATTGGATGATATACCTGATTTAGAAGATGACCAGACATTGGAACCTCAAGGCGAGTCCGAAGATGTAGAGGCTATGGCTGGATTCTGTCTATATGATTTTCCAGAGTTTTACAACCACTGCGGTCCAGATTGTGGAGATGGTTTATCGTTAGGCGGAGGAACACCTATTAATGGATAAGATACCTGCTGTCGAGCACATGATCGTTGCTGGAGAGAATTTGGAGAAGGAGATTGTGAATGCGATGCGATTTTAGTCGGGTGTGCTATAGATTATACAGATACCTATCCAACCAATGCGTCTGCTGTAATTGGCTGGTTTGGAAATGTGAATAACTGTTAGATCGGAAAGAGGTATTCAAGCGAATACCTCTTTTTTTTGTATTTAAAATGCAATAAACAGAAAATATTTTTTATGTAAAAAATTAACTGTTATACTTAAATTATATTGGATGTTTTTAAAAAAATTGCAACGTTATTTGGCGTTAATCGTCTTATTATTAGAGGGAGAATAGAGGGGTTTCATTATGTGACGGGAAAAACCATTCGATTATATTGAAAAAGTTTATCATGAAAATTATTCAATTTTACGGAATTTTCTTATAGGTTTGACCAAAAATGAAAATGTGGCTGAAGATATTCTTCAAGATCTATTCACTCGTATTCTGTTCAACCCTGAAAACATTTTTAAGGTGACGTATACCAGAAGCTGGTTGCTCACATGTGCTAAAAATGCATTCCTCGATTATTACAAAAAAAAGAAACCCGTTTTATTAAACGATGAAGAATTAATCGAGCAATTACTTATAGAACCAACATCGACAGAAAAAGAAGTATTAGTGAACCATCAATTAGAGACATTATTGAATACATTAGATCCGATTGACAAGGCGATTATATTGGCGAAAGAATATTATGGTTATAGTTATTTAGAAATGGAACACCTTTTCAATTTAACGACACCAAACCTTAAATCAAAAGTATTTCGTATCAAAAAGCGACTGGTAAAAATGGAGGTGAAAAAATGAACGATGAAGAAAAAATTCATACACTTGTTCAAGAATTACTATTTATGGAGAAAGAGGTAGATGAGAACGTAAAAGGTATTATTCATGACCATGTGAATACTTGTGAGGAATGCCATCATTTACGCGCAGACATTAAAAAAACCGAAATACCAACTATTGATAACAGTTCGAGTAAGGCCCATATTACGCCTTTGAAAAGTTTAAGAAAATTAAATATAGGAGTATTGGTCTTTACGATACTTGTAAGGATCGGTGTTCTTTTGTATATCGTTTATGGAAATTCTTTCGAAACGTATCCTTCTTTATTTGAAGATGTGTTACAAGCGAGCATTACGATATTTTATCTTCCGTCCGCTATTTTTCTGTTGCTACTCACGTTTATTTTTTTAAAACCAAAAATCTTTGTAGGTTTTTTAGTGTTTGACGTTGGCGTTCTTTTGTTTGGTAGTCATTTTATTTCCTATTTCATATAAGGAGGATACGTATATGTTGTTCGTTTATATTTTGTTGGGTTTTTTTCTGGGGTTAAATGTCTTGTTTTACAGTTATCTGAAAATCAATAAAACAAATTTTTTATTTATACCCCCGGTCATCGTCTTTTTGTTAGCGATCCTTTGTACTGGGTATGGGTTACTAAGCACAGATAATGGTTGGGAAGGGATGACCTATGGCATTATTGGTTTTGGTATCGTGCTTTCTTCTATTATAGGTGTGGCATTAGTACCTGTTTTGTACAAATATAATATTAATTCACTCGATAAAAAGATAAAAAGGTATACGATGATCATTTTAGGTTTATGTTTCATTTTGTGTTTTATATTTGTGTGGTTCCCTGGGTTAATTAATTATTAAGAAATAGTCCTAACAATAATAAACACGATCGTATAAGGGTTTTTTGTATACGATTTGCAATGAAGAAAGGAAAAAGAAAATAGTAAACACACCCAAAACTATAGCAGAACGATTGATAATTACTTACAAATTGTTTGTTTTAAGAGATTTAATTTCCTTTAGCAATTATAGAGATTGTGAATGATTGTTATCAAACTTGTAGAATAGTTAAATATTTTAAGGAGTGATTTATTTGAAAAAGTTTTCTTGGTTAAGCTACTGGTCATTAATTTTAAGTATATTTTCAATGCCGTTTTTATTTGCATTGATGTATGGAATAATAAGAATCCATCCTTATTTCGGTTATTTTCTTGTTTCATTGTCCATCATTCTATCTTTGATTTTTGGTTTTATGGCTATTTCTAAAAGTATGGAAAGAAATTCTCTTGCGACTTTAGCAATAATAATCTCAATAGGAAGTGGGGCATTTTTCATCTTTGCCTTATTAATGTCCCAAATGAGTGGTCCAACTGGATAATTTTCCATATCGTTCAGGTTACACTTTTCAACTAAGGGGCAGGCGCGACAAGTTCTGTGACAAGCGTTTCTAACGTGAAATACAGGAAATTCTTTAAATTGAATGCTAACTCTACAAGGGAGGATAGGAAAGATGGAACCATGTTTCCTGAAACTGTCCCGTCAATACTCCTACGTGCGCTATGATTAACAGGTCATAGGGTTCGAAACACAGGTAGATTCGGTTGAACAAAGGCTGAAGCCAACCAGATTAAAAGGTATGCCAACGGATGGACGCCGAATGCCGGGAAACTAGCATGTTCAGTGCGGAGCAAGGGAAGAGCTGGAGATAACTTCAAATGCTTTCCTATTGCTAACTTATTTCCATTATTATTCTTTAACAATACAAGAACTTTTGTAGGATAGAAATGCATTGCTAGTGATTCTTATTTTAATAATGAATTAGACGAGGCGGTACAAACTAAAAGGCCAGAAAGTCCAAGCTTTCTGGCCTAAATTAATGAATCAAGTTATTTTTTAAAAGTAACAACCATCCGATGTGGCTCTAATCCTAATTCCAATCCCCATTGTTGTATCACCCGGACAAGAATGATTTCCTAAACAATTGAGAAGGTCTTCATGACAAGGACAAGGATCAGAATTGGTCAACAGACAATTATCATGATAATAGCAACAATAATCACAGCTATTTACAGGTCTTCCCCCTCCTGCACTTTGACTAACACCGCAATATGCACCGCAATAGTTATAGGTAATTCCTGAGAATAAGCAACAAGGTTCTATACCAGATGGAGGGTTCTCAAGAAAGCAAGCTGCTGCTGCATTACCGTCATCTTGTGCTTCTATATCTCCATCAGTACGGTTGGCGTCTGTGAATTCAGCAATATCGTTTGGTTTACCATAACCTTCTTTTTGTAATTCTCGAAAAGTTAGCTCATTATTTATATGTTTTTCATGATTATATAGACCACTTTTAGAGTCATATTCCCATAACTTTTCGGTGAATTCCAGAGTATTATTATTATGGTCTTTGGCTTCGGCTACTAGCAACTGTAATTTCTTATTAACATAGTAATATGTTGTTACTAATTTGAAGTATAGCTCTCCTTCCACAAAGAACTCGGAAACTGCAGTTGTAGGTGATGTTTTACTAACCTCAACAACTTTTTCTTTAACTAGGTCACTTTGTCTCAGATCTCCTACCACATTTTCGGCTTGTTCCAAAGTTACAAATCTACTTTTTACTGTATCCATTAATACTCCTCCTTAGTGATGTAAGCTTTTTTTACTGCTGGCCAGCATCCCTTACGTTATATAAAAGATGTATTCTTCTAAAAATAACAACCATTTATGAGAATTAAGTATTTTTATTTGTAAAACAGCTCTTATTTGAACATTTTATTAGTAGTAATCACTATTATGTTTTGGAGGAGCTATTTTTATAAAAAATGTTATAATAATGGAGATATTTCAATGAAGAAGTGACAGTCAAAACATGTTTGTATTGAAAGTACATTGGAACGATAATTGTTAAAAAGCAAGTCCTTTTTTCCAAGATACCCAATAAATTGTCTTATTTCTTTGTGTTCCAATAGACACTTGCGTCAAAGAATGCACTTGATTTAACATGGTGCATATTATGGAAAAGTAGAAGCATAACCATTAAACTTAATGAAAATGGTATTGGAAAAATTCTATTATTTGGTATGATGGAGACAGACTGAACAAATAATAATAGATATTACCGAACTGGAAGCATCAGGTCGTATAGTATGAGATCTATTTGGACTCATGTAATAATGACTTGGTGCTTTTTTGTTTAGGTAAGGATTAGTAAAAAAGGAGGGGTATCACTAGCAGATAGTTCGTGTCTGTTAGACAAATACCAAGGGCGTGAATGATTATTTATAATGAAAAATATGCTGACTTGTCTGAAGAAGAAGCAGAAAGAAAAGTAAAAGATGATAGATGGGAATGGGAAGATATAGGTGTGGGATTAATACCTGTTTTGCACAAATATAATAATAATTCACTCGATAAAAAGGTATACGATGATCATTTTAGGTTTATGTTTCATTTTGTGTTTTATATTTATGCGGTTCCCTGGGTTAATTAATTTTCAGGAAAATAATGAAGACGATTAATGTATCATTATATAGTGTATCTTTTTAAGCGAGGTTGTTCGTTACAATAGTAAATATGTTTATATTAGGGTTTTTGAAAGTAGTGTCAGATTAGGGGTTCTCTGTTAAGATGTGAGCAACAGGAAAGGTTTTTTCTTCGCAGTAAAAAAGCATTCTCATAGAAGAATGCTTTTTTATTATATAATAATACACCCAGATGCTACTTTCGCTGCTGCAATACCTGCTTTTATGGTGAAATCACCAGGAGACGGCCGAGTTCGAGTGGAACAATCAAGGAATGTGTCATGACAGCCACACGTTGATTGTACATTGTTCCATAAACAAAAATCATGAGAAAAACAACATGCGTCTAAGTCGTTTTGAATACCACTTCCGTCATTGGCACCCCCGTTAGAATGCCCGTATCCGCAATAAAGTCCACAATAACCATAGGTGACGTTTTCAAAATGACAGCATGATCCACTAAGCACACAGGAAGCAGGGTTATAAGCAGCTTGTACCGTTTGTTGTTCTTCTGTTCGTACGGGAAGATCTGTATATCGCTCCACTACGTGCTGTAAAGAATTTCTCTTCATTTCGCCTGTGTTTTCATAGGTTAATTCTCCGTTGAGGAATTCTTTATGTGTCATTTCATGCCCATCAAATTCCCATAGACTGATACCTCTGCTATTTTTCCCTGTTAATAGGTCTTCGTAAATAGAAAGAATAACTTTCAAATGATCACTGTACTCTAATACTTTGCTAGTTTCTTGAACTTCAAAAGTATTATCATCTTGCTCATCGCTGGAATAAAGAAAAGATACATGTTTAACATCTGAAGCTTTTCTGTTGTTTAGTTGTCCTTTTTCTAAAATGGTGGTGAAATGTTCATGATCAAACAATTCTTTCTTTAAGATGCTTTCTTCATCGGGTAATTGTCTGGTAGACCTCCTGAATAAATGGCGACAACACATGGTCTAGTTAATTTTATTAAGAAAGAAAAAATAGAAAATCATGAAGAGTTAGTTTCATTATTAGAATCATTGTTGGAAAAGGAGAAAATACACCCTGTCATTTGGAGATACCTTAATAAAGGTACACATGAAGAGGAAAGAGATGAAGAGTTTGACAGGAGCGTAGTGAAAGATGTAATCATATTATTAGAAAAAATTGATGAAGTAGTCATGAATAAATAAAGTGGATATGTATAGCTCTTTATCAAGATGCAAGTGACTTTGAAGGCAATAGCTATAAATGGAAATTGTATAAAAGGGACATTAGAAATTTGTCTAAGAATGTGGGGGTAAGGATGAATATAAAAGTTGAATTTTTCCAGGCTGATTTTATTCAAGCGATTGGTGCAGGTATTTATCAGATTAGTATTAATCATAATAACAAATCTGAAGTCCTTTATATAGGTGAGTCAGTTTTTGTTTTAGTAAGATGTGCATCACATCTGTATGAGTTAAAAAGGAATCCAGGGTATTTTGGTTTTACAGATAAAACAATTGATAATCCAGGTATAACATTGAAATTTAGTTTAATCGAAGAAAATGGCGATTACGCATCTAGAAAGAAAAGAGAGCTAGAATTAATAAAAGAAAGGAATATATTAAGTCAAAGTGGGATAAGAGATCACCAAAAAAATGTGGAAGATAAAATCAAAGCACTTACACAATTTCTGAATGATAGTAATGAAATGTGCTAGTGTAAAATAAGTGTCCTTCAAGTAATTGTAAAAACGACCTTAAAATTGGCTCTAGAATATCTGATTTGAAGGAATGCTAGGTATCCTTTTTTTATTGTACTAACGAAGCTCGTCTTGAATGAAGATTATTTGCTGCGCAGTACAACGATACTATGCAATAGGAAGATGAAGTAAAGTAAGCTTCAAATGGTCTATAGTAAATGCTAACATAGTGCATTATATTGGAGGCTTCTCATTAGTTGATAAATCTGTTGAGGGGGCTCTTTTTTACATTTTTTTCAAAAAATATGGGAGTTGTTAAGTTATTAATGTAAAATAATTTATAGAGAAATTTCCTTTTTTTAGTCATAGGGGTTTCGGAGCTACTACACTTATATATTTGGCTGCTAAAGGACTTCTTTCATTAAAGTCACGTGCTTTATGGGTAGCTGGTAAGGTGGCGGATAGCAATACAAAAAATAAAAGGTATGTGCATTATGAAGCAATGAGAACATCAAATCTTGGGGAGATGGGTTGGACCAGGTAGATCTAAAACAAAGGCTATTTCTAGGTTGAAAAGGGGAGTAGATACCTGGAGTATTGGATCATCAAACGCACTTAGTATTGCAAAAGGTGCTTCCCCAACTGGACGATATCGATATGATGCACCACATTCAGCAAAAAAGGAAAGCGTACGTTTGCACATTATCATCCTTATGAATATGGTACCCATTCATTCTATGGTGGGGGAAAACTCTGGTAATTTATTAATTTAATTGATAAAGGATGTGTAGTATGGGAAAAAATCATTATTTAGAGAAATTATTCCCTCCTAAGAAAATTAAGGATGTAGATTATATATTAAAATATTATTTTGAAGGAATAGAAATCTCTAAAGAAGATAATCGTATAAAATTCATTTTAGAGGATCCATATGCTCCGGAAATGGAGCTGATTAAGGGCGTTTACGTAATCTATAAAAAAGCAATACTTGAATTGCTTGAGGGAAAAATTCATTCGATTTATAGTTATGAATTTAACAGCCCAAAAAAGAAGAATAGAACTATTTCAGACGAAGATATAGAATATGTACTAGAAATGGCAACTGTTGTTGTGCTTGCAAGTGAAAATGATCAAATACTTACAACATTTTTTATTGCCGGTTCGGGAGAAAAGTTAAACAGCATATTAAACTTATGCTGCGGTTACTCAAAAGATTTAGAGAATAATGAGTTTAAAGTTAGTTTGCAAAATTTTATTGACGATATTGAAGTGGTTAAGCAGATGGGATTATTAAAAGAAATAATCGTAAATGAGTAGAGCGAAAGCTGATTCATAAAAAAGCTGTAATTTTATTTTACAATACCCTCAATCCATTATAGTTTGAGGGTCTCATATGGGCGCTAGGCATGAGCATATATACATCCTTTGTTCAGAAATCACAATAAACCATAGTTGGATTTCTTCACTTATAATTTACCATGAGTCATTGCTACAATCCATTTAAATTAAGCATCTTTATTTTGATTGATTAATTCAACTTTCCCTCCATAATTGATAAAAAGTGTAACTGTATCTACTCAACTGATTTTAAAGAGTCTTAAAAAGAATGCTAACATTTTGCTAACGAAATCCCATAAAAAGCGGTAAATCCCTGTTATAGATGTTACAGTCAACAATATCCAAAACGTTGATTTACCGCATTTTTCGCACCTCTCGTTAACGATATTACACACTCTCATTTTACGGGCAGCATGATGTAATAAATCAATTGTTTTATTTTTCGGCTTTATAATTCACACTTTCAGTCTAGAGAACTATAACATTGTAAAGCTGTTTGAACAAAATGCTAAATAATTTGCTGTTGTTGATTGTGATAACTGGGGAACTCGAAGTTTATCAGAAAGAAATGAATTTACATAATTTATAAATTATAGTCAGATGAGTGAATTTATATAAGAAAAAAGTATAGCTATATAACACAATAAATTGGAACAAAGAATTTCTTGTACATAGCCTGCCAGCGTATATATTTTAATTACATTATTGAATACCATTTGAATACCATTTACGTAAAATCGGTTAAAATCCCATTAAACCTAAAAGGGACAAAACGTTGATTTAGAGCGGTTTACATAATTCCATATAATGTAAAAAGAACCCTTGCGCTAAAGAGCGTAAGAAATACGGTCTTAAAAAAGCTCGTCGTGCACCACAGTTCTCAAAACGTTAATTATAGTCAATACCAAACCCTTCTCAAAATCGAGAAGGGTTTTTTCTTTTCTAAAAAACTATGTTAAAGTTTAATGCTGATATTAGGTGGAAAATGTAACTTCTTAATTTATGGAATATCCATTTTATTCCTTATCGTCATACTCAACTAACGCCACCCGTTCGTTTTACATAAAGACCTACACAAATAATTGCATATTATATAAATGAAGTGACAATAAGTAATTATTTCTTACCTTTTAGTTCTAAAAGTATAGGTGCTATATTTAGCAAGATAGAAACAATTGTAAAAAACCATAATGCCCTTCCAAAATTGGGTACTTCCCATAAAGCTGGCCAATCTTCCCTTTTTACCCACTCTGATTTATTTATGTCCTGTAATAATACTAATGTGCTTCCTCTCAATTTTTTGCATTACTTTTTTATTAGTTATGTCTATAGTAGCTTAAAACGAAAGAGGTGAAAAGAACTGATCCATCCGTTTTCTCCAAGGCTTAGCCTAAATAACATATAATAGTGCAAAAAAATGACCCAGTTACATAAAGTATATAAACAGTTAAAAATGTATAGAAATAGAAAAAGTGAAGAAAATCTTATATAAAAAGAGGTTTTAATCATGAGTAGGTTAAATGTTTATAATTACACGTTTCAGAACTTACAAGAAAAAGATATGACCTTTGATGATGTATTCACGCGAATCAAACGATTTATGGAGAGAGATCCTAAAGGTGACTATCGCTTAATCGTTGGGACAGACTCTCAAGTACATTGTCACTATGTACGTTTCATTACGGGTATTGTCATTTACCGTGAGCATAAGGGGGCTTGGGCCTGTATACGAAAAAATATTGTAAATAGAAAAATGGAGAATTTGCATGAGCGGATTTCTTATGAAACGTCGTTGACAGAAGAAGTAGTTTCCATGTTTACAGAGGAACGAAAGGAAACATTAATTAATATCGTGCTCCCCCATATCTATCAAGGATCAAAATTCACAATGGAGGGACATATCGATATAGGTGCCGGTGAACGGAATAAGACGAGAGCCTTTGTAAATGAAATGGTGAATAGAATCGAATCAATGGGAGTTGAACCCAAAATTAAACCGGAATCATTTGTAGCGAGCTCCTATGCTAATCGGTACACAAAATAGATAAGTAGTTTATTGTCTTTGGATGTTGTTAATTCTTAAATGAGGCCCCCACTAACCGTGATTATATCTAACCTTCATTAATACATGTATGCCCCTTTCCATATGGTGAGTCACTTTTCCTAACCGTGATAAAATCATTCTCCACCAATTGTATGAGATTATGTAAATAGGAATAGGGTATTACTTTAGAAGTATTATAACAAAGCATTTTATATGTGGTTAGGTTAGGAGATACTGGATAAGGGGGCAAAAGGGAAGATGAAAGAACATAGATGTACGTTGGGTTTTGTTACCCCGCCGTGGTACACAGAAAAAATCGAATATAAATTACAACACTGTCTTCCTGAGTTATTGAACAAGCACTTAGATGGTGAACAGGAATGGGAAGTTAAATATTCAGCCGATCCGTTAATTGGTTTAACCGAGCATTCGAAAGAAGTAATGAATGCACTTTATAGAAAGAAAGAAGAAGAAGGTTGGGACTTTGCTGTATGTTTAACGGATTTACCATTGTTCAGGAATAAAAGTCTGGTTGTGGCAGAGGCAAATGAAAAAAAACAAGTTTCATTACTAAGCTTACCAGGGATAGGCGCTTTTCCAATAATAAAGAGAATCAGGGAATCTATTATACAATTAGTCAAAGAAATGAATGGTGAAAATACGCAAAAAGAGCCAGGCAGATGGAGTCTGAATGCTTCACGGAATAAATGGAAAAATGTCTGGCGTAAACTCACTTTTATGACACCTATTTTAAAAGAAACGACGGAAATAGATGATGAGAACATGGGTGTCCGTTTCATAGTTGATTCAAGATTTAGAGCAGGTCTACGTATGATCACCGGTATGGTAAGGGCCAATCGTCCTTGGTTACTTTTCCCGTCTTTTATGAAAGTGTTGATGGTTGCTTTTACCACAGGAATTTATGCACTAGTTTTTCCAACTTTATGGAAACTAGGTGGCAGTTATGGAATAGGTCGGATGTTGCTCATATCAGTGATGGCAATCACTTCATTAGTATTATGGATTATTATTTCCCATAAGTTATGGGAAAGGCCTCATGATAATTATAGTACGTATTTAAGAAGACTATATAATTGCACCACTTTCCTTACGTTATTAACGACAATTGTGATTTATTACTTTGTACTGTATGGTGGTTTTTTATTAGCTGTATTTCTATTAATTCCAATGGATGTACTGCAGGCTCAATTATCGGGAGAAGGTGATTTTCGTCATTATTTCCTGATAGCATGGATGGCCACTAATGTTTCTACCTTCATTGGTGCACTTGGTTCCAGTCTGGAGAAAGAAGAAGTTGTGCTATCTGGAACATATGGCTATCGACAAAGACAAAGATATGAGCTTATAAAAGAATCAAAAGAGAAGCATAAGCAACAGGAGGGGAAATCAGCACCTTCTATTAAATAGAACTTGCTCATGTTTATGATTCTAATACACGTGGTAAGGAATGAATAGAGAGACAATAAATGGGAGGTAATAAAGATGGCAAAAATTGCAACAGTTATAACAGATATGTTTGAAGATGTGGAATATACGGATCCAGCGAAAGAGTTTAAAGAAGCTGGGCATGAAGTTATTACAATCGAAAAAGAAAATGGGAAGAAAGTAACTGGAAAACAAGGAGATGCAACGGTAACGATCGATTATGGTATTGACGACGTATCACCTGAATCGTTTGATGCGTTGTTCATTCCAGGCGGTTTCTCCCCGGATATACTCCGAGCGGATGATCGCTTTGTTACCTTTGCGAAGCACTTTATGGAAGAGATGAAACCTGTATTTGCAATATGTCACGGTCCGCAACTGTTAATCACGGCGAAATCATTAGAAGGTCGCGGCGTAACAGGCTTTAAATCAATTCAGGTAGACTTAGAATACGCGGGCGCAAAAGTCCAGGACAAAGAAGTAGTAGTTTGTCAGAACCAACTCGTAACAAGCCGCCAGCCTGATGATTTACCAGCGTTTATTGAAGAATCGATTAAACTGTTACCATAACTGAAGCAAGAACGTGTGATAAAAGAGAATTAGCATGAGAAAACTTCGGCACTCGCCTCGTCTTATAGCGAGTGCCGAAGTTTTTCTAGATACGAATGAAAAGTATATAATCACTCTCATTAGCGAGATAAGAAAAGGAGCCAAAAGTAGAAAGTGGTGTCACTAGATTTGTATCGTATAGCGAGAAAGGGACCAAAAGTGGGGAGCAGTCACCAAAGATTTGTATCGTTTAGTGAGAAAGGGACCAAAAGAGGAGATCCTATCCGGAGATTTGTTTACAAAGGGACTGAAAGGAACCAAAAGTCGAGACCCCATCCGAAGATTTGTATCTATAGAAGACCCGAAAGCCAGCATATCGCTTTGAAGTGTACTTTCTCTGCCCAAGGCAAAATAGAAGTAGCAATAAATTCAGTGATGCTCCACGGGGGTGGCTGGTTGTATTCCCCGCCACCAAACGTATGCCAACATGATCTCATTCCTTCGCAGTATTCTTCCGTTACATTTGGTATTTTGTTGTTACTTTTTATTAGCAAAAGCCCAGCGTCCAACAGGGAGTAAAAATTAGCAAGGTTTATCTAATGGTTGACAAAACATTGTTTAACGCTTAAACTAAAGTCAGGTCAATTGAAACCGTTTTATTTTTTGAATAAAAATGATGAACGTTCATCATTCCGAGAGGTTAACAAATGAAGTAATCAGTGAGGGAAGAGAATGAGAATAACCGCGAAAACAATCGCAGAACAACTGAATATGTCGCCAGCTACTGTCGACAGGGTTTTACATAACAGAGGAGGTGTTAGTCCTAAAACAGTTAACAAAGTGTTAGCAAAGGCAAAGGAGCTCAATTATACGCCTAATAAATCAGCAAGCTTTCTGGCCCGAAAAAAATTAGTCAACGTAGCATTTGTATTTCCTGAATATCCGGAGTATTTCTGGAAAGAGATTGAGATGGGAATTCATGCGGCATTAGAAGATTTTAAGGATTATGGGTTTCACATCGATATACGAAAAACCCCGCACACGATTGAAAAACAAATGGAAGTGGTTCAAACCATCATTCAATCTGAAGCATATGATGGACTGGTTATTTGTCCGACAGATGGGGTACCACTAACCAGCATTATTGAATCAGGGATAAACAATGATTTCCCTATTTTTACGTTTAATAATGATTCGCCATCAAGCGGTAGAATTTCACATGTTGGTGCGGATTATTATGATGCAGGAAGGCTGGCGGCAGAACTTTCTGTCCATTTTACCGGAAATTCAAAAAGATTTGCCATCATCACAGACGAAGCAAATACGTATCAGATGCAACAGAAGAGAAGAGGATTTGAAGCATTTGCACTCGAACATCAAGAGGTTGATGCAGTGAAGCTGCTTCGCTTAGACAATCAATCTATGGAGCAATCACTTACAGAAATTAAGAAGAATTTAGCGGATGTGGATAGTGTTTATGTAGCGTGCGGTTCCTTAGCTGAGGTTGCACAGCAGGTTAAACAGTTAACGGACAAACCAGTCTTAATCGGACACGATATGAGTAATGCGATATATGATAGCTTACATGAAGATATCGTGATGGCCACTATCTGTCAAGATCCAACTTATCAAGGAAGTTTAGCAGTCCGACTTGCTTTTAATTATTTAATGTTAAATAAATTGCCTGTTAAAGAAAGTCATATAGTAAAACTGGAAATCGTAACAAAAGGAAATGCGAAGTACTACTTAAACTAATTTCTCAATCAAAAATGAATCTTACTATCATTTTTGATTGAAACTATTCACCAAAATGATGAACGTTCATCATTTGAGGGGAGTGGGTATTATAGGGGGTTTGCTAATGTTATTCACCAATAATGAAAGCGCAATCTATATAGGGAGTGACAGAAATGAATAAGAAATTAATTATGTTCGTATCCTTGTTTTTATTAATCGTCCTGTCTGCGTGCAGCAATGATGAAGAAAGCGCGCAAACTGATACGGATGATGGAAAGAAACACCTTTTGCTCTGGCATTATTATACCGGATCCCAAGATGCGTTAAATCAAATAATAGAGGATTATAACCAGTCACAGGATGACATTGAAGTAAAAGCGGAATATGTCCCTTTTGATGAAATGAACCGACAATTATCAGTCGGTACTGCAGGTGACACACTACCTGATGTTGTTATAGCAGATACTGTTAACAATGCTTCAATGGCATCAATGGGCATTTTGTCCGATATTACGGAGCAGGTGGAGAAATGGGGAAAAACCGATCAACTGTTAAAAGGCCCACTTAATTCGGCGGTATATCAAGACAAATATTATGGGCTTCCTTTAACTACGAATGCGTTGGGATTATTCTACAATAAAAAATTGTTAGAAGAGGCAGGTATTGAAGCACCCCCGAAAACATGGGAAGAACTGGAGCAAGTTGCAGCGGCATTAACAACAGATGAGGTAAAAGGCTTCGGGTTATCAGCCACTCGTTCAGAGGAAGCGACCTTTCAAGTATATCCATTTATCTATTCTGCAGGTGGTGACTACCAGCATCTGGATTCACCAGAGGTAGAGGAAGCTTTCAACTTCTTAAAAGGAATGATGGACAAAGGTTACATGAGTAAGGATATTATTACGGCGACACAGGATAATTTATCAAGAAAATTCATGGAAGGTGACCTTGCCATGATGATCAATGGTCCTTGGATGATCGATCAGATTGCGGCAAAAGAAGATTTAGAATTTGGCATTACCAAAATTCCGAAAGATGAACAATACGTCTCCGTTACAGGTGGCGACAATATTGCCATTACCAAAGACGGAGATGTAGATGCGGCGTGGGATTTTGTTTCCTGGCTGTTTGAACCGGGACAAAATGAACGATTTGCGAAGGAAACGGGATATTATCCGACCAGAGCAGATGTATTGGATCAAGCAGAGTATTGGCAGACAGAACAATATTTTAAAGATTTCGTACCCATTATGGAAGAGGCAGTAGCTCGTGGACCATCTGCTGATTGGCCGAATGTATCAGAGGCAATTCAAATCTCGCTTCAGGAAGTATTAACAGGGACGAAGCCTACAGCAGAGTCTTTAAAGGATGCTGCCGAGAAAGTAGAGGAACTAGAATCTGAAGAAGAGTAAGCAGAAGTAATAATTAGAGGAGTGACGGGAATGGACAGTGTATTTACGGTAGACGGTAATCGTCTTATTCGAGAATATGATGGAGAGAAGGTGTGGCTGGAGCCGTGGGGGACGGATAGCTTACGGGCTCGCTCTACCCAACTTACCACGATGACAGAAGAGAATTGGGCATTATTGCCGCAATCCGGCGATGATGCAACGATTACAGTGGAAGAAGGTAAAGCCACTATTGAAAATGGCAAAATAAAAGCCGTAATCTCTGCAGAGGCAGCAGGTAAGACTACCTTTTACAACCAGCACGGAGAGATTCTATTAGAGGAATATGTTCGAAATCGTAAAAATTTAAAAGAGTTTACTAGTGCACTGAAAATTGATGCACGGGAATTTAAAGCAAACCTTGGCGGAGATTTTCAATTAACACAACGATTTGAATCTGATCCGAAAGAGAAAATCTTTGGGATGGGTCAATACCAGCAGCCTTTCTTAGATTTAAAGAATTGTACGTTGGAATTGGCACATCGAAACTCTCAGGCAAGTGTTCCATTTGCACTATCCAGTCTGGGCTATGGTTTTCTTTGGAATAATCCTGCGATTGGCCAGGTTACGTTTGGTAAGAATGTGACCGAATGGGTGGCCAAATCAACGAAACAGCTTGATTTTTGGATTACAGCTGGAGATTCACCTAGTGAGATTGAGGAAGCGTATGCACGGGCAACTGGTACTGTACCAATGATGCCTGAATATGGCTTAGGTTTCTGGCAATGTAAGCTCCGTTATCAAACACAGGAGGAACTCTTAGAAGTGGCGAGAGAATACAAGCGTCGAGAGTTACCGATTGATGTTATTGTAGTCGATTATTTTCATTGGCCTACGCAAGGAGACTGGAAGTTCGATACGGATTATTGGCCAGACCCGGAAGGCATGGTACGCGAATTAAAAGAGATGGGCATTGAGTTGATGGTTTCAATCTGGCCGACCGTGGATAAAAACAGTGAAAACTATCAAGAAATGCTGCGAAAAGGCTATTTAACGAGAACAGAAAAAGGGATTCGGATCACGCATGATTTCCTTGGAAATACTGTTTATTTCGATACGACACATCCAGGTGCAAGACAATTTGTTTGGGAAAAAGCGAAAGAAAATTACTACGATAAAGGCATTAAGCTCTTTTGGCTGGATGAAGCGGAGCCGGAATACAATGTATACGATTTTGAAAACTATCGCTATCACATTGGTTCAAATGCACAAGTTGGTAATATTTATCCGCTAATGTTCTCTAAAGGATTCTACGATGGTATGAAGCAAGAGGGGCAGGAGAATATCGTCAATCTTGTCAGGTGTGCATGGGCAGGCAGTCAGCGCTACGGGGCGTTAGTCTGGTCAGGTGATATTGATTCAAGCTTTGCCTCATTACGGAATCAATTTAATACCGGGTTAAATATGGGGTTAGCAGGTATTCCTTGGTGGACAACCGATATTGGCGGGTTTCAGGGTGCTTATACCGTTGATCCTGATTTTAGAGAATGTATGATTCGCTGGTTTCAATATGGAGCGTTTTGTCCTGTATTTCGTCTCCATGGGGATCGTGAACCACACTCAGAACCACTAGGAACAAGCGGTGGTGGTTTATGTCCGAGTGGAGCGGCGAATGAAGTATGGAGTTACGGAGAAGAAGCCTATCAAATCTTTAAAAAATATATGCTGATGCGTGAACGTCTTCGTCCATATATTAAGAGCTTGATGGAAGAAGCGCATGAGAAAGGCACACCTGTTATGAGGCCCTTATTTTATGACTTTGCGCAAGATAAGGAAACTTGGAATGTCGAAGATGCTTATATGTTTGGTCCACAATTATTAGTGGCGCCAGTACTTCACGAAGGTCAAAGAAGTCGACCCGTCTATTTACCGAAGGGTGCTACATGGACCAATGCCTTTACGAAGGAAGTATTGGAAGGCGGACAGTACATTGATTGTCCAGCCTCATTAGATACGATTCCGCTTTTCTTACGAGACGGGGCAGCATTGCCAATTGAGGAGTAACGAACACAATCGGAAAGGAATGGGGTGCTTCCAGTGTGGAAGGAATTTCGCAGTCAATTTAAAGGATATTTATTTGTATTACCAGCTGTATTATTTATGCTGTTATTAATTGGATATCCGCTTATTTATAATATTGTGCTTAGTTTTCAGAATGTTGATTTGAGCAATTTGGCGACAAGTGATAAACAATTTGTCGGTTTTGATAACTACAAGAAAGTCGCAGGGGAAGAGGCTTTTGGCATATCGATTGGAAATACGTTGATTTATACGGTAGGAAGTGTGATTTTTCAAGTAATCATTGGTTTTTGTTTGGCTTCCTTCTTTAGTATGAAATTCAAAATTGCTGGTTTTTTAAGAGGGATTATGATGATCAGCTGGTTAATTCCGATGACCGTTACGGCACTGCTTTTTAAATTCATGATGGGGTCTGGAGAAGGGATTTTTAATCAGATGCTGTTACATGCGCATTTAATTGATGAGCCGATCGGTTGGTTATCCAGTCCGGAAGTCGCGTTGTGGAGTGTGATTATCGCCAATATCTGGGTCGGTATTCCGTTTAATATGCTGTTATTATCGACAGGGTTAAGCAGCTTACCACAAGATGTCTATGAAAGTGCCAGTCTAGATGGCGCGAACTGGTGGCAGCGTTTGATTCATATTACGTTACCACTATTAAAACCAGTGTTGATGGTGGTACTGATGCTAGGTTTTATCTATACCTTTAAAGTATTTGATATTGTGTATGTAATGACTGGCGGCGGGCCAATCAACTCAACTGAAGTTTTATCAACTCTGGCATTTAGGTATTCTTTCTCCGATTTTGAGTTTAGTTTAGGGGCAGCAGTCGCGAATGTGTTATTCCTAATCTTATTCGCAATCAGTTTAGTCTATCTACGAATGATGAAGAAAGACGAGGGGATTTAACATGAGTAAAAGGAAAAATTGGACGTTAAGTATAGTCGGAATTGTCATTGTCGCGTTGTTCCTTTTTCCAGTCTATTGGATGATCATTACTGCTTTTAAAACACAGTCGGAAATATTCCGAACGCCGCCTACTTTCTTTCCGGAGAAGTTTCAATTAGATAGTTTTGCTACGGTAATTGAAGGTGGGATTGGACAATATTTCCTGAACAGTGTGATTATTGCCGGTTGTGCTACGATCGTGGTACTATTACTGGCGGTGCCATCGGCATATGGATTGGCGAGATTTAAGATTAAGGGCGTCTCTTCGATGATGTTAGTCTTTCTTGTCACACAAATGTTACCAGCAACCGTAGTGCTAACACCACTATTTGTTGTCTTCAATAATTTAGGACTGTTAAATACGTACATTGCCCCTGTGCTTGCAACCGCAACACTTGGGGTGCCGTTCTCAGTCTTATTGCTAAGAACTTTCTTTATGGGGATCCCAAAAGAATTGGAGGAAGCGGCCAGTATTGATGGGTGTGGTCGGCTTCGTGCCTTCCTGCAAGTGATTCTTCCAATTGCCTTGCCAAGTGTGATGGTCTGTGGAGCGATTTCGTTCTTCTTTGCCTGGGGTGACTTGATCTTTAGTATAACGTTCAACAGAGACCAGGGGCTCTGGCCATTAACGGCAGGTATCTTTAATGCCATCGGTCGTTACGGCATCGAATGGAATAATTTAATGGCATTTGCCACGATCTCGGTATTGCCGGTCATTATTATCTTTGTCTCCTTACAAAAACATTTAGTGGAAGGATTAGTGAGCGGATCAGTAAAATAGTATGAACAAAAGGCGATGCTGGTGGAGTCAGTGTTGCCCTTTTTGATAAGCAAAGAAAGTATATAAGAACAGTCATAGAAGTAATCATGCTGAACATGATGGTGAGTTCTTATAATATGGATTGTGTAAAGTAGAACTGTCTGACATTGTGGTAATTTTGATAGATTTCATTTGCTTAGCAAAGCTCCGGAAATATGCTCCGCGTCCTGTGGGCACGGCTTCATCTAGGCTACTACTTGAACAACTTCTTTGCTGCCTTGTGCCGAGGAAGCTTACTTCGAAGCGATACTAGTAGACACAGGCACAGACGAAGTGGATCTTCAGCTCGCGCTGATTCCACGGGAGTCTCCGCATATTTCCTACGCTTAAGGGAAGTACTACACCGTATGGAACAGAAGAAAGCAGTCGGGCTAGGCTTTTTATTTCATCAAATTGAGGTGTAAATTTCGCAGATAGTGCTCCCTATCCTAGCTGTTGCATGAATTGTGGAGCTATACATCAGCGTAGGCCTACCACGTAGACTCCCGCAGTACGCGAAGCGGTATCATACCACTAAAAACATGTCAAAATGACTTCTAGGATGGTTGACATAATCCATATTATAGGTAGTTGTATTTTGTCAGTTAAGACCGGGTGGACTTTCCCGTTGTTCCTTATTAATGATATTTGAGTGATGACTCATCATCTTATTTGTTTCTAGTAGATTTAAATAAAGCAACATAAATAAGCATAAACAATGCCAGCGCAAGCACTTCAAGGGATAGAATATACCACGGATAAGGTCCTAAGAAATCAAGGATACTTGCATTGCTGGTTTTTTCGGCTAAAAACATATAATTGGAACCAATCATTTTATTAATGATGCATACAAAGCCTGCAAGGATATTCAGCACGGCAAATGCTCGAATAACAGAAGCGAAAGCAGGTTTGAATTCTTCCACCCAAACCATATAAAAACAAGCGATTACAATGGTAATATGGACAATAAAAAAATGAATAAAACGCATGTGCGGGAATCCGAAAAATAGTTCAGGAGTGAGAATAGCTATAAATGCACCTGTCATACTTACAAAAAATGAGACTTCAAACACTTTATAATTTTTAGTCAGTAACATGATCGTACATAAGTATAAGGAAATAGAGCATAATTGCAATGGCAGATTGAGCTGTACATCCCATCTATCATGGACAATATACCATAAATGAAAGGAAAGTTCCCCAAGTATGAGGAGTACAACTAACATATACTTAAAGGGTCGTTTATACTGTTCTCTTATACGTTCTCTAAAAGTAAACAGGCATGTTACTAATCCGAATGATAGGCCAATCATTAAAAGATGAGAAAGAGAAAACAGGTGAAATGGATAACCGGCTTGATCAAAACTAAAAATCCTCTCCATTTATCCAGCTCCTTTGTTTCTTTATTTTTACTGTTACTAAGTCAAATTGCAGAAACGAATCATGTTTGATTGAAGAAAAGTGGTTCTTATAATACGGGTTATGTAATACTAGCGTCGGGATCATTTTGAAATAGAGAATGTGCTAGGCTATCGCTCCTGCCAATCACCCCGTGCCCCACAGGATGCGGAGCAATTTTTAGGAGCTTTGCTACGCACAATTATATTGTCAAAATAACCAATAGACATACAGTAAAAGTTTAGTTTACTGTATTATAGTATAGGTAATCATATATGTTTTTGCTCTTTATGTCTCGTATGATTCACTCCCCATTCATGCATCGCTTCTAAAATTGGCTGCAGACTTTTGCCATAGTCCGTTATGGAATATTCCACTTTGGGAGGGACTTCAGCGTATACTACACGCTCCACGATGTCCTCTGCTTCTAATTCGCGCAATTGTTTGGTCAGCATTTTTTGTGTGATGCCAGGCATTTGTCTTCTGAGCTCATTAAAGCGCTGTGTACCATGATTTAATAAGTGTAACAAAATAATGGGCTTCCACTTCCCGACTAATATACTTAAGGCATCCTCTATTTTGCAGGCATTTGTTTCATACTTCATCCATTATCCTCCTTAATATCAACAGTAGTATCATTTAGTATACTATATACCATATAAGTGCGTACTTACATTATATTCTGTTATGATTCATAATAACATATAAGTGCAATAGAAAGGGTGTTGAATATGGAGCAATATCGAATCGATCCACAAAAAGGATTAGAATTTGGTTTATATACATTAGGTGATCATCTGCCGAACCCTGCAACAGGAGAGAGAATCTCAGCCTCTCAACGTTTGGAAGAGATTATTGAGTTGGCCAAACTGGCAGAGGATGTGGGCATTGATTTCTTCAGTGTCGGAGAAAGTCATCAGGATCACTTCACTACACAGGCACATTCGGTTGTATTATCAGCCATCGCACAGGCGACGGAAAAAATAAAGATAGCGAGTTCTTCTACGATTATCAGCACGCTAGATCCGGTACGAGTGTTTGAAGATTTTGCGACCATTGATTTAATTTCGAAAGGACGTACCGAATTGATCGCAGGACGTGCTTCCCGAGTTGGGAACTTTGAGCTTTTAGGTTATGATTTGCAAGATTATGAAGAACTATATGAAGAGAAGTTCGATCTGCTATTACAAATTAATCAAGAGAAATACGTAAACTGGGAAGGAAAATATCGTGCACCGCTACGAAATGCGCATGTTTTGCCAAGGCCTTACCAAGGCTCGTTGCCAATCTGGCGTGCTGTCGGAGGACATCCATCTAGTGCAGTGAAAGCAGGATACGCAGGGGTACCTATTTTTGTAGCAACATTAGGAGGACCTGTTTCGATTTTCAAACGAACCATTGATGCGTATCGTGATGCGCTGGGAGAAGCCGGACATAATCCAGATCAATTCCCGGTTGCAACCGCAGGATTTTTCTATTTGGCTGAAACGACACAGCAAGCACAACGGGAAACCTATCCATCAATCAATGAAGGCATGCAAAAAACGAATGGCAGAGGTTACCCGAAACAGCATTTTGCACAGGGTGCCAGCCCACGTGATGTCATGAATATCGGCAGTCCGCAAGAAGTAATTGAGAAGATTCTTTATCAGCATGAAATGTATGGCCATCAACGTTATATTGCACAGATGGATTTTGGTGGTATACCTTTTGATAAATTACGCAAAAATATTGAATTGATAGGCAAAGAAGTGTTGCCGGCGATTCAGAAATATACAGCGAAGTAGGAGACGATCAAATATGAATATCGTAGCGATTGCAGGTTCTGTTGTCGGGTCTAAGACTAAAAGTGCCATGCAATATACAGTGGAAATCTTAAAAGATAAATACCCAGATCAGGAGGTGTCATTATTGGATCTGGCAGAATATGATATGCAATTTAGTGACGGCAGAAATTATCTGGATTATCAAGGTGATACCAAATTTGTAACGGAAACAATCATGAATGCAGATGTAATAATGGTTGGGACGCCGATTTTTCAAGCATCGATCCCAGGTACCTTAAAGAATCTATTTGATCTGCTGCCAACCAGTGCTCTCGAGGGAAAGGTAGTCAGTATGCTTGTAACAGCAGGCTCGCAGCGTCATTATCTTATACCAGAACAGCAGTTGAAGCCGATTCTATCCTATATGAAAGCACAAGTTGTGCAGCAATATGTATATATAGAAGATGTAGATTTCTATCGCAAAGAAATTACCAATGATGATGTGCTGTTTCGTATCGAACGATTAGTAGAGGATACGATGATGTTAGCGAGAACTTACCAGCAGATGCAACGGGAAAAAGATGCAAAATATGATTTTTAAAAGGAAAAGCAGACGTAAGTGAGTCTGCTTTTTGTGTTAATATAGAGATTATATTTGATAGAAATAGTCTTGGAGGACAATGTATGAAAGTGTTGAAGGTTACCATTCATCTTGGTTTTATGATGTATTTTCTCTTTATGATTTCTCTTTTGTTTTTTGGCTCAAGAGGGTACGGAGGAGTGAATATGACATGGTTTCAATATGTCAGAGGCGCGTCCAATTTCGTTCCTTTTCAAACAATACAAATGTATGTAGATGCACTATTGAATGGCTCAATGAGTATTAATATCCCTATTATCAATCTTGGTGGCAATATCTTGATGTTTGTCCCTTTGGGCATAGCAATTCCATTTTACTCACGCAAGTTGGCAAAACTAGGGAGGTTTTCATGTGCTATCCTGCTGACGCTGTTTGTAATCGAGAGCATGCAGCTTATATCCAGAAGAGGTAGTTTTGATATTGATGACTTTATCCTTAATTATCTAGGTGGTTTGATCGGATTTGGAGTATGGAAATTCATCGATTGGCAATACAGGCGGCAAACTCATTAATGATTGACTCTGATGCGTTGGAATCAATGTTTGAAAAAATGTATCACCATAAGAAAAGGAGCTGACTATCAGCTCCTTGTGTTAACTTTCTATTCCTGCCGCTAAAATAATGTCCCCTTGTGGTTCCTGATTGTCTGCGCTTGGTTCTAAGGTAATGGCAATGGTATCCCAATTGACATTTGATTTTTCCAATTCCGATAATGAGAATGCAACAGCTCCTTCTCCTGCCTGATTTGGAACAAATGTACCTGCTCTGTATGGTTTATCATCTTCTAGCAGCCATACTTGGTATGCTTGATCTCCTTCAATCTTTTGCAGGTTTTCGGCTTGCACGAGTAATACTTTTTCTCCGTTATTTTGCACGATAGATGCTCTTCCGGCTGCATTCATTATTTCGGTGTCTTCTAATGATACACTGTTAATAATCTCATCAATTGTGGCGGCTGTTTCGCTGTCAGGGTTATCAGCGGGTTGATTTAATAGATAAATGTTCCCTATTAAAGAGAGAAGCAAGGCAGCGGCGAGACCATTTTGTATCCATGTTTGGTATTTTCTTTTTGACTGAGGCTTTGGCTTGAAATTAGGAGTCGCAGCTTCGTCTGTTTTTTCTTGTTCTTCTTGCAAGATGTTTCCTAGTACTCGATCTTTCATTCCTTCGTTGGGTGTCACAGGTTCTGATATAAATGGTAAGTCTTCTGTAAGTTCCTGCAGTTCTTTAAGTTCTTCCTGACATGCATCACAGGTTGCCAAGTGCTCTTCAAACTGTTTTTTATCTATTTCAGTTAGTTGATCATTAAAATAATCGATGACTTTCTCGCATTGTTTATTCATTTATATCCCCCCTTTTTTCCTCTAACATATGGAGTTTTTCTTTGAGATGTTTTAACGCAAGTCGTATTCTTCCTTTAACTGTGCCGAGCGGAATCCCGAGCTGATCGGCAATTTTCTGTTGTGATAATGCTTTAAAATAAAAGAGTATAATAACTTTTTGCTGGTCTTTCTTTAATTGTTTCATGGCCTGTTTGATTTGCTTTGTATCTTCTTTCCATTCCACTTCTTCTTCTAAAGAGGTGTCATCGACATGTGTGGCATCTCGTTCTTCCAGTGAGAAATCCTTACTGTCTTTCTTTTTACGCATAAAATCAATAGCTGTATAACGCGATATCGTCAGCAGCCATGAGGAGAACTTTCCTTTAGAAGGATCATACATACCTTTTTTTGTCCATATCTTTAGGAAGACATCCTGGACTACTTCTTCGGTTACCTCACGATTTTGGGTCATTTTATAAACAAAAGAGAATAATAATTTCTCATACTTATCATATAACGCTTCAAGGGCTCTTTGATCACCATTTTGAATGTTCTGGTACCATGTTACGTCTTGTTCATTCATAGCCTTCTCCTTTCGACGATTTTCCATCATTATAGACAAGACAAGCCGATTAAACAAATGTAAGCGATTCTGATGCAAAATGATTTAGTCCAATTCTACTAACTTTAGGAAAAAGATGTATAATTCCCTGTTTGCTTCGATATGTATACTATGTGAAATACAAGCATAAGAATTTAGAAAAAAGGGGGGATTTATGGTGAAGAAATTCAGCTTGTTCTTGATTTTATGTCTGATGTTAGGTGCGATCCTGGTAGCTTGTGGTGATGCTTCAACGGATGCGTTGGATGAAGAAGATCAACAAAAGAACACGGAAGAAACAACAGATGCAGGCGAGGGTGGAGAAACGCCTGAAGGGTGGAAAGAAGACATTACCGTTTTAACAGGTGGTGAAGCAGGTGTCTATTTTCCATTAGGTGTAGCGATGGCGGAAATCATGGACGAACATGTGGATGGAGTGACAGCAACTGGGATTACCAGTGGCGCATCGGTCGTCAATGCAAATGAATTAAGTGAAGGCCAAGCGGACTTTGCCTTAATTCAAAATGACGTGGCATATTATGCGCATCAAGGTACCAATATGTTTGATGGCGTAGTGGACGGATTTAGTGGGGTTTTTACCATTTATCCAGAAACGATTCAAATCGTCACTTTAGCGGATAGCGGTATTGAGACAGTGGAAGATTTAGCAGGTAAACGTGTCGCGGTAGGGGATGTCGGTTCAGGTACAGAAGCGAATGCGAGTCAAATTTTGGCTGTTCATGACTTAACTTTTGATGATATTAGTGCAGAGTGGATGGGCTTTGGAGATGCTGCTACTAATTTACAGGATGGTAATATTGATGCAGCATTTGTGACAGCAGGGACACCTACTGGGAGCATTCAAGAACTAGCGGCAAGTGCAGATATAAAAATTGTTAGCATAACGGAAGATAAAATTACGCAATTAGAAGAAGAGTATCCTTATTATGTACGGGAAGACTTGGATGAAAATACGTATGAGAATTTTGATGCGACTGCCACAACGGTAGCGGTGCAAGCCATGCTGGCAGCAAGTGATGAATTGCCGGAAGATCAAGTGTATGAATTAGTGAAGTCTATTTTTGATAACTTAGATGCAATGAAAAATGCGCATGAACGGGGAAATGATCTTACCATTGATACAGCTCAAGATGGTATGTCCATTGATTTACATCCAGGTGCGAAGAAGTTTTACGATGAACAATAACAGTCAACAAGAGCGGGCATTGCTATTTAGCAATGCCCCTTTTCGAAAAGCGGGATATATCGTACTGATCATCTGTTCGTTTGTTATCGGCTGGTTCTTTTGGCAACGCCCACATTATTTGCTGGAAATTACTGATCGTAATACGGACGAGGTACTGTGGTCTGCAGAAATAGATAAAAATGAAACGTTCTCCCATGAATACGTTCATTCTGTGGAGAAGTCTCCGGTGAAAGAAGTATTTCAGTTTTCTTCTACAGGAGAAATGTTAACAATGGAGAGCTGGACAAAGTCATTTGGCGCGGGGATGCCTTATGCTAGAGAAGGCGATGTGGAAATGGAGGATGGTTATTATATATTAAGAAATTTAAACCGCCCGATCCAGGGAGGGATCATTCGGATGAAACCTTCTAATTTGTACCCGCATCGTTTCACCTTCAGACAGGACAGTTTTTATCTTTCGAAAGAACCCTTTGTTAGAAAGATTATTGAAATAGATGTACGAACTTTAACATGGTGGGAAGGATTGCAGCGATCCTTCACGTTGTAGAAGGAGGGATGGAATATGGAGGACAATCAGAGGCAAATGTTGCAAGAGCTGGAGGGTAGTGACCGGAATCTGCGCAAAGGCTGGGCACTATTCGTGCTGATGATCAGCGTCGCTCTGTCTGCTTTTCATTTGTATGTAGCAGGGTTTGGGTTACCGGGAATCGGTTCTAAGACGTTTTTGATTTTACACTTAACATTGGGACTAGTGTTAGTCTATTTAATTTTCCCTGTTAAAAAAGGACTGAGACAAGCAAGCATCCCTTGGTATGATAGCGTATTGGCACTCCTGTCACTTGCGGCAGGTGTCTATCTCATTCAAAAACAGACAGCAACGTCGATTATGTCAGGGCGACCAACTGACCTTGATTTATTAGTAGGGCTTTTGTTAATAGTACTTGTATTAGAAGCAACGAGGCGAGTTGTAGGCAAACCACTTGTCATCATTGCGCTTGTATTTATTGCTTATTTCTTTCTTGGGGAGTTTATGCCAGGTTCGTTTCATCATACAAGAGGTGACTTTGAACGGTTTGTATATGAGATTACCTATCGCAATAATGGCTTATTTGGTACGCCTATTTATGCCTCGGCACAATTTGTATTTATCTTTATTTTGTTCGGAGCCATTTTGGAATCCACTGGTGCGGGAAAAATGTTTATCGATCTGGCATTACGGATGTTCGGACGATTCAAAGGTGGACCAGCAAAGGCAAGTGTCGTTGCTAGCGGTATGATGGGGAGTATCTCCGGCAGCTCGACAGCCAACGCTGTTACAACGGGTACGTTTACTATTCCTTTAATGAAAAAGGTGGGATTTAAGCCGCATGTTGCAGGCGGCGTGGAAGTAGCTGCTTCCTCCAGTGGACAGTTTTTGCCACCCATTATGGGAGCTGCCGCTTTTATTATGGTGGAATTTACGGGAATTCCATACTATCAAATTATTCAAAGCGCCCTTATACCGGCATTACTAGCGTATATTGGTATCTTATTTATGGTTCATTTTGAAGCAAGTAAGCACGGCATCACCGGTATGGAGCGTGATCAGTTAGCTTCCGGGCGGCAATTGTTATGGAGACAAGGTTACCTGCTGCTTCCGATTCTCGTCCTTCTCTATTTTTTAGTGTATCAGCGGGTGTCTGTGAATAACTCAGCGTTCTTTTCGATTATTGTCTTACTTGTGCTGGCGATGTTTGTTCCGCGTTTTGCTAACCGTTTGGGTCGTACAAGTATGTGGGCTGCTTTATTTATCGTGGCGACTTTTTTACTGCAATACTTGATTGGGCCGCTTAATCAAGGTCTTTATGCATTGAACAGCTTATTTTATATCGACTTCTTTACAGTGGAAACGATCAGATGGAAACCAGAATTAGTCATGCTGATTCTTATCAGTACAGGACTGGCTCTTGTATTCGGTTTTGTTCAAAAAAGAAAAGAATTACCTGCTCCAGTGGAAACGTTTCATGTAAAGCGAATACTAGATGGATTCGAAACAGCCGCAAGAAACGCTTTATCGATCATTGTTGCCTGTGCTACGGCAGGTATTTTGATCGGGGTCATTACAACATCGGGACTGTCAACGAAATTCACGAGGATCGTCATTGATTTCAGTGCCACCTTAACGGATGCATTACCGTCCTTTTTAGTGACAGACAATACACAGCTATATTTTGCACTGGTTTTAACGGTATTTGCTTGTCTTCTGTTAGGGCTTGGATTACCTACTACCGCTACGTATGTGGTGCTAGCGGCGGTCGTAGCACCGGTCTTAACAGATATGGGAGTCCATGTGCTAATTGCTCATTTATTTGTCTTATATTATGGCGTGTTAGCTGATGATACACCTCCCATTAATTTGCCGGCGTATGCGACAGCAGGAATTGCAAAGGCAGGTCCGGTGAAGACAGGGCTGCAAGGCTTTAAGTATGATTCAGCAGCTATATTACTACCGTTTGTTTTTACGCTCAATCCGACTATCTTACTGCTCACAGATGCAACGTGGTATCAAATGGTCTGGGCGATATTTACAGCAACGATCGGGATGGTCGCATTTGCCTCCTTTATTCAAAATTGGCTGCTTCGCCGGTATCATTGGTATGAACGGCTATTAGTGTTGATCACAGCACTTTTGTTTATCCAGAATAATTTACTGACCGATTTGATTGGTGTCGTTATCCTTGTAGGTTTATTGGGATCCCAGTGGTTATTTGTCCGCAGTAAGAAAAAGACTATGTAAACTATGTAAACTATGTAAACTAACTTTTGTTAGGGCTGGGCTTCATTCGAAGAAAGATATAGAAAAATAAATAAATCAAGTAGGCATAACTTGCAGGCCTGTCCCATATAGTGATTACAGGATAACTATAGGGGGATAAGCGGATGTCGAAGAAAATGAAAGTAATGATCTGGTTAATTGGCTTATTTTTATTGATTATTCTGATGCAGTACCCGATGCAACGAACGATGGATTCGTGGCAGACGTGGTCGTTGCCGTTAGCTGGCACAACGATAGTCCTCGATCCAGGACATGGTGGAGCAGATGGAGGGGCAGAAGGTTCTGATGATACACAGGAGAAAGAAATAGCGCTCAGTGTGTCGAACATGGTCCGCGATTATTTGCAACAAGCTGGTGCCGTCGTCTATATGACAAGAGAGGGTGATTATGATTTAGCCCAAGACGGCACAAAAGGCTTATCAAGAAGAAAAACAGAGGACATTCAACAACGTGTCGCATTTATCAAGGAGAAAAAAGCAGATCTCTTTCTGAGTATTCATCTCAATGCGCTAGCGGCTCGACAGTGGAAAGGCGCACAAACCTTCTTTTATCCCGGACGTGAACAGAATGAAATGTTGGCTAAATCTATTCAATCTGAGATTCGCCGTAATCTGGAGAATACCAATCGGGAAGCACTTGCGTTGAATCAAATATACTTGCTGAAGTACAGTGAAATACCTGGCGCTCTAGTTGAAATTGGGTTTCTTTCCAATGAAGAAGAAAAGGAATTGTTGAAATCTACGAACTATCAGCAAAAAATGGCTGCCAGTATATACAAAGGAATGTTGCAATATGTGACAGAAGATCCGAGCAATGATTGATGGTACAGTGTTTGTCGTCTGTTTTCATCGATCGTTTATGTTATACTAGCAAATAGGATCAATTAGATAAAAATGAGGTGACCTATTTTGCTAACGGAACAAACTGTCGTGGAGCTTTTACAGAAAATGAAAGATCCATTCTTGCATAAAACATTTAAAGAAACGAATGGTATTGAGGAAGTAACCATTAAAGAAGATAAGAATCACGTTAGTGTCAAACTCGCTATTGCGAAAACGAATACAGCAGAACAAATGCAACTTCAACAGGAATTGGTTGGTGCGTTAAAGGAACTAGGAGCGGCAACGGTTGGACTTCGATTCAGTCAATTGCCGGATGAGGTAATTGAAAAATTTCAGCCAACGAAGGAGGAAGATCCTTCACTGCTTAGCAAGGATTCCAAAACCAACTTTTTAGCTGTTGCAAGTGGTAAAGGTGGCGTTGGGAAGTCAACAGTGACCGTCAATACGGCTGTTGCTTTAGCGCGTTTAGGCAAGAAAGTAGGCATTATTGATGCGGATATTTATGGTTTTAGTGTTCCTGATATGATGGGAGTAGAAGAACGACCGAAGCTTAGAGGTAATAAAATCATCCCGGTGGAACGGTTTGGTGTAAAGATTATGTCAATGGGCTTCTTTGTCGAAGATAATTCTCCTGTCATTTGGAGAGGACCACGTCTGGGTAAAATGTTGACAAGCTTCTTTAAAGAGGTTGAATGGGGAGACCTTGACTTCTTATTATTAGATTTACCACCTGGAACTGGTGACGTTGCACTTGATCTTCATAACATGATACCTTCTTCGAAAGAACTGATTGTAACGACACCACATCCAACGGCAGCATTTGTTGCTGCTCGTGCTGGTCAAATGGCGATTAATACAGAACATGAGATTCTCGGTGTCATTGAGAACATGTCCTTTTTTGAGAGTCAAGTAACTGGTGAGAAAGAATATGTATTTGGTAAAGGTGGAGGCGACAAGTTGGCCGAAGTACTGGACACAGGAGTAATTGGCCGCCTTTCGTTACAGCAGCCATTTGAAGAAGAAGGTGTATTTGCACCGTCTGTATATCAAGAAAACCACCCAAATGGTCAGGAATACCTGGAAGTGGCAAAGCAAATTCTTGAGCAATTTTAAATAGAGAAAGGGAGCTCACAAATTGTTGTAGCTCCCTTTTTTCTTTTCCATTCAAACGGACGCTTGGGCTTTACTTATCCTTGGCCCCCGCCGCTTTGCTCTTCTCCCTGTTGACTTCCTGAATCTCCAGATCCTTGTCCTGATTTTTCATCGGACTGCCCGCTACCACTGCTGCCAGATTGAGATTCCATCTGCTTGGCAGCTTCTAAGAGCAAGTCAGATATGGTCGCTTGAAATACTGGTGATGAAAAAGTTTCTTCCATTACTGTTTGTAAATGCTCTCTGAATTGCTGGCTTTTCAGAAGTGTCAATGTTTGTTTCTCCATTTCAGGATTACTGAGCACTTCCATTAATTTCTTTTGATACTCAGGATCACTCATTAATTTTTTTGTCACATCTTCTTGTTTCTCCTGTAATGCAGAAGCAAAGGATTCGACAAATTTAGGGTCTTTAAACATTTTCGTCCAAAATTCCTTCCCTTTGTCGGAAGATAAGGTTTCTGTGACAGCATCTTTGACAATTTGTGCATCAATGACATAGGTCTGTTGCATATCATCACTTGCAAGCACATCTGTAATTGCTTTTTTACCTTCGTCTGTCTTCAATATATCGGCAACCATTTTTTTTGTACCTTCGTAATTACCGTTTTCCTCGCCGCCGGAGGATTCAGATCCGCCACCACACCCAACTAGGAAAAGAAGTGTAATGATGGCGATATATATCAATCGGTTCATGTTTACCGCTACCTTTCTTATAAAAATAAGCTGTATTTATAATATGGAGTCATTTATAATTAATATGTATGAGAAGCGAAAAAAACTAAAGTTCATGGTAAAATACATAATTAGATTGGATAGTAGGAGGATTTTGTTTTGAAAAGTCGCGATGTTGTTCGATTGTTTTTTTCTACGTTACTTTTAGGAGGCGTTTCCACGCTTCTTGTGAGTTTCTTCGTTAAATCAAGTGTTTATGCTGAATATTTGAATCCGTTTAATTGGTTTGAAATATTGGGATTATTAGTATTCTTTGTCACACTTGGGTTTGTTTTCAGTTTAATTAGTCAAATGGGTTTCTTCGCATATTTAACCGTTAATCAATTTGCGTTAGGCATATTTCGCAGCTATTGGCCAACAATTCAAATAGGACTAATTATATTTGCTTTATTTGATTTAGTATATTTTCGATATCAAAGAATGGAGAATGGCAGCATCATCATATTTATCTTAACTGCCGTTGCTTTATTAATTTTCAGTTTAATTGTAGCGAGACGTAAGGCAAAAGAGACAAATAAACGAGCATTTATTCCTGCCTTGTTTTTTATGATCGTGATTACATCAATCGAATGGGTGCCAGGCTTACGTACTAATAATGGTGATTATGCCTGGTTGATGATTATCCCGTTAATTTTATGTAATACATATCAATTGCTGATACTGCACCGTTTAACTAAAAAGAAATAGACCGCAGATGGTCTATTTCTTTTTAGATTTCAGTTCTTCCTGGGATGTCTCTGCTAAAGTAATTAATTCGGAAATTGTAAGTAATTTTTTATCTTTTTTGATTTCAGGAATGACAATTTCCAAAGCCTGCTCTGTTTGTTTGACGGTATCGGAAGCATGCAACAGAATAATATCTCCATTATTAAGATTATTTAATATGTGATTAGTGATTTTATCTGTGCCAGGATTCTTCCAATCGTTCGGGTTCACACTCCAATGAATAACCTTTAATCCTTGTTTTTCTGCAACATTAATAATTTCCTCATTTAGATGACCGTTTGGTGCTCTTAATAAGTAGACATCTTCATAACCTAATTTACTAAATGTTTCCTTTGCTTTCTGAAGGTCTTTACGTACTTCTTCAATATCCTGGTCAACGTAGGATTTATATTGGTATCCGAGCATTCCAATTTCATGTTCATTCTCTGCGATTTTTTCCAAAATATCCGGATGACGCTCTGCCCATTCACCGCTGACAAAGAAGGTGGCCCGTACACCTTCGGATTTAAGTCTATCCAGAATGGGAATTACCTGTTCGTTTCCGTGGCTGATATTAAAGGTTAACGCGACAGACGCATTCTGAGAACTACCAGTATTTAAAGCCCGTGGATTTTCCTGATTGGAAAAGACAGTTGGTGTGTAATTGGATTCCAAAAATAAAAACAGGGCAACAAATAAGGCAATAGGGATAATAATAAATGCTTTCTTTTGCTTTTTCATATCTATTACATATAAACGTCTCATCTTTTTCCCTCCATTATGCTGGGCTTGTCTTTAACATCTTATGAATGCTATTCCATAAATATGATGTCTAATTATGTTTAATTTTGAAGGAAAGTGGAATATAACAATTAGTTATTGGGGAGATTAATATAAACCTTATATTTCGATAGGGGGATTCCAATGTTAGGTTTACTAATTAATAATAAGGAACAACAAGAATTACAATATGTCATTAAAAGAGAACTTGAAGAGCTGTTATTTGATTTAGAGGACCATCGAATAGATACTATGGTTAAACAAGCAATGCGCGAAAGGTACAAAGTAATCTTTCAATTGTATACACGAGTGGCCGGTGAAGAGGAAGTGAAGAAGTACATTCCGAAAAAAGTCAAAATTGAATAACATACGCTATACTATATCTTTTCAGTTAGACAGATGAGATATAGTATATTTTTTTGAAAAAAATCAAAAAAAGACTTGCTGAGTAAAAAAGTATATGGTATATTATTTCTTGTCGTCATTGAGACACGGACAAAAAAATAAACATTTAAAAAAGTTATTGACTTACCTTTTTATTCATGTTATATTAAGTTTCGTCGCAAAAAACGACATTAAAATTGATCTTTGAAAACTGAACAAAACAACCAGTATGAATTAATAAACAAGCTAGCTTATAGAAGCGAGCGCAAGTCAACTTTATTGAGAGTTTGATCTTGGCTCAGGACGAACGCTGGCGGCGTGCCTAATACATGCAAGTCGAGCGCGGGAAGCTAACTGAATCCTTCGGGAGGACGTTAGTGGAACGAGCGGCGGACGGGTGAGTAACACGTGGGCAACCTGCCTGTAAGATTGGGATAACCCCGGGAAACCGGGGCTAATACCGGATAATACATTGCTTCGCATGAAGGAATGTTGAAAGATGGCCTCTGGCTATCACTTACAGATGGGCCCGCGGCGCATTAGCTAGTTGGTGAGGTAACGGCTCACCAAGGCAACGATGCGTAGCCGACCTGAGAGGGTGATCGGCCACACTGGGACTGAGACACGGCCCAGACTCCTACGGGAGGCAGCAGTAGGGAATCTTCCGCAATGGACGAAAGTCTGACGGAGCAACGCCGCGTGAACGAAGAAGGTTTTCGGATCGTAAAGTTCTGTTGTTAGGGAAGAACAAGTGCCGTTCAAACAGGGCGGCACCTTGACGGTACCTATCGAGGAAGCCCCGGCTAACTACGTGCCAGCAGCCGCGGTAATACGTAGGGGGCAAGCGTTGTCCGGAATTATTGGGCGTAAAGCGCGCGTAGGCGGTTTCTTAAGTCTGATGTGAAATCTTGCGGCTCAACCGCAAGCGGTCATTGGAAACTGGGGAACTTGAGTGCAGAAGAGGAGAGTGGAATTCCACGTGTAGCGGTGAAATGCGTAGATATGTGGAGGAACACCAGTGGCGAAGGCGACTCTCTGGTCTGTAACTGACGCTGAGGTGCGAAAGCGTGGGGAGCGAACAGGATTAGATACCCTGGTAGTCCACGCCGTAAACGATGAGTGCTAGGTGTTAGGGGGTTTCCGCCCCTTAGTGCTGCAGTTAACGCATTAAGCACTCCGCCTGGGGAGTACGGCCGCAAGGCTGAAACTCAAAAGAATTGACGGGGGCCCGCACAAGCGGTGGAGCATGTGGTTTAATTCGAAGCAACGCGAAGAACCTTACCAGGTCTTGACATCTTCGGATGTCCCTAGAGATAGGGAGTTCCCTTCGGGGACCGAATGACAGGTGGTGCATGGTTGTCGTCAGCTCGTGTCGTGAGATGTTGGGTTAAGTCCCGCAACGAGCGCAACCCTTGATCTTAGTTGCCAGCATTAAGTTGGGCACTCTAAGGTGACTGCCGGTGACAAACCGGAGGAAGGTGGGGATGACGTCAAATCATCATGCCCCTTATGACCTGGGCTACACACGTGCTACAATGGATGGTACAGAGGGCAGCGAAACCGCGAGGTCAAGCAAATCCCATAAAACCATTCTCAGTTCGGATTGCAGGCTGCAACTCGCCTGCATGAAGCCGGAATCGCTAGTAATCGTGGATCAGCATGCCACGGTGAATACGTTCCCGGGCCTTGTACACACCGCCCGTCACACCACGAGAGTTGGCAACACCCGAAGTCGGTGGGGTAACCTTTGGAGCCAGCCGCCGAAGGTGGGGCCAATGATTGGGGTGAAGTCGTAACAAGGTAGCCGTATCGGAAGGTGCGGCTGGATCACCTCCTTTCTAAGGATTAATAGAAAGGCGAAAGCACCCGTTTAGCGACGTACAAACTGGACTGAACCGAAGGAGATAAAGGAAACACAACGAACTTTTGTGAGTTGATGTTGACTTATCGTACGGAGGTGAAGGAAGTTTGCTAGGCGCTGGGTGCTGTAGCTGGACATATTACGGAACACCTTTTACAAGGTGACAAATCATACTTGGTTGTTTGGTTCAGTTTTGAGAGATCAATCTGCCTCTCAATATCATACACTCATTAGAATGGGCCTGTAGCTCAGCTGGTTAGAGCGCACGCCTGATAAGCGTGAGGTCGGTGGTTCGAGTCCACTCAGGCCCACCATTCTAAATTTGGGGCCTTAGCTCAGCTGGGAGAGCGCCTGCTTTGCACGCAGGAGGTCAGCGGTTCGATCCCGCTAGGCTCCACCATTTTAATTTAATGTACCTTGAAAACTAGATAAGAGTAATCAGGACGTGGAAGCAACTGCTTGACAGCTGTGGAAACGAAACTGATGACAAGACATCAAACAATAACCAACTCGCTTTTCATTGGAATAAAGTAAGTATAGTTAAGTGAAGAAGGGCGCACGGTGGATGCCTTGGCACTAGGAGCCGATGAAGGACGGGACAAACACCGATATGTCTCGGGGAGCCGTACGTAGGCCTTGATCCGAGAATTTCCGAATGGGGAAACCCTCTGCTCGTCATGGAGTAGAACATTTATCTGAATCCATAGGATAAATGAGGCAGACCCGGGGAACTGAAACATCTCAGTACCCGGAGGAAGAGAAAGCAAACGCGATTTCCCGAGTAGCGGCGAGCGAAACGGAATTAGCCCAAACCAAAAAGCTTGCTTTTTGGGGTTGTAGGACACTCCTTTGGAGTTACAAAGAAATACATTAGACGAAGTGGTCTGGAAAGGCCCATCATAGAAGGTAACAATCCTGTAGTCGAAAATGTGTTTCCTCCGGAGTGGATCCTGAGTACGGCGGAACACGTGAAATTCCGTCGGAATCCGGGAGGACCATCTCCCAAGGCTAAATACTCCCTAGTGACCGATAGTGAACCAGTACCGTGAGGGAAAGGTGAAAAGCACCCCGGGAGGGGAGTGAAAGAGAACCTGAAACCGTGTGCCTACAAGTAGTCGGAGCCCTTTTATGGGTGACGGCGTACCTTTTGTAGAATGGACCGGCGAGTTACGATCCCCTGCAAGGTTAAGTGGAAGACACGGAGCCGCAGCGAAAGCGAGTCTGAACAGGGCGTTTTAGTAGGTGGTCGTAGACCCGAAACCGTGTGATCTACCCATGTCCAGGGTGAAGGTCAGGTAACACTGACTGGAGGCCCGAACCCACGCACGTTGAAAAGTGCGGGGATGAGGTGTGGGTAGGGGTGAAATGCCAATCGAACACGGAGATAGCTGGTTCTCTCCGAAATAGCTTTAGGGCTAGCCTCAAGGCATGTATGTTGGAGGTAGAGCACTGATTGGACTAGGGGCCCTTACCGGGTTACCGAATTCAGTCAAACTCCGAATGCCAATCATATTACCTTGGGAGTCAGACTATGGGTGATAAGGTTCATAGTCGAAAGGGAAACAGCCCAGACCGTCAGCTAAGGTCCCAAAGTATACGTTAAGTGGAAAAGGATGTGGCGTTGCATAGACAACCAGGATGTTGGCTTAGAAGCAGCCATCATTTAAAGAGTGCGTAATAGCTCACTGGTCGAGTGACGCTGCGCCGAAAATATACCGGGGCTAAACGTATCACCGAAGCTACGGATTGATCTACGATCAATGGTAGGAGAGCGTTCTAAGTGCAGCGAAGTCAGACCGTGAGGACTGGTGGAGCGCTTAGAAGTGAGAATGCCGGTATGAGTAGCGAAAAAGAAGTGAGAATCTTCTTCACCGAATGCCTAAGGTTTCCTGAGGAAGGCTCGTCCGCTCAGGGTTAGTCGGGGCCTAAGCCGAGGCCGAAAGGCGTAGGCGATGGACAACAGGTTGATATTCCTGTACCACCCAATTCCGTTTGAGTGATGGGGGGACGCAGAAGGATAAGGAATGCGCACCACTGGATGTGTGCGTTGAAGCAGTAAGTGAGTCAGATAGGCAAATCCGTCTGGCAATCACAAGCTGTGATCAGGAGGGAAATATAGTACCGAAGTTCCGGATTTCACGCTGCCAAGAAAAGCCTCTAGCAAGGAAAAGGGTGCCCGTACCGCAAACCGACACAGGTAGGCGAGGAGAGAATCCTAAGGTGATCGGGAGAACTCTCGTTAAGGAACTCGGCAAAATGACCCCGTAACTTCGGGAGAAGGGGTGCTTCTTTTGCGAGAAGCCGCAGTGAAAAGGCCCAAGCGACTGTTTAGCAAAAACACAGGTCTCTGCGAAGCCGTAAGGCGAAGTATAGGGGCTGACACCTGCCCGGTGCTGGAAGGTTAAGGGGATGCGTTAGCATTAGCGAAGCGTTGAACCGAAGCCCCAGTAAACGGCGGCCGTAACTATAACGGTCCTAAGGTAGCGAAATTCCTTGTCGGGTAAGTTCCGACCCGCACGAAAGGTGCAACGACTTGGGCACTGTCTCAACGAGAGACCCGGTGAAATTATACTATGCGTGAAGATGCGCATTACCCGCGACAGGACGGAAAGACCCCGTGGAGCTTTACTGTAGCCTGATATTGAATGTTGGTACAGCTTGTACAGGATAGGTGGGAGCCTGAGATACGTGAGCGCTAGCTTACGTGGAGGCGCCGGTGGGATACCACCCTGGCTGTATTGACCTTCTAACCCAGAACCGTGATCCGGTTCGGAGACAGTGTCAGGTGGGCAGTTTGACTGGGGCGGTCGCCTCCTAAAATGTAACGGAGGCGCCCAAAGGTTCCCTCAGAATGGTTGGAAATCATTCGCAGAGTGCAAAGGCAGAAGGGAGCTTGACTGCGAGACCTACAAGTCGAGCAGGGACGAAAGTCGGGCTTAGTGATCCGGCGGTACCGAATGGAAGGGCCGTCGCTCAACGGATAAAAGCTACCCCGGGGATAACAGGCTTATCTCCCCCAAGAGTCCACATCGACGGGGAGGTTTGGCACCTCGATGTCGGCTCATCGCATCCTGGGGCTGTAGTCGGTCCCAAGGGTTGGGCTGTTCGCCCATTAAAGCGGTACGCGAGCTGGGTTCAGAACGTCGTGAGACAGTTCGGTCCCTATCCGTCGTGGGCGTTGGAAGTTTGAGAGGAGCTGTCCTTAGTACGAGAGGACCGGGATGGACACACCGCTGGTGCACCAGTTGTTCTGCCAAGAGCATCGCTGGGTAGCTACGTGTGGAAGGGATAAGTGCTGAAAGCATCTAAGCATGAAGCCCCCCTCAAGATGAGACTTCCCATCACGTAAGTGAGTAAGATCCCTCAGAGACGATGAGGTTGATAGGTTCGAGGTGGAAGCATGGTGACATGTGAAGCTGACGAATACTAATAGATCGAGGACTTATCTATACAAATGTTTCTGATGTGCAACGGTTCGTTGATGTCTGTCTCTTGTCTTATCTAGTTTTCAGGGTGCAAACCCATGTAATAATATAGGATGATCGATTAAAATCGTCACATCCATGTGACAACATCGATCGACCAACATCCTTGTTGGTCTGGTAGCGATAGCGAAGAGGTCACACCTGTTCCCATGCCGAACACAGCAGTTAAGCTCTTCAGCGCCCATGGTAGTTGGGGCTCGCGCCCCTGCAAGAGTAGGACGTTGCCAGGCTATGTAATTTTTACAGCTTTGAGAAGCAGCCAGATGAATAGTATTCCACAGTAGCTCAGTGGTAGAGCAATCGGCTGTTAACCGATCGGTCGTAGGTTCGAATCCTACCTGTGGAGCCATATGCTTCCATAGCTCAGTTCGGTAGAGCACTTCCATGGTAAGGAAGGGGTCGCCGGTTCAAGTCCGGCTGGAAGCTCTGCTATTTTTATGACATATTGTATTGGCCCGTTGGTCAAGTGGTTAAGACACCGCCCTTTCACGGCGGTAACACGGGTTCGAATCCCGTACGGGTCACCATAAATACCACTTAACTTTTAGGAAAGTATAAATCCTTTTAAATGGAGGATTAGCTCAGCTGGGAGAGCACTTGCCTTACAAGCAAGGGGTCGCAGGTTCGAGCCCTGCATCCTCCACCATTAGCCGGTCTAGCTCAATTGGTAGAGCAACTGACTTGTAATCAGTAGGTTGGGGGTTCAAGTCCTCTGGCCGGCACCAGTCAAGTTCATATAGATACATGGAGGGATAGCGAAGTTGGCCAAACGCGGCGGACTGTAAATCCGCTCCCATCGGGTTCGTAGGTTCGAGTCCTACTCCCTCCACCATTGTATAAAAAGTTATTAAGTGTATATACTATTTTTGTACACTTTTTCATTTTATTGGTGGGCTATAGCCAAGCGGTAAGGCAACGGTTTTTGGTACCGTCATGCGCTGGTTCGAATCCAGCTAGCCCAGCCATTTTTATTTGTGCATTTTTTGCACTGTGTACTATATCAATAAAAAGTAAGAGCCATTAGCTCAGTTGGTAGAGCATCTGACTTTTAATCAGAGGGTCGGAGGTTCGAATCCTCCATGGCTCACCACTTTTGGGGCCTTAGCTCAGCTGGGAGAGCGCCTGCTTTGCACGCAGGAGGTCAGCGGTTCGATCCCGCTAGGCTCCACCATTATATATAAATAATAAGTAACCGACAAGCGATTTTCAATAGAGAAACGCTTTTTTTATTGTTTAAATAAAATAGAAGTCGATAAAATCAAGATTAGAATTAGAAGGAAACTACATAATAAATGAGTTTGAAATACAACTAATATTAGTCACGATAACAGCCGAATCTACATCGTATTTTCTTATTATAAAATATACGATGTAAATTCGACTTTTCTTTTTTAAGGTAAAGGAATCCTGCTAATATGATGAGGATTTGTCTCGTTCTACAGTAAATTTCGCGAATATGAATATTTTAACTTTCACATTTGTTTGACCTCTAGCCCTCATTCTTTTCATATATTTGTTGTAATGAACATGTATTAGTTACATAATCATTACCAACGATAAAACCGCATTGATCGTAGTAATCGATATAAACAATATCTTCCTCAAGATAGCGCTTAGTAGCATAATCGATTCGAAATGATATGTCATTAACTTTTAATACAGTATCAGTCTTTCTTTGATCATCACAAAAAAGTGAGAAAATAACAGATAACCCACAGCCGCCAGTTAAAGTAGCATCTATTCTCGGCAATTGTCCGTCTGGGATTTTCAACATTCTTAATTGTTTCTGTGCCTTCTTGCTAATTGTAATAATCATATCTCCACTCCCTTTTGAAGTGAAACAAAATCTTTTATACCTCGGTCGTCTCATTCACATACACTACTTCTTTTGGTCTTATATATCGTAATACCGGCTTTCGAGCAGCCTTTGTTTCATTAATTCTTCCGATGACAGTAGTATGAGGAGCTTCTAATACCCTCATTGGATTTTCCTCTACCTCCGTTGCAATATTAGTCATTGCTTCTGCAAACGCATCTAATGTTTCTTTCGTTTCTGTTTCTGTTGGCTCTATCATTAAACATTCTTCAACGTTTAAAGGAAAGTAGATGGTTGGTGGATGATAACCGAAATCCAATAATCGTTTTGCCATATCGATCGTTCGAACCCCCAGCTTTTTCTGTTTAGATCCTGATAATACAAATTCATGTTTGCAAAATTGAGGATAAGGTGAATCAAAATAAGGCTCCAATTTCTTTTGAAGATAGTTCGCATGTAATACAGCTGATTCTGATACTTGACGCAGTCCTTCAGGTCCCATAGTGCGAATGTATGTGAACGCACGGACAAGAATTCCAAAGTTTCCATAATAACCTTTCACTTGACCGATGGACAATGGATGATCGTAATTTAATGTGTATTGGTCTTCATTTTTCTCAATAAGAGGTACAGGTAAATAAGGGATAAGCTCTTTTTTTACACCGACAGGCCCTGCACCCGGACCTCCACCGCCATGTGGAGTTGTAAAGGTTTTGTGAAGATTGAAGTGTACAATGTCAAACCCCATCTTGCCTGGGGTTGTTTTTCCTAGAATTGCATTAGCATTTGCACCGTCATAATATAGTAATCCACCAATATCATGAACTACCTCAGCGATTTCTACTATTTCATTTTCAAAGAGTCCCAGTGTATTAGGATTGGTAAGCATTAATGCTGCAGTATCACTATCAACATGCTTCTTTAGTTCAACTATATCAACTAGTCCATTTTGATTGGATGGTATCGTTACTGTTGTAAATCCTGCAACAGAAGCGCTAGCAGGGTTTGTTCCATGAGCGGAGTCAGGAACAAGTACTTTTGTTCTAGTTTCGCCTTTTTGTTGATGAAAAGCTTTGGCTATCATTAAGCCGGTCCATTCACCTTGAGCACCAGCAGAAGGCTGTAAAGTGACAGCATCCATTCCAGATATTTCAGCTAGGTCACACTGGAGGTCGTATAATAATTGAAGTGCTCCTTGCACGGTTTTTTCTGGCTGATATGGATGAATGTGACTGAAACCGGCGAGACGAGCTACGTCTTCATTAATCTTAGGATTATATTTCATTGTACAAGAACCAAGTGGATAAAATCCATTGTCAATGCCATGATTTTTGTTAGACAGCGCTGTATAGTGCCGCATTAGCTGTAACTCTGATACTTCTGGTAAATCTGCCGGTGTGTCGCGTAGTAAATGTTCTGGAAATTTATCGGTTAGCAATACCTCTTTCACGTCACTATCAGGAAGGTTGACACCGATGCGTCCAGGCTTACTAATTTCAAAGATTAAATCATTGTATGCTGTCATCTATAATTCCCCCAATACATTTACAAATTGATCAATTTCTTCTTTTGAGCGCTGTTCGGTTACCGCAATCAGCAAAAGATTGTCTGTACCATAATACTTGCTCACATCATACCCGCCAATGATTCCAGCTTGTAGAAGTTTATCCGTCACTTGGCAGGTGGCTTGCGGTAATTCAACGATAAATTCATTAAAGAAAGGAGCATTATTTTTGATGATAAAGCCTTGGTCTGCTAAACGTTTCGCCATATAATCCGCTTTTTCCACATTCAAATGGGCCATTTGTTGAATGCCTTGTTTACCAAGTGCTGCCAAACAGACGGAGGAAGCAAGTGCATTTAATGCTTGATTGGAACAAATGTTGGATGCAGCTTTATCACGACGAATATGCTGTTCTCTTGCTTGCAATGTTAATGTGAAACCACGGTTTCCTTTATCATCTGTAGTTTGACCAACAATTCGACCTGGTATTTTCCGCATCCATTTTTTCTTTGCGGCAAAATATCCACAATGGGGACCTCCATAAGACATTGGTATTCCGAATGGCTGCATATCTCCAATGACAATATCAGCTCCAAGCTTGCCAGGTGCTTGCAGTAATGCTAATGCCAGTGGATTTGCACTTACAATAAGAAGTACTCCATGTTCATTTGCTATTTTTTTTATTTCTCTTAAATCCTCAATCGAGCCAAAGAAGTTAGGATATTGGACTATAATGGCAGCTGTCTGCTGATTGGTTTGTTCACTTAAGTGCTCTAAATCAGTTACATCTGTCAGTAAATCGATTTCTTCTACGGTGAATTCAGGCCCTGATGATACGGTGTTGAGAATGGCACGAGATTCTGGATGTACCGATTTGGATATTAGTACGTTAGAACGTTTAGTTGAAGCAACGGCAAGTGATGCTGCTTCTGCCACAGCTGTAAAGCCGTCATACATAGATGAATTGGCTACATCCATCCCTGTCAATTCACAAACCATTGTTTGAAATTCAAAAATAGCTTGTAATTCACCTTGACTAATTTCCGGCTGGTATGGTGTATACGCGGTATAGAATTCCGATCTTGAGATAACGTGATTAACAACAATTGGAATGTAATGATCATAAGTACCTGCTCCGAGAAAAGATGAGTATTGATTTGCATGAATGTTCTGTGCAGCTAGTTGTTGCATTTGTTTCATTAGGAGAGGTTCAGGGATTGCTTCAGGAATATTCAAATCGTTATCAAGCATAATAGTAGATGGCAGATCAGAAAATAATTCATTAATAGAATGAATATTTAAGAATTGAAGCATTTCTTTTTTGTCTTGATCTGTGTCAGGGATATAGCGATAGGTTGAAGTCATTCTATTACGCTCCTTCTTTAATAAATTGAAAATATTCATCTTCATTTAATAATTTTGTAAGCTCATCTGGTTTGGATAATTCTATTTCAATTAACCATCCAGCTTCATAAGGATCTGCATTGATCACCTCTGGTTCGGCCTCTAATTGTTCATTAATGCGAATGACTTTTCCAGTTAAGGGAGAGTATATATCAGATGCTGCTTTTACTGATTCAATGGTTCCCATCGTTTCCCCTGCTGCTACTTGACTATCTATTTCAGGACTCTCTATATATACGATATCGCCGAGCTGCTCCTGTGCAAAATCAGTAATCCCAATGCGAGCCGTATTTCCATCTAATTGTAATACCCATTCATGTTCCGTTGTGTAACGTTTTTCATTATTATTGGCCATGTCTATCTTCCTTTCTATGTGAATACTTCATCATTTAAAAATCATTTTTTATAGAAGGGTTTCTTAACGGTAACCGCGTCAACCAGCTTGTTGCGAATTTTCACTTTTAGTTTTGTTCCTGTTTCGGCATATTTGGTGGTTACCAGTGCCAGCCCAATACTTTTCTTTAATGATGGAGAATACGTACCCGAAGTGATGTAGCCAATTACTTCTTCCGTAGTATTAAATACAGGATAGTCATGTCGTGGTACACCTTTATCCAACATTTCTAATCCGACTAGTTTTTTCTCGGGTCCCTCTTCTCTTTGTTTTAGAAGTAATTTTTCTCCGATGAAAGGACTACTTTTTTTCGTTTTTACTGTAAAGCCAATTCCTGCTTCTAATGGGGTTATTGATGCTGCTAAATCTTGACCATATAATGCAAGACATGCTTCTAAGCGCAATGTGTCACGCGCTCCCAGTCCACATGGTTGTAATCCTTCCTTTTTGCCGATTTTTAAAAGCTTCTCCCATAACGCCATTGCTTGATTAACACCTAAATACAACTCAAATCCATCCTCACCGGTATAGCCTGTTCGTGATACCAGCACATCGGTGATCCCATCTAGATTGACATTTTGGATGAAATGAAATCTCTCAATGTCGGATACACGTATATCTGTTAACTTTTGCAAAATAGTTACTGCTTTTGGCCCTTGGATAGCAAGCTGTGCCACGTCGTTCGAAATATTTTTAATAGATAAATAGCCTTTCTTATGGAGCTTGATCCAATTAAAATCTTTTTCGATATTAGCAGCATTAATAACTAGTAAGAATTTCTGCTGATCTAATTTATAAACGATTAAATCATCTACGGTGCCACCATCGGGATAACACATTGCTGTATATTGCGCTTGGTTGATATCTACCTTTGATATGTCATTCGTTATAAGATGATTGATGAAATCTTCTGCATCTTTTCCTTCTATAAGTATTTCGCCCATATGGGAAACATCGAAAAGACCTGCATGCATACGAACTGTTTCATGCTCTGCTACAATTCCGGAAAATTGTACTGGAAGTGCCCAACCTCCAAAATCAATTACTTTTGCACCGTAGTTATTATATAAATTAAAGAGCGGCGTTTGCTTTAATGCAGTAACCTTACTCATTATGACACCACCTCCGAAATAATTTTTGTTTTACTTCTTGCCCGGTCTTGGTCATCGCTAATCCACCTAAAGCAGTTTCTTTTAGGTTTCCTGGCATTTCTTTGCCAATATTATACATTGTTTCAATCACTTCATCACAAGGGATACGACTTTCAATCCCAGCTAATGCTATGTCGGCAGCCGAAAAGGCGATGGATGTTCCAATCACGTTTCGTTTAATACAAGGAACTTCTACAAGTCCCGCTACTGGGTCACAAACTAATCCAAGCAATGACTTCATCGCAATGGCAGTTGCATGAACGGCTTGTTCTGGAGTTCCGCCATTTAGTTCAACAATTGTACCAGCTGCCATAGCTGTAGCAGATCCAACTTCTGCTTGGCAACCGCCAGCAGCACCAGAAATAAAGGAGCGATTGGCAATTACATACCCGAGCATACTTGCTGTAAATAACCCCATTACTAAATTGTTAAGTGGAATATTGTTATTTTTATGGATAGAAAACAAAATGCCTGGCAGAATACCTGCAGCGCCTGCTGTAGGAGTAGCGACGATGACATCCATTCTTGCATTGCTTTCAGAAACTGCTAGTGAATAACTCATCGCATCACCAATCAAATGACCCGAAAGAGCTTCGCCACGGTTAATATAATCCACCATTTTAACTGAGTCTCCACCAGATATTCCGCTAGGTGCAATGGAATCATCCTTCGTTCCTTTCTCAACGGACTGTTTCATCGTCCATAATCTTTCTTTCATCATGTCAAAGATGGTACTTGTTTCTTTTCCAGACTTATTTCCTTCCATCTGGAGCATAATTTCTCCAATCGTTGATTTTTCTCTACGGCAAGCTTGTAGCAGCTCGTGCATGGAATTAATTTCGATCATACATGATTAGGTCCTTTCTCTTTAAAGGATTGTTGTCACCACTAACTGGAATATCAACCATCTTCTCATTGATCATAAAAATTTTCGAAACGCCTCCTCCTAAGGAAACACCTCCAACTTTCACGAATTGATAATTATACTTGGCTGAGATGATAACGGTGTTAGGGTGATCATAATAGTCACATTTCTTCGTCACATTAATGATGACTTTCATTCCAGCTTTATAGGCATTCTCGAAGGCGTTTTTTATTCTGGAATCGTCTGTTCCCATCCCCATCAATCCACCAATTACTGCTTTGTCTGTTCCATGTCCTTGATAGGTTTCAGCAAATGAATCACAAAATAATATATGAGCTTCGTCCGGGTGCTCTTCAAAAAGGTCATAAATAAATTTCCCAATTGATACTACACCTGCAGTATGCGAGCTTGATGGACCTACCATTATGGGGCCAATAATATCGAAGCAACTGTTAAATTCCATTTAGATTACCTCCTTTCTAAATCAGTGATAATAGAACCATTCCATTTGAACGCAAAAAACAGAGAAGGGCAGTCGTTAGACTGTTAACCCTTCTCTGTCCGTTTACCTGAGAGTTTGGTTCCATATTACATGGAAGCTTCCCCTTTGGTGGCGTTAAACGCACTCTCCAGAGCTTCGTCCTATTATGGTTCTTTTACCTGAGAGATTAATTCATAAGGTTTTTTATGAACTTGCTCCTTCGGCGGCAATTAAATGCGCTCTCCCATAATGATCATCCGTAAAATATTTAAATTTGACTTTAATAATAGGTGATGTATCCATTGGAGTCAGTACTGTTGTTATATTTTATGACATACTTTTAAAATGATGACTTTTTAAAGCAATATTACTTCATCTCTGTCGCAGCAGTCTTAATACAGTTAAATTCTAAGCTGGAAAATAAAATAGTGTGATACTTTTTCTGACAGAAGTATAGAATTATTCTTCTAGCATTCACTATACTTCACCATAACAAAGCGATGTAATTTACAAATTGTCTAACATTTTAACCCAATAACTATCTTGTCCTCTAAAACATTCTGTTATGATCCAGCTCATATCCCATTTTCACCACATTGACAAGCACTGCGTTGTTCGTATGTAATCCTGTGTTTCGATATTTCGTAAAGAGCTTCAAGAGTAAGTTTTAACTATAGATCAGATAAGTCTATTAAAAAATAGAGGAGTGAAAGCTATGGAAGTCTTAAATGATATTGGGGTTTGGTTGTTTGCATTAGCTATTGCAGGTGTGGTTATTTTCCAAGGTATCATTTTTATCAGAATTGCTATGAGAACGGCTTCCAGTGCTGAAATGACATTAACAGAAGCTAAAAGTGCACTGAAAACAGGAGCGATTACTGCTCTGGGCCCATCATTAGGGATAATGATAGTCGTCGTATCCTTAATATCCATTCTTGGTTCCCCGCTTACGCTCATGAGAATTGGTATTATTGGATCTGCTCCGATGGAATCAATGGGAGCAAGTATAGCTGCCCAGTCTTTTGGGGTAGAGCTTGGATCCAGTGAATTCTCAGAAATGGCTTTCACTACTGTTGCCTGGGCATTATGTCTTGGTGGTATGGGATGGCTGCTTGTCACTGCGTTATTTACCAAGTCCTTTGGTAAGGTTCATAAGAAAGTTGCTATGAAGGTGAAAAATCCAGGTACGATGATTATTTTCTCAAGTGCAGCAATGCTTGGAGCTTTTGGTTATTTTGTCGGTGGAGAAATGATAAAAGGGATGACGAATACAGCCGTTGTATTTGCATCAGCAGTTTCAATGGTAATCCTGTCATTGCTAGCAAATAAGCTACAACTAAATTGGTTGAAGGAATGGTCATTAGGTTTTTCTATTATTGTTTCTCTAAGTGTTTGTTACTTTCTTATATAAAAAAAGGAGCTGAAAAACAATGGAAATCAATCAGGAAACCGTTAAACAGCACAGTCTGGAACTCGAAGCTGCCTCACCATCTGACCTTACAATGGACCAATTTCATGGTAAATCTCACTTTTGGGGTCGATTAACGATTTGGTCAGCTATCTTACTATCTGTTGGACTACCATTATATCTTTCCTTTGGGCTTGGTTATCATCCCGGTTGGAGTACAGTCATTGCTGGTTGTTCTGCCTATATTGCATTAGTTGGGTTTGCGTGGGTATTTGAACCGATTACGTATTATCCGGCGTTAGGTATTTCTGGAACATACATTAGTTTTCTGACTGGTAATATTTCCAATATGTGCTTACCTTCCTCCGCAGCAGCTCAAAACGCAGTAAACGCGGAGCCAGGAACGAAAAAAGGAGAAGTAGCAGCGACTCTTGGTATCGCAGCAGCATCATTAGTTAACATAGCGATTCTGATCCCTACTGTGTTAGGTGGATCTGTTATCGTTTCGATACTGCCTGAGTCGGTAGAAAGTGTATTTGCCTATATTGTGCCAGCTATTTTTGGGGGGATATTTGCCCAATTTGCTTTAAAAAAACCGAGTTATGCAGTAGTTGCGGTTATTGTCGGGTTAATAGTTAACATTGCTCCGATTACGTATCTCTTGAAGGCATTTTTAGCAATTCCGTTAACCATTACCATATGTATTAATATGGAAAAAATGAAAAAAGCTAAAACAAATCACTAAGGAGTGGGTATAATGAGTAAAAAAACAATTATGAATTGGCTAGAAAAAAATCAGTCTAGGTTTACTGATATGGCAAAGGATATTTGGGATCATCCGCAAATTGCCTATGAAGAGGTGTTTGCTTCAGAATTACAAAGCTCTGTCTTAGCTGAAGAGGGCTTTACGATTCAGAAATCAGTCGGCGATGCTGCTACTGCTTTTGTAGCGGAATACGGTGCAGGTAAGCCTATCATAGGTATTTTGGGAGAGTTTGACGCGTTACCTGGATTATCTCAAACTGTTAGTACAACACATGATGAAGTGGAACGAGGTGGACCTGGTCATGGCTGTGGTCATAATTTACTAGGGACTGCCGGTGTAGAAGCGGTGATTGCGTTGAAAAATGTGATGGAATCAGAAGGATTAAATGGGACAATCAGGTATTACGGCTGCCCTGCAGAAGAAGTGTTGTCAGGGAAAACATTCATGGCAAGAGATGGTGTTTTTGATGACTTAGATTGTGCTTTTTCATGGCACCCTGGTGCTTCCAATATGACAATGAGTGTCAGTACACAATCGATGGTATCGATTAAATTTCACTTTAAAGGGATTACTGCACATGCAGCGGGTGCCCCACATGCGGGAAGAAGTGCTCTGGATGCGGTGGAGCTGATGAACGTTGGTGCTAATTATTTAAGAGAGCATGTGTTGGATGGAAGCAGAATCCATTATGTTATTACTAATGGTGGATTAGCGCCAAATGTCGTTCCAGATGAAGCAAGTGTCTGGTATTACCTGAGAGCTGCCACGAAAGAACAAGTCGCGGATATGCTGGAAAGAGTGAAAAAAATAGCAGAAGGTGCTTCCTTAATGACAGAAACAACTGTCGAATCAGAGATTGAAGCATATGCTTATGAAACGTTACCGAATGAAGTATTAAATGATGCAATGTTTGATAACATGTCGTCAATAGAAGAATTAGTATTTACGTCAGATGAGCAGCAGTTTGCACGTGAATTGGTAGAAACAGTAGATCCTAAGATTGTAGAAATGTCTAAGTCAATGTTTGGAGATGCTTTTTCAGAAATGCTGCCAACTGGATACGCGAATTTAAAAAGTATGCATGCTAAGACGATGGGAGGATCAACAGATGTTGGCGATGTAAGTTGGATCACTCCTGTCGGTCAGGTCATGACAACATGTGCGCCTGTCGGTGTTCAGGTTCATTCATGGCAAGCGACAGCTGCATTTGGATCTTCCATCGGATTTAAAGGAATGCATCTTGCAGCCAAAACGATGGCACTTACCGTGTTTGATCTGTTGAATGATGAGGAATTGCTGGCTAAGGCCAAACAAGAATTTGTAGAAAATGCCGGTAGAAAACAGTATATTTCAGGTATTCCGAGCCATGTAAAACCGGCCCAACCGACTAAGACGAACAATCAATTTGCTGTTCCGATGTGACATAGTCTCTTCGCGTAAAACAGCACGCAATAAAAAATAAGATTTATAATTTTCTATTGAAAGATAAAAGCTGAGCTACTTCGAATGTTTTATTTAGATTCGAATGATAGTTCAGTTTTTATGTCGACCACCTATTTCAAAAGCTTCAAAAACCAATGCAACTTCATTTATTATATTGCCGACTTATTGCTATTCCTCAACTACATGTAACAAAGCTCTAATCCGCTTCTTTTTAAATAAATTACATATTTCATACAAAATTAGTATTATATAAACAAAAATATACATATTCTTGGTATAATATATTTGGCGCAGATGACATACCACCTTCTCTGCCATTTAGTATGTGAATTTTTTGAGAAAAATCGAAATTATTGAAACCAATGATACAAAGAATACGTAATTATAATAACCGCAAATGTAGCGGAGGTATATAAATGATTGAGGAAAAAATAAAGCAAAATATAAAATTAGTAAAAAAGGGTGACCAATCTGCCTTTGAGGACATTGTAGCCTTTTACCAGAATAAAGTATATGCTATTTGTTTCCGGATGATTGGGAATAAACACGAAGCAGAAGATATCGCACAAGAAGCATTTATTCGTGCATACTTGAATATTCAGTCCTATGACGAAAATCGTAAATTCTCCACATGGCTTTACCGGATTGCGACTAATCTAACGATTGACCGAATTCGAAAGAAGAAGCCGGATTTTTACCTGGATGCAGAGATTAAAGGTACGGACGGATTGAATATGTATGCGCAATTGCCAGCAGAAGAAGCATTGCCAGATCAAGAAGTGGAAAGTCTGGAGATGCAGAGTTATATTCAAAATGAAATCATGCAACTCCCTGCTAAATACCGGAGTATTATTGCTTTACGTTTTATTGATGAGCTGTCTCTTAAAGAAATTAGTGAGATTTTGGAAATACCAGTGGGAACAGTCAAGACGAGAATCCACAGAGGAAGAGAAGCTCTTAGAAAAAGGCTTCGTCATGTTTAAGGGGTGTGAGTGAAATGAAATGTAATAAAGAAATTGTGGAATTAATGCATCAGTATTTAGATGGTGATATCGCAGAGAGTGAAGAGCAACAATTACGTGCTCATTTAAAGTCATGTGAAGCATGTCAGCATCATTTTCAAGAATTAAAAAGGACTGTTGCATTAGTCACAGCTAATATAGAATTAAAACCATCTGAAGATTTTTCGAAAAATGTGATGGATCAATTGCCAAAAGAGAAGAAAAGAATGTCAGTAAAGCGTTGGATGAAAATTCATCCAATGTTTACAGCCGCTGCCATTTTCTTCGTTTTTATGATGAGTGGTATGGTTTCCGCATGGGGACAGGACCACCAATTAAGCTATCCAAAAGGACAAAACCTGTTAGTGGAGAACGATACGGTTATTGTACCGGAAGATGTAGTTATTGAAGAAGATTTGGAAATCAAAAATGGCAATATTAAAATAGAGGGTGAGGTCCAGGGCGACGTCACGATCATTAATGGAGACAATTTGTCTGCATCTGCAGGTAAAGTAACAGGAGAAATAAAGGAAATAGATCAACTATTTGGCTGGATGTGGTATAAGCTGAAAGGTTTATTCCAAAGTGTTTTTAGCTTTGATTAAAACAGAAGGCAGTGATACTTGTTTAAATAGTATCACTGTTTTTTTGTGCATTCCCCGTTCTAACGGGCACCCTTGCTTTCTAAGGAGGCTGAGGCAGCGGATCCTATTTCCAGGGCTTTGCAAAGCATTTAAAAAATGTCAATACAACACGTGTAAACTAAGTGATCTAATTTAATATTGGGAAAATAAGAAATCTGTTTGGTTTATGCCAAGTTTTTCTAACATGTTTATGTTAAACTTGGCATATAGAATGATTGTGTATATATTTCAAGATAATATGCAATATATGCTATAATATAAAATAATTACAATATCAGATAGGAAGAGGATTAAATGGACATGAGGTTGTGTTTGCATGTTTAATGGTGACTGGAATTTATTAGATATAGTTAAAGTTATTTTAGATATTTCCATTGTTTGGTATGTTTTATATAAATTATTAATGCTGATTCGCGGTACAAAGGCCATCCAATTACTCAAGGGTATTTTTGTTGTGATCGGGCTTTATTTAGCCAGTGTGCTGCTTGATCTTACTACAGTGAGGATCATCATCTGGCAGGTCATTATGTGGGGGCCTCTTGGAATTATAATTTTATTCCAGCCGGAGCTGAGAAGAGCGTTAGAGCAACTCGGTCGAGGAAGTTTCTTCTCTCGTAACACCACTTCGGAGGAAGAGGAGTTAAATCACTCGATTGAGGCAATAGTCGAATCTTGCAAGTATATGGGAAAACGTCGAATTGGTGCGTTAATTACAATAGAAAGAGAAACGGCTATGGGTGATTATGTATCAACAGGTATTCCGATTAACGGCCATTTAACGAATCAAATGTTAACCAACATTTTTATTCCAAATACACCACTGCATGATGGTGCAGTAATCATTAATCGAGATAGAATTGTGGCAGCTGCCTGTTATTTGCCTTTGTCTGAAAGTCCTTTTATTTCAAAAGAATTAGGAACGAGGCACCGGGCAGCACTAGGAATTAGTGAAGTAACCGATGCTGTAACCATTATTGTTTCGGAGGAGACAGGTAGTATTTCCTGTACGAAAAACGGAGAGTTACATCGGAACATTACGGCGGAGAAGCTGTCAGAGCTACTAGAAAATGAATTGGTAACTAAATTTAAGACGTCAACGACGAAGGCATGGAATTGGAGGGGTAAAAAAAATGAATAGTTGGTTGGAAAAGCCCTGGGTTATAAGAGTAGTGGCCTTAGTACTTTCCGTCTTGCTTTTTGTTGTTGTTGCTTTTGACCAGAATGTGTATGATAATGACGATGGATTTGAATTACCTTTTGGAGATACAACCAATGATACACAAACGATGGAAGATGTCCCTGTACAAACACAGATTGATCAGGAGAAATATGTCGTAAGCGGAGTGCCTGAAACCGTGAAAGTTTCTTTGTCAGGCTCAGTAAGTCTTGTTACATCTACGGTACTTCAACGAAATTTTGATGTCTATGTCGATTTAGAAGGATTGGAGCCAGGCACTCATCAAGTAGAGCTTGAATACTCAGGAATTCAGGATCGTTTAAATGTGTACATTGAACCGCAGGAAGTGGAAGTTACGATTGAAGAACGAGCAAGCAAAGAATTCAATGTCACCATGGATGCGGTAAATCGGGATAAAGTAGAAGCAGGATATGAAGTGGCAAATATTACGACAGATCCTGGCAAAGTGTTAGTAACAAGCTCTAAAAGTATTATTGATAAGATCGCGATTGTGAAGGCGTTTGTAGATGTAGAAGGCTTTAATGAGTCACAAACCATTGATAATGTCCCTGTAAAGGTATATGATAATCAAGGCAATCAATTAAATGTAAAAATTGACCCACCGACTGTTGATGTTGAGGTTGAGATGAACAATCCAAGTAAGAGTGTTCCAATTACCTTAGAAACGGAAAATGAGCTGCCAGATGGCATCAAATTAGAACAAACAGAGCTGGAAAATAAACAGGTACAAATTTTTGCAGCAGAAAGCTATTTGGAAGGGTTAGAAGAAATTAAGACGAAACCAATTGACCTTAGTAAGATAACAGAAAGTGGCAGTATCGAAGTGGAACTCGCTCTCCCTTCGGAAGTAAGAAAAGCAGCGAGCGAGACAGTCAATGTCAATGTTAGTATAGAAAAAATAGAAGAACAAGACGTGAATGACGTCGCGATTCAGTTAGAAAGTGAAGAATCAGGACAAACTGTTTCTTTTGTTGAGCCGGATACAAATGCAATGAACATTACTATGAGAGGCTATCCATCCGACTTAGAGCAAATCAATCCAGAAGATCTTCAATTGCTTATAGAGGTTGGAGGTTTAGGTTCGGGTGAGCATGAAGTGCCGATTGAGTTGGTGACACCGGACGATGTACCAGAATCAGTGCAATTTGAATTACAATTTGAACAGGCTACTATAAACATCGAAGAAGCAGAATAGTACATAAAGCGATAGTATATCGATTTGAATCGTAAAAGGAGAGATTGTAAAAATGGGAAAATATTTTGGAACGGATGGGGTCCGTGGTATCGCAAATAAGGGTTTAACACCAGAGCTAGCTTTTAAGTTAGGGCGATACGGTGGATATGTGTTAACAAAGGAATCCGACAAACCGAAAGTATTAATCGGTCGTGATACGAGAATTTCTGGCCATATGCTAGAAGGAGCATTAGCAGCAGGATTGCTTTCCATGGGAGCGGAAGTAATGCGTTTAGGCATAATTTCTACTCCAGGCGTTGCCTATTTAGCTAAAGTTATGAACGCACAAGCTGGTGTCATGATTTCCGCTTCTCATAATCCCGTCGAAGATAACGGTATTAAATTCTTTGGCTCTGACGGTTTTAAATTATCAGATGAACAAGAGCTGGAAATCGAAGCATTATTAGATATGGAAGAAGATGATCTTCCGCGTCCGGTGGGTGCAGATGTTGGCCAGGTAAATGATTATTTAGAAGGCGGACAAAAGTATATTCAATTCTTAAAAGAGACCATCGATAATGAATTCGATGGCATGCATATCGCATTAGATTGTGCCCATGGTGCTACTTCAGGGCTTGCGTCACATCTTTTTGCTGACCTTGAAGCAGATATTTCAACGCTTGGATCATCTCCAAACGGATTAAATATCAATGATGGTGTAGGTTCTACACATCCAGAGAAACTGCAAACGTTAGTGGTCGATAAAAGTGCAGATGTTGGGTTGGCATTTGATGGTGACGGGGACAGACTGATAGCTGTTGATGAAAAAGGTAACATTGTTGATGGTGACCAGATCATGTTTATCATCGCTAAATTTTTCAATCAAAAAGGGATGCTTCGTCATTCTACTGTCGTGTCTACCGTAATGAGTAATATTGGTTTCTACAAGGCGTTAGAAGCGAATGAAATGAAAAGCGATAAGACGGCAGTTGGTGACCGTTATGTAATGGAAGAGATGCGCAAAGGCGGTTACAATCTGGGCGGTGAGCAATCTGGCCATATTATTTTCTTAGATTATAATACTACTGGTGACGGCATGTTATCAGCACTTCAGCTAGTAAATGTCATGCGCGAAACAGGTAAGACGTTATCAGAACTTGCTAGTGAAATGGAGAAATTCCCACAAGTTTTGAAGAACGTTAAAGTTGTGAAGAAAAATGAAGTAATGACCAATCAAACAGTGCTGGATGCCATCGACAAGGTAGAAGCAGAAATGAATGGTCAAGGCCGTGTACTAGTACGACCATCAGGAACAGAGCCTTTAGTACGTGTAATGGTAGAGGCTCCAACCGTGGAAGACTGTAATCATTATGTCGATGAAGTTGTCGACGTGATTCAGAAATTGATGGGTATGGAAGAAGAATAAATCCAAAAGAGCTATGGCGCAAATGTGCCATAGCTCTTTTTTGTACATTAGGAAAGCATTCCTGTAATAAAGCAAAATGAGGATTGAATAAAAAAAGCCCCCTTGGTATGATACGAGGTGTCCAGAGCTGATCAGCAAAAAGGACCCTTAAATAAACCAAGGAGGACTATCATGCATTATAAACAAAATGAAAAGATATTACAACTGTCTGAACAAACTTTGATTATTGGAGTGGATATAGCCAAAGAAAGGCATGTTGCTCGCGCTCAAGATTACCGAGGCATACAATTTGGAAAAGTGCTGTATTTTGACAATAGTTTGGAAGGCTTCCAACGATTTGAGTGTTGGAGAAAAGAGTTAGCGGGGCAGCACAATAAAAGTGATTGGATCATCGGTATGGAGCCTACCGGCCACTATTGGCTGCCATTCGCCTATTGGTTAATGGAAAAGCAATATAAAGTTGTAGTTGTTAATCCAGCACATGTGAAGAAGTCAAAAGAGCTGGATGATAATTCACCAACGAAGAATGATGTAAAAGACGCTCGAGTGATTTCGCGCTTGATTCAAGATGGACGCTACGCTGATCCGCACTTACCAGAAGCCATTTATGCAGATCTTCGGGAAGGGATGAATATGTATGAGCAGTTAATGAAAGATCTTCAAGCTGTTCAAGGGCGTGTTCATCAATGGTTGGATCGGTATTATCCAGAATATACGAAAGTCTTTGCGAATTGGGAAGGAAAAGCATCGATTCAACTATTGAAGCTGGGATTATTCCCGGAAGAGGTAGCCAAAATGGATGAAGAACGCCTTCTACTAGAAATGCGCAAAGAAGTGAAACGAGGAATTGGGTTAAAAAAGATCCGCCATCTAAAAGAGGTATCAAGTGAATCTGTGGGGATCAAAGAAGGATGGCGAGGGTGAAAATCCACACCTTGATGGATCAATATGCCCTCCTCCATCAAAAGATAAATGAAGTGTTGGACATGGTAAAAGAATTAATTAGACCGATTCCTGGTGTGAAAGAAATGACAGATATAAACGGAATAGGCGAAATAACGGTTGCCTCATTCCTCGCAGAAACCGGGGAACTAAACAAGTATACCCATCCCGAACAGATCATTAAGTTAGCAGGGTTAAACTTAAAGTTAGCTACGTCAGGTAAATATAAAGGCCAAACCGTGATTACGAAGAGGGGACGTCCTAAATTACGAGCCCTATTATTTAAAGTCGTGTTGCCTTTAGTTCATCATAATCCTGCATTTAAAGCATTACATGGTTATTTTACGACCAGAAAAGAGAATTCGTTGAAGAAAAAGCAATCCTTGATAGCCCTATGTTGTAAATTGATTCGCATATTATTTACAGTTGGAACAAAACAAGTGCCATTTAGTCCCGAGAAGATGTTGCATGATATTCCGCATTTTCGATTACAACATGTAGCCTAAAGACATAAGGATGTCACCTGTACAAAGTGAAGCTTGATTAGACGTTTATTTGGAATAGAATCATCCCTAATAATAGAAGCACGGAGCAGCTGGAAAGTTTTATACAAACGGGCAATGACCCTGCAGGAAAGCATCGCCGGCCCCACTTCATGGATAGACCGAACGAAGGAATGTATGCGCAAAGACGCGGTGAGATGTGGGAGGGTTTGTCGCCATGAGTATTGTGGGAATTAAAGGTGCGATCATATCAATAATTCCTATTTTTTCTCAAAAAGAGGAGAATGGTTTATTAAGTGCACCCTTCTACACAAAAAACGTTCTCTATATCCATAAAAAGGTAATAGATTCTTGATAAATAAACTGAAATTCTAAGCTAAACAGAGAAAACAAGAGATTTCGTTAGAATAAAGAGGGAGTATAAAATTTTAGCAATGAAGTAGCTCGACGTAGTAAAAATTTAAGCTGTACCAAGTATAAGAAAAACTACGGCACTTGCTAAGACGAGGCGAATGCCGAGTTTTTCTAACAGCATGGACAGTATATAACAATCGCTATTAAAGCAGATTCCACTCCATGTAAAAAAAGGTTTCATTATGTTAACTACCTTGGTGGTAATTTTGAAATTGTTAATGTGCTGGGAGACCGCTCCGGCCAACCACTTCCTGCGGGGCATATTTCCGGAGCTTTGCTACGCACATTAAATCTGTCAAAATAATCATTTCGTTTAACAATTAAGTTAACATAATCCGCATTATAGCGAGTTTTATAAAAGCATATACTCATGGTGTTAAAGGTTTCTTAGTATAAATTTAACTGATAGGTCAATAGCTATACGTCCTGGCTTTGTCATCTCACAGGGGTAATGGCGGTGAAAGAGGCAGTTGGAGTGGCACGGGGGACTTCGGGTGCATAGTATGTTAGTAGGTCTTTTTACAAAAATTGTTGCCTAAAAAGATCATTTCAAGTAAAATGTAATAGTCGTTTCTAATACGACCTACTCAAAAATAGAAAGGAGTTTCGAAGAATATCAACTGTAAAGCGCCAGGGCTATGTGAACGGATGAAATCATAGCTGACGAGGAGGAGGTTTATCGAGAGTGATCGGCGGATGCCTCCCGGTTGTCCATCTCAACCGTAATGTCTCTATTCGAAAACAAGAAGGCAACTTTTTGAACAAGAATAGAAACGAGATGATATATCAAACACGAGAAAGGGGCAAATAATCGCCCCATGTCAAAAAGGATCGGTTGTTTGCCCCTTATTTTCAAGGAGGAAACAACGTTATGTGCGGAATTGTAGGATATATTGGAGCAAATGATTCAAAGGAAATCTTGTTAACTGGATTAGAGAAATTGGAGTACCGAGGATACGACTCTGCAGGTATTGCCATTTTAAATGATGAAGGTGTCAACGTAACAAAGGTTAAGGGAAGAATTGCAGGATTGCGTGAAAAAGTAGATGCAAGCGTGCAAGCTAATTTAGGGATCGGGCATACTCGCTGGGCTACACATGGTGAGCCGAGTGAAGACAATGCGCACCCGCATCAAAGTGCATCAGGGCGTTTTACACTAGTGCATAATGGTGTGATCGAGAACTATTATGAAGTTCGCGATGAATTCTTAGACGACGTTACGTTAAAGAGTGAAACAGACACGGAAATCGTTGTTCAGTTAGTAGAGCATTTTGCGAATCAGACAGAAGATGTCTTGGACGGTTTTCGTAAGGCACTTTCTGTATTAAAAGGTTCCTATGCAATTGCATTAATTGATAATACAAATCCTGATCTTATTTATGTTGCAAAAAACAAAAGTCCATTATTAGTCGGACTTGGTGAAGGATTTAATGTGGTTGCAAGTGATGCAATGGCAACATTAAAAGAAACGAATCGTTATGTAGAAATTGAAGACAAAGAAATCGTATTAGTAAAACGTAACGGTGTGGAAATCCAAAAGTTAGACGGTACTGTAGTGGAGCGCGAATCTTATGTTGCAGAAATTGACGCGTCTGATACAGAAAAAGGAACGTACCCGCACTTTATGTTAAAAGAAATAGATGAGCAGCCGTTTGTTATGCGTAAAATCATTCAAGAATATCAGGATAAGAATGATACGATTAAATTGGATAAAGACATCCGCAAAGCGATGAAAAAAGCGGATCGTATTTATATCATTGCAGCAGGAACCAGTTACCATGCTGGTTTAGTTGGGAAACAATTTATTGAGCGCTTAGCAAATATTCCAGTAGAAGTGCATATTGCAAGTGAGTTCTCTTATAATATGCCAATGTTATCGGAGAAACCTTTATTTGTCTTTATCTCTCAAAGTGGAGAAACAGCAGACAGCCGCTCTGTATTGGTTCAAACAAAAGCTTTAGGGCATCCGGCATTAACGATTACAAATGTGCCAGGCTCTACCCTTTCTCGTGAAGCAGACTATACGTTGCACTTGCATGCAGGTCCAGAAATTGCGGTAGCTTCTACCAAAGCATATACAGCCCAAATTGCTGTATTAGCGATCTTGGCAGTGGACAGCGCAAGAGCAAAAGGTATTGATTTATCATTTGATCCACTTCAGGAACTTGGTATCGTAGCAAGTGCAATGGAGACATTAACGGATCAGAAAGAAGAATTCGAACGTATTGCCCAGGAAATGTTTGAAACAACTCGAAATGCATTTTTCATTGGTCGAGGTGTTGATTATTATGTTGTTCAGGAAGCAGCGTTAAAACTGAAAGAAATCTCTTATATTCAGGCAGAAGGCTTTGCTGGTGGTGAATTGAAGCACGGTACGATTGCTTTGATTGAAGAAGGGACACCGGTTATCGCTATTGCTACTCAGGAGAATGTCAATCTTTCGATCCGAGGCAATGTACAAGAGGTAGCAGCCCGTGGAGCTAACACTTGTGTGGTCAGTTTGAAAGGACTTGAAAAAGATACAGATCAGTTTGTCTTGCCTGAAGTTCATGAATTACTGACACCATTAGTGAGTGTGATCCCGATGCAGTTACTATCCTATTACGCAGCACTTCATCGTGATTGTGATGTAGATAAGCCGCGTAACCTTGCGAAAAGTGTTACCGTTGAATAATTGATCGGTGAAAAATTCAACAGTTGTTGTCACCCACAATTAATGTTTTTCCATAAGTCTTAATCTCTTTCCGTATGTATTAATGTTTTTCCGTGATTAGGAGAAGAAAGAGCATTTGAGAAAGACATTTGGAGGAGATTTGAGAGAAAGATGAAGTGAAATTGAAGTGGTTCAGCATCGAATAAAACTTGATATATTAAGGTTTAGAGCAGAAGTTAAGGGTATCCTTTATCTTCTGTTCTTTTTTCTATTTCCTTCCAGTCCTCACTCTATTACGGAAAAACAAAGTTACCGTTCGACAAATTTTGCAAGACGTGTTTCAGGTCAAAATCAACTGTTTTACGGAAAAACATTAATTACGTGGCATTATTTGTAAAAGTGGGTTGGAGTTAGGTGTGGTAAGGGATTGAGGGTGATTTGGGGAGGGAAAGAGATTGATTTTGGGGGACATAAGCGCTGTTTGTATGCAGATGTTTACTCTGAATGAGTGGAAAACAGAGATTGAAGCAGAATATAAAACTGAAATGTATGATGGAACTGATAAGCTAGCATTTACACCAAACAAAGCAATGGGAATAGGAATGATTATTATTGGGATTTTAGTTTTTAAATTTAAATAATCTGATTTTCATTATTGAGTGTATCACATCTCAATGGAGAAAAAATAAATTTAATGGAGAAATGAAATGGTTACACGTTATTTGAAATATGTTATTGACCCTTAAGAAGGGGTACGTTAACGATTCAAGGAATAACCCGCCACATATGAAAATTTTTCTAAATGAGGAATGGACCTATCGTGGGTCCCGATACAGCCTTTTATTTAATTTCTGTTAAAAAGTTCTTGAATTTGTATCTGACTTCCTTTATATTAGAAGAGACCGAAAGGTATCTTTTTGGAGGGTGTAAATGAAAAAAGGTGAATTAACAAGGCGTAATATTATTCAAAAATCTTCTACGATTTTTAACAAAAAGGGTTACATGACAACAACGATGAGTGACATTATTCAGGAAACGAATATTCAAAAAGGGGGGATATATCGACACTTTAAGGATAAAGAGCAGCTGATGGTCGAGTCTTTTCATTTTTCTACCGAAATAATGCGAAATCATTTAATGACGATTGTTTCGCAACACGAGAATGCAACGGACAAATTAATCGCATTTGTGGAGGCCTTTTTACAATTAAGTGAAGGGGAACCGATAGTAGGTGGGTGCCCTATTTTTAACGCAGCCATAGAAATGGATGATTTAGAAGTGAGTGCGTTACTGCCATCAATTAATGAAGCAATGGATATGATGACAAAGTGGATGGTGAAAATTATAGAGGATGGTATTAGGCATCAGGAGTTGAAGCAGTCAGTACAGCCATACGATACTGCGATATATATTGTGTCAACACTTGAAGGTGGACTCGTATTAGACCGATTAAAGAAAGATGGGCAAATAACGAAGATCATAATAAATAATTTAAAGCAATATATTTCAATGATTGCTACTGAGCGGCAATAAAGCCGTCTTTTTTTCAAACAAAAAGAGACTGATTGGTATCTTTTGTGAAGGGAGTTATTATGAAATATTTATTAATCATTGCTTTCGTAGTAATTATTTTATTTTTGAGGAGCTATATCATTCGTTATATTTTCACACCAAAACGGAAAGAGGATAACAAATACCCGAATTCGACTTATGAAAATATTGAAATTGAGCTGGGTATTGGGACAATTAGAGGATGGCTTATTAAAAGTGAGAGAGCAAGAGGTTGCTTTCTACTGGTACACGGATGGAGCTCTAATAAATCAAAAATGTTACGATATGTCGATCCCCTATTAGCTAGCGGTTATGACGTAATAATTGTGGATGTTCTTGGTCATGGGCAAAGTGATTCAATACAAAAGCAAGTGAGTATTGAATCGTTTGTCCAAAGTATAACATCAACGATTGATTATGTGTGGGAGAGGCCAGATATTAATAGTAATGCAATCTATGTTTTAGGGCATTCAATGGGAGGAATAGCTGCAAGTATTGTGAATGCCACTGATTTGAGGATTCAAGCCCTTATTACCGATTCAATGCCTACATCATTAAAAAATATTAGCAAATCAATGGCTGAAAAAGTAACACTATCTTATATTCCATTTGGCTGGCTATTTATCAGTTGGTTTTTATTACGAGGAGGTGTTTTTTTAAAAGCTAGAAGAGAATGGTGTCTAGAAAAAATATTGAAAAACCAACAATCCCCAGCTCTTGGCATACACTCTATTCATGATAAAAAAGTGCCGATTTCAAATGTGGACCTCCTATTAAATGATAGCAACTTTAAACAAGTAATTAAAGTTGATACAAAGGGTCACCATAATTGTGTAAAAGATAAATATTTTTGGTATAACGTTTTTCATTTTATAGCAAGCAATGAGGGGGATGTAGTAGATGAAGTATATTGATACGCTTGTGATTGGTGCAGGTCCAGGAGGATATGTGGCGGCTATTCGCGCTACTAAAATGAGGCAAAACGTAACGATTGTAGAGAGAGAGTATTTAGGAGGAGTTTGCTCAAATGTCGGTTGTATCCCATCAAAAGTGATGATTTCAGTAGGTCACCGTTTTGAGCAAGCAAAGCATTCAGATGAAATGGGTATTGTTGCACAAGAAGTAAAACTTGACTGGACAAAAGTGCAAAAATTCAAAAATGGCGTAGTTTCTAAATTAGTAGACGGTGTTGAAAGTCTATTAATAGGCAACAAAATCGATATTGTGAACGGTGAAGCATACTTCGTAGATGCAAACACTGTACGTGTAATCGACGGGGCCAACACACAAACTTACACATTCAAAAATGCAATCCTTGCAACAGGTTCTCGTCCGGTTGAAATTCCAACATTCCAATTCACTGAACGCGTAATCAACTCAAATGGTGCACTTTCCTTACCAGAAGTACCAGAAAAATTAGTTGTCATCGGTGGTGGTTACATCGGTACTGAGCTAGGTTCTGCTTACGCTAACTTAGGTTCTCAAGTAACAATCATTGAAGGCGGCAAAGACATCTTAGCTGGTTTCGAAAAGCAAATGACACAAATTGTGAAAAAAGGCTTAAAGAAAAAAGGCGTAGAAGTTGTCGTTGGCGCATCAGCTAAAGGCGTAGAAGAAAATGAAAAGGGTGTAGTTGTAACATATGAAGCTGGCGGAGAAGAAAAAACAGTTGAAGCTAACTATGTATTAGTAACTGTAGGTCGTCGTCCAAATACAGACGAAATGGGTCTTGAAGCAATAGGTATCGAATATGCAGAACATGGGTTACTAAAAGTAGACAAACAATGCCGTACTTCAGTACCAAACATTTATGCAATAGGTGATATCGTATCTGGTCCGCAACTTGCACATAAAGCATCTTATGAAGGTAAAGTAGCTGCTGAAGCAATCGCTGGTGAAAAGTCAATCGTAGATTACTTAGCAATCCCAGCTGTATGTTTTACAGATCCAGAACTTGCAACTGTTGGTTACAATGAAGAGCAAGCAAAAGCAGAAGGTATTGAAGTGAAAGCAGCGAAATTTCCATTCGCAACAAACGGTCGTGCATTAGCTTTAAACGCAACAGAAGGGTTTGTGAAACTTATTGCACGTAAAGAGGATGGCTTATTAATCGGTGCTCAAATCGTAGGTGCTGGTGCATCTGATATGATCGCTGAAATGGCTCTTGCGATTGAAGCGGGTATGACTGCAGAAGATATCGCACTAACAATCCATGCTCACCCAACTTTAGGTGAGATTACAATGGGTGCTGCAGAGGTAATTATAGGGAGACCTATTCATGTTGTGAAAGCATAATAGATATACTTCGAATACCGAAATGATTAAACTATTTTAATAGAAATAGGGAATATTCATAAATCGGAACCTGTTTAAACAATCTTTATTCAAAACCGGTTCTTTTTATTTACAGCTAAATCAATGATGCCCTAAGAATGAGGTTTTGCGGGATACTTTTGATCAAACTTTATTTAAGTCTACAACAGTTTGTCAACCAAAATTAATCTTTTCCATGTGTGGGAGAAAGAAGAGTGAAAGAGAAGATTTGGGGAGAAAATGACTGGAAATTGAATTTTCAAGGAAAAAACTTGATTTACAAAGGTTTAGAGCAGAAGAGAAGGGAATTCTTCTTCTGTTCTTTTTTTGGTCCTTTCTCCTTTTGGAAAAACATAATTAACGTTCGATAAGTATTCGAAAAAAGCTGCAGAACCAAATCAGGTGTTTTAGGGAAAAACATTAATTGTACACCATTAATAAAATGAATCGGTAACTTATAATAAAGTTAGGTAAAGACAACTCTTTACGATAATATGTTCATATAAGGTTTTTTTAAATTCTGATAAAGAACCATAATATTATTTGTAACTAGGAATACTCACTTCTATTGATCTGTGCCTCAAAAAAAGAGAGGTAAATATATGAAGTAATTACCGTTGCGATTTTACAAGTAGTAGACGATGCTTTGGTAGTAACTCGTAAATCTAGTCATGCGAACTGTATAAAAACATTATCCTTCACTGTACACCCTTTTTGAGATATGGAAAAAGCATTAATGTGTTATATTCGTCGGCCCAAATAAGGTGCCTCAGTTGCAGTGTTGCTATCAGGAGCTAGGACGGACGTGGTAAAGGTGTAGGAACATGAACAGTTCCTTGCTAACAATATAAAATTTATGTTATCATTTATAATGAACGTTCAACATAAAAAAAGGAGGTTCATCTATGAGGCAATCACCAAAAAAGCAGGCGATATTGGACCAAGCGGAAGAATTATTTTATCAGCACGGCTTTCACGCTATTGGTGTCAAGAGTATTCTGGATAAGGCTGGAGTGGCGCCGATGACCATGTATTATCATTTTAAATCTAAGGAAGAAGTAATTAAGGAAATTTTGATGCGAAGAGAAGTGAAATATTTTCAGCATTTAGAAGAGGGTGTAAATAAAAAAGACTTAAAAGCATATTTAAAATCACTTTTAAACACACATATAAGTTGGTTAACAATAGATGGTTTTAATGGTTGTTTGTTTTTAAGAGCTAAACAGGAATACGACGGTATTAATGATGAAATTACAGAACTATCGACAAGACATAAACAAACACTTCTAAAGAAAGTGGAAGAGGATTTGAAGATATTTGATGCACCCAATTCCTTAAGTTTGCAATTATTAATTATACTAGAAGGATTAACATCGATGGTCCAAATATCCGATATTGAAGAAGTAAAGCGCTCGGCAAAGGACTTATTAAATAGTATTACCATTTCTAAATAACGCCTTATGTTAATCTAAGAAGTGCAATGATATTTACTATAATGCATTGCCTTTATTTTTTATTTATTTGTTATAATGAACGTTCAATATAATTGAAGAGGTGAATAATATGTATTCAAAAAAATTAATAATTGTAGGGTTACCGATGATAGCTGTTACTTATGGTTTATCGCGGTTTAGTTATGGATTAATGCTGCCATATATAAACGAAACAATGATGATGGAACAGTCTACTAGTGGTGTGATCTCATCTTTATCCTATATTGCTTACTGTCTAGCAATAGTGTCAGCAATGGTATTTTCTAATAAGGTTACCCCAAAGTCTGTTCTGGTAATAGCAGGTTTATCAGCAATTATTGGTTTAGGAGTTATCTCTATTTCGCCTAATCCGGTAGTACTAGGTACAGGTATATTTATAGCAGGGCTGAGTACAGGATTTTCATCTCCGCCATACGCGGATATTGTTAGCACAAAGGTAGAGACAAGATTACAGAATCAAACTAATTCATGGATTAACGCTGGTACTAGTATTGGAACGGCTTTTACTGGGGTAATTGCTATTATGATGACAAATAGCTGGAGAGAAACGTATTTCATATATACTTGTATTGCTATTTTAGTACTATTCGCTAATTACAAAGCACTTCCAAAACATCATACAACAGAAAGAGAAAACAAAATTGGTTTTTCTAAACGGGAATGGAGGCGAGCTGTGCCTTTGATTCTCGCTGCTTGCCTGATAGGAATATCGTGTTCAGCATATTGGACATTTTCAAAAGACTTTATGTTACACGCGGAAAATGTGCCTACATACATAGGCAAGTGGCTATGGGGCATTATTGGTATTGCAGGTTTACTAGGGGGAACTGCTGGTGTGTTTATCGACAAGTTTGGGTTAATGCATGCCTTTAAGCTTTCTGTATTAGCGCTTTCTACATCGTCTCTACTGCTAGGAATGTATCCATCCAGCCCGGTTACTGGATTTCTGTCACCAGCTCTTTTTGGAAGCTCGTATATTTTTATAACAGGTGTCTTAATCGTATGGGGGATTTCAGTGTTTAACACAAATCCATCATTTGGACTTGGTTTACCTTTCTTAATTCTTGCACTTGGGCAGGCAATAGGGTCCATTTTTTCTGGTGTAATTGCAGATCTTTTTGGCTATCATACTCTTTTTGTTGGTGCTGGTGTGATCGGGTATTTAAGCCTATTATTAAAACAGAAAACCAATTAAATGTAGTAGTGAAGATTTATAATAAAAGTATTATACTTTGTAGTATGATTTGTCTCCAGTTTACATCGTCTAATTCGATAAAGTATATGAATTAGGCAAAGTCCAATGTGTGAGGATTAAATGAGAAATTGGGCTTTGCTGGTGCTTGTTTAACAAACGGATACTTATGTTAACCAAAGAAAAAATTACTCACACTCATTTCATTTAAGAAAAAGACAGTCAAATAAAAAATATTTAGGGCTAATCGAGTATGACAGCTTTCCCTTGTTCACGTAATTTTTTTAAAGATGTAATCATATGATTTATTTCTTCATCTGAATGTCTTTCCCATGAACTTAATTCAGCGATTATTTTCAAAGGCGATTTAGACCTATAAGAACGCGTTGGGTTTCCTGGAAATCTTTTATCAGTCAGGTTCGGATCATTTTCAAAGTCGCCTAATGGTTCTACAATGTAAATTCTTTCTTTTGATGTAGATGTTGCTAGTTCCGCACCCCATTTAGCCGCATCTAATGTTGCAGTGAAATATATATAGTTCGATTTTTTGTCTTGGTAATTTGAAAAGTGTTGCGGTTTTAAATGATCTCCAATTTTTAGTTCAGCTTTAGTACCATGAAAGAAAGGACCATTGTCTAAGCCATTTTTTTTGTCATTCATACGGATACACCTCTTATATCTTTAGATTTGTATATAACAGTATAGAACAAGAACTTTACAATGTGTAGTCTATAAATAAATTATAATTAGTAGTATAATGAAAGTAGAGATAATAATGTTGAACGACAATTACCTATTATTTACGTTTTATGGACTGACACATGGTTTTGAAATATAAACGATAAAGAAGCTACCCTTAAATCAGGGTGGCTTTTTAACTTTAGTCCACATCTCGGAGATTTATATAGCTTGATTAATTCGACAAAAGATAACAATATTAGACCGAACTATTTGATCAATGCGTATTGTGAAGAGACGGGTATTAATTGGTCAAGTGATATTGAATGGCAAATCAGCATCGGTGGTATCTGCTGGACCATTCATGTACTTCGTTACCTTATAGATTAAGGGGTTGAAGCTATACCGGCTGCACGTGAATGGATACCTGAATTGTTTTCTTACATTAAGTGGGAAATTTATAGGTTACTTAAATCTTGTGGCAATTGAGCACTTTGTCGTGAGAATGGGTTAGGACTAACGAGGAAAAAGCACTTTTTTATTCATTACTCCATTAACGAGTAACGTGTCTCTGATAAAACTTTAATTATAGAGGAAGAGGAATAAGGTAAAGCTTTAAAATATGATTACCATCTATTGGATAAATTAGGGGATAAATTTTTATTGGAAAGCGATTGATTAAATGGATTTAAATTTCTCTTAAGCATTTTTATATTAGAGATACAAAATATGCTCTGTTAAAATCATAGTAGGATAAAACATATTGGAGTGAATGAAATGCTAATTGGTCACATCAAAGAAATTGTCCGCCATCCCGTAAAATCACTTCGAGGTGAAGAGGTACAACAGTCTAAGATAATGAATTATGGCCTATATGGGGACCGCAGCCACGCTTATTTAGTTGATACAAAAGAGGGTAATTTCTTAACGATAACACAATTCCGGGAAATGGTTCGGTATCAGGCGAGATTTGTGGGAGAAGAATCATTGGACAAATACCCCAATGTAGAAGTGATCACACCGGAAGGCGAGGTTTTCGATTGGGAAGATCAGCGAAATGGAAATAAAATCACAACGAAAAATATCTACCAAGAAATTTACCTACCAAGAAATATACCCCTTTACATGTACCCATTGGACCCATTGCGGTAGAACATGTTCTCGTCGCAACAGATGCTTCTTTAGATAAGTTGGAAGATTTATGGGATAAGGACAAAGTTGATTTGAGACGTTTTCGACCAAATTTATTTATTTCATTATTGGATAAGAAACCTTTCATTGAAGAAGAATGGATTGGTCGGCGAATTAAGATAGGACAGGAAGTAGATATGGAATTTGTAGGACATTGCAAAAGATGTATGATCATTACGGTTGATCCTGAAAATGCCGAACGAGACCCGAGCTTACATAAAACCGTAATCAAAGAAAGAAAAAACAACTTTGGTGTGTATGCCTCTGTGATAAAAACAGGTGATATTCATATCGATGATGAAGTTCATTTAATGGATTAGAAATGTGATCCATTTTATTAAGAAAGGAACTAAGGTGTCTATCTACATCTGTCTATCAAAATGTTAAATCACTTCCTGTATGCTATACTAGAAAGAAAACAGGGTGATTACATACATGCAAAAAAGGCTATCAGACAGTGTAGCGGATGATTTAATGTCAATGATTACAATAGAGAAACGTTTTGTTCCAGGTGATAAGCTTCCAAATGAAAATGAATTATCAGAGGAGCTAAATATTAGCAGGACAACGCTTCGTGAAGCGATTCGAATATTGGTGACGAACGGTATTTTAGAAATTAGACGTGGAAAAGGTACATATATTATAGACGATCTCGATATAAAAAGTTTAGAATCCTTAAGCTTTCTTGCTGATGCGAAAATTAATGCGAAAGATTTATACGAAATGCGTCTAATTTTTGAACCAGAAGCGGCCTATTATGCGACAACGAGAGCAAGTGAAGCTGAGTTGAAACGTATTTTGGAATATGGAAAACAAATAGAGGATAGAATAAAGCGTAATGAGGATCGTACGGATGTGGAACAAAAATTCCATAAATCTATCGTGAAAGCGACTCATAATGAATTCATGGAAAAGCTGATGCCAGTTATTTATCAAGCGATCGATAAGGGAGTCATCCTCTCGAAGAAAAAAGAATTAGCGATCAAAGATACGATCAACGATCATAATATGATTATGGAATTCATGAAGAGTCGCAACCCCGAAGGTGCAAGAAGCGCGATGAGAATTCATATTTTGCATGCAATGAGAGAGTTAGGAATTGAATAGTTTTATGATTTGAAGACATGTTGGGTTTACCAAGGTGTCTTTTTTATGAGTATATAAGTACAGTCATAGAAGTATTCATGCATGGATTCTTATAATGTAGCACTTCACTTAAGCTTAGGAAATATGCTTCTCGTCTTGTGGAGCGGCCTTCACTAGGAAGGCATAAGAGTTTCTGAGTGTGTCTGGTACTTAATTAATAATTATAAAAAAACAATTAGTCATACAACGATATTGACAGCAGACAACATACATTATAAAATACATTAAATAAATAAAAACGAAGGATGTGTGTGCTGATGAGAAGAAGTGACACGATTAAAATTGGGGTAGATCGTGCGCCTCACCGTAGCTTGTTGTATGCTACAGGGAAAGTAAAAGCAAAGGATTTGGGAAAACCATTTATCGGCATTTGTAATTCATATATTGATATCATTCCTGGTCACGTCCATTTACGTGAATTTGCTGAAGTAGTCAAAGAAGCAATCATTGAAGCTGGTGGTATTCCGTTTGAATTTAATACAATTGGTGTCGACGATGGAATTGCAATGGGGCATATAGGCATGCGCTATTCATTACCAAGCCGTGAATTAATTGCTGACAGTGCGGAAACCGTTATTAATGCACACTGGTTTGATGGCGTATTTTACATTCCGAACTGTGACAAAATTACACCTGGTATGTTAATGGCTGCTGCTCGTACTAATGTACCTTCCGTATTTGTGTCTGGTGGACCAATGGAAGCTGGTACTAGTTCCAGCGGGAAGCAGCTTTCATTGACTTCTGTATTTGAAGGAGTTGGCGCATACAAATCTGGTAAGATGACAGAAGAAGAATTTAATGATATCGAAAATAACGCTTGTCCAACATGTGGATCATGTTCGGGAATGTTCACAGCAAACTCGATGAACTGTTTAATGGAAATGTTAGGTGTAGCACTTCCTGGAAATGGATCAATTGTTGCGACAAGTGAGAAACGTAAAGAATTGATTCGTGAAGCAGCTAAACATCTGATTCGTATGATTGATGATGATGTGAAACCACGTGATATCATTACAAAAGAAGCAATTGATGATGCGTTCGCACTTGATATGGCAATGGGTGGATCTACCAATACGGTACTGCACACACTTGCGATTGCTAATGAAGCGGGTATCGATTATAACCTTGCCGATGTTAACAGCATTGCAGCCCGCGTCCCATACCTTGCGAAGATTATGCCTGCGTCCGATATCTCCATGGATGACATAAATAAAGCAGGTGGCGTGAGCTCCATTATCAATGAGTTAACAAAAATCCCTGGAGCAATCCATCCAGATCGCTTAACCATAACCGGTAAGACCATGGGTGAATTGGTTAGTGGATATCAGATTACCAACGAACAAGTGATTCGTTCAAAGGATAATCCATACAGTCCGTTTGGGGGATTATCGATTTTATATGGTAATATCGCACCGGAAGGAGCTGTTATTAAAGTGGGAGCTGTGGATCCGGCGATTAAAGAATTCGAAGGCGAAGCCATTGTCTTTGATTCCCAGGAGGAAGCACAAGAAGCGATTGATAATGGTGCGGTCAAAGAAGGACATGTTGTGGTAATCCGGTATGAAGGACCTAAAGGTGGACCTGGAATGCCGGAGATGTTAGCTCCAACCTCTGCTATTATGGGTCGAGGTTTAGGAAGCACAGTGGCACTTTTGACAGATGGTCGTTTTTCAGGTGCATCCCGCGGTATATCGATTGGACATATTTCTCCTGAAGCAGCAGAGGGCGGGCCAATTGCATTGATCGAAAACGGAGATGAAATTGTCATTGATTTACCAAACCGAACAATGAACTTAAAAGTAACGGATGAAGTGTTAGAACAGCGTAAGAAATCTCTGAAACCCTTTGAGCCTAAAATTAAAAATGGTTGGTTAGGCAGATATTCAAAACTTGTTACAAATGCATCCAATGGTGGTGTGATGAGCATATAGTTGATAAACTCATATAGTTTTAAACGTTCGGATGAAAGATTGCCGAACGTTTTTTATTTTTTCTTCTAAACATAAAAGTTTTAGAAATTACCATATTTTAAGTTAATTTATCAAGTAAAACCTGTATAATCTAGGTTAGCTGTGACAATAGATTGGGGGAAAATAGACATGAATATTGATGATTTTCAACAATGGGTTAAAAACTATTATGAAAAACGTGGATGGTCAAAATTAGATATTTTTATCCGAATCGGATTTCTAGCAGAGGAAACGGGAGAAGTTGCACGGGCAATCAGAGCACTTGAAATTGGCAGAGACAGACCAGATGAAGTGACCAGTTCATTAGATGAACAAAAACAAGAACTTACAGAGGAATTGGGTGATGTGCTGGGAAATCTTATTGTAATAGCGAACAAATATGATATTTCCCTGGAAAGTATTCTTCAGTCTCACCGGGAAAAACTAAACAGTCGTTATACATCTTCAAAATGAGTGGTTTCAGAAGGGTGACATACGGATGAAGAAATGTTTAATTATGGATTTGGATGATACATTATGCGATTACCAACAAGCTAAACACAATGCGAAAAGAAAGATAGATCGATATTTAAGTAATAGAGGGATAAATGCCAACTATTTTTGGGAGAGATACCAGGAAATAGAGCCTTTCTTATTCGATCTATTCACGAGAAAAAGGATAACTATTGTAGAATATAGAAACAGAAGGTTTGCAGATGCATTGAATTCGCCATCAGAGGAACTTATCTCCACTTTAAATAAAATCTACATGGGTGAAGCGAATCAACATATTGAACTTTTCCCAGATGCGAAACATTTTCTGGAAGAGCTGTCTGATTCAGAATTTGTGGTAGCTGTACTTACCAATGGTCCTGCTGATGGTCAGCGGAAAAAGATAAAAGCATTGGGAATCGAATCATACATACAGCAAATATATATCAGTTCGGAAATAGGTTTTTCTAAACCAAATAAGGAAGCGTTTCAACTAGTATTAGATGACTTACATGTGGAGGCATCTAATACATGGATGATAGGGGACTCTATCAAATATGATATGGAAGGGGCGAAAGCGTGTGGGATAAGATCAATCTTAGTTGACAGACATCATCGCTATCAAGGTACTGATTGGATGAAAATTAGCGCATTAACCGATTTGCAAAGTGATAAACGACATTTTTTGGATTTTTGTGATGATGGTAGAAGTAACGATTGAAAATATGGTAATGTAATAAGAAAATATCAGTCGATTAATGAAAGAGGTGTTCCTGTATGTCAAAAAGTAAATTGAACCCTACAGTGGATATGTTTTTAGAAAAGGAAACAAAATGGAAGGAAGAATTTGTGAAGCTTCGTGAGATTGTACTTGGTTGTGAGCTTACAGAAGATTTTAAGTGGAAGCATCCTTGCTACACACTTAATAACAAAAATGTTGTCTTAATTCATGGATTTAAAGATTATTGTGCACTGCTGTTTCACAAGGGCGCATTGTTAAAGGATCCTTATAACATGCTGATACAACAAACAGAAAATGTGCAGGCAGCCCGTCAATTGCGGTTTACCAAACTTGAAGAAATAGTGGACAACGAAGAGATTGTGAAGGAATATATTCTGCAAGCTATGGAAGTGGAAAAAGCCGGACTGGAAGTGGAATTGAAAAAGCACGAAGAATACAATATCTCGGAAGAACTCCAGCAGAAATTCGATGAACTTCCTGAATTAAAAACAGCTTTTGAAAAATTGACTCCCGGACGCCAACGAGCATATATATTTCATTTTTCTAAAGCAAAGCGATCCGCGACAAGAGTATCCAGGATTGAAAAAAGTATAAAACCGATCCTGGAAGGAAAAGGGTTGAACGATTAAATACAGATAACGAGTGGGGGATAGTATGATTCGTAAGTTAAGTGCGAATGATCATGTTTCAGTCATGTCGCTTATTGGACATAAACCTGCGGAAAATTTGTTTATTATCGGTGATATCGAAGCATATGGGTATGACGCAGATATCCAAGAGCTTTGGGGTCAATTCGAAAACGAGAAACTGATAGCGATTTTGTTACGGTACGAACAAAATTATATCCCGTTTAGCGAGGAAGCGTATGATGTGAAAGGATTTGCAGAAATTATCAATAATGCTGCCGATCGAGTTGAAATAAGTGGGTTAAAGCACATAATAGAACCATTAAAACCATTGATAAAAAGAGAGATTCGTAAGCATCATGAGACCTATTATGCTAAATGTAATGCCATAAGTTACGAGATTGAGCAAGAACGTTTGCAGCAGGTCAGCTATTTACAGGCTTCTGAGTATAAAGAGAACGTCGATATGTTACTTTCCATTCCTGAGTTTGCAGGTGGATACTTTAGTGTGGAAGCGAGAAAGCGTGCAGCTGAAGATAAAACGGGAAGAACGTATATCGTACGAAATGAACAAGGTACAATGGTTGCTTCTGCATCTTCTACAGCAGAGAATTCCCAATCTGCGATGATTGTCGGTGTGGGAACAAGGCCAGCATACGAACGACTGGGCTATGCAACATTATGTATGGAAAAACTCTGCAACGAATTGTTGGCCGAGGGCAAATCGCTTTGTTTATTTTATGATAATCCGGCAGCAGGGAATATTTATAAGCGTTTGGGATTTGAGGATATTGGATTTTGGACGATGATTCGGTATGAGTAGTGCTGAAGCATTTTATAAACAGTTTGTGGAGAGAGTACATCTATACACCGTCTCCTTTTACTTTGATTAGGAGATGAAAAAATAGGAAGTTGAGAATGGATAAGTAAAGGTGGTGACTGAATTGGAAATACTGATAAACCTTGTTTTTCTGGCTTTCATTATTTATTATAACTACAAATTAATCCAAGTTCTGTGGAAGATGAAGAAACAAATAATCCTGCCAACAACCAGTGAAGAGCTGAAGTCTTTAAGAAGATACCCTCAGAAAACAGTGGATTTTCCCAGCTATTCTACACAAAAAACAGCACTCATCATGTATGCTTTTATTCTGCTATTTTTGAGTATTATTTTTATTGTTGATCTATTATCAAACGAATTTCAGTCTATTTATTTAGTATTCTTTCCAGCGTACATTTATTCACATCAGCTCTTCAATATATTTGCTGTAGTTGATGAAGGGGTGATCAGTGGCAGTCGATTTATTCCTTGGGAAAAAATGAAATCCTTTCAGCTTATTCCAATCGATATCAACCATAAATATTATGGCTTCGAAAAAGAGGTGAATAACAATGGTTTTGAGTTAAAAATAAAAACTGGAATTAGCTCAATAAGCTGTATCATTACTTCAGAAGAGCTGAAGATAAATTTGGTGCAAATTCTAAACAAGAAAATTCATCATCAATCGGGTGACCTAAAATGGCGGAACGAGTAAACGGTTCAGTCGTTTATTAATACTTGTGTTAGTAAATGGAGAATGAAGATCTTAAAAAACTTGAAATTATTAAGAATAATCACTATAATATAACTATATTGTATAACAAGATACTTGATATCTTGTTTTTTATTTAACAGGTATCATGTAATGCAAGGTAGGTGAAGGAATGTCTGTACGAAGTCAATTATTAAAAGGAATATTAGAAGGATGTATATTAGCAATTATCTCTAAAGAATCGGTATATGGTTATGAATTAGCAATGAAGTTACAAGGGCAAGGGATAGATGTAAGTGAAGGTTCCATTTATCCCATTTTATTAAGGTTGCAAAGAGATACGTTAATTCAAGGGGAAATGAGGAAATCAGCCAGTGGACCTAATCGCAAATACTATGCCCTAACTGCCAAAGGATACGAATCTTTAGCAAGCTTTAAAAAGAATTGGAACAGCCTTAAGGTACCGGTTGATCAATTATTAACAGAAGAGGGGGAAATGGAATGAATACTAAGTTATTAATAGCTGAAAATAACGAAAAACGTAAACTTCTTGATGATAACAATAAAAAAATTTATGAGGATATGCTCATGTATATTCGTTTATCCTATGGAAAGTCACAGCAAGAATCGGAAGAAATTCTAATGGAATTATTAGACCATTTATTACATCTGCAACAAGAGGGTAAAGCTACTTCGGAGTTGTTTGGAAAAGATCCAAAACAGTATGCTGATCAAATTATTGAGGAATTACCCAAAACACTGACTAAAAAAAGAATGATGTTGATCTTGATGGGTTTGTTTTATTTTCTCGGCGTTAGTACATTTATAAATGGTTTCTTTCACTCCATTTTGTATTATGGATTTGGAAAATTAGAAGGAAGTGAAACCTATTATTTAGGAACATTAGCCATTATTTCACTCGTTTCTATCGGAATAGCTTTTGTGGTTGTTTATTTTGTTATCCAATATTTAAAATGGATGTGTTTTAGAAAAGTAAATAAAGTATTGGATTTCCTCCGGACAGCTGTCTTATTTGGTGTTATTCCATTTAGCGCTTTCCTTGCTTTGTTTTACTTCATGCCAGATATGGGGACAACGATCACATTGCCCGTTTACAGCTTGATGATTATTGGCGTTATCTTTTTTGGTTTAGGTACACTCTTGTTAAAAGAGAGTTGAGAATTAGCACCTAAACATTTGAAAAGATAGAATAGAATACAAAATACATGACAAACCAATCAAGTAAGCTACTTTCATACTATGTGTTCGGATGAGAGAAAAAATATAAAGGATCGAATGTTGAATTGATGGTGGAAAATTAAAACTTGCCCTCCTTCCATATAAAAAAACTTATAACGCTACTTTATTATGGTGACAATGTAAGAAGTAGTATTATTTGTCATCCAAGGAGTGCTAAATCGTGAACAAAATTTCAAATATCCAATTATTTGCACTTATCGTAGCGTTTGAGGTTGGTAGTACAACATTATTTGCAATTGGTATCGGTGCAAAACAAGATGCATGGATAGTCATCCTGACAGCCTATGCAATTAGCTTTATTTTGATATGGACCTATACGGAATTGCCAAAGTATTATGCTTTTGAAAATTTTTCGGAGATATTAAATGATGTACTCGGTAAAGTGATGGCCAAGCCATTATTGCTTCTGTTTGGTCTTTATTTTTACAATCAGGCCAATCATAATTTTTATGAATTTGGAGCACTTATCAAACTAACAGCACTGCCTAAAACGCCAATAATGGTGATATTTTATTTATATATATTTGTTATTATTTATATTTTATGCCTAGGTGTAGAAGTATTCGTAAGAACGGTTGAAATTTTTTTCCCATATTTATTATTATTTTTAATTACGGTGTTTGTATTTAATTTGTTTTCTGGAGAATTTGAATTTTCGAATTTAGAGCCGGTATTAGGGGAAGGGGTATTACCAGTATTAAAAGAATTGCCGATAGTTATTGCCTTTCCATTTGGGGAAATGGTTGTATTTCTAATGATGTGGCACTTGGTTGAAAAAAAGGAAAATATTCGTAAAACAGCCTTTCTAGCTGTTGCAACTTCGACGATTTTACTATTAACGTCGACGTTGGTAATCATTTGTGTATTAGGTGCAGAGCTAGCAAAGGTTACTCAAATTCCCTTATTAGAAACTTTATTATCTATAAAAGTAGCCATGATTATCACGAATCTGGACAGTATCGGTGTCTTTATTATGTTTATTGGAGGATTCTACAAAACAGCCATGCATTTCTTGGCATTCTCACTCGCAATAACCTGGTTGTTTAATAAACATAATCCAAAATTCGTTATTATCATTAGTGGATTGTTATTTCCAATCTATACAATTATGCACTTCAACAGTATAGATGATCAAAGATGGAAAGGAATGGAAGGGGGAGGGTATGTTATTTTGATCTATGCTTTGCTTCCATTCCTACTGTTAGTCATTTCTATACTGAAAAAGAAAATTTCTCAACGAAAAGGGGATTGATATGCTATGTTCGATTATTCTGTCTTCAAAGTCGATCTTTTCTTGGCTATTATCGCTGTTGGGGGCGGTATTTATATCATTATTTTGCTGTTTATGATCCTCTATTACTTCATTCGTTTCTTAATTAAAAAATAGGCCGATTACTCTTTGGCCTCCATTGAGTCTTGAAGTAACCCGGAATTCTTTATATCAACAGTTACGTTGACCTTGTAAGGAACATTTGAGAAGGTATCTGGCCAGCTATCTTTCATGGTATCCCAAACTTTTGGATAATTTTTATAAAGTGTTTCACCGAACCCAAAAATGTCTGTTTTAAAATCTTTTTGTGCTTTTTCAATTAAAGCGTTGGTTTTGTTTTTTATAAACTTTTCAGATTGCTTTTCCACTTTCAATATATACTCATGGTACTGTTTTTTACTTTTAAAGTTGTTTGTTAATTGATCACCTGCTAATTCAGCCTTTTGATAAATAGTGATATCGAAGGATTCTAGTTGGCCTTTTTTTATAACTGGAATGATTTTTGAATCAATATCATTCATTAGCAACGTAACATCTTCAGCATTCTCTGCATTGTGCAGTGGAAGGGTAAAGGCTCCCCTGCTTTTACTCTCATCATCCGCGATGATCCAATTAAAGGCTCTTGTTTCTTCTGCATTAATAAACCCTATTAATGCATCTTTCTTAAAAACTGCTCCTCCCTCAAGGGTAGTCATTTCACCAATATTTTCGTTTTTTTCAATATTAATGGTTCCAATAACAGGGTTGTTACCAGCCTGCAGTGTCACTTTAAAAAAATTTAATATTGTGTTACTTATCGCATAATAATTGGAAGTATTAAACAGTCCATTAAGAAAATTGGCTGGTACGCGTGAAATGCCCGGTTCTCTCTTTTCTAATATGGATCGTGCTTCTTCGTCTTTTGCAATAGCAAGCCAAGCATGGGATCGAATTTCCTTTCGGCGATGGAAGGTTTCGATGATAGGAAGCAGTCCTTCTTCTGCTACCTTATCACTAATAATAACTAGTTTATTGTGATCATAAAATCCATTCCGATCAATCACATTATTTACCTTTCTCATTAATTGTGCTAAATTCTCTCCAGAAACAGATACCATTAAAAACGGTTGATCTGGTGTAGGGGCTTGGGTGCTCTGTGCAGCTGGTCTTAATAATTGTAAGGTAAGGGTATATCCTTTATTATCATCCGCTTTATCAATAGCGACGGCTCCAACAATACCAATATCTGTTAATTCTTGTCGATCCCAACACCCCACTAACAAGAATAGTGATAGAATTATGATGATCTTTTTCATTGTTGTCAGTCCTTCTTGTTATATTTAGGAGGTCTGAGTGGATTCTTAAACCCTTGTCTTCGTGATCTCTTCCAGGTTATGGTTTGAGGTCTAAATGTTAAAGACTTCAATGGCATCCTTATAAATGCATCTTTCCACTCGCTTAGAATTACAGGCCCAAATGGTGCCAAAAAAGGAGAACCAAATGAACGTAATGAACATAGATGACCAATGATGACAAGGAGACCCATTAATAAACCATAAAAACCTAGCGTTCCTGCTAGGATGAGTAGAAAGAATCGAATAATAATAATCGCATCGTTTATGGCAGAAACTACAAACCCAGTGATGGCTGTAAGTGCTACAACAATAACCATTGGTGCACTTATAAGTCCAGCCTGCACGGTAGCTTCTCCAATTACCAATGCACCGACAATACTGATAGCTGAACCGATTGGCCGTGGCATTCGGACCCCAGCTTCCCTTAATATTTCAAATATAACAATCATCATAATCGCTTCTAAGAAGACGGGAAATGGAACTTTTTCCTCAGCAGCGGCCATTGTTACAAGTAGAAAAGCTGGAACCATTTCATGATGGTAGGTGGCAATTGCAACAAAGAATGCAGGAGTAATTAACGTTAAGAAAAATGCTGCAAGTCTAAATAGACGCATGATAGACACAAGAAAAGGGCGTGAATAATAGTCTTCGGGAACTTGGAATATTTCAATCAATAAATGAGGAACAGTTAAAACGAAAGGTGTCCCATTACAGAATATAGCAACTCTGCCTTCTAATATTTTCCCGGCAACTTTATCTGATTTTTCACTATTTCCAATTGTAGGGAAGATAGAGTACGGATTATCTTCAATAAATTGCTCGATATAACCAGATTCTAATATAGTGTCTGTATCAATTTCGTTTAATCTTTTTTTTACTTCTTCTACTACTTTTGGATTAGCAATTCCTGAAATATAGCCAATTCTGACCTTTGTTTGCGTTTGCTTCCCTATTGTCATTTCTTCAAATGTTAAATTAGGGTTGCTAATTTTTCTTCTGATTAATGAAGTATTAACATTTAAAACTTCATTAAATCCTTCTCGCGATCCCCTTACCGTTGATTCAGTATCGGGTTCTTCTACTTTTCTTGCTGCAAAACCTTCAGTTGATACTAATAGTGCAGTATTTTCTCCGTTGACGAATAAAGCTGTTTTGCCTGACAATATGCCGCTGATAGCATCGTCCAGATTAACAACTTCTGTCACACTTGTTGACGTTAGTGTTTGATTTTTGATTAGCGAAAAAACAGAGCTAGAAGACATTTGATCTATTTTGTTAGTTGAATTTGAACTCAATAAGGGTTCCATAATGAAAAGATTGATATCGTCTTTATTCACTAACCCTTCTGTATAACAAATGAAACATTGTATCGGGTTCTGGTTTCCAATTTCAAATTCTCTGTATTTGATGTCCACACTGTTATAAAATAATTTGCTTAATTCTGCTCGATTATCATTTGTGTTGTTTTTAATGGAGCATGCATTATTTGTTTGGTTACTTCTATCAGAAGCTGTATCTCTTCGATGACGAAAAGCTTGGCGAACTCTATTCAACATGCATTATACCTCGCTTATCCAGATCTTTTTTTTAGCATTTGTAAAAATGTGAATTACATACAACCAAAATAGTTCAGACACTTTATGAGGCTAGAGGTGTTTTCTTTAAGATCAAAAGGATCAGGTTATTTTTGGTGGTTGCTTCACACCAAGTTGATTTTATGGCAGCGTTTCGAATGACCTATAAATTTAGACTTTTTCTGGATGATAAATAATTCAATGATGAAGGATTTAGCGGTGTTGAAATTGATCGCATTGATGATTCTTCTAAGTAGAAGCATTGAAAAGTTTTAAGCAATAAAATTTAATTTTAGTGGTTAAACAGTGCTTTCATAGAGGCTGTGCTTTTTTATCAGTAAAGAAAGTATATAAGTACAGTCATAGAAGTAATCATGCTGAACATGAAGATGGGTTCTTATAATATGGATTATGTCAACCAGCCTAGAAGTCATTTTGACATGTTTTTAGTGGTATGATACCGCTCCGGCCAACCACTTCGCGTCCTGCGGGGCACGGCTGAAGCTAACTTTGTGAAGAAGATCGCTTCACAAAGTGGATCTTCAGCACCTGCACGTCCCGCGGGAGTCTACGTGGTTGGCCTACGTTGTGAAAGATACGCTACAACTTTTGTAAGAGCTAGCAAATTGAGCACATCCATAAATATCACAATATCATTTTATAACATAATGCCTAGGACCACCGCTTTTAGCTGTTTTATACGTTGTAGCAATTCCTTAAGCGCAGGAAATATGCGGAGACTCCCGTGGGATCAGTGCGAGCTGAAGATCCACTTTGAAAAGAAAAGAATTTTCTTTCCAAAGTTAGCTGAAGCCGTGCCCCACAGGACGCGGAGCATATTTCCGGAGCTTTGCAAAGCAGATGAAATCTATCAAAATTACCACAATGTCAGACAGTTTTACTTTACATAATCCATATTATAGGTAGTTGTATATTATTTTGTTAGTTAGGACCGGGTGGGCTTTCCCGGTTTTTCTTAATTTCTTTATTCAGCAATCATTAAAATTCTCGTAATAAAAAATTGTAATGGAATAGAAAGGTTTTCCTTGACGTTTTTTTGGAATGCCTATATACTACAAAACGTAACCATTACGATTTATAAGGAGGAGTTTTATTATGAATGTTAGCTTTTTGAAGGGACTAGCGCTATTTGTGCTAAGTTCGATACTGCTTATATCGGGGTGTCAAGCTTCTGGTGGAACGGAGGATGAGGCAGCGGCAAGTGAAACAGCTGTAGATTCAGAAACAGAGAGTTCTTCTGATAACCATGAACATAGTCATGCACATGGCGAAGAAACGGAAGAAATTTATAATGGTTATTTTGAAGACAGTCAAGTCGACGATCGCCCGCTTTCTGATTGGGAAGGAGATTGGCAATCGGTCTATCCTTATTTAGAAGATGGTACACTTGATGAGGTTTTCGCCCATAAAGCAGAGCATGAGGGTGATAAGACTGCTGAGGAATATAAGCAGTATTATAAGACAGGATATCAAACGGATGTTGATCGTATTGTAATCCAAGGAAATAATGTAACATTCTATAGGGACAGTGAAGAACTTACTGGAGAATATGTGTATGATGACTATGAAATTCTAAATTATGAAGCAGGCAATAGAGGTGTTCGATATGTTTTTAAACTGAAAGATGAAGCGGATGGACTTCCCTCATATATACAATTCAGCGATCACAGTATTTATCCGACAGAAGCTGGCCATTACCATTTATATATGGGTGACGACAGGGAGGCTTTATTAGATGAGCTAAGTAACTGGCCTACATACTATCCTTCAGAGATGGATGGACATGACATAGCTCATGAAATGATGGCACATTAAAATGGATACATTGGAATTTATAGTCTAACGTTAATCTATAAGAGATATTTTTTTAATTAACAAATCGTAATCATTATTATTTGTAGGAGCTGTAATGTATGAATGCTTAGAAGAAAAGGAGCATGCTTTGAATGGCGAAAATGTCTAAAGTTGTAAAACAACAACAGCTTCAATCGCTGTGCAGTGACAGGAAGACCAATGGGATATTTGCGAAAGTCCAGATGTCACGTATTGCTTTTAGAGAGTTTGCCCCTAAAGGTCAACTGCCTGGAGTAAAGAAATCGAGCTGGTAATAGGGCGTATATGTCTAATAAAAGTTTAATGGATCATGAATTCGGTGTTGATAATGAAAATTTTATTAGTTATTTGGTAAAGGAGGGTGATAATGAGAATTTATGGAAGTATAACCATCTTATTGAGTCTGATTGCACTGTTGTTTTTAGCGGCGTGTGCCACAGATCAAACATTAGAAGATAATAATGAAGCTATTGAAAGTACGAATGCCAGCGAAGAAAGTACAGATGAATTACAACTATTCACAACGCTCTACCCGTTAGCATATTTTGCAGAGCAAATTGGTGGAGAGCATGTAAATGTAGAATCCATTTTGCCATTAGGAGCAGATGCTCATACATATGAGCCAACTTCTAAAACAATGGTAGATATTGCTGCTGCAGATGCGTTTATCTATAGTGGTCCTAATATGGAAACATATGGTGAAAGCATTGAGGAAGCAATTCAAGGTGAAGATGTAAAGGTCTTGAAAGCTGCAAATAATATTACATTATTAGAACATTCCCATGATCATAGTGAAGAAGCGCATGAACACGGGGAAGAAGACCATACGCACAGTGAAGAGACAGATGGAGAAGAAGGCCATGAGCACAGTCACAGCCATGGAGATAAAGATCCGCATGTTTGGTTAGATCCTATACGCTCTATTGACCTGGCAGAGAACATTAAAAATATGTTAGTTGAATTAAAACCGAGTGCGGAAGATGAATTTGAAGCTAATTTTAGTGATTTACAGACAAGACTTAAGGATTTAGATGAGAATTTTCATGAGCAATTAGAAAACGCTGCAAGGAGTGAAATTTTAGTAACACATGCAGCGTATGGGTATTGGGAAGAGGCTTATGGAATTGAACAGATTGCCATTTCTGGGTTATCTCCATCTAATGAACCTTCACAGAAAAAGTTGGAAGAAGTAATTGAAATAGTAGGCGATCATGATATTCACTATCTGCTATTTGAACAAAATGTAGAACCCAAAATTGCTAACATCATTCAAAAGGAAACTAATGTCGATTCGTTAAATATCCATAATCTATCAGTGATAACAGAGGAAGATGTGGTGAATAATGAGGATTACTTTACCCTTATGCAAAGGAATCTGGATACTCTACTCACAGCATTAGCAGAGTGAATCAGCAGTGTACAAGAAAATGGGCGAAGTGTAAAAAGCTGTCCATAAGAGGAGTTTTACAATATCAACCAAATAACTTCACTAGATAATGCAACAAAATAGGCTTCTTTCATACAATGTGTTGGGGTGAGAATATGCCAAGAGTAAAATATAAAAGCTCGGACATTGATTTGATGGCAAGAATGATGAGGGCAGAAGCCGAGGGCGAAGGAAAACAAGGTATGCTGTATGTCGGAAATGTCATTGTTAACCGTGCTATTGCAGATTGTTTAGATTTCAAGGATGTTAGGACGATTCCACAAGTTATTTATCAAGTCCAAGGTGGCAACTATTCATTTGAAGCGGTACAGAAGGGAAATTTATTTTATAACAGGGCAAGAGAAGTGGAAAAAAGGTTAGCGAAGAAAAATTTGGATTACTGGCGTCAGCATCCAGGTAAATATTCGCTATGGTATTTCAATCCTTATGCTCCATGCCCTCCGACATGGTATGGTCAGCCGTTTGCGGGGCAATTTAAAAATCATTGTTATTATGAACCCGCAGCCGGAACATGTGATAGTGTATACTAGTAACTGTATTCTTTTTTAATAAGGCTCATTTATGAAAAGAACCGAATTCCTTTCCAAAGGATTCGGTTCTTTTTTGCTATAAGCAATGAAAGTATATAATGACAGTCATTTTAACATAATCCGTATTATAGGTAGTTTTATGTCCGTTTTTCCCCCTTGTTAATCAGGAGGACGAAACAGTAGTCGAAACGGTTAATCTTTGTGAAAAATAGATACATAAATACTAATATAAACCTATTTTTTATTTTAATGTATTCTATTCTATGATAAGTATGTCTGGAATATAAGTCATATGAACATTTTTGGGATTAGATAGAATCTCTTTATTTGCAACGATTATCTCAAAAAATATAGGTAAAAAGTTCCGTGAAAAGATACCGAAAATTTTCACTAACAAAATTCGATGTCATCTATCAATTTTTGCAATTAGCAGGTATAATAGGACTAGCTATGAATCTTAGTTAAAGTTTTCCAATTTAATTACGGTTCGCTTTAAAAAAGAACAGGAGGAAGCAAATAAAATGGCGAATAAAAAAATGGTAATGTCGGTGACGCTCGGTGCTGCAATTGCATCAGCGGTAGTTGGGGCAGATGAAGCTGAGGCTGCATCGTATAAAGTTCAGAGTGGGGATTCATTATGGAAGATTGCTCACACATATAATACGAGTGTTCAGGCGTTAATCGATATCAATAAGCTTTCGTCTAATGTTATTTACCCGAACCAAGTATTGCAAACTTCTTCTAAAACATCTAGTAATAATAGCAATAATACAAACAATAATAATAGTCAGACTAATCAATCTAGTACATCCGTTAGCAAATATACAGTAAAAGCCGGTGATACCCTTAGCGGAATCGCATCTAAACATAAAATCTCGCTTAGTAATCTGATGAGATGGAATGACTTAGATACGACGTTAATTTATCCTGGTAATGTATTTGTCGTGTCAAAACCGAATACAAATAGCGGTTCTAACAATAACGAATCATCAACATCCAACAACACATCGAACAAGTCAGACGAGGAGAGTACTGCTACAACTGTTTATACAGTTAAATCAGGAGATACACTTTCTCACATTAGTGCTAAGTATAGTGTTACTGTGGCAAATTTAAAGAAATGGAATAAATTAAGTTCAGATATTATTTATATTGGGCAGAAATTAAAGGTTAGCAGCAAGGTTAATTCCTCAGATGAAAGCTCGGCTAATTCTAGCAATGAAACACCAGATAATGTAGACTACAATGTTACCAAACTAATCAGTCTGGCAACAAGCTTAAAGGGAACGGATTATTTGTGGGGTGGCTCCACACCGAGTGGGTTTGATTGCAGCGGATACATATATTATGTATACAAACAAGCTGGCATGCAAGATATTCGTCGCCTTTCCAGTGCTGGCTACTATGATCGTTCTCATTATGTAAATACTCCTAAAGTGGGGGATTTAGTATTCTTTGAAGGTACTTATAAATCTGGTATATCCCATATGGGAATCTATATAGGAGATAATCAGTTTATCCATGCATCTTCCAGTGGAGTAGTGGTTCATAGTTTGGATAACTCCTATTGGAAAAAACATTTTGAGAGTTTTAAAAGATTTTATTAAGAGATATGTCTCATTCGCTATTGAATCTAGTGAATGGGACTTTTTTTAGTTATATCGTTTTCTAATAAAGAAGCGAATCATAGTTTTATTGAGTTATATAGGTAAAAATAAATAGATGTACTGCAGTGTTCAAGAAGTGCCAGAAAACACGGTTATTTTCATAATATTGGATTATTAAGAGTCGAATGATGCGATTCTAGTTTCTACATCCAAACAAATCTATTTCCTCTCGAACACTCTCTATGTAAAGAAAAATAGGGAGGAATTATTTTATGTTAAAAACATGCAAAGCGATGTTTATGTTAACAGTACTCGGCTTCTTCATGTTTGCCGCACCGACATTTGCAGAAGCTGCCATGGGAGACCGTATTCTAGCAAATGGCTCATCAGGGTCAGATGCTGCAGAATTACAGGATTATCTGATGACAAAAGGAGTTTTCCCATATCATACATCAACCGGGTATTATGGGGACATTACGGAAGAAGCAGTTAAAGATTTTCAACGACAACGTCATTTAAAAGTAGATGGAATTGCAGGTCCTGAAACATATCATGCTGTCCAAGTCCTGCGAAAAGGGGATAATGGGAAGCATGTCACTCAAATTCAGAACCAGCTCAAAGAAGCAGGCCATTATAACGGTAGTGTAGACGGTATTTATGGCGCTGGTACAGTGGATTCCGTTAAGGATTTTCAACGAGAACAAGGATTAACAGTAGACGGTATTGCAGGTCCTAATACAAGATCGGCGTTGGATAACATTGCAGATCGTGACACAGAAGCAGGAAAAACACTAACAGTTGAAAGTACAGCTTATACTGCTAGTTGTGATGGTTGCTCAGGTGTGACCAGAATGGGACTTGATTTAAATAAATATTCTGATGCAAAAGTAATTGCAGTAGACCCTAGTGTCATTCCATTGGGCTCTATCGTAAAAGTAGAAGGGTATGGTGTAGCAATCGCAGCTGATATCGGAAGTGCGATTAATGGTAATAAAATTGATGTCTTCATTCCAAATCAAGATGATGCGATGCAATGGGGACGCAAAGATGTAAGTGTAACAATAATTGAATAAAAGATAATAGCTGACCCATGTGTAAAAGCTACGGGTCAGCATACTACCATTAACGTGAAGTGTTTGTCCGGTAACAAATCGCGAGTCGTCAGATGCAAGGTAGACAAATGTAGGAGCCACCTCAAATGGTTGCCCTTGCCGATTCATTGGATTGTTAACGAGTGTAACCTGATCAGGAGAAAAACTCGATGGTATTAATGGCGTCCAGATTTTTCCCGGCGCAATGGCATTTACTCGGATACCTTTTTTTACTAAATTATTGGCGAGTGCTCTCGTAAAACCTAAATTAGCGGCCTTGGTGGCAGTGTAATCGATTAATTGTTCAAACCCTTCAAATGCCACGAAAGAACTGGTATTGATAATAGAGCTTCCTACTTTTAAGTAAGGTAGAGCAGCTCGAGTCGTATAGAAGTGAGAGTATATATTTACTTTAAAGGTATCATCAAATTGCTCATCTGAAATATCCAATAAATCTAATTGTTGAAATTGAATGCCGACATGGTTGCACAATATATCCAGCTTGCCAAACCTCTCCACCGTTTTTTCCACGATATCGATGCATTGTTGTTTTTGGCGTAAATCCCCAGGTAATAATAAACAACTTTTTCCTAATTCTTCAATTCGTTTCTTCGTTCTTTCTGCATCTTCCTGTTCATCTAAATAGACAATAGCAAGATCTGCGCCTTCTTTCGCAAAAGTGATAGCAGCTGCAGCGCCCATCCCACTGTCTCCTCCTGTAATCAGTGCGACTTTTCCTTCGAGCTTCCCGCTTCCTTTATAATTCGGATTTTCAATAATCGGCCTGGGGATCATTACATTTTCTACACCGGGCTGCCGGTATTGTCTTTGTTCTGGAACTGTTAAAGGAGTATTTTCATACCTTGTAATTTTGCCGTAGTTAGGCTGCATTGGATATTCCTTTGGAGTGGACCTATCCTCAGATATACAAAAAGCCTCCTTAAATTGCATGATGGATTAATGTATTCCTATTAGGCGAATGTCGTGTATGTTTTTTTGCAGGGTCCCAAGGAAGGGGTCTTGCATAGAGTAACAGCAAGAGGTGAAATGGGTGAATTACTACTATAATCCAGAAGTGAAATATTTATTGTTATCAGAACCCTTTGCCAAAGAAAGTGTTCTCTATAATCATAATCAAAATGCGTTTCATGCTCCCCAAATAACATTTCGTCCACCTTATTATACGAATCCGCAATATGTACCGTATTATACAGTGTTGTAATGGTTATGAGTTCAGGACCTTGGAGCTGCCAGGGTCTTGAAGGGTTTTATCTTTTTACATAGTAGTTGGGGTAGCTGAATAGTTATAATGGAGAGGGAATATATGGAGAAATGAGGCGATCATCAGATGACGTTATGGGTGTTCTTGATGCCGTTAACTTGGAATATCCCTGTTCTATTCGTGCTTTTAGCGAGTTTGATATGTTACCTGCTTTTGCTAAGAAGGTTAACTGTAACAGTTAAGCAAGTCCTTTTCATGGTCTCCTGCTTATTATTGTGTGGAATTACCTTCGCAAGTCCGTTCGCACAACTTGCTCATATAACCTTTAGTACACACATGATTCAAATGAGTATCCTGTACTTTATTATTCCACCACTTCTGCTATTAGGAATGCCGCATACTATTCATCGTATCGTTTCCAATACAAGCATTATGAGGCATAGAACGTCGATCATTTCACTTCTGCTCTTTTCAGTATTATTTCTGTTATACCATCTTCCGGCTATGCTCCAGTTTTTATTACAACATCCCCTTTTGCATAACAGTTACAGCCTCCTGCTTTTTGCTTTAGCGATTAGCATGTGGTGGCCATTTGTATTGTTACCAACAGAAAAAGTGGAACGATATGCATTTTTTAGCGGGGTTTTCGTCATGCCTGCATGTCTTCTTTTTGTGGTGATGGCATTGCTTGACCTTCAATCTTCTCAGCCGTTTCACCAGCAACTCTTTGCCCATCTTTGTCTGCCGGATCGTACACTAGCTTCTCCTGTTAACACGAAAATAGATCAAGTAATGGCAGGGGTTATCATGCTCGGAATGCATAAGGGAGCAACTCATCTTGCCATTCGGGGGAATGACGGATAAATTGTATATGCTTTATAAGTTCAGAATAAGGATAATAAAAGAAAGATTGTGCAGAAGGGAATTACTATGAAATTAAACTTAATCATGCTAATTTGTCTCGTCAATACTGAGAGTGCGAGGGTATCTGTGATTCAGATAGTAGAAATGACAATTGTAAACGAGTTTCCCACATTAAAGTATCTAAACGGTGTTTTTTTCGACGGGGGATACGTATGGATTGGTGAACATGGTGTTGATGGTGTACACAATGATCATGTTTATCTGTATGATCCAGTTTATTTCTCTCTTTGGAGCGGCTGCTGGGCAAAGTCCTGTAAGGCTTCTGCATAGCCACTAATGTAACTTAACGGCGTGCGCACTTCATAAGGCCTATACTCGCGCTACTAATTCTTTCGGTCTAAACGGCTTCACAATGTAGTCGTCTGCCCCCTATATTTAATCCGTGCACACGGTTTAGTTCTTCCCTTTTTGCTGTTATCATCATTATTGGAACATTTGACACTTCACGAATTCGCTCACATACCGAAAAGCCATCAAACTCTCGCATCAATATATCGAGCAGAATTAGGTCAAATAAATTCTTTTGCCAAATCGATAAAACCTCCCCACCATCACTCCCTGTATAAATTTCAAAGCCTTTTATCAAATTGTAACAATCCTTGCTACCGTGATAATCGTAAATAAAGATAAATTACCAAAAATAAAATGGCCAATCAATAAAACCTTATACAGAGCGTTTTATCCGGTGCATTTATGTTTCTTATTACTTATAAAAGGAGGTTTTTAATATATTTCACGTTTGTGTTTTAAAAACATTTTGCCAATGCCTGGTTAAAAACGTTTGCCTTAAATATTTAGATTAGCGTGCAAAATTTCCGAAATGTTGGCGAGACCCCCCTTTGAACAGAATTGGAAACAAGTGAAATATCAGTTAGACCACTTTCATAGTAAAATAGAATCAATATCTAATTTTATAATGTTATGAAAATTTATTTATGGTAATATTTTTATGTATTTCAAATTAATAGAGAGGGAGATGTTGTTTTGAAGAAAATTTTAAGCAGTATACTTATTATTACTCTAGTATTTACTTTACTTCCTTTTGCGGAGCCAATGCATCTGAAATAGGTACAAGGACTCCCACAGACCCTCCAGGATACACAAGAGTCCCTTCGTATTATGATGGTGCAGCAGTTCATAAAAAAGTTTTAGTAAGTGGATACTATCAAGATGATTATCATTATTATTTAAACCCCGCAGATGCAAGAGAGTTTGCAGATGATCTAGAGCAGTCACCATGGATAGGACTTGGAGGGTTGATTGGTGTTTTATTTACAGGAACATCTTCTGGTGCTATTTTGGGTGCTAGTTTATACTTAGACGGTTTAAACAAGGAGCGAATAGCTGATGATATAGCAGATCAATCCGAATCTGGTCCAGTCCATTTTACTGTTTCGGACGGTTTATACGGGGAACATTATGGAAATGCTTCATATTGGGATGGAACATATATCAATACGGATTCAGAGGCTGATGGAACTATACAATTAGTAGATTATCAATTTTTGAGATAGATGCAAATGAGCTTATATGTATGGAGTTCTTTAATAATAGGGATATTTTTTGCTTGTTATAGCATTTATGTTACTAAGAAACCAGTTTCATTTGTTATTAATATTAATAACAATTACTCTAAATCAGAAATAAGTTTTTCACATAAGATAAGTTCCATAATAACTAGTATATCAGCATTCACCCTAGCGATTTTAATATACATAGGCGTCCTCGAAGAATATAATGTATTTTTAATTTTAATAATTTGGAGTTTATCATTAAAATATTTTTTATCTCTTTCCAAACGTATTAAAAGTAAGTGAAATAGTAGTGTCTAATACCACTCGCAAATTATGGGGTGGTACTAGACACTATTTTTCTTTAAGTCAGTTATAAAACAGACTGTCTTTTTTATTAGCTAAACGATGAAGCTGTATGATGTTCCAATTTGCGTCTTGAAGCAATTGATCAGTTTTGTCATACGTAATACAAATTGGTTCTTCTGTGTATGGGGTTAGTTCCGAAAATGCGTATTTACAACGCTAAGCTATTTATGGGGATAAATATGAATTTTTTTTGCGTTTCTTTTGGCTCTTGTAAGCGTGGAAATGGAAATTCCGGTTAGCGATTCCACTTGCTTATAACTGTGGGTTTCCAATAGTTCCAAAGCGTGAGACACTTGCTTCTTTCCGTACTTTTTTGGTCTTCCTTCTCTAAAATCGTCACGTTGCTTTGCTATGGCTTTTCCTTCTTGCGTTCTCTCTACAATCATATCTCTTTCAAATTCCGCAAATGAACTCATTATATTAAAAATAAGCCTGCCTGTTGGCGTATCCTCTACAAGACCCATATTCAGTACATGGACTTTTATTCCTCGGTCAAAAAGGTCGCGAATGGTATTTATGCCGTCTACTGTAGACCTGGCGAAACGATCTGGTTTTGTAACTACTAACGTGTCGCCCTCTTGAATCGATGTAATAAGTTTTAAAAAGGCTGGTCGATCTTTGTTTGTTCCGGTCAGTTTGTCCTGGTAAATCTTCTCGCAACCTTCTTGCTAGCAACAAGGTGAAGGCACTATAATTGGAAAACCGCTGTCACAAGAAGAATATAAATACAGTCTAAAAACTGCACGAAAATGACCTGCACTTTTTATTATTCATTTAATTCCATATGATAGAATGGCCAACTCTTTCTTGAGTTGGCCATTCTCCTGTTATTATATAGATTTAACTGCATCAGCTATGTCTGTATTACCTTTAACAACCTGAAACCTTTTTCCAATAGTTGATGGGGTGTTTAAGGATGCAACAATCGTAGCTGCGATATCTTCTCTGGGTACTTCATTCCGTTCTACCTTCTCAGAAAGTGTTACTTGATTTGTTCCAGGATCATTCGTTAGTTTACCTGGATGGATGATGGTATAGTCAAGCTCGGTCGACAGCAGCCATTCATCTGCATAGTGTTTGGCCACTACATATGGTGCAAAACCTTCTGGTGCAGCTTGAATCGCTTCACGGCTTGTGTCGAAGGAGCTAATCATGATGAAGCGTTGAACGTTTGCTTTTTTCGCTGCCTCGATCGTTTTGACCGCACCATCTAAGTCAATCATTATCGTTTTGTCTTTGCCTGTATGAGGACCGGAACCAGCAGTGAATACAACAGCATCTGTTCCTTCTGCAGCTTTGGCGATTGTTTCAATATTATCTTCCAGATCAACGACTGCCACTTCAGCACCTAATTTTTCAAAGTTTCCTGCTTGTTTTTCATCGCGGATCATCGCGCGCGCTTCGAGCTTCTCTTCGTTTTGAATACGTGCAACGAGATGTTTCCCAATTTGTCCGTTTGCCCCGACTATTAGTACTTTCACCTGAATCATCCTTTCTTTCAACATTTTCTATTCCATATTAGGCTAACAGATAGTCAACGATCGTGGCTACTAATTGATTTACAAAAGGGAAGGGTGTTTATGTCAGGCTTGCTATTTTATAAACGTAATCGTATAATGTCTATGTAAAAATAAACGAAAAAGAGGTGCATCTACAAAATGTCTAATTCAGAACGTTTTTGGAATGCGACCATTGACGAGCTTTCAAAAGGTTATGTGTACGAACGAGAAGAACAAGAATATGTCTGTTTGTTATGTAATCAAAAGTTTGAAGATGGCATTATTTACCCAATTGATGACACTTTATTTGAAGCAAGAAGGGCTGTTGTACATCATATCGAAGCGACACATATTTCTGTCTTCCATTATTTAATCAAGTTAGGGAAAAAGAATACAGGACTGTCGGAACATCAACAGGACTTACTGCTTTGTTTTAAAGAAGGATTAACAGATAAAGAAATTGTCAAGCAGCAGAATGGCGGCAGTACTTCAACGATTCGCAATCATCGTTTTAAATTAAGAGAAAGGGAAAAGCAGGCAAAAGTATTTTTGACATTAATGAATTTGCTTGATTCTACACAACAAAAGCAAGAAAAATTAGTTGAATTTCATAAGGGGGCAACCATGGTGGATGATCGCTATGCAACGACCGAAGAGGAGAAGCAAAAAATATTAAACACTTATTTTAAACAAGGAGTAGACGGTGCATTGGAAACCTTTCCAAGTAAGGAAAAAAGAAAAATTATTGTTCTACAGAATATTGCCAAACGATTTGAAATGCGGAAAGTCTACAAGGAAAAAGAAGTGAACGAGATATTAAAAGAGATTTACAATGATTTTGTAACAATTCGTCGATATCTGATTGAATATGGTTTTCTTAATCGGAGCAAAGATTGTACCGAATACTGGGTGAAGAATTAATGCTTTGTTCATATCCTGTTTCCGTAATTTCTTACATGTGGTCAACCAATCATCTATACTAAAATGAAAGGTATATTTTTTATATTTGGCATAAAGGTGAGTGGCGCGTTGAAAAATAAAGGAATGGATTAATATAAAACGGATTATATAAAGTGGAAATGTATTACTATGTGGTAATTTTGATATGTTATAGGTGCTTAGCAAAGATTCGAACGTATGATCCGCGTCCTGTGGGACATGGAGTGGTTGGCAGGAGCGATAACCTAGCAAGTAACACATTTCAAAATGGTTATATCGCTTAGGATCGGTTGAATTGCAGCCTGGTTTTTTAAAAACAAACAGTAAATCTGTCGAAAGAAAGGAAATGAACATGACAACTTTATCGAAGAAAAGGCGCAGTAAACTTCGGATGGTTGCTAGAGCCATTCTTATCATACTTGGAGGATTTATAGCGGCATATGGTTTGGAATCGGTATTAATTCCAAATAATGTGTCAGACGGTGGCATAACCGGAATAAGTATTGTCGGCTCACAGGTGTTTTCCTGGCCATTGGGTGTATTTATTACGGTATTGAATATTCCTTTTGTCTATTTGGGTTATAAGCAAATTGGTAAAAGTTTTGCGTTTTATTCTGTGATCGGAATTTTGTCACTCTCGATTGGAACAAGTCTTATGCATCACATTTCTCCGATTATAGAAGGAGATACGTTATTAATTACTGTAGTTGGTGGCGTGATACTTGGATTTGGAATGGGGCTTGCTCTCCGTAATGGCGGTGCGCTTGATGGTATTGATATGTTAGCCGTACTACTTTCAAGAAAGCTTCCGTTTGGAACAAGTGATTTAATTCTATTTTTGAATTTATTTGTCTTTATTATCGTTTCGACCGTCTTTGGTTTGCAGGGTGCTATTTTATCAGCAATTGCTTATTATATTGCGTCCAAAGTTATCCATATTGTCGAAGAAGGTCTGAGTGGATCCAAAACGTTTACCATTATTTCTTCCAAGCCTGAATTAGTTGTGGAGACGATACGTGACCGATTAGGACGCGGTGCTACTTATACATTGGCAATGGGCGGTTATTCCAATGAGAAATTCAAAGAAATTACCTGTATTATTAACCGTTTGGAAGAAAGTAAATTGAAGGAAATTATTAATGAGATTGACCCAGGTGCATTTGTAGCCATTTATGATGTTTCGGAGGTAAAAGGCGGTAATTTCAAGAAAAGAGATATTCATTAATAGACACCCATTTTTAATATATACCGTTTAAGGGTATATAAAGAATAGAAGGATATTGTCAGCATGAAGTGGAGGTTTATGATTACATGATACATACACTTGGTATTACTCATGATAACCAGATAGAAACAGATATTGCACCGGAAGCAAATTTGGAAGTCTACAAATGGTTTTGGGTTGATTTTGATACACCAACAGATGAAGAAATACAGCATTTATCCAAGACATTTCAATTTCATCCGTTAGCGATAGAAGATTGTATTCAGCGCCTGCAGCGGCCCAAGCTGGATTACTATGATGATCATACTTTCTTTGTCACTCATTTTGTCAAAGAGGACAAGGATGAAGACGAGTTGATAAAAGAAGAAATTAATTTTTTTGTCGGCGATCAGTTCGTAGTTAGCTTTCACCGTCAGCCTTCTAAAGAAGTATCCTATGTGCGGGAAAGGTTAGCGCATGGAAAAGTAAAGGTAGAAAAATGGGATACTTATTTTGTTTTCTATCAGATATTAGACAAGATAGTTGATAATTATTTCCCTTATTTATATGAGATCGAGGACAATTTGGACAAAATTGAGGAAAACACTCACAATAAATCGATGAATCAGTTAATGACAGAGTTATTTGATACACGCTATCAATTATTGACGCTTAGACATGTCATCCACCCGATGCGAGACTTACTATATCGAATGCTTAATTCCCAACATCTGGATGGCATTCGTGGAAAAAGGGAGTATTATTCAGATATTTATGACCACCTTTTGAAATTATCTGAAATGGTGATGTCGAATAGAGAGATAACCGTAGATATACGTGATAGTTATATGTCGATGAATTCCTTGCAAACAAATAATGTAATGAAGCTTTTAACCATTATTACATCAGTGTTCGTCCCGCTAACCTTTATCGCAGGTATTTATGGCATGAATTTTCAATATATGCCGGAATTACATATGCGTTACGGCTATTTTATTTCATTGGCTGTCATGCTGGTAGTGGGCGTAGGGATGATCATTTGGTTTTGGAAAAAAGGTTGGTTTAAATAAGAAAACTCTTACGTTGTAGCGAGTCTGCAGCGTTCCTTTTTTGTGAGCCAGAAAGAAATATACTTCATCATTACGGCTAAAGGCAGAAGAGTCGAAGGGTGAAAAAGTAAGGGTTCTTATAATACGGATTATGTAAAGTGGAACTGTATGTTAATGTGGTAATCTTGATAGGTTTTATCTGCTTAGCAATGCTCCGCATATTTCTTACGCTTAAGTAAAGTGCTACAACACATGGATCATATAAAAGCTGGGATGCTGGGCATTATGTTATGAATTCAAATACTATTATATATGTATTAGCTTAATATGCTAGCTCTTACAATCGTTGTAGAATACTTATCCTAGCGCAGGCCAACCACGTAGACTCCCACGGGACGTGCAGGTGCTGAAGATCCACTTTGTGAAGTGGTCTTCTTCACAAAGTTAGCTTCAGCCGTGCCCCGCAGGACGCGAAGTGGTTGGCCGGAGCGGTAGTCTAGCAGATAAAATATTTCAAAATTACCACTAAGCAGCTAGTTGACATAATCCGTATTATAGGTAGTTTTATCATGCTTAAGTTAGCGGAATCTGGGTTTAGTACTTTTGTAGGGAATTCATTTAATTTAGTACATAGGTAGCAAAAACAAGCAAATCTATCTAATACCTCCGACGAAATAGTGAATAAATTCCTATTGTTCTTTAAAAAGGAAACTGTTACCATTGCTTCTGTGAAAGCGATTACTTTATTATGAGAGGAAAGGAGGGAGTATACACTTTTGCATACACCCAGAACAGTCATGCATTTTAGTAAATGAGGAGCTGACTTATGAAAGCGTTTAGAAAGTGTAAGAAAGCAACACTTATTGTTTTGTGTATGATGATTGTATTTCCTGCATCTTCTTTTGGTAATCGTACATCAACGATTCATGCTGCGGAAGAGACGGATACGGAAGTGATGCAATTTGATTTTGGTAAAGAAGATAATGGGGCATCGGACGGTTACATCGGCATATCCGATCAAACGAAATATTCAGAGGACGCAGGATATGGTTTTCTGGATACTGCAAATGTAAGCAGTTTCACTACAGATGCAGAGGATACGGTGCAATCAACAGGTGTTACATACAGCGATACAGCGTTTGAAGTTGATCTCGAACCAGGTGATTATGAAGTTACCGTGATTGCAGGCGACTCTGCGGAAGAATCAAATGTAGGTGTGAAAGTAGAATCAATTCAGAAGGTGCAAAATACGACATTCAGTAGCTCGGAGTATATGGAGAGAACATTTGAAATTGCACTTATTGATGGCAAATTATCTGTTGCTTTAACAGGAAATACTCCGAAAATTAACGGATTAGTTATCCGTAAACTTTCGGAAAGATCGGCAAGTGAGAATCCGACAGTCTATGTGGCCAGTGATTCTACGGCACAGACTTATGATCCTTATTGGAAGCCGCAAGCTGGCTGGGGACAAATGCTTGATCGTTTTTTCACGGATGATATTACTGTAGCTAATCATGCGATTGGTGGACGAAGCTCGAAAACGTTTATTACCGAAGGTCGTTATGACACGATATTGCGTGAGATGAAACCAAAGGATTATTTACTGATCCAGTTCGGTCATAATGATGCCACGATCAGCCGTCCTGAACGGTATACGACAGTGGAAGAATATAAAGGATATTTAGAAGATTATGTTGAAGGTGTTCGCCAACGTGGCGCTATACCGATTTTGGTGACACCAGTTAATAGACGTGATTATGACTCTGAAACTGGTGAATTCAATGTTAGTTTCCCAGAGTATAAAGAAGGTATGGAAGAAGTAGCGGAAGATCTGGATGTACTGCTGGTGGATCTGAATCAACGAAGCAGATCATATTTCAATAAAGTTGGTCCAGAGGGTACAAAGGCAATATTCCTTCATGCAGACCCAGGTATTTATGACGCATTCCCGAATGGTGTTGAGGATAATACACATTTCCAAGAGTATGGTGCAATACAAGTTGCAAGACTCTTATCGGAAGGGATCGAATCGTTAGATACAGAGTTAGCATCTTATGTAAAAAATATCGAACCACCTGAAAATGTTCCTGCCAAACCAGAAAATATCCAAGTTTCTAATGTCAGTAACGCAGGAGCTGTATTGTCATGGAATGATGTGGAAGAAGCGGATATCTATCGAGTCTATCGGAGGAAAGAAGCAGAAGAAGATTATCAGCTTGTTGGTAGTTCAACTGTTTCCCAAACCAACTTATCCGGAATGGAAGAAGGAGAATCGTACAATATCGTAATAAAAGCAGTCAATGCGAAGGGTGAATCAGAAGCATCTGATACGGTGATTATTGTGACAAAAGAAGCAACATATAAATATGATTTTGAACAATCTGGTTCTCCTACCAAAGATGGCTATACCTCTGTGACGACTGATACTGTGTATTCAGAAGAAACAGGGTATGGGTTATTAAATAATGAAGGCGTCATAACGAGAGATCGGGGTGGCGATGATCTGCTACGTGACTGGATTGGTTATTTTAACACTGGGTGGGATTTTCAAGTGGATCTTCCAAATGGTCTGTATTCAGTCAAAGTCTATGTTGGTGATTTCTTAGGTTCTGCACGAACAGACTTATCGATTGAGGATGTTGGTTATGGAACCATTTCTGCGGGTAAACAAAGCTCGACTGATAAGGTGGTACCGGAAGTGCCGGTTAAAGATGGAAATATGAATTTTCATTTTGGTGGACAAACTGGTATTGCCAATGGATTGGAAATTACACCAATTCTACTTGCTCCGTATGATTTGGAAGTTTTGGATAAATCATTAGAGAGTGATAATGTTTCTGCTACCATTGGATGGGCAGAAGCAGCTGGAGCAGATCATTATAATGTTTATCGTAAAGCGGAAGGTGCTGCTAAGGCAGAAAAAATTGGAACGACTAAGGAAGCCTCGTATACGGATGATACCACTAAACCTGGTATTACGTATGAGTACTATGTAACAACAGTAAATGCACTTGGTACCGAAACCGTAGAATCGGAAACTCTTTCAGTAACGATGGTAGATGAATCAGTGGAGGTTCCGAGTGCACCTGGAAATCTTTCTGTTCAAGATTATGATAAGCGTGAAGTAACGTTAGCGTGGGATAGTGTGGAAGGTGCTATTTCTTATAACGTATACCGAGCTGAAAAAGAAGACGGCGAATATCAATTAATCGGTACGTCGGATAGTGCCTCTTTTACAGATAAAGATGTGTTAACAACCGTTCCTTATTATTATCAGGTTAAAGCGGTAAATGGTGGCGGACTTTCAGAAGCGTCTAACACGATGGAATCACCATCTGATACTGTTCTATCGAAACAAATGGAAGACCTGACGAGAGCAGCAATCGCTGTACCAAATGAAGAAGGTATTCTCGTTAGCTGGAGATATTTAGGCACAGATCCAACTGACCTTGGATTTCACGTATACCGTAACGGTGAACAGATTACTGAAGAGCCGATAACCGACCGGACAAATTATGTGGATAGTGAAGGGAAATCTGGTGATACCTACCAAATTCACCCTGTGAAAGATGGAGAATTATATGGTGATAGAGCAACAACAACAGCTTTAGAAGAAAGTCATCTCAACATTCCATTAAACAAACCTGCTGCTGGTGAAACGCCGCTTGGCGATCCTTATACGTACAGTGCGAATGATGCTAGTGTAGGTGATGTGGATGGTGACGGTGAATATGAATATATCGTAAAATGGGATCCATCCAATAGTCATGATAACTCGCAAACCGGTTATACAGGAAATGTCTATCTGGATGCATATGAGTTAGATGGAACAAGACTATGGCGCATTGATTTAGGTATCAATATTCGTGCAGGTGCCCATTATACGCAGTTTATCGTGTATGATTTTGATGGTGACGGTAAGTCAGAAGTAGCTATGAAGACCGCAGACGGCACGGTTGACGGTCAAGGGACTGTCATTGGTGATGGCTCAAAAGACCATCGCAATTCCAGTGGCTACATTTTGCAAGGGGATGAATACCTGACAGTCTTTGATGGTGAGAATGGTGCAGCCATTGATACTGTAGATTATGAACCACCTCGTGGTAATGTGGATTCATGGGGCGACGGTTATGGTAACCGAGTAGATCGTTTCTTAGCAGGTGTTGCTTATTTAGACGGGGAAAATCCTAGTTTAATTATGGCAAGAGGTTATTATACACGTTCTGTGGTCGTAGCCTATGACTTCTCGGATGGTAAATTGGAAAAGCGTTGGCGCTTCGACACTAATGATGAAGGCTACAGTGATTGGGAAGGTCAAGGCTATCACTCTTTAAGCACTGCTGATGTGGATGGTGATCAAAAGCAAGAAGTAGTATACGGTCAAATTACGATTGATGATGATGGTACGGGATTATATAATACCGGTCTCGGTCATGGGGATGCTTTACACGTAGGTGATTATATTCCGGACCGAGATGGCCTGGAAATCTTCACACCACAAGAGCATACAGACGCCGAATACGGTTATGATATGCGTGACGCAGAAACAGGTGAAGTGATTTGGGGAGAACATACCGGTGTTGATACGGGACGTGGCCTTGTTGCCGATATTGATCCAAGGTATGAAGGTGCCGAAGCATGGGGAGTAGATGAAGCATGGAATAGCCCGACTGGTGGTCTTCATAAAGCAACAGGTGAAAAAATATCTACCAACATACCAAGTGCTAATTTTGCGATCTGGTGGGATGGAGACGTCCAAAGAGAGTTGTTAGATCATGATTGGGATCAAGAGGCTGAAAAAGGTGTCGGTGTCATTTCGAAATGGAATTATGAGACAGAAGAGTCTGACGTTCTTTTACGAGCAGAAGGTACACTATCCAATAACTATACGAAAGGTACACCAGCACTTCAGGCGGACATATTTGGTGACTGGAGAGAGGAAGCGATCTGGCGGACAGAAGACAGTTCCGCGCTTCGAATTTATTTCACCGATCAGGAAACAGATAAACGGATCTTTACTTTAATGCATGATGCGCAATATCGTACAGCGGTAGCATGGCAAAATGTAGGCTACAATCAGCCGCCACATCCTAGCTTCTATATTGGCGAAGGAATGGAAATACCAGCACAGCCTGCTATATCTCCGGTAGAGGTAGATAAACCGGACGGAAATGCTCCAATAACGTCAGTAGATATTCAACAGGAAACAAAGAATGACTGGTATGTAGAGCCTGTAACAGGACAGTTCAGAGTAGTAGATGAATCGAAGACTTCCACCTACTATCAAATCAATGATCAAGAGCAGGTACAGGGTAACGAGTTTACCATTTCAGAAGATGGTAAGTACACGGTATCCTACTGGAGTGAAGATGAAGCAGGCAATAAAGAAGAAGCTCATCAGGTAGAAGTTAATCTCGATCAAACTGCTCCAGATATTGCTTTATCCATTGAAGATGGGCAGGAATTTACCTTGATTGATAAGATCACGTTAGCTTGTGAGTTCACGGATGCATTATCTGGTGTAGCAGAGAAAAACTGTGACACAGGTATTGATTCAAATAAACAAGAAGTGTATGGCTTTGAGTTGTGGTTTGGTAAGCACGAACTAAAAGCGAGTGCAACCGATAAAGTAGGTAATCATAGTGAAAAAGCGGTATCATTCAAGGTAACGTTTGACTGGCAAAGTTTAAAAGAATTGATCGAAATGTTGATCAAACAGAACAATCATGATGAAAAACTGATTAAGAAGCTAACTCACTTCGTAGATCAAGCAGAAGCGAAAAAACAACCTAATGCCAAACGTAACATGATGGATAATTTCACGAAGCAAGTGGAAAAAGCGCCTGCAGAAGCTTTGACCGAAGAGGAAAAGCAGACGCTTAAGGAGTTAGCTGAATATCTGAAAGAAAACGAACAATAAGAACGCATTGAGACAACACCCTGAAAGTCAGATGCTTTTAGGGTGTTTTTTAACAGGACCACATTTACACTTTGAAACAAAGACTGGTTTATGGGATTGGCAGGAACCCTGCTAATGTCTTAGGGATAGGAGATTTATAGAGATGGCGAAAAGGGATATTTTATTTTTAGTCATTGGTATAGGGGTAATTCTATTAACTTGGTTTGGATTGCATACTATTGACAACGAAGCACAAGAAATTGAGACTTTATAAGAGTTTTTTCATGCTAAATTAATCCTAGAAAGTATCTTTTAATTGTGATTAACGTTTACGGTCTATACATTAACATACATTAGTTTAGAACTTTAAGATAGAGTGAGTTATTGAATCTTTATTTGTGGTTAGATATTATAACTTTTCATAATAAATGGAAGGAGTACTTAGATATGAAAAAAAATATACTTGTTCTTTTTACGCTATTTACACTGACGTTTATTTCCTTAGTAGCATGTTCTGATGAAGGTGAAAGTGTAGATGGCCAGCAAAAAAAGAATTTGATATTAAATATGAAGGAGAACAAGGAAATTGGCAGGTTAAAGATAATATTATGACCATGCAACTAAATGCCATACAATGCTCTTATTTACAATATAATTTATAATAAATTTTGATAAAAATAACCTCTTACGATAAAATGTTTCTAATTTTAGCTTTAAAATAAATGTCGCGACGTTTGTAAAAAAGTTGCTATGCTTTAGCCCTTTGGATATGGTGATCTAAAGGGGTGTTTTTGTGTCGTAAAGAAAAAGAACATCTATTGGAGCATATTATCAGCCGTGGTTATAGATTCAAGACGTTTCCTCTTTAGGTGCCGCCCACCAAAAAAAATAATATCCTTCCGTGGAAGAAAGAAGTACTTATACTAATCATTTAATAGCGTAATTCAGAATCGCATGAATATGTATCGAAAGGGTATCTAAAACAGGAATATTACAATGTTCATTTGATAATATCAAGGGTAACTCTGTACAACCAAGTATAACGCTATCAACATCATAGCTATCTATAATATGCACCAATCTATCTCTCGAATGTGAGGAAAAATGTCGAATAGCTAATTCGTTAAAAATGATCGAATTGATTTCATTTTGATGCTCTTCAGTAGGTGTCAATACCTCGATCTCGTATTTTTTAAATGTATTCTGATAAAAGTTAGATTGCATAGTGTACTTGATACCAGTCAAAAGCACTTTTTTTATTTTTTGTTCTGACGCCCTTACAGCTGTTGCCTCGACAATACTGATCATTGGAATTAATGCACGCTGTCGTATCTCATCAAAGACAGAATGCGGTGAGTTTGCCGCCATAATAACAATATCAGCACCTGCTTTTTTCAGTGTGTGAACCCCTTTGAGAATATAATCCATATATTCTTCCATTCGATATTCATTTTCTAAGTCCGTAAAATATTGAAAATCAAGGCTATAAATAATTATTTCTGTGTAGTAATAATTTTGGTATCGATCGTTATATAAATCAGTTATGCCTTTGTAATATTGAGTCGTAGAAGCCGCACTAATAACACCTAGTATTCCGATTTTTTTCTTCATCTACTTTTCTCCTTTCTTTAATGAGTTTATTTGAGATCTAAGGGCAAAGGAGTAGGGATCAATTGCCCTCGAGATAGCTAGTTTCCCATCGAGGTGATCATATTCATGTTGCAACAGTTCTGATAAATCGTTTTCTAAATGCATGACTTTCTGCTCCCAGTGGATATCATGATAATGGATTTCGCATTCCTTATATCGTGATACTTTGACAAGTAGATCAGGAAAACTCATACAATCATCCCAAACTTCTATCTTTACATTATTCGGAAATATTAACTTAGGATTTATAAAGACGGTTGGTTGATCGATATACATATAGATTAATCTTTTAAATACACCTATTTGCGGTGCAGCAATCGCACGTCCTGCACTGTATTTCCTTTTAAAATCCATCAACGTATCATGAAGATCTTGAATGCAGGGCAACAATTGATCCATTTCATCTTTTTTTACCGGAGAACTGATTTTATATAACTTTGGATTGCCTAGTAATAGAACCTCTTTAACTGACACTTGGCTCACTCCTTCTATTTTTATTATAAAGTGAAGATGATATAATAGACAAAACGAATCTTTAAATAGTTATTATCGATTTTTTCGATTGTAGGTGGAAAACGTGCATTATGATCAATTAAAAACATTTTTAAAAGTCGTAGAATTAAAGAATTTCACAAAAGTAGCAGAAGCTCTTCACATTACTCAATCAACAGTAACTGCAAGAATCCAGCAGATAGAAGCATTCTATGGGCAAAAACTATTTATTAGGCATAAAGGTAATATACAATTAACTTCCATAGGTTATAAATTACTTCCGATGTTGCAGCGTCAAATGAATTTGTGGGAGAAAACTAAAAAAGTTGCAAATGAAGAATTAGAGAATGCCTTTCAAATTAATATTTCGGCCACTTATTCGTTATGGAGAAAAATAAGTACAAATATTATAAAAAAGTTATATCAAGAGCATGATCCTTCTTATTTACATCTTAAAACAGATCATTCCCATTTTATTATTCAAAATATATTAGATGGATCAACTGATTTTGGCATTGTTTATAATAAACCAATAAGTAAAGAAATTGCCTCTGTACTTATTCAAAAAGATACATTTAGTTTATATAAGCATCGAGATTTGAGAATAAATCAGCCTTTGTCTTTTCAAGACTTATCCAATGAAACTTGGATTTACTTAAACTGGGGCCACTCCTTTGAAGCTTGGATGGAGAAGGAGAATGAACAGAAAATACAGCCGAAAATCGAAGTGGGTCATAGTGATCTAGCTATTCAATTGATAAACGATGTAAAAGGGTTAGCCTTCTTGTCAGACAATGAAGTTAAACAATCAGACCTGGGGCAGCATCTGGAACGACTATGCTTTGAAAGTCAATCACCCATTCCTTTTCAAGCTATTTACTTCATATTTAAAGCTAGTAGAAAACATGAAACACCGATAAAAGAGACCCTTTGTTTATTTAAAAATGGTGATTTGGAATAAGAGTAACTTAATGTTATAGCAACTCTTGTCACTGAGGAAAAAACAAGTCAATGGAGGAATTTGATACAAGACATTGGTATATCAGTGTTTTGTTTGAATTTTGATCAATCTTTGTTTCAAGACGGATTATTTTTTTGCCCTAAGAATGAGGTTCTGCCGATACTTTTGATCAAACTATATTCCAAATCAACATTAAATATAACGTTCGTTTTTATTGACTTAAAACTGGAATACAACCAGCTCTAGTGTCTGTTTATCTCAGTTAAATACGAACGTTACTCGATTATATGGTAGTGTTTTTTTCAAATACGAATAATCAGCTGTTACGTCTCAAAATAGTCACTGTTATGAAGATGACCTTGGTATGTTTTATATCGACGAATAGAATAAGCATCGGCAAGTCGAAAATAAGTGACAATCTCTTCAACTGATTTATCATGAGATAAATGCTCCAGTATACAGCTGTTTCGCAACAATTAATTAAATGACATTTGGGAGTCTATAGTACTATTAGGCTCAATAAAAACATTTTTAGCAACCATTAGAAATTCTTTTACAGCTGGAGACGCTTCAGAAATTACAGAACAAGCTAGTGCAACTTCACGGTAATATGTTAAATTAAGTTTTCTTATCTTGATGTTTCGTTGAGTTTTCAAAAACAACTCTGGACCGATGGTAACGCCAAGCCCTTCTTGTACCATATTAGCAATGGTAGTGCAATCATGTACTTCAAAACGGATAGACGGTTTGATTTGTGCCTCTTCAAATAACTCCTCTACATGTGATTGGTACATTCCAGTTGGCATGATGAAATGCTCTTTTTCTATATCCTGCATATCTACTGTTTCTTTGTGAAGAAATTTATGTTCGGGATGGAAAGCTACAACCATTTTGTCTTTTAAAAGAGGTACGAGATCGAAGTCAGGATTTGATTTGCCTTTTACAACAAACCCAATGTCTATAATTCCAGATTGTAGCCATTCCGTAATCTCTTCATATGTCCCTTCATAAAACTTAAATTCTACTTTAGGATGTTTTTTTTGAAATTTTGCAAGCAATTTAGGTAATAAGCAGGAAGAAGCGCTCGAAAAAGTACCAATACGAATGATCCCTGTCTCTAAGTTCGTCGCTAATGCAATTTCTTGGTTAATTGCTTCCATTCTTTTCAATACTTCTCTTATATGTGGCAGTGTTTTTTGTCCTATTTCTGTGAGTGTTATTCCCTTTCTACGGTCCCGAATTAATAAAGGGACTCCCCATTCTGTTTCTAAACTGGAAATAGCATGACTAACAGCTGATTGAGTCATATTTAATTTTTTAGCTGTTTTTGTAAAACTCCCTAACTCTATTACTTTAGTTAAAATCTCGAAACGAACAATACTCATGAGTTATTACTCATCTCCCTTATCAAAAATATCAATTTTACTTATGTTAACACGGCATTTAAAATGAAATCAACTTCAGAAATAGTAAAGGAGATGTACACGTTTTGACAAAGAACATCAATAAATTCATTATTATTCTCTTAGCTTTAGGAGCCTTTGTTACAGGGACAGCAGAGTTTGTTGTTTCTGGTATATTAGAAATTATATCTGTTGATTTAGATGTTTCGATCTCAACAGCAGGACAATTGGTAACTGTTTATTCGTTATCATATGCAATTGGGGCATTCGTACTGGTTTTGTTAACAGTGAAGTTTGAGCGAAAAAAAGTATTAATATATGCTATTTTTACATTTATTTTAGGTAATATCGTAGCGTTTATTAGTAATGATTATATTGTACTAATGTTGTCAAGAGTCATTATGGCAATGAGTGGAGGGCTTTACATTGTAGTTGCAACAAACTATGCTGCTCAAATTGCAACAGCAGAAAAACGCGGTAGTGCCATGGCAACAGTTATCACTGGCTTTACCGTCTCATTAGTACTTGGTATACCTATCGGGACATTTTTAGCTGCTTATCTGAATTGGCGTTACATTTTTCTGATCATTGCTTTTGTTACAGTCATTCTTTTACTTTTACTTTACAAATTATTACCTAGCAAAGAGGGGAATAAGCCCGTACCATTCAAACAACAGCTACAAATTATAAAGGATAAACGGGTAATCACTGGATTAACAACTACGATCTTCTGGATATTAGGTTATACCATGGTGTTTGCCTATATTTCTCCCTTGTTAAGTAATGCTGCAGGTTTTTCGATAAAGATGACTAGTATTGCCTTATTTGTTTTAGGTACTTTTGCTTTTATAGGTTCACGTTTTGGTGGGTACGCTGTAGACAAGTGGGGACCAAATCGAACGATATCCATTAGTTTATTTGTTCATGTAGTTGCTTTACTCGTATTAACCTTTACACAGCATTCGACAATAGGTGTATTTATTACGTTGGCAGTTTGGGGAGCGGCGACTTGGACAACAACACCTGCAAAGCAATTTTATTTGATATCACTAAAACCACAATCATCTGAAACGGTACTCAGTTTTAATACAGCATTAATGAACATTGGAATGATGCTAGCTGCTGCATTAGGAGGAATCATTATACAATATACTAACATCTTGCATTTGAGTTGGATCGGTGGGGTATTTGTTATTTTTGCTCTTGTTTTTATCAAATACTCGTTTTATTTAAACGAAACAGGTTCAAGGAACATTGAAATGAGATTACAAACTAGTCAAGAAGAATGCCACTTGAATAAAAACGATTGTTACTAAGAGACGAGATCATCATTTGTTACTCGAAAAAAATATCAGAAGTACTCAGTCGTTTAAGTATAAATCTTCTTGAAGAACTAGAAATCAAATTTCAGAAGCTTTTAAAAGCAATAAGAGATTTGCAACTAAGTGATTTTGAACAGATTTAACTATTTATATTAATACGCCACTTAACACGGGAGGAATTGAGTATTCATCTATTCTCTCCCGTGTTTTTCTATTTACATAGATAGAACTCATTAATTCTTTTGAGCCTTATGACGTTGATGACGAGTTACTTTGCTTCTATTACCGCATATTTTCATGGAACACCATTTGCGCCGTCCGTGTGTATCAATAAATAATAAAACACAATCTGGATTAGCGCATCGGTGTATGTTGCTTAATTGACCTGAAGAAATAAGTTTTAATGCATCTAATGCAATTAGTGATGTGAGAGCATTTTCTGGTTTCCCCATAGGAGTAGGAATTAACTTATCGTCTTTAAATTGATAAGTAAAGGGGGCATTTTTTATTAGTAATTCCAAATGATTAATCCAATCAGACGAAAGTTCTTTCCCATCTGCCATTTTTTCATAACCTTCTCGAAGGAATGAGCGTAATTCATGTAAAAGGATCAATGCATCATTTCCCCGCTGTTCTATATCTTTACTAAATTGTTCCTTAAATATAATGTTTTCCCTAATAAGAGTGTCAAACCATGCTAAAACATGCTTTGTATTTGTTAATAAATCATGTCGGGTTCCATGCCGAACAACTTCTGTGTTAACAAGATCGATTGAAATATTGCCTGAAATGAGAGGGAATTTTTGTTCAACTGCCATGTAAATCACCTTCTTTTTCTTTTAACCTACTATAACACATTTGACAGGTTAATTATAATAGGGTATATTATTAACCACTATATAAACTTTTTAGGGGTTAATAAAAAGGAGGCGTATTTTATGTTGAAAACTTTTTTAGGTCCAAAAATAGTAATGGTAACTTTTTTAACGTTAATGGGCGCGTTTGGATTGAACTTAACAGCAGGGCAGTTTTTCACCCCTCTAAATGATACATATGGATGGAATTTAACCATTCTGAGCTTGGCAGTATCATTAAATATGATTACTTGGGGAATTTTTCAGCCTATTATGGGGAAAATGATTGATCGATTTGGTCCTAAATCAGTGATTTCCAGTAGTGCTGCATTAATGGGAGGCGCATTTATTCTTTCAGCAACAATAACGCAACTATGGCAATTCTTTCTTTACTATGGGGTACTAACTGCTATTGGTTTTGCTGGATGTGGTTCCATGGCGAATTCTGTACTCGTATCTAGGTGGTATGTGAAGAAGCGGGCTAAAATGCTTTCTAGAAGTTCCATGGGGATGAACATCGGTCAACTTATATTACTTCCATTAACTGGTGCATTAATTGCTAGCTCAAATTTTCAAACTGCATTTGTAGTTTTGGGATTAATCATGCTAGTTATCGTGGTTCCATTTGTATTAATTGTTGTAAAGAATAATCCGACAGATATTGGTCAAATGCGAGATGGAGATTCTGCCTCTTCATTTGCAACAGCAAAAAGTGTTTCATTGTCCGAAGCGCTAAAAAGTCGTGAGTTTTGGATTGCTACTCTAGGGTTTGCTACATGTGGTTTTACCTTATACTTAGTAACCATGCATCTTCCGAATTTTGCAGTTGATTTAGGAGGGGGAAAATCACTTGGTGGTCAATTGTTAGGTATTGCAGCTTTAGCAAGTGCGTGTTCGATGTGGATTACTGGACAATTAACGCGTGTCATGGAGAAAAAGAACCTGCTTGTAATCTTGTACATGGTTAGGTTGCTTGCTTTTATATGGCTAGCTGTGTCACCAGGTATTTGGCAATTATATGTATTTGCTGTCGTATACGGGATCTCTTCAATGCCGATTATTCCACTTGTAACGGGAATCATTGGTGATAAGTTTGGAAAAAACGCAATGGGAAGTATTCTTGGGTTTAGTTGGTTCATCCATCAAGTATTTGCGGCGTTAGGTGTATTTCTTGGTGGCTACCTTCGAACAATGACTGGTAACTATGAACTAGCATTTTGGTTGGGAGCAGCTTTATTGGTATTTGGAGTCATTCTTACCACATTAATTAAGGAGCAAACGGTAGACGTCAACAGAAAAACAGCGTTGCAATAAAATATTCACTAGTATTCCAAACTTAATAGAAAGGATGAGTTATTAAATGAGTCATTATCTATTTCAACAGTTAAAATTTGTACGGAAGGCTACGATTGAATATGTAAAAGGTGTGAATGAAAATCGATTCGAAGTTGTACCTGCAGGATTAAATAATAATATCATATGGAATTTAGGTCATATATACATGGTAACTGAAAAATTTGTTTTTCAACTTACAGGTGAAAAAATCACTGTACCTAATCATTTCCCTGAACTTTTTGATCCAGGTACATCTCCAAAAGATTGGTCTATCGATACTCCAACGATAGAAGAGCTAATCGTCTTATTAAATGAACAAATGGAAAGAATAGAAGCAATTTTATCGGAGAGAATAGAAGAATTGTTGAAGGGAATATATAATTCTTCTACAGGACTGCAGATTAGCAGTGTTGCTGAATGTTTAAGCTTTTGTCTCTATCATGAAGGAATGCATTTTGGTGCAATAAAAGGTATTAATCAATGATTACAAAATAAAGATTAATAATGATAAGGATACTGAACTTTGTAAGAAGGGTATGGGTAACCACTGCGATTATGAACGTTTATAAATAATTAACGACTTAAAAATCATGGTAAGCTCATAGTTGCATTATCCAGTATTCAGAAATAGGATGATTGCGGAAAAACATAATAGAAAATGATCAAACTTTATTCCAAAGCTACACGTAATAATAGTAAATATTAGGGTTTTTGAGAGTAGTGTCAGATTAGGGGTCTCTATTAAGATGCGAGCAAGAGGAAAGTATTTTTTCCTCACAGTAAAAAGCATTCTTGTAAGGGGAGCGTCAGGAAAATGCGTATTTACAACGTTAAGGAAGTTTCAATATCAAAAATCCTAATTTATCAATTAACTGTGAAGAAATTAGGATTTTTTCATTTTTCAATTAAAGCGCCTGTGGTGTATTCACTAATTTCACTTGGTATCAAATTAGAGTAATAACGGGCAAAATCATCTTTGTCATCACACGCGTTATAAAAAACACATCCTATAATGAAAATTGAAGCAAGATATAATATGTCCATTATTTTCCCTTTTCTACGCATTGATTGATTTTTACTTTTACATTTTTGGTATTATCCTTTATTTCATCGTAAATCATGGATAACAAGGTAAACCATGAAATATCTTCATTATAGGGATTTTTCTTATTGATATACTTCAGTACGAGTTTTAATTCTTTCATGCGGTTTGTATCTAAATGTTGATGCAAGTAGCTTTTCACAAAGCTGTTTAGTAAATGCGTGTTCCTCACACTAGCATCTAATAAGAGAGCTGCGGCTTTGGATGGTGTTACATCTAGTGCATCTGATAGCATTCTAATTTTTTCGTAGGCGTCCTGGGTAAAACGGGTCGTTACTCGTTCATTCTTTCCAGATTGCCATTTTCTTTGTAGGGATTCTTTTCCTAGATCCCCAATGTACAATGTATTGTTATGCTTATAATCTCTTCTGAAGTATTCCGAAAGATGGTCTATTACGCTTCTTGATTGGAGGCCTTTTTCACAAATCACTTCTACGACATTTTTTACTGGTGTATTCGTGACATACGAAAGTCGGTACATACATGTATATGGGGGATAGGGAAGATGTATGTTTATTATTTTCTTTCATTGTCTACTTCTATCAAAGAAGTCGAAAGGGGAATGTTAAATGAAAATGACAAAAGAGGAAGCCAAGAACTTGGCCAACAAAGGGATAGAGCATAGCAAAAAATACAGGATACCGTTACAGAAGAAAAAAATGAAGAAGGCTTAAGGATTCTAAGTAGAAGATTATCTAATTTATTGTGTAGTTATGAAAAAAAATGTGGTATAATATAAATAGAGTTGGCATACCATATAAAAAACCGCAGACGCTACTACGTCTACGGTTACAATAGACCGAACCCCGATAAGAGGGGCGACGCCTATATAGAGTAAATAACCCCTACACGCTTGCCGGCATATGAGGGGTTATTTTTTTATTGTTTTTATCGGACATGATAAACGCCACCAATGCTCCGAAGGAGATCATCAGTGTTAATACGTTCTCGATATCCATAGGCGTGGGAAGTCTCCCAATGAGACTAACGGAAGGACAACAGTGCGCCACCCCTCATATGAAGTCGATCTATTGATATGCCTATTATAACATGTATGTACTCTCAATAGAGTATTTCGACATAGTTTTTATTGTCATCAAGCAATCCATAAATTATTTTTAAAATTTATTAAACAGATAACAAAAAGGAAGGCTGAAAATATTTCCTTCCTTTTTAACGTTCAGGACCATAATCCTTATTTGCCAATAGAGTAGTTCTATTGATATATGGTTCTTCTCTTACTATTGTATATTGTTAAAACTTCTGACACTGCCCCTATAAGTAGATAATAATTAATAAAAATAATTACGCTATTTATTCTACAATAGTAAATTAGTTTGACACTAGTCATTTCTTTTTTATTTAATGATATATTTGGTCTGAGACTATCACATCATTTATGGGAAATTTGTCTATAATCATAGAAATTTGGTATCACTTCTATTAATTAGATGGTAAGATGAAGGTGTCTATTTTAGCTATTTATACTAAAGGAGGTAAATTTATGAAAAAGCATGCATCGATCTTGTTGATCGCTATTATGATGTTCTCTCAATTATCGTATTCTAGTTCGACCATTTTTGCAGAAAGTAATACTAATCAATCAGAAGATTTTAACATCAGCCTAGAGGAGGGCGCGTCGTTAAAAGAAAGTATTATAAATATAGGTTCCGAAAGTATATATGATAGCTTGAAAATCACATTACCTAATGACGTAGATTTGAATGAAGAAAAAACAAAGGCTTTAACAGAAATAGATATGAATTTATCCTACCAACCTGATTCAAATACTGTATTAATAGGGCCGAAAACACAATCATTATCTATTAAACTAGTACTAAACGATGTATTAGAAGAAAATAAGATAATCGTAGAAGGATATACAAATAATGAATTAGTAGCTAGTAAAGACTTTGCTTTTTCTGTAGAGCAGGAGCCTAGTAATCCTTCAACCAATCCCCCTAATGATTCACACACCGTAGATACTTCAGGCAGTAACTCATTACAAAAAGAAAGTAATACCGATTCTCAGAGTACTAAAAAGAATGAGGGGACCGAAGCTGATGTGAGTTCCAGTGAATCTAGTACTCAAGATACCAATACCAAAGTTACGGAGAGTGCAAATCTCTCTGAGGATATGGTTACTCCTTTCTCAGGAAATTTAAATGTTGATGTGGATCTTTCACCCAGAAATGCCATCACTCTATCAGGAAATGCCGCTTCATACGACCTTAACCTAAAATTCACGGGTTCACGAACAGAATATACAGACGCTAAAATTACTATTGATCTTCCTATTACAACGTTTACAAGTTTTACTCAGGATGTTAACGACTTAACAATTGATGGCGTAGTGCCAACATATGATACATCTAATCAACAATTAGTCTATGCTTTTGACTCCATCGACACAGGACGTTCTTATGAGCGGTTACTAAAAATCAATACAGAAAATGGCTTTTCGCCAAATGGTTATGAATTAGTGGCTCAAGCCTCCTTTCAGGCAAATGAACAACTACCGGTATCGGATGGTGCAACTGTAACAATAGAATCCTCCGGTTCGGCTAGTGTTTCTAAAGAATTTAGAAGTGTGGAAGGAAATGATAGAAATATTCCAACACCAGGATCAAAAACATTATGGGAAATTAAGTTAGACATTCCTAAAAAGGAAACGGGGCAAATGTTTTTAAAGGAAGGATCAGAAATTACGATAGCTGATCTTTTACCAGATGGCTTGTCATTTGATTCGATGGAAACTGGTCCCACTCCAACACTGAACGGAAATGAATTAACATGGCAGTTTGATGCACCTACGATTGATGATCAAACGTCTTCTAATACTTCCTTGTTTTCCCAAACGATTCAAGTGTGGCTAACCGTTGATCAAGGGACAGCAGGTTCTACACAAAACAATCAAGTAGAGGTTGAGACGACATATATAGATGATTCTAATAGTACAGTTTCTGGTGAACATCAAGTAGAAATCGTGGATTCAGAAACTGCAAATGGCGATATAGAGGGGAATTGGTATGTCCCTGTACATCTAGGGCCATCCAATGGCAAAGGTGATTTTGCACCATTTAATAATAAAAACCCTAACCCGATAGTGTATGATGATGCTTTATTAGGATTTAGTCACGGAATCGCTCCTTTGCCGGAGAGTGAGCCAGGAGATTTTCAAGAATATACGACTATTTACAGAATAGATCCTCATTTAACATTAGATAAACTTTCTACACCGGGGGGATTTGTGTATAGACCAAATGCAAGCTATCCGTCCGGAGTTCCATTAGATGAAGAACCGCGATTTAATATTGTGGCATCTGTTAATGGGGAAGAACAACTACTTATAGAAAATGTGGAGCAAGGAAAAACCTACACACGAATGGACCTAGGTTTGGCGCAATCCGATCGTGTTGACTATATTAAGTATGACTTCACGTATGCTCCATCTGGAATGTTGAATGCTGGTAGACCTAATTATTATTTCTCCGTAGAAGAAGGGTATACGGGTGAGGTAGTAAATACCTTTAATGTGTATGGTGTTGATGCAAATGGAAATTCTTTTAACTATAGATACCATCAAAATGATAGAAATACAATAGCAGGACCACGTAGTGCTACTATTGCACCGAAGCCTGATGATGAACCACCTATTGCCTATGTAGGTGTAAGCCTAATGGAGCAATCCGGTGGTGAGGTTGTAACTGGAAGCAATCGTATGGAAGTAAAATTAACGAATTCCAATAGCTCTACATTGGCAATGCAGGAACGACTCGAGACAGTTGTACTGATGCCGCCGGGAGTAACTATAAATGATAACCCTAATCCGGATTATATTGATAAAGACGGTCAATCGTCTAAAAATTCTACATCAGCAGCAGGTGGATCTTATGAGATATTAAGCAATAATTTTAATGAAAGTGGTCGTCAGTTAGTTCGGATCAGGTGGAATGATCGTTTATTACGTCCAGGAAACGATCTGGCAGCACGATTAGATGTTACTATTTCCGAAAACACACCCAATCATCTTCTTTTTCAAGTATATGGTTTTTCAGGCGATGAAAAACTGGTCGTACCTGAGGGGGAAGGAAGTGCCATAACGGATACGACGCTAGAGTCAGATACAGAGGACTTAAATGAAGATAGTACCGTCGATGAACCAAGATTGAAGTCTGGAAATAGTTATTATATGCGAGGCGAGTACCAAATAGAGTCGGAAAAATTAGTGAAAGGGGAGTTAGATGAAGCATTTTCATCTTTCGGTCAAACCGTTCCTAATGGTGACATCGACTATCAACTATCATTTACTAATGTAAGTGGGAAGGATATTTCATCTATGACATTGATCGATGTTTTACCTTCCGTTGGAGATTTGGGTATAACAGACAATGTAGATCGTGGTAGTCAATTTACACCCACTTTAAATGGCGAGATAACGATACCTAGTTCTTGGACAGATAGAGTGGATGTAATGTATAGTACAGCGAAAAATCCAAAACGGGATGATTTGACAAGAAATACAGACTATCCGGACACAACGGAACAACTTAACAACCCTCCAGGTGCACAAGATCCAAACTGGATGGAAGCTAATGAGGTTAGTGATTGGTCGAGTATCCATTCCTTTAAAATTCAATCTAAATCGAATACAGATTGGCTGGAAGGAGAAAGTATCACAATTTCATTTACCATGGTGGCTCCAAGTGCACAAGAAGTATCGGAAGATGTCTTAAATGGGAATATAGAGCCGACGTCTCGTGCAGCTTGGAATTCCTTTGCTATAGCTACAGATAATGGACAACCAGTGGAGCCGTTGCGAGTCGGAGTATATATGAATTATACGAATTCCGTTACTCTCTTGAAAAAAGCAGGTGACGGCACAGAATTAGAAGGAGCAGAGTTTAAACTTCTAGATGGTGCAGGAAACGAAATAGAAACAGGTTTAGTTACTGATGAGAATGGTGAAATAATAGTAGAAGATCTATTGTTAGGCGATTATGAGTTTATCGAAACAAAAGCGCCAACAGGCTATCAATTAGATAGTACACCTATTCCTTTTAGTGTGGAGGCTACACAGCAAGAACCCATTGAGGTTGTTTCAGAAAATACGCCGGTCCCAGGTGCAGTAGAATTACTAAAAGTGGGTGAGGATGAAGAACCATTAGAAGGCGCCACTTTTACTTTACTCAATCACAACGATGAGGAGTTGCAGTCCGGACTTACGACAGATCAAAATGGCCAATTATTGATTGAGGATCTACAACCAGGTAATTATCAATTAGTGGAAACCAAAGCGCCGTTTGGTCATGAATTAGATGAAACGCCTATTACCTTTGAAATTGTCTTTAATCAACAGGAAACGTTACAGCTAACCATGGAAAACGAACAATCAACAGGAGCTGTAGAATTAACAAAAACCGGAGAAGATGGGAACGTATTAGAAGGCGTGGAGTTTGAACTACAAGATGAGGAAGGCAATACCCTTCAAGAGAATTTGACTACGGATGCAGATGGGAAATTGGTCGTGCAAGAGTTGAAGCCAGGAAACTATCAATTTGTCGAAATCAGTACTATTCCAGGATACGATGTCGATGACACGCCTATCCCATTTGAAATTGCACTGGGTCAAACAGAACCAACCGAAGTATCCTTTGAAAATCCATTAACACCGGGTGCCGTCGCCTTAACCAAAGTAGGAGAAGAAGGAGAGGCATTAGAAGGCGCAGAGTTTACGTTACGCAATGAGGCAGGGGACGAGCTTCAAACAGGTCTTACAACGGATGAAAATGGCCAATTACTTATCGAAGACCTAAAGCCGGATAATTATGAACTGGTAGAGATGAAGGCACCCTTCGGCTACCAATTAGATGAGACACCTATCGCGTTTGAAATCGTCTTTGATCAACAGGAAACGTTACAATTGACGATGGAAAACAGCTATATTCCAAGTACCTTCGAGTTAACCAAACAAGGGGAGGATGGCCGATTATTAGAAGGTGTCGTCTTTGAATTGCAGGATAGCGACGGCGAAACATTACAAGAAGGTTTCACGACAGATGAGCAAGGAAAGATAACGATAGCTGATCTCGATCCTGGTAGTTACCAACTAGTCGAAACAGAGACCATTCCAGGCTATGATTTGGATGCGACGCCGATTATGTTTGATATTGGGTTAGGACAAACGGAAACCACCGAAGTATCCTTTGAAAATCCATTAACGCCGGGTTCCGTCGCCTTAACCAAAGTAGGAGAAGCAGATAGTGGGTTAACTGGAGCGATATTTGAATTGCAAAATGAGCAAGGAGAAACGCTGCAAATGGGTCTTGCTACTGATGAAAATGGAAAGTTAGTCATCGAAGATTTGAAACCAGGGTCTTATCAACTAGTAGAAACTGAAGCACCTTTCGGTTATGAGCTAGATAGTACTCCGATACCATTTGAAATTGATTTTGATCAAGAAGAAACATTGAACCTAACAATGGAGAACAGTATGTCTACTGGATCAGTTGAATTAACCAAAGTAGATGAAGAAACTGGAGAAACATTAGCAGGTGCGACCTTTGAACTTCAACAAGAAGGAAAGGTTTTACAAGAAAATTTGAAAACAGATGCAAATGGGAAACTTTTGGTAGAGGATTTAACGCCAGGTACTTATCAATTTGTCGAAACGGAGGCTCCTGATGGCTATCAGCTAGATACAGCGCCTCTCACCTTTACGATTGATTTAGGTCAAAGTGAAACTTTATTGATCTCTACCGATAATGCCATTGTAAAAGGTGATTTTGAGTTAACAAAGGTAGATTTTGATAATCCATCGTTATCTTTAGCAGGTGTGAAGTTTGAATTGCAAGATGCAGAAGGGAACATATTAAGAGAGGATCTGGTGACAGGACAAGGTGGGAAGCTTTTAATCGAAGATTTACGTCCTGGGAGATATTTACTTAAAGAAGTGAAGCCATTAGAAGGTTATCGCTCACATCTACCGGTATCCTTCACAATTGATAGAGGACAATTAGCAGCCAAAAAAATAGAATTAACCAATAAGCAAATTCGTTCAGGTGTAGAACTTATAAAGCTAGACAGTAAGAATAAGGAAAAGACACTACAAGGGGCAGAATTCAGTTTGAAAAGCGAGGATGGCGAACTTATTGCTCAAGATCTTACCACAGATGAAAATGGTATGATTGTTGTTGATTATTTAAAGCCGGGAGAGTATTACTTTACAGAAACAAAAGCTCCTAAAGGTTATACGCTAGATTCATCACCTATTCGATTTACGATTGAATTAGGACAATCTGAACGAACGAAAGTCGAAGTACTGAATCAAATGGAAGAAAATGATGAAGAAACTACTCAATCCACTCTTCCTGCAACAGCAACAAATATATTTAACTATACATTATTTGGAAGTCTTTTGGTGATTGGTGGTATGATCACTTTCATGTTCTATCGTCGTAGAAGACAATAAGTATAATGTATATATTATAAACATATCAAAGCATCACTTCTGTTGATTGAGCGACGGAAGTGATGCTTTTTTTATGATTACAAATACAATTGGAAGCCTTATATAAAGATACCGTAACATATTGATGGGGCTGTTGATGTTTTTATGCTGTTCGTTTCCAGTGCGATATTTTTTCTATCGTCATTTTTTTATGCTATTCGACATTTTAGGTTATCTGAGGTATTATATGAGCAACTGTTAAACACTGTTCAGCAACATGCTAAAACGTTATATTTAATTATCAATTTTCTTCTGAGAGGAGGTTGTATTTGCCTACTGTAAATTGCCTAGAAGAAAAAATAGAATGAAAATGTACAACTCTTACGAGAATGCTATGGAATATAATGAGTTGGTCAAGATCTCACAAGAGTTAGATGAATTGTTGAATCAGCTAGATACATTGATGACGCTACCACCTATAGTAAGAAAAGCTATTATACTCACTATTGATTTAACAGTAAACCTATCAAATAAAGTAAAATACTGTGCAGGGGGTAGAATATGTAAAAAAAATACTTTAAACCAGCACCTCTATTACCGTTGTATAAGAGGATTAATGGCAAAGCAAAAACCATCAGCCATTGGTAACTTGAAATTGGAAACAAAATAGGAAATAATCCTTTCCTGATCCCCCACTATTGATAAATTAAAAAATAACATAACAAAATATATCCTGTTGATATCATCTTTTTATTCCATATGGAAAGTAAAAAATCAGTCCTAAAAAAAGAATTAAGATACCTTCCTCCATGAACAAAATAATACCTGTAAACGAAACTAAAAACATATAAATCGGTGTCGTATCTGGAAGAGAATATGTATATCTTCATAAAGGCAAATTGCAGAAGGCATCACCCTCAAGATGTAGTATGGGTTCTTATAATCCGTATTAAAGGAAGTTGTATATACTTCTGTTAAGTAGGAACGAGCCGGTTTATACCCGGTTTTTTAGCTGCAAGGGGTTACGATTGTAGACAAAACAAAAATAGATTATGCTTTTATCAAAGACGATATAGGAGGGTTTTCATGACAGAAATTAAGAAGGTAGAGTCTTTATATGATCAGTTGATTCAAGCGTGGAATAAACAGAACGCCGCTGATTTCGCTGCTTTATTTGCAGATAAGGGTGAAATTATCGGCTTTGATGGTAGCCAGGAGCATGGCAAAGAGCAAATTTATGATCACGTAGCTCCAATATTTAAAGACCATCCGACGGCCCCATTTGTCTATATCGTGAAAACGACAGAGCTACTTGATGCTAATACTGCTCTGTTACGCTCCATAGCTGGTATGGTTCCGGTTGGAGAAGAAGATATTAAGCCAGATCTAAATGCGCATCAGTCTTTATTAGCAGTGAGAGAGAAAGAGCAGTGGAAAGTCAAACTATTTCAAAATACACCTGCACAATTCCATGGACGTCCAGAGTTAGTGGAGGAAATGACGAATGAATTAAGAAGTCAATTATAAAACATTTTAGCAGTAATTAGGAATATGGTGTGATAAAGGAAAGAACAAGGATTATAGCAAATCCTTGTTCTTTTACATATTTTGATTGTCTGTTCATATTTTTGCGTAAAAGTATGTTTTTTAAAGTGAACTTGTAAAGTATATTACATTTATTTTAAAAAACGATGAAAACTGAAACGAATGGATCATAATATTCGTATTTATTTAGGAAGCGAAATAAATTAAGTAAAGGCGGAGGGTTTTGTTGATGTTCAAAAAATTATTAGCGAGTGCTGGAATCGGAAGTGCTGAAGTGGATACGATCATTACGAATGATAGTCTGGGAGCCGGAGAGGATCTGTATGGGAAAGTGGTCATTAAAGGTGGTCGAACTGAGCAGCAAATTGACCGGATTAATCTGTTTGTAATGACAGAAGCGTTACGTGAGCGTGGTGATGATAAAAAGTATTATGAAAATGTTATACTGCACCGTCATGTGATTGAGGATTCCTTTACCATTCACGAAGAGGAATATATGGAATTGCCTTTTTCTTTTTCTTTACCAGTCAAAACACCTCCGACTATTAACCGTACAAGAGTATGGGTACAAACTGGTTTAGATATACCACAAGCAATTGACCCAGAGGATAGGGATTATTTAGATGTATCTCCGCATCAAGGAATGAGTCATGTATTAGATGCTATTATCCAAGAGATGCAATTTGAATTACGCAAAGTGAATATGGAATTTTCCAAACGTTATGGTTATTTACAGGAATTCGAATTCAGACCAGTAACAGAATTCCGTGGAGATATAGATGAACTAGAGGTTGTTTTTACCTCTGTATCAGAAAATGGTGTTGAACTGGTGATAGAAGTAGACCGAGCTGCGAAAGGTCTAGGTGGGTTATTTGCAGAAGCATTAGATGTAGATGAATCAAAAGTACGCGTACCGTTTACTAAACAAGATCTTGAACGAGGTACTGGTTTTATAGCTGACCGATTAAGAGCAATTATTAGCCAATACAGTTCATAATGCAAAAGGTGAAGACATTCGTTGATATGTGTTGCATGTCTTCACCTTTTCACACGGGTAATGTAATATTTTGAATGTTATCCCAATAAAAGGTATAATTGATGTTGGGTCCAAAGTCTAAGTTTTTATTCTGATTAACACAATGATTTGCTTCGAAGGTCATGAAAATAGGAGCGATTTTTTCTATTAATTTGGTAACTGAATGATCAGTAGAAAAGTCTTATTATCAAGAAGATCAGTTGGATAAAGGAAGGAGTGAAAGGAAGGTTGAAAAAGGTATTTGTCTTACTTATTATCATACTTTTGTGCATATTATCGGCCTGTACATGGAACGAACAAACAGTTGAATTTAAAAATAAAAATTTCGCAAATACCTTATTTGTCCAGAAAGTGGAAAATAATTTCACTTCCGAAAAACTCTCCAAGCCAATTGAAGATGATGAAAAAATAAAAAAGATCTTAACGATGATTGAAGGAATGAAAGCAGAGCAGATTAATAATGAAGAATTAATTAATATACTGGAAAATCAGGACAACTATTATATGTTCGGTTTTTATATGGATGATAAAATAAATAATCAACGTGGTGACTATGCTTTTCAATTTTTAGAAGATGGTACAATATTGTTTAGTTATGATGCGAAGAGTGTGGATAGTTATCCATTGATTTCAGTGACGCATCACCAGGAGTTATTAGAGGATATGAAAGATGTGTTAGGGATTACCTTCTAGGACAAGTAAACAAATTGGAAATAGGTGAGTGAAAAAGATATGAAGACTGTAGCAGTTTTTTGTGGCGCAAGTAATGGAGTGGATCCAATGTACATAAAAGAGTCTAAAAATCTCGGGAAACAATTAGCGAAGAATGGTATTGGCTTAGTGTATGGAGGGTCAAATGTAGGTTGTATGGGAGCGGTTGCAGATGGTGTGTTAGAGGCAGGGGGTATAGCAATTGGTGTCCTCCCAGAGAAGTTAATGAACTATGAAATAGCTCATGAGAAATTAACAGAATTACATATTGTTAAAACAATGCATGAACGCAAAGCGATGATGGCAGACCTTGCAGACGGTTTTATTGCTCTTCCTGGTGGAACGGGAACTTTAGAAGAATGGTTTGAAGTTTTTACTTGGCAGCAAATTGGCTATCATCAGAAGCCGTGCGCCCTTTTGAATATTAATCGTTATTATGATCCATTGTTAACATTGTTTGATCATATGGTAGAGCAAGGATTTGTGAAACCAGCTTTTAAAGAGTTGATTATATTAGAATCAGAAGCAGCTCAACTCCTTGATCGGCTAAAAAATAATCCCCCAGCCCCGATCAACAGATGGAGCTGATATTAGCGGGAGTTACCTCGTATGAAGAAACGCAATAGAATGCTGCCCGGAATCAGAATAGTGACAGATACAGAAAGCGCGAGTAACTCCTTCGATAAAGGTGTATGATTCAAATGTATTTGGGGTGGCATTCATTCTCCCAAAAAATATTAACATCGTTAATGGAATCGAAATGGTTTTATCGTTTTTTAATTTTAATAGTTTTGCTATTCCGGACGCGAGTACATAATCTTAAAAACTTGCTAGCCCCCCCTCTTGATAATACCACTTTTGGCCCTTTTTTGATTTTTCAATATGTGAAATCCCCAGCATATTAATTAGTTCTAAGTATGTAATGGTAAGAATAGGCATTGTTCCTAAAACCGTACCTACCTGTTGATATGATCCGATTTTAAAGTGTCTTGTCAGTAAATCTGTACTTTGCTCCAATATATTAAAACATAGGATACATTCTCATCTAATGTTGTGAAAAGCGGAGTGTGATCTTCTTGTAGTAATGGTTCATTAGTGATTGGATCATTTTTGTATTTTCGTTTTATTACATGTGCTCCCGCCAGTTAAAGGTTCTGTTGAATTTCTGCATATAGTCTGTACGATATTCATATGTTTTATGTAGATATTTTCATCATTCATGAGAAAAAATAGTTGCTATACCTTTATTTGTTTTAATATACAGTAGACGGAGGAATGTGGTTTGAAGAAACAGAATGGCTGGTTGATGGGAATTGTAGCATTAGCCGTACTTTGTTTGTATTATATGGTTGAGTCAAGTATGACGAGTGAAGCACTGGAGCCGAAGAACTTTGGGTCAGGTGTTCTGAATATTGCGCATCGTGGCGCGTCAGGCTATGCTCCAGAGCATACGATGATTGCCTATCAAATAGCAGGTGAAATGGAAGCAGATTTTTTAGAAATTGATGTGCATATGACTTCAGATGATGTATTAGTAGCGATGCATGATGAGGATGTTGCCAGAACAACTGATGGAGAAGGTTTTATTCAGGAAATGAAACATGCAGAAATCGATAAATTGGATGCAGGCTCATGGTTCAACCAAGCTTATCCTGATCAGGCGGATAAGCGTTATGAACAAGTAAGAGTTCCTAAGTTAACAGATATTTTTGATCATTTTGGGACAAGCACCAAATACTATATTGAAATCAAAAATGCCGCTTCAGCAGATCTATTATTACAGACATTAGAGGATTATCAATTAATAGAGAAAAATGCAGTTATCATTCAGTCTTTTGACAGTGCAGTGCTGCAAAAAATATATGAACAATATCCTTCGCTGCCTTTGATTCAATTGCTGGGGAAAAATAAAATGCTGTTTGCTAATTATAAGAAAATTCGAAAATACGCGGTTGGGGTGGGGCTGCCATATCAGAAATTAAATCAGCGATTAATCAGACATCTTCATCGAAATGGCTTACTGGTTCATACATATACAGTGAATGATGAGGCAGATATGAAACGGTTAATTGAATGGGGGATAGACGGTATTTTTACCGACTATCCTGATCGGTTATATGACATAAAAGAAAATCGTTTGAATGTGTTTCATTCAATCAATTAAATTTGGCGTAGCGATGGAACCAAGGATTTTCTTTTTCCAGTTGTGCACCAAGCTGTAAGAGAACGGCTTCTTCACCGGGTCTTCCTATGAAATGCGTGCCAATTGGTATTTCTCCCTTGGTAAAGCTTGTAGGTACACTCATAGCTGGCTGACCGGTTGCGTTGGCCAGCGGCATAAATGGATTGTAATCCGTCATGTTTTTAAGCATGATTTGATAGGCAGTACCCTCTTGAGACAAGGTTCCGAGTTGGACAGGCAGCTGATTTAATGTTGGTGTCATCCACATATCGTAAGTATCAAAGAACGATAAAAGCTTTTGCGCTTCGATCTGCATGAAGACCCGTGATTCCTCGTATTCAAATGCTGTCAGCTGCTTGCCAAATTGCAGAATCTGATAAGACAGTGGCTCCAGGTTAGCTTGTGTCGGTTCTTGATGAGCCATATTGGCAAGATGTTGAATAGTGACAGATCCTGTTGCAAGCCAAATATTAATAAAGTGATGTGCTAATTGTGCATAATCTAGTGTAGGCATCACATGATGTACCTCATGCCCCAAGTCTTCCAGCAATCGGGTAGTTTCCTCCATATTTTGTTTGGTAGCTTCATCAAATGCAATGTCTTCTGTTTGGTAACCTACCGCTATTTTAAGTTTGCGAGGCGAACGCTTCACGCTCTCTAAGAAGGACGTTTGATTAGAGTAGCTTGGATAGAGTGATTGCTTATCTCCTCCTTTGATTACATCCAATAATGCTGCACTGTCTCGGACGGATCGTGTCAATGCATGGTTGATCGCCAAATGATTAACATATGGTGAATATGGCAACCTTCCTCTACTTGGTTTTAATCCGAAAAGTCCACAAGAAGAAGCAGGTATTCGAATCGATCCACCACCGTCATTCGCATGTGCGAAAGGAATAAGTCCTGCCGCTACTGCAGCTGCCGAACCACCGCTTGATCCCCCTGGTGACCGGGAATGGTCCCACGGATTTTTGGTTGGACCAAAAAGTTCCGGCTCTGTTGTAGGCAACAGTCCAAATTCTGGTGTGTTTGTTTTACCTAATGAAATCAGTCCTGCTCGTTGATAGCGCAGGGTGTACTCGTCATCTGCAGGAGCAGCAAAATCCTTTAAAATTCTGGAACCATGCGTAAATCTTACCCCTTTTACAGCATTTAAATCTTTGATCAGAAAGGGAAGCCCTGCAACCGCACTGTCAGTAAGATTTACTTCTTGCGCATTCTTTCGGGCTTGCTCAAATGTTTCTGTTACGATCGCATTTAATGAAGGGTTATCTGCTTGAATGCGGTTAATATAAAAATCGGTCAGTTCAGACGGTGTAATCTGTTTGCGATCGAGTAACGCTTTCTGACCTAATGCATCTAAACTGAGTATTTCATCAGTGTTTATCATTCGTGAATACTCCTTTCATTGTTTGTGTGGGTAATCACAATACTCAATGATTGTGCCCTCTGTGTCTGCGGGATTTAAGTAAATCAGTCTTCTTCCATGTTTGTTGATTCTTCTTGTGTCTTCCATTACTCGTATTCCTTGCTGTTTCAATTCTGCGATCGCTTGGTCCAGATCATCGACCTTGTAGGCAATATGATGAACACCTTTGCCTTTTTGCTTAATAAATCGGGCGATGGGGGACGTAGAGTTGTTGGTCGGCATTAATAATTCTGTTCGTGTACCATTAATCTCGATAATAGCTATTTCACTTTCGACTCCTTTTGCTTCACTTCGATAACGATCAATCAAGTTCCCGCCCAATGTATGTAAATAAAAATGAATCGAACCTTCTAAGTCTCTAACAGCTACTCCCATATGATCGAAAATTTTGTTCAATACGTTCACCTCTTTCTTTTGTTATTGTAACATGGGATAGGCTGCTTGGTGAAAAAGGAACTGGAGTTGGTATTTATCGGGTCAATAAAATAAGTGAACTTCGGTCGGAAATTGATAGGGAAAAGAGTGAAACGCATGAAGGCAGGTCAACTTCATGTGTAAGGAGATTGGAAAAAGGGTGAAATGCATGAAAACATGTTCACTTCATGCGTAAGAAGGTTAGGAAAAGAGTAAAACGCATGAAAACAGATCAGCTTCAATTGGAAGGGAAATCAGAAATAAGCCAAACGTTTGAGAAAGAAAAACTTCAGGTTGAAGACTACTCCCGATGAGAGTAATCGCCTGAAGTTGTCTATACGTGTGATAATAAGAAAAAGTCTTTCTCACTGTGTTATTCTGCAGGTAATAATCCTTCATTCTCTAAATATTCTCGGGCAACTTCTTGTGCACTTTTGCCTTCCACAGCAACCTGATAATTCATGTCTCTCATTTGGTCATCTGTTATTTTTCCAGCTAGCTGGTTGAGAATGCTCGCTAATTCAGGGTGCTCATCTAACGTTTCCTGTCTTAATAGAGGTGCACCTTGATATGGCGGAAATAGCTGCTTATCATCTTCTAATACTTTTAAGTTATATCTTTTTAATTCGCTATCGGTTGAATAGGCGTCAATTAAATTAATATCTCCTTCTTCGACGGCAGCATAACGGAGCTGCGGTTCCATCGTTTTTAAATTCGGAAAGGAGAGGTTATACAGATCCTGGATACCAAGATAGCCATCTTTACGATCTGAGAACTCTAATGTGAAACCAGCTTTTATTTCGCCTTCCACCGAGTGAAGATCAGAGATCGTATCCAGGTTATAGTTGCTTGCGAATTCTTCTGGAACAGCTAATGCATACGTATTGTTGTATTCCATTGGTGAAAGCATCACTAGGTTAAATTGCTCTTTTAGACCTTGTTTCGCTTGTTGGTAGACTTCTTCTTTCTTCTTACTGTTGGCTTGCTCCTTCAGAAATTGTGTTAATGCGGTGCCAGTAAACTCAGGGTAAATATCAATCGAGCTTGTCTGTAAAGCATTAAACAAGAAGGATGTTTTCCCTAAGCCTGGTTCTAGCTCCACTTCTATATCCGACTGTTCCTCGATTAATAATCGATACATATTGATAAGTATTTCTGGTTCGGTCCCTAATTTACCGCCAATCACAACCGTGTCATTATTGGACTTCAGTAATAAAGGTGTCATAATGAAGAGCACCGAGATCAACAAGATAATAGTGATTGTCAGTAAGGATTGTTTGAAGGAGAATGTCTCCATTTTACGTAATAGAATATCGAATAAAATGGCCAATAATGCAGCAGGGATTGCCCCCAACACAATTAATGACGTGCTATTCCGATCAATTCCTAGTAAAATAATATCCCCTAAACCACCAGCTCCAATAAGTGCTGCGAGTGTGGCTGTACCCACAATTAGTACCATCGACGTGCGAATCCCAGCCATCATGACAGGCATTGCCAGTGGTAATTCTACCTTTACTAAACGTTTGGAAGTATTCATCCCCATTGCTGTCGCTGCTTCGATCAGAGAAGGATCGACTTCTCGGATACCGGTATAAGTGTTCCGTAAAATTGGTAACAGTGCATAAAGTATCAGGGCGATAATTGCCGGGATTTTTCCAATACCAAACAGAGGAATAAATAAACCTAATAATGCCAGAGATGGAATCGTTTGCAGAATGGCGGCAATACCGATAATTGGCTCTGCAATTTTATCCTTCTTCGTTAAATAGATTCCTAATGGTATGGAAACAAGTACGGCAAAACATAATGCAATAAAAGAAATCTGGATATGTTCAAATAGCGCTTGCCATAATTGATCTTGTCTTTCAGTGAAAACATGGATGAAATTAGACATATTCTCCCCCGCCTTCCTTTAGCGAAGTCGAGAGATAGTGGATCATCATCTGCCGGTCTATCTTCCCTTTGATGTTACCGTCAGAGGTAACATATAATTCAGAATGATTGTTCAGTTTGGCTAATACCTGATCCAGCTTAGCAGTAATATCAATGGTATGTGTCGTGTCATTTTTCATCGAAGACAGAGGCTGCATGATTTTTTGTAACTGAAAATTTGAGCCAATTTTGTTGCTGGATCCGACAAAATCGCTGACGAAATCGTTGGCAGGGTTGGACAGTAATTGCTCAGGTGTTCCGATTTGCACGATTTCGCCATCTTTCATTAAACAGACTTGATCCGCTAATTTAATCGCCTCTTGCATATCGTGGGTAACGAATACGATTGTTTTGTTTATCTTTTTTTGTAATTCAATCATATCGTCCTGTAATTTTTCCCGACTGATCGGGTCTAAGGCGCTGAACGGTTCATCCATTAAAATAATGTCAGGATCAGCTGCTAATGCACGGATCACCCCAACGCGTTGCTGCTCTCCACCTGAGAGTTCATGCGGCTTGCGATTTCGATATGTATCAGGATGAAGCCCTACCATTCCCAGCAACTCATCCACCCGCTTTCTGATGGCGTCTTGAGACCACTGTTTTAATTCGGGAACAACAGCGATATTTTCTGCAATTGTCATATGTGGAAAAAGGGCGATTTGCTGTAAGACATAGCCAATATTCCATCTTAGTTCATGAATGTTATATTCACTAATTTTTTTATCATCAATGAGAATGGTTCCTTCAGATAAGGGGATTAGTCTGTTCATCATTTTTAATGTTGTAGTTTTGCCGCAGCCACTCGGGCCGATTAACACAAAAAATTCTCCGTTGGTGATAGTGAAATTAATCCGATTGACAGCTATCGTACCATCGGGAAATTGTTTGCTTACATCATGAAACGTAATCATTTCCATAACTCCTTTATATTTAAATATTTCCTATGCATACTTTTACCCTAAATGAATAAACGCAATCATAAGAAGAAATAAATACTTTTAACCAATTAGGATAAAAGTGTGTTATGATGGAATTAACATAGGTATACGGAGTGGTGTCGATGAATGGAAAAATGCTTGTTTCTTTGTTTATGACCTTCCTTAAGATTAGCCCGATGACATTCGGTGGAGGCTATGCAATGATCCCGTTGATTGAAAAAGAAATCGTTGATCGAAAGAAATGGGTAGAAGCAAAAGATCTTTCGGAAATTTTTGCGCTTGCACAGTCCGTGCCGGGAGCGATTGCGATTAATGCTGCTACATTTGTCGGATATCGGCTGGCTGGAGTTATGGGGGCGCTAGTTGCAATGATTGGAATTTTACTCCCTACATTTTTAATCGTCGTGACGTTAAGTATGGTGTTTGTTTTAATTAAAGACAATGCACTGGTTGCGGATGCATTCATGGGAATCAGACCTGCTATTGTCGCTTTAATTGCTTTTGCAGCCTATCGGATTGGAATTACAGCACTTTATGATAAAACAACAATCGGAATCGCCGTAATAACGGTAGTTTTATTATTCCTGCTTCCGGTTCATCCTGTCGTGATTATTATTGGAGGTATCATTGTGGGGTTACTTATTGTGGAACTGAAAAAACATTTAGGATTTACTACACATTTAGAGAAGGTTCAGAAATCTGTGAGGTAGTTGGGGGAATTCGTTTGGAATTAGTTACAATATTTTGGACTTTTTTATTAATCGGTTTTGTTTCGTTTGGGGGCGGGTATGCGATGCTGCCATTAATTGAAACAGAGGTGACAAGCCATCATTGGATGTCGACACAGGAATTGACTGATGTTATCGCGGTTGCCGGTATGTCACCTGGACCGATTGCAACAAACAGTGCTATTTTTGTTGGTTATCATGTAGCGAGTTTCCCTGGGGCGATGATGGCTGCTTTAGGCATGGTTATTCCATCTTTCTTAATAATTTTACTGCTATCCGCCTTCTTCTTTCATATTCATCACCATAAGCTCGTAAAATCTGCACTTTACGGCTTGCGACCGATCATTACTGGCCTGATCGCCTACGCAGCCTTGAAATTTGCGATAAGTAATCAACTAATAAGCACGGTATCATGGCAAAGCCTCAGTTTATGTTGTATATTCGTGTTAGCGCTTCTATCACTTATTAAGTGGCAAGTACATCCTATTGTGGTTATTGTAATGTCAGGTGTAGCAGGAATGGTGTTATACTAACTTTCAATAGAACACGGATACTTAACTATAAGGAAAGGAGTGATAAGGTGGAACATGAAAAGCCAAAAAGCTGCTGTCAGGTTAGCAGGGCAGCAATAGATTTGAATAAACAAACCAGCAATCAGCAGGTCGAGGAGAAAGAGCAGAAGCATACAGGCATGGTTTTGCTAGAAGGTGGCTCCTATTTAATGGGAACCAATGATGAGGATGGTTTTAAAGCAGATGGTGAGGGACCTGTTCAAGAAGTAAGTGTGGCCCCGTTTTATCTAGATATTCATACCGTCACCAACAGACAATTTAAAGCATTTATTAATGATACCGGTTACCAAACGGAGGCAGAGCAATATGGCTGGTCGTTTGTTTTTTATCAATTTATTGATAAAAACACGAATGCAAACCTGCAACAGGTACCAGGGACACCCTGGTGGTTTGCAGTAGAAGGTGCCTATTGGTATCAACCGTTTGGCAAAGATTCAAATGTAGAGGATAGGATGGATCATCCGGTAATTCATGTTTCGTGGAATGATGCACATGCATATTGTAAGTGGGCTGGTAAGCGGTTGCCTACCGAAAAAGAGTGGGAATATGCAGCAAGAGGTGGGCTGGTCCAAAAACGATATCCATGGGGTGATGAATTACATCCAAATGGAGAGCACCACTGTAATATTTGGCAAGGAAACTTCCCCCAGAACAACACAAAAGAGGATGGATATACAGGAACAGCTCCCGCTCAATCCTTTCCAGCTAATAATTATGGATTGTACAATATGGCGGGGAATGTGTGGGAATGGTGTGCAGATACATTTACAACGGACCGAACAGGGCAGTTAGATAGGGATTATGTCAATGGTAATGTATCAAAAGTGATGAGAGGTGGCTCTTATTTATGTCATCATTCCTACTGTAACAGGTATCGTGTGGCAGCGAGAAGTTCGAACACGGCTGATAGCTCATCAGGGAATATTGGTTTTCGGTGTGTGAAAGACAGGTAAGATTTTTGTTCGTAGATAAGAAAGAAAAAGTAGAGGCTTTGTACCGATGTTTAAGATTAGAGGCCATGTACAGCTACAGCACCCACAAACTAAGCGACTTCCTTCATCGCCCGTTATACAAGACTTGCCGATTGGTGATAACCAGGGGCCTAATCGCGCTTATGCCCTTTGACGAAAGTCATCATCGAAATCACTTGATCACCCTGAATCCTTTATCTCAGTTGATGCCGTCCAGTCGCTACTTTCTAAACGGGCGTTTGCGCTACTCTTAGTATAAGCCCATGTTTAACTGTCTGTGTTATAGTATGAGATATACCAATACGAGGTGATAACAATGTCTGATATGATCAGTGAATACTTGGCAGATAAAGATGAGAAGTGGCATCAACCGTTTCTCAAGTTGTATCAAACCATTGACGAACACATTCCAAATGGGTTTGCATTTCAGCTTCAATATGGCATGCCTTCATATGTTGTACCATTGTCTACTTTTCCAGATGGCTATCATTGTGAAAAAGACACCCCACTTCCTTTTTTAAGTATTGCAGCACAAAAGCGTCATATCGCGGTTTATCATATGGGGATTTATGCAGATGATGATTTGCTATCCTGGTTTGAGGCTGAATATCCGAAGCATATGTCCACCAAGTTAAATATGGGCAAAAGTTGTATTCGTTTTACCAATCCGAAAAAGATTCCGTATGAATTGTTAGGTGAATTAGCATCAAAAGTAACGGTAGAGGGATGGATTAATCGTTATACAACTTCCATCAGATAACGGAGATTACGGACCCATACTCATAATGAGTGTGGGTTTTTTGCGTTAGCAAAGTATTGAATGTTATCAGAGTAGTAATTCGACGTGGTAAAAATTCTTAGGTATAAGAAAATGATGGAACTGCTGTTAATGAGGACAAAGTATTCAATATTAATGTAAAAATTGGGAACTTTTTAACGATTTGATTCGTATATATGAGTAGACATTCAACAGGAGGTGTACCGATTGGAGTAATTGATATTTATTGGTGGTTGCTATGGGGAAGTCTGGGCTTCGCTGTCTTGTCCTTGTTTCTTGGAAATATCCTTGATGGCTTGTTAGATAGTGTGTTTGATAGTTTAGGTGAATTTTTCAACCCATTATTAGTATTTGGTACCTTGTCCGTCGTTGCTGGTGCGGGGGTGCTGTTAACCAAATATTCCTCATTGCTTCCTGTCCTTGTTCTGTTGATTAGCTTGTTGATTGGATTTGGAGCATATCTGCTTATCTATTATTTTCTGGTGATTCCTATGTCCAATGCAGAATCTTCTGCTTCCATTTCCGTACAGGATTTAGTAGGGGAAGTCGGTGAGGTGATCACATCGATTCCTGAGAAAGGAATGGGTGAAATCTTTATCGCAAGGTCAAATGGCAGCCGGAGTGAAACAGCGGTCAGCTTTGACAACAAGGTGATTAAACAAGGGCAACAAGTTGTGGTTGTAGAGGTTAAAGACCAGATTCTTTATGTATCAGAGTTAGACGAAATTTAAGGAGGGAGAGAATCAGATGGATATATTAATTGTAGTTGGTGTAGTTGTCGCCATCATCTTAGCATTCGCTATTCTTTTTGCAGCACGTTATAAAACAGTTGGTGCAGATGACGCGATGATCGTAACCGGTAGTTTTCTTGGCAGTAAAAATGTACATAAGACCGAAGATGGTGGAGGTATTAAGATTGTCCGTGGTGGCGGTGCATTTATTTTACCAATTTTCCAACAGAAGGAGAATATTAGTTTACGCTCTCATAGTTTAGATATTTCTACTCCTAATGTCTATACCGAAAATGGTGTGCCCGTGATGGCTGATGGTACGGCGATTATTAAAGTTCAAAGTACAACCGAGGGTATAGCTACTGCCGGGGAACAATTTTTGGGTAAAGACAATTCTGAGTTACGTAAGGAAGCACAGGAAGTATTAGAAGGACATTTACGTGCGATTCTTGGTACGATGACGGTAGAAGAGATTTACAAAAATCGGGAGCGTTTTGCCCAAGAGGTTCAGACACAGGCAGCCGTCGATTTGAAGAAAATGGGGTTGCAAATTGTCTCGTTTACGATTAAAGATGTTCAAGATGAAAATGGCTATCTTGAAGCGTTAGGTAAACCGCGAATTGCGGAGGTAAAGCGTGATGCTCAGATTGCTGAAGCAAATGCAATGCGTGATGCGCGTATTCAAAAGGCGCAGGCTGAGCGTGAGAGTAAAGGTGCGGAGCTGTTAAGTGAGACACAAATTGCGGAATCAACAAAAGAGAAAGAACTGAAAGTAGCCTCATATAAGCGTGATCAGGATACGGCTCGAGCTGAAGCAGATATGGCCTATAAATTACAAGGTGCGAAATCAGAACAATTAGTCAAACAAGAAGAAATGCAGATTCAGCTTGTTGAGAAAAATAAACAAATTGAGATCGATGAAAAAGAAGTATTGCGTAAACAGCGTCAATATGAAGCGGAAATTTCTAAGAAGGCAGAAGCAGAACGTTATGCAACCGAACAAAAAGCAGAAGCGGATAAAGTTACGCGTGTCAAAAATGCTGAAGCAGAATCAGAACAAATTCGCCTGGATGGTTTAGCGGAAGCAGATGCGATCCGTGAGAAGGGTCTGGCGGAAGCGGAAGCGAAAGAAAAACTTGCCGAAGCAATGGATAAATACGGAGAAGCAGCTATTCTCGAAATGATTATCAAGATGTTGCCTGATTTCGCAGCGAAAATTGCAGAACCAGTACGCTCTATTGACAAGGTAACAGTTGTCGATAGTGGAAATGGAGAAGGTGACGGGGCGACACGTATGAGCCAATACGTTACAAAATTGATGAGCCAGCTGCCAGAAACGTTAAAAGATGTATCTGGTGTTGATTTGAAAGGGATGCTAGATAATGTAGCGTCCAGCAGTGAGTCCAAAATAAAGCAACAACTGTCAAATCAAAAAGATAGACCGGCATATAGCGAATCAGACGAGTGAAGGGTTCACAAACCGATTGGTCGAAAACAGACCAATCGGTTTCCTTTTTATATAATTGCTGTCGTTAAGGCGAATAGAAGAAGTGAATCGCACTCACAACGTTGTAGCACTTCCTTAAGCGTAGGAAATATGCGTAGACTCCCGTGGGATCAGCGCGAGCTGAAGATCCATTTAGTCTGTGCCTGTGTCTATAAGTATTGCTTCGAAGCAGGCTTCCTCGGCACAAGGCAGCAATGAAGTAGTTCAAGTAGTAGCCTAGCTGAAGCCGTGCCCCACAGGACGCGGAGCATATTTCCGGAGCTTTGCTAAGCACATACTACCTATCAAATGACCAATTTATAATACAGTTCCACTTTACATAATCCGTGTTATAGGTAGTTGTATATTATATACGTTAGTTAGGTCCAGGGGACTTACCCGTTTTTTCTTGTCGAAACATATGTTCTAATCATGTTATTCATGTTATGATAGACAAGCAAAAATATTGAATGATAGAAGGAGAAACGACAGCGATGACAGGGAAAACACATCTTATGGGAGGGATTGCGACGGCGACGGTGTTAGCGACGTATACGGAATATGATCCTGGACTGTTTATCGCAGCTGGCGCCATTGGTGGGCTGATTCCGGACATATGCCATGGTGGAAGTAAAATAGGGAGAAGGTTTCCTTTGCTCTCGAAAATCATTAACAGCATCTTCGGTCACCGGACGTTTACCCACAGTTTACTATTTTTAGTGGTTATGCATTTTATTCTCACCATGTTTATTACCAATCAATCGATAATCATGGGAGGGATGGCCGGAATGGTCAGTCATTTCGTATTAGATGCAATGACCAAAAATGGGATCAAGTTATTCTACCCAGTTAATATCACGGTTCGTTTTCCTGTAACAACAAGAACTGGCGGGACGGTAGAACATGTCGTCTTACTGGTGTTGACAATTGTCACTATTTATTATGGGAAAGATATTATTTCCACGCCCTTATTTTAAAAAGGTGTGGAAATTTTTCTTGCAATCGATTCTAGTATATAAACAACAGGAATCTGGGTCGTAATGTTCGAGCTTTGAAAGGTTTCCTCAGTGACATAATAAGCAAGGTTTAGATCGGACAGTTTTGCGATAGTAGACAGTTTGTGGTTGGTAATACTTATAATTGTACTGCCTTCCTGTTTCAGCTGATCAACTTGAGTAATGGTAAAAGGTGTCTCTCCTGAAACCGACAGCACAACGGCAACACTGTTATCGCGGAATTTAGCATGAATCGGATAGTGCGGATCTTTAATGTACATAGAAAATTTCCCTAAGCTGGAAAAATATCTGGCACCATATTCAGCGAGAATACCGGAACTTCCAATGCCAGTGAAAATCACACTGTCAGCTTTTTCAATTAGTACAGCGGCTTCTTCCATTTTCTCTTCAAGGTCACCGGTCAGGGTTCGTTCAAAGAACTCTGTTATTGAATGCTGTGTACTGCGGATGGTTGTTTTCTTTTCTTCAGCAAGAGTCATTTTCAGCTTTACTTTAAATTCGGTAAAACCATCACAATCTACTTTGCGACAAAATCGTAATATGGTAGCAGTCGACACATGTGTCTCATCTGCCAGCTCCCGAATCCTCATATATCCTACTTTTTCACTGTATTTGACAATATAATTATATAAACTCATCTCTAAATCATTGAAAGATGAAATCATCTCGTGCGTAAACATGTTAGCCCGCCTCCTTTTCTCTAAGCCATATAATCACAATCACAGTAATGAATAAGGTATTTGACCCTAAAAATGTAATAGTTCGAAAGTAATGTAATACCGATTTTATAAAGTGGGATTGCATGACAATGTGGTTATTTTGATATGTAGTATTTGCTTAGCAAAGCTCCGGCAATAAAACATGTTAACTCTTGCACCAGTTGTAGAATCCATACATCAGCGTAGGCCAACCACGTAGACTCCCGCGGTGCAAGGCAGCAAGGAAGTAATTCGAGTAGTAGCCTAGCTTCAGCCGTGCCCCGCAGGACGCGAAGTGGTTGGCCGGAGCGATATCCTAGCACATAAATCATTTCAAAATTACCATTAAGCTACTTTACATAATCCGTATTATAGATAGCTAACTGAGGATTATGCCTGATTTTTAAATTGTAGCATACTACAGAAGATGTTACACGCTGTAACTATCATGAAACAAATCACGAAAGCTGTGAAATACTACTAGAGTATGAATTCATATTTACCTGGTATTTGTTTCAAACTATAATGCAAGTAACAGCAAAAGAGGAGGTAACAATATGGCAATTAAAAACTACCAATTTCCTAAAGGTTTTTTATGGGGAGGAGCCACGGCAGCTAACCAAATCGAAGGCGGCTTTCATGAGGGTAACAAAGGCATGAACATTGCAGACGTGTTACCAGGTGGAAAAGGTCGTCTGAATATCCTGCAGGAACCTGGCTTTCATTTTGAAATTGATACTGATAAATATACGTATCCGAATCATGAAGCAATTGATTTTTACCATCGATATAAAGAAGATATTGCATTGTTTGCCGAAATGGGCTTTAAAGTGTTTCGCATGTCGATTGCTTGGACAAGAATCTTTCCAAATGGTGATGAAACAGAACCGAATGAGGAAGGATTAGCTTTTTATGACAGGGTCTTTGATGAACTACTCAAGCACCAGATTGAACCGGTTGTTACGATTTCTCATTACGAGATGCCGGTTAATTTAGTGAAAAACTATGGTGGATGGAGCAGTAGAGAAGTAGTCACTTTCTTTGATCGCTATGTACATGCTATTTTTAACCGATATAAAGACAAAGTGAAGTATTGGATGACGTTTAATGAAATTAACAGTGGATTAATCATGCCAATAATGGGGCTTGGCTTCTCGATTCAACAAGAGGAAGACAAGTACCAGAAAACGTTCCAGGCTTATCACCATCAATTCGTGGCAAGCAGTTTAGCAGTAAAAGCTTGTCATGAAATTATTCCAGAAGCACAAATTGGCTGTATGATTCTTTATGCACCGGTTTATGCATATGATGCCAATCCGAAAAATGTGATGCATGCACTTTCGGAGGAACGGTTATTCAATTATTTCTGTGCGGATGTACAAATTCGAGGAGAATACCCTGCTTTCATTAACCGTTATTTTAAAGAAAATAGTATTCGGTTAAATGTGGAGGAAGGCGATTTAGAGTTGATCAAAGAGCATACGGTCGATTACATTGGCTTCAGTTACTATATGTCACGTACAGAAAAAATAACGAAAACTGATGACGATAAAGCACAGGGCAATATTCTGCAAGGTGTGAAGAATCCATTCCTAAAAGCGAGTGAATGGGGTTGGGAGATTGACCCAGAAGGGTTGCGTATTGCGTTGAATCAACTATATGATCGCTATCGTGTACCTCTATTTGTTGTAGAAAATGGACTTGGAGCTGTTGATGAAGTAGAAGCAGATGGTTCGATAAACGATGATTATCGCATCGAATATCTTCATGACCATATTGCAGCAATGGGGGAAGCGATCGAAGACGGCGTCGACCTTATGGGATATACCGCTTGGGGCTGTATCGACTTAGTCAGTGCCTCTACAGGTGAAATGTCCAAACGATACGGTTTTATTTACGTTGACAAAGACGATGAAGGTAATGGAACGTTAGAAAGAAGCAGAAAAAAATCATTCTATTGGTATCAAAAAGTCATTTCGTCCAACGGAAAAACATTATAATAAAAAAGTACAGATCATCTTGATTGATGATCTGTACTTTTTTTGTGACGCGCTGATTTCCCCTCTTTTTAATGATGGGAGGAGTGGTCTTCTTCGCTTTCTTTTTTCTGCCTGTCTAGAAATGCTTGTTCTTCTTCAGACAATTCACCGACGATGATCCGTTTTATCGGCATAATGTCGGAATGTTCCGATTCAGCACGAACCTGTAAGTAATAGATGCCATCCTCCGCAAACGTATAATCCGTGTGATAAACGCCAGGCTCTTGTAATTCCAGCGCTACTTCTGTTTTCACTTCAGGCTGAAGTGGCATCCATAACTCTGCAGAAATGTTTTGCACATTATCTGCAGGGGTGTTGTTCTGTTGCAGTGTAACATTAATAGGTGTATTCGTATTTGCCTCTATGTTGCTAGGTAAATCTATCGTTATTGTAAATGGCTGCTCCGTATGATATTGATCGGCTGCATCTTCGTTAAGCTGGTTAGCCGAGCATGCGGATAGCAGTGCGGTTAGGAATGTGATCATAACTATTTTTTTCATACTGTACCTTCCTTTACTGTACTTGAAAAATCCGTTTGAGAGATGGAACTCTGCGAATGACGAGCCAGTCTAGTAAAAATATTACAATAACTGAAATCCCAAGTAACGGAAGTAGTAAGCTGAATATAATTAATAACGCAATGAGTACTTTAGATGACAATACGCTTGGGGCGATCGGTGCACCTAAGTGTTGATCCGGCTTGCGTTTCCACCACATGATAATGCCGCTGACGACAATGGCAATGATACCTAAACAGACCAATGCACCTATGATCTGATTGGCTAATCCGAATTCTAATCCTTTATGAATCGTAATACCTGTTGCTATTAGTTTTCCAATAGGTTCATAGTGTTCATACCGATAGTCTGCTAATATAGCACCGGTATACTGATCAATATGCATAGTCGCTTCATCCTGAGCCTTTGGCGAAAATGCTGATATCGTGTAAACGCCAGTTGGTGTGCTTGGATAAAACACTTCATAGGTTGGATATACATCTGTTTCATTGGCGGTACTGACTACTTCATTAATGCTGACCGGAATAAACCCCTGTTGATGCGTAGATTCTGGTACCGGCATCGATTCAGCGGGCCAGGCTACATCGGCAATATCTTTAGTTAAGACTGTAGATTCTGGTGCATTGCCGACCCATATTGAAGGTGGATAGCCTACACCAAGATTGGTTGCGGTATTTTGAATCTTTGTTCCAAGAAAACCTGACCAGAATAAGCCCGAAAACACGAGGAACAAAATGGCTAGTGATAGCCAAAATCCTGTGACTGCATGCATATCTCTGAAAAAAATACGTTTGTTTTGATTTAGTCTTGGGATAATTGTGCCCTTTGCTCGTTTCTTTTTTCTTGGGAACCAAATGAACAAGCCCGTCACGAGCAAGATGATAATCCAGCAGGCAGCTAGCTCGACAATGCGATCTCCCCATGTACCAAGCATTAACTCCCCATGGAATTCCTCGACACGGTCAAAAATTCGATGCTGATCATTTAATTCACCAACAATATTTGTTGTGTACGGATCGACGAATATCGTATAAGATGCTCCATCAAGTGATATACCTACTTCAGCAGAGCGATCATCTGTCTCACCAGGGCGATAGCTCGTAACAGTCGCATCCGGATATTCTAACAGAACAGTATCCACTTGTTGCTGTGGTGTAGTTTTGTCTGCTTGTACTTCTACTTGATAGTAATCCTGATACATGATTTCTTCGATTTGAGGCTTAAATAAATAAATCCCACCAGTTACAGCTAAGATAAAGAGAAAAGGAGCAATAAATATTCCGGCGTAAAAATGCCATCTCCAGATTGTTTTATATAATGATTTATTGTTTTTCATTGCTGTCTCCTTTAGTTGTATTAACAAATTGTATTGTAATAGAATAGTGAATCAAAATACATAGACATATTATGAATATTATGTGAAATAAAAGTGAAGTTCCTGTATACTTTAGTGAAAGCGTTTTATTTGAATGACTTACTGGTTATTGTTTTATAGGAGGGTATCGAATGACAAGAGTAGTGATGGCCTTTCCAGAGGGAAAGCATAAAGTACTGACGATGAGTTATGATGACGGAAGAGCCGCCGACAGAAGGTTAGTCCAGCTATTTAATCAACATGGCATAAAGGGTAGTTTTCATTTGAATTCCGGGCTTTTAGGAGAAGGAGATCGCATCGCAGCGGATGAAGTTGCGGCTTTGTATGCAGGGCATGAAATTTCCGCCCATACGGTCACACATCCGACCATTGAACGTAGCCCAAAAGTACAATTAATCGAAGAAGTGATGGAAGATCGAAAGGCACTGGAATCAATATCTGGTTATACAGTGCGAGGAATGTCGTATCCAAATGGATCTTATAATTCTCTGATTAAAGAATTGCTGCCACATATAGGGATCGAATACAGCAGAACGGTGCACAGTACGTTGAAATTTGCCGTACCAGATGATTTCCTGGAATGGCATCCGACTTGCCATCATAATCATCAGTTACTGTCACTAGCCGATCAATTCCTGTCATTACATAAGAAACAATATATTTATATGTTTTATGTATGGGGTCACAGCTATGAATTTGCCGATGATGACAATTGGGAGCTGATTGAGCAATTTTGTGAAAAAGTAGGTGGACAGGATGATATTTGGTACGCCACAAATATCGAAATAGTCGACTATTATCATGCATTCCATCGCTTGCAATTTGCTGCTGACAGTCAATTTGTTTGTAATCCTTCTGCACAATCCGTCTGGTTGATTGTGAACGGCCAAATCGTAGAAGTTCCAGGAGGAGAGCGCGTAATGTTAACAGCTTATTAAGAAAGAAAGGATGACCACAACAGGGGGAAGTACCTGTGGTCATCCTTCCGATTATTCACTGTCTTCATTGTCACGCTGTTTATTGCCTTTCGCATATTTACCTTGGCGGCCATATTCTTTGTTTGTTTTTTCTGTTCTTTCTTCGCCGCTTTTTCCTTGATGGTCAGCCATATGAATATGCCTCCTTTCTTTGCTTGTATTTATTTCATACCCGCTATTCAATTCACAAAACTATTATGTTGAAAAAATAGTTAATATTGTAATTTATTTTGAATTGATCCGTCCTGGCGATGTATCGTAACTTGTGTGTCTTTATTTTTTGCAATTTCTTTTGCTCGATCGATGGCATCTTGTTTGTATTGATATACATTGGCTGGTTCTTTTGCATCCTGTGTCATGACAGCCCATTGATCTTCATGTGGCACAACATGTTGGCCTTTATCTAATAACTCAGGGCGATTCGATTGTGTCTTATTATCATGTGATCGAAGTTGCTGATCGCTGCTGTTGATCATTTTATTGATTTCTTCTCTCGTTGCATTCTCGTACCATTCTTTTGCTTGTTCCGTTGCGATCGGAATAGCACGATCTTCCGGGTACCCTTCATCCAGCATCGCATTGGCCATATCGATCGCTTTTTTTCTAACTGCGGTGTCCAGATTTTTTAAAGAACTTGGATAATCATTTGTGTCCCAAGGCATATGATAACTCCTCTCCTATAAAAAAGTTATGCGATGGACTTGCATGCTTCCGCACATTGAAAACATGCGTCGACACATTTTTGACAATGATCATATTCATGTTTTTTACATTCTTCGCCGCATGCTGTACAAATCTCAGCACAGACTGATGCTAATTGCGACACGAATGGGGAATTTCTCGTGATCGCAGACTCTAAATAATGACAGATATCTGCGCATTCACGATCAAGACGAATGCATGGTGCCATCATCTTGACATTTTCTTCTTTTAAACAGGCATCATAACAATGGTTACATGCCGCCATACACGCGTGTAGGGTTTCCAGTAATTGCTGGTGTTGCTGATAACTCATTGTAAATACCTCCATCTTTTTATATAGTTATTTGTTAACATTCCCATAATTTTTCGATGTAAACATTCTTGTCGTGTTTTAAGAAAGAATAGCAATATGCTAATATAAATCGTATCCAGATCATTACGTGGAGGTTACTATGAGTAGGAGAAAGATAATCTATTTGATTTTCATTACCATATTTGTTGTTTCCTGTGGTTTTTCCCTTTATTTTTTTATTCAGTCTCAACGAATGGAGGAGAGGATAGAAGCGGAGACAAGCTCAGAACAATTATTACCTGCTTATCAATTTGCCTTAATTGGAGAAGAATTAGATCATGACTATTGGCGATTAGTTGGTCAGGGGGCAAAAGACGTAGAGCAGGATTACGACGTGAGTGTCGCATATGAGGGACCGAGAAGATCTAACCCAGATGAACAAATGAAACTTTTAGATATTGCTATTAAATCCAAGGTGGATGGAATTATTGTGCAAGCGATAAATGAAAAGTTTTTACCTGTGATCAATCAAGCCATGTCAAATGGGATCCCGGTTATCACGATTGATACCGATGCACCGAAAAGCGATCGCCTTGCATATGTTGGGACGGATAATTATGAAGCAGGGAAGCTAGCGGGCGATACGTTAGTGGAGGATCTTGATGGAAACGCTACAGTTGGTATTGTGACAGGCAGTTTTGATAACGCTCATCATCAATTACGTGTCGAAGGATTTAAGGAGGCGATAGCGCAAGCGCCAGAGGTAGAGATAGTTGCGATCGAGGAATCCAACATCACAAGAGTGGTAGCGGAAGAGAAAGCTTACAATATGCTAAAAGAACATCCTGATATTGATGCGTTGTATGGTACAAGTGCATTAGATGGTATTGGAATGGTAGAGGCGGCTGCATCGTTAGGGGTGGAGGAATCCATTTACATGCTTGCTTTCGATACCTTACCTGAAAATATCGAACTCTTGAAACAAGAGAAAATTGATGTGTTAATCGGTCAAAAACCGTATGAAATGGGGTCGCGCAGTGTCGAATTAATGATGAAGCTAATGGAAGGCGAAGCGATCGAGGATGTCTATCATACGGATACATCCGTAGTTAGGCCGGAAGATGTAGGTGAACAAAATGATTAGAATCCGTACAAAATTATTCATTTATTTTCTTGTAATCCTTGCCTTAGTTATTGTCATCATTTTTGTCCAGGAAAAAAGTACACAACGAATTGTGACTTTGCAGGATGAAAGTTCGGAACATAATTATTTGTTAAACGAAATAACCAATCAGACGAATCAGGTATTCCAGTCCTTGCAAATCTATGTCCACGAGCCGACAGAGGAGAATCTTACTTTTTATCAAAAAGATAAACAAGCGTTATCTAGCTTGCAAACCCAATTTAATAGCGCTACCGAGACTAGTACAGCAAAGGAAAACTATTACCATATGCTATCTTCTTTTTTAGCATTAACCGATAAAACAGTAGAGGGAGTGCAACAAGAGAATATTGACCGCTATTCCGCTTACTTGAATGACGCGGATAATACGGCCACGTATATTCATGAAAAAACGTTGGAATTAATCAATCAAGAATTAAGCCGTTACCAAAACATTTTGGCATTGGAAGATCAGCGAGTAAAATACATGAAGAATATGGGAACTTCTATGTTTATTGCTATTATTATTGGAAGCCTGTTGTTCGCGCTCTGGTTTTCGAATGGTATTACGAAAGTGATTGATAAACTGACGAATGCTGCCAAAGAAATTTCTCGTGGAAATTATAGTGTAGCAGATGTCGAAGTGGCACAAAATGATGAGTTGAATCTATTGACGCAAACCTTTAACCAGATGAAACGTAATATTGTGGAAGCTTTTCGTGAAATGAAAGAAAAAGCGCGCCTTCGTCAGTTGTTGAAGGAAATGGAATTAAAAAGCTTGCAAAACCAAATTAATCCTCACTTTTTGTTTAATACGCTAAATACGGTTTCAAAGCAAGCCTATATTGAAGGTGCTGAGCGTACGAGTGACTTAATCACTGCCGTCTCTGCTTTGCTTCGCTATAATATTGGCAGCCTAGATCGCGACACCTATTTAAAGGATGAAGTCAACATCGTCAATGAATACTTTTTTATTCAACAGACCAGGTTCAGGGACAGGGTCACCTTTCATCAGGATATTGACGAATCTTGTTTAATGACACCGATACCTTGTCTTACGTTACAGCCGATTATTGAGAATGCATTTATGCACGGAATCGAGGAAATGGCAGAAGGGGCCACGATTATGCTGCGGATTTATCCAGTCGAAGCCGTTGTGCAAATAGAGATTACGGATAATGGCATTGGAATGGATCAGGAAACCGTCGATCAGTTAATCCATCAAGAGGAAAAAAAGGACTCGGAACAGAAACGGAAAGGTCATTCTACTGGGATCGGTATGCGTAATGTTATCGACCGATTACATCTGTTCCACCCAGATAGTCAATTGTCTGTTCAGTCGGAGGTCGGAAAAGGAACAACCGTCATAATACAACTGCCTAAGGGGGGATAGCATGGTAAATGTAATGCTCGTAGATGATGAAGCCATGGAAAGAGAAGGCATCCGCATGATCTTAGAACGAAATCGCTCCAATGCTGAGATTATTGCAGAAGCAAGAACAGGAAACCAAGCTGTTGAACAAGCATTGCTCCATCAGCCTGACATCATTTTTATGGATATTAAGATGCCTGAGATGGATGGCCTTGCTGCGATCGAAAAAATATTAGCAGAATTGCCATCGACAAAATGTATCATGGTCTCTGCTTTTGATACATTTCAATATGCGAAACAAGCGATGAGCTTTGGTATTAAAGAATATTTGCTGAAGCCGAGTAAAATTTTAGAGGTGCTCGAAGCGTATGATCGTATGGTTGATGAATTAGTAGAACGTCAAGATATGGATACTAAACTGGAGCAGGCAAGTTCTTTAGTAGAAATGGAATTCATTTTGACATTAATGATGGACCATGTTCATGATTTTGATACAGATGAATGGATGAAAGGGCTGCAAATTGGGGATTCCCGTGTGTTTGCTGCTGTTTTGTCTTTTAAATCAGATCGGAAGCATGTAGATCGTGCTATCAAAAGTGAATGGTATCGGATCGTCAAGGATCACTTGATGAGCCAGAATTCACGGATTTTGATGGGGCCATTTACAGGTTTTCAGCTGCCGGTACTGGTTATCTATGATGATCAGAATTTAGCTCAATTTGCACGAGATACGCTGCAATTGCTTCAAACTCATCTTCATGATTGTCAGCTGTTTATCGGTGTGGGGGCGGTGATCGAAACATTAGCGGAATTTCCTCGGTCATATGAGGAAGCATTGTATGCGCTGGAAGAAGTTCATTTCCATCCAAGTGCTAAGTATCAGGTTTATCATGAGAAAATGACAGAGAAACGCAAGGGTTACAAACGCATGGAAGTAGAGAAACAGTTACTAGAAGCGATTAAGACAGGTGACAGTCAAACAGGTGCACAGTTATTTGACCGTTATTTTCTTTCTATACAACAACATGCCAACCACCAGCTGCCATCAATGCGGAAATCACTTGAACACTTTTTTATTATATTAACGCGGACGATGGAAGAAATCGGATTGGATCAAGATATGCAGCTGAACCTGGATCGTTTTGATACGTCCTCGCAAATAAAAGAAGTGGCAAAATCCCATTTACAAAAAGCAATCAGACTCATGAATGAATGGCGTTCAGACGGAGTACAGGGCTTACTTTTGCAAGCAAAGGATTATATTCACAAGCATTTCAAGGAAAATATCATGTTAGACGAGGTAGCGGAAGAAGTCGGCTTAAGTTCCTATTATTTAAGCAAGCTGTTCAAAGAGCACTTCCATCTGACATTTGTCGAGTACGTTACCCATATTCGATTGGAAAAAGCAAAAGACCTGTTACTGGATGATGAGATGCCACTAAAAGAAATAGCCCTCACCATTGGTTACCGCGATCCCAATTATTTCAGCCGCGTTTTCAAGAAAGAAATCGGGATCAGTCCTAGTGAACATCGGAAAAACAGTACTTGAAAAAAGTGCTGTTTTTTTTGCACGTTAGGAAAGCATAAAATGTTTAGCAATCAAGAAGCTCGACGTAGTGAAAATTTAAAGTGTACCAAGGATACCACGGGAGTCTATGTGGTTGGCCTGCGCTGGGATAAGTACTCTACAACTTTTACAAGTGCTAGCATATTGAGCGTATCCATAATTGTTCATTAGTAATTCTAAATAACATTATGTCTAGCACCACTACTTTTAGCTGTCCCATAAGTTGTAGCTCTTCCTTAAGCGTAGGAAATATGCGGAGACTCCAGTGGATCAGGTCGTGTGTGAAGATCCCGCAGGAAAGTGTTTTTCTTTCCGAGGATGCTGAACCCGCCCCCACAGGACGCGGGGCATATTTCCGGAGCTTTGCTAAGCAGATGAAATATCAAAATTACCACAACGTAAGGCAGCTCCATTTTATAATCCTTATTATAGGTAGTTGTATGTTATTTTGTTAGTTAGGACCGGTTGACTTTCCCGGTTTTTGTAACAATCACAAAAAAATCTAGCAAATAACAAAAAAGTGAAGATGTTCTTTCTTTTATGAAAGTGGATACATGATAAATTAGCAACATAAGAAATTTTCAACTTAATGAAAGCGTATCAATAGTTGGATCTGTTTATGTTAAAAGAAAACGATATCAATCTATTTATATAGGAGGAAGCATCATGGAAAAGAAACACTCACTTTGGTATGTTATTTTAATAGCATCTGCAGCAGGAATGGCTGGCCTATTGTATGGTTTTGATACAGCAGTTATTTCCGGAGCGATTGGATATTTACAAGAACTATATAATCTAAGTCCAGCAATGGAAGGCTGGGTCATCTCATGTGTTATGATCGGTGGCGTAACAGGGGTAGCATTGTCAGGATTTCTAAGTGACCGTTGGGGTCGTAAGAAGTTGTTAATGGTGTCGGCTATCTTTTTCATTATATCAGCGTTAGGTTCTGCGTTTGCACTAGGTGTGACAACGCTTGTATTAGCAAGAATTTTAGGAGGACTTGGTATCGGTTTTGCATCCGCTTTATCGGTAACATACATCAGTGAATGTGCACCCCCAGCAATTCGTGGCCGCTTAGGCTCCATGTATCAATTGTTCACCATCCTTGGTATTTGTGCGACGTTTTATATCAATTATGGTGTTGCCAACAGTGGTACCCATGAGTGGGCGTTAGATGTCGGCTGGCGCTGGATGCTAGGTTACGGAACAATTCCGGGTATTTTGTTTATGATTTTACTATTCTTCATTCCGGAAAGTCCGCGTTACTTAGTGCAGAAGAAAGATGATGAGCAAGCTTTCCATATTTTAAAACGGATTAATGGCGAACAAGTTGCTCAAAAAGAATTAAAAGAAATTAAAGCATCTATTGAGATAGAAAAAAGTAGTTCAGCGAAAGAATTATTAAGACCAGGCTTGAGAATGGCGATGGGTGTAGGGGTTTTCCTAGCTTTATTTAACCAAGTCATCGGTATGAATGCGGTAACGTACTATGGTCCGGATATTTTCCGCAGTGTTGGTTTTGAAAATAATACAGAGTTCTTAGCAACGAGTATTATTGGAAGTGTACAAGTTGTCTTTACCATTGTTGCGATTCTATTAATTGATAAACTAGGTCGTAAGAAGTTAATGGCAATTGGTTCCAGCTTAATGGCAGTGTTCATGCTGCTAATCGGTAGTATCTTCTACTTTGATCCGGCAAATGCAGGTGTACTATTAATTATTATGATCGCTGGTTTCACGGCTGCGTTCTGTGTATCAATGGGGCCAATTCCATGGATTATGATCCCGGAAATTTTCCCGAACCATTTACGTGCCAAAGCGGTAGGTATTGCAACCGTATTCCTGTGGGGAGCAAACTGGGCGATTGGACAGTTCACACCCGTCTTAATTAATAATATGGGTAGTACCTTTACATTCTGGATGTTCGCTGTCATTAACGTAATCTGTTTTATCTTCGTAATGACGATCGTTCCAGAAACAAAAAACAAAACATTAGAAGAAATCGGACAGTTATGGAAGTCAAAAGACAAAACGCAAAAAGAAGAGAAAATACAGGAAGAATTAGTATAAAAGGAAAGCCCGTGGTAGTGACCACGGGCTTTTTTTTTACATGTTGGAAAAGCATAAAATTCACTTGGAGTAGTATTCAACGTACTAAAAATGTAAAGAAGAAAAGTATAGGAAAACGAAGATCTTTGCCAGCACATAGTGATAAGCTGAGTTTTTCTTGATAAGGCAAGAACGTACATTTGATAATGATGAAGATCTTAAGAAGAAGAGTGATGAGTAATGATTGAAAGAAGTGACTTTCGTTCAAAAGAACTGATTTGGAGGGAAGTTATGATCGAAAGAGGGCGATATTCGGCCAAAGCAGTAGTATGAGAGAGGATTATGATCGAAAGAGGGTGGTATTCGGCAAAAGTAGCAGTATAAGAGGAACGTTATGAACGAAAAAATCTTTTGCAAGTAATTCATGTGCTAAAACAATAATTCTTTTAAAATATGTTCTCGAATATACTAACGAATCGAAATTGCTCACCGTTTTGTTATAAAAATAGCTGCGTGGAGGGGAGACACCATGCAGCTATTTCGCTATGAAATAAAGATCCCTAAAACAAGTGCAACGATTAAACCGACCAGTCCAATAAGTGTTTCCATAATGGTCCAGGATTTCAATGTATCTTTTACATCTAAGCCGAAATAACGGCCGACTAACCAGAAACCTGAATCATTGACGTGAGATAATACGGTTGCACCGGAAGCTACTGCTATTACGATTAATCCTAATACAGGCCCTTCCAAACCTAAAATATCAATCAAAGGTGCGACAAGTCCTGCAGCTGTAACCATTGATACGGTAGCTGAACCTTGGGCAACCCTTACACATGCTGCAATCAGAAAGGCTAATAGAATAGGAGGCAGGCTTGAATCCGCCATCATATTTCCGATAACATCACCTACACCTGACTGAATCAGTATTTCCTTAAATACACCACCAGCACCAGTTACCAGGATAATAATCCCTGCTGGTTCTAATCCTTTGTTCGCAATATCTTGTACTTCTTGACGGCTCAATCCGCGTTTCGTTCCTAAGAAAACAAATGTTAAAATCGTAGCGATTGTCAACGCGACAAAAGGATGACCTAAGAAGGTAAAGATCTCTCTGACGATATGCCCTTCTTCTAAGAAAAATCCTGAAAACGTATTACATAAAATTAAAAATAAAGGTGTTAAAATGATCGTTGCAATTAAGAGGAAGCTAGGTAGTTCCTTATTATCATAAGCGACTTCTTCCATATTCATGTATTCCGGTACCACAACATGCAAGCGTTTTGATATATAGCGAGCAAATAACGGACCGGCTATAATCATTGACGGTACACCTGCGATTGCACCAAACAGAATAACCCAGCCTAGATCTGCTCCAACTAAATCTGCGACGGCAATTGGTCCAGGTGTTGGTGGAATGAATGTATGTGTAACCGCTAACCCGGCAAGTAAAGGAATACCGTAATAGAGCAGTGATTTTCCAGTTTTCTTCGCTAATCCATATACGATAGGTACAAGAATAATAAACCCGACATCAAAGAAAACGGGGATTGCAACAAGGAACCCGGTAATACCGAGTGACCATTGTGCTTTATCTTCACCGAATTTATTGATCATCGTTTTTGCCAATCGGTCTGCTCCTCCGGATACCTCAAGCATTTGACCGAACATAGCACCTAAACCGACGACAACAGCGACGAAGCCTAAGGTTCCACCCATTCCTTTCTCCATCGTATCAATGACGTCACTGAGTGGCATACCTGCAAGAATTCCTACGATTAAACTGACAACTAACAAAGCGACAAATGCGTGTAATTTCGTCTTAATGACTAGGAAAAGTAAAAGAAAAATACCCGCTAACGCAATTAAAATTAACATTTGGTCTGACATGATGTTCCATTCCTTTCTGTGAAGTTATCTCTGGTTTACGGCATGGCCTCCGAATTCATTGCGAAGTGCTGCCACTGCTTTTCCGGTAAAGGTATCATCTTCTTGTGACCGGTAGCGCATCATTAATGCCAGCGTAATGACGGGGGCAGCCATTTCATAATCAAGTGCTGTTTCTACCGTCCATTTACCCTCTCCCGAAGAATTCATAACCCCTTTTATATCATCTAGTCGTGGATCTTTCGCGAATGCGTTCTCCATAAGTTCCATTAGCCATGAGCGGATAACAGAGCCATTGTTCCAGACTTTGGCTACCTTTTCATAATCATAATCAAACGGGCTTTTTTCCAATAATTCAAATCCTTCTGCAATGGCCTGCATCATTCCGTATTCTACCCCGTTATGGACCATTTTTAGAAAGTGTCCGCTTCCGGTTTTGCCGGTATACAGGTAGCCATTCTCTACGGTAACGTCTCGAAATAATGGTTCGATTTTCTTGAATTCGTCAGGGTCACCTCCGACCATCGTGCAAGCTCCGGTACGAGCACCTTCAATACCACCACTTGTCCCACAGTCAAAGTAGAATAGCTCCTTCTCTTGACTTAATTCTGCTCGTCTGAGGGAATCCTTATAATGTGCATTACCACCATCAATAATTCTGTCACCTGCGTCCATTGATGTAAGCAACGATGTAAAAACGCTTTCTGTAACATCCCCAGCAGGTACCATCATCCAAATCGTTCTCGGTGGTGTGATGCTTTTTACTAATTTGTCGATAGTAGCTGCTACCTGTGCACCAGCTGTCGAAATATTTTTCATTGCGTCATGATTTGTATCGTGAGCAACAACTTGATATTTGTGGTCTAACAGGTTTAATGTGAGTTGATATCCCATTTTTCCTAAGCCTATCATGCCAATTTGCATGTATAATCCATCCTTTGTTCGAAAAAAATTCGTTCTTCATACATTATACGAAAAAAAATTCTTTTTTCAACCGTTTACAAAAAATATTTTTTTCTATTGATATTTTTAGTATAATGTTAGGTAAACTTTGTCTCAGGAGAATGATCATGAAGAATAAACGACAGACATGTCTGGATCAAGTACGTCGAAACTATCCGAAATTCAGTGTTACAGAGCGAAAAATAGCCGACTATATATTGAAAAACCCCAACCAAATTATCCATTCCTCGATTAATCAATTAGCAGAGGACCTGCATGTAGCTGATTCGACAGTATTCCGTTTTTGTAAGCGGATAGGTTATAAAGGTTACCAGGCTATGAAGATTGCCCTTGCTTCTGAGGTAGTATCTTCTTTGCAGGATATACATGAAAAAGTGGACCAGGGGGATAGCGTGGAAACCGTAGCTTCCAAAGTGTTCCGTTCTAATATGAATGCGTTGGAGGAAACTTTGCAAATCATTGATGAGGAAGAAATCCGAAAGGCCGTGAAATCATTGACGACTGCAAGATTTGTCCATTTTTTCGGTACAGGTGGCTCGAACGTAGTGGCAATAGATGCTTATCATAAGTTTGTTCGAACCGGAATTGCCGTACAGGCAGTGTCTGATACGCATATGCAATTAATGGCCGCTTCTCAACTGGAAAAGGGGGATTGTGCGATTTTAATTTCGCATTCTGGTTCGTCGAAGGATATTATCCATATTTTAAATGTGTTAAAAGAAAAAAATGTCACGACCATAGCCATCACTAATTTTGCAAAATCAACGTTAAGTGCCGCTGCTGATATTGCTTTATATACGAGTTCGGTGGAAACAGATTTCAGAGCAGAAGCTTTCTCTTCAAGAATTGCCCAGCTATCACTGCTCGATTTACTTTATGTCAATGTGCTGATGGAAAAAGGTGAAGAAGGTCAAGAGGCAATCAGGAATATGCGTGAGGCGATGATAGTGAAGCGGATTTAGGAATAGTGATTACTTAAGTCGTATGCTAAATGAGCACAATTCGCCTAAATTCACATTCAAAACGGTTAATAAATATGTTTCTTATTATAATAAAGAAGGTGTAACCTGAGACATGCTCTGTGTTACACCTTCTTTGGATTGCTGTCTAGCTTGCGCTTATTTATTTTCCAATAAATTGTTGTGTCCAGTAGTTACCGTCTTCTACATAGCCAACGCCAATATGCGTAAAGTCTTCATTTAAGATGTTGGCACGGTGACCTTCACTGTTCATCCAAGCTTTCACTACTTCTTCTGGAGTAGTTTGTCCTTTGGCAATGTTTTCACCGGCTGTTTGATAGCTAATGCCAAATTGTTCCATCATATCGAATGGAGAGCCGTAAGTTGGACTATTGTGGCTGAAATAACCTTTAGACGCCATATCTTGTGATTTTGCTTTTGCCACTTTACTTAATTCTGTATCAAGTGTTAATGGTGACAAACCTTGTTTTTCACGTTCTACGTTAGTAAGGTCGATTACTTCTTGTTCAAATTGACTGATGTCTGATGCTTCGTTACTTTCTGTTGCTTGATCTTCTGTATTTTCTTCTACATTCGTTTCTGTAGAATTGTTTGTGTTCTGTTCAGGAGCTTGTTCTGTTTCATTTGTGTTGCTCTCTGGAGTTTCTGTTGCTTGATCGGCATTCTCTGCATTCTCTTGCTTGTTATTGTCTGTTGTATTTGACTCTTCTTCTTTAGATGGGTTTTTAATAGAATGATTCTCCATCCATTTATCTAAGAAATCCTGAATATTAGATTTAGAGATATCTCCGGTAGAAATCATCTCGTACACTTTATGTTGAACTTGGTTTTTCACTTCGATATTTGTGTCATGAGAAAAACCTGTATTTAGTAGAAACGCTCCTGCTAGTAAAGCTGTGATTGATAATTTTTTTATCATCGTTGTTTCACTCCTTTTGTTTTGTTCTACTCCATCATAGCACGTGTTTTTTGTAATATTTTTGGTTAATTCTAGCAAAACAACTACTGAAACCGGATACTATTATCACTCCTTCACTTTCAAATTTTTAAATTGGTAAAAAATGAGTAAACTAGTAAAAAATTATAGAAAAATAGACTTGACAGGATATAAAATCACTAGAATTATAACAACATGTTACAAAGCTGTTGCCACTGTAACATTTTTTGAAAAGAAGTATTCCATATAGATTAACATTAGGTTTTTTGGAAACAATCCTTTATACTAGGAGAAGCAGTTATTTTTACAAAAGGTAGGAATCGCTCATGTCTGAGGAAAATATAACGAGGTTACAATTAGAGGGTAAAGAATACATATTGATTGGAACTGCACATGTTTCGAAACACAGTGCCGAGCAAGTAAAGGAAGTAATCGAAGCGGAGCAGCCAGATGCTGTTTGTGTAGAGTTAGACAAACAACGCTATGAATCAGTGATGAACGGAAGTAACTGGCAGGATATGGACATCTTTCAAGTCATTAAAGAAAAGAAAGCAACCCTGCTATTAATGAATCTTGCTATTTCTTCATTCCAAAAAAGAATGGCTAAACAATTTGGCATTAAACCAGGTCAGGAAATGATCCAAGGTATTGAGTCAGCTGAGGAGACTGGCGCCGAGCTTGTCTTGGCAGATCGTAACATCCAGATTACATTCTCCCGCATTTGGCGCAGCATTGGTTTTAAAGGAAAGATGATGCTGTTGACACAAGTATTAGCTGGCGTCTTTACGAATGAATCGATTTCAGAAGAAGATTTGGAAAAAATGAAGAAACAGGATGCAATTGACAGTGTCTTAAGTGAATTCTCTGAGCAATTTCCGCGCTTGAAAAAGCCGTTAATCGATGAGCGTGATCAATATTTAGCGCAAAAAATAAAAAAAGCACCAGGTAATAAGATTGTTGCCGTACTTGGGGCAGCACACGTTCCTGGTATTACAAACGAAATTCAAAAAGACCATGATCTGAAGAAATTAACGCAATTACCACCAAAATCGAAAGTACCGAAAATTATCGGGTGGTCCATTCCGTTGCTGATTGTTGCAATCATTGCCTTTACGTTTATTACCAATCCGATGGCAGGCTGGCAGCAAGTTATTAGCTGGCTGGTCTGGAACGGAGGTTTTTCTGCACTAGGTGTTCTATTGGCATTAGGACATCCGTTAACGATTTTAACGGCATTAATTGCAGCGCCGATTACTTCATTAAATCCATTAATAGCTGCTGGCTGGTTTGCAGGAATCATGCAGGCAGTTGTGAAGAAGCCGCACGTATCAGATTTTGAAGCATTGGCAGATGATGTGCATACAGTAAAAGGATTTTGGCAAAATAAGGTGACACGTATATTATTGATTGTTGTATTTGCTAATGTAGGAAGTTCGCTTGGAACGATTATTGCAGGTACCGATATTATACGGTTGTTTATCGACAGTTTCTCATAATGAAAATTGGGCTTTTCTAGTAGAAAAGTCCAAATTTTTAATTAGAACTAGAACACACGTTCTGTTTTGTGATATACTATAGACAACCCTCGAGTGAAAGGGGGTGGGGAATATGGAAGTGGTGCTAACTTTTGTTGCTTTAGTAGTAAGCGTTGCCGTTGCTTGTATTAACTTAACTACGGCGATCTTAAACATCAAACGACACAAAAAAAAGGATCATCGCTCTGCCAAGCGATGATCCGAGTAAAACCACATGAGTGTGAGGGAGACCTCGCACTCACTCCATATTCTACTTTTATTATACAAGAATTATGAGCGAAATGTAAACGAATTTTATGTTAATATGTAGAAGTTGTCAGACAACATCCTGAATCGTCGCTTCGATTGTTGGATAACGGAAGGCATATCCAGCCTGTAATAGACGTTCAGGCAGCACCCAGCGACTTTTTAGTATTAATTCTGTTTCTGTTCTCAAGAATAATGCTCCTAATTCAAGCAATGGCGCAGGTGCTGGTAGTCCAAAAGATCGATTGAGACGGTGTCGAAGCACCCTCATTAAGTGTTCATTTTTAACCGGATGAGGAGCGGAGCAATTGAATATACCCTCCAACTCTGGATGATCCCTCATAAATAACACAATTTGGAATAAATCTTCTACATGGATAAAGCTGAACATCTGCTTCCCATTACCTTGTACCCCACCAAGACCAAATTTGACCAAATTCTTATAGGGAGTCATGACTCCTCCATTAGCTCCTAAGACAATGGCAATTCTTAAGGCTACTTGTCTTGTATTTGTTAATTTATATTGAAAAAAGGATTTTTCCCATTTCGTGGCGACATCGACTGAAAAGCCTTTTCCGATTTCACCGTCAGCTTCTGTCATTGGACGATCCTCTGCATGCCGATAGATAGTGGCTGTACTGGCATTAATCCATAATGCTGGCGGTTTTTCGCATGCTTTTACTGCATCTCCTAATAATTTAGTCGTACCAGTACGTGAATGAAGGATTTCCTGCTTATTCTGTTCGTGATAACGGCAATTGACTGATTTACCAGCTAGGTTAATGACCATTTCCGAACCTTCTACTGCATCGACTATTGCTTGATGCTTGTTCCAGGGGATAGCAGGAGCTTTCCTTGCGATCATAATCACCTGATAACCAAGTTGCACAAATTTATCTCGAAAATAATTGCCAATAAATCCTGTTCCTCCTGCAAGCACTATCTTTTTTGCCATCAAAATCACTCCTTTTTTTCCAGACTTTTACTCTATCATACCAAAAAGTAAATCATTGTTAAATTTTTCTGACATTTGTTCATACTTTTGTTACACTATTAATTAACGAAGTATAGGAAAGAAACGATTAGCAGTACGATAGAACGGAGATGACCAAATTGAAAAAAGCGTTAATCAATATTGACTATACCAATGATTTCGTTGCAGAAGACGGTGCATTAACTTGTGGTGCACCGGGTCAAGCGATTGAGGATCAGATTTCTCTTATTACCGAGGAGTTTGTGAAGGATGACACATTCGTTGTATTTGCAGTGGATTTGCATGATAAAGCAGATTCTTATCATCCGGAAGCAAAGCTTTTTCCTCCCCATAATCTAAAAGGGAGTAAGGGTCGGGAGTTATTTGGAAGTCTCAAGACTGTATATCAGAAGTATGAAAATGAGAAACATGTATATTATATGGATAAAACGAGGTATTCTGCTTTTACAGGAACCGATTTAGAGATTAAACTAATAGAAAGAGGAATACAAGAGGTGCACCTTGTCGGAGTATGCACAGATATCTGTGTCCTGCACACAGCAGTTGATGCTTATAACAAAGGATTTCAGATTGTTGTTTATAAAGATGCCGTCGCATCATTTAATCAGGCAGGGCATGAATGGGCACTTGGACATTTTGAGCAAACATTAGGTGCAAAGGTGATAGAATTTGGAGGAAGACAATCATGACTTATGAAGACGATAGTTTAATGCTCCATACGGATCTGTATCAAGTCAATATGGCAGAAACCTATTGGCGTGACGGCAAGGCTGGACAGAAGGCAGTATTTGAGTTGTATTTTCGCAAGCTTCCTTTTGACAATGGTTATGCTGTATTCGCAGGTTTAGATCGTGTATTGGACTTTATCGAAAATTTTGGCTTTACAGAAAGTGATTTAACGTATCTGAAGGAAATTGGCGGATATGAAGACGATTTTCTCGATTATTTACGCAACTTGACATTTACTGGCACGATTAGATCCATGAAAGAAGGCGAAGTTGTATTTGCAAATGAGCCATTAATGCGAATTGAGGCACCATTAGCAGAAGCACAATTAATTGAAACGCCCCTACTTAATATTGTGAACTATCAAACATTAATCGCGACGAAGGCAGCACGGATTAAGTATGTTGTCGGTGATAGTACGGTAATGGAATTTGGTACGAGAAGGGCACATGAAATGGATGCGGCTATCTGGGGAACTAGAGCAGCCTACATTGGTGGTTTTTCTGCGACTAGTAATGTGCGTGCAGGTAAGCTGTTCGGGATTCCAATTGCTGGTACACACGCCCATGCGATGGTGCAGGCTTATCGGGATGACTATATTGCGTTCAAGAAATATGCCAGTACCCATAAGGATTGCGTCTTTCTGGTAGATACGTATGATACCTTACGTTCAGGTGTGCCGAATGCGATTAAGGTTGCCAAAGAATTCGGTGACAAAATCAATTTTAAAGGGATTCGCCTTGATAGTGGAGACATGGCATATTTATCAAAGAAAGCGCGCAAAATGTTAGATGATGCTGGGTTTACCGAAGCAGAGATTATCGCTTCCAATGACCTGGATGAATATACGATTCTTAACTTGCAAGCACAGGGAGCAGTTATTGATATTTATGGAATTGGCACCAAGCTGATTACCGCCTATGATCAGGCAGCATTAGGTGGTGTTTATAAGCTGGTGGCGATTGAAGAAGATGGTAACATGATTGATACGATTAAGATTTCGGCCAATCCAGAGAAGGTCACCACGCCAGGCAGTAAGCGTGTGTATCGAATTATCAATAATGAAACAGGCTATTCGGAAGGCGATTATATTGCACTGGAACAGGAGGATCCACAATCTGAAGAACGTTTGAAAATGTTCCATCCGGTGCATACATATATTAGTAAGTTTGTGACTAATTTCACGGCAGTTAATTTGCATGAGGATGTTGTAGTAGATGGTGATATTAAATATGGAAGTCCATCATTAGAGGCTATTCAAAACTATACAACGCAAAACATGAACCTGCTCTGGGAAGAATACAAACGAACGATGAAGCCAGAGGAATATCCTGTGGATTTAAGTGAAGCCTGCTGGGAAAATAAAATGAAATTAATTCGTGATATTAAGCGGAAGGTTAAAGAAAAGGTTGAATAATGGAAGGAGATTGTTATGCATACATTACAAGAACAAATTATTAAAACACTAAAAGTACAGCCGACCATTGAACCACAGGCAGAATTTCGCCGCAGTGTCGATTTTGTTAAAGCATATTTAGAAAAGCATTCATTTTTAAGAAGTGCTGTATTAGGTATTTCTGGTGGTCAGGATTCAACGCTTGCGGGTTATATTTGTCAGACAGCTATTAACGAATTAAATGAAGAAAACAAGGACGCAAAATATGAATTTATTGCTGTAAGACTGCCATACGGTGAACAAGCCGATGAAGAAGATTGTAAAGATGCGATAGCATTCATTCAGCCAAGTAGAGTAGTACGTGTGAACATTAAAGATGCTGTCGACGCGAGTGAAAAAGCAGTAGAACAAGCGATTGGCGATATTAGCGAGTTTGTGAAAGGAAATACGAAAGCACGTGAACGTATGAAAGTGCAGTATGATATTGCAGCTGCAATGAGTGGAGTTGTGGTTGGAACCGATCATGCCGCAGAAGCAATCACAGGATTTTTTACTAAATATGGAGATGGAGCGGCAGATATTTTGCCTCTTTACCGCTTAAACAAAAGACAAGGAAAAGCTATTCTGAAGATGTTAGGCTGTCCAGAGCATTTATATCAAAAAATACCAACAGCAGACTTAGAAACAGACAAACCACAATTGCCGGACGAAGAAGCACTTGGTGTTACGTATGATGCGATTGACGATTATCTAGAAGGAAAAGAAGTAGCAGAACAGGATGCGAAGACGATTGAAAATTGGTATTTGAAAACCCGTCATAAACGGGAAGAACCAATCACTGTTTTCGATGATTGGTGGAAGTAAAGTGAATAGGAGCTGTCTGATGTATGAAAAGCGGGGCAGCTCTTTTTGTTTGAAGTTCACTACCTTTGTCTGATATATTTACCACAATAATGATTCGTATTTGATCATTGCTTTTTTGTGGGATAATTTAGTCAGTATTATCAATTTGTCTCGAATTCAAAATATATTTTACTTTATGAAGGAGATGAGCGGATGAATGGCGTAAAAGGCATGCATCACGTAACAGCTATCACGAGCAGTGCGGAAGAAAATTATAAATTCTTCACCTATGTATTAGGCATGCGTCTAGTGAAAAAAACCGTTAATCAAGATGATATTCAAACGTATCACTTATTTTTTGCAGACGATCAGGGCAGTCCTGGAACCGATATGACGTTTTTCGATTTCCCTGGAATTCCAAAAGGGACACATGGTACTAATGAAATTTATCGTACAGCCTTTCGAGTGCCATCAGATGAAGCGCTCGACTATTGGGTGAAACGATTTGATCGTTTAGAAGTGGAGCACGATGGGATTCAGGAACAATTCGGCAAAAAAATACTATCGTTTGTCGATTTTGACGATCAGCAATATCAATTAATTTCTGATCAGAATAATGAAGGAGTTGCTTCTGGAATGCCATGGCAGGAGGGTCCTATACCATTGGAATATGCAATCACGGGATTAGGGCCAATTTCCGTCCGAATCCAGGATTATAAATATTTTCGCCAAGTGATGGAGAAGGTGCTATTGTTTAAGGAAATCGCCAAAGATGGCAGCTTCCATTTGTTCGAAGTTGGTGAAGGTGGAAACGGTGCCCAAGTAATAGTGGAAGAGAATAAGGAATTACCTTTGGCAAGACAGGGCTATGGCACAGTGCATCATGCTGCATTTCGTATCGACGATCTTGAAACATTACACGAATGGGATCAGCATTACCGTCGTTTCGGTTTCCAGACATCCGGATATGTCGACCGATTTTTCTTTAAATCGTTATATACCAGAGTTGCGCCGCAAATTTTATTTGAATTGGCAACAGACGGACCGGGCTTCATGGGAGATGAACCTTACGAAACCCTAGGTGAAAAGCTTTCGTTACCACCGTTTCTCGAGGGAAAAAGGAATGAAATTGAAAGTATGGTTCGGCATATTGATACGGTGAGAAGCAGTAAGGATATTCGAAAAGAATATGAATAACCAAAAGGCTAAGTTGGATGCTTAGCCTTTTTACATTATTTAAAATAGATAGGCACATTATAAACTTTACTATAATTTAACAACTCCCATATATAGACATAATATCTATTTGATAGGTTAGACGTGAAAGCTAATCTGTTTAATGGGAGGAAAAATAATGCTAAAAAAATTGTCTCATTTGTTGATTGCTGTTTTTTGTTTGCTCTTTGTGTATTCACCGGTAGTCGATGCGGAAGGTCCATCTGATCCTGCTCCGGAGATTGATGCAGTTGGGCCAGCCAATGGAATGTCTGTCTTGTTTGATAATACGCATGGACAAACAGCAGGTGCTGCTGATTGGGTAATTGATGGTGCTTTCTCAGATTTTGCTGATGCAATTGCTTCTGAAGGGTATGATGTTAAGGAATTGCGAAAAGCGGGAAGATTTGACCTATCTGATTTAGTTAATTACGATGTTTTTGTTATTCCTGAAGCCAATATTCCATTTTCCAGTCAGGAACAAGAAGCAATGGTAGATTACGTCGATCAAGGTGGAAGTATATTTTTTATAGCAGATCATTATAATGCAGACCGAAACAAAAATAGATGGGATTCCTCTGAAGTATTTAACGGATACCGACGTGGTGCCTGGTCTGATCCTTCATTGGGGATGAGTCAGGAAGAAGAGAATTCCTTTTACATGCAAAATGTAACTAGTTCTGACTGGCTCAGTGAGAACTTCGGCATGCGGATCCGATATAATGCACTGGGCAACGTGGAATCCGATATGATAGTGTCTCCTTCTCAGTCATTTGATATTACTAGTAATGTTGGCACAATGACGATGCATGCCGGTTCTACTGTGGCCATTACCGATCCTGCCAAAGCGAAAGGGATTGTCTATATAGAAGATACCAATGCAGCCTGGTCCCATGCAGTTGATCAAGGTGTCTATAATGGTGGTGGGACAGCAGAAGGACCATATGTAGCAATTGGAAAGCATAGTTTAGGAAAAATAGCCGTAATTGGTGATTCGTCACCGGTCGAAGATATCACGCCAAAATATAAGCGCGAAGAAACTGGTGGGACGAAAACAACTTATGATGGATTTTATGATCAGGATAACCATATCTTACTCGTCAATCTAATTAATTGGTTAGCAACTCAGGAAAATTATACATCTTTCAACCAATTATCTAATTTTAATCTTGACCAAGCCACAAGCTTGTTAAGTATGGAAAATCCCGTTTCTTCCACAGAACCACAGTCAGAGCCATGGGATATGCCAGATCCGGGATATAAGTGGTGGGATCGCTCTACCTTTGAAGAAGGTTCCTATGGATATACGGAAAACGATGAACCGACGGACCCGGGAGATCCAATTGATGGTGCAACAGAAAACTTTGATTCTGGTAATAAGGCTGCTTATGCAGAGGGAACTGTTTCGTTGGAATCTGGATCATGGACTTTTGATAATGCTTTGTTAGGGAAATTATCAACGGATAAGAAAAACGGCGCACAGTCAGCCCGTATACGATCCAATGGTTCCATCACGATGAACTTCGATGTAAGTGGTGCAGAAAGCATCAGCTTATCACATGCTAATTTTAACAATGATAGTGGAGCAACATGGTCATTAGAGAAATCGACTAATGGTGGCTCGTCTTGGACACATGTAGCGGGTCCTTACAGTAGTAGCAGCTCTTTAGCTGTGTCAGCGCTACAAGTAAATGAGACAAACACGGTACGCTTTCGAATTGTAGTCAGTGGAGCAAGTGGAGAACGTATCAATATGGATGATTTCACGATAACTAATGAATGAAGCATGGAACTTGCTTAATCAGTAATGTAGTAACAAAAGCCGAACACACACGATTTTTCCACAAATATTCGTGTGTGTTCGGCTTTCTTTTATATAAATATATACTCCGAAGCAACTATTGAATTGCAAACCTAACGCATAGAAGAACACTCTGCTTCATGTAACTGGAACAATATATATTTGTATCTTGCCTGTCGTTTTTTCATAAAGATAAGAGAGTATATAAGTACAGTCATAGAAATAATAATGCCGAATATAAGTTGGCTTCTTATAATATGGATTATGTTAAGTAGAACTTTCTGACATTGTGGTAATTTTGATAGATTTCATCTGCTTAGTAAAGCTCCGGAAATATGCTCCGCGTCCTGTGGGGCACGACTTCAGCTAACTTAGGAAAGAAATTTCTTTTCTTTCCTAAGTGGATCTTCAGCTCGCGCTGATCCCACGGGAGTCTCCGCATATTTCCTACGCTTAAAGAAGTGCTACAACGTATGGAACAGCTAAAAGCAGTCGTGCTAGGCATTGTGTATATCATCAAATGAAAGCAGATAGTGCTCCATATCCTACCTGTCGCATTCATTGTGGAGCTATACATGAGCGTAGGCCAACCACGTAGACTCCCGCGGGACATGCAGGTGCTGAAGATCCACTTTGTGAAGCGTTCTTCTTCACAAAGTTAGCTTCAGCCGTGCCCCGCAGGACGCGAAGTGGTTGGACGAAGCGGTATGCCAGCACACTAAACATTTCAAAATGACTTCAACGCTAGTTAACATAATCCATATTATAGGTAGTTGTATATTATTTATGTTAGTTAGGACCGGGTGAGCTTCCTCGTTTTTTTCTAAGTATACGCAAATTTTGCTATGTTTCGTCTCCATTTTTATGCGTATTACTCCAAAAGTTAAAGAAAATTTACATTATTTTCATTCTGTCTTAACAGTAATGCTCTAGACTCAGAGATAGGTTCTACATCTTATATATTTTGAAAGGGGACAACTATGTTGAAAAAATTATGGTTGTTATTAGTTATGGCACTATTAGCAGTAATGTTAATTGCTTGTGGAGAATCGGAAGAAGGAAATACAGATGGTTCAACAGAAAACGAAGCAGAAGCAAGTGAAACAGAGAATGAATCTTCGGCATCAGAAGAAGAAAGCAATAAAGCCATTGATGAATTGTCTATCAGCTTTGTACCTTCACGTGAACCGGACGAAATTACAACAGCTACAGAGCCGTTAAAAGAATTGCTAAAAGAAGAAATGGCAAACTTAGGCTATGATATTGGAAATGTTGAGATATCAGTTGGGACAAGCTATGAAGCAGTTGGAGAGGCATTATCTGCAGGCACTACTGATATTGGATTTATCCCTGGTGGTACATATGTCCTTTATGATGATGGTGCAGAGGTACTTCTGACTTCTACACGTGCTGGTTTAACCAATGATTCTGACAATGCGAAGGACTGGAATGATAATAAACCAACAGAAGCAAGTGATGAACAGGTTACCTATTATCGTGCATTAATGATTGCAGGTCCGTCGGAGAAAGGTCAGGAATTAGCAGAGAAGGTAAACAGTGGTGAAGAATTAACCTTTGAAGATATTGACAGTGCATCATGGGCGGTGATGTCTACTTCTTCTCCTGCAGGATATATTTATCCAGCACTATGGCTGAAGGATAATTTTGATAAAACGATTACTGATTTATCGAACAAAGTAAAGGTGGATTCATATGGTAGTGCCTTTGCTCGTTTAGCTCAAAAAGACATTGATGTGATGGTAACCTATGCAGATGCTCGCCGTGATAATGCAGATACATGGCAATCAGATTTTAATCGTGAAGGTACCATCTGGGATGAAACGAATGTCATCGGTGTTACTTCTGGTATTTATAACGACACGATCAGTGTAAGCAAAAACTCTGAGATTATGGATGAGGACTTAAAAACAGCAATCCAGCAAGCCTTTCTAAATATTGCTGAAACAGAAGAAGGTAAAGAAGTTATCTCTATATATAACCACGAGGGTTACCAAAAAGCTTCTGATGCTGATTATGATAAAGAACGGGAAGCGCAGGAAATGGTGCAGTCTTTAAATTAAGCTGCAATACAACTTATCAGGAATAAGCTTAAATGGGGTTGTTTCAAAAAGGGATGAAGCCAATGATGAGCAATGAGAAAATGCGAATGACTTGCAGGAGGCAGGTTGATTAATCATCAATTTGGTTGACCTTTTTGGACAGCTCCATTTTTTACACGTTAAGAAAGCACAAAATTTTAGCAATAAAGCAGCTCGACGTAGTGAAAATTTAAAGTGTACCAAGTATAAGAAAAACTACGGCACTCGCTATAAGACGAGGCGAATGCCGAGTTTTTCTAACAAGGATGGCGATAGAAAATGATAGAATTTATCGATGTAGATAAGACATATGGTAAAGGCGTGAAAGCATTACAGAATGTTAATTTGAAGATTGATAAAGGGGAATTTGTTGCGGTCATTGGCTTATCTGGTGCAGGAAAATCGACGCTGATTCGTTGTATTAATCGCATGCACGATATTACCTCTGGCTCACTCGTTGTCGATGGAATCGAAGTTGGTCATTTGCGTGGTAAAGAGATTCGCAAGTTCCGTCGGCGAATCGGAATGATTTTTCAATCCTTCAATTTGGTTACGCGAGCAACAGTTTTAAAAAACGTACTGGTATCCTTTGTACCGGAATTACCCTTGTGGAGAAAGCTGACCGGAATATTTTCGAAAGAATTGAAATTAAAGGCGTTAACAGCACTTGATCAAGTAGGCATACTGGATAAAGCATATGTGCGAGTTGATCAGCTTTCTGGTGGTCAGCAACAGCGGGTGGCCTTGGCCAGAACGTTAGCGCAAAATCCTTATATAATGTTGGCTGATGAACCGATTGCTTCATTAGACCCTGTTACGTCACAGCAAGTTATGGACGATTTTAAGCGGATCAATCAACAGATGGATCTATCGGTAATTATGAATATTCACCATGTTGAAGTGGCATTGGAATATGCGGATCGGATTATTGGTGTCAGGGAAGGTCAAATTGTTTATGATGGTCCTTCTCAGGAAGTGACGGACGACATATTAGATTATATTTATAAAGGCGGAAAGGAAGATGTGACAACGGAAGCGTATGAGGAAGGTGCTTATGTTTGATAAAGTTTTTCCACCGAAAGAAATCATACTGCCTAATGGGAAGATCATTATGGAGAAGCGGTCACGTACACCTCTCACTGTACTAATTGTTATCGTATCAACCTATCTATCTGTAAAATTTACCGGATTTGAATTTTTAGTTTTGCTTCAAAGTGGAGACAAATTCTTTGATATTGTGGTAGCTATGATTCCGCCGAAATGGGAATACCTCCCGAATATTTGGAAGCCACTGATGGATACAATTAAGATGTCACTGCTTGGATCTGTGATTGGTTCGCTTGTTGCGGTACCAGCAGCCTACTTAGCTGCTTCCAACATCGTCGAATCCAAAATGGTAGTGATGATTGCCAGGTTCGTTCTTAGTGTTTTACGAACAATGCCTACACTAGTGACGGCGCTTATTGCAACCTTTATTTTTGGTTTAGGAACGTTAGCAGGGACGGTAGCAATCTTTTTATTCACCCTTTCTTATGTCGGAAAGTTACTATATGAACAAATTGAAAATGCTAGTATGAATGCATTTGAAGCGATGGAGTCCATAGGAATGAATCGGATACAGGCTTTTCGCTATGCGATATTCCCACAAGTACTCCCGAACTTTTTGTCAACTTCGATGTTTTGTTTCGAAGGGAATGTCCGTTATGCAGCCATTCTTGGGTATGTTGGAGCCGGAGGTATCGGATTGTTGTTGGATGAAGGACTGGGATGGCGTGATTATGCCAGTGTAGGTATGGTGTTATTGATGTTAGCCATTACCGTATTTTTTATTGAAACCATTAGTGAGCATTTTAGGAAAAAGTTGATATGAAAGGCCTGACTTATCATGAATGTGATTGAGAAGCAATTATATGCAGCACCAAGAAATAAAACGTACCTGTTTGTGATAACAGGAATGATCGTAGCATTATTTCTATGGTCTTTAACTGCAGTGAATATCGAGAATATGGAGGAAAGCGGCTGGTCAATTGCGCAGAGCATTTTGACTGGGATTGTCACACCGGATTTGGATTTACTTATTAATTTCACCAAGCAAGGAGTATTATATTTATTAGTGGAAACAATCGCGATTGCCTTTTTAGGTACGATTATTGGAGCTATTCTAGCGATACCGTTAGCATTTTTGTCTGCATCGAATGTCGTACCAAAACCATTAGCATACTTAACAAGACTGCTGCTTATTGGCATCCGGACGGTACCTTCGTTAGTATATGGGCTGATGTTTATTCGTGTGACAGGGCCTGGTCCTTTTGCAGGTGTATTAACAATCGGCTTGATTTCGGTGGGAATGCTTGCTAAATTATTCGTCGATGCGATCGAAGATTTGGATACGAGTATTTTTGAATCGATGACGTCGATTGGATGTACAACCTTTGAAAAGATTCGTTTCGGTATCGTACCACAGCTGTTTGCGATATTTTTATCGGTCATCATTTATCGTTTTGATATGAACCTTCGTGAAGCATCGATTCTCGGTTTAGTAGCAGCGGGCGGTATTGGTGCGCCATTAATATTTGCGATGAACGCCTATCGCTGGAATGAAGTAGGTTCGATTTTAATCGGATTGGTTGTGTTGATATTAATTGTGGAACTGTATTCTAATTATACACGAAATAAGTTAGTCAGAGGCTGAATGGTCCACCCCGTCTCTTTATTAGGATGGGACTTTATACACAATTACGTATTTTTCATAAGTTAAGAAAGCAAAATTTTAACTTAAGATTAAGAAAATAAAAGTTTAGGTTCTTATAATACGTATTATGTTAACGAGCTTAGTGGTGATTTTGAAATTGTAAATGTTCTGGGAGACTGCTCCGGCCAACCACTACGCGTCCTGCGGTGCACGGGAGTCTATGTGGTTGGCATGCGCTAATGTTTGGACTCTACAATAGATGTAAGAGGTAGCATATTGAACGGTATCTGTAAGGCTCCAAAAATGTTATCACTTCAAAGTATGCTTCCTCGGTTATATAAACATTATTATACGCTTTTATAAATGATGAAAGAAGTTAAAACGCTCTTTCACCTCTGTAGTAAGTTAATATTGAACATAAAAGATATTAGCAGCACACACTCGCTTCGTCAATCGGGTAAACGAAGTTACAAAGCGCTTTACCTAACCATATCTATCTGCATTTGCATTTCCTTCGGATTCAAGATACGATATAAGAAAAAATGGAGTACGACTATGAAGAAAATCGAACGAGCAGCACATTTAATAGGTAAGCACCGATCTCTTTTTCAATGCCCGATTTGTAAAGAAGCAGTTACGATAAAGGATACCTCTGTAATTTGTACCTCTAATCACCAATTTGACTTAGCGAAAAAAGGCTATGTCAATTTCTTTTCGAAGGCCTCTCCGAAGGATTATGACAAACAGCTTTTTGAAGCGCGTTATCAGGTTATTCAGAGCGGAATGTATGACTTGCTTCACCAAAAAATCGTCAACATTCTTACTTCAGGTGCTGATAAATCAACGAATATGTTGGATGTTGGTTGTGGAGAAGGATCACATCTACAGCAAATTCAGCAACGATCAGATCGCGACCTAGTGGCTGTGGGTATCGATATTGCCAAAGACGGTATTCTGACTGCTGCTAAATATCATCCAGACATGATTTGGGCCGTAGCGGATTTAGCGCAAAGTCCTTTTCAAGGTGGCAAATTTGATATCATATTAAATATTTTGTCGCCTGCAAATTATCAGGAATTTAAGCGGTTATTAGCGGATAATGGCATGTTAATAAAAGTCATCCCACGCGCTGATTATTTAAAAGAAATCAGGGAACAAGTGATGCAACAGGATAGTCAGCATTACTCCAATACTGAAGTAATCAATAATTGTCGAAAACAGTTTGATCACATTCAAGTAGAAACGATTCAGTATACATGGGAAGTACCGAGCGATTTACATACAGCACTTTGGAACATGACTCCTTTAACGTGGGGCAAAAAGATGAAAAAGTCGTATCAATCTATCACCATTGATTTCGATATAATCATTGCTAAAGCGTAATACAGGCTCTGAGTCCTCATATATTAGTACAAGAGTTGTTATCTATGTCACAAAAAAAGATTGAATCTTCCTGTTACTTCCTATACAATTTTGGTACAAACGAATCAGAAAAACAGATTCATTTCGTTCTATTCCTTCAACAGACAATCTGTTGAAGGAATATAGTTGTGCAAATTTGAAAGGGGTTACAATTTGAAGAAACTACTCGTTGTTTACATTATATTAATTGGTTTATTTGTCTTGTATGTTTATCAATATCAGACGAGTGAAACAACAAGCAATGATTGGTCGGAGCATGAATTGCGCGGGACTATGGATGAAACATATGTCATGGTTACTTTTCAGGCAGGAATAGATTATTGGAAGAGAGCCTTAAAAGGATTTGAAGATTCAGCGGAAGCTTTAAATGTCTCCGTGGAATACCGAGGGGCGACGCAATATGACGTAAACGAAGAGATTACGGTTTTAGAGCAGGTTATTGCCAAGAATCCTTCCGGAATTGCTGTTTCTACGATGGATCCCGAGGCATTGAATCCAGTGATTGATCAGGCGGTAGAGACGGGCATTCCTGTTGTTATGTTTGATGCCGATGCACCGGAGAGTAAAGCCTATGCTTTCTTAGGAACGGATAATTATTATGCGGGTGTAACGGCTGCTCACAAAATGGCGGAATTATTGCAAGAAGAAGGTGATGTCGGTATTATTACGCATCCGAATCAGTTAAATCACCAGGAACGCACGCAAGGTTTTCGGGATACGATTGCGAAAGAATATCCCAATATGACTGTAGTAGCGGTGAAAGATGGGCGTGGTGACCAAATGATATCGAAAGAGGTTTCTGAAGATTTGATGCGGGAATATCCGGGACTGCAAGGAATATTTGCGTCGGAAGCGAACGGAGGTGTTGGAGTCGGCAAGGCTGTATTGGATCAAGACAAAAAAGGTCAAATGCATATTATCAGTTTTGACACCGATAAAGGCACGCTCGATATGATTGAAGAAGGGGTGATATCTGCTACGATGGCACAAGGTACTTGGGAGATGGGCTATTGGTCGTTACAGTTCTTATTTCACCTTCAGCATGACTTAGCCGGGGATGTGCAGAGCGAAATGAAGCTGCCTCGATATATGGATACAGGTGTCACAGTCGTAACGAAGGAAAATGTTAGTGATTATTACCCGGCAGAATAACGGCTGCAGCATAGAAATGGATGGGTGCTTGTGAAACGGTGGACGCAAATCAATAATTTTCCTATACGGTATAAATTAATTTCACATTTTTTGTTAATTAGTATTTTGCCAATTATTTGTCTTGGACTATTTATCAGCTGGACGGTTGAAAGGGTTATGGAAGAGCAGGTTACGGACAATACCTTGCAATTAATTGATAAAGTCAACGAGTCATTTGAGTTCTATATTAGTAATCTGCAAAGCTACTCGTACATGATAGCCAATAATGAGGATGTGGCAGGATTCATCGGCAGTTCCGATAGACCGGTTGATTCGGCAGACGCTCGTTATGATATTCAACGATTTTTGCGAACGTTTACAACTGTATCACCGGAAGTAGCGGGTATTATGGTAGTCAATAGTGCTGGTGAATATGTCAGTAATGAATTATATGCCCCATCCATTATGGATCTGACGAAGACTTCCTGGTATACAGCCGCGGTAGAGAACAATGGGATTTTCAAGGTGATTGGTCGACCAGACGGCAGACGATTGCATTCGATCGTCGATTATACCAATGATGATGTCGTGACTGTGGTAAGAGCAGTGGTCGATCCTTTCACAGATGAGCTCTACGGTGTGGTGTTAATTGATTTGAAGCTTCGTGTTATTGCGGAAGAGGTGCAAGATGTTACATTAGGCAAAAGTGGTTATTTAATGGTCATGGACGACAATGGTCAGAATATTTTTCAACCGAATCAGCCGATCGTATCGGATGTCCCGTTGGATTGGATTGAGGAATCGCAATCAGGTGATTTTTCCAAGATGGTTGATGGAGAAAAAACACAATTTATTTATCAGCGTTCCCCTTTCGTTAATTGGATTACGATGGCGGTTTTTCCAGCAGAAGAGACGGTATTTGGGTTAAAAGAAATCAACTTTTATTTAGTCGCATTTATTTTTATTATTATGTTATTTGGAATTCCGGTTTCCTATTTTCTCTCCTATTCGATTTCGAAACCGATTGTTCAGCTTGTGTCATTTATGAGAAAAGCAGAGCATGGAGACTTCAAGGTTCGTTACCAGGAAAAAAGAGAAGATGAAATTGGTCTGTTAGGAAAAAGCTTTAATACAATGGTAATGAAGATCAATCAGCTGATGCATCTAACCGAACGACAGGAAAGACAAAAGCGAGATGCAGAGTTTCGTAGTTTGCAGGCGAATATCAATCCGCATTTTCTCTATAATACGCTGGATACCATTCAATGGATGGCACGAAAGCAAAAAGCTAACGATGTTGCTGAAGTAGTTGCTTCCCTTGCTAAGCTGTTCCGGATTGGTTTAAGTAAAGGTCGCGATTATATCTCATTATATGAAGAATTGGATCACATTGATAGTTATTTAAAAATACAGAAAACCCGATACCGAGATAAACTGCATTACCACATTGACGTAGATGAATCGATCAAGCTCGTACCTGTATTAAAATTTATTCTACAGCCAATTGTTGAAAATGCTATTTATCATGGTATTAAGGAGCGAAGAGGAGCGGGACATATTGAAATTCTAGCGAAACAGAGAGAAGATTTTCTTTGGATTCAAATTAAAGATGATGGAAAAGGGATGTCACAAGTACAATTGAATGACATGAGAGCCGCCTTAATCGCAGCGGTGGATCGTACAGAAAACCCTGAGGAAACCCGCAATAAGAAAGGCTATGGCATTTTAAACGTACAAGCTAGAATTCATTTGACACACGGAGGGCGTTTCGGTGTGGAGATGGATAGTGAGGAAAATAGCGGAACAACAGTTACGATTTTACTGCCTATTAATCTGCCACCTGATGAGGAGGATAATCATGAGTAAATGGAAGGTATTAATAGCGGACGATGAATTTATTATTAGGGATGGCATTCGTACCTTTGTCAATTGGGCTGATTTTCATATGGAAGTAGTTGCGGAGGCAGAGGACGGAGAGGAAGCGGTAGAACAGGCATTGGCAAATGAAGTAGATGTAGTGCTGATTGATTTGAATATGCCGATTATGAATGGCATAACAGCCATGAAAAAAATTAAAGAAAAGCGTCCTGATTGTCGGATGGTCGTTATCTCCGGCTATGATGACTTTCGTTATGCGCAAGAAGCTATTCGTCTGCAGGTAGAGGATTATTTATTAAAGCCGGTCGATCCAGATCAGCTTGCAGGAATTCTAACCGAGCTGATGAAACAGTTAGAACGAGAGCGGGAAGAAGAGCAATTCTTTCAACAGGCTTCTGTTCAGGTCGAAAAAAATCAACTGCATCTACGCAATCGTTTTTTTCAAGACTGGCTTTCTAGTAATCTTTCAGAAACAGAAGTCCTTCATCAGCTCCAATTCTTTCGTTTGCCAACGGCTCTCCCGCATTCACTATTGGTCCTGAAGTGGCAAGAAGGAGAAATAGACCAGCAATTCATGAAGGAAGAGAATCATCAAGCACTGGCAGAGGATTTGCAAAAAAACGTCGAGGCCAAATTACAGGATTATACTTATGCGATTTACAGTGAGAAAAGTCAATGGATGACGATATTCTTGTGGGAACAGATGTCTGAACAAGTAGTCGTGGAAATAGAGAACGTCATATTGGAGGAATTGGGGCAACATCTTTTTGGCTATTTAACAACGATCTCAGCTGTCGATGTTACTACTATCTATCATCAGGCAAAGCAGTCACTAAACCAGCGAGTGAAATCATCGCCACTGGTTAAAGACGCCTTGGCCTATATACGGGAGCATTACCAAGATCCGCATCTGACGTTAGAAGAAGTGGCGAATATACTTCATGTATCATCGGTCTACTTAAGTAAAACGATTAAACAGGAATTAGGCGTTTCTTACGTGCAAATTTTAACAAAAATGAGACTGCAGGCAGCCAAGGATTTATTAAAGACCACGGATTATAATATCAGAGAGATAGCCGAGCAAGTGGGCTATGACTCACAGCATTACTTCAGTACAGCATTTCGCAAAGCGGTTGGTGTTACTCCTAAGCAATTTAAGCAGCAAGTATAGTATATACGCAGAATAGCGTTTGATTGTGATAAACAGTCAAGCGCTAATTCTTATAAGAAAAAAATATATAATTACCTTATTAAAGCCGAATCATAAAAACTTTCACTTAAGATTGAGAAAATAAAAGAAGTGTTGGTACTTATAAAACGGATTATGTTAGCTAGCTGTATGATAATTTTGAAATTGTTAATGTGCTGAGAGACCGCTCCGGAAATATATGCCCCACAGGACGCGAAGTGGATGTCAAAATGACTTCTAGGCTAGTTGACATAATCCATATTATAGGTAGTTGTATATTATTTTGTTAGTTAGGACCGGATGGGCTATCCCGGTTTTTTTATTTTGGAGGATAGTTTGGTATGAGTTTAGAGGGGGGAAGAAAAGGAGTAGTTATTTATCCATTAATATTCCTGCTTGCGCGGTAGATGCACCAAGTAAGTATTTATCAGTAAGATAATGGAGTGAGCAGTTTGCTTTATTTTACGTATTATTTTTGTTACTTTTAGTAAGTGAAACAAATATGTCAATAATAGGAGTGATAAACATGACGAAAAACAAACAAATACTATTAGCAAAACGACCAGTAGGAACTCCTGATCAAGATACATTTAAATTTGTAGAAACTGATATTAAACAGCCGGAAAATGGAGAAGTATTAGTTCGTACGATATATGTTTCCGTAGATCCGTACATGCGTGGCAGAATGATTGATGCACCATCCTATGTAGCGCCGTATGAATTGAATGATGTGCTTGGTGGCGGCACAATTGGTGAAGTAGTCGAATCTAATTCCAACCAATTTGCGCAAGGTGATATTGTTCTTGGCCAATATGGCTGGCAAACGTACTATACGGCAAAAGAAGACGAAATTCGAACAATCGATAAAGATATTGCGCCTATTTCTACTCATTTAGGAATTCTAGGTATGACTGGTTTAACAGCATACTTCGGATTACTTGATATTGGTAAGCCTAAAGAAGGAGAAACCGTAGTTATCTCCGGAGCGGCCGGTGCTGTTGGATCAGTAGTTGGTCAAATTGCCAAAATTAAAGGTGCACGTGTCGTTGGTATTGCCGGTACGGATGAAAAAAATCGGTACTTGAAAGAAGAATTAGGCTTTGATGAAGCGATCAATTACAATACTACCAATAATATCGAAGAAGATATTGCTAAAGCAAGTCCAAATGGTGTGGATGTCTATTTTGATAATGTTGGTGGTGAAATTTCCGATGCGGTTCATGCTAATTTAAATAAATATGCACGAATCTCTATATGCGGCGCTATTTCTAAATATAATATCGAAGGTGAAGACATCGGTCCGCGTATCCAAATGACATTAATTAAGAAAAGTGCCAGTATGCAAGGTTTTACACTATATGATTACGCAGATCGATTTCCAGAAGGATCTGAAGCACTTGCACAATGGCTTCAAGAAGGTAAGTTAAAATATGAAGAAACGATAAAAGAAGGTTTCGACAATATTCCAGATGCATTCCTTGATTTATTCGAAGGGAATAATATTGGGAAATTGTTAGTGAAAGTAGATAACCAATAAGTAAATAGTGGATACCAAATTAAAAAACGTCTAAACTTCATCTAAGTTTAGACGTTTTTTATGATCAGGTAAGATATAGCAATTGCCATTTGTTAAGATTTTGTGGCTCTATTATATATGTTGGGGTTTGAAAAAATTAAGCATAATAAAACACGCAAGCTCCTATATCCTTTACACTTGAATGGACTAGAAACAAACCAAAGGGATAGGAGATGCGTGTACATGCAGTTTAACATGAATTTACCAGGATTAGAAAGTGTTATTGTTACTAAGATGGAGGAGTTGGAGGGGGACTTTTACTTACATATAAAGTTGCCTGTTAAGAAACACCGTTGTCCTGCTTGTGGGGAAAGAACAAGCCACGTCCATGACTATAGAATACAAAAGGTACAACACTTAAAGCTCTTTGAACGAACATCTTATCTGTTTTATAGGAAGCGAAGATACGTTTGTACTTGTGGAAAGAGGTTTCCTGAGAAAAACCAAGTTGTAGGGCGATATCAAAGACATTCAAAGGAATGGAATCAAGCCCTAGGGCTTCGTGTTATCCAGGGGAAAAACTTTAAAGATACTGCTGGTCAGTTCAGAACTTCTCAAACAACAGCTATTCGTCGATTTGATCAACTAGCAGCTACTAGTTTAAAAGAAGTGGACACGTTACCACCAGTAATAGCTATCGATGAATATAAAGGGGATACAACAGAAGGTAAATACCAAGTAATCATCGCAAATGGAGAAACAGGTGTCCCGCTTGATATATTACCGAATCGCTCTGTACGTACGATTAAAAAGTACTTAGCTAAAAAAGGATCTCAAGTAAAGATGGTTGTCATGGATATGAGCTAAAGCTTTAAGTCAGCAGTTCAAAAGGCTTTGCGGAACCCCATCATCATTGCAGATCGCTTCCACTTTTGTCGGTATATTTATTGGGCTTTAGAACGAGTGAGAAGACGTGTTCAAAAAGAATTCCATGATTACGACCGCAAAAAGTGCAAGCGTATGAAACACATTTTTTATAAACGATATGAAGAACTGAGTAGTAAGCAACACTGGTATTTAGACAGATATTTAGGCTTGTCGGAGGATTTACGACAGGCCTATGGTTTAAAGGAAGCATTCCGCTCCTGGTTTGAAGGAGCGAAAAAGGTTGGAACAAAAGATTTAGGTGAAGTAAAACAAGGACCGTATAACTATTACAAACAGGTAGAAAAAGCAGGACTAGATGAGTTCATCAAAGCCGCTGGTACACTCAAGAACTGGCAAGCAGAAGTTTTAAATAGTTTTGCCTTTGACTACAACACTGGATTTGTGGAGGGCCTAAATAACCAAACAAAGGTTATTAAACGTAATGCATTTGGCTTTAAACGATACGATCGATTAAGGTTACGTGTATTACTGCATCATCAATTTAAAAACCTAGATTTTCAAGTTGGTTAAGGGATAGGAGCAAAGATTCCTACCCCAACATTTGACGCAGAACCGATTTTGTAAAGTTTTTAATCAGTATCTTGAGATGGAAGCACACATCATATACACTTTCGATATCGAACTTAGATATCGAAAGTGTATATGACTAGGCGGAGGTGATAGGTTGGAAGATAAAGTATTGCGAAAACTGTTCCTCGGATTTATTCACATTCATATTTTACATCATGCAAAGGAAGATCCCATTTATGGTGTATGGATGGCGGATGAGCTAAAAGAACATGGCTATAACATTAGTTCAGGTACTCTTTACCCAATATTACATTCTATGGATAAAGATGGACTCTTAGAAAAGGAAGAAAGAAATATAGAGGGAAAAATCAGAAAGTACTACTCCACTACAAATAAAGGAAATGAAGTTCTTATAGAGGCAAGAGAAAAAGCCTATGAGTTATTTAAAGAAATAAATTAGAAAAAGGAGATGCCAAACAATGTCTAATCAAAAAAGTAGATTTAAAATTTTGATGGAAATTTTATTATCTTCTACAAAATTAGGTTTGACCTCTTTTGGAGGACCGGTTGCTCATTTAGCCTATTTCAAAGACGAATACATCGATCGTCGAAAATGGTTAGACGATAGAACATATGCGGATATAATAGCTGTTTGTCAATTCCTTCCTGGTCCTGCGAGTAGCCAGGTTGGTATATCAATTGGTATGTTACGGGGAGGTATTCTCGGGGGGGTTATTTCCTGGTTCGGGTTTACCGTACCATCTATTATGGTGTTGATCATATTTGCATTGATGTACCAAACTTTTTCTTTAGAAGAGGCAGGTTTCATCCATAGTTTAAAGATAGTTGCTGCAGCTGTTGTCCTGCATGCGTTAATAGGATTAGGTAAGAAATTAACACCTGATAAATCGCGTTTAACTATAGCTGTAGTTGCTGCTGTCATCATGTTAATGTACCCATCAGCATGGATGCAGATATTAATTATTTTAGGTGCTGGCTTATTAGGGCTATCTTTCTTTAAAGAAAAAGCGGAATCAAATGTACAGCCTATTGCAATTACTATTCCCAAAAGAATTGGTTTGACTTCCTTAGCAGTCCTTATTAGTTTACTTGTTATTTTACCTTTGTTAAATAGACTATCAAATAATCCATATCTTAATCTTTTTGATATCTTCTATAGAGTTGGCTCATTGGTATTTGGAGGTGGACATGTCGTATTACCAATGATTGAACGAGAAGTAGTACCTAATGGCTTAATAACGGCTAATGAATTTTTAGCTGGGTATGGAATGGCGCAGGCTGTACCTGGACCGTTATTTACGTTTGCTAGTTATCTTGGGACTATGATGGAAGGAATAGCAGGAGCTATCATAGTCACAATTGCAATATTTCTGCCCTCTTTCCTACTTATTGTTGCAGCTCTGCCGTTTTTAAATGAACTACGTAAACACGCAAGCTTCCAAGGAATATTAATGGGGGTAAATGCTAGTGTTGTAGGGATCTTGTTAGCAGCATTTTATGACCCGGTAATAAGTAGTTCTATATTTGATACAACTGACTTCGCATTAGGTATTCTATTATTTGGATTGTTAACGATTTGGAAAATACCAGCTTGGTTAATTGTGATAATAGGTGTTATTGGAGGGTACGTTTTACAGTTGATGGTGTAATGGGAATATAGCATGTTGGGAAGTGATAGAAATTAGCGCCTTATTTTTATTCATTTTTGCAGGGATAGCTGAAATTGGTGGAGGATATTTAATTTGGTTATGGTTACGAGAAGGAAAGCCTGTTTACTGGGGGTTAGGAGGAGGATTAGCGTTAGCTTTATATGGTGTGATTGCAACATTCCAAAGCTTTCCCTCATTTGGTAGAGTGTATGCTGCATATGGTGGGGTTTTTATTATCTTATCTGTGTTGTGGGGGTGGGGGGTTGATAAAAAAGCACCTGACTTATATGATTGGATAGGTGCTGGCATCTGTTTAATTGGTGTTTCTATTATGTTGTTTGCACCACGTCAATAGGATATGCTTGCGAGTAAAAAAAGCTAAATTAAGCTTTTTTTATTGAACATATAAGCAAATCATTATATAGTTATATACGAAAAGAAAAAGAGGTGTTTTAACATGTTAAAAACAACGATTGAGATGGAAAAAGCGGCAATGATTTTGAAACTGTTAGGTGATAAAACTCGTTTGACAATGTTGAAACTGTTGGAAAATAATGATTGTTGCGTATGTGAACTTGTAGAGATTTTTCATACAAGTCAGCCATCGATCAGTCAGCACCTTCGGAAATTAAGAGATGTTGGATTAGTTAAAGAAGAAAGGAGAGGTCAGTGGATCTTTTATTCGCTGAACAAAAATAATGAGTATTACCCTTTTGTCGAACAAATTCTTAATCAACTACCTAATCAAAATCATAAATTAAAAGAATTAGAGGAAAAAGGAACACGAATTACGTGTTGTTAATTGGAGGGGAAGAAACTTGTCATCAATGGTTTTACTTGCATCGGTAATTTTCTTGGTCACGTTAGTACTAGTTATTTGGCAACCAAAAGGATTATCGATTGGATGGTCTGCATGTGGCGGAGCCATCTTAGCGTTATTGACAGGAGTAGTCGGATTTAATGATGTCCTAGAAGTTACCGGAATTGTTTGGAACGCGACGCTTGCCTTTGTTGCAATCATACTTATTTCTTTGATTTTAGACGAAATCGGATTCTTTGAATGGGCTGCATTGCACATGGCTAGAGCAGCCCAAGGTAATGGCGTCAAAATGTTCGTTTATGTCAGTTTGTTAGGAGCTATTGTTGCGGCTTTTTTTGCGAATGATGGAGCGGCATTGATACTTACTCCAATTGTTCTTGCAATGGTTCGCAATTTGGATTTTCAAGAAAAAATGGTGTTTCCATTTATCATGGCTAGTGGATTTATTGCCGATACAACTTCTTTACCATTAGTAGTCAGTAACTTAGTGAATATTGTATCAGCAGATTATTTCGGAATCGGATTTGTCGAATATGCGTCACGGATGATCATTCCGAACTTATTCTCGCTGGCAGCAACGATTGTGGTCTTATTAATTTACTTTCGGAAAAGTATTCCGAGAAAATATGACCTTAGTCAGTTAAAGGTACCGGTAGAGGCAATTAAAGATACCAGAATGTTTCGACTTTCATGGTATGTACTTGGAGTATTGCTGATTGGTTACTTTGTGAGTGAGTTTATTCAAGTACCAGTGTCCATTGTAGCTGGTCTCATCGCTATTTTCTTTTTAATCATGGCTAGGAATAGTCAAGCAGTAAATACAAAATCGGTTGTGAAAGGTGCTCCTTGGGAAATCGTGTTTTTCTCAATTGGTATGTATGTTGTCGTATTCGGTTTGAGAAATGCTGGACTTACTGATGTATTAGCAAATGTTATTCAGGCAAGTGCAGAACAAGGGTTATTTATCGCTACGATTGCGATGGGCTTTATTGCTGCTATATTATCTTCCGTCATGAATAACATGCCTACTGTGATGATTGATGCTATAGCTATTGCAGAAACTAATACTTCAGGTGTGATGAGAGAAGCGCTCATTTATGCCAATGTGATTGGTTCGGATTTAGGTCCAAAAATCACACCAATAGGTTCGTTGGCTACCTTATTATGGCTCCATGTGTTATCGCAAAAAGGAGTTAAAATATCATGGGGGACCTATTTTAAGACAGGAATTATCCTAACGATTCCTATTCTGTTTATCACATTAGTAGGGTTATTTGTAACATTACTCATTCTATAAAAAAAGGAGATTCATTAAATGTCTAAAAAAACAATCTACTTCTTATGCACAGGAAACTCATGTCGAAGCCAAATGGCGGAAGGCTGGGCCAAAAAACATCTTGGGGACGACTGGGAAGTTTATAGCGCTGGAATTGAAGCACACGGATTAAACCCTAATGCGGTGAAAGTCATGAATGAAGTCGGCATTGATATTTCTGACCAAAAGTCTGACATTATTGATTCGGAACTTTTAAATAATGCTACATTAGCCGTAACACTATGTGGAGATGCTGCAGATAAGTGCCCAATTACACCACCAACCGTAAAACGGGAACATTGGGGTTTTGATGACCCAGCTAAAGCAGAAGGAACAGAGGAAGAAAAATGGGAAGTATTCCAACGTGTACGTGATGAAATTGGTGAAAGAATAAAGCGGTTTGCAGAAACAGGGGAATAATTCAAGATTTTAATTTAATTTTATTTGCCTAACATTCCATAGAAGAAAGGATCCCTTTTGATCCATAAAAGTTCAAAAGGGGTCTTTTTTAGTACGGAATCAATAATAGAGGGCTTGTCAAGAAAAGTGTGTAAGTCATTCCAAATACTTTAATACACGATCCTTGAGGTGGTCATGAATTAATAACTGGTTCATCACCATGGCCCATTGCTGAATATGGCCACCTTCCCATTTATTTTCAAGTTCTTTTGTTCGTAAATATAAGACTTTTAATAGGGCATTCTCGTGTGGGAATGCTCCTTTTTGGGTAACTTTACGATAGCTGGAGTGAACACTTTCTACGGCATTTGTTGTATACATGATTTTGCGAATCGCACTACCGTAATCAAAAAGCTGTTCCACATGAGAAAAATGACGTTTCCACACATCAATGGCTCCAGGATAAGAAGACCATTGTTGTTGAAAGGTTTCAAAGGCGCTGCGACAAGCTTTTAGACTAGATGCTCCATATACTTTTCGTAAAGCAGCTGTGAAAGGTTTATAGTCTTTACTTGGTACATATTTAAGTGAATTTCGAATAAGGTGAACGATACAACGTTGGACTGTTAATGCCGGGAATATGGCACGAGCACCTTCTTCTAAGCCACTCACGCCATCGATAGATAGAAAGAAAATATCTTCTACCCCTCTTGTTTTAATCTCATCAAAGATTTGCATCCATTTATGCTTACTTTCGGTTTCATTAAGCCATAAGCCAAGTATCTCCTTTTTGCCTTCCATGGTGTAGCCTAACATCGTATAAACCGCATATTTCTTCGTTTCATAGTCATTGCGAATAGTGGCATAAAGGCAGTCTACAAAAACAAAAGGATAACACGGTTGTAAGGGTCTGGTTTGCCATTCTTCTAATTCTGTTAACACGTGATCCGTAATGTTAGACACCATTTCATGAGACACAGAAAACCCGTAAATATCTTCAATAGTCGAAGAGATATCTCTTTGAGACATACCACGGGCGTACATGGAAATTACTTTGTTTTCAATAGCTGAGACATCTCGTTGGCGTTTGGGAATGACTTGTGGTTCGAAGGAGCCGTCACGATCTCTTGGCACTTCTAGTTCCACTTCTCCAGTTGATGTTTTGACCGTTTTCTTTCCGTATCCATTACGTCGGTTTTCCGTATTTTTTTGGCCCTTTTCATTGGAGGAGTATCCTAGGTGATGGTCCATTTCGCCTTTTAGCATCGTCTCAAACATTGGTCCGAAAATGTCTTTTAATGCATTTTGCATGTCTTCTACTGTTTCAGGTTGATACTGTTCGATAATCTTGTTCGCTAAATCTACGGAGTTAGGATCTCTTTTTGGTTTCCCCATTTCAAACACTCCTTTAGCTTTATACTTATTATTCTAACAAACAAAAAACTGTGTGAGTAAGAAACCGTACGCATTTCTTACTTACACAGTTTATATTACACTCCCATAATAGAACCGAGCCAAAACCGATCGCATCCTTCTTTAGTATGCAATTATGCGCTACCTTTCCAAATACCGATACAACGTAGATTTACTGATACCTGTCTTTGTTTTTATTTCAGCTAATGTATAATTTTTACTTTGATACATACGAATTGCTTTTTTAACATTCTCATCGGCTTTTCTAGGTCTGCCTGAGTTAACTCCTTTTTCTTTCGCTTCGTGTAGTCCTTTTTTTGTTCTTTCACTGATCAAATCACTTTGAAAATGAAGTAAATGTTTTAACATCTCGGTAAAATAAATGCCTTTATCATTACCTGTATCAATACCTTCTTGAATAGATTGTAGGTAGGCCCCTTTCATTTCTAGCGTTTCTAACAGCTCCATTAAATGTCTTGTTGAATCAGCTAATATATACAGTTTGGTTACAACAACTATGTCATCTTCCTCTATACTGTTCATCATTTCTTGTAATTTTTCTCTTTTTTTTGCAGAAGAATGTTCCTCGGTAAAAATCCTCTTGCAATTTATTCCGGACAAGTATATGCTTTGAAACTCACAGTTATTGTCGTTATGATATGGTCTCATGTAGCCAATAATCATCAATCTCACTCCTATTTTTTTTTGTGCTATTCATCATAACATTTTAAATTCTTTAAAAAAGTTCCTAAAAAGGGTTACTTTTTGGGAATGTAAGTGATAGAATGTTTTTTGTTGGATGAAAAAACATTACTAAAATTGTTAAAACAAAATAGATATTTGAGGTGAAAAAATGATACAAAACATAAAAAAACAATGGTTCTCTAATATTAGAGGCGATATTCTAGCAGGAATTGTTGTTGCTTTGGCATTAATTCCTGAAGCAATTGCTTTTTCCATTATTGCTGGAGTTGATCCAATGGTAGGATTATATGCATCATTTTGTATTGCTGTAATCTTAGCTTTTGTTGGTGGAAGACCTGGTATGATTTCTGCTGCGACAGGTGCGATGGCCTTGTTAATGGTTCCGCTAGTAAAGGAATATGGACTTAATTATCTATTAGCGGCAACTGTTTTAACGGGTGTCATACAGTTATTATTTGGTGTATTTAAAATTGCCAAAGTAATGAAGTTTATTCCTAGAGCGGTTATGATAGGTTTTGTAAATGCACTTGCTATCTTGATTTTTATGGCACAAGTCCCACATTTTATCGGTATTTCAACGATGACTTATGTTTTTGTTGCTATTACATTATTAATTGTCTTTTTATTGCCTAGATTTATTAAAACCATACCAGCTCCATTGATTGCGATCATTGTATTAACAACAATTGCTATTTATTCTAACACAGATTTAAGAACAGTAGGAGATCTTGGGGCCATCACGCAATCATTACCAGAATTCTTTATTCCTAATATTCCTTTCACATTGGAAACGTTGATGATTATTTTCCCTTATTCGTTGGCTTTAGCCATTGTAGGATTATTGGAATCCTTGCTTACTTCATCTATTGTCGATGATATGACCGGAACAGATAGTGACAAAAATAAAGAAGCACGCGGACAGGGAATTGCCAACATTGTGACAGGATTCTTTGGTGGTATGGCAGGATGCGCCATGATCGGACAATCTGTTATTAATGTAAAATCAGGTGGACGAGGCAGGTTATCTACTTTGATTGCTGGTCTGTTTCTAATGTTTCTAATTATTGTACTCGGAGATCTTGTAGTTCAAATTCCAATGCCAGTGCTAGTCGGTATTATGATCATGGTCTCGATTGGAACATTTGATTGGTCTTCATTCTCTTATATAATCAAGGCACCTAAGACAGATGCTGTCGTCATGCTGGCGACAGTGGGGATAGTTGTGGCAACTCATGACCTTTCTAAAGGAGTTATTGTTGGAGTGCTGTTAAGTGCTATTTTCTTTGTAGCAAAGATTTCCCATTTAAAGGTGAAAGAGCAAATTAAAAATGATGTAAACTGTTATAAAGTAGAAGGTCAATTGTTTTTTGCATCTGTAGAAAATTTTGTGGAATCGTTTGATTATCAACAAACGAATGAAAAGATTATTATCGATTTTTCAAATGCCCATGTGTGGGACGATTCTGGTGTCGGAGCTATTGATAAAGTGGTTTTGAAATATCGTGAAAAAGGTAACGCAGTAGAGATAGAAGGTTTAAATTCCTCCAGTAAGAAAATGGTAGATAAATTAGCGGTATACCATAATGGGGATGCAAAAATATCTGCACACTAATTCAAAGGGTGAGGAGAATGTTAGAATGTACGAAAAAATTTTATTAGCGGTAGATGGATCTGAAAATTCTTTAAGAGCTGCAGATGAAGTGATTAAGTTAGCTTCACTTGTAGAGGACTGTTCCATAGAAGTTGTATATGTTGCTGATTTTTCTAAAGCCAAAACAGATATCTTACATTCAAAAGGGAAAGAGGAACTGGGAATTTCCCGAAAGAAAAAAATCCTGCCAATAGAAGAAAAGTTGAAAGCACAAAATGTAGCTTATCAGGCAATTTTTTTACATGGCGAGCCAGGTCCGACAATTGTAGAGTATGCGAATCAACATAAATTTGATTTAGTTGTGATTGGAAGCCGAGGACTTAATGCTCTTCAGGAAATGGTCTTGGGTAGTGTAAGTCACAAAGTAATGAAACGGGTGAGTTGTCCTGCTCTTATAGTGAAATAAAACAAATTATCACCATACCGTGTTACAAGTAACAGTATGAAAATAACATGGTATGAATAATGACAAATGCTTCACGGCTTTCCTAATCCTCCATAAACATTTCACTATTTGAAATAAACAGATTAAGGAGCCGAATATGTTATACAGACTAAAAGTATGTAATGACCTGTTTTTTTTTCGGCTAAGGATAACATTTTTCCATTCACAATTGTTTGGAATAATCAGTTTCATATTAGCAACAATACCGGTGAATTCTACGTAAATAAACATGACAGCATGGAGAATTACACCTCATTTTGAAACTAAACTATGTATATATTAAGAAGAGAAATTACTCATTGCTGCAAGTCTCCGTTAAAATAAATACTAGAATTTAAAAAACAAATCGACTAATCTTGATACGTAAGGGATTAGTCGATTTGTTTTTGTTTGATATATAGAAAGAAACGATTTATTACATCATAAGATAAATCTATTTTTTTCAATAAAAAGAAGGAAGGAATTACTCACTTATGGTATTCTTATAGAAAATGTAAATTGTTAGGATGTTGTGTTTGGATATTAAAAAGCTGGAATCCGAAATCCGTTCATTACAGAGTAAATTATATGCCTTGGGAAAAGAGACAAATGCATATTCAAGCGGGGAAATTCTACAATTAAGTCAGGAGTTAGATGAAAAAATCATCATGCATCAAAAAATACAACTAAGTATGAAAGAGTAAACTTTCAACCCCTGTCTAAATAGCCAAAAATCCGTTATACTTTCATTTAGCAGCAGTAAGGAGGGAATGCATGAGAGACTTAGATATCTACATTCGTGAATCTAAACAAAATTGCAAACAGATCTACCAGATGAATCCTAATGATTTTCCTGTTTTAAATAAAGGTATTAGCAAAAACCAGTTAGCATACAAAATGCAATTGTTTCAGAAGGCGTTGAGTGTTGTTCGACACTTTATGAAGAAATTGATTTACTATATGGAAGGCATCCCAACGTTAATCATTACAACAGATAATGATGGATATGTATTGGAGATTTACGGCGATGAAAGTATCAAACAAATGGTAGATTCACTTGGTATATCATTAGGTGCGCAGTTTGATGAGGAAGATGTCGGTACTAATTCGGTATCGCTAGCTTTGAGACATCAGGAGCCGATTGCGTTGATTGGTAATGATCACTTTCATTACTGCTTATCTGATGTTGCCTGCTATTCTGCTCCATTTAGCAACGGTAACTTAGTCGGCACTGTATCGATGATGACAATGGTTAATTATGCTAGTAATTTTCATCTAGGTCTGTTGTCTTCTGCTGTCGATACTATCGAAAGAGAGATTCAGCTGCAAGAAAAAAATCACAGTCTGGACTTATTGAATCAAGTGCTGGTAGATGCAACTCCTCTTGGAATCCTTATGACGGACAGCGAGGGAGAACTGCTGGAATTTAATGCAAGTGCTGAAGACATAACTGGTATTCCAAAAGAATCGTTACTAGCTAATGGGATCGATAGGATTAGCGAAATCGCAGAATACATTTATCATGTTATCGAAACGAGGGAGAAAGTAGAAAATGCTGAATTTTCATTCTCCATAGTCGACAGTGACGACACAAAGACCCTGCTACTCGATGTGTTACCATTATTTGACGAGCAACAAATGATCGGAACCTTTGCCCAATTTAGAGACATGACCCAATACCATGAACTGCAGCAGAAACTTATAGAATCCGAGAAATTATCGGCGATTGGTAAGCTAGGTGCGGGATTAGCACATGAAATAAGAAATCCCTTAACATCGATAATAGGTTTGACACAGTTATTGAAAGAGAACAATCATCAAAATAAATACTTGGAAATCATTACAGCTGAGTTAGAAAGAATGAAAAACTTAGTCAATCAGTTTGTTTCTTTGGGCAAACCCACCATTTTGGATCGGGAACATTGTAATTTGAACGAATTAGTTACGGATACAGTCGAGTTAATGAATAGTAATGCTCGCCTTCATAATGTGGAAATTTACGTTGAACTTACGAATAGTCATACCAATGCATACATTGACAAAGCTAAAATTAAACAAGTACTTATCAATTTTATTAAGAATGCATTGGAGGCAATTTCCAGTGGAGGTAACATTCATATCCAATTAAAAACAGACATGAAAAGTAAAGAAATTTATATTATGATCAAAGATAATGGAGAAGGCATGACGGAAGAACAAGTAGATAGTTTAGGTACACCTTTCTTTACGACAAAGGAAAGTGGTTTAGGAATGGGATTACCTATATGTTTTGATATAATTCATTCACACAATGGAAGAATTAAGATAGATTCCGAGAAAGGACAAGGGACGAAGATCAATCTTGTACTTCCATTAAATTAATTACGAAGGGGCATCTGAAATGAAAAAAGTTTCTACAGTATTGGTTGAAAATCTGAAACATTTGGGAGTCTCCCATGTATTTGGAATACCGGGAAAACCGTTAGTCCCACTCTTAGCTGAATTGGAATCTCAGGATCTACAATTTGTTCTCACTAGACATGAATCTGGTGGAGGTTTTGCAGCGGCTGGTTATTCCTTCAATAAAGGACTGGGTGTAGCCCTCGGAACATCTGGTCCGGGTGGTACGAATTTATTAACCGCTGCTGGTCAAGCGAAAGCGTATCATGCTCCAACTTTATTTATAACAGGGCATCCATCAGCGAAGGATACAGGGAAGCCGCAGGGACAAGACTCATCAATGTTCGGTACAGATCTAGTCAAAATGTTTGAAGCTGTCACTTTGTTTAGTGCACGTGTAGATAGAGGGGACCAGATGGAAATGTTTCTTAAACATGCAATCGAAAAAGCAACAATAGGGATAAAGGGTCCCGTTCATCTTTCGATACCGATGGATGTACTCCAAGAGGAAATTCCTTCGTTTACAGTAAATACACCACGACTTCCCACCACTTTTGTATCTAATCAGTTGGACGATGTGGTCTCTTCACTCAATAAAGCAAAACAACCAGTTTTATTATTAGGAAAAGGGGTTCACATATCTAATGCTTACGAAGAAATAAGGTGTTTTGCAGAAGCATGGCAAATCCCTGTGATGACTACTCCTGGCGGAAAAGGATCTTTCCCTACGAATCATCCTTTATCTTTAGGGGCATTTGGTTTGGGAGGTGATGAAAAAGCGACGACATATCTTGAAAAAGGAATCGACCAAATGATTGTGGTGGGCAGCAAGTTAAGTGATATGTCCTTAGCTGGTTTTTCGGAAGTGCTCTATCCGGAACACCTTATCCAATTCGATGTAGACCCAACCTTTGTACAAAAATCCCTTCCGGTTCCTGCTTTATATGTTCAAGGGGATATAAAAGCCAATCTTATTGAATTAAATCAGCAATCTAAAGTTAATGAAGTCATCATATCAGAAAGAAAGCTATTGGAGGATCATAGGGGAAGTACCGCTGATTTTCAGGAGAATGGAAAATACTTATCAGCAGAAATAGCGATAAAAGAGTTACGGAAACACCTACCTAAAGACACCATTTTGTTTGGAGATGATGGCAGCCACACTTTTTATGCTATTAAACACTATGACATCTATCAGCCGGGAACATTCTTCTTTGATGATGTGTTTGGAGCGATGGGACATGCAATTGGCTATGCTATTGGTGCAAAGTTAGCATCACCAGAAACACCAATTATATGCCTGACTGGCGATGGTTGTACATTTATGCACGGTATGGAGATTGCAACTGCTGTCGATCAGAACTTAGCTGTCCTTTTTATTGTTTTTAATAACTATGCGCTTGATATGGTAGATAAAGGAATGGAGAAGATGTTGGGACATTCCATAGGTGCTTCTTATCACAAGGGATTAGATGTTCAACAATTTGCAGAGTCGCTTGGTGCTGCTGCTTTCACTTGTAGAAAGGCGGAAGATATACATTGTTCGATTCATCAGGCATTAGAAAACCTTCATGGTCCAACGGTGATTGAGGTAATGGTGGATAAGGAGGAAATACCGCCGATATTAAACAGAGTATAGGCGTATACTTCCATTGAAAAGATATAATTTTTTGGTGGAGGCGACTTTTTATGAGAAACAGTAAAAAGTTTTTGGTTTATTTTGTACTTCTTATTGCACTTATCGGGTTGTGAGAAGTATCCTCTGTGGTGAAATAATTACTCATTCAGCCAAATTCCTCATTTTTTAATACGTTTCATGATGTTCCTTATGAATCATTAACTGTGTCGCCGGTTTTCTAAATAAAACCGGTTTTTTGTATTCTCTTCCTTGACTAACCGATTGAAAAACATGTACCATCCACTAGTTGCATTCATTAACAGAAACCCCTCCCCATTAAACAGGATTTATTTCACCCTGATTACAATTAGATTAAATTTTTAAAAAAACTGTTTAAAATAATGTAAAGGCTTACAGAAGTAATTGTGATAAATTATTAAGCAGGTAAGGTAAAGAAAACAACAAATTGAAAGGGGTTCCAAAATGAAAAAGTTTAGTTTGCTCGCAGTACTTTTTGGTCTTATTTTATTTTTAGCTGCATGTGGCGGCGATGACACCTCTAGTGGATCAGATGATGGTGGCGGATCTGCTTCTAAAGATCAACTGATCGGGGTTGCAATGCCAACCAAATCATCTCAACGCTGGGTAGATGACGGTAATAACATGGTAGAACAATTAGAGGCATTAGGTTATGAAACAGATTTACAGTATGCAGAAGATGATGTAGATAAACAAATCGAACAAATTGAGAACATGATTGTCAAAGGGGCAGATGCATTAGTCGTTGCATCAATTGACGGTACAGCTCTTACAAACGTATTAGAAAAAGCCAACGAGCAGGATATTCCGGTAATCGCTTATGACCGTTTAATTATGGAAAGTGAACATGTAACATACTATGCAACGTTTGATAACTTCCAAGTAGGTGTATTACAGGCTACTTACATTGAGGAAGCACTGGATTTAGCGAATGCGGAAGGACCTTTTAACATCGAATTATTCGGTGGTTCTCCAGATGATAATAACGCATATTTCTTCTGGGATGGTGCAATGAGTGTACTTCAGCCATATATCGATGAAGGTAAATTAGTCGTGCAAAGTGATCAAACTGATTTTGAACAAGCGGCAACCATGCGTTGGGATGGAAACACTGCGAAATCTCGTATGGAAAACATTTTAAGTAGTGCTTATTCCGGTGGCGAAACAGTAGATGCCGTTCTTTCTCCATATGATGGCATCAGCCGTGGCGTGATTCAGGCACTTAAAGGTGTAGGTTACGGTTCAGGAGATTTAACATTACCAGTAATCTCTGGTCAGGACGCAGAGCTAGCTTCTATTAAATCAATTATTGCAGGTGAACAAACACAAACAGTATTCAAGGATACTCGTGACTTAGCAGCAGTAGCTGTTGATATGACAGAATCTGTCTTAAATGATGAGGAAGCGGAAGTAAATGATACGGAAACGTATGATAACGGTGTGAAAGTAGTGCCAACTTATCTGGTAGAACCAGTATCTGTAGATATTGATAACTATCAAGAAGTGGTTATTGACAGTGGCTATTACTCAGAGGACGAATTAGAATAAGCAAATTTTTTATATGTTAGGAAAGCATAATATTTTAGCGTACGAAGTATATGAAAACTAAGGCTTTTGCCAGTACTTGGCGATAAGCCAAGTTTTTCAAAGCAGAATTTAGTGGTGGTCAATGGTCACCACTAAATTCATTCCATCAAGGTGGTGAAAGTATGTCTGACTATATTTTGGAAATGAAAAACATTACGAAAACCTTCCCAGGTGTGAAGGCTTTAGATAATGTGAATTTACAAGTGCAACAAGGGGAAATTCATGCGCTTGTAGGCGAAAATGGTGCTGGAAAATCCACTTTAATGAAGGTGTTGAGTGGTGTCTATCCAGCTGGCAGTTATGACGGATCGATCTTTTTTGAGGGATCGGAATGCCATTTTAAAAACATCAAGCAAAGTGAGAATTTAGGTATTGTTATTATTCACCAGGAGTTAGCGTTAAGTCCTTATCTGTCCATAGCAGAGAATATTTTTCTAGGGAATGAACGGCAATCGAATAAAATTATTAAATGGCAGGACACATTTTCTGAATCGAAAAAATTACTGGATCGAGTAGGATTAAAGGATTCCCCAGAAACAGCGGTTATGGATATCGGGGTAGGAAAACAGCAATTAGTAGAGATTGCCAAAGCCTTATCTAAAAATGTAAAACTGCTGATCCTGGATGAACCAACAGCGGCGTTAAATGAAACGGATAGTGAGAACCTATTAAATTTATTACTGGAACTGAAAGAGCAAGGCATTGCTTCGATTTTAATCTCTCATAAATTAAATGAAGTGTCCTATGTTTCTGATTCCATTACGGTACTTCGTGATGGCCAGACCATTGAAACTTTGAATGCTAAGGAAGAAAAAGTATCAGAAGAACGTATCATTAAAGGAATGGTTGGTCGTGAATTAACGAGCAGATTCCCTGATCGCCAGCCAAGAATCGGCGACACATTGCTGGAGGTAAAGAATTGGAACGTTTATCATCCGCAACAACATGATCGTAAAATGATAGATAATGCCAACTTTCACATTAAAAAAGGTGAAATTGTCGGTATTGCCGGATTAATGGGTGCAGGCCGAACAGAGTTAGCGATGAGCATTTTTGGCAAGTCCTATGGGAAACGGATATCAGGCGAATTATATAAAAATGGAAAACAAATAGAAGCCAATACAGTCTCACAAGCTATTGAAAATGGGATTGCTTATGTATCGGAGGATCGCAAGACCTATGGCTTAAATTTAATAGATGATATCAAGCGTAATATCACGTTATCGAATCTTGAGCGAATTTCGAGATCATCAGTTATTGATGAAAACAAAGAAATTGTCGAAGCACAAGTATTGCGGAAAAAACTAAATATTAAAACACCGTCATTAGAGCAATTAGCAGGTAATTTAAGTGGTGGAAATCAGCAAAAAGTGGTTTTAAGTAAATGGATCTTTACGGAGCCGGAAATTCTGATCTTGGATGAACCAACACGAGGTATCGATGTAGGGGCGAAATTTGAAATTTATACGCAAATAAACGAATTGGCACAACAAGGACTGGCAGTACTTGTGATATCTTCAGAATTGCCGGAAGTATTAGGCTTATCAGATCGGATATATGTGATGAATGAAGGACGATTAACTGGCGAGCTGCAAAAAGAAGAAGCAGATCAAGAACACGTCATGCGCTATATGACTGGAAGTGGGGGGACAAACGATGCAAACGTTACTTAATTTGTTTCGAAATAATATTAGAGAATACGGCATGATTATAGCACTTGTTTTAATTACGGGACTCTTTTTTATTTTAACAGAAGGGATCAACTTAAAGCCGTTAAATTTAACCAACTTGATACTGCAAAATGGTTTTATCCTCGTATTAGCAGTTGGTATGGTGTTAGTCATTATCACAGGTAATATTGACCTTTCGGTGGGATCGATTGTAGCCTTTATTGGAGCGATTGCAGGTGTCCTCATTATCAATATGGATGTTCCGGTATGGCTTGCAGTTGTAATTGCGATCGCGGCAGGTGCGCTGATTGGTGTATGGCAAGGCTTCTGGATATCGTATGTAGGCATACCGTCATTTATCGTAACACTAGCAGGTATGTTAATCTTCCGTGGTTTAACGTTATGGTTGCTAGATGGTCAATCATTAGCACCATTTCCAGATTCTTTTCAAAAAATAAGTAGTGGATTTGTGCCGGATTTGTTCGGTGGTGGAGATTTTCATATTTTTACAATGGTTTTATCTGTTGCGTTATCACTTGTTCTTATTTATTTAGAGTTTACCAAAAGGAAAACACAATTACAGTACAACTTTGAAGTAGCGCCTTTATGGGTGAGTGTTGCCAAGATTGCATTGTTATTGCTAGCGATTAACTGGTTCGCTTATCAGTTAGCGTTAAACAAAGGGATACCAACTGTTCTGATTATTGTGCTGGTTCTCATTATTATTTATACCTTCGTCATGAAAAACACGGTAATGGGTCGACATATTTATGCGACAGGTGGTAACAAAAAAGCGGCAGATTTATCTGGTATTAAAACTAAACGCGTGGTGTTCTGGGTATTTGTGAATAACGGTGTTTTAGCAGCATTAGCAGGCTTGATGTTTGCTGCACGTCTTAACTCGGCGACGCCGGCGGCAGGTGATATGTTAGAGCTTGATGCCATCGCAGCCGTATTTATCGGTGGTGCATCCATGGCTGGTGGTGTTGGTACCGTAATTGGAGCAATTGTCGGTGGTCTCGTAATGGGGGTCATGAACAATGGTATGTCGCTAATCGGTATTGGTATTGATTGGCAACAGGCGATTAAAGGGATGGTTTTACTTATTGCAGTTGGATTTGATGTGTATAACAAGAATAAAAGCTAAGTAGTCAAGTCATAAGAACCGCATGAAGATAAAACTTCATGCGGTTTTATTCCCTTTATTATAATGTATCCAATCGCTGCTAACGATACGCCAACTCCGTTATCCTTCCAGTTTTTGTTTGGTTTTCAATAATTGTTGAAACTCCTCTTCTAATTCTTGTGTAGGTTCTATACTTAATCTGCTTAAGACATCGGTAATTCTCGTTTCGATCGCTAACAGTTGATCATGCTTGTCTTTTGTTTCATCTGAGGGATTTGGTTGCTTTTGAAAATCTTGCGACGCTCGGCCGCCATCTTGCACTTGTTTGTCCTTGATTGCAATTGTCCTTGTCGCAATTTTTTCAACAAAACGACGATCGTGGGAAACAAACAGAAGTGTTCCTTCATATTCAATCAGCAGCCGTTCCAATGCTTCCATTGCTTGAATATCTAAAAAGTTGGTGGGTTCATCCAGTATTAATGTGTTGCTGTCACTTAGAAAAATCTTGGCTAACGTAACTTTTACTCGTTCACCGCCACTGAGTACATGCACTTTTTTATGGACGTCATCACGATAGAAATGCAGGCGTGCTAACACGGTGCGAATCATGGTTTCATCTTGCGGCGATCCTTCTTTTACATTTTCTAAAATGCTTTTTTCCGCATTTAACAAAGACAGGTCTTGTTTGAAATAAGCGATCTGGCAAGCTGCTGAAATCTGTACGCCATCTTCATTTGACAGCAATTTTTGTAATAAAGTTGTTTTACCACTGCCATTCATTCCTGTGATGGCTACTTTATCCCCATGTTTTACTTGAAAATTAGCTTTGTTCCAGAGGACACGGTTCCCGATCGAACCATTAAGATTGTCTACTTGTATCAACACTTTATGAGCTAATTTGTGCTGATTGGGTAAGGTCATTCTTAGCGGTTTTTCATCAAATGGCTTCTCGACTTTTTCCAGTTTTTCTAGTCGCGTTTCCAATGCTTTCGCGGTTTGCTGCATTTTTTTCTGTTTTTTAGCAAAGTAAGGTTTCGCCCCCGTTATACTCGCTTCAGAAGTACTAACATTTTTCGGCTTTTTTGTTGCACGAGTTGCTTTTTCTGATTTTAGTGTTATTGCTTTTTCCAATTGTTGTTTCTTGTCTTGGTATTTTTGACAGGCGAGCTGCTGTTGCTGCACTTCTAAGTCTTTCTGTTCTTTGTATTGCTGGTAGTTGCCTTTAAATTCTTGGATTTTTTCCTGATCGATTTCCCAAATCTTATTACAGACTTTGTCGAGAAAGGCTCTGTCATGCGAGACGACTACAAATGCACCTTTCCAATAGCGTAATGTTTTTTCTACCCATTCGATGTGCTTTGTATCCAAATGGGTGGTTGGCTCATCTGCCAGTAACAGTTCAGCCTGATTTGCGAAGGCCTGCTGGATATATTGCTGCGTCGTTTCACCACCGCTTTTTCTTCCGGTCTGAGCTTTTAATTGTGGCAGAAGTTCTATGCTTGTATAAGATTTAATTTCTCCTTTATCAGCGGTATGTTCTCCGATCAGTGTATTTAATAACGTCGTTTTTCCGGTCCCGTTTTTCCCGATTAATCCAATATGATCGCCTTCGTGTATTTCAAGATGATCGATTTCTGCTAAAACATCAGCCTGTACGGAAATCGTTAAATCATTTATTTCCAGTATCATCACGTCACTCCTATTTAAAGGAGGTTAAGAAAAACCTCCATATTCTGTGCATACAGAATAGGAGGCTACCTTACAAAAGTCGATATCGCTATAAACGTGTATTGCGATCCTGATACACACGTTTTTAAGATGACCTATTTGAAGTACCAATCCTATTCTGTATATTGTTCATAAAGACAGACTGCACCCTTTGGCAGACATCATACTTTATGAAAATATCTTCGAGAAATAGGATTATAACTTCATTGTTATAGGCTCACCCTTTCGTTAGTCGTTACAGTTAGTTTATATAATTGTGAGAGATAAGTCAATGCCGCATTATCATACGGTTGAAGATTGTTCCTCAAATCTCACTTTAAACTTGCAGTGATTATCCCCATCTGTCTTACATTGGGTTCGTTCGATACTCTCTGTACCTAATACTTGTTTAAACATATTCGTTTCGCACTGGCAAGCGACTTTATATTCTCTGGCAACGGAAAAAATAGGGCAGTTATACTCCACCATCTCAAAATGCTGTTCATCCTCTTGTTTTAATTCCGCCATATAGCCCTTTTCGTTCTGTATTCTGATCATGTGCTGCATTTTTTCTTTTGGTGTATAAGTTGTAAGGAGTGATCCGTATTGATCTGCCTGTCTAGCTTCCCGATTTTTAAACAACTGTGTTATGGCAGCTTTTCCGTATGTTTTTTCGATATCCTTTAAGAATTCCATGCTGATCGTTTCATAATTACTAGGAAAGAGCCGTTTGCCTTTATCCGTTAAATGATACTTCTGTAATGGTCTTCCGATTTCTTTCTTTACATGGGTGTAAGTAACGAGTCCGTCTTTTTCTAAGGTGGTTAAATGTTTTCGAATAGCCATGTGTGTAATGTTGATATGGGTGATGATTTCATTGACAGATAAGCTTCTTTCTTTCTTTAGTATCTCCAATATCTGATCTTTTGTCGTTTGTTTGTGAGAATACATCGGCTACCTCCTAACCAGTTGCTTGCGTTTCCGAAAAGTAATCATACAATCCATTATACTATAAAGTGTGGAAGAAGAAAAAAGATTGCGAATTTTCTAAAGCGTTTTATTTGATTAAAAGAAACGTCTCGTATAATCTAGTAGTATAACTTTTTATACTCAAAGGTATAAAAATAAAAATGAGGAGGTTTTACATATGGGGAAATTTACATTACCAGCATTATCATTTGCAACAGATGCATTAGAGCCGCATATTGATCAAACAACAATGGAGATTCATCACGGTAAGCACCATCAAACATATGTGGATAAATTAAATGCAGCAATCGAAGGGCAAGAGCAGCTAGCGGACAAAAGTTTAGCCGCATTATTAGCAGATTTAGGAAGTGTACCTGATTCTATTCGCACTGCAGTAAGAAATAATGGTGGCGGTCACTTTAACCACACATTATTCTGGGAAGTGATTACTCCTGGTTCAAGTGCAACATTACCAGAGGGAGCACTTGCTGACGCGATTAATGCTAAATTTGGTAGTTTCGATCAATTTAAAGAGGAATTTTCCAATGCAGCAGCTACGAGATTTGGTTCTGGCTGGGCTTGGTTAGTAGTGAATGGAAATGGAGAACTGGAAGTAACGAGCACACCAAATCAAGATAACCCTATTTCAGAAGGTAAGACTGCTATTTTAGGTATCGATGTTTGGGAACATGCGTATTATTTACATTATCAAAACCGACGTCCAGAATACATCGCTAATTTCTTCCATGTAATTAATTGGGATGTGGTTGCAGAGAAATATCAAGAGGCTGTAAAATAGGAGATGTACCATAAGTGAAAAGGTAGTTTTGCTATCTTTTCTCTTTTTTCTTACCTTGAGAAAAGAGAAAAAATTCTCGGAGTAAGTATTTGACGTGGTAAAATAAACAGGAACAAAATCGAAGGCTTTTGTCAGTACTTGGCGATAAGTGACGTTTTTGCATTGTAAGGGGGTATTCAATATGGCATTTGTAATCACTGGGCCATGTGAAACAGAGAAAGCAGGAGAATGTGCGACTGTTTGTCCAGTTGACTGTATCGAAGAGGGGAAAGATCAGTTTTATATTGATCCGGACATTTGTATTGATTGCGGCGCATGTGTGGCAGTATGCCCTGTAGACGCAATTGTGGAAGAATATGATATGACGGTAGAAGAAGAGCCATATTTGGAAAAAGCAGAAGCCTTTTTCAGTAAATAACAAATGAGAAAGCGGATAAAGCGAGCAGACAGGTATCGTTTTATTCGTTTTCTTTTTGTTCACAGAATGTTCACTTATGATGCTTCCTTGATTTTGGTATACTGATCACCGGTAACAGAGAAAGGATGATAAGGAATGCCAACAAATAAAAAGGAAAGTATCATTTTTGGGACGATTATGTGCTTTGGCATGGTTGCAGTTATGGCAACCTATAATTTGCTGATGGTAGGCAATGTCGAGGATCTAGCCGTATCGATCGTATTGGGAGAAGTACTTGTCGGATTTATCATTGCGCTTTTATTAGATTTATTTATTGTAGGACCACTAGCGAAGAAGGTAACATTAGCGCTTCCTTTTGATAAATCGAAAAAAATATATTTTGTCTTATTCATGTCTTTATTCATGATTATCGGAATGGTCTTTTTTATGTCCATGTTTGGTTTGGCCATGTCCTATATCCGCGGTGGTGTAAACGATCAATCGATCATCAGTGAATATTTGCACATCTATGTGAAGAATTTTGTCGTCGCATTTCCGCTGCAGTTAATCGTGATGGGTCCGTTGGTGCGTCTTATCTTTACTAAATGGATTCAAAAAAATCAAGTTCCGGTAAACGGATAATAAGAACAATATAGGCCTGGAATGAAAGTAACCTGGTCGCGACAAAAGCCGAACATAACACGAATGTAAATAACATTCGCATATGTTCGGCTTTTACGTTTATTGTATATGCTGTGAAGTAATGCTTTTTACTTAATCTTCTATGAATTGCTTCTAAACGGTTAAGCAAGGTAATACTTAAATTGCTACCCTACTGCATACGATTTTTGTCTCTTGATTGACAATTCCCCACTTCTATTCGATACTGCAATGCTAGACAGTGCAATTCTCGGACAGTTTCACATGATTTCCACTGTATATTGTCCGTTTGAGTCATTCAATCGGATAATTAGTGGAAAATGGAAAGAAGCATACTATTTTTCTACTCCGAAACACTTGTAACTAGCGCAACATATCGTTATATAGTGGTTGTTCGTTCTCGGTTACATGTTTATGTGATGTCTCTGGATTTGAGAAGAGTATCTAGAGTATCTTAGCCTAATGCCACGTCCAAAATCATCATTAAAACGAAGCCTACCATTAAGCTCATCGATGCCAAATCTTTGTTGCCTTGCTCCTGAGAGCTTGGGATAACTTCTTCTGCGACAACGAATATCATGGCACCTGCTGCGAAGCTTAAGGCGTATGGTAATAACGGCTCGAAAAAGGAAACGGCAAAAGCGCCAACGACAGCAGCCATCGGCTCTACCATACCCGAAAATTGGCCGTAGAAAAAGCTTTTTCCTCGTGACATTCCTTCTCCGCGTAAAGGCATGGCAACTGCAACACCTTCAGGGAAGTTCTGAATACCGATACCAATTGCAAGTGTGATCGCACCTGCTAATGCGGCTTCTGTTCCTCCGTTTGCAAGTGCACCGAAAGCAATCCCCACCGCTAAACCTTCGGGGATATTATGTAAGGTAATAGCGAGAACTAACAATGTACTTCTTTTTCGTCTTTTTGCAGCAAATCCTTCTGCTGTTTGAACCTTTGCATTTGGGTGAAGATGGGGTAAGATCTTATCGATTCCCCATAAGAAAACACCACCGAGCATAAAGCCAAATGCGGCAGGGAACCAGTCACCTATGGCGTTATCTTTTGACGATTCGATTGCCGGAGCAAGCAGTGACCAATAGCTGGCAGCAATCATGACCCCGCCAGCAAATCCTAACATACTATCCAGTAATTTTTGATTAATGGTTTTTGTGGCGAAAACAAGCGTAGCCCCTAAAGCTGTCATCCCCCATGTGAATAAAGTGGCGATTAAAGCTTGCATCACTGGGTTAAAATCTTGAAAGAACTCTAACATGAAAGTGACCTTCTTTCGACGGATTCGATTTTTCATCTATTAACATAACGTATCATCTATTATTGTAACAGACAATAAAAAAGCTTCTCGTCATCTAACGAGAAGCTAAATCTATTGGTAAACCTTCTTCTAGAACTTACTAGGATCAAGCATTTCCAACATTTCACCGATTACTTCATGGATAATTATCGTGTCGTCGACCATGGCTACTTCAATTCCTAGTTTTACCGCAACGGGAGCTACTTCAACTGCCTGAGCAGATCTATACAGCATTGTAACAAAGGATTTCGGATTGCAATAGATGATGCAGTAACAGGATTTAACAGTTACAGAAACTAGGTATGGGGTGTTTGTCCAATATAATTACTAGTATACCGATTAATTGTTAAGGCAAAGTAAATCTGATGTAAATAAGAAGAAGGACCTAAGGGAAAAGTATCGGATATTTCAGAATAGAATCATAACAAGCAATTGACAAAGAAAAAGATTGCGATTATAATCGAGTGAGACGAAATTGATAATCATTATCAGTTTTATGTGAGCGGGGAGGAAATTATCTTGACACGTATAACGGCTGAACAGTTGAATGTCGGATATGGGGAAAAGTTAATTGTAAAAGATACCTGTATACAAATACCGGATCATAAAATTACTACCATTATTGGTGCAAACGGTTGTGGAAAATCAACGCTATTAAAAGCGTTAACAAGAATTTTAAATCCTCAATCAGGCAGTGTAATGCTTGACGGGAAATCGATAGATAAAGAAGATACGAAGGCATTAGCGCGAAAGATGGCGATCCTGCCACAAGCTCCAGAGCTTACCAATGGCTTAACCGTTGGCGAACTTGTTTCCTATGGCAGGTTTCCGTACCAGTCAGGGTTAGGGAGACTATCAAAAAAAGACCATGAAGTCATCAATTGGGCGCTGGAAGCAACGAATACGATTGCTTATAAATACGAAACGGTAGATTCCTTATCCGGTGGTCAACGTCAGCGGGTATGGATAGCGATGGCACTTGCACAGGAGACAGAGATCATTTTCTTAGATGAGCCGACTACATACCTTGATATGGCTCATCAATTAGAAGTATTAGAATTATTAGAGCATCTTAACAAGACATCGGGAAGAACTATCATCATGGTGTTACATGATATTAATCAAGCTGCTCGTTTTGCCGACAACATTATTGCGATGAAGAATGGATCTGTTGTGCGAGCTGGTGATGCGGAAGAAGTTGTCTGCTGTGACGTACTACAGGAAGTGTTCCATATTAATGCTTGTGTGGCACGAGATCCATGGACGAATAAGCCGATGTGTGTCACTTATAATCTAAGGCAGGCCATGCAAGAATCGAAAGCGAACTAGCGGAAAACCGTCGTTTTACCTTTGTTTAGTGATATTTGTGCGGAAATAGTGCATGAACGGGAATTCCATTGTGGATTCCCGTTTGTTGTTTTAGGGGGATTAGGATGCAGTATGTGAGGAGATTGCCACTTTCGATTAAGTGGGTATTGTTTTTGGTTATCTTTGTATCATCCTTTGTTGTCTCCATGGTATATGGGGCAGCTGACATTCATTTGCGTGATCTGTGGCAAGCATTGACGATGTCTGTGGATACGGAGAAAGGATTAATTTTATATGAGTTGCGCTTGCCGAGAGAAATCGGTGCTATTTTTGTTGGGGCGGGACTGGCAGTGGCTGGAGCTATTATGCAAGGATTGACGAGAAATCCGTTGGCAGATCCAGGACTGCTAGGATTGACGGCAGGTGCTAACTTAGCACTGACGATTGCTTTGGCTTTTCTGCCTTCTGCCGGTTATCTAGGTTTATTAATTGCTAGTTTTATAGGTGCAGCGTTAGGAGCTACTCTCGTGTTTGGTATCGCTTCTGCCAAAAAAGGTGGTTTTTCGCCTTTTCGAATTGTATTAGCTGGTGCTGCTATTACAGCTTTTTTAACAGCGATAGCGGAAGCGATCGGACTATATTTTCAAATATCAAAAGATGTTTCGATGTGGACCGCAGGCGGATTAATTGGTACGGCATGGGCACAATTGCAATGGGTAGTTCCGATCGTTGTGATCGCTTCTGTGATGGCGTTTATTCTGGCGAGACAGTTAACCATTCTTAGTCTTGATGAGGAATTAGCGATTGGACTTGGGCAGAAAGTGGGCCGGACGAAGGCATTGTTATTTGTGATTATCATTTTACTTACAGGTGCATCTGTTGCGCTTGTTGGTAATTTAACGTTTGTCGGATTAATGATCCCACATATGGTAAGAGCGTTTGTTGGCACGGACTATCGTGTGATTTTACCAGTCTCCGTTGTGTTTGGTGCAAGCTTTATGTTACTGGCGGATACGGTTGCTCGTACGATTAACGCGCCATTTGAAACACCAGTTTCTGCAATTGTTGGCGTATTCGGATTGTGCTTTTTCTTATTTGTTGTGAAAAAAGGGGGTAAGGAGATCGCATGATACACCCTATGTTATTAAGAAAACAGAAGTGGCTGCTGCTTATCTCTATTTTATCCATTATTGTGATTGCTTTTGTCAGTCTCGGATTGGGATATTCTTCGGTTGGTTTCTCCCGGATTCCTGCGATTTTGTCTGGTGATGGAACGTTTAAAGAAAATTTTGTCTTGTTTTCGTTACGATTGCCGAGAATTGCGATTACCATTTTGGCCGGAATGGCACTTGCGTTATCAGGTGCGATTCTGCAAGGGGTCACGAAGAATGATCTGGCTGATCCTGGTATTGTTGGAATTAATGCGGGGGCAGGAGTGGGTGTTGCGATCTACTTTCTGTTTGCTCCGATCGATGCGAATAGTTTTGTCTATTTACTTCCTATCGTTGCTTTTGTGAGTGCATGTATCACAGCATTTTTGATCTATATGTTTTCGTATGAGAAAAAGGTTGGTCTGCATCCTGTTAAATTTGTCCTAGTCGGTGTCGGCTTTTCAATGGCTTTATCGGGATTAATGGTAGTGCTCATTTCATCTGCTGAACGGGAAAAAGTTGATTTTATCGCGCAGTGGCTGGCGGGAAATATATGGGGTGACGACTGGCCGTTTGTGATAACGTTATTGCCATGGCTTCTACTATTAGTACCGATCACCTTCTTTAAAAGTAATAATCTTAATATCCTGAATCTTGATGAAAAAGTGGCTGTCGGTGTCGGGATGAATAAAGAAAAGGAAAGATGGAAGCTGATCATCATAGCAGTTGCATTGGCGGCAGCCGCAGTATCCGTAACTGGTGGTATTTCGTTTGTCGGCTTGATGGCTCCGCATATAGCGAAATCACTGGTTGGACCAAGGCACCAGCTTTTCATGCCAGTGGCACTTGTGCTTGGTGGTTTATTGCTACTTATAGCAGATACAGTTGGGCGTAATGTGCTGGAGCCGGACGGACTTGCAGCTGGTATTGTAACTGCACTGATCGGCGCTCCTTATTTTATCTATTTAATGTTAAAGAAGATGTGATCGGTCAGAGTAAGCAAATGAACGATAACGAAAAGAAGAATCGGTTTGGGCCGATTCTTCTTTTATATAGTTATCAATCGGTTAAGCTCTTTTAGATGAGTTCTGATATAAACATAGGAGTAGTCCCGTCTTCTTTTTTAAAACCTAATTTACCATAAAATTCAACGACATTCGGATAAGCAATTTGCACCTTTGTTTCGTAATTGCTATATCGATCAAGCATCATATTCATCATTTCTTTGCCGATTCCTTTTCCTTGATAAGCAGGATTTATTAACATGTAATGAAAGTAAGCCGTTAATGCCCCATCAGATAACGCGTTAATTAATCCAATCAGTTTGTTATTATCCCATGCCGTAACAACTGAATGAGAACCTTTTATTGTTTTTAATAGTTCATTCGGAAAGTTACCAGACTTCCATTCTACGGATAGAAATAACTCTTGCAGTTCCTGCTCTGTAATCTTATCTATATCTGACGTGTAGTAAATGCCCATATCAACAGCCACCTTTCATACTGATTATAATGATTAAAGTCCTCCTCCAAAACTTCCGCCAGTTATTGGGCCGTTTCGTCGAGACTTTTCTTTTTCGATCGCTTTTTCCGCTTCAATGTTTCGATCTGTTCTTCTGTGATAAGAATGGTGAAATTTCTTTTTTTGTTTTCGTTTATCAAGATAAACCATTAGAGCGACAAACAAAACGAGAAACAATCCCCAGAGAATGTTTGTGAGCAATGTATCACTCCTTTACGTATTATCATCTTCTTCATTTTTAAAATAAACATTAGCAGCAGCTAAATAGCCGATAAGGGATAGAACAGCTGTTAGAATCATTGACCATACAGGCATTTTAATTCCCCTTCCTAATATTTTAATATTAATAGAATACTTCCAGTTTACAGTAAATTTGTTAAACCTATTTTAACATAATATGCTATATAACCAGGAATTCTTTATTTACACCAATTTAATACCTTTTTATCATAACTTTATAAATTTATGGAAAATTGTGATTTATTAGCAAGGTAAAAATGTTATAATTTGTATGAACGATGGAAGAAGGTGCGGATAACAATGTTTAAAAAATTTCTTAAAAGATCGGAACCTACTCATGAGGAATTCCGTCTAGTATATGATATGTTTTATTCAAGGGTTTATAGAGATGTTTTTTTTATTACACGTGATAGTCATTTAGCACAAGATGCTTTGCAGGAAACATTTGTGAAGGCGTATAAGCATATGAACAGACTTGAGGATAAAGAAAGAATGGGGGCTTGGCTGTCTACTATTGCAACTAGAACAGCGATTGATATCCTCCGTAAACGCAAAGGATCGAGTGAAATTTTGACAGAAGATATGGCTATGCAGGAGAGCCAAATAGAAAACCTTGGACCGGATGTGTCGAATATTGTAGAATCAAATATGATGAAGAGCGAACTGTTAGCTACTGTGCATGAAATGAAAGCTGAATATCGGGAAGTGATGCTGCTTCGATATGTTCATGATTTGTCGGTGAAGGAAATTGCTACAAAGCTGGATATAAACGATGGTACAGTGAAGACCAGATTGCATCGTGCGCGAAACATGGTAAAAGAGAAATTGGAACGCGATCCTAAGAAACAATGGATTGGTGGTGAAGTGTAATGGGAGAATCGGAACGGAAGGAACAATTGGTTCAGTATTTGAAGGAACACTATCAGAATATCAATGATTCCCGTTCGCGTTCGTTAAAGGAAAAGAGTTGGGAACATATTTCAAAGGAATTGTCGAAGAATAGAACAAGGACACCGTCAAAAGCTATATTAGCTGTGGCTACGATTATGGTTATCTTAATAGGGGCAGCCTGTTTACAAACGAATCAAGTGCAAGCTTTTGATTGGTTTGTCAATATTTTTGTGACGGATAATGGTAATTCCACGCAAATTACACAGACAACAAATGAAGAGACCGAAGAGGGACTTCCTGATATGAGTAATATCACAGTAGAAGAGGTGGAGCAAAAAGAATATAAAGTATCCTTTGAGAAGGCACAATCTATGACCCAATTTTATATATCGAAGCCGACGTACTTACCGGAAACATACGAATTGGCTGAAGTCAAAGTAATAGAACTAGATTCCGTTGTATCAGATGTATCATTGCGCTTTGTTGATGCGAATGGCGAATTGCTGAGTTTAACACAATCCTATCAACCGAATGAATTTGCCAGTGCGAAAGTAGTTGATAACCAGGATACGAACGTGAAGAATGTCCCATTGTCAGATGGAGAAGCGCGGTTAGTGGAATTTAAAGATGGTATTAGACAAATAATTTGGAGTACTCCCCATATGAATTGGTTGCTGGAAGGGGCTATTTCAGAACAAGAAATCATAAAAGTGGCAGAATCCCTAGAATAAAAAAAGTTTCGTATCCATACGGTGATACGAAACTTTTTTTATTATTTATAATAAGTAAAGAAAATATGTAAATACAGTCATAAGGTCGAATTGCGTTATTGATTATACTCAAGGTGAATTATGGATTCTTATAATACGAACTATGTAAACTAGCTGTTTAGTGGTTATTTTGAAATGTTTCATGTGCTGGGATACTGCTCAGGTCAACCTCTCCGCGTCCTGCTTCAGCACCTGCATAGTCCGCGGGAGTCTACGCGGTTGGCCTGCGCTTCTGTATAGACTGTACAACTAATGTGTGAAGTAGCAAATTGATTGGTATCTCATGTGACTATCTATAATAGCTGCTTACATTCTCAAATACGTAATGCATAGCGTTACTGCTTTTAGCTGTTCCTTACGATGTAGAACTTCCCTTAAGCGTAGGAAATATGCGGAGACTCTGCATGCGTCTGCGCGAGATGAAGATCCACTTTGTCTGTGCCTGTGTCTACAAGTATTGCTTTGAAGGAGACTTCCTCGGCACAAGGCAGCAAAGAAGCAGTGCAAGTAATCAGCCTAGCTGATACATGTCCCCACAGGACGTGGAGCATATTTTTGGAGCATTGCTACACACATAAAACACATCAAAATTACCACAGGTCCACTATACTAATCCGTATTTTAGGTAGCTCTATATATACAAGTTAGTTAGGACCAGACGGGTTTAAGTTTCTAATAAGATAGTGATCCGGTAACAGAAATAAGTTGTTCGATAGTACCATAATGAGAGATGGAATGGATGGTTCGGACCCGATACCGATGGCCTTTCTCCACTTTGAAGTTTACACTGCCGCTGACGGATTTGCTTGTATAGTTAACGAACCTTTTGTTGCTATCTGTTGTATACCAATTGCCTGATGCTTTGTCCCTGACTTGCAAATAAATATTACAGGAAACTTGCTGAACAGAGGAATAGCTATATGTACTACAGCTGCTACTGATGGTTTGCGAATCTTTTTTGCGGATGGAAGAATTTCCTTCTTTGATGTACTCGCTGGACTGAATTTGTATAATGTCTTGTTTGATCTGCGGCGCGGCTGTATTTTCTGCAGCCTCAGCTTCATTGGACAAAAATAATAAACTTAGGATGAATACACATGATAGGAAAAAAACACGTTTAAATAATTTCATTTTTATTTTCCCTCCTATTGTTATCGCTTTAAACATAAGACGTTCGAATCACGAAAATGGTTACAATAAAATTTTGAGTGCGACTTTTGTATGGTTGCGAGACTGTTTTTTATTATGTCAATTTATATAACGCTACACTAGTCGCGTAAACCATGGATGTGTAAAATTATCTTCAACAAGAAGTTAGGTTGGTGTATATATATGACAAACAGGAAGAAAAGTAGAGGACTGTCTTTACAACAATTATTAAATCTTGAACCACTACAAGGAGCGAAACAATTATCAGTGCAGGAAGTAGATGATATAACGTTTAATGATATTCACATTATTCGTTCACAAGAGGAGGAGCATTTTGTTCGTGCGGATGAATTTGTATTAACAACAGGTTATTCTTATAGAGAAAATCGATTAGAACTGATTCCGTTAATGGAGAAGCTTTCTGAGAAAGGCGCTGTGGGGCTTGGAATTAAAATGGATCACTATATGACCAATGTTCCAGAGGAAGTGGTGCAGCGAGCAATTTCATTGGATTTGCCGGTAATAGAAATCGCTCCGAATACAGTTTTTTCTAATGTAGTACAGTTAGCGCTGGAAGAGATCGATCATCAGATTTCAGAGCATTTACTTTCTGTTTATAATCGTTTACATACTTTCACAAATTCAATCGTTGCGGAGGAAAAGCTTCAAAATGTAGTGGCTGAATTAGAACAAGTGCTAGGAAATCCTATCATTATTAAAGATTTATCAGGAAATATTATAGCGCCCTTATTATCGATTATTTTGGATTCTAAAGAACTTTATCAATTAGCCTCTGTGTTGGAAAAGAAAGCAGGTATAGGAGCAATTGAAGTAGAATTACGCGAGGAGGAGTTTGTTGCATATGCTCTACCTTTAATGAAGAAAGGAATATATCCTCATACACCGTATATTGCTTGTATGGAGACAAATCATCCGATGACGGACATCGATCTCTTGACTTTGGATAAAATAAGTTCAGTTTTACTTGTAGAATTGACGCATAAGCAATTCAAAGACCAGTTGAAAGAAGAATATCTATCGTCTTTTCTGCAGGGGTTGTTGCGCGGAGAACGGTTATCAATGGAACATATTAAACCTCAATCAACCATTACCAATATGAACCTGGGAAATATGTGGTTACAGGTATTTATTCTTCATGCAAATGATTCATCGCTAATGGAGCAGCAATATACCGTTATTAAAAACAATTTAAATAAAACGGTAAAAAGTAAATTACTAGTTACCAAATATAAGAGAGAGGTAGTTTTTTTGATTGCCGACGAGGACAAACAGAAATTGCCGCTCAGTATAAAAATGATTGAAAATGAATTAGATCGTTTTTGGCAAAATCAAGAAGATGATATTCATTTTGTGTTATGGATCGGCAAGTCAGTATACGAACTTGCTGGCGTACGTGAAAGTTACCAGCAAGCGTTGCAGGTGCGTAGCATTTATCAAGAATATGATATTCAAAAAAGAAGTGTTTATTTCAAAGATATGCATGTCTATCGGTTGTTGTACTTGTTGCCAGAATCAGATGAACTTAAGGAATATCTCCAAAGTATTTTGGGGCCGATATTACGAAATGCCAAAAATGAGATGCTTCTGGAAACATTGCGTATCTATTTTACTGAAAACAAAAATATTGAAGCAACAGCGAAGCAGTTAAACATTCAGCATTATACAATTGTCCAGAGATTAGAACGTATCAAGGAGCTTCTTGGAGTGGATATAGATGATGCAGAGGTAGCGCTAGAATTGCAGATTGCACTAAAACTAATAAAGAACCACTAAAAATATCAGGAAATTTGCTTCCTGATATTTTTAAGTTGGATAAAGGTAAGTGCCATTTTCACTCGTAATAAGTCGTCAATGTTTTTTAAATCGATTTGCAATAAATTACTGATTTTATCAAGGCGGTACACGACAGTATTTCGGTGTACAAACAGACGGTTCGCTACTTCTTTCAGGTTGCCATTACATTCGATATATGTCTCGAGCGTTGCCAGCATGTCTTTTTCAAAGTTGGTGCTGTCATGCAGCAATGTATCAAAAGTATTTTGGTAGAAGGTCTCCATCAGATGATCTGGAATATATTGATACAAACTAAAGAAATCGAGATCCTCCGTAATGATTACATTTTCGGTGTAATCTAATTCCTTAGCTAAGCGACTTGCATTTGTACATTCCTGCACGGAAGCGTTGAAAGTGGCTAACTCATGATTCTGTCTACTCACAACTAAACAACCTTGTGTCTTTGTCAGTTTGAGTAGTTCCTCTAATACTGGAAGAAAGAGGTTGGTCCGCTGAAATACTCGATCCTTAGCGTTTGGATCGAATATAACAGCTAACGGATACCCGTCCCAATTGAAAAATCTTAGCCGGTATGACTTAAAGTAAGGGTGTATGGTCAATTGTTCTTTAAAGAAAAGTATTTCTTCACTCGTTAAATTATCGCTGTTATTTAACAATACCGTCCAGTAGGGTGATGTTAATAACAATTGATCCTCTTCTGTTAATTGTTCACTAAAGGTGTCCATATCTATTTGATTCTCCACATAATCCAGTAATAACGAGGAGAAAGTTACTTCTTCTTTTGATTCTACTATATGGTTGGGTTGTTTGGATAAGTATACGGCTACAATTTCACCGATTTGATCGAAAAGCATTTCTTCTTCCTTAGTTAATTGATTATGAAAATCGTCAAGAATGAATACATAACCATAGTGCTTTTCTTCGTGGGTTAGTTCCAGTGTTATATGCTCGGCTTTATTCTTTTGCCATTTTTGCAGCAATTGCGTATCAGTTAGTCTCGTATAATTGTGTAACACTTCTATATCTACTGATAATAAGGCAAATGGATATTGTATAAACCTTGCGACAAGTTTTAAATATTCGTCGAAATTATGGTCAAATTGCTGAAAGGTTAGTAATTCTTTTTGTGTTACTAATTTATCATGAAGCCATCTTTCTTTTTTGTGATGCGCTTCATCGTATAATGCTTTAATTTGATCTGAGAATGTATATGAATATGGTAATTCAAAGATAGGAAAATCTAATTTGTCGGCAATATCAATGATAGCCTGAGGAATCTCTTTCCAATATCTCCCCAGCTTAATACCTAATCCTGCACATTGTTTCTTTTCTAGCTCTTTAATAATGTTAATAGCTTTATCTAAATTGTCTTTCCATATAAAAGCTGTAGTGAATAACAATTCTCCTTCTTTTACCCAGTTTTGAATATCGGGAGCATCCATAATGTTCACAGCTGTGATCCAACGTGTTGTACTTTGTGTGCCAGCTACTAACTTAGACTCAGAAAACGGGAATACGCCTAATGCTTCTTTGATGGTTAAATGCACAGATAACACCCCTAACTTTCTTGTTATTTATAATGATTATACAGAACATTTTGATTGATTCCTGTTTTTTTGTGAGTTTATCTAACATAAAAATATCAAAATCAGTACTCATAAAAAAACTATTTTTTCTGCAATTCAATATAATAAGCAAGTAAATCGCATTCATTGTTAATATAACCAAAAATAAGATGATCAGTTATGTTAAATAACAAATGATGTAAACTATATTGACATATATATTGCTGTGACTGTATAGTTAAGCACATAAATTATGTTGGAGGTGTGGCAAAGATGGATCAATGGCGAGCTTTTGTAGAGGTAACGTGTAATGTGCCTCCAAAGCAGTTGAAAGGCTCTTTATTTCCATACACCTTCGCTGTGAAGGATGTATTTGATATACGGGGCTATCTCAATACAGCGGGAAACCCTGATTGGGAAAGAACGCATACCCCCGCTAAATCAACAGCTCCTGCTATCGAAGCATTGCTCGAAAATGGGGCATCATTAATAGGGAAAACTCACACAGATGAATTGATGTACAGTTTAAACGGGGAGAATTATCATTATGGAACGCCTGTTAACCCGAGAGCAACAAATCGTATTCCAGGTGGTTCTTCCAGTGGTTCAGCTGTAGCAGTAGCGGCAGGATTGGTTGATTTTTCTATAGGTACGGATACGGGAGGAAGTGTTCGAATTCCTTCTAGTTATTGTGGGATTATAGGTTATCGTCCTACACATCAAGCGATTGATATACGCGGTGTTATTCCGTTAGCTGACAGTTTTGATACGGTTGGTATTATGGCAAATGATATAAAGGTGCTTGAGAAAGTTTCTAATGTGTTACTGGATCAACCTGTACCGTCAGAGCATGGCTTCACAACATTGAAGTTTCCAACAGACATATGGGAAATGGCTGTTGATCCTGTGAAAGATCAGAAACAGAATATACCATTACTAGATTGCAGAGGAGAAGAAATAGAGATTGCAGGAACAGAATTGGAAAAGTGGAAGGAAACATTTCGTATTTTGCAGGGCTATGAAATCTGGCAAAACCACGGAGCGTGGATTGAATCGGCAAGTCCAACCTTTGGCCCTGGAATTATGGAACGATTCCAATGGACAAAAACAATTACAGCGTCAGAAGTGGAGATGGCTAAGAAGGAGCAGGTAATTATTCAAGCGAGAATGAAAGAAATATTAGCTGATGGATCCTTGCTGGTAATGCCGACTTCCCCCAATATAGCTCCTAGACTTAATATGGAAGAGAATAAACTTAATCTTCATCGACAAAAGCTACTAACAATGACTAGTATTGCAGGATTAAATCAATTACCTCAAATTTCACTTCCGTGGATGGAGGTAGAAGGGAACCCGATAGGATTATCTATAATAGCAGGAAAAAACCAAGATACTAGATTGATAGAATTTATCAGAATATTCTATCAAATGTTAAAGCAGTGATCAGAAGGGTGGGAAAATGAATTGAAGTTAGCTACAGTTTCACACGAAGGTGAAGAAAAAGCTGTTATCGTACAAAACCAGCAATATTACTTGATCGAATCATTAAATGATATGGAGAATACAGATTGGCCAAGTGGAATATTTGAAATTATTGAAGGAGGCCATCTGGAAAAACTTAAAAAATGGTATGAAGAAAAAGGAAGAACTTTATTAGAGAAATGCCATGCAATGGACAACGATACAATTAGCCTTGCCCCTTTATACAGAAGACCCAGAAAGATTTGGGGAATCGGGATGAACTATATAAATCCTGATCAAGACAACATTGAGGATATACCATATTCAGATCCGGTCAGTTTTATGAAGCCAGATACTACTATTATCGGCCCGGATGATGTCATTCAAATTCCCGAAGGCTCGACCAATACCACGGCGGAAGCTGAACTTGCCATTATTATCGGCCAAAAATGTCGAAATGTAGAACTTGAAGATGCTCGGCATTTCATTGCAGGGTACGCCATTGCGCTGGATATGACAGAGTCTGATATTCATGCAGAAAATCACCGTTATTTAACGAGAGCGAAAAGTTTTGATACATTTTTTAGCTTTGGTTCTGAATTCGTGACAGCGGATGAATGGCCGGAAGTTGGTCAAATGGAGGTAGAAACTTACCATAATGATCAGTTAGCTTCTCAAAACCAAGTCCGAAATATGCGGTATTCGCCATCTTTTATCATAAGTTTTCATTCAAAAGTGATGACGTTGTTGCCAGGAGATATTATTTTAACGGGTACTCCTGGGAAAGTGATTATTCGTGATCAGGATACAATCGAAGCAAGGATTAATGGATTCAAGCCGTTAATTAATGTAGTAAAACAAAAATAAATCAAGGGGGAGATAATGAAATGAAAAAACAATTCGTGTGTTTATCAATGTTATTCGTTTTGGTTTTCGTAATTGCAGGCTGTGGAGGAAGTGAAACGAACGGTACAGGTGAAGCGGATGCATCGTCTGATGATATATATGAGCTGAAATTACACCATGATTTGGCAGCAGACAGTCCTCAGCATTTAGGGGCAGAAAAATTTAAAGAATTAGTCGAAGAAAAGACAAATGGGCGTGTTGAAGTCAAACTTTTCCCGTCTGGACAATTAGGTGATGATGTGGAAGTAACGGAGTTAATCCAAAGTGGTAGTGTGGAGGCTGGATTAATTCCAACGGCAAAACTATCAACATTTGATGCAAGCATGCAGCTTCCTGATTTGCCGTTTATTTTCCCATCACGAGAAGCTGCATACGAGGTGCTTGATGGAGAAGTGGGGCAAGAACTGTTAGCTGGTTTAGCGGATATTGGTATTACGGGTGCATCATTCTGGGAAAGTGGTTTTAAACAATTTACCAATAACGAAAAAATAGAAAAGCCATCAGATTTTGAGGGACTCAAGATTCGCACGATGGAAAGTCCGATAGTTATTGAACAGTTCAAAGCTTTAGGTGCTAACCCTGTGCCGATATCTTTTGCGGAAACATACAATTCACTTCAGCAAAATGTGGTAGAGGGGCAAGAAAACCCCTTGGTTTCGATTGTGAAAATGAAGTTTTATGAAGTCCAAAATTATACCATTTTATCCAATCATGGTTATTTAGCCTATGCGTTTTTATTGAGCAAAGACTGGTTTGAAGGTTTACCGGAAGATATTCAAACAGTTATTTTAGAATCATCGCAAGAAGCGGCAGAATTTGAGAGGGAAGAGACAATTGCTCAGGAGGAAGATTTTATTAAAACGATTGAAGATTACGGAACGGAAGTATATGAATTAACTGACAAGCAACTTGCTGTTTTTCAAGAAGAAACGAAAAGTGTTCATGAACAGTTCGCGGATGAAATTGGCCCAGATCTGTTAGATAAAACATATGAAATCGTTGAATCTGTAGAGAAATAAAAATGAGAGCGGGAGGTTAATGGACATGGGTAAAGTCATTGGATTTATTGATAATATAGAAAAAGTGATGATTGCATCGGGTATTTTCTTAACCTCCGTTATCATTTTTGTAAATGTTATTTTACGATACTTTTTTGATTCGGGAATTGTCTGGGCGGAGGAATCAGTACGGTATATTATTATTTACATCGTGATGCTCGGTTCTTCATTAGCAGTGACTAAAAATGATCATATCGCTGTTTCGATTTTCGAAAATTCGTCGGTAGAGTGGTTTGCACACTTGATTTATGGTTTGCAAACGATCTTGTCTTTAGTGTTTGTATTAGTTACGACATATTTTGGGATTGTGGTAGTGAATTCTGTGCAAGAAACGGCACAAATCTCCCCGGCCATGCAAATTCCGATGTGGTCAGTGTATATGATTTTTCCGATAAGTACTGCTTTAATGTCAGTCAAACTAATCTATAACGTGATAATATGGATTAAAACCAAGCAAATACCAAGTAAAGAAGGGGACATACAATGATTTGGTTTTTTGTGTTGTTGTTAGTGTTAGTTTTTACTGGAATGCCTATGTTCATGGCAATTGCAAGTTCTGTATTATTCATGCTGTTGTTTGTGAATGGTATTCCGGCAGAAACAGTTGTTCAACGAATGTTTTCTGGATTAAACCAATTTCCGCTAATGGCTATTCCTCTCTTTATTTTGGCTGCGAACATAATGAGTCGAGGAGGTATTTCGAAACGAGTTATTGCTTTAACGAATTCACTGATTGGCAAAGTACCGGGTGGAATGTCTGTTTCGGTCGTGCTTGCTTGTTTATTTTTTGGTGCAATATCAGGATCTAGTCCTGCGACTGTTGTGGCGATCGGAAGTATGATGCTGCCTGCAATGCTGAAAAAGAATTATCCTGAGTCGTTTGCAACTGGGTTAATCGGCTCTACGTCATCATTAGGTATCATTATTCCCCCGAGTATTACGATGATTGTCTATGGAGCAGTCACCGGAACCTCTGTTGGAGAATTGTTTATAGCTGGCTTAAGTGCAGGAATAGTATTTGCTGTTGTTTTTATTGCTTATTGCATATTTTATGGGAAGAAGTATCAATTGATTAGTGATGAACCGTGGAGTGTTCGACAAATTTTGCTAAGAACAAAAGAAGCGCTGTGGGGATTAGGCATACCAATTATTATTATCGGTGGGATCTACGGAGGACTATTTACACCGACGGAATCGGCAGGTGTCGCTGTTATTTATGCATTTTTGATATCCATGTTTGTGTATAGAGAAATGAAGTGGAAGGAGTTATTTGACGTATTTGTCGACTCAGGAAAAACAACAGCAACTGTTATGATCATTCTTGCTTCAGCATCTGTATTGTCCTGGTATTTAACGGTTGAACAGATAACTGTGCAAGTGACAGAATTTATGACAGGTTTAACGGAAAATAAAATTGTCATTCTTTTATTAATTAACATTATTATTCTGGTTGCAGGTATGTTTTTGGATGGTTCTTCATTAATTGTTATTTTAGCACCACTATTTTATGCCATTGGTGTATCTTATGGTATTGATCCGGTCCATTTAGGTGTTATTATGACGGTCAATTCAGCAATCGGTATGTTCACACCGCCGTTTGGGTTGAACCTTTTTGTTCTGATGGGAATATCGCGTCAAAGTTTATTAAAACTGTCAAAAGGAATGGTGCCGTTCATTGTAATTTCAATAATTGTGTTAATAATCATCACTTATATCCCGACAGTGTCCATGTTTTTACCTAATTTACTGTATAGCAAATAAGAATGAAGTGAGAAAGGCGGTCATTTTATCATGTTGCAGCAGGGGACATTATTGATAGAGGGTGCGCACGTATACACGGAATGTAGGAAGGGAAAAAACGCTTCGATATTAGATCCGTATTAATTGAAAATGGTTGTGTGAAAAGAGTCGCTAAACCAGGCGAGATAGGAAACCAAGGTAATATAGAAGTGAGAAATGGAAGAGAGTTATATCTTATTCCTCCTTTTGTGAATGGTCACAGTCATTCCTACACAGGCATTTTAAAAAGAACTGTTAATAAAGTTCCATTGGACTTATATATGCTGGATGCCATTGCGTTGGGTGAAAATCGTGAATCTGACCTGATTTATGACTGTACTTACTTGCGTGGCCTAGAGTTACTGCGAAATGGTTTTCAAGTCACTGACGATCATTTTTCCCAACGACCATATTTAAATGAAGAAGGCATACAGGCAGCAATTCAAGCTTATAAAGATTTAGGCTTGAAAGCAGTAATTGCTCCTATGTTTTCCGATCTAGTTTATATGGATTCATTACCTTTTGTGACAAATAAGAAGGGAGCGTCATCTCCTATAAGTCCTTATGCACAATTAATCGAACAATTGATGAAAAAGTACAAATCAGATTCAATAATCGAGATTGCATTAGGAGTAGATGGCGTACAGCGGTGTACAGATGATCTTCTGCTAAGTGACAAGACGTTTGCAGCAAGAGTTTGATCTGGGGTGGCATTCTCATCTGCTTGAATCTCATACCCAGTGGACAATTAGTAATATTAGGGGTGAATCATTATTAGAGCGAATGGATCGTTATCATTTGTTGAATGAGAAGGCTGTTTTTGCACATGCCATCTGGACAACGGCTAAAGATAGAAAAATAATGAAGGAACGTGGTGTTGCAATTGTTCAATGTGCATGCAGTAATTTGCATTTAGGATCTGGAATATGTCCTATCCACGAATATCGATACTTAGGTATTCCGTGGTTTCTAGGTACAGATGGTTTCAATTGTTCACCTTTAAATGCATTTGAGTTAATGCGTGAATCTGTGAGGAGCAGTCGAATTATGACAGATGATTCGGAGCGATGGTTGGATGCTTATGATGTATTTGATCGGATGATACGTCATAGTCCTCTAAGTAAAGATATATGGGGCCAACCATTTTTAAAGGAAGAAAAACGTGCTAGTTTTATTGCAATGTCTTATGAAAATATTGAATCAGATCATATTATTCAAGAGATGGCGTATTACGAAACAGGAGAGAATGTTACGGATATCATGCAAGATGGAATACGGGTGAAAAGAAACAGGGAAGCTATTACCGGATTGCATAAGGAACGAGAGATAAGACAGAGATTAGCTGAGAAACAAATGGACTATCAAAAGGAACTGCAAGAGATGGAAGCGTTGGTTCCCATTGTGGTAGATAATATTCAAAAATCATGGCAGTATGTCAAAAATGAATGGGTAGAACCATTACCTAAAATTAAAATATAAAAGATATGCAAAAAAGCATGTCTTTTTTCGTTTAGGAAGCAAAATAAGCCTTTTCTTGACATTTTGTTAAGCAACTTGCATGCTATACTTAAATAGAGTCGTGCGAAAGGATGCTTGGCATGAAATTAGATGAGAAGGACAAAAAAATATTAGAGTTACTTTCTATTAATGGTCGGATGTCATATGTGGATATTGGCAAAGAGCTTGGTCTATCTAGAGTTGCGGTAAGAGAGCGGGTCAATCAATTGATCGAAGAAGGTATTATTGAAGGATTCAGCGCTGTCATTAATTCAGAAAAAGTAGGGATGCAAGTATCTGCCTTTTTTGAAGTAGATTGTCATCCTTCTTCATTGGTGGAAGTGGCAGAAACGTTAGCAGACAATCCTTATGTAGCGAGTTGTTATCAAATGACCGGTCCAAGTACCTTGCATATGCATGTACTGGTGGAAGATTTTAAGAAGCTGGAATCGTTTATTAATGAGGATTTGTATAGTTTGAGTGGCATTACGAGGGTGGAAAGTCATATTTTATTACGGAGGTTTAAAAGCAGAAAGGGTCTTAAATTATAAAAGGTTGGAGCAAAAGAATAACCGGACATAACTTGAACACTATTAAATACATGTTATGTCCGGCTTTTTCTTATAAGCAAATGAAGTATATAATTACCTCATGAAAGCCGAATCGCAAAAAAATCGCTTAAGATTGACAATATAAAAGTTTAAGTACTTATAATGCAGAATATATGTCAACTAGCTAAGTGGTAATTTTGAAATTGATAATGTACTAGGAGAACGCTATAGCCAACCACGCAGAGTATATTTACGGAGCTTTGTTAAGCATACACTAATGTCAAAATAATCATCCCGTAATTTTCTTGCTAGGCAAGAAAGACAGCTCCGTAACATAGTGCGCCCAGGATGACAAATGCTGGGTGGACTTTCAGTTTTACTAAGAAAAGCCAGCTTAGGCCGATTAATATAATGGTTTGAAATACTCCTTCATTATCATACGACTGAAAAAAGAATTGATAGGTTAGGATACCGAGTAAGACGGCAATGGTAGGTCGTATGAACATGGTCATTCTTTTTACCTTCGGTGAATTTCGGAACTTATATAAGATGCTTAATAGAATGATCATCAGTATTAACGATGGAGCGACGGTTGCGAAGACGCCGACACTAGCGCCTAGAATACCAGCCTGTTCAAATCCGATATATCCCGCCATTTTGGTAGCGATGGGACCTGGGAGAGCATTGCCGATAGCGAGCACTTCGCCGAATTCAGACAGGCTTAACCATTCATAGCGATTAACGACTTCGTTTTGCACTAAAGGAATACTGGCAGGTCCGCCGCCATATCCAACTATTCCAGGAATGAAAAAAGCAAGGAATATTTCCCAATAAATCATTGCACTTCCTCCTTTCCTTTTTCTCTCGGTGTGGTAGTAAACGCAATAATTAATAAAATGATAATAATAATAGCAGGGTGAATGTTAAGAAATTGCAGCAGGATCGTACTGACTATGATCAGTACTGCATTGAATTTCCATCCTAGATCCTTGTGTCCTTTTTTTACGAAATCCCATGTCAAAATGGCGAGCATGACGCCAACTACTGGAACGATTGCATGTGTCATACCTGTCACCCAAGGTAATTCGCTAAAAGTTCGTAAAGAAACAAGCAGAAATATCATGGCAATAATCGATGGTAAAATAGTTGATATTACAGCGTTCAAAACGCCTAACCAGCCTGATACTCGATAACCGATATAACCCGCCATTTTGGTAGCGATAGGACCTGGTAAAGTATTACCGATTGCCAGGATATCTGAGAATTCATCATTATCCATCCATTTATAGTGATCCACCACTTCTTTATGAACTAATGGAATGGATGACGGCCCGCCTCCATAGCCTAGGATACCGACCTTGAAAAACGCCCAAAAAATTTGAAAGTGTTTCATTTTGTGAAGTCTCCTCTCTGGATTGCTTATTGTTATTTTATCACATTCATGTTACTATTGTTAAGTATAAATAAATAATTAGTTTACAAATGAAACTTTAATAATCAAAATATCAACTAATGTAAAATTGGTGGGGATAAAATGAAAGCTAATCGACCAACGGTGATGGCGAGGAATGGCGCAGTAACCTCTCCACATTACTTAGCTTCCCAAACAGGGATGAAAATATTGCAAAAAGGTGGTAATGCGATTCATGCGGCTATCTCTGTGGCTGCAACGCTTGGTGTAGTGTATCCACATATGAATGGCATTGGCGGAGATAATTTTTGGTTGATCTATAATGCGGAAGAACAGCAATTAAAGGGTCTTAACGCCAGTGGTAGAGCTGGTAATCGTGCCAGTCGAGAAGCATATCGCCAACTAGGATATCAACAAATACCAGAAAGAGGCTACCTAGCAGCCAACACGGTGCCAGGAGCTTTATCAGGATGGGTGGAAGCCTATGATTATGCAGAAGCAACGACAAAACAATCGATGGAATGGTCCGATTTACTAGTCGATGCTATTGATTATGCTGGTAATGGTTATCCTGTTACGAACAGTCAAATCAAGATGGCTGTTCCCTTCTTAGAAGAGGATCGACAAGAAGATGATCCATTTTATCAGATTTATGTGAAGCCATTAGTAGACCAAATCAAGCAAGGCAATTTATTTTACCAGAAGGACTTGGCGAATACGCTACAGCAAGTCGCCAAGGATAAAGGGCATTCTTTTTACCATGGAGATTTAGCTGCCAAAGTGGTGCGCGCAAGTCAAATGGAACAAGGGTTATTAACCATGGAGGACTTCGCCAGTCATCGTGCTGATTGGGTGGAGCCGATATCTGTTGATTATCGGGATTGCCGTGCCTATAATTTACCTCCAAATACGCAAGGGATCGCTTCCTTGTCGATACTAAATATTTTGAATCAAATCGATTTATCAACGATCAATGACCAAGAAGCGGCTTATTATCACACCATTGTGGAAGCGACAAAGCTTGCTTTTCGTGACAGGGATAAGTGGGTGACAGATCCTGCTTATACGAATCCGCCAGTTGAAAGCTTATTATCCACTGAATATGGCAAAGAACTTGCTGAGAAAATATCGAATGAGGAATCTTTGCTTTTTGAAAAGCAATTAGATCCTCGAGGAGATACGGTATGGTTCGGTGTTGTAGATCAGTGGGGGAATGCTGTTTCCGTGATTCAGAGCATTTATCATGAATATGGAGCAGCTGTAGTGCCAGAGGATACGGGTATTATTCTGCAGAACAGAGGTAGCTTCTTTACGTTGGATCAACATGCTGTCAACCGTTTACAGCCTAATAAGCGAACGTTTCATACATTAAATCCAGCGATGCTGTTCAAAAATGATAGGCCTTTTCTTATTTATGGCACGATGGGTGGAGAAGGACAACCGCAAACACAGGCGGCACTGGTGACAAGAATGATTGATTACGGTTATTCCGTGCAAGCAGCGATTGAAGCACCACGTTGGTTGTTTGGCAGGACGTGGGGAGCAACCTCGAACTCATTAAAATTAGAAAATCGTATCACAGAAACTATACGCAAGCAATTATTTGATAACGGACATGATATCGAAGTGGTGGAAGCATACAGTGATCTGATGGGACATGCAGGTGCCATCAAAATTAACGAGAATAATGTGAAGCATGCAGGCAGTGATCCAAGAAGTGATGGGCTTGCATTGGGATATTAAATGAGAAAGCTAATGTTCAAGCGAACATTAGCTTTCTTTATTGCTATTGGATTGCTGTATTGCTTTGAGAAAATAAGCGGTAGGTAATAATACGCCAATGCCTGCCTGAATTAGGGCGAAAAACCGAGCCGAATTTACTGGTAACATATCGCCATACCCGACAGATAGCATGGTGACACCACTGAAATATAATAGGTTTCCTAAAGTGGGGTCAATTGGTTTATTGGAAGACAGACTTTGTACCACCACGGTTTCTTGAAAGGACAATGCATAGTATAAAACAGCAAATCCAAATGTGATGGCGGTCAGAACGAAGAATAATTTTTTGAATAGAACACCACTGAAATAACTGTCTTTATACGTTTTGTTTGTGAAAAAATATACCAATTGAATAATGATAAAAATAATAGCAGCTAAAATGATTACTTGTGACATAATATTTCCACTCCTTACATATGTACTGCCATAAAAGGCGTATGGCATATCTGTTCTCTATTGAACATACCCTTATGAAGAAACATAAAACGGCAATCTCTGATAAGAGGAAAAGCAGAAGGATAAAGAAAATTCTCATATAATTTGTTACAATACTTGAGAAGGTTAGTAGAAAGGAAGTTTATACATGACAATTGTCAATCAAGCTAAGCGTCCTATTACTCCATCATTTGATCCGTGGGAAGCATATTTGGATGTGGAACAATATGGTGAAATGACGCTAACTAATATAGAATTTACGACCACCCACTTATGTAATATGCGTTGTGCACATTGTGCGGTTGGTTATACATTAAAAGATAAAGATCCGGACGCACTGCCATTTTCCTTGTTAAAAGAGCGTCTCGACGAAATTCCTCATTTACGTACATTGAGTATTACAGGCGGAGAACCAATGATGTCCAAAAAGTCCGTGCGTGAATATGTCGTACCACTTCTGCGCTATGCGTATGAACGTGGCGTTCGAACACAGATTAACTCTAATTTGACTTTGCCATATGCTCGTTATGAACAAATTATCCCGTATTTGGATGTTCTACATATTTCGCATAACTGGGGAACGCCTGAAGAGTTTGCGGAGACAGGATTCGCGAACATGGAACGAAAACCAAGTGAAGAAAATAGAAAAAAATATTTTGAGCGCATGGTGGAAAATTCACAAAAACTTGCAGCAGCAGGTGTGATGGTATCTGCAGAAACAATGCTGAATAAGCGCACCTTTCCCTATTTAGAATCGATCCATGATCATGTAGTGGAAATGGGCTGTGCGCGTCATGAAATTCATCCGATGTACCCGGTCGATTTTGCTAGTAAATTAGAAACGTTATCACTGCAGGAAATGCAAGAGGGAATTGAACGATTGCTGAACCATCGTGATGAATCAGTCTGGATGTTGTTGGGCACATTACCAATTTATCCTTGTAACCAGGATGAGAAAGAACTCGCATTGTTAAAAAGGCTATACCAAGAACGAAACATTACTGTCAGAAATGATCCTGATGGTCGCTCCCGTTTGAATGTCAATATTTTCTCAGGCGAAGTAATTGTAACCGATTTTGGTGATGAGGAGGAGCCATCATTAGGGAATATCCAGACAACACCATTGCAAACTTCTTATGAACGCTGGATGGCTTCCAAAACAGCAAAGTCGTTAAATTGTCATTGCCCGGCAGTGAAATGTTTAGGACCTAATATTCTGGTGAAGAACACCTACTATCAAGATGTTGATTTCACCAAAAGATCTGCAAACATATCAAGATAAAGCTTCGTTACTTTTTAATTGATGCTTTCGATGATTGAAGCGTTGGAATACATGAAAATCAGACTGCAATGTAGGAAAGCCGATTTTTTGGTACATGCGCTTATTAAGCAAAAACCAGCTAAAAGGAAGAGAATTATGTTTAAAAGGGAGTATGAATCAAAGCAAATGCTTATCATTAACTTTCTCCATGTTTGAAAAAGGGTTCTATTCAAACATAATTTTGTAGTTTGTGCGTACTGTTGTTCGAATGTCGCCTTATTTTATAATGCTTTGTTACGTTAACTATCTAATTGCGTACACTATATGACAAATGTCATATAAAAATACTGACATCTGTCTCTTACGAATGCTCGTCCTTTCCTTTACACTATTAAGTAAATACGTAAGCGAAGGTAGGGATAGATGTGAGTAAGCAAAAGCAAGCACAGCTACGGAAAGATGTGATGCCATATGCATCCCCTAAATCGAAGAAAAGTACTATTCAACTATTAAATACACTACCACCGTTTTTTATATTGTGGTTTTTAGCCTATCAAAGTTTGACCGTTTCTGTCTGGTTGAGTCTAGCCATCTCTGTGGTTGCAGCGCTATTTATGGTAAGAGCGTTTATTATTTTTCATGATTGCGCCCATCAATCATTTTATCAAAACAAGAAAATAAACCGGATTATCGGAACTGCGACTGGTGTGCTTACTCATTTTGCATTTGAAAAGTGGAAAAGAGAGCATGCAATTCATCATGCTACCAGTGGAAATCTGGATCAGCGAGGGACCGGCGACATTTGGATCATGACGGTGAAGGAATATCAACGTGCAAGCAAATGGCAAAAGTTTCAATATCGTCTTTATCGTAATCCGTTCGTCATGTTTGGGTTAGGTCCATTTATGTTATTCTTGTACAGTAATCGTTTTAACCGTAAGGATGCCCGTAAGAAGGAACGTCTTAACACCTATCTTATTAATGGCTTGTTATTGCTGATCTATTTGGTCATGTTTTGGACATTAGGCTGGCAAGCGGTGCTGTTTGTTCAGTTACCAATTGTGTATGTTGCCGGAGTATTAGGAGTTTGGTTATTCTATGTGCAGCACCAGTTCGAGGATTCTTATTTTGAGCATGAATCAGAATGGGATTATGTGAAGGCTGCAGTTGATGGAAGTTCCTATTACAAACTGCCGAAATGGCTGGAATGGTTTACCGGAAATATCGGCTACCATCATGTGCACCATTTAGCACCAAGAGTTCCCAACTATTTATTGAATAGAGCGCATGAAGAGACACCACCACTACAAAAAGCAACAACGATAACGTTAAAGACAAGCTTAGAATCGCTCCGCTTCCGATTATTTGACGAAGATAAAAAGCTTTTTGTCAGCTTCAAGGACATATCGTTGTCATCTAAAAATACAAATACAGTTCGATCTTAACAAGATAATCTTCCTCCTGTGCAAGGAGGAAGATTATCTTTTTTTAAAGCAATGAAAATGTATAATTACTGTCATTAAGCCGATTTACAGAAGTGAATCGTGGTTGACGGGAAATAAGCACATAGATTGACATAATCCGTATTATAGGTAGTTTTTATATAATATAGTTAGAAATGTAACAGGTTATTATTGGTGAATGTGTGTACAACCACTTGCAAAATGATAACGAAATACGTCGCTAATCATTTGGTAACTTTTTGAACAACCTCTATAATGTGTTTAGGTAGATTCTTAGATGGAAAAGGGGAATTTCGCTGTGAGGCATTGGTATGATATATTTCCGAGACACACCGGTTTAAGCTTATATATATGGATGATCTTTTGTGTATTGCCATTTTATTTTATTTTTCGATCTACTTCATTATTCGAAATCGTAATCGGTAGTGTGGTTACCTTGTTATTCTTCGGTGTATACTGGGTTACTTTTACATCGCGTGGCCCGTTAGTTTACATTGGATTGAGCGTGGAATATGTTATTCATATTATCATGACATTACTGTACGGCTATGTATATTTTGCTTTATTTAGTGCTTTTTTTGTCGGCAATATTCGCCATAAAGCAGGATTTATTACGATGTATGTGATTCACCTTGTAGTCACAGCCGGAGCGATGACGGCAGGATTTATTATTAAGTATTCTTTATTTTTAGAACAAATCCCCTTTTTGATTATGACAATTTTAGGTGTGATTTTGATACCGATCAACCGTTATAACCGTATTAAACAGGAAGAATTAGAAGGTCAATTAGAAGACGCCAATCGAAAAATTGCTGAACTGGCGATAATGGAAGAGCGCCATCGGATTGCGAGAGATTTACATGATACATTAGGACAAAAATTATCAATGATTGGATTGAAGAGTGAATTATCCGCAAAGCTGATGGAAAGAAATCAAGAAGCGGCTAAACAGGAATTGAAGGATGTGCAAGATACGGCACGTCAGGCATTGAAGGAAGTTCGCGAAATGGTGTCTAATATGAAAAGTATCCGAATAGAAGATGAAATTGACCATGCGAAACAACTGTTGAAACTAGCTGGAATTGATTGTGAAGTGAAAGTAGAAGCAGATATCGGACATTTTCCAATATTAATTGAAAATGTAATCAGTATGTGTCTTAAGGAATCCGTAACGAATATTGTAAAACATAGTAATGCGAGTCGATGCTTTATTCATTTGCGGGAAACGGATGATTCCACTCATTTGCAAGTACTTGATAACGGAATGGGTACAGTGGATAAAAATAAGTTCGGAAATGGATTAACAGGTATGAAGGAACGGTTGGAATTCGTCAATGGTACGCTGCGAATTCATTCATCTTCTGAAGGGTTTGAAGTACTCGTATCTGTTCCGAAAGTGTTAAAACAGGTAGAAAAGGAGGGGGATGTATGATACGGATAGTGTTAGCAGAAGATCAGCAATTATTGTTAGGAGCGCTGGGGGCTTTACTTGACCTGGAGGAAGATATAAAAGTAATAGGTAAAGCAAATAACGGCTCAGAGGTGTTGGAATTGGTTCAGAGAGAAAATCCGGATATATGTTTATTAGATATAGAGATGCCAATAATGACTGGGCTAGATGCAGCTGAGAAATTAAAGGATCATCCATGTAAGATCATTATTCTTACTACCTTTGCCAGACCTGGATATTTTGAGCGAGCAAGGAATGCTGGCGTAAATGGCTATTTGTTAAAGGATAGTCCTAGCGAGGATTTAGCGCAATCTATTCGTCAGATAATGACTGGTAAAAGGATTTACTCCCCAGAATTAATTGATCTTGCTTTTTCAGAAACAAATCCTCTGACAGACAGAGAGACTGATGTGTTGCGATTGCTAGCGGAGGGTCAGACTACAAAAGCGGTTGCCAAGACATTGTTTCTATCGAATGGAACAGTGCGCAACTACATCTCCGTTATTTTAGACAAACTAGAGGCAGATAATCGGATCGAAGCGATTACGAAAGCACAGGAAAAAGGCTGGTTAAAATAATTGTGAATAGTAAAGTTAGTCTCGGCAGTCACTGAGTTCACTATACCTATTGTCAAATATCCATAGACAACAGAGAAGTATTACAAGGAGGTAACCAATGAGGGGAAAATAGATAAGGGCAACTACAGTTCTGCTCTCGCCAAGGGCTCTGCAGTCACTGAGTTTTCTTTATTGCTTTTTTCTCGAAAAGGTCATACAATATCCTTCGTGACTAGAAATAAAATACAGAAATAGGAGTGAGTAAATGACTGTAAAAGTGGAAAAAAGAGGAACCATTGTAGCGTTACTATTGGCAGGGACATTTATTGCGATTTTAAACCAAACCTTAATGATTACAGCGATACCTCCTATTATGAATGAAATGGGCATAACTGCAAATACAGCGCAATGGCTAACGACCATTTTTATGCTTGTAAATGGAATTATGATTCCGATTTCTGCATTTTTAATAGATCGATTTACAACAAGGCAATTATTTTTGACAGCGATGAGTGTGTTCGTAATTGGTACTCTTGTTGCTGCATTAGCACCAAGCTTCTCGGTATTGCTGACAGGTCGTGTTATTCAATCTGCTGGGGCCGGCGTCATGTTGCCTTTAATGCAAACAGTATTTTTGATGATATTTCCAATTAACAAAAGAGGTTCTATCATGGGGATGGTTGGGCTTGTTATTTCCTTTGCACCTGCCATTGGCCCTTCATTGTCAGGGTGGATAACGGAACATTATTCTTGGAGAGTTCTATTTTTTATCATTTTACCAATCGCTATTATCGATATTATTATCGCTTATTATGTGATGAAAAATGTTACAGAGATTACAAAGCCTAAATTAGATATTCCTTCGATTATTCTATCTTCACTAGGTTTTGGTGGTCTGCTTTACGGATTCACAAGTGCAGGAAACAATGGCTGGGATTCGATGGTAACCATTGTCGTATTAATCGTGGGTGTGATTTCGCTCCTGACCTTTATTCTGCGACAATTGAAGTTGAAACACCCTATGTTGGAATTTCGAGTCTTTACCTATTCTATCTTTCCGTTAACAGTCAGCTTAGGGATGATTGCATTTATGGGTCTGATTGCTGTGGAGACGTTAATTCCATTATATATGCAGGATGCAAGAGACTTTAGTGCGATGGAATCTGGTTTAGTTATTTTACCAGGTGCCCTCATTACAGGTTTTATGTCGCCAATAACGGGGCGCATTTTTGATAAAATTGGCGCGAGATGGCTCGCGATTATTGGTTTTGCTCTAATGACGGCTGGCTCTTTTTTGTTTACGATATTAGATGAAAAGACTTCTATTACTTATTTAACAGTTATCTTTGCGATTAGAATGCTCGGGATCTCGATGGTGATGATGCCTGCTGCGACAGCTGGTCTGAATCAACTTCCGAAGAAACTGATTGCGCATGGTGCTGCGATGGATAATACATTGCGTAATGTATCAGCATCTGTGGGAACAGCGATATATGTCACGATCTTAACCCAGTCTCAGGCTGCTGCCGAACAAAGTGGCAAAGCTTTACCGGCTATCGAGGCATTTAATACAACCTTCATGGTGTTGTCTATCGTTACAATGGTTGGGTTAATCCTTTCCTTTTTTATTAAAAAAAGTAGACCAGCAGATTTGGAAGAAGAAGGGGAATAGCAGATGCTATTCCCCTTTTTCCGTAAAGGTATAAAAGTTTGAGGCTTTTTATCGATGTTTAAAATTATCGGCCATTTCCAGCTACAGTACCCAGAAACTAGCGAATTCCTGCATCACCCTACGATAAAGAAGACTTGCCGATTGATGATAACCAGAGGCATAGTCGCCCTTATGCCCTTGGGCGAAAGTCATCATCGACATCACTTGCTCACAATGATTCCTTTATCTCAGTTGATGCCGTCCAGTCGCCACTTTTCTAAACGGGCGTTTGTGCTTTTCTAATTATAGGTAAAGATGGTGAACTGCAGAAGCACTCATGTTCAAGATGAAGTATGGGTTGGTTTTGATAATACGGATTATGTCAAGCTAGCTTCGTGGTAAATTTGAAATGATTCATGTGCTGGGATACCGCTCCGGCCTACCACTCCGTGTCTAGCAGGACGCGGAGCTTATTTCTGGAGCTTGACTACGCATATACAAATATCAAATTCACCAGATCGACATACAGTTCACATAATCGGGATTATAAATAGCTTTATATATATTTAAGTTTGTTTGGTTCGGTTAATATCAATTTCTTTTATGCTTAGGAATTGCGTGTGCTTGAAAATGCGCAGCTAAATAGCCAAGCTCCTGTTTCATGGTGTCCCCTTGCATCGGCAACCCATGCCCGGCAATAATGAAATCTGGTTCTAATTCATTGATGGTGTGTACTGATTGTTCTGCTTGGGCCCAGTCTTGCGTAAAGTAAGCAGGAGGACCATATACGTGTTGAATCGGAAAAAACACTGAAAAGGATGATTCTGCTTTTTCCGTAGAAATGGCATCACCGGCAATAAGTACACGATCTTTTTCTCGAAATAGACTGATATGTCCAGGTGTATGTCCAAACGTCTCAATATATTTCCAATCTGATAAATAAGGTATGCTTCCGTCGTTTGGTAAGGCAGAAACTATACCTTCCAGATGATCTGGTTTAGTAGGAAATATGGTGGACAGTAACGAAATCATTCCCCCGCCTACGGTAGGATCACCTGGCGGATAAGGTGTAATACCTGTTACGAAATCCAGTTCTTTTTCATGAATATATACCGGTACTTGCCAATGATCGACAAGTTTTTTGACGGACCCGATATGATCGAAATGTCCATGTGTTAGAATAATGGCAGCTGGCGCTTTGTTGCCATACCGTTGTTCACACGCATGCAAAATCCGGTCTTGGTACTTTTTAATTCCGGCATCGACTAAAATCCATTCTTTATCATTTGGAGCGCCAATCATAATCACATTTGCAAGCAACGTTCGATAGTAAGCTATATCAGGAAGTATCTCTTCTGGTACTGCATGATCATAGTCTCGTTCGAGTTCTTCCCATTTTTCCGTATGTTCTTGATCCATTGTTGTTGTCCCACCTTGTATTTAGCATAAACTATACTTATTTTGGCGCAAAAAGGTTACATCTATACAATGAAAAGATATGAATGGAATATTTAAGTAAAATTTGTGTAAATCAAGGAAAAAGCGTTGCGATCTATAGACAAATGCCTAAAACATGATACACTTTTAATAAGAAGATGTAAGGGAGTTCGATCGAGATGGTTATCTGGATGAAGAAACTAACAGTCTTATTAGTAACAATCCTAACACTAGGTCTATATGTGCCGCCAATCTATATTGATGCCGATATGGATAAAGGTGAAGTAGAACCGAGTGAAGATCAAACAAAACAACTTGATGATCAGGTTGTAGAGGATACGAATGAAGTCGTCCTCGAAGACTCGAATCAACTCTACTTACAAGAACTAGATAAGCAAGCGGAAGAATTAGTGTTTGAGAAATTAGGAAAAATATCGACTAAAATTGATACCGAACTCAATCAAGTTGTTTTGCCGAACTTGAAAGCAGTATTACATGATATATATGAACAAATTGGTGAAGAGGAAAGCCAATATTTAATGATTAAAGAAGAGCCTTCTGCTGGCTATGGAGAACGTATTTTTAACTTATATGATGCAAAACAGAAGCAGAATGTTGCCAAGTTTCATGTTAATCGAGTGAAAAGACCATCAGATGGTTATTATTTTCAATTTCATTACCATCTTTTCAATGATCAATTTGAAGAACATATCCCTTTAGCAGAAGTGTATTGGGGTAAAAATACTCCACCGCAATGGATGATATAACGGATGCCGCTTGTAATAGCAGGCATCTTTTTTCATCACACTATATAAAATAGACAGAACCAACCATTTTTTTATACAAAAATATCAGAATTTTAAAACATTTCTCTTTATTTTATAAGAAAAAATAGGTAAAATGAAACGTAATGTTGTTTGTACACAAGCCTATTTCTCCACGTGTGTGGACGGAAATATGAAGATAAAGGAGTCACGAAAATGCCTATAAAAGTACCGGATTTATTACCAGCTAAGGGAAAATTACAAGAAGAAAATATATTCGTTATGGATGAAAGCAGGGCATTTACACAAGATATACGGCCGTTAAAAATTTTAATTTTAAATTTAATGCCATTAAAGCAACAAACAGAGACGCACCTTTTACGTCTATTAGGAAATAGTCCGTTACAAATTGATATCGGACTTTTGCATACAAGTACGCATACTTCGAAGAACACATCACCGGAGCATATGAAACAGTTTTATAAATCGATAGAAGATGTGAAGCAGAATAAGTACGATGGATTAATCATAACGGGAGCTCCTATTGAGAAGCTTCCATATGAAGAGGTAAAGTATTGGGATGAACTGTCACAGATAATGGAATGGAGTAAAACAAATGTCACGTCAACCTTGCATATTTGCTGGGGGGCGATGGCTGGATTGTATTATCATTTCGATATTGATAAATATATTATGCCAACAAAACTATCTGGTATTTATCCACATACTTTGAATGATCCTAGAGAGAAATTATTAAGTGGATTTGATGAGGAATTCATGGTTCCGCATTCCCGCAATGCGGATATTCGTAAAGAGGATATTGAGAATACACCTGGCTTGAAGATTTTAAGTGAATCCGATAAGGCGGGGGTCTATCTGGTGGCTTCTGCGGATGGGAAACAAATATTTGTCACTGGTCATCCGGAATATGATTCGCAAACGTTAAAGAAGGAATTCGATCGAGACACAGCGGCTGGATTAAATCCGCAAATTCCTGACAATTATTTTCCGAATGATGATCCGAAGCAGATACCTAAGCTGCGTTGGAGAACGCATTCCAATATGCTAATTTCGAATTGGTTGAACTATTATGTATATCAGGAAACGCCATATGAATTGTAAGAAGAAGCAGAGAGCTCTCCTCTCTGCTTCTTTTTCGTGAGTATAATTCGGTCATAAAAGCGAATTGCGGAAGTAATCATCCTCAAAATGACCACATAGCTGGTTTGCGTAATCCATATTAAGGGAAGATGTATATGCTTTTGTTAATTGGATATTAGTTTTCTCTTACAAATCGATATGTTAACTGATCCGAATTAATGCAGGCGCTGCTGGTAATGGTCAAAGGTATCTAATGCTAAGGTTACTGCTTGTGCGAATGCTGCTCCGCCGCCTAATGCTGCGCTTATTGCTAATGTTTCCATGATTTCTTTTTGCTCCGCTCCGTGCTCGACAGCCCCTTTTGTATGGTAGATAATGCAATATTCATCTTGTGCATAGATACTGATTGCCAGTGCAATTAATTGCTTGGTTTTCTTATCTATCGTTCCTTCCTTAAAAGCTTCCTCTGTAAAATGGAAAAAGCCCTTGGTCATTTCCGGTAACTGTTCTTGTAATTTAGTTGTGCCACGTTTGTAATCGTCGATAGCCTGATCAAAATAATTAATTTCATTTGTATTTTCCATGTTATCCCACCTTTCACTATAATGTGTGTTTGCGCATATCTTTTTATACAAGAAGATGTTCAAAAAGTCTGGAAAAATAACTTTGAACTTCTGTTAGGCTTGCATCGGCACCTTGAAGTTCTTTGCGGTTTTTTGTCCTCCTTTTTGAACACGCTCTACAAGGAACTATAGACATTTTTTAATCAAATCGCTAAAATATCAGAAGGGGGTAATAAAAGATGTGTGAAGAGAAAGCGAACAAAGTACAATTAAAAGTAAGAGATAATGGCTCGATTTTAGTAACAGGAGATGTGGAACTGGTAGATGCAGAGGGCAATCCGTTCACGACGAAGCAGAAATTTTCTTTATGCCGCTGTGGTGCCTCGAAAAATAAGCCATTTTGTGATGGTTCTCATAAAGAAATTGATTTTCAAGATCAAATTAGAGCGAAATTATAACCAATGTTTTCGTCATCTCTTTTTGTGGTAATAAGTATATAAACGCTACAAAGAGAGGTGAACACCTAATGGTACAAAATAAAGACGTGGAAGTAGAAAAGCGCGAAAAAAAATCCGACTCTAGTAAAGTAGGCGTTGCTGCAATAAAATATATAACATATTTAATTATTTTCTTTGGAATTTTATGGTTTCTTATTAATTATGTAGTAGGACCTTTATTATAAGTTGGTAAAAAAGCACTAGCCTTTTGGTTAGTGCTTTTTTCTTGTTCAAGAAACACATTTAAAACAAATTAGCTTTTTTTACAATAGTATTTAACTTGTATATATTTTCGTCAGGTACGACATATGGTGAAGGATAAGGGATATTGTTGCCGAATCTATAGTATTAGCGTTTTCAGAATCGTTATCCATTTGTGTTATAAAAACCATGTTAGATTTCCTTACATAAAAATTGTCGCTCTAGGTTTTTCGTCTTAAACTGTATTTAACAGTTGATGTTAATATTTTTTACAAGGAGAGGAAAAGCAAAATGGAAATGGTACTTATGGATAATTTATGGGTCATTATTGGTACTTTCTTAGTTTTATTAATGCTTGGCGGGTTTATCTTACTTGAGGCTGGTTCAACCAGAATGAAAAACGCTGGCCATATAGCTGGAAAAACAATTTTCACGGCTGGTATCGGTTCTTTAGTATTCTGGGCAGTCGGTTACGGATTTATTTATGGAGATGGAAATTGGTTTATCGGAATGTCCAATTTCTTCTACGGTGACACAAGCTTCAGTGGTGATGGATTATCTCCAGCTGTAGACTTCATGTTCCAAATGATGTTCGCACTTATTGCTTTAACTATTGCTTTTGGTGGTTTTGCTGAACGTGCTAAACTATCTGCATATGTGGTTTTCGCCGTTCTGTTCTCAGCGTTAGTCTATCCGGTAGTTGCTCACTGGATCTGGGGTGGCGGCTGGTTAGCGGACCATGGTAAACAAGATTTCGCTGGATCAACCGTTGTACACTTAACCGGTGCGATGGCAGCATTAGCAGCTACTATTATCTTAAAACCTCGAATTGGAAAATACAATAAAGATGGATCATCTAATGATATCGCAGGTCACAACCAAGTCTATACAGCATTAGCAGTACTGTTACTTTGGGTAGGTTGGTTTGGATTTAACGGTGCTAGTACATTCGGTGTATCAGACGCATTCTTCGGATTTGTTATTTTGAACACGCAATTAGCAGCAGCAGCTGGTGCGGTTGCAGCAATGTTACTTGTTTGGGCTTTAACTGGTAAAGCAGACGTGCCAACTACTTTAAATGGTGCATTAGCAGGTTTGGTAGCCATTACGGCATCTTGTGGTTTCGTAGATCCATGGGCGGCAGTCGTAATCGGTGCTATCGGTGGTTTGATTGTCTATGCTAGTATGAAATTCTTTGATCGTGCAAGAATTGATGATCCAATCTTCGCTTTATCGGTACACGGTACAGTCGGTGTTTGGGGTACCATTTCAACAGGCTTCTTCGCTACAGAGCCTTTATCAGTAGGAGCTGAGTGGGGGCTGCCTGGTTTATTCTACGGCGGTGGATTAGAACAGTTAGGTGTTCAAGTGCTAGGTGTCGCAGCTAGTGGTGCTTACGCATTTGTTGTATCTTTCATCATCCTAAAAGTGATGGATAAAGTAATGGGTGGTCTTCGTGTATCGGAAGAAGAAGAGATCATTGGTCTTGACTTAAGTGAGCACGGAAGCTACGGCTACCCAGAGAATATTCCACATCCAAGCGAGCAAAAAGCGGATAAGATAAATGCATAGTTCGTCAACAAGGGAGTGGAACTCCGCAATGAACTTTACAGACATAAAAGATTTTCGTGAAGCGCATATTCATCAGCAAAGCAACCATGATGAGTTGAATGAATTTCATGATGAAATTATGCGTAAAACGGTACAATTAGCGATGAAGAAGATGGAGGAAGAGCAGGGGGAGATCCCTGCTCCCTTCGCATTTTTTCTAATGGGTAGTGCTGGAAGAAGTGAACAATCGATTTGGAGTGATCAGGATCATGGAATCGTATTTGATGGTTCTGAAACACATCAGCATTATTTCCTTCAATTAGGAGAAAAGATTGTGGATGGTTTGGAGATAGCTGGTTATGAACAATGTGATGGTAAAGTGATGTCGTCAGAATCACGATGGACGAAATCGGTTTATGGATGGAAAAAACAGGTGGTTGATTGGTTGGAAGAAGAAAGCTGGCAATCACTGAGGCACTTTTCCACCTTTTTTGATTCAAGAGTGTTAGTAGGAGAGGCACGTTTTTTACAAGAATTAAAAGAGGAAACCTTTCAATATATCGATAACAATCCAAAAGTAATGCCGAGACTAGTGGACAATGTTGACTTTATTCGCAAGGGAGTCGGTGTCTTCGGTCAATTGTTACCTGAACAAAGTGGTAAAATGTCAGGTCAGATTAACATTAAAACAACAACGCTTTTTCCTTATATTAATTCATTAAGGCTGCTGGCTTTGTGTAATGATTTACATCAGGCACCTACCATGTCCAGGTTTGATAACTTAAAATCTAAATATCCATTTCTATCAGATTATCAGATTTTATTTAATAACTTATTAGCATTTAAATTCGAATTTACCAATGATGTAGAAGAATATGAAGAAGTTCACTATATTCCTTTGAAAGAGTTATCGAAACGTCATAAACAGGAGTTGAAGGAATTTATGAAAAAAGGGACAGAGTTATTTGACCGTACCAAGCATACGATTGAAGAAGAGTGTTCGAAATGATCATGAATCAGATGCTTCACTTCATTAAACAAATGTCAGGGAAAATATCAGACAGCAGTGCCTTAGCTGGCCAGTCAGATGCACGGAAAATTGCCTATATGCGTAATTTACAACGAGAGTTAAAGCAGAAGGATGTATTGAACACACCTTTTAAAGACCTGTCCGTTGTAGTGTTCGATATAGAAACAACAGGCTTCTTTCCGTATAACGGTGACCGAATCCTTTCGATCGGCGCTGTTAAAATGAAAGGGGCAGAGATTTTAGAAGATCAATTGTTTTATAAGACCATTTACAGTGCTTTGCCACCGCCACAAGAAATTGAAGAATTAACAGGTATTACAGCTTTCGAATTAAATCAGGCAGCAACCTTACCTGACGTGTTAAAACAATTCTTTATGTTTGTGCGCAGTGATACGTTAGTAGCACATCATTCCAGTCATGAGAAACAATTTATGAAACACGCCAGCTGGACAGCATTAAAGTCTAGTTTTCAACACCGTATTATTGATACGTCCTTCCTTACTAAAGTGGTATCACCAGAAATTGAGTATGTCTCTCTAGATGATTGGTGTAATCATTATGGCGTCGAAATCGGAAACAGACATCATGCATTATATGATGCAGCTGCAACAGCCAAATTGTGGTCTGAAAACATTAAGAAAGCAGAAGAAATGGGTTTTCATAACCTAAAAGATATCTATACGCATATTGCTAGCTTGCCTTAACCTGAAAGGGGAGAAGAATGTGAATAATGATATTCCGAACCATGTAGCGGCGTTTCCGATCAGTGTGGTAAAGGATTTAACGAAATTGAGTGGCAGACAAATCCGATATTATGAGGAACAAAGTTTAATTTCACCTGCAAGAAACAAAGGGAACCGGAGAATGTTTTCCTTGAATGATATTGACCGACTGAAAGAGATTAAGAAACTTATTGATCAAGGTATCAATATTGCAGGTATTAAGGCAATGCTAAAGGATTAAACTCCCCTAGCAGTCATTCAGGCTAAGGGAGTTTTTTGTCGTGTCTATTTATTAAAAAGGTCAAAAAGTCCGCCGATTCCACTTTCACCTTTGTTTCCACCCTTTTCAGGTAAGGCAGCAAATACTTTACTGGCAAGTCGACTGAATGGCAACGACTGTACCCAAACGGTGCCAGGACCTGTTAATGTCGCAAAGAATATGCCCTCTCCACCGAATAGCGCAGTTTTAACACCGCCAACGAATTCAATATTGTAATCAACGTCTCCTGTCATCGCCACAAGACAGCCGGTGTCTACTTTTAATTTTTCACCTGGTTGCAGTACGCGTTTATGAATGGTTCCTCCCGCATGAACGAAGGCCATTCCGTCTCCTTCAAGTTTTTGCATAATAAAGCCTTCTCCCCCGAAGAATCCAGTTCCGATTTTTCGTTGAAATTCAATACCGACGGAAACTCCTTTTGCAGCGGCAAGAAAGGCATCCTTTTGACAAATGATTTTTCCACGGAGTTCGCTAAGATCCATCGGCACAATTTTACCAGGATACGGTGAGGCAAAGCTGACATGTTTCTTACCAACACCTTGATTCGTGAAGGTCGTCATAAACAAACTTTCCCCGGTAACGACTCGTTTACCAGCTCCAAGTAACTTACCGACCAATCCTCCTTGCTGTGAAGAACCGTCACCAAAGATGGTTTCCATTGAAATGTCACTGTCCATCATCATCAAACTGCCTGCTTCTGCAATAACGGTTTCTTGCGGATCTAATTCCACTTCGACAAACTGCATATCATCTCCGTATAGTGTAAAGTCAATTTCATGATTGTTCATCGTCTATCCACTCCCTTTTTGTTGGTCTGTGTATATATACGAACCAGCGATCAAAAGGATTCTAAATATTTTATATGAATTGAATAAATATTCAGTCTATTTATGAAAAAGGGCGGTATTATCACGTTTTTATCATTACAGAACCGTTACAAAATAGTAGTATTTGAATAGAATGTAGAGAATAAAAAAGAATTTAAAAGAATTTCATTATTTATATTTACAAATTAAATAAATATGGTACTATATAAGTGAATTCACTAGTAAATGCGAATATTTTTTTAGGAAAGGGGATAGTTGACTATGGTAACTTCTTTATACATGGTTTCTCTAACTATTCTGCTTACTTTTCTAGTTTTATCTGCTTTGGAAAAAATTTCATCGCGCAGAAAAAAACTAAAAGTAGAATTGAATTTGGAACCTTCCAAAGCGCAAGTGCAGCCGGTTATTGCTGGCAAGGAAATTAGATAACTAAACTAGTCCGTTGTAGAACTAGTCGAGATAGGGCCTCCTGATCATTCAGGGGGTTTTTTGTTAGCAAAATAAGTATCTAATATCAGTCGTCAAGGCAAATGGCAGAAGTAAATAGAGCTCAACGTGGAAGTTGGTTTCTTTAATATGGATTGTGTAAAGTGCAGCCGTATTACAATGTGGTAATTTTGAAATGTATTCATTGCGTAGTAAAGCTCCAAAAATATGCTCCGTTCCCCACAGGACGCGAAGTGGTTGGTAGAAGGCATTATACCTCTAACTACATTTCAAAATAGATGCAACGCTAGTTTACATAATCCATATTATAGGTAACTATTTATATATTTAAGAAAATTAGGACTGAGGCCTAGTTTTCTTATTGTTGTGACAAATGCAAACAAAATGCCAGGAGTGTCTTTTGAAATAATGTTCAATAAAAAGCGGATTGTTTGTGAGATTTTACAGTTTTTCTTATCTGGCTGATTGTTGATAGAGAAAAGGCTTAGGGACTAGTATAATAGTTAGATAAAGTAGAGGGGGGATGCTCTATGTCAGAAGGGGAAAAATTCTTGCAGACGAAATATGGAACAGAGAAAAGAGCGAATGCATTCTATAAAAATCAAATGCTTCACTTCCTGAACCAAGACATGATAGCGTATATAGCCAGGCAAACGATGGTATTTATTTCAACGTCCGATAGCGAAGGAAACTGTGATGCGTCGTTTCGAGTTGGTCAGGAAGGTTTCGTATATACAATTGATGCGCAAACATTAATGTATCCTGAATACCGTGGCAATGGTGTGATGGCGAGTCTTGGTAATATTAGCGAAAATCCTCATATTGGCTTGATGTTTGTTGATTTTTTTGAAGATCAAATCGGCCTGCATATAAATGGTCGAGCAGAAATTGTTGAAAACGACCATTTACCGAGCTTTCTTCTTTCCAATGAACAATTAACTTATATGAATCAGCGCGAGGGTGATAAAGCTGAACGGTGGGTCTATATTAAAGTCGAGGAAGCATATGTACATTGTTCGAAACACATACCGAAACTGAAAAAAGAAGAGAAAGCCATTCATTGGGGTACAAATAATAAAAAATATAAAGGTGGTGATTATTTTCATGCGAGAAGAACAAAGCACAAGGAAAACTCCCCATACTAAATAGTAGAGGAGTAATTCACGATCTATTACAATTCCCATTCTTCCTTTAAATATAAATAGAGTAATAACAGCACTCTTTCCTTGTCTTTATTTTGATAATTACTTTCTTCAAGTCTTGACAATACAATGTCACTTACTTGTTTTGTAACTACTTGCTTTTGTTCAGGTCTTATTTCTGCAATTCGATGCGCGTATGTTTGTATTAGCCGCCATTCTTTTTGATTAAATTGTTTTAATTGTTGTGCGGTTAACGGTAACTCATCCAAGTCTAACGCTAAATGATCAATGTACTTATCCAGTGCATTTCTTTTAGCCGTTTTATCCCGACGTTCATGTACAACAAGTGTACCTGCTGCCAGATCGCCTAATCTCTTATGCTTCGAATGGAAAAAAACGAACAGGATACCGGCTGCATAAAAGCCTGGCAACATATCGATTATCCGTAATAAGTTGCGAATAAGACTCGATAAGAATGTTACATTGTGTCCGTTCTCTTGAATCACCCGAATACCTACAAGTTTCTTTCCAATGGTCCGTCCACCCCAGAAATATTCTAAGAAAATAAAATACCCAAAATTTAAAGCGAATATGATAACTAATCCTACTGCGAGGATGACATTATCGTATTCATTGATTAATAATATGCCAGAAGGATTGTTTTCCAGGGAGAAAGTTAAGATCAGAATAATCGCGAACTGTACTAAGAAAATCAGTAAATAATCAATGATCTGTGACGCGCCTCGTGATCCTAATCCTGCTAAATGGAATTGTAAGGTGACGTATTCCGGTGTCTTTACATTCAGTTGTTCCTGTTCCATATGGACCTCCTAATATGAAAGAATGCTGTTCATTTGTCTCTTTATCTACTATAATAAAGTAAAATAATAGAAAAAAAGGTGATGATATGCAACTAAACCAATTTATTAAGCAACACCGCCAAGACTGGGAGCGTTTAGAAGTGTTAATCAGTGAATTACCTAAGAAAAAATCGAATACTATTATAGAAGATTTCCAACATACTTATCAAAAAGTGGCAAGACAATTATCGTTTAGTCAAACCTATTTTCCCAATGAAGATGTTACGATGTACCTTAATGAACTAACCGGTAAAGCTCACAATATCTTATATCAGTCACAACATTCCTCGTGGAAACAGGCGTATCACTTCTTTTCAAGTAAATTTGTCGGGTTATTATTAAAGCAGTGGAAGGCTGTTGTGCTAGCCATGTTATTGTTTGTCATTGCTGGTATTGCTAGTTTCTTTGCAGTATTCGAAAATCCATCCCATTTATATGGTATTCTATCAGAAGAAATGGCTCAAGCTTTTGACCCCGGATCCTTAAATGAATCACCGAAAGTTGTCGATGCTCCGATGATGTCGGCACAGATTATGACCAATAATATTCAAGTAGCTATCCTCGCATTTGCAGGCGGGATTACATTCGGTATTTTAACAGTCTATTTGTTAATTACAAATGGGATCCTTATCGGTGCCTTGGCTGCTGTGTTTTGGAATCATGGAAATAGCTATGTTTTCTGGGCATATATTATTCCGCATGGTGTGATAGAATTAATCGCTATATTTATCGCTGGTGGTTCGGGCTTGTTAATGGGATACAAATTGTTCGTGCCTGGCAATTATTCGAGAGGATACCAGCTTAAAGTGCAAACAACCCGGTCCGTACAATTATTAATTGGAACGATCCCGTTATTTGTTATCGCCGGTATCATCGAAGGATATATTACGCCATCCGCTTTATCATTAGAAATGAAATATGCATTTGCCATAGTAACGGCATTCGGAATTATGGCGTATATGGTAATTGGTTCCTATCTTCAACAAAAAAGAAAGCTACAACAACCCTCTATTTAAGATTTGAATGTATTGGGAAACAGCGGTTGCCGCCAGACGTTCGGCAGAAGCTTCCAGCATGGGTAATCCATGCTTTTCCCATTTATTCATCACTTGCTGCTGTTTCAGGTATTGGCTTTGGGCGACACTCTTCTCCATTGCTGCCAGTACCCCGTCCGATTGACTGTTGCGCTGCTTGTGCAACATGGTGTCTTCAATTCCAAGCATCATAATTAGATGTTTTTTTCTAATCTGCTTCATATAAAACAAAGGATAGGCTTCATTGGCGAATGTTTGAATATCGCTAAAGAGAACCATCATACTTCTTTTTTTCTGAATGGACTGTGCATGTTGTAAGGCCAATGGATAGTTGGATTCCTGTGCGTCCACCTCTATGGAATAAACAGCTTGTAAAATCGCTTCAATGTGCTGCAGTCCCTTGCCAGGAGGTACAACCGCCTGGATATTCTTAGAAAAAGCGATCAGGGATACATGATCCCCATTATCTAAGGCAGCTGCTGCTAGTGTAATTGCAGCTTCTATTGATTTCTCCAGCCGGTTTCCATACTCCAGCTCCATCCCCATCATTCGGCCACAATCTATTAATATCGTAATATACTTGCCATGCTCTGGTTCATACTCGTTTGTCATCATTGTTTGTAATTTCGCAGACTGTCGCCAGTTAATCTTTCGTGGGTCATCCCCGGCTGCATAACTTCTTATTTTAGCAAAGTCTCCGATACCAGTTTTTGTTTTTTTGACCTTAATTCCTTCATGTAATAAATACTTTTGCGCACTTGCTAAATAGCGTTTTGTTTCAGCTAGGTTAGGAATTACTTTTATTTCTTGCGGCAGGGAGTACGTATATTGTTTTTCCCATAAGCCAATTTTGGTTTTAACCCGAAGATAAAGCTTGTTGAGTGTATAACTTCCTCGTTGGTGAGGGGTAATCGTATAGCCAAAAGCTGTATGCTGCGATTTCGAAATAAGTTGCTCATCTCGGTAATTTGTCTGAAATGAAGTTGGCCAGCTATCCACAAGCCGAACGGTATAGGGTTCATTTGTTTGATTGTGAATGTGTACAGTGACGTTTTGCTGCTGATAACGTTCGATTTGTTCCGCTACACTTCTCGAAATCTTAAAGGATTGTTTTGGCGGTAACATGAATGCATCAATGACGAGTAACGCCAACATCAGTAAGGTGGCAATACCAAGGAAAAGCCACGAAAAAAGCCAAAAAGATAAAATCCCTACAACCAAAGCAAAAACGCCATAATAAGCCAGTAATTTCTTGGTAGGGACTACGCCTTTATCGCGGAACAGCAACCGATCCCACAAGCTCTTGAATCGTTTCATCGATATCAGATCCCTCCAATTCTGCATATGGAGATAGCTGAATGCGATGACGCAGACTAGGTAAAGCAACAATTTTTACATCATCTGGCGTGATATAATCACGATCATCCAAGTAGGCCCATGCCTGTGCGGTTTTGGCAATCGCGATGGCCGCTCGTGTACTTGCCCCATATTGTATATGCTCTAACTCTCGCGTTTTTCGAACTAATTTAACGATGTAATCCATTATTTCCTGACTAATGGTAACCTGTTGTACGGATTGCTGGATATCAACAATCGACTCTTGTGAGAAAATAGGCGTGATTGGCTCCGGATTTGTTTGCTCATGGATAACCATCTCTAATACAGATGCTTCCTCTTCAAGAGATGGAAAGTCTACTTTTAATTTGAAGAAAAAACGATCCTGTTGTGCCTCTGGAAGCGGATATGTACCTTCAAATTCAATTGGATTCTGTGTTGCTGCAACAAAAAAGAATTCGGGTAAACGGAAGGTGTCACCTTGAATGGTTACTTGTTGTTCTTCCATTGCCTCAAGTAAAGCAGCCTGTGTCTTCGCTGGGGTACGATTAATTTCATCTGCCAATAAAACATTGGTAAAAATCGGCCCCTTTAGTGTTTGAAAATCTTGCACTTTCATATTGTATATGGCACTTCCGGTAATATCACTAGGTAATAAATCAGGTGTGAATTGGACACGTTTAAAATCACCGTCCAGTAATCTAGCTAATGTTTTTACCATTTGCGTTTTCCCAGTTCCGGGGACCCCTTCAATTAACACATGTCCTCCGGCTAATGCAGCACATAATAATAAGCGCAGGTTTTTTTGTTGGCCAAGAATTCGTTGTTCATATCTTTCCAATAATGACGTAATAGCTGTCATTTTATTTCACCTCATCTCTAATTTTGTCCATTTGTTGTGACCAGTACAGATACTGTTGTTTATTTAAAGACGGCTGCTGTTGTAAGTTTTCGAGTTCAGACGCAAGCTTCTTTAATTCGTTTGGCTTAATAGAGTGAATGTGTGATTCAATATCTCGTAGTCTATCATGCCAGTCTTTATGATAGGGGATACCGAAACGCATCCGGATTATTTCTTTCAAATAATCCATTTGGTACTGCAGGGATGCTTGATAATTCCTTCCCTTTACAAGCCAAATGGCAATCGCCTTGGATCGTTCGTTACTGAATCGGACGGTTTCTTCGCGAACAGGGTATATTGGTCCAAAACGTTTCCCCTGGTACCAGAAGATGAGCAGCGTCAGTACAATGCCTTGCACTAGCAATACATATGCCCAGCCTGGATACAGCTCGAAGGTCGAAGCTTGTGCACCGGCATCATTAACACTATACCTGTCGAAAACGACGTGATTAAATTGATCGAAAGGAACCGTTTCAAGGATAATCGCCAAGTGATCCTGATCGAGAATTTGTCCATTAGTAAACCAATCTGGTTCTGTCAGAATAATCAATGAGCCATCGCCAATTTGTTTTTTAATAGCCAATGGTCCGTATTCATCTTCTGCAAGTATCTGATCGTCTCCATTCGCCACCAGTCTAATCGGTGTATTATATACAGCTTTGCGTGTCATTCCGTTTATTTGTATATCTGATGTTTCTTCAGAATCAGGTAACATTCCTTGCAGTGCATACTCTGTTTTTATCCCTAATAAGCCATCCGGATTTTCTTTTGCTACGACAAGTGTATTTCCTTGTTTCATATAATCCATATAGACAGTTGCCACCCCTTGGTCCGTGAAAACAGGAGGATTCACTAATAAGCGTAGCGTATCCTCCTGTTGAGCAGGGGCTTGCTTCACAATAGATGTTTGGTAACCCTGATCGCTTAAATATGTATATAATCCTTTTACTCCAGTAAGGGAAGGTGATTCAATCGCATAGTCTGGATACTGTTCTGGAGCGTTGCTGGATGAATAATAGCTGACAGCAATCAAGATAATGAAAAAAACGATGCCAACGATCCATGTTTTGTTTCTAAACATTAGTGATCACCTAATTTCTCATGAACTTGCTGTTGACCTATGTGAGTTGACAGTCCGTCGATTTGTTCTTGATACTTGAGATAATCAGTTTGCTGGACAGTTTTTTCTCCATAAGTGACATGTTCGAATTGCACTGCCAATCGATAAAAGGATGACGCAATATGGCGGTCTCGCTTATTTAATTCCTCATAATACTCTCGGTTCGTTTTCCATTGTTGAATTGTGAGGAGATGATATTCCTCGAGTCTTAACAATAAGGCCAGAAATTGATGACGAATGGCTAATTGATAATTTGCTTCTGCTTCGTAAGTTGCTACCATCCGCATATGCTGTTGATAGTCCCAGGATAATTCTGTGTTTTTCAGGAACGGCTGGTAGCTTGACCATTTTTTCCTGCGGACCATAAAAGTGGTGAAAGTGAGAATACCAAGAACCAGAATGACTGCCAGGCTGATCACCAGCACTACTACAATGATATTACCTGCAGTAGATCCGGGTTCAAACGATTGAAACATATTATCTAACAGGTCACTTATCCAGCTGGAGATGTGGTCATAGATTTTCTCTATAATCGACCGGTTATCTTGCTGATAGACTTGGTATTCGTCCTGTTGAAGTATCTTTTTTAATTGTTCTCGTTCTTTTTGATAATCCGACATTATCAAACTCCTTTATGATTCTTGTGTTCCTTGATATTCATTGATTAGTGATTGTAAATCAGATCCCTCTTGTCGTATCGATGCATCGAAATACAGCACACTATACCCTACATAAATTATTATGGATGATATCAGAGAGAAAACATTCGTTAATACATAATACAGGACACTGTTACCTAAAAAGACTAAAGGCATTTGAAGAAGACTTGTAATGATAGCTGAAATAATGATTAAGACTAGAAGTAGCCCAAAGAATTTCCAAGTTTGCCTTTTGGTCAGGTGCCAGCTTCTGGATAATCCGGGTGCCACCTTCTCAAATAGTACTGCTGGCAGAAAAAGAGACCACCTGGTTAAGAGTAAACCTAGCGCAAGAAATAAGCCTGCCAATAAGAGAAAAATGATTATAACACCAGCAACCGGGTGAAATATAGCACCACTGCTCCCCCCAATTATAACGGTAATGATAAAGCTGGGGAACAGTATTGCGAAGGCAATAATGCTTAGAAGTAATGTACTGAAAAGCATAGGGAAATAGCGAGGTAACGCACCCTTAATCATGTCTTTGACGATAATTTGCCCGCCATTTCGTGCCTGTTTTACTGCAAGAATGATAGCGCCAGCTAATAGTGGAAAAGCAAAGAAACTAATCATGCTGACAGCATTGCTAATTAAATTTTCTTCATTACTTGTATTCGCTATGGAGTCTAGATTACCAATCAAGGAACTGAATACGGATTGACTGGAGTCGAGACTAATGAATAGTTCGCGTCCTGTAAGAATAAGGACAACCGCCTGTATTAAAAAAATCGGTACCATAATAAAAAAAGTAATCAAAAAAATAGGTTTAATGTTTTGCTTAATAATTCGAAAAGTTTGATCTAATATCTCGCCGAAGCCTAATGGTTTATGTATGTTTCCATTCATTTAAATACTCCCTTCCATAATTTAGTCGGATATTAATTATTTTAACATGATATACGTTTTTTGGATAAGAAAATCTAAAAAAATATGGAGATGAATGGTTTTATCATCCCCATATCTTGTCAGTGAAGAAAGTAATGATTGCCATGCAAGCAATTTTGATGCATGGTCGTACTTATTGAGCCAATTGCTCACTTTTTTCTTGTTGTGGTTTTGATTTGTTTTTAATAAATAGTGTTAAGCATAAACCAGCTAATGATAGAATGGTTGCCAGCCAGAAAGCGGCATTGTACCCAGAGATCGAAGCATTAGCGGCAATCTGTGTCATCGCTTCTGTCTCAGATAATCCTTCCAGAGAGGAAGCGTTCGGCTCGTAATTGCTAGCAGACGTAGTCATCGTTGTAATTAAAATGGCAGTTCCGATTGACGCGGAAACTTGCTGCATCGTATTAGCCATGGCAGTTCCGTGTGGATGCCATTCCTCTGGAAGCTGGTTCAATCCAGCAGTCATTACTGGCATCATGACTAGCGATAGCCCGAACATCCGGATTGCATAGATAATCACCAAATAGCTGTAGGCGGTGTCCATTTCTAAGCTGGTAAAAAGAAATGTTGTCACTGTTACAATTGTCATACCGATTGTTGCCAGCCATTTCGCACCAAATTTATCAAATAACATACCTGTTATAGGAGACATGATTCCCATTACAATCGCACCAGGCAAAAGCATCAATCCGGATTCAAGTGCAGTGAATCCCCTTGTGTTCTGCATGTACAATGGCAGCATTGTCTCTGCTCCGATCAGTGCCATTAATACAATCATGGTGATGATCAGTGAAAGGGAGAAGATCGGATATTTGAATACACGAAATTCAAGCATTGGTTTGGCAATTTTTAATTGGCGAATAATAAAGATGGTCAAGATAATCGCAGCCGCTATAACGATTGCTACTGCCTGACCGTTGATGCCGGATGATGCTTCCGATCCACCATGACCACCGCTGATACTGCTGAAGCCATATAACAGACCACCGAAACCGAAGGAAGAAAGCAAAATCGAAATAATATCGATCTTTGGATTGGTTTGTTCGGTTACGTTTTTTACGAATTTGCTAGCTACAATAATCGCGATGATGACGATTGGAAGCACGACATAGAATAAGCCTCTCCAAGAGAAATATTCAAGCAACCAGCCAGATAGAGTGGGGCCGATTGCCGGAGCGAAAGAAATAACAACGCCGGCCATCCCCATGGCAGCTCCGCGTTTTTCGACTGGAAATATTCGAAGCATCACGGTCATCATTAACGGTAACATGATTCCGGATCCGGCAGCTTGAATGACACGTGCAACTAATAATAATTCAAATGCATGAGAAACCGATGCTATCGCAGTTCCAGTTGCGAAGATCGTCAACGCCGTTAAAAACAATTGACGAGTGGTAAATTTCTCAATTAAAAAGGCGGAAATTGGTATCATGACTCCGTTCGTAAGCAGGAACGCTGTTGTCAGCCATTGTACTTGGTTTTCTTCGATCCCGAAGTCATTCATAATGCTTGGTAACGCTGTTGCTAATAGTGTTTCATTCAGTAAGCCGACAAATGCCCCAATCAGCATTACCGCCATCATCGGCACGCGCTTCACATTTTCTGGGTTTACCGTATTTTGATTCAATTAAAGTCCTCCTTGTTTCCACATTCTCTCTATTTGTATAGTTTGGATCTCGATTACCTTTTCACTCTTTAAATAATGAAAAAGCAGTTCTAATTGAAAAGGGTCCTGTTCTGTACGGATTTGTTGAGCAATTTCCTCTATGGTGTGTAACAACATATTCTGATTGGAAAGCTGGAGTTGGAGGACAGACTCTTTGATATCCTCTAGCAACTGCTCGATGGTGTGCTCTTTATCACCTTGTAGAAAAGGCTTTTGATTCGCAAGGTTTTGCACCAGGCCATCCATTTGCCTGCTGATCCAGCTGCTCAATTGTTTAGCATTCATATGTTTATCATGGAGCATCATGTACAACATATATTCTTTCATGATACCTTCTAGCATGATCACCAAATCGGTTACATATGGTGCGATTTGCTGACCATAAGTAAGATAAAAATACTCTCTATGGTGATTGTGCAGCGTTTCGTGAAGCTGTTCCATCTTTTGTGTGAAAGACTCATCTTTCTTTGGGGGGAGTTCCTTGAAAATTACATGGAAGAATAGTCGGTGTTCAATCCATATTTCGAGCTCACCATGTAAGTACGAAGCAAGATCAATATTGGTTCCATCCATTTTGTTGGCGACATTCTGAATGCTTTGATGATAATTATCAACTATTTCAAGCATTAAATCGATCTTAGAAGGAAAGAACGAATAAAATCCACCTTTGGAAATACCAGTTTGCATGGCAATTTCCTGGACGGATGTTTCATTATAGCCATTGTCTGCAAATAGCTGTAAAGCCGTTTGCATTAATTTCTGTTTGGTTTCCACTGCATCCCGCCTGTCTATTTTGACTTTCAGGTCATATTTTTGACTAATTAGTCACAGAACGTATTTTATAGAACAATGCTGGCATTGTCAATCTATCTGAAAACTCTTTACAAAAAAAGAAAACAGCACTAATCTTAGCGCTGTTTTGTAAAGTTTTCGGCGATTTTAATAATGGTTTGTGTTGCTTTTTCCATATTATTAACTGAAATGTATTCATATTTACCGTGAAAATTTTCCCCACCGGTAAAAATATTAGGTGTTGGCAATCCCATGAAAGAAAGCTGTGACCCATCTGTTCCGCCACGAATTGGCTGTATTAATGGTTCAATGCCAATTTCCTTCATAGATTGTTCTGCTATATCGACAATATGTTGAACAGGTCTGATTTTTTCAGCCATGTTGTAATACTGATCTTTCATCTCCAGTTGGATGCGATCTGTTCCATATTTTTGCTGTAACTTCGCAATGCGGGTTTGGATGTAATGTTTTTTCTCTTGGAACTTGTCCCGGTTATGATCACGGATAATGTAATAAAGCTTAGCCTTTTCTACATCGCCTTCAAAGGAGAGCAGGTGATAAAAACCTTCGTGTACTTCTGTGAATTCAGGCGCCTGCTCCTCCGGCAAAGCCTGGTGAAATTCCATTGCTATCTTAGAAGCATGAACCATTTTCCCTTTTGCAGTGCCAGGGTGTACATTGTTTCCATTGATCGTAATTTTTGCAGCGGCAGCGTTGAAGCTTTCGAATTGCAGTTCACCTAATGGTCCGCCATCAATGGTGTAAGCAAAAGCTGCACCAAACTTCTTCACATCAAACTTATGTGGACCACGGCCAATTTCTTCATCTGGCGTAAAGGCAACACGAATGGTGCCATGTGGAATTTCGGGATGTGCGATTAAATATTCCATTGCCGTCATAATTTCCGCGATCCCTGCTTTATTGTCTGCTCCAAGAAGTGTTGTACCATCTGTCGTCATAAGGGTATGTCCTTGGTACTGATGAAGAGATGGGAATTCTTCCGGTGACAATACAATACGTTTTTCTTCATTTAAGATAATGTCATTTCCTTGATAATCTTCCACCAGCTGAGGGTTGACGCCTTCACCGGTGAAATCTGTTGCTGTATCGATATGAGCAAGAAAGCCGATAGTATCTACTTGCTCTTCGATATTTCCTTGTAAGGTGGCCATAATATAAGCATTATCGTCAATGGTCACGTCTTGCATGCCGATTGATTTTAATTCCTCTACTAATAAGTTGGCAAGCTCCCATTGATTTTCTGTTGATGGACAGGATTCATTTTCTTCATTTGACTGCGTATTGATTTTTGCATAGGTTGTAAGCCGGTTAATTAGTTTGTCTTTCATTATCGTTTATCACTCCACTGTTTCAATTTTAGATGGTGGCATTCAATCATATAAAACCGTATATTGCTAACACTTATTCTATCATAACTATTTCAAAGATGAGCTTAAGAAACATTATCCTTATGATGGACAAAGTCATTTTTTTGGTCAGGATAAACCTAAGATAGTTCATTTTCTTTTCAGACACCTGTCATATACGATATGATGGCATATGTATGTGATCACAGAGATTGCAATCGATGATAAAATAGAAGAAATTTAGAAAAAGGACTGAGTTTATGACAGATGGGATTCATAAACGTAAAAGTGAACATATTGAATTAAGCTTAAAGGGTGATTCGTTAGGGGAAGGAATTACTAACGGATTCGATCGTTTCCAATTCCAGCATAATGCACTTCCAGAAATAAATTTTAATGAAATAGACATTCGTACCAATTATTTTGGACAAGCAATGCCGACGCCATTTCTTATTAGTTCTATGACAGGTGGAGCGGAGCTAGCGGAAGTGATTAACCAAAATCTCGCAATTGCTGCAGAACAGCAGGGGTGGGTATTTGCCCTAGGATCGACAAGGGTAATGCTCGAAAGTGAGAAATTTCGTAAGTCCTTCCAAATCAGAAAATATGCACCGAACGTACCGATCATTGCGAATATCGGTGCCGTGCAACTAAACTATGGTGTCACAGCAGATCAAGTGAAACGAATCATTGAATGGACGGATGCCAATGCATTAGTTTTACATTTGAACTCGATACAGGAAGTAATTCAAACAGGCGGTGATACAAATTTCAGCCAGCTGTTGCCTAAAATAGAAGAGATTATCAAGGAGATATCCATTCCGGTTGGTGTGAAAGAGGTAGGATTTGGAATTGATGGACGAACTGCTCAGCGACTGATTGATATTGGTATTGATTTTATCGATGTAGCCGGTGCTGGTGGAACATCCTGGAGCCAAGTGGAGAAACTTCGTTCGAAAGACAGGATCAAAAAGGAAGCCGCAGAAGCCTTTGCGGGTTGGGGAATATCAACTGCAACGTGCTTAGAAGAAATCAAACCATTGTCCAACCTGAAAAAAATAATAGCAAGTGGTGGCATTCGGAACGGTCATCATGCTGCGAAAGCGATCGCCCTAGGAGCAGATCATGTCGGTTTCGCCAGAACGATCTTAAAAGAAGCAATCGATTCTGCAGAAAATGTGGTAGAATGGATGCAAGTTCGTGAATTAGAATTACGCATGGTGATGTTTGGGATCGGTGCACACAATCTTCAGGCATTACAACGAACAGATAGATTACAAACAAGGTAGAGGTGTTCTTGAATGGGGGAAAAAGAATTATTTGACGTTACGATTATTGGTGGCGGTACAACCGGATTATTTGCTACTTATTACGCGACAATGCGGAATTTGAAAGTAAAATTAATCGAATCCCAGGATCAATTTGGCGGGAAAGTAATGCAATTTTTCCCTGAGAAATTAATCTACGATATTGGTGGTTATCCGGATATTTCTGGTGATGCATTAGTGAAACAAATGGTCCAGCAGGCAAGCAGGCATCAGCCGGTTATGTTAACCAAAACATGGATAGAAACGATCGAAAAGGCTGACGATCATTTTGTGCTTGAAACCTTAGATGGGGCACGACATTTTACCAAAGCGGTTGTTTTAGCCACTGGTTCTGGAACATTTCATACGAAAAAGCCTAAAAACTGGGACGACTTACCATTTCCTGCATATCGGGATATTGTTGCAACTAATCTTATGGATGAAGGCAAGTATGAAGGGAAAGATGTAGTGATTGCATCCAACAATCGCCAGGCAATTGTTTGGGCATTGCATCTGGAAGGAAAAGCAAAATCAGTTACGATCGTTAATGAGAATGATAAATTACAGCAGACTAGAGAAGAAGATATCCAACAATTAGAGAATAGTGATGCGATTGCTTATAACTCGGCAACGATCACAAATCTCGTTGTCGATAATCAACAATTGACTGCTGTCGAGATTAAGGACCACAACAAGCAAGAGGTGAGACTGAAAGCTGATTATATGCTTGCTTATTATGGTCTTGCCCTCCAAGCGACACCATTTGATGCTTGGGATGTAGCTTTGAACAAAGGTCGTATTCCGGTAAAAGGTGATATGGCCACAAGTGTGCCTGGCATATTCGCTGCTGGTGACGTGGTGCAGTATGAAGGAAAAACCAATCTTATCGCTGCTGGCTATACAGAAGCGATCACAGCTGTAAATAAAGCACACAAATTTATTGATCCAAGTGTAACAGAACAGTTGTACAGTACGGTGTTATACCGAAAGTAACGGGTTAATCGATCACATCTGGTGGTCGTTTTCCCCATTGCAATTCTTGAATGCTGAGACCAAAGTCCATTTGGAAATGTGGATAGTCTTTGAAACGGGAAAAGTCTCCACCCCAGCTAAACCCTAATTCCTTCGCAAGGCTGACGACTTCCATCCAGTCACTTTCTCCATTCTGATTGCCATCATACTCCATGTCCCAAATAATCTCATCGTTATCATTACGCAATGCAAAATCAATGGCTAACCCATAGTTATGATACGATTCTCCTCCTTTGGCATAGGTAACAATCTGTCCATCCGTGCTTCTGCCGCGTTGATACAGTACATTTTGTTCTGCTTCAGAACGGAATCCGTCTGTAATGATAATCGAAATTCCTCGTTCCTCTGTTTTCGTTATTAAACTGTTCATTTTTTCTTCAACTATTGGGTTGAGCTCTGTCGGCATTGGTCGAGAGCTGTATTTTTGATATTGTGTATACAAATAAAAAACGGCAAAAACGCCTAAAATAATAAAAAGAATGCGAGTTTTCATGGGATTATCCTTTGTTTAATGATTTGAATTATTCCGTATATTCTAAATCTATGATACTATATTATTATTGAGATTAAATAGGGTATTTTTTATCTTGATTTTACAGAAAATTTAAAATTTAATGTTATTAGAAAGCATAATTGGGAGGCAAATGGTATGGGGAAAGATTTGCGTATCAAAAGTAAAGTATTTGATGATTCAAAACGTGCTCCAAACCGTGCGATGTTGCGTGCAGTTGGGGTAACAGATGAAGACTTTAAGAAACCGATGATTGGGGTAGCAAGTACCTGGAGTGAAGTAACACCATGTAATATTCACCTAGATGACCTTGCCGTTCAGGCGAAAAATGGCGCTCGTGCTGCGGGCGGTGTTCCGATGATCTTTAATACGATTACTGTATCCGATGGTATCTCAATGGGTACATCTGGTATGCGTTATTCATTACCAAGTCGTGATGTAATTGCAGACTCAATTGAAACAGTAGTGGGTGCTGAGAACATGGATGCCTATGTAGCAATCGGTGGCTGTGACAAAAACATTCCAGGCTGTTTGATTTCGATTGCACGTTCTGACGTGCCTGCAGTATTCGTCTACGGTGGTACGATTGCACCAGGATATCGTAAAGGCGAAAAATTAGACATCGTGTCGGTTTTTGAAGGTGTTGGAAAACACAATAACGGAGATATAGATGATGAAGAGTTAAGAGGCATTGAGTGTAATGCATGTCCAGGTGCTGGTTCTTGCGGTGGTATGTACACTGCGAATACAATGGCAACAGCGGTAGAAGCACTCGGTATGAGTTTACCAGGAAGTTCTTCTAATCCAGCTGAATCTCCTGAGAAATTCGAAGATTGCCGTAAAGCAGGACAAGCTGCTTATCATTTATTAGAAAAAGGTATCTATCCAAAAGATATTTTAACGGAAAAAGCATTCGAAAATGCAATTACAACAGTGATGGCATTAGGTGGTTCAACGAATGCAGTACTTCACTTATTAGCGATTGCAAATGCGGCACAAGTGAACATAACGATAGATGATTTTAATCGAATTCAAGCAAAAGTTCCTCACCTGGCTGATTTAAAGCCAAGTGGCAAATATGTAATGGAAGACCTTCATAAAATTGGAGGAGTACCTGCGGTTATGCGCCTTCTGTTGGATAATGAATTCCTCCATGGCGACTGCTTAACGGTTACAGGTAAGACAATCGCCGAAAATTATGCGGATGCGCCTGTACTAACGGATGAGCAAGATATCATTCACCCGCTTAGCAATCCATACCGTGCAGATGGTCCATTAATTGTACTAAAAGGTAATCTATCACCAAGTGGTGCCGTTGCCAAAGTTTCTGGTGTAAAGGTTAAACGACACGTTGGTCCTGCACGCGTATTTGAAAATGAAGAAGACGCAACAAATGCCGTGATGAATAATGAAATCAATGAAGGCGACGTATTAGTTATCCGTTATGTAGGTCCAAAAGGTGGACCAGGTATGCCAGAGATGCTATCGATTTCCGCAATCCTTGTCGGTAAAGGACTCGGCCAAAAGGTAGCACTGTTAACGGATGGCCGTTTCTCAGGTGGTACACACGGTCTTGTAGTAGGTCACATCGCACCTGAAGCACAATCCGGTGGACCAATCGGTTTACTGCAGGAAGGCGATATGGTAACGATCGATTCAGAGAAGAAAGAGCTTTCAATGGATGTAACGGAAGAAGAATTAGCAAACAGACGTGCAGACTGGAAGGCACCAGAATTATACAAGCGCGGTGTCTTAGGGAAATATGCACACAATGTATCTTGTTCCTCATTAGGAGCTGTTACAGACTTTATCAACAGAAATGATCAATAATTACAGAGCTATACACTGATTTACGACTTAAGATATTAGATAGCATACCAAGTAGTACATTGCTTGGTATGCTATTTTTGTGGTGTGAAAAAGGAGTATAAGTACAGTCATAAACACAACATGCAGAATCATACTTAAATAAGAAATATTGTTTCTTATAATACGGATTATGTTAAGTGGAACTGTATATCTATGGGGCAATTTTGATCGGTTTTAAATGCTTAGTAGAGCTCCGGAAATATGCTAGCTCTCACAAAAGTTGTAGAGTTCTTATATTAGCGCAGGCCAACCACGTAGACTCCCGTGGGATTGAGCAGGTGCTGAAGATCCACTTTTTGAAGCGATCTTCTTCACAAAGTTAGCTTCAGCCGTGCCCCGCAGGACGCGAAGTGGTTGGCCGGAGCGATCTCCTAGCACTTGAAACATTTCAAAATGACCACTCAGCAGTTAGTTAACATAATCCGTATTAAAGGAAGTTATAATACTTACATTAATCGCAATTGTCGTTTGGGCATTTTAATTATGTTCCAGTTTTCTTATCCACACCCAGTTGTTTCATTTGATAGCAGTTATTGAGTCATGCATGTTGGTATGTAGATAACTCCGTGTATAAGTGGTAGGTTAGACAAAGTTATAAGGGCTTATTGTGGAAAAATGCAGTAATTCAATGGTTTATCCACATTTCCAGGATAAATGATTGCTGCTTACTTTAAACAATTAAGTTAATATCTTATAAATTTGTGAATAAGTAGCCAGTTATCCTGAATATCTTTTGGTTATGTGCATAACTTGAGTTGAATCTGCATAATGGAATAAAAAGTTGTCGATAAAGCAGTATATATTGTATAAAACTTTGCTGATTTATAAAGTTATCAACAGTACGGAATGAGTGTTAGTCTACCGCCAGACTATCAACCTATCAATTTACCCATTTATTTCAAGTAATATTTACGTTTTAGTTGTACCTATGCTACTTAAGTTGTGCTATAATGTATTTTAAAAAGTTTGAAAATTAAAAATTTATAGAAAAATGGGGGAGATGGGAAGCATGAAGAAGAACTTATTATTTTTATTATTAATAGCTTTCTTCAGTGTTCTTGTTTTGGCAGCATGTGGAACAAGTGATGAGGAAACGAATGGATCGGGTGGCAGTGAAGACGCCGAACAAACATCTGACGAAACAGAAGGTGAAGCAACTAAAGATGGAGTTTATCAAATTGGTGCTACTCAAATCGTCGAGCATCCTTCATTAGATGCAGCATATGACGGATTTCAGGCAGCGATTGAAGAAGCGGGGTTGAATGTTGAATATGATTTCCAATCAGCACAGGGGGATCAAAATAACACTGCTACTATTGCTAATAACTTTGTGGCAGACGGAGTTGATTTGATCTTTGCTAATTCAACGCCAAGTGCGCAAAGTGCATTACAGGCGACTAGTGATATTCCAATTCTTTTTACTTCTGTAACGGATGCTGTAGAAGGCGGATTAGTAGAATCATTGGATCAACCTGGTGAAAATATTACAGGAGTACTAGATTTACACCCTGATGCAATCAAAAATACCGTTAATTTTATCAATCAATATTTTGAAGGATCGACTGTTGGATTGATTTATAATGCTGGTGAAGCAAATTCTGTCGCTCAAATTGAAGCAGTAAATGCAGCGGTGGAAGGTACTTCACTATCAACTGTAGAGGCAACTGTTTCTAATTCATCTGAAGTACAGCAAGCTACGACTTCATTAGTAGGTAATGCAGATATATTTTATGTGATTACCGATAATACAGTAGTATCCGCTCTTGAAACAGTAGTAAATGTGGCGGAAGATCAAAGTATTCCATTAGTAGTCGGAGAACCAGATTCCGTGAAACGTGGCGGATTTGCTACATACGGTATCGATTATTACACCATCGGGTACCGTACTGGAGAGATGGCAGTGGAGATCTTAACAGGTGAAAAAACAACAGCGGATATTCCTGTTGAAGTACCACCTAGTATGCAACTTTTTATTAATAAAGAAGCTGCAGAAGCACAAGGCGTGGAATGGAATAGTAATTGGGACGCGGAAGCAGAATTGTTAGAAACAGAAGAATCAGAATAATTTGGAAGAAAACCTCGACATACACGCAAGAGAAAGGTGTCGGGGTTTTCTATCCAATGATTTTTGAAGGACAGAAAGGGAGAGTTTGATGTTAATTTCCATTTTCAGCGCAGTTGAATCAGGCATAATATATGCGCTGATGGCACTTGGTGTTTATCTTTCATTTCGTATTTTAGATTTCCCAGATTTAACGGTAGACGGCAGTTTTGTAACAGGAGGAGCAGTTGCAGCAATATCGATTGTGAACGGAGTACCTCCAGTAATCGCGACTTTTTATGCAGTATTAGCAGGCTTTGCGGCTGGAGCTGTTACAGGAATTTTGAATACGAAAGGAAAGATTAATCCTTTATTATCAGGTATATTAATGATGATCGCACTCTATTCTATTAATTTGCGAATCATGGGTAAGCCTAATGTCGCGTTATTGAATGAACCGACAATATTTAATCAGTTAGAAGGTTTCTGGGGAAGTTTAGGAATTGACCAGGCATTGAATGACATATTAACTTCTATGGGAGCGGACAGAGTTCCTGGTACTTGGGTTGTTCTTATATTAATGATTTTTATTACGATTGCGATTAAACTCCTGACTGATTATTTCTTGAAAACAGACGTGGGTCTTGCACTAAGAGCTACTGGTGATAACGAAAAAATGATTCGTAGTTTTTCAGCGAACACAGATAACTTGACCATCGTTGGTTTAGGAATTTCGAATGCTTTAGTTGCTTTAGCAGGTGCACTTATTGCTCAATATGGTGGGTTCTCTGATGTAAGTATGGGAATCGGAATGATAGTAATAGGTCTCGCCTCTGTCATTATTGGGGAAGCACTAATTGGAACTAAGACGATGGCGAGAACTACTTTAGCGGTTATTTGTGGTGCAATTGTTTATCGAATCGTATTGACATTGGCATTAAAAGTAGAATTTCTGGAAACAGGTGACACGAAATTAATAACAGCAGTCATTGTTATCGCCGCTCTCATCGCACCTAAAATCATCGCATCCCAAAAAGAAGCGAGTCGAAAAAGACGAAAAAGGGCAATGCTGGCCAGTGGAGAGGGGGCTAACAATGCTTAGTATGAAGGACATTGCGATTACTTTTAATGAAGGTACGATGGATGAGAAGAAAGCATTACAGGGGATTCAGCTAAATATGAAAAAAGGTGATTTTGTTACTGTAATCGGCAGTAATGGTGCAGGGAAATCGACGTTAATGAATATGATATCTGGATCTTTAAAACCGGATATTGGTACTGTGACGATCGATGACAAAAATGTCACCATGTTACCCGAGTATAAACGATCCCAGTTTATCGGGCGTGTGTTTCAAGATCCAATGGCCGGTACCGCTCCAACGATGACAATTGAAGAGAACTTAGCAATGGCTTACACGAGAAACAAAAAGCGAACATTGAAAATTGGAGTAAGTAAAAAGCGAAAGACGTTGTTTAAAGAGCATTTAGAGACACTTCATTTAGGCTTGGAAAATCGTTTGAATGCAAAAGTCGGACTTTTATCTGGTGGTGAACGTCAAGCTTTATCACTACTGATGGCAACATTTACGGAGCCGAATATATTATTACTAGATGAACATACTGCAGCATTGGATCCATCTCGTGCAGAATTAATCACGAATTTAACGGGAGAAGTCGTCGAACAGTTCGGATTAACAACACTGATGGTGACGCATAATATGCAACAAGCATTAGACTTGGGCAACCGACTGATTATGATGGATAAAGGTCAAATCATATTAGAAGTTTCGGGTGAAGAAAAGCAGCAGTTGACGATTGAAAAGTTATTACATGAATTCCAACGAATTCGTGGAAAACAGCTGGATAATGACCGTGCAATATTAGGATAATGCTTTCGGACAGTTACTTATTACAGTAGCTGTCCTTTCTCACTATATTAAGAACGAATCTTTTGAAAGCAGATCAGTACCAAAATGACAATCTCAAATATTAAAAGAAAGATAAAATATGAAAGTAGGGATAAATGATGAAATATGGTTTTTCAGATCGTGTTAAGTATTTAAAGTCATCAGCAGTTCGGGATATCTTGAAAATAATTAATCAAGGTAATATTATTTCATTCGCTGGCGGACTGCCTGAAGAGAAGCTATTTCCGGTTGAGGCGGTAGATCAGGCATTTCATAAAGCCATCACAACCAACAAAAAGGCGTTACAATACGGTGAAACAGAAGGAGTACCAGAGCTTCGAGCATTGTTGTCTGAAAGAATGATACAAAAAGGCTTACACCGTTCACCTGATGATATTTTAATCACATCAGGCAGTCAGCAGGCGATCGATCTCTTTTCGCGTGTGATGTTTAATGCAGGGGATGTTATCTTAACAGAAAATCCTACCTATTTAGCAGCCTTACAAGTATTTGAATCATATGAAACGAATGTGGTAGCAGTGGAATCAGATGACGATGGAATGGTCCTTGCTGATTTAGAAGAAAAAATTATTAAGCATAAACCGAAATGCATTTATGTAGTCCCGACTTATTCAAATCCGACTGGAAAAGTGTGGTCGTTAGAAAGACGGAAGAAATTATTAGAACTAGCTAATCAATATCATATTGTAATTTTTGAAGATGATCCATATGGAGAGCTGAAGTTCGATGAGCAAGAAGCTCAGCCTTCGATTGCGTCATTAGATGAAGACGGACTTGTGCTTTACACGAGCACCTTTTCTAAAACGGTTGTTCCTGCTGTTCGAATTGGATGGATTGTTGGACCGCATCAAATTATTCGGATCATGGCACAAGCCAAGCAGGCATCAGACTTACACACCAATTCAATTAGCCAGCATGCATTAGTACATTTGTTAAAAGAGTTCGATATCGATGGGCATATTCAAACAATTAGAAAAACATATTATGAACGAATGCTTATCATGAAGCGTTTATTAGATTCGGTTGATATTGAAGGACTTGAATACATTGTGCCGAAAGGTGGTATGTTCTTCTGGGTCAAATTGCCACCGCATATTAATACCACAACATTGTTAAACGAGGCAGTAGCGGCAGGAGTTGCCTTCGTTCCAGGTGCGCCTTTTTACGTATCCGATCCGGAGGAAAACACGTTTCGTTTAAACTTCACCAATTCAGAGCCAGCTCTGATCGAAGAAGGAATGAAACGATTAGTAAACGTATTGGAGTCTGCAACTGTGAATGTCTGAGAAACTGTATATAATCGCGTTCACGTTTGAAAAAAATAAAAGAATGAGTTCTGACAATATAGATTATGTAAAGTGAAAACTGTTTCGATATGTTTATTTTGACAAATAGTATGTGCTTAGCAAAGCTCCGGAGATATGCACCACAGGACGCGAAGAGATTGGCCGAAGCAGTATACCTGCACATGAAATGTTTCAACATTACTACTAAGCATCTAGTTAACATAATCCATATTACAGGTATAGTTAGAACTGGGCGGTTAATGCCCAGTTTTTTTATATACCGAAAAGTTTTTCAAACCATGATTTTCGTTTGGTTTGCGGTGATTCGCTTGTATCTTCTTTTAACAGAATATCCTCTTTATCGACAGCATAGTCCGTTGCAAACACCAATCCGTAATCACTGTCAGCTTCAATATTCGATACATACGTGTAGCTGATGTGGTATTGGCTGGCAAGTTCCCGGTAAGGTTTAAAAAACTTAGTATTCATATTTCCGTTCAGGAGTAATGCCCCGTCCTGATATTGCATGAACAGTTCTTCTATTTCGCGTAATCCTTTTTCACCACGGACTTGCGGTTTTGTCATTACCAGAATGACCCGTTCCCGGTATGTACCTAAATATTGTCTTTTTTGATCGGGGTGCAGCTCTTTCTCACCATATATGCCTTCCTGTATATAGTCATCGATCTCTTTGTTTGCCATATCGTTCACCTCATGCATAGTATAAACGAAAAAGTCGGCACTTTTCGCTTAATTTGCTTTTATTGTTATCGTTATAGTTGCTCCAATATACAATTATTTTTTATTGGCACGGAAAAAGACTCCCTTGGGGAGGGAGTCTTTAATAGGAATAGATTATTTTAAGGAATGTTATGATCAATTTTTATATTAAGGGATGTTATTCATTAATCTTCGTCTACTGGATAAACACCATTTTCATCATGTACTTCTTTACCAGATAGAGGTGGGTTGAATACACAAACCATTCTCATATCAGTAGTTGCACGAAGTAAATGCTCATCATTTTCATCTAATGCGTAAAGTGTATCTTTTTTGATAGGCCATACTTTGTTATCGCTAAGTGTAACCACTTCACCTTCACCTTCAATGCAATAAACAGATTCAAGGTGATTTTGGTACCAGATATGTGTCTCTGTACCAGCTTTAATGATAGTATCATTTACAGAATAGCCCATATTGTCTTTTTTCATGATTAGACGGCGACTAACCCAGTTACCTCCGTCTACATCGTATTCAGTACCTAAAATATCTTCTAGTTTTACTACTTTCATTAGTGTATATCCTCCTGTATGGTGTTTTTTATCAATGTCCGGAAAAAACCCCACTTCCAATCAAAACAAGAAGCTAAAGTGAGGGATTATGGACAATTAAATTTCAGATAAGTTTTTCTTTATATGAATCCCATTACTATTAGTTAGTAACTGGATCTTTCACTAATCCTTTAACACTTTCTTCAATAATGTCTAACCCTTTTTGCAGGTCTTCTTTAGGAATATTAAGTGCTGGGAACAATTTAAATACTTCGTCGTTCGGTCCAGCTGTTTCCATAATTAATCCTTTTTCGAAGCAACGTGCTGTAACTTTTTCGGAAAGTCCTTCTACCTCTGAAGCAATTCCTACCATGAATCCACGTCCACGTACTTCCCCTTTAAGTTCTGGATAATTCGCAACAATTTTTTCAAGGAAGCTGTAGATTAGTTCGGATTTTTCATGAATTTCTTTTTCGAAGTTGTCATCTTTCCAATAATCCAATGCAGCTGTTGCTGTAACAAAGGCATGGTTGTTACCACGGAAAGTACCATTATGCTCACCAGGTTTCCAGATATCTAATTCTGGTTTGATTAAGGTAACAGCAAGTGGTAGTCCGTAACCACTTAATGATTTTGATAGACATACAATATCTGGTTTAATGCCAGCAGCTTCAAAGCTGAAGAAAGTACCTGTACGACCGATACCAGCTTGCACATCATCAATGATAAGAAGAATGCCCCAGCGACGGCAGATTTCTTCTACTTGTTTCAACCATTCAAAACGAGCAGCGTTGATACCGCCCTCACCTTGTACGGTTTCTACGATCATAGCAGCAGGAATAGCAACACCACTACCGTTGTCTTCAAGAAATCTTTCAAGGTACACAAGTGTATCGTGATCTACATAGTTATCGTAAGCCATTGTTACCGTGTTTTGCAGTGGAATACCTGCACCTTGACGCTTCATGGAGTTACCTGTAACAGATAGAGAACCAATTGTCATACCGTGGAACCCACCAGTGAAGCTGATAATATCCGTGCGACCTGTTACTTTACGAGCCAGTTTCAGCGCACTTTCTACAGTATTTGTTCCCGTTGGTCCAGGGAACATGACTTTGTAATCAAGATTACGTGGTTGTAAAATTACGTCATCGAATTTTTGTAAAAAGTCGGCTTTTGCTGTAGAAGCCATATCAAGTGAGTGTGTAATGCCGTCACTTGTAATATATTCGATTAATTTCTTTTTCATATGATCATCGTTATGTCCATAGTTAAGTGCACCTGCTCCAGAGAAGAAATCCAAGTATTCCTTGCCATTCTCGTCCCACATTTTGTGCTTCTTCGCCTTTGTAAATACGGTTGGGAAGTTACGGATATAACTGCGGACTACTGATTCATGATGATTGATAATATCAAGATTTTTACTCATCTTTTAAGTTCCTCCTAAAATTGTTTTATATTTCGAATTACATTAATACTTTGATCATTTTTTTATCATTCGAAATTTTGCAAAAAATTATTTACGGATAGGACCGATAATAAATTTCAATTCTTCTTCGTGTTCATCACCAGGAAAAATATCCTTTGTGAAAAACTCGCTTGAAGTTATTTCGGTATTAAAATCACGAGCTAATTTCTGGAATAAAGATTGTGATGCTTTGTTGTCTGGTGTAATGGTTGCTTCGACAAACTGAACGTTTTGACAGGCATCGCTTTTGACTAAATAGTTTAGCATTTTTGATGCTATCCCTTTTCCACGCTGTGAAGCATCCACACCAACTTGCCAGACAAAGACAGCATCTGGTTTTTTTGGAGGGATAAATGCGGTAATAAAACCAACCACTTGGTTATTTTGTTTTGCGACGACACAAGTGTCACTAAAATACTCACTCATTAAGATGTATTTATAAGAAGAATTTGTGTCTAAAGTTGAATTTGTAACTAAATTCCACATGGCTGCTCCATCTTCTTTCGTGGGTTTCTGAAAGATAACATGATCAGATGGAGACTGATTGTTTTCGGTATTAATCACAATTTGCTCCTTTCTTATCGGGCAACTTCAATTGCGCAAATAGTACATTATATATAATATCGGTTACAGGACTTATTCGCAAACCGCTTATAGAGTGATTAAACTGTATAAATCTGCCTGAGTTATGCTGAGCGGTATTCATTTAGAATAACTTTATAAATCCTCCAAAATTGTCATGTATTCTCACACATAAGCAAAATTTGATTGCCACATTAACAATTTTAAGATACCCGTTATCCAAAAAGTTGAAACATAAGATATTGGGAATTTTCGAAAAATTCTATCCCTATATGTAATACCTGTTATTTAAACGTGAATAGCACACATCAAATAGTGTATGAGGTTGGTTGCTGAGATTATTACTAAAAAGTATTGCGTCATATTAGCGTCAGTTTTTTTAAAGCTCTGGTACGAATTGTTTTGTAGCACTTATTTTTTAAATGAAATTATTTTATAAGATTTACAAATCTCTGGTTATCAGCACTATTAGGTAGAGTAGGCTAATAAAAAAGGTCCCTGTCATTACACGGGACCTTTTTGGTTAGCTATTATTGTTCTTTTACGTGAGCTGGTACTTCTACGCCTAATTTAGCAGCGACACCTTCTGCTAATTCAGGATCTACTTTATAGAAGTTTTCTAATTGTCGATCAACAATTCCTTCACGAGTTACGCCACTTAAATGGCCAGCGAAAGCCTCCATTAAGCGATCACGTTCGCCATCATCCATGATATCACGGAATAAGGCACGTGGTTGAGAGTAGTGATCATCAGAGTCATAAGGAGCACTGTCTGCAAAACCAGATACTTCAAATGGATGGATTTTGTTTTCTGGTGTTTCTTTTGGTGCGTCACTAAAGCTGTTAGGCTCATAGTTTGGCGCGCCTCCACCATTTCCATCATGGCTCATGAAGCCATCACGCTGATAGTTATTTACAGGCGCTTTTGGACGGTTGATTGGTAGTGTTTCATGGTTTGCTCCAATACGATAACGGTGTGCATCAGAATAAGAGAACAGACGGCCTTGAAGCATTTTATCTGGTGATGCTTCAATTCCAGGCACAAAGTGTGCAGGAGAGAAGGCAGCTTGCTCAACTTCTGCGAAATAGTTTTCTGGATTACGATCTAATACCATTTTTCCTACTTTGATTAATGGATAATCTTCATGCGGCCAAACTTTTGTTACATCGAATGGATCGTAACGATAGTTATTAGCATCTGCTTCAGGCATGATTTGTACTTTTAACGTCCAAGAAGGGTAGTCTCCTTCTGCGATTGCATTAAATAGATCTTCAATATGATAATCAGGGTTTGTACCTGCGATTTCATCTGCAACTTTTGGATCCAGGTTTTTAATACCTTGATCAGTCTTGAAGTGATACTTAATATAGAATGCTTCGCCATCTTTATTTACCCATTTGAAAGTATGGCTTCCGTACCCATTTTGGTGACGTAATGTAGCTGGAATACCACGATCAGAGTGTAAGATGGTGATTTGGTGTAATGATTCTGGAGATAGAGACCAGAAATCCCAAGTCGCATTCGGATCTTTCAAGTGTGTTTGAGGGTTACGTTTTTGTGTGTGAATAAAGTCTGGGAATTTAATTGCATCACGAATAAAGAAAACAGGCGTGTTGTTACCAACTAAGTCATAGTTTCCTTCTTCTGTATAGAATTTAACTGCAAATCCACGTGGATCACGTACAGTATCTGCAGAACCTAATTCTCCTGCAACTGTTGAAAAACGAATAAACATTGGTGTTTTCTTACCAACTTCAGATAAGAAGTCTGCTTTTGTATATTTTGAAACGTCATTAGTTACTTCGAAATAGCCATGTGCGCCTGCACCTTTAGCGTGTACGACGCGTTCAGGTACTCTTTCACGGTTAAAGTGAGCTAGTTTTTCTAGTAAATGTACGTCTTGAATTAAAGTCGGTCCTCTGTGTCCGGCTGTAATAGAATTTTGATTATCGCCAACCGGTGCGCCAGAAGCTGTTGTTAAATATCTTTTATCTTGGCTCATGTAAAGCACCTCTCCTTTGTTATTAGTAGTACATCTTTTATTATAATACAAGTTTTATAAAAATCAATATTTATTTAAAATTATTTTAATTAAGAAAATATTAAAAAAAGAGAGATAGCCTAATACGGCTTCTCTCAATGGATTGGGAAACATCCTTAAAAACTTTTGTTGATTGGGGGTAACAAAAGATATGTGTAAAGGGAATGTTTCATCACTGGATGTGATTACATACATTATATCGATAATGAGAATCATTTTCAATAGATAAGTATGAATTTTTTTGAAAAAATTTCATTGCAGGAAATTTAAAGGGCTGGAGTGTATACTGTATGCTAAAGGGAAAGAAGGAGTGAGTGGAAGATGGTATTAGATCTGCGGGATGTTGGCTTAAAAAAAGAGGGGAACTGGATATTAAAGCATGTGAACTGGAAGATGAAAAAAGGCGAGCACTGGGCATTATTAGGTCTGAATGGTGCTGGTAAAACAGCGCTTTTACATATGTTATGTTCCTATTACTTCCCTACTGAAGGCAGTGTGAAAGTAATTGGCAGACAGTTTGGGAAAGATATACTTGGGGAAAAACTAAGACAGCAAATCGGGATTGTATCTTCGACATTAAAACAACGAATCTATGGGTCAGATAGTGCATACCAGATTGTGTTAAGTGGCGCTTTTGCTTCAATTGGTCTCTACGAAACGCCAACCGATGAGATGCGGACAAGAGCCCAGCAATTGTTAAAAGAACTGGATTGCTTTTCCTATGCCAATCGTGCTTACCGTACGTTATCACAAGGAGAGCAGCAACGGGTGTTGATCGGCCGTGCATTGATGAATAACCCCAAGCTTTTAATTTTGGACGAGCCTACTAATGGACTGGATTTTATTGCAAGAGAACAATTGCTAGCCTCAATCGAGACGATAAGTAAAGGGGAGCTTGCACCATCAATCATTTATGTCACACATCACGTGGAAGAGATTCTTCCGACTTTTACGAAGACCTTATTATTAAAAAAGGGGGAAGTGTTTGACCAGGGAACAACTAAAAACATGATCAGCACGGAGAAATTATCGGCTTTCTTTGGAATGAATGTGGAAGTGGACTGGTCGGAAACACGCCCACGATTAAAGAAATTATAACAGCTTAGGAGCAGACAGCAATGTTAAACCAATTAAATCAACTCTTACAACGGATCATGCCTTTCATCGCACCAGCAAGCGTTATTCTAGGTGTTTGGTTCGCTGACTTTTTTCTGAAACTGGATGGATGGGTGATTTGGATTTTTGCTTTTATGACTTTTGCGGGGAGTCTCGGTCTGAATTTCGTAGCAGTGTATCGTGTCGTCGCTCATCCCCTATCCGTAGTAATTGCACTTGTTACGCTTCATCTATTCATGCCGTTATGGGCGCTGCTAATTGGACATCTAACCTTTGACGATCCATTAACGGTTATTGGTTTCGTTTTAGCGATGATTATCCCAACAGGTATCACCAGTTTTATTTGGGTATCGATGAACAAAGGCAATGTTGCATTAACCCTGTCCATTATTCTAATTGATACGATATTATCACCTTTCATCGTTCCGTTATCGTTGTCAGTATTTATTGGAACGTCTGTCGATCTGGAAGTATGGGGAATGATGCAAGGACTATTTATTATGATTGTTATTCCTTCATTATTAGGGATGATATTGCATGAAGTTTCGCATGGTCGTGTTCACGAGAAGTGGAGTCCTCGCTTAGCACCGTTTTCCAAAATGGCGTTAGCATTTGTGATTATGATCAACAGTTCAGAAGTAGCGGAATACTTAACTGATTTTGATTTTAAACTGCTAAAAATAGCAATTGTTATGTTTTTGGTAGCGGCGAGTGGCTACTATTTAGCCTGGTTGCTTGCGAAGTGGTGTAAACGAAAAGGAGAGGATGTTATTTCCTTAACTTTTAGCAGCGGTATGCGCAACATTAGTGCAGGTGCAGTAATAGCTGTTCAATACTTCCCGGGAGCGGTGGCTGTTCCTGTTGTAGTGGGAATGCTCTTTCAACAGGTGCTCGCTTCGTTATACAGTAAATTTCTTCAACATCGAATTTGAGCCAGGCACATTTGCTTGGTTTTTTCTTATGTTGGGAATGTATAAAATTTTATCAGAGTCGTAATTCGACGTGGTAAAAAATTTAGGAACAAAGTATAAGAAAATGAAGGCTTTCGCCAGTACTTGTCGATAAGCCAAATTTTTCTTTATTGCATGAAAACAAGATTTTATTAATAGGATGGTATTAACTATATGTAGATGAGGTAGGTGCCTGTATGATTACATGGTTATCATTTGTTTTATTATCGCTTGCATCATTTCGTTTAACAAGGTTGATTGTATATGACAAAATCACAGGCTTTATTCGTGCACCATTTTTTGAAGTCGAAGAGAAATGGCTGTCAGATGGAACGGTTGAAGAGACTGTTATGTTTAAAGGAAACGGCATTAGAAGGTGGATTGGAGAGCTTTTAAGATGTCATTGGTGTACCGGCATTTGGTCAGCGATCTTCTTGTTTATAGGCTTTCACCATTTCTCAACGATCTTTATACCGATAATCATTATATTAGCAATAGCTGGCGTAGCATCTATTATTGAAGTAATGATTTCGTATTTTATTTAGAACTATCTGATGTATTTTTCTTTTTGAAGCTGCTGCAGCCACATGATTTTTTCTTGCGACCTTTTTTCTGACGTTTCACAACAGTCGTATTGGTATTATTCATAATCAAAACTCCTTCATATTTAATGGTTTAATAAAACTATCCACATGTTTAGTTTATGTAATCGTGATAAAAGCGTTCGACAAAATAGAAAAAGAGTGCATCTGTCCTGTTGGTACAGATATTTTTAGGAGAACGCTTACGTAACTATGTGTTATAATGGGTGTAGTAAATCAAGAAAGGAAAGGATTTTTCCCATGTGGGTAGTCATTATAGTATGTATCGTGATCGTAATTGGTGTACTAGCACTGTCGATTTTGACTTTAAATAAAGGGTACGGCTACAAGCAGACAATTGATCCATTACCAGATGAAGTAAAAGAGCAGGAACAAGAGCAAAATGAGGATGAAGAAGACAAAGAAAAGTGACCAGCGAATTCGCTGGCCACTTTTTTACTTATAAGGAAGCTTTGTAGATGGCGATAGCATCATCGCGTGTTAGTTTTTTGAAATTACCGAATTCAGGTTTGGCGATCACAGTTTTATCTGCCATATCTTCGATGCTGTCTTCGCCGATATCATAGTCAGCTAAACGAGAAGGTGCATCAATGCTGTTCCAGAATTCTCTCAGTCTGGAAATGCCTTCTATACTTATCTCTTTATCTGACTTGCCATTAGGATCTACATGAAATACGCGAATCGCGAATTGCTTAAAGCGTTCCATATTTTCATCAATGACATATTCCATCCAGTTAGGGAACAGAATAGCAAGTCCGCCACCGTGTGGGATATCATGTACGGCAGATACTGCATGTTCAAGGTTATGCGTTGCCCAGTCACCTTGGTATCCCATGTTTACCATGCCATTTAACGCCATTGTACCATTGTAAAGTACAGTTGCACGGTGTGTTTCGTTCTCGAGATCTTCTAATAGTTTAGGAGCTGTTTCTACGATTGTTTGCAGAATACCTTCCACCATACGATCCTGCAGCAAGGTGTTTTCTTCGTGATGGAAATAATGCTCCAATGCATGGGACATAATATCGACCATACCATAGACGGTCTGATCCTTTGGCACTGTTTTGGTGAAGTCTGGATCTAAAATAGAGAAGGCAGGGAAGGAATATGGGCTGCCCCAGCCATGCTTCTCATTTGTTTCCCAATTGGTAATAACAGAGCCAGGATTCATTTCAGAACCAGTTGCTGCAAGTGTTAGCACCGTCCCGAATGGAAGTGCTCCAGTAGCATTTGCTTTCTTCGTGACAATCTCCCAAATGTCATCCTCGGATTTAGCGCCGACAGCGATTGCTTTCGTGCAGTCAATCGTACTGCCACCACCAACAGCCAGGATGAAATCAATATTTTTTGTTTTGCAAATCTCTATTCCTCTACGGGCAGTAGTAACGCGAGGGTTTGGTTCTACGCCGCTTAATTCAAATACTTGTTTGTTTTCTTTTTCTAGTATTGTAGTGACTTGATCATATAAACCGTTTCGCTTAATACTTCCGCCACCATAAACAAGGAGAATGTTTGTACCATATTGTTTCAATTCTTCCTGTAGTTTGTCTAACTGTCCTTTACCAAAATACAATTTCGTTGGATTGTAAAAGGTGAAATTTTGCATGATAGGACCTCCTTGATTTCGAATTTCTCTTTAACTATCGCAATAATCTTTTTGTGTGTAAAGTAATTTGATTTTGTTTTAAATGTTTAATAATTGATGGAAAAGGAATAGTATTGATAGAATATTGAATATAGAACACAGTAATCGTTCTAAACAATTTAAAGGAGTGGTTAGAGTGAGTAACAAATTATTTACATCCAAAGCAACAGCAACAGGTGGCCGTGATGGTCATGTGAAATCCGATGACGGTTTAATCGATTTAAATTTAGTAAATCCAGCTGGTGGTGGAGACGGTAAGGGCTCTAATCCAGAACAACTATTTGCAGCAGGGTATTCTGCATGCTACGATGGTGCCTTAAACCTAATGGCATCCAAGCAAAAAAAAGACATTGATTCTTCCATTACTGCAGAAGTTAGTCTGAATAAGGATGAAGCAGATGGTGGTTTTAAAATAAGTGTCGTATTAAACGTAGAAATTAAAGGTGTTTCTCAAGAAGAAGCAGAAGAATTAGCAAAACAAGCTCACGACTTTTGCCCTTATTCCAAAGCAACACGCGGTAACATTGATGTTGAATTGAACACGAAAGCAGTTTAATAAAGCCGATAAAAAGGAGCCCATTACTTAGGATGAGCTCCTTTTTTATGCGCAGGGAAAGTAGTGTACAAGCAACTAAAGCAATAAAGTAAAAAATAATGGTTCTTATAATACGGATTATGTAAACGAGCTATGTGGTAATTTTGAAACGTTTCATGTGCTAGGATACCGCTCCGGACAACCACTCCGCGTCCTACGGGGCACGGCTGAAGCTAACTTTGTGAAGAAGACCATTTCACAAAGTGGATCTTCAGCACCTGCACGTCCCGCCGGAGTCTACGTGGTTGGCCTACGCTAAAATATAGACTGTACAACTAATGCATGAAGTAGCATATGATTGGTATCCACATGTGACTATCTATAATAGTTGCTTACATTCTCAAATACATAATGATAGCGCTGCTGCTTTTAGCTGTTTCTTACGTTGTGAAACTTTCTTAAAGGGAGGGAATATGCGGAGACTCCCGTTGGATCAGCACGAGCTGTAGATCCACTTAGTCTGTGCCTGTGTCTGCAAGTATTGCTTCGAAGCAGGCTTCCTCGGCACAAGACAGCAATGAAGCAGTTCAAGTAGTAGCCTAGCTGAAGCATTGCCCCACAGGACGCGGAGCATATTTCCAGAGCTTTGCTACGGACATACTAACTGTCAAAATTACCATATCGAATTAGTCTGCTTTACATAATCCGTATTATGGGCACTTTATACAGGTTTGTGATCAGTTCTTCTTATTTGAATATCAAAAAGATATTATCTTGAAATAAGGCTGATAGAAAATAAAAGTTAAAGATTCTTATTAAGTGGTAAAATCATCATAATGAGTGGAGATGCTCACCTTTGAGGAGGTCGCTTAATAAGATGGCAATCATGAGTTTTCTGGTTACAGCTTGGGTATTAAGCTGGTTTAAGTTTGAACAGTTTTTTATTCAGGCTTTTAAAGAACTATTTAATAAAGATATAACAAAAACCAGCTATTATTTTATCTTTTTCTGCTTTGATACTATTGCGGAAGTGGGACTATTTTTCAATGGCAGCTATATCGACAGACTATAATAAAAAACACCCTCCTGACCATTGCAGTCAGGAGGGTGTTTTTTTAGTAGTTATTTCTGTCTGAAATAATCAGCAAATGCATGGAATATTTCAATTCCTTGGTAAAGCCATACACTGATTGCTGAGAAAGAGAATAAACTAATCATTAGAATTCTGAACCACATCGTTCTCCCTCCTTTATCTGCTCTTAGTAGATAAGAAAATTAACGATGTGGGATCAGATAACTAGATTGGAAAAACACTGCATGTAAAAATAATTTTCGCTTAACAACCAGATAAACGATTGGCAAAATACATACAGTGTTTAATATGGCGAGTATAATGACGATAGGATTTGGTAGTAGTTTACTAGATAACCCATCATTTTCATCAATATTATTGTAAGTTTGTAAATGTTCATTTACTTCGATGTTGATCTTAGCTGGAACATTAGGTTGCTGATCAAAAATAGTGAAATGACTTATAATAAAACCTAATAAAATGAGGGTGATGTATTTTTGCATGAAATCATCTCCCTTACATGTATACCCGATATTATACACCCTCAATCATGAAAATGAAAGGAAATGTTTCTGGTAATACATTTTATGCATCCAATACAAATTTATTCCTGCTTGCGCCTAAGCCAAATATAATTAAGGCAACCGTCATCACTAATATGGTTAGAATAGACGGTTTCCAGCTGTTAGTCATGTCGAATAGCAATCCGATAAGGATCGGTCCGATAGAAGCTAAAGTATAGCCAAAAGATTGTGCCATACCTGATAACTCAGCAGCTTGTCTTGCGTTCGTGGAACGTAAACCGAGTAATGCAAGAGCTAGACTGATGCTTGCACCTAGCATAATACCGATTAAGGTAATGGCAATGAACGTTCCTAAATGTCCAGGCTCCAAATACAGCATGAAATAGCCAATCATACCAATGACGCCAAAAACAGCTACAACGGGTTTCTGATCGGAAAGTTTTCCTGCAATAACTGGAGTGAAAAACGTAGCAGGTAAACTGACGAATTGCATGTATGCGACATACCACCCTGCGCTGGAGCTAGCAAAGCCGTGTGCGATCAGGATTTCAGCTAACCACGAGATCGTGACATAAAATAGGAAAGATTGAGACCCCATAAAAAGGGTAACTTGCCAGGCCACAGGAGAGCGCATTAGTTTCGTAGTGCTCGGTTGGTATAATTCTCGCTCCTGCTCAACAGGTGCCTTATTCATCGCGAATATCCAAGTGACAATTCCAAGCACAGCTAAAATACTCCAACTAGCTAAAGACCATTTCCATCCTAAATCTAATGAAGTCGTTAAAGGTACACTTAATCCCGAAGCTGTGGCAGCCACAACTGACATGGATGTTGTATAGACTCCAGTCATTAAACCAATTTTTTCAGGAAAGTTACTTTTAATAAGACTTGGCAAAATAACATTTATGATTGCAATGCCGACTCCTATCAGTATAGTTCCTGTGAATAAAAATAGGATAGAAGAAGTGGAGCGGACGAGAATACCACCTAACAGGATGAATAACCCGTATAATAATGCTTTCTCATTACTCGTTCTATTGGCAATGCGTGGAGCTATTGGCGAAATGATTGCAAATGCAATTAAAGGAAGACTTGTTAAAAATCCTGCACTCCAATTACTGATCGATAAATCTTCACGGATAATACCTATGATAGGTCCAACTGAGGTTATTGCAGGACGTAAGTTAAAGGCTAGAAGAATAATACCGGCAATAAAGAGAAGTGTATAATGTTTTTTGTTAAAAGTTTGCACTTTCTCACCTTGTTTCTATGCTATAATATACAAAACATGCTAAAATGATATCGTTAGCGTTTACGATAGTTTGCATTTAAACAGAATATCATACAATCACCCACAGGAAAAGAGTTAACAAATGAAAGAAGGTTTCTCCATGGAAAACAAAATTGTAAAAGAAGTGCTTTCCTGGCTGAAGGCATTATTAGTCGCTCTAGTAATCGTGCTTGTATGTCGGCATTTCCTTATTACACCATCTGTTGTAAAAGGTGAGTCAATGATGCCGAATTTACATGATGGAGACAGAATTATTCTGAGTAAAGTGAGCGATATTGAGCGTTTCGATGAAATTGCTTTTAAAGCTCCTGACTCTGAAGATAATTATGTCAAACGAGTGATTGGTTTTGCAGGTGACCAGATTGAAATGAAAGATGACAAGCTTTACATTAATGGAGAGTTTTATGAGGAAACATATCTGGATGAGTATAAATCCGTTCTCTCGGAAGGTGGTCAGCTGACATATGATTTCACCCTTAAAGAGCTAACAGGTAGTGAGACAGTACCTGAAGGGAAATTATTTGTTTTGGGTGATAATCGCAGAGTAAGTAAAGACAGTCGTCAATTCGGCTTTATTGATGAAGATGCCGTAATTGGTGATGTGAAAATGCGAATCTGGCCAATCGATTCATTTGGGATTATAAACTAGTATAACAGGTTCCGGTCATCGAAGAATGACCGGAACTTTTTTCATGAGAAAAAAGCATATAAGTACATTCATAAAGGTGAATTCCAATAGTAGTCATGCTCAAGTATGGGTTCTTATAATACGGATTATGTTAACTAGGAGCTTACTAGCTTAGTGATAATTTTGAAAGGTTTTATATGCTGAAATGTCGCTCCAGCCAACCACTTCGCGTCCTGCGGGGCATATTTCCGAAGCTTTGCTAAGCAGATGAAAGCTATCAAAATTACCACAATGTCAAACAGTCTCACTTTACATAATCCATATTAAAGGAAGTTGTATATGCATGTGGAATGAAGCCAAATTTCAATTTCCTCAATAAACAAACTAAATCATCTTCTCTAAAACCAGGCACAAGCAATTTTTTCTCATCAAGTTTACGTAGAGCATTACCACATGTTGCTTGACAAAGATAGTTTTCCATGTTTTAGTGGAATTAACTTCATAATGAAATTCCGCTAGGGGTGCTGCAGGTAGCAGCTGAGATAAGAATGATGTTCTTGATCCCTTTGAACCTGAACTGGTTAGTACCAGCGTAGGAAAGTGGAGTCGGAAGGTGTACGTCCATACGCCTGACTTTTTGATATTTATTTATTCAAAAATGAGCCGCTCCGCTTAGCTGAGCGGCTTTTTGTTATGAAAATAAATATGATGGAGGAATAGAAAATGACATTTAGTGAAGAATTACGTGTGGCCGCCGACGATGTGTTTGAAGGAATTTTTCAACACCCATTTGTGACAGGGTTAGGGAAAGGAAATTTAAAGAAAGAAGCGATAATTCATTATGTGAAAGCAGATTTTGAATATTTGAATGCGTTTATCAATATTTATGGTTTAGCTATATCAAAAAGTGATGTACGGGACGAGATGAACTACTTTTATGAGCAAATCGGTTTTGTCCTTCACAGTGAGATTCATCCTCATAACAATTTGTGCGAAGTAGCAGGTGTTTCGTATGATGAATTACAAGGCTATCCATTACCACCAACAGCAGATCACTATGTGACACACATGAAAACAGTTGCGCTTCAAGGGAGCATTGGAGAACTAATAGCGGCATTATTGCCATGCCCTTGGACTTATTTAGAGATTGGTCACTATTTAATGAAGAAATACAAACCACAAGAAAATCATCCGTTTTATGATTGGATTTCGTTCTATGCCCAAGATGAAACGGCATCTGTTACAACAGAACTGCGCAAACGATTAGATAAGTGGGCAGAAGAAGCTGGCGAGACAGAGAAACAAAAAGCAAAACTTGCCTTTATGAAAAGCTGTCAGCTCGAATATTTATTCTGGGAAATGGCCTATCAGGTGGAAGAATGGCCTTTCTCTTTGAAAGGAACGGAATCTTCTTATGCATAAAATAGCTTCAGCACTTACGATTGCAGGTACAGATCCTACAGGTGGAGCTGGCATTCAGGCAGATTTAAAAGTATTTCAGGAAAGAGAAGTATATGGCATGAGTGTCATCACTTCCGTTGTGGCACAAAATACTGAAGGCGTTCAGGATGTTCAGCATTTAACTGTTGATTTTATTGAAAAACAACTCGACGCTGTTCTTACCGATATTCCGCCGCAAGCAATAAAAACAGGTATGATTGCGACAGTGGAAATGATGGAATTAATCGCAAAAAAATTAAAGAATTCCACAATTCCATACGTGATTGATCCGGTGATGGTAGCAAAAAGTGGCCATTCGTTGATGGATGAAACATCAAGAGAAGTAATTCGTGAAACATTAATTCCGCTTGCAACAGTCGTTACACCAAATGTGCCGGAAGCGGAGATACTAGTCGGGTTTGCTATCCAAACAAACGAAGAAGCAGAAAAAGCAGCAAAAGTAATTGTCAATAAATTAGGTGCACAAGCGGCCATTGTCAAAGGTGGACACCTTTCTGGAGAAGCGATTGATGTGTTATATGATGGAGAGGAACTCTATCACTTCCAGTCTGATCGGTTTGACACGAAGCATACGCATGGAACTGGCTGTACATTTTCTGCGGCTATTACAGCAGAATTAGCCAAAGGGAAGTCAGTGAGAGACGCAGTAGAGATCGGAAAAGACTTTACTACGAAAGCGATCCAGTACCCATTAGAACTGGGGAAAGGGAACGGTCCAACCAACCATTGGGGATATCGTTTAGAAGGGCTGCCTGCTCAGAAGGAGATTATCGATAAATGAGTCATTTAATTGAAGAAGTAAGAAAACACCAGCCCTTGATTCACAATATTACGAATCAGGTAGTTATGAATTTTACAGCAAATGGTCTATATGCGATTGGTGCGTCACCAGTCATGGCAAATGCTAAAGAAGAAGTAGAAGAAATGGCTACACTAGCCAATGCGCTCGTATTGAATATCGGAACCTTAACAGATGTGCAGGTTGAAGCGATGATATTGGCAGGTAAAGCAGCCAACAAAACAGGAACTCCTGTCGTTTTTGACCCTGTTGGGGCAGGAGCGACGATGTTCCGCACGCAATCCGCTCAGCGAATTCTGGAACAGGTAGAGGTAACCTGTATTCGTGGTAATGCTGGAGAAATAGCGAGTCTGGCTGGTCTCTCTGCAACTGTTCGGGGTGTAGATGGTGCAGGTGATGTAGATATGGAGATTTTGGCAGAACAAGCCTATCAGAAATTGGGAGTCTCTCTTGCGATTACAGGAGCACAAGATATTCTCATTCATCAACGAGAAAAAGTCATTCTCTCGAACGGCCATCCACTTTTAACGAAAGTAACAGGAACTGGATGTTTATTATCCTCCGTATTGGCAGCGTTTCTGGCAGTAACTGATGATGTATTACAAGCAATGACAGATGCGATCAGTTATTATGGTGTAGCAGCGGAAAATGCAGCTAGTGAACAACAATTGCCGGGCAGTTTTCAAGTAAGCTTTATTGATCAATTGTTCCATCTAAAAAGTGAAGAGATAAATAGAAAAATTCGGATAATCAGAGGTGCCTAAAGAGATGCAACATGAATGGTTACAAGTGTATTTCATTATGGGAAGCAACAATACAGTTCAAGATCCTTTAGAAGTATTAGAAGAGGCGTTGAAGGGCGGTATTACATGCTTCCAATTCCGTGAAAAAGGAAAAAATGCGTTACAAGGGACAGCAAAAAAGCAATTGGCAGAGCAGATGAAGCAGTTATGTCAGCAATATCGAGTTCCTTTCTTCATTAATGATGATGTCGACTTAGCGATTGAAATTGGCGCAGATGGGGTTCATGTCGGTCAAGATGATATGTCGATTGCAAAAGTGAGAGAAATAGTCCCGGCGGATTGCGTGATTGGAGTATCTGCCAGTAATATTGAAGAAGCAGTACAGGCCCACAAAGAGGGTGCCGACTATATTGGGGTTGGTCCAATCTTTGGCACAAATACGAAAGAAGATGCGAAGCAACCGATTGGAATCGAAGGGCTTAGTCATATTCGAGAAAAAGTAGGAACGTTACCAATCGTAGCAATTGGGGGTATCAAGCTCCGTCATGTAATTCCGCTCAGAAAGGCGGGAGGTGATGGCGTATCAATTATTACCGCTATTAGTCAGGCTGAAAGTCCTCAACTGATGGCCAAAACTTTCTGGCAGTATAACAGGTATTTCTCATAAATGAATTATTCGTATTTAAGATGGGATATCTGATACACTGGAGGTATCAATGTTGAGGAGGGAAATGGCATGCGTCTTGAAAATAAAAAAGTACTAGCTTTAGTAGAAGATGAATTTGAAGATCTCGAACTATGGTATCCTGTTCTCCGTTTGCGTGAAGAAGGTGCCACAGTTGATTTAGTAGGAAAAGAAGCAAAGAAAAAATATATTGGAAAATACGGTGTTCCTGCTGAGTCAGAGTATGCTTTTGATGAAGTGAATGCAGAAAACTATGATGGTATACTAGTACCAGGTGGATGGGCACCGGATAAGTTAAGAAGATATCCAGAAGTGATCAAGATGGTAACGCATATGAATGAAGCGAAAAAGCCAATCGGCCAAATTTGTCATGCTGGTTGGGTATTGATCTCTGCAGGTATCTTACGCGGCAAAAAAGTAACCAGTACACCAGGTATTAAAGATGATATGACGAATGCGGGCAGTTTATGGTTTGATGAGCCGGTGGTAACAGATGGTCATATTATCTCCAGCCGCCGACCACCAGACTTACCTCCTTATGTGAAAGAATATGCCGATGTGTTAGCTGACTGATAACGATCATAATCCCCGTTTCATTTGTCGGAAACGGGGATTAATTTTTGTCTGTCCACTGATCTTAAATTGTTCGGGACTGTCAAATCATTGATGTTTTCTTAAAGGTATAAAAGTATACATTTATGTTTGCTTATAGTATAAAGGAGACATAAATGTTTAGGAATGGAGCTATGTGAAATGGATATAGTATGGTGGATATTAATAGTTGTTTGCTTTGTATTAGCGTTTGTAGGTATTATTTTTCCAATTATACCTTCTGTATTAGTAATTTGGATTGGTTTTTTGATTTATCAGTTTGCCTTGGCAGCAAGTAACATCGGTTGGATCTTTTGGATTGCTATGGTTATTTGGACGCTCTTGCTTATTTTTGCTGATATCATAGCTAACAGTTACTTTGTTAAAAAATTTGGCGGCAGTAAAACAGGAGAACGATTGGCAGCAGTTGGTGTCATCGTTGGTTCGTTCATCATCCCGCCATTTGGCATTATCATTGTACCTTTCGTTTTCGTCTGTGTAACAGAGTTAATACTAAAGAAAACCGTACAGGATGCATTTAAAGCTGCTTTAGGATCACTAATTGGTTTTTTAAGTGGCACGTTTGCTAAAATTATTATTCAACTGATTATGATTATTTGGTTTTTTATTGCAATTTAATGTAAGAACATCGAGGTGTAAAGCATGAAACGAGTAGTTGCAATTGCTGGTGCTGCGGCACAGGGAAGTGCGGGTATACAGGCAGATTTAAAGACATTTCAGGAACGTGATGTCTACGGTATGTCAGTGATAACGGCTACCGTGGCAAACAATAGTCAGACAGCGAATGGCATCTTTGTTCGCGAACTAAAAGAAATTAAAGCACAATTTTTTGCTATCAACGAAATGGTCGGAATCGATGCCATTAAGACAGGTATGCTTTTTTCAAAGGAAATTATTGAACTGGTCAGTGATTTGCTGGATGTAACTGCTGTTCAGCATAAAGTGATAGATCCCGTGATGATTGGAAAGATGGGTTCTCAGCTATTAGCGGATGATGCCATCGAAGTACTAAAAGAACGCTTAATTCCAAAGGCATCAATCATCACGCCAAATCGGATGGAAGCAGAGAAATTGCTCGGAGAGCGGATTCCATCTGAATGGTCAGCGCTCGAGGATGCGACGAAAGCCTTGTATCAACTTGGATCACAGTCAGTGCTGATGAAAGCAGGTAGTATAAATGATCAGGCAGTCGATCTGTATTATGATGGAGATAGGATGGAATTTATTGAGGCTCCTCTAATTGACACAGTCCATACAAGTGGGGCAGGCTGTACCTTTGCAGCGTGTCTGACAGCAGAACTGGCAAAAGGATTGCCGATGATCGATGCGATAAAAAGAAGTAAGCAGTTTGTTCATCAATCAATTAAACATGCGTTATCATTTAGAAGAGGTATCGGCTCAGTTAGACACGGTGCAAGCAGACAGTTTAAAGACAGTATCGACTAAGTGAAACGTTTTGGACAGGCAGGACGTATAATATAATAGAGTGTTGCATAGGCACGCTACATGTTTAGCGTTGTGCACGCATATGATCACTATAGATAGAAAACGTGGGAGGAGAACAACGAATGAAAAGAACGGTAGAAGTAGTATTAGCAATTATTGGTGCTATTGTGTATTTATTTGGAGTGTTATTTGGTGCAATTTTCCGGATGATGGAAGGTCAAGAAGGATGGATGCAGGAAATGTTAGCGGAGAATCCAAATTTTAATCAAGGAGATATTGCCAATATAGAAATGCAACTTTCAAATGGTATTGGCACTATGGGAACGGTATTGATCGTTGGCTCGTTGATTAGTATCATAGCTGGTATCGTTGCGATGTTTTTCTTTAGAGGAAACAGTAAACCAAAAGCGGCTAGTATTATTTTATTAGTAGTTGGTGCTGGAACAACCCTCATTACGTTCGGAGGCGCAATATTTGCCGGTATATTCTACGTCATTGCCGGAATCATGGGCCTTGTCAGAAAGCCAAAACAAGATGTGATGACACAATATTGATTAGAATAGAAAAAAAGCTGAACATAACACACTTGTTATGTTCAGTTTTTCTTTTATACAAAAATGAACGGAATAGCGCGCCTTTACTATGAGTCCTCATGAACTGCTTCTAAGCAATCACTTCATTTCTTATTGATGAGTAGATGGCGTTATCTCCGTGTTTTAAAGCAGTTTGTTTTTTTGTTTGTATGAGAGTAATCGTAATTGGTTAATAATAGTACTGTCGCCAGTAATATTAGCGGCCAAATACCTTTACAAATTAACAGGTTTCTTTTATAGTTAATTTTAGTTAGTTAGAGATACTAACTAATTGTGGAGGAGTAATATGAATTTATTTTCAACTATTTACCGTTTGAATAAATGGTACGTAATTCGTCTTCAAGAACTGTGTTCAACTCATGACATCACACCTGTACAATGGCTGGTCTTACATCATATCGATGAAAATGATAACTGTACGAGTATGGATATTGTAAAAGAGTGGTCGGTAGAAAAGCCAACTGTATCTTCGTTAGTGCGCAAATTAAGTGAGCAGCATTTGATCCAGTTCACAAGTGGTAAGGATAAACGTCAAAAATATTTATCATTAACAACAGAAGGTAAGACAAGGTATGAAGAAATAGCAAAAAAAGTAATGGAGCTTCAGACGTTTGTAACAGAACCTTTCTCAGATCAAATGGTCAATGAATGGACCGAGCAATTAATGATAGCGGAGAACAGGATGAAGCTTTATCAAGAAAACTCATCTAATAAGGGAGGAAACCAAAATGAATTTTAAAAACGTTACGGTTGCAGGAAGTGGTGTGTTGGGTAGTCAAATTGCTTTTCAAACAGCATTCAAAGGTTTTGAGGTAATTATTTATGATATCAATGATGATGCGGTTGAAAAGGCAAAAGAACGTATCGATAAATTAGAAGAAACCTACTTCGATTATTTCAAAGAAGAACAGAAAGCAGTTCAAACTGCTAAATCACGTATTCAATATATGACCGAATTAGCAAAAGCTGTTGGAAATGCAGATCTTGTGATCGAAGCAATACCTGAAAAAGAAGCAATTAAGCAACAATTCTATCAAGAAATTGCGGAAGCCGCTCCATCTCATACAATATTTGCAACGAATAGTTCTACGATGCTACCTAGTCAATTTGCAGATTATACAGGCCGTCCATCTAAGTTCTTAGCACTGCATTTTGCCAATCGTATATGGATGAATAATACAGGGGAAGTAATGGGACATCCCGGGACAGATTCAAAAGTGGTCAAACAAGTACTCGAGTTTGCAGCTGCTATTGGGATGGTGCCTCTCCATATTAAGAAAGAACAACCAGGATATATTTTAAATAGCTTGCTAGTTCCATTGCTTGATGCTGCACAACAATTATGGGGAAATGGTGTAGCAGATCCATATGCAATTGATAAAACGTGGATGATCGCAACGGGAGCTCCAATGGGTCCGTTTGCTATCATGGATATTGTCGGTCTAGAAACAGTATATAATATTGTCAGTACCAAAGCAGAAAGCCCCGACAACCCTGAACAAGACAAATTCAAACAGATAGCAGAGCTGGTTAAAAATGAATATATAGATAAAGGTAAAATGGGAATGCAAACAGGGGAAGGCTTTTATACGTATCCTAATCCTGCGTATAATGAAGAAGATTTTCTCCAGCCATAAGCGAATAAACAACCAGAATGAGACTTAAAGGATAAATTAACTTGTAAAACCGAGAAATATTAAGATTAAATCTCCTTTTCCAGCATGCCGCGAAGTGCTGAGACTTCATAAGAATTCTGATTGTTGATAAGGGCATATAGGGCGAGTTGTTCCGGGGGGAGAGTTCTATCGGACAAAATGAGCTCGAACAGAAGAAGAACTGTCCGATTGGACCGTTCGTTACCCGAGCTTTTATGAAACAGAAACAAAAGGTCTTGGTAATCTGCTTTGACCAAAAATATTTTTTGCAGCGAAAGGCGTTCATATTAAAATCTTGCTGTATTGAAATATAATAAATAAAAAAACGAACGGAGATGAATGTTACGTAAACATATCGGATTTCTCGTTCGTTTTTTCATAAGCTTCTATACTTTTGTCCCGGCCTCGTTGTTTGATATTAATCGTTAGAATGATTGACGGCTGATCCTTCACGTTTCTTTCTTCTTCTAATCATGATAAACACAATAGCGGCAATAATTAGCAAGAGGATAAGCAGCGGTGCATTCCCCACAATAAATACAAAGATAGCTGATGCAATCGTAAGGATGGTTTGAATACTTTTCAAGAATTGCTCTTGCGTTTTTTCCCATGTGTTTAAAGATTCATCCTGCACGGAAGGGACATCGACTTTCGTCTCATCGATTTCGATGGTGATCGTTGCTAAATCTGATTGGTTATCTAAATATTGCATTCTTCCTTTAATTTGTTCGATTTCTTCCTGAACAGCTGATAGATCATCTGAAATTTTTAATAAATCCTCTGTTTTTTCCGCCTTCTCCATAAAGGAGAGTAAGCGTTCTTCTACCACTTCTTTTGCTTTCAGCCGAGAAGACAAATCAACATATTGTTCCGTAACATCTTCACCACTCGTCGATTTATTCAATACGTTAAGCTTTCCTTCTTCAACAAGCAGTAAAAAATCCTGGAATTTCTCTGAAGGTATCCTAACTGTCATGGTTCCGAATCGGTTGCTGGATTCTTTCTCGTAGTCATTAAAGCTGGAGGAAACAACATAACCGCCTAGATTTTCTGTTTGGTCTTCCAAGTAGTTAACGGTATCATCAAATTGTTTCGTTTCCACATGAAGGTTAGCGTTATAGATGATTTTTCGATCTGAAGCATTATCCATAGCAGTATCACTCGAAGATTCTTCATCCGCTGCCTGTTCTTCTGTGGCATTATTTTCCGAATCATTCATATCGTCCGAAGGTGCCACCTCAGATTCCTTCATCATACTCATGCCAGATTCACTTGAAGATTCCTCAATTGCCATATCTGCGGCTTCATTGTTGGAACTATCATCTTCGTTTGAACAAGCCGTAAAAAGTAGCAGCATTATCAGTACGAACAACCACTTCTTCAAATTGACCACCTCTTTTTTTAAAATTAGACGTAGGAATGACTAAAGGGTTACAAGGAATCTGTAAAAACTAAATTTTATATTTATACACATGAATGAATAAAACCAATCAGTACGGTTAACTGACAGAAGTTCTTCATAAAATCGACGAAAAAAATAAAAAATTTTGGTTTTACGGTTGCATTAATATACTGAATGGTGCATAATAATACATAATTAATCAAACGAAAACATTTATAATACAGATATTTATTTAAGGAGAGATTTTTCATGAGTAAAGAAAAAGTAGTATTAGCATATTCCGGAGGATTAGATACTTCCGTTGCGATTAAATGGTTACAAGACAAATATAATTATGATGTTATTGCAGTAGGATTAGATGTTGGTGAAGGGAAAGATCTAGAATTTGTCAAAAACAAAGCACTCGATGTTGGTGCGATCAAGTCTTATTCTGTTGATGCGAAACAACTGTTTGCAGAAGATTTTGTATTACCTGCATTACAAGCAAATGTGATGTATGAAGATAAATATCCATTAGTATCTGCACTTTCCCGTCCATTGATCGCCAAAGTACTAGTTGATATTGCAGAAAAAGAAGGTGCGGTAGCAGTTGCGCATGGCTGTACTGGAAAAGGGAATGACCAAGTACGTTTCGACGTTGCTTTTACATCGCTAAATCCAGATCTTAAGATTGTCGCACCTGTTCGTGAATGGAAGATGACTAGAGATGAAGAGATCAAATATGCACAAGCGAACGGTATTCCGATTCCAATCGATTTAGACAGTCCTTACAGTGTTGATCAGAACTTATGGGGACGTGCAAATGAATGTGGTATTTTAGAAGATCCGTGGACAGAAGCACCAGAAGATGCGTTTGAATTAACGGTGAACCCAATTGACGCACCAGAGCAACCGGAAATTGTCGAAATCGAATTTAAGCAAGGAAAGCCAGTTGCACTTAATGGTCAGGACTACCCATTACATGAATTAATTTTAGAATTGAATGAGATTGCAGGTAAGCATGGTGTCGGCAGAATTGATCATGTGGAGAATCGTCTGGTAGGTATTAAATCACGTGAAATTTACGAAGCTCCAGCGGCAATTACGCTTATTAAAGCACATCATGAAATCGAGTCTATCACACTACCGAGAGAAGTAACGAAATTCAAGCCGGTTGTGGAACAGCAATTAGAGCAAGCTATTTATGATGGCTTATGGTTTACACAATTAACAGATGCATTAAAGGCATTTATAGCAGAAACGCAGAAATTTGTAAATGGTGTTGCCAAGGTACAACTCTACAAAGGGCAAGCATTTGTCATTGGTCGTAAGTCAGACAATTCTCTTTATGACTTCAAATTGGCAACCTATAACAAAGAAGATGAATTTGACCATGAAGCAGCACTTGGATTTATTAAGCTTTGGGGCTTACCGACAAAAGTTCATTCTACTGTCAACAATGTGCATGCAGATAAAGCAAAGATCATGGAAAAAACAAAAATTGATATGAAGGAATCAGTGAAACAATGAAACTATGGGGCGGACGATTTACAAAACCAACAAATGAATTAGTTGATGAATATACAGCATCGATCAGCTTTGATCAGAAGTTAGCACAATATGATATTCAGGGCAGCTTGGCACATGTAGAAATGCTTGCTGCCTGTGAAATCATCCCTGCTGAAGACGCGGAAACAATCAAGAAAGGCTTGGTTGCAGTTGCGGCAAAGATTGAAGCTGGTGAGGCAGAACTGACAGAAGCAAATGAAGACATTCATATGAATGTGGAGAAGCTGCTAATTGACGAAGTCGGTGCTGTTGGCGGTAAGTTGCACACAGGGAGAAGCCGTAATGATCAAGTAGCGTTAGACATGCGCTTGTACTTGCGTGATTCATTAGTAACGTTAGTAGAGTTATTATCGAATTTGCAAGAGGCTTTGCTAACACAAGCAAAAGCCAATTTAGATACAATTCTTCCTGGCTATACGCACTTACAACGTGCACAGCCGGTGTTGTTCGCCCATCACATGATGGCATATGTTTCGATGTTTGAGCGTGACATGGAGCGTTTGTGTGACAGTTTTAAACGGGTAAACCGTTCACCTCTGGGTGCTGGTGCACTGGCGGGGACGACCTTCCCAATCGATCGTCATTATGTTGCGGACAAGTTAAATTTTGATGGTGTTGTGGAAAACAGTTTGGATGCGGTAAGTGATCGTGATTTTGTGGTTGAATTTTTATCCAATGCTTCTTTAACTATTATGCATTTATCTCGTTTAAGTGAAGAATTGGTGCAATGGTCCAGTGCAGAGTTCAAGTTTATTGAGTTAGACGATGCGTTTTGTACCGGGAGCAGCATGATGCCACAAAAGAAAAATCCGGATGTTGCCGAGCTTGTCAGAGGAAAAACAGGCCGCGTATACGGTAATTTAATGGGCATGCTGACGACGTTGAAAGGCTTACCTATTGCGTATAATAAAGATATGCAAGAAGACAAAGAAGGTATGTTTGATACGATGGAAACACTAAAAGGAGCGCTAGCCCTTTTTGCCCCGATGATTGAAACGATGGAAGTCAAGAAGGATAACATGTATGCAGCGGTAGCGGAGGATTTCTCCAATGCAACGGATCTAGCTGATTATTTAGTGAATAAAGACTTACCATTCCGTGAAGCACATGCCGTTGTCGGACAGGTAGTGCTGCACTGTATCCAGGAGAATATCTATTTACTAGATTTAAGCATCGAGGATTTTAAAGGCTTTTCTGCATTAATTGAGGAGGATATTTATGACGTACTATCCCCAGAATCTGTTGTAAATGCGCGTGACGTAGTAGGTGGAACTGCCAAAAATCGTGTGCAGGAACAAATAACATTAGCCGATCAACGCTTGGAAACAAGCAAACAATGGGCCGCAACCCACGCCGAAAAAGTAAATGTATTAAAAAAATAAACCAAAAAGCAGCTGATCCCTATCAGTTGCTTTTTTGGCAGTGAGCAGTAGGGGTCTCCTGTTTCAACAGTAAACAAGCATATTATCACTGCCTTCACACAATGTTTGGGCTTCCTATAATATGGTTTATGTTCACTAACTACTTAGTGGTAATTTTGAAATATTTCGTCTGCTTGGATGACGCTCCGGCCAACCACTTCGCGTCCTGCGGGGCACGGCTGAAGGTCCCGCGCGAGTCTACGCGGTTGGCCTGCGCTATAGTCCAGACTCTACAACTGATGTCACAGGTAGTATTTTGGCCGTAACCATATGTGTCCATATGTCATGTAATTACTGAATAATGCTTAGTACCACCGCTATTAGTTGTTTCAAAAATTGTAACACTTCCTTAAGCTTAGGAAAAATGTGGAGACTCCCGTGGGATCAGTCGTGTCCGAAAATCCCGCAGGAAAGCGCCCCTTGCTCATCACGAGAAAGTTGAGGCCTCCCACAGTGCGCGGAGCATATTTCCGAAGCTTTGCTAAGCAGATATAACCTATCAAAATGACCATGTAGTAAGACAGCTCCGATTAACATAATCCATATTATAAGTAGTTATATATTATTTAGATAGGACCGAATGGATTTGCTCGGTTTCTATTATAAGTCCATTTTTGAGATACAGAATGACCACGATGTTTCGAAAAATTTTGAAAAAGATAATGCATAAATATAAGTTTTATAGTATAATTATAAATAATTAATTTGAAAGTATGTTAGCTATTGGAGGAGAGACATGATGCAAGCAACAACAGGTTATCTTGTTTTAAATACTGGTGATGTGTTAGAAGGTCAATGGTTGGGCGCTCCTAAAGAGACAGATGGAGAGCTGGTTTTTAACACAGCAATGACAGGTTATCAGGAAGTAATGACAGATCCTTCTTATGCAGGTCAAATCGTGACGATGACCTATCCATTGATCGGAAACTACGGATGGAATGACATCGATTATGAAAGTCTGAAACCCTCATTAAAAGGGTTTGTTGTCTCGACACCTAGCCATAATCCGGAACACTATGAATCAACCAATACATTATTAGAAATGCTTGAACAACATTATATTCCGGCACTGTCACATGTCGATACGCGAGCTCTTACCCGAATTATCCGTGAACATGGAGAAGTGTACGGAAAGATCACTGCAGATCCTGAACAGAAGCCTGAAACGAATACGGTGAATGAAGCTATTGTTTCCACGGTTTCTGTAAGAGAGAAACAATTCTTTAAATCAGAAAAACCGGCTAATAATCCTACGCCGCATGTGGTGGTTATGGACTTTGGCTATAAACATTCGATTGCGAAATCATTATTAGCATTAGGATGTGATGTTACGGTCGTACCATTCGATACTAATTATGCAGAAATGAAGACAATTGATCCAGACGGTGTTCTTTTATCAAATGGTCCAGGAAACCCTAAAGCATTAGAACCTTTATTAGGGGAAATGAAGCAAATTTCCGAAAGCTTTCCGACAATGGGGATCTGCTTAGGACATCAGCTAATTGCACTTGCACATGGCGCAACAACGAAACGTTTGCCTTATGGGCATAGAGGTAGTAACCACCCTGTGAAAGACTTACAGACAGGAAAAGTGATGATCACATCACAAAACCATGGTTATGTAGTAGATTATGATTCTGTAAATATGACAAACTGGTACGTTTCCCATGTCAACGTAAATGATAAATCAGTAGAAGGACTAAAGCATAAAACCAAACCGTTAATGACGGTACAGTTTCACCCTGAGGCTCACCCGGGTCCTATTGATACGCACCATTTATTCGTAGATTTTATCCAGCAGTTTATTACTAAGGGAGAGAAACAGCATGCCTAAGAAAGACAACATAAAAAAAGTATTAGTGATTGGCTCTGGTCCGATCGTCATCGGTCAGGCTGCCGAATTTGATTACGCCGGTACGCAAGCATGTCTAGCACTAAAGGAAGATGGTGTGGAGGTCATCCTTGTCAACAACAATCCGGCAACGATTATGACAGATGAGAATATTGCAGATAAAGTATATTTGGAACCATTAACATGTGAATCAATTACCAAAATTATCGACAAAGAACGACCTGATGGAATCTTACCAACATTAGGCGGACAAACCGGGTTAAACATGGCGGTTTTACTAGATGAAGCGGGTGTTTTGGAAAAGTATCAGGTGACATTATTAGGAACACCACTTGAAACGATCCAAAAAGGGGAAGATCGTGAAATATTTAAGTCGATGATGAAGGATATCGGTGAACCAACTGCCGAAAGTCTTTCAACCTCTTCTGTTGAAGAGGCAGTCGTTTTTGCTAGTAAAGTCGGTTATCCAATGATCGTTCGCCCTGCCTATACGCTAGGTGGTGCTGGCGGTGGCATTGCAGATGACGAAGCGCAATTACGTCAAATAGTGAAGAATGGTCTGCATTACAGTCCGATCAGCCAGGTGCTTATTGAGCAAAGTGTAAAAGGCTGGAAGGAAATCGAATATGAAGTAATGCGCGACTCTAATGATACGTGCATCATCGTATGTAACATGGAAAACTTCGATCCGGTCGGTGTCCATACTGGTGACAGTATTGTTGTGGCACCTTCACAAACATTAACGGATCGCCAATATCAAATGTTGCGTACTTCGTCTGTCAGAGTTATTCGTGAATTAGGCGTTATAGGTGGATGTAATATCCAGTTCGCATTAAATCCGGAAAATGATGACTATATTATTATTGAAGTAAATCCGCGGGTAAGCCGTTCCAGTGCGCTGGCATCAAAGGCAACAGGCTATCCCATCGCTCAAATTGCGGCAAAAGTAGCACTTGGATACCACTTGGATGAAGTTATCAATCCGATTACTGGTGACACATACGCTAGCTTTGAGCCTGCCATTGATTATATTGCAGCCAAAATTCCGCGCTGGCCTTTTGATAAGTTTACGCAAGCAGATCGTTTACTTGGAACGCAGATGAAAGCAACAGGAGAGGTCATGGCACTTGCTCGTAACTTCCCGATGGCCATCAATAAAGCGATTCGTTCCTTAGAAATCGGATTGGACTCATTGCACTTGCCTGGTGTCGAAAAACTATCAGATCAAGCGTTGCATACAGCGTTAGATCAAGCGACAGATGAACGGATGTTTATCGTTGCTGAAGCTCTGCGAAGAGGAATGACAGTGGCTGACATTCATGCCATTACTGCGATCAACAATTACTTTTTATATGAGTTAGAAGCGATGATTCAAAAAGAGAAGGAAATTGCTTCAACAGGTTGGAGCCAGGCCGAGGCGGCAACATTAAAAGAAGCAAAATCGTTTGGTATTTCTGACATTACACTAGCGAAATTGCTGGATGTAACAGTAGCCGATATTCAACAAAAAATAAAAGAAGAAAATTTGTCGCCGTCTTATAAGATGGTTGATACATGTGCAGCAGAATTTTCAGCAGAAACACCATATTTCTACAGCTCCTGGAATGAATGGGATGAGGTCGAATCCTTACAAGGAGATAAACGAATGGTAGTGCTCGGGTCTGGTCCTATCCGGATCGGACAAGGGGTTGAATTTGATTATTGTTCGGTTCATGCTGCTAAATCGTTACAAGGCCAAGGAATAGATGCTGTCGTTATTAATAATAATCCAGAGACAGTCAGTACCGATTTCAATACCGCCGATCACTTGTATTTCGAACCGTTAACGGTAGAAGATGTATTACATGTGATTCGCAAAGAACAAGCGCAAGGTGTATTAGTACAATTCGGTGGCCAGACTGCGATTAATTTAGCAGATGGATTACAGAAAGCAGGCGTGCCGATTGTTGGAACAGCCCTAGAAGCTATTGAAGCGGTGGAAGATCGTGATCTTTTCTATCAACTTTTACAAAAACTGCACATCCCGCATATTCCGGGTGATACAGTAACAGCAGTCGAAGATGCGAAAGCTGTAGCACAGGAGATCGGTTATCCGGTTCTGATGCGTCCGTCATACGTGATTGGTGGCCAAGGCATGGTGATTTTGCATAATGAAACACAACTGATCGACTATTTAACTGATTTACAGGAAAAAGCACATGATAATCGCATTTTCCCATTATTAATCGATCGTTATATTGAAGGATATGAAGTAGAGATTGATGCTATTTGTGATGGTGCTGATATCTTAATCCCAGGAATTTTTGAGCACGTTGAAAAAGCGGGGGTACACTCAGGAGACAGTGTAGCCATTTTTCCAGCGCCTAGTTTAACAGAAGCACACAAACAGCAAATTGAACAATACGCTCAAAAGATCTCACAAGAATTGAAAGTGAAAGGGATCATGAATATTCAATTTGTGATTAGTGAAGACCGTCAGACGATTTACGTATTAGAAGTGAATCCTCGTGCTTCCCGTACGGTACCAATTGCAAGTAAGGTAACGGGTGTGCCGATGGTTGATCTTGCAACACGCGTTCAGATGGGGGAAGCATTGGCTGATCAGGATTGGAAGCTTGGTTTGCATGAAGAAATGCCTTATTATGCAGTGAAAATGCCGGTCTTCTCTACCAATAAGTTGCCAGGAGTTGATCCAATTTTAGGACCTGAAATGAAGTCAACGGGTGAAGCAATTGGTCTTGGATCAACTGTTGAGCAAGCAATGGCCAAAGCGTTCGGCTGGAAGGAAGACAGTTTAAAGAAACTTAATGATCAGGATGTCATTTTCTTATCGTTAACGAAACTCGATAAAAAATTGATCAAGAAATTAAAATCAGTTCCAGCAGCGATTGAAGCAGACGAAGAAACAGCCATATTATTAACGGATCAAGGAATTCCGGTAGCACAAATCACAGAGGTCAAAAATGCAAAGCAGCATTGTCTCGATGAGAAATATGCATTTATTGCAGATACCCATCGAAATGGAGAAAAAGATAGCCACATGCTATTACGTGAAGCCGCGTTACGTTCTGATACATTGCACTTTACAGCAAACGACACGTTAACGACTTACTTAAAAGCAACAACAGAAACGTTAGAAGCGCCATTATCGATCCAACAACATCGCAAGAGCCAATTACAATTAAACAAAAAGGAGCGTGCAATGCCTTGAGTTTTCAAGAACAGTTAAAGGGTAGAGATCTTTTGACGCTTGCCGATTATTCGAAAGCAGAGATTGCCTATCTACTAGAATTAGCGGATCAAATTAAACAAAAGCGTAAGAACGGTGAAGTCTACCAGCCACTCAAAGGAAAAACACTAGGGATGATTTTCGAAAAATCGTCTACTCGTACCCGTGTTTCCTTTGAAGCGGGGATTTATCAACTCGGCGGAACTGGCTTATTTTTGAGCGCCAATGATATCCAGATCGGAAGAGGTGAGCCGATTTCAGATACTGCTAAAGTTTTATCAGGCTATTTAGACGGGATTATGATCCGTACTTTCTCCCAGAAGGATGTGGAGGATCTTGCGGAAAATGCTTCGATCCCGGTCATTAATGGTTTAACAGATAATTATCATCCTTGCCAAGTGTTAGCAGATTTACAAACAATCAAAGAGGAAAAAGGCAAGCTCGACGGATTGAAATTAGCTTATATCGGTGACGGCAATAACATGGCTCATTCCTTGATGATCGGCTGTGCCAAAATGGGATTAGATGTGGCCATTGCGGCACCGAAGGATTATCAGCCGAAAACGGAAATCATTGAATTGGCGAAATCGTTCGCAGACGGATCGGAGGTGGTCGTAACCGAAGATGCCGTAGAAGCGGTAAAAGATGCTGATGTAATCTATTCTGATGTGTGGGCAAGTATGGGGCAAGAAGCTGAACAGATTGAACGAGAAAAAGCATTTGCTGAATACCAAGTCAATAGTGCGTTGTTCGCACATGCCCAGTCCGATGCCATCTTCATGCACTGCTTACCAGCTCACAGAGGGGAAGAAGTGACAGCAGAAATAATCGATGGACCACAATCGGTAGTATTCCAGGAAGCTGAGAATCGTTTGCATGCACAAAAAGCGCTAATGGTAGCATTAATGAGCTAGGTCTAGTTATAGGCCTAGCTTTTTTCTGTTATATAAGTCATAAAATCGGACTTCAGCACGAAATAAGAAGTATACACTTTTTATTTGATCAAGTTTGCAGGTCATATTTTATTCTTGCTATAATAAAGATTAATTGTGTAGCAAAACACAATAGTATACTAAAGGGTTGATTTCATGAATAAAACAGAAGTAATGAAAGACTTACGAAACATCATACGTCCAGAACATATTTTGATAGATGAACCATTAAAGAACCATACCTATACGAAACTGGGTGGAAATGCAGATTTTTTTGTTACTCCATCATCGATTGAAGAAGTGCAGGCCATCATTCGCTATGCTAATCAAACAGAAGTGCCATTCACCATGCTTGGGAACGGTTCGAATGTGATAGTTAGAGATGGCGGCATACGAGGACTTGTCTTGAGTTTGAAACGTTTTGTTGCAATCCATCGACAAGAGGATAGTGTGATTGCGGAGAGTGGGGCACGTATTATTGATGCTTCTCGTTTTGCCTTACAAGAGAAGTTAACAGGCTTGGAGTTTGCATGCGGTATTCCTGGAACTGTCGGCGGTGCATTGTACATGAACGCTGGTGCCTACGGCGGTGAAGTGAAAGACTGTCTGGAAAGTGCATTGGTTGTAGATGTAGCGGGTGATGTTCACCGTTTACCAGCAGCAGCATTTGACTTAGATTATCGCACCAGTAATATTGCAGAAAAAGGCTATATTGTCTTAGAAGCAACCTTTTCGTTGATGCCTGGCGATGTGGGCGAAATAAAAGCAGCCATGGATGATCTCACCTATAAACGTGAGTCAAAACAACCATTGGAATATCCATCTTGCGGCAGTGTCTTTAAACGTCCACCAGGCTATTTTGCCGGCAAATTGATTCAGGATAGTGAGCTGCAAGGTAAGGGTATTGGCGGTGCAGAAGTATCAACCAAGCATGCCGGTTTCATCGTCAATAAAAATAATGCAACAGCTACAGATTACATCGGTGTCATCGAAATGGTCCAAAAAGAAGTGAAAGCCCGCTATGGTGTGGCCCTTGAACGTGAGGTTCGGATATTGGGAGAAGACTAGCAAGGATGTAGGATCTTATGGACAAAATTATATGAATGTAGAAAAAAGCGTACATAAGATCGAACCTTGTGACCATTTCAAAGTGAAAAGGCAAAAAGTTGTCCATAAGAAGAAATCTCGCGGACAACTTTTTTATTTTAATTGTCTATTAGGTTTTTGTTAAATTAGACTTCGTCATTATATTAACACATTTTCCCATTGAATAGTAAAACAAAAACTTTGCAATCTCAAGCAAAATTCTATATACTATTTCCATAATAAAATATACGAATAACATTCCTTTGGGGCAGGGTGCAATTCCCGACCGACGGTGATAGAGTATTTTTACTCTTCAGTCCGTGACCCGGAGCATCTCTCGTGATGTGAAGGTGGATTTGGTGTGAATCCAAAGCCGACAGTTAAAGTCTGGATGGGAAAAGGAAATTGGTGATATATCGACTTTTCTATGTGAAAAGCCTATTTGTTGCGGTTTGTGCTGATTCTGTTATTAGAATTGCTTTTTTATGCATACACCGCGTGAAAAGAGCTGTAGATTTAACGATAAAACCAAGTACTTTACTATGAATAATACACAAAAGCCCTAGGTCTGTTTGCCTAGGGCTTTTTCTTATTTTAAAAAGCGGTGAAATCTAATTTATGAAAAGGTGATGACATGAAATCAAATGAAGAGTGGATGGAACTGGCATTGCATCTTGCTGAAAGCACAATCGGACAAACAAGCCCAAATCCATCTGTAGGTGCAGTCATTGTCAAAAACGGTGAACTTTTAGGTGTCGGCACTCATTTAAAAGCTGGCGAGGCACATGCAGAAGTTCATGCCATCACACAGGCTGGAGAAAAAGCAGAAGGCGCCGATGTGTACGTTACGCTCGAACCGTGTGCTCATTATGGCAAGACACCTCCTTGTGCAGAACTACTCGTACAAAGCAAGGTCAAAAAAGTATATATAGCCTGCCTGGATCCTAATCCAAAAGTAGCTGGCAAAGGCGTAGCGATACTGGAGGAGGCAGGTATTGAAGTGGAGACGGGAATCTGTGAACAGCAGGCGCTTCGTATCAACCGGCACTTCTTTCACTTTCATCAGAAAAAACGTCCCTTTGTGACCTTAAAGGCTGCGACGACTTTAGATGGCAAGACAGCTACCGTAACAGGGAACAGCAAGTGGATTACGTCAGAGCAGGCAAGAGAAGATGTTCATAAACAACGTCATCAGCACGATGCGATTTTAGTTGGAAAGAATACAGTGAAGCAAGATAACCCAAATCTTACAACTCGCCTCCCCAAAGGTGGAAAAAATCCGATTCGTCTTATTTTAGATACCCATTTATCACTCAAGGATGGTAATTATCACATTTTCAACCAAGATGCACCGACATGGGTAGTGTGCACCGAACAAGCAGACAGAAGAGCGTTTCAGAAACAATATCCGCACGTTCGGGTTCTATCTATACCGCTGGAAACGATAGACATCGAGGAAGTGCTAGTCATGCTCAAGGAAGAGAAGATTCAATCGATCTATGTAGAAGGAGGGGCGAGCATCCACCAGTCCTTTTTGCAAAAAGAGTTATTCGATACATGTCACTGGTATGTTGCACCAAAATTATTAGGCGGCAAAAATGCGCAATCTGTCATCGGTGGACAATCACCGGAGTGGATGAGCGACGCACAAAATTTGACGTTTGAAAGTGTGGAACAGCTTGGTCCGGATATCAAGATTGTCGCTATTCCAAAGGAGGAAGCATAGTGTTCACTGGCATTGTAGAGGAGAAAGGGAAACTGCTCTCGATCACTCAACAAAATCAAGCTTTACAATTAAAAATCGAAGGGAAAAAAGTAACAGCAGATGTTCATATTGGGGACAGTATTTCTGTTAATGGGGTCTGTCTAACCGTTACCAGTTTTACAGCAGATTGCTTTACCGTAGATGTAATACCGGAAACGTTTCGAGGTTCATCGTTAGCAAGGCTCACCCCTATGTCCAAAGTGAACCTGGAAAGAGCCATGCATGCTAATGGCCGATTTGGCGGTCATTTTGTCTCCGGTCATGTTGATGCGACTGGTAAAATCGAACGGACATGGACAGAGGATAATGCGAAATACTTTTATATCACTGTCACGGATACACGTTATATTGCGATGAAAGGATCTATATCGGTGGATGGTACATCGCTTACCGTATTTGGTGTCGATGATAAAGGCTTTACGATTTCCTTAATCCCGGAAACGCAACAGGCGACAATTCTAGGTGCGAAAACACAAGGAGACATCGTGAATATTGAATTCGATATGTTAGCAAAATATATGGAGAGATTATTGGAAACAAGAGATCAACAGACAGGCATCACAGCAGAAAAATTAAGAAACTATGGATTTTAGGAGGTGCTAAGATGAAGCATTCAGTAGAAGCAGCGATAACAGCACTTCGAAAAGGAGAAATCGTAATTGTCATGGATGATGAGGATCGTGAGAACGAAGGCGACTTTATTGCCCTGGCAGAACATACAACCCCTGATGTAATTAATTTTATGGCAAAAGAGGGGCGTGGTCTGATTTGTACGCCGATGACGAAGGACTATGCGGATCGATTTCAATTAGGTCAAATGGTAACAAACAATACCGATACACATGGCACCAATTTTACTGTCAGTATTGATTATCATACAACCAGAACCGGTATCAGTGCACAGGAACGGGCATTAACAGTACAGAAACTCGTTGACCAGACAACAACAGCAGCGGAATTCAAACGACCGGGTCACATCTTCCCTTTAATTGCAAAAACAGCAGGGGTCTTAGAAAGAACCGGCCATACAGAAGCAGCGATCGATTTGGCACGCCTAGCTGGATCGCAGCCTGTTGCAGTTATTTGTGAGATTATGAATGAAGATGGCTCAATGGCACGTCAGCCCGATTTGGAGAGAATCGTTGCAAAACATGATATGCCAATGATTACGATACAAGAGTTAATTCAATACCGTAAACGCTATGATCAATTAATTGTGAAAGAAACGGAGATAAATTTGCCCACTTCATTTGGTGATTTCAAACTGGTTGCCTATACAGAAAAATATACTGGCCAAGAACATCTAGCCCTTTATACTGGTGATTTACAAGCGGATCAGCCGACACTAGTCCGAATTCATTCGGAGTGTTTAACAGGAGATGTGTTCGGCTCGGAACGATGTGATTGTGGACCTCAATTGGAAAAAGCGTTAGAGGAAATTCAAAACGCGAAACGAGGCGTGCTGGTATACATGAGGCAAGAGGGAAGAGGTATTGGATTAGTCAACAAAATGAAAGCTTATAAACTTCAGGAAGAAGGCTATGACACGGTTGAAGCTAATCATCAGTTAGGTTTCCCGGATGATTTACGAGACTATGCGATCAGTGTCCAAATACTACGAGATTTAGGTGTAGGGAAACTGCATTTATTAACGAATAATCCTCGTAAATTGTCCAGTATGGAAGAATACGGGTTAGAATTGGTTGGTCGAAAAGCAATTGAAATACCTGCAAATAAAAATAATGAGATTTATTTGCGTACAAAAGTAGAAAAACTAGATCATTTATTGCATATCACAGGTAATCAAAACGGAGGAGGAATTTAAACATGGGAAAAACATATGAAGGTAATTTAGTCGGTACGGGATTAAAGGTAGGGATCGTTGTAGGCAGGTTTAATGAATTTATCACTGGCAAGCTTTTAGCTGGGGCAGAAGATGCCTTGCGTCGTCACGGTTTATCAGAACAAGATGTTGAAATTGCTTGGGTACCAGGAGCTTTCGAAATACCTTTAGTAGCGAAGAAAATGGCAGAATCAGGAAAGTATGATGCGGTCGTTACATTAGGAACAGTGATCCGCGGATCGACGCCACATTTTGATTATGTCAGCAATGAAGTATCTAAAGGAGTAGCAAGTGTATCCATGAGCGCAGGAATTCCGGTTATTTTCGGTGTGTTGACAACTGATACGATTGAACAAGCCATCGAACGCGCCGGTACAAAAGCTGGAAACAAAGGAGCAGAAGCAGCTATATCAGCAGTAGAAATGGCAAACTTGTTAAAAGAAATTGGCTAATATGCAACAGAGGGAAGGTTCTCTTGTTCTAATTTTCCAGAACAAGGGAACCATTCTTGCTTTTTATGAGTTTTTAGCTAGTAGTAAACTTGCTTACCTTATTAGATAAAAAGACGCTCTGTTCTTTCATTTGAGCGATGCGTTGCGCCATATCTTCAATGGATGCGTCGCTTTCTTTCATTTGTTCGTAGATTATTTCGATTTTCTCGCACATGTTCTGGAAGCTTATCCGTTGTTCCTGCTTGCTTTCGAGCATGTCAGAAGTGTCTTTACTCATAATCTCTAAATTGTCAGTAAAATGATCCATTACATGGTTGATATCCTGAACTTCTTGATCCATTACATGGAATATTTCCGGCATATACGTTAATTGCTCAAATAAATGCTGCAGCTGTTCATTAAAGGTTGAAAAATCAAGTTGCCCTTTTTGTATCGTATCGACGGTTCCGGTGATAATTTCTTGTATCTCCGTCGTCGAATGTTTCGATTGCTCTGCCAGCTTTCGAATTTCATTAGCTACAACAGCAAAGCCTTTGCCATATTCGCCAGCATGTGCGGCTTCAATACCGGCATTTAAAGCTAATAAATTGATTTGTTCCGCGATATCACGAATAACCTGCATCACGGAATGACTTTGATTGGAGAACTGCTGAATTTCCTCGTTTTGACGTCGATAATTTTTCATCGTCTCATCGACGTTTTGATTCATTTCCGAAATGTTATCTACCGTTGATTTCACTGTCGTCATTTCATCCGTTAAAGTGGTCACTTTTTCGCTGACTTGTTCCACCGAAGAGAAAAATTGCTGAATAGTAGCTATAACTTCATTTTCCCGCTCCAATTCTTGTTCCAGTCGTTGGTCGGTTTCTTGAAATACGGCATGTGTCACACCAATAGTTTGGACCTGTTCTTTACTATCCTCCTGCAAACGGCTTGTCACTTCTATCAAATCATCAGCAGAGTTTTCTACATAATGAGATGCCGTCTTCACTTGTCTCACTAATTGATTGAGTTTATTAATCACTTGATTGAAGGCAATATTCAATTTATATGTGTCTTCCCCTGGATCAGTTTTCATAATTTTGGTTAAGTCCCCTGCAGAATCCGCAATAGCTTGCATGGATTGAATCGTATCAAGCATAGCTATAGATGCGCCATGCTCACTAACATTTAAACCGGCTATTTCTTCTTCGGGTTCTGGACGTACCTTCATAAAGAACCCAATCAGTTTATAAATGACGAAACCTAGAACGATGGCCCAAACAAAGGCTACCACAACTCCCAAGCATTGAATTAAAATTTGAGCTATCCTGGATTCCGCTGGTAATAGTGACATGGTGCCAAATAATCCTACAGCGATTGTCCCCCAGGCACCACATACACCGTGAACAGATACAGCACCAATCGCGTCATCCACTTTACAAACACGATCAATAAATAGTAAAGAAAATACAACGAGGATTCCTCCAATGGCGCCAACTAACAAAGCCATCAGTGGTGTCAATACAGCAACTCCGGCTGTGACAGATACAAGTCCGGCTAAGACCCCGTTTAATATATCCTCTACTTTTGGCTGTGAGAATCCAATCCAGCTTGTTACCATAGCCAATAACCCACCAGCAGCTGCTGCGAGATGTGTATTTAAGGCGATAAGCGCAATCGACGTATCCCCAGTTGTCGTAGAACCGGCATTAAAGCCGAACCAGCCTAGCCATAGGATAAATACACCTAATGCTGCCAGCACCACATTGGAAGGCTTCATTTCATTGATTTTACCATCCTGGTACTTGCCAATACGAGGTCCGACAACAATGGCTGCAGCTAATGCAACCCAACCACCAATGGAGTGGACGACCGTTGAACCAGCGAAATCAACGAATCCTAAATTCTCCAACCAGCCAGCTTGCTCAGGATTAAGTAGGCTTCCCCAAGCCCAGTGGCCAAATAGCGGGTAAATTAATAAAACAATAAAAACAGTACCAGCTATGTATACACCAAATTTAACTCTCTCGGCAATGGTACCTGAAACAATCGTTGCTGCTGTTCCAGCAAAGACAATTTGGAAGAATAAAAAGGCCCAATTCCAAGGATCTTCTGCTAACTGATCAAAGAAAAATAAACTGGTTCCAAATAACCCTCCTGAAGAATTACCAAACATAATACCAAATCCAACTAATGAAAAAACAACAGTCGCGATTAACAGGTCTGATACGTTTTTAATCGCAACATTAATGGAGTTTTTGGCACGTACAAGTCCTGCTTCTAATGCGGTAAATCCCGCCTGCATAAAAAATACTAATATTGCTGCAATTGTAATCCAAACAAAATTAACATGAAGCTGAATGATTTCCATACGTGTCATCCTTTTCTCTATAAATTCCAATAATGTAATGGCGAATATCTTTCATGATACACATCCGATGTAATAGTCATATAATACTATTTTAATGAAAAAAATGTCTTGTTAATTGTTAGATTTTATGACAGTGTTTCTGATTTTTCTGACATCTCTGTTTGCTACTTTGTTATATGCAAGAGTAAGGAGAAAGTCTACTATTATAGCAATAAGCGTGAATAAGAAAGATCGATCACAGCTGAAATTGTGGTCATTATGAATGGATTGGATTGTAAATTTAACCAAATAAAAGACAAATGGCTTCGGATAGTAAAAATGGTTTAGATTATCTTTTGTATTGACATAAAATGTTTATTGGTATAAAATTTAGCGAATTTATACAAAAACATAATGGCCATAATGACTGGGAGTACTAAGGATGTCTTATTGATGTACAAGTAAATTGGCTCCGCTAAGTTGGATTTGATCATGCAGATTGTTACTTTAAGTGGATGGAGCATGTGGTATTTGGGGGTGTAAAGTAGAGGCGAGTCATTGTTCTCGACAACTTTTTCTATTAAACTTATCTTGATATACCCTGTTAGTGCGTGTTCAAAAAGGAGGACAAAAAGCGCAAAGAAATTCAAGACAACGTAGCTTCGAGTACCGGAATGTATGCTTATCAATACATGAGGAACGGAGATGTAATCCAACGCAGAAGTTCACAGCGATTTTTCCCGGGCCTTTTGGACATCCTCTATTAAGGTAATTTGTATTAGAAGGAAGGATCATGATGCGAAAGAAAGATGTTGAAAAAGAAAAACATATATTAGTAACGTCCATGCACTTATTCTCTGCAAAAAGTGTTAATCAAATATCGATGCAAGAAATTGCTGACGAATGCGGTGTGTCGAAAGGCAGTCTCTATATGTATTTCAAATCAAAGGAAGATCTGCTCCTGCAAATTCTGAAATACTTTTTTCATAATATGGAAGGACAAATTCTTGTAGTGGAATCGGATCATAACTTGTCTAATATGGAGAAGTTTAAAAAAGGTTTAACCATAAAAATGAATCACTATGTAAAAAACCAGGAATTTTACAAGCTTCAAAGTAAGGATCTTTCTGGCTATCTGAATAACATCATTTATCAATATTTTAGAGAACAAAATACGATTCAGCTTAAATGGTTTAAAAAGTATTTAATAAAAATATATGGCCAGAAAATCGAATTGTATGCAGCAGACGGTGCGTTTTTATTAGCAGCAATCATACGACATTATATGGAATTAATATTTTGGAAACATTTCTCTTTGAATGTTGATAAAATAGTTGATTACGCACTGACCCAACTAGAGTTTATAATAAAAGGTATGAACGAAAAATCCATGTCTCCTATTATGAATGAAAGTCTCTGGTCATTATATTTAGAAGAAGATACCACTAAAAAAAAACATCCGTTAAAGCTATTAAATAAAATGAAACACCATCTGGAACAAGAAGGTATTCCTTCGGAACAAAAAGAAGAGGCAAAAGCGTCGATTAACATTATCGAACAGGAACTCACCAGCATCCAGCCAAGGAAAGTCATTCTTAAAGGAATGCTTCATAATCTGGCTACGATAGATAGCTTGAAAGAATATCATCAAATATTGCAAGAAAGTTTAATGGTTGATAGGTAGAAAGACTTAGTGTTTCAATGTGTTTCTTCTGATTGAAAGGTCCTTAGATTACTAGTATTTCTCTATCGAACGATCGGTAATTCGAGCAAATCTTTCCAATATTTAATGTGTTCTATGCTATTCTTTGAATAAGGAGGTGATGTAAATGTCTATTTATGATTTGCAGATTCAAACATCCAAAGGCGAAGAGAAAAAAGTAGAGGATTATAAAGCAAAAGCACTGGTTATCGTAAATACAGCTAGTAAGTGTGGATTTACCCCGCAATTTGATGGTTTACAAGAGCTATATGAAAAATATAAGGATGAAGGACTTGAAATTTTAGGATTTCCTAGTAATCAGTTCATGAATCAAGAGCCAGGCTCAAGTGAAGAAGCAGAACAGCATTGCCGACTGAATTATGGTGTCAGCTTCCCGATGTTTGCTAAAATAAATGTGCGTGGAAAAAATGCGCATCCATTATTCAAGACACTCACAAAAGCAGCTCCAGGAATCATTTCCGATCAAATCAAATGGAACTTCACCAAATTCTTAGTGGATGAAGACGGAAATGTCGTGAAACGGTATGCACCAAAGACGGAACCAAAAGAAATGGAAAAAGATATTGAAGCATTACTTAATAAGAATAGTTAAAATCAACACGAATCTCGGGACCAGTTCCTGGGATTTTTTTGTGCGTTAAGAAAGCATAATTACTGGGAGCAAGGTGAAATTCAGAAGTAATCACGTTCAAGTTTAAGTATGGGTTCTCATAATGCGGATTAAGTTAACTAGCAACTTACTAGCTTAGTGTTAATTTTGAAATAGTTTGTATGCTGAAATGCCGCTCCGGCCAACTACTTCGCGTCCTGCGGGGCACGGCTGAAGATCCACTTTGTCTGTGCCTGTGTCTGCAAGAATTGCTTCGAAGTGAGCTTCCTCGGCACAAGGCAGCAATGAAGCAGTTCATGTAGTAACTTAGTTGAAGCCGTGCCCCACAGGACGCGAAGCATATTTCCGGAGCTTTGCTACGCTCATACTTTTTGTCAAAATCACCATATCGAATTAGTTTAGTTAACATAATCCGCATTATAGGTAGCTTTATATGTAATTAGTTATTGGTGCTTTTTCCCCTAGTCCTTTTCTGCTATTCCTTCCAATGAAATTGCTCCTCAAGTCTGATGCCCATTCAATATTGACGTGTTAAGATGAAAATGACTATTGCGTTCTATTATAGAACGATTTAGTCATAAAAGAAATGATTGGGGGTGCCATTTTGGCATTATATGCAAAGGTCGATGTAGATACATGCATTGGATGTGGTAACTGTGAAGGAATTGCACCAGACATTTTCGACTTGGATGAAGAAGGACTTGCCTACATTAAACTGGATGATAATCAAGGTGTAACGCCGATACCTGAAGATCAGGAAGAGGATTTGAGAGAAGCCGCAGAGGAATGCCCTACAAGTTCGATCGTGCTACAAGGACATCCATTAAACGATTAACAAAAACGATTAAAAAAGGAAGGGAGTAAGTACCAAAATGGCGAAAAACGTTACACAGCTCGATAAGATAACAAATTTCCAGACGAGATCCGAAGAGTTTTTTCCAATCGACTGGTATAAACAAAAACTCGAGGAGTCTCCTATTTTTTATGATGAAACAACAGATACGTGGAATGTTTTTAAACACGAAGATGTGACTGAAGTGTTGACTAATTATGAGTATTTCTCAAGTGAAGGAGCTCGTACGACGATACAGGTGGGTTCCAAAAGTGAAGAAGGGGAAGTCCCTGATAAAACTAACCTTAATTTCGCTGATCCGCCAAAACATCGAAAGAGAAGGTCCTTGCTGCAAGCAGCTTTCACTCCAAGAAGCTTAAAAAATTGGGAGCCGAGAATTCAAGAGATAATTGAAGAATTAGTGGAAGAACTGAAAGAAAAAGAGGAAGTGGATTTGGTTCAGGATTTTGCTGGTCCCATACCGAGCATTGTAATTACTGATTTATTCGACATTCCTATCACAGATAGAGATCAATTCAAAGAGTGGGTAGATACATTATTTAAGCCGATTAGATCGGAAAATGCGGAACAAATCGAACAAGAAAAACAGCAAGCTGCTATGGAATACTACCAGTATTTGTTCCCTATTATTGTGGAGAAGAGACAAAATCTTTCTGACGATATTATCTCTGATTTAGTACGAGCAGAAGTAGATGGTGAAAGCTTTACAGATGATGAAATCGTCCGAACAACGATGTTACTGTTAGGTGCAGGAGTAGAAACGACGGCACATTTACTTGCCAATACGTTTTATTCCTTATTGTATGATGATCCATCCCTTTATCAGGAATTAAGAGAGGATCCATCATTAGCTCCAAAAGTAACCGAGGAAATGTTGAGATATCGCTTCCATTCGTCTAAGCGAGACAGAACGGTGAAGAAAGATAATCAACTTTTAGGTGTGGATTTAAAAGAAGGTGACTTAATTGTAGCATGGATGAGTGCTGCCAACCTAGACGAAGAAGTGTTTGAAGATCCTTATAACCTTAATATTCACCGTCCATCCAACAAAAAACATGTTACTTTCGGAAAAGGCCCGCATTTTTGCATGGGGGCACCACTTGCAAGATTAGAATCCAACCTTACTTTAACAACATTTGTCAAAGCATTCTCTAAGATTGAAGCCTTACCGTTCGAATTGGAGGAAAACCTTGTAGAATCAGCAACAGGTCAGTCCTTAACCCATTTACCAGCAAAATTATATCGATGAAATTTCCAAAATAAAAATGCACGAGGCTTATCCTCGTGCATTGCTTATAATTGTGTTACGCCGTCTTCTTTTTCGATGCGAGCCAATCGAGCCTGGATCTCTTCATCAGAAAGATTGTTCTCGGCAATATAAAGACTGCGAGGGTGGACACGACATTCGTGTGTACAGCCGCGCATATATTTATGCTCATTCTCTTCAGAAGCGAGAATTTGCCTGTTACATTCAGGGTTTGCACAATTCACATAACGTTCACAAGGCGTACCGTCAAAGTAGTCTTTTCCAACCACAACATGTTCTTTATGGTTAACAGGAACAGAAATACGCTCATCAAATACGTATAATTGTCCATCCCATAGATCACCTTGTACTTCTGGATCTTTACCGTATGTTGCGATACCACCGTGAAGTTGTCCTACATCTTCGAAACCTTGTTCGACCAACCAGCCAGAGAACTTCTCACAGCGAATACCACCTGTGCAATACGTTAATACTTTCTTTCCTTCTAATTTATCTTTATTTTCTTCCACCCATTGCGGAAGTTCACGGAATGTTTCAATATCTGGTCGAATTGCTCCGCGGAAATGACCAAGATCATATTCATAATCATTACGAGCATCCAAGATAATAGTGTCTTCGTCTTGCATTGCTTCATAAAATTCCTGTGGATTTAAATATTGTCCTGTCGTTTTACGAGGGTCAATATCATCCTCTAGACGCAAAGTAACTAATTCAGGCCTTGGACGAACGTGCATCTTCTTAAATGCATGACCATCTGCTTCATCTACCTTAAATGGCATATCAGCAAAACGAGCATCCGCATGCATCGCTTCCATGTACTTATTCGTTTGTTCCACAGTTCCCGAAACCGTACCATTGATGCCTTCGTGTGCTACAAGGATACGACCTTTTAATCCTATGTCTCTACAGAACGTCAAGTGTTCTTGCGCATAGCCTTCAGGATCTTCGATGTCTACATATTGATAATACAGTAATACTTGATACTTTTCATTATTCTCCATTTTTTTTACCACCTATCAATTCATATTTGCAAGATATAAATGTTTTTAGGTTGGTTTTGTACTTTATAATCTTGCAAGAACTTATTTTATCACGTTTTCACAGTATTAACAATAACAGAGTAATTTAATAAATTTCGTTAATGCTCACATTTGTTTATAAACTAATTTGCCTGCGAATGTTTTGCATAAATGCACTGAATTGTGCGGATGTTTTTTTCTTTTGTCCTTTCGTTGTATGAGTATAAATTTTGTTTAATGATCATTATGCCCCAATCTTTCAGCTATATCTCTTAATGCAATACCAGCTTCAATACAAAGCGAAGCATGTGTATGTCTTAAAGAGTGAGGAGCCAATTTATTAGAGTGTTCCATCTTTTTTAATATCTTTTTCATGTGATCATAAATATAATGTGGATGCATTGGATAGCCTGGATACTTATTCGTATTAATAAACGCAAAATCGTAATCACTATAGAATTTCCTATTTTTCATAATAAATTCATTTTGCCATGATTTGTGCTCACGAAGTGTCTCAGTTACAAAGTCATCTATATAAATGAGGATAGATCCCCTCGTTTTTGGAAGTACCAATGTAAAAACATCAATTCTTTTTGTCTCGCTATAATATGTTTTTGTAATTGAAGGTGTTTTTGCTATCAGTTTAGGTTGGCCAGGTTGTGGCTATGCTTTTGTTATTGAAGCAAAAAACATCATTGGGACAGCTAATAGACCACGTGCCAGAATTGTGTATTGCAATGTTACAAGCAAGAATACCATGTCGGAATTCTAATAACTTTAGTCTTGGAATTTGCGTGACAGGAGATTACCGAAAAGAAGATCTAACCATTGCAACTAAAGCAAGTATCGATGAACTGCAGGAAGCGCTGGTCAAAGATAATATCGGTAAATATGATAAATTGCATCATCAAATGCCAGTTACAGTTGGAAAGCGTGTTGTGTTTATAATTATCGAGAAGCATTAAAATTCTTGGATGAAACAAAGCCTATAAGTACTCCAGGTACTTATACAATTCAAGAAGGAGATACATTTTGGGGCATTGCTAATAATATGGACGGTATAAATGTAGATGAACTGCAAAATAGAAAACATGGTGTAGATCCCAAAAAAAAGGAAATCAGGCCAAGTAATTAAATTAATTTAGGTAAAGAAAATAACTCTAGTAACAATACAGAGGCAGACGATAATTTGGCAGGGACCATAGCTCTCATACAGAAGATGATGAATGATCGATATGGCTTTAGCATAGATGTTGATAATAAATTCGGCCCTGGAACACTAAAAGCACTAATCAAGGCATATCAAATTGAATTGAATAAACAATTTAATGCTGGGCTGTATTCGGAGAGTTAACAGGAGAAGTTGTTAAAGCATTCCAACATGCTGCAGGTATAAAAGCGGTTGGTGTACCATGTCCTGTAACATTCGGACAGCTATTTGATTAAGTGATACGCTTTTTTATACTATATTAACAATAAATTATTGCCCAGGTGTGGAAAACCTGGGCGTAAACTTCTAAAATGGGTTAGAACAGATTATTAAAATAAAGAAACAGCTGGTAAGCAAGTTATAGCACAGAAGCAATTTAAATCCACAGTAATACAGATGCCGGAACGTACTAAATCTCCCATTAGTTCGTTGTCCAACTGTTCACATGGATCACCACAAGCTCTGTCATCGTTGTCAAATATTAACAGCTCTAAATTTGCACAGCATTCATCATCAGCTATGTATTTACTCGAAAAATAAAACTGCTATAGCATTCGAACTGACCTCTGCTTACTTCAGATCCGAATCCTTTAAAGGGTTTTCCTTTTTTATTATATAAGATGAAAGGTACTGTGTCTAAGCCATTTCCACGCACAGGAGACACCAAATCCTGAATTGATCGAGCACAACTAGTATCACATTCAATCTCTGTAATGTTATCTTGTGCTTCATCAATTGCACGTACAACATCACAGACGCATGCACTTCTATTTTCTAAGACAGCTTCATTACTATCTTCAATATTTCTGACTTTTTTGCCCATTGATTACACTCCTCGTCAAAAGTTTTCGTTAGCCCTAACAATCTATGAAGAAAGTGTCTATATGGATAGACATACGCCTTCTTTTCACAAATTTGGGCAGATAAATTCTTATAACAAACGCATAATATTAATGATTTTACTAAAAGGAGGCGAATTACGTGGACCAAAATCAACTACAAGAATGTATTACTGAATGTGAAAGAGCGTTAACACATTTAAGTAGTGCTATGAGCTATGCCCATGATTCTGCTAAACCAAAAAATGTAACATGCTTCTAAGGACTCAAAAGGCGACCATTTATTAAAGGAACCAGAGTCAAATTTACTCCTTAGAAATTCACTAAATTCATCTACTAATCGACGCATTTTTTCAACGTCTACAATGCTTAGTGCATTGATGGAATGTAAAGTATTAAAAAATAAAATGAGGTTGTATCTGTGCTTGTAACCATTTTGCTTCCATTGCGGATTTCAATTTCTGCCTCATTTGATATGATAAAGCAAGTCCTAATCTTAAAGGCCATCCAATGTAAATTGGAACAGTAAATAGAACTAAAAAAGCTTGGAGTAAATGCTGTGTCGGTCCAATTAGATGATGCTTGATTTGACTGCTAAATACCACCTATAAGAAAAAACTGGAGGATCAAAATGAGAGAAACAACAATGTATAAATGAACCCAAAATGGAACTCTTGTTGTTTTATAAAGCATAGCCACTATTGAAATAACAGCAACTAATACAATAATAAAATCACGGTAAAGATATCTTGCGGTGGGGTTTGGCTGATTTTTATATGGCATGATAACAGATAATAGAAGTAACGCTATTATGAATTTTCGTCTTTTTCTAGCATTGCCAAAATAACAAAATCTAAGAATTTCTTCCGTTAATAGAATTGCGCCGAACAATGTACCACAATTGTTAAAGAAAATTATAAAACTTCCATCGAAGAGATATATACTAATAAAGCTCGCAAACTAACTAACTGACCACGTCCAGAAAGCAGGATCTTCTATCATAGGATTAACTCTCAACAGAACAATCATTAATAGAAGTCCCATAAAATTAAAGATTCCAACCACAAGCTCAAGCGTTGTCAGATCCAGTGCCATATAATCCTCCGATAATCTTGATAAATTATTTGTTTATAGTTTCTCTAGTATATAGATGATATATATATGTAAAAAAACAGGATTGAAAAGGATTCTCATTTAATCTATCCTCATTTATTCATATCTCTATTTTATTAGTCAACAGGGATTTAGATGAAATCCGCATAAGTATAAAACGTCATTTTTTTCCAATGTTCGACATTTTAGTTTTATTTAGTTATTATATAGAAAGTTATGCTCTTAAAACAAACAGGAGCACAATAAAAACAATCATACAACTAGAGCTTTGTTCATATTTTTCAATTCCTTCCAAGGAAAATATTTAAATGAGAGGAGTTTGTATTTGCCTTCTGTAGATTGTTTAGAGGAAAAAATAGAAGAAGTCAGATTAAAAATGTATGAATTATATATAAACTCAATTTCGTACAACGAATTAGTTAAAATTTCACAAGAGTTAGATAATCTATTAAATCAGCTAGACGAATTACGGAAAAGTAATAATTGATACAAAATATCTACGGTCTTATATTAAATTATTTTATTATTAAACCGAAACACCAATATGTAAGAATGAAACTTCGATCATACCTTTCGATCCCATCACAGTTTATTGGTGTATTTTTCCTTTAGAGAGTTATGTTATAATAGTGTAGCAGGGAGTTGTCCTCCTTGCTACGTGTTGAGTCCTTACCAATCATAATTTTACATTGGTAAGGGCATTTTTAAGAAATCTAGCAATCTACTTTCTAATTACTTAATTATGAACGGCATAAAAAAATAAGATAGGGTAGGTATATCACTTAATCGTTCGAAAGATTTAATTGTAGCCAGTTAGCGATTGTAAATATTGGAGCAATATATGTCCCTATTGATGCAACTAATCCACAAGAACGTACCGAATGTATAATACAATACTCAGAGATATCTGTTTTAATTTACAACCACCACTGCTTTTTATGAACTATCATAAGTCCAACTTAATGTTATACTTCTGATGATCATGGACCCACTAAAATTTGCGGCTTCACTTGACCTCTCCAATTTTATAATTCAAGTTTCAAAAACACCCCTGTTTGTTGCAGAATCATAATTGGCATAATAGCTCTGATTAGGATTTATTACATTTGACCAAATTGCAACAGAACCTCCAGCATATATTGTTGTGGTTAATTCTATAACTGCTTTTGCATTATTTGCTGTGATAAGTGGTCCATTGGTCCTGTTGCTCATATAGAACTAGTAGTGCTGTTGCGGGGTCAGCCCTTTGCATCTCTTTATATTAAATGATGTCTTATTTTATCTTTTTCTAAAAATTTTATGAGGCTTCCTTATCCATTCAATTTTTTCATGACAATAGAAGCGTTTACGTTTGTTTGTGTGCCTCCAGCTAAAGTCTGAAGGGTAACTGCTGCTGAAGAGCTATGATTTCGAAGAGTCACTACATCTCCAGCTGATATGGCGATTATAGCCTGGCCGTTGTTTTGCTGAGTTCCGGCTCCTGAACCATAGACGGTTCCTGCAACAGGTGCCCCATTTAAAAATAGTGAGAATTGGTTTGGTTCTACACCTGATACGGAGAAAGTAATCTCGTAGTCTCCTGGAGTGGTAACTAAAATTTGTGAGGTTCCAGGTGCATGCGTAATTCCAGATGTAAATATTCCATTTGAATCAAAAATGACATCAGCCTCTATAGGCACAACCTGCGCACCGAGATTGTAAGTATATGCGTATTGGGATAATCCACCTGCTGGTCCCGTAGCTCCTGTAGCCCCTGTTGGCCCGATTGGCCCGATTGGTCCTGCTGGTCCCGTAGCTCCTGTAGCCCCCGTTGGCCCGATTGGTCCTGCTGGTCCCGTAGCTCCTGTAGCCCCCGCTGGTCCGATTGGTCCTGCTGGCCCCGTAGCTCCTGTAGCCCCCGCTGGTCCGGTTGGTCCTGCTGGTCCCGTAGCTCCTGTAGCCCCCGCTGGTCCGGTTGGTCCTGCTGGTCCCGTAGCTCCTGTAGCCCCCGTTGGCCCGATTGGTCCTGCTGGTCCCGTAGCTCCTGTAGCCCCCGTTGGCCCGATTGGTCCTGCTGGCCCCGTAGCTCCTGTAGCCCCCGCTGGTCCGGTTGGTCCTGCTGGTCCCGTAGCTCCTGTAGGCCCGGTTGTTCCAACATAGATAGGAGTAGATATAATTGTTTCCAACTTATTCTCTAATAAGTATTCTTTTTTAGTAAGTGCTCCGATGGTATTGCGCACACTTTCATTCATTGCTAACAAATCACTGATGCTCGCCGCTGTTGTGAGTCCTGGTAAAGTTCCTAGTACATACTGTAACTTTTCTCCTTCTGCATTGAGAATATGACTAAGACCTAATTCTTCCATAGCAATTGAGGATAACAATAAATTTATTGCATCATCACGAGTAAGGGTTATATCTGGTGTAATATTTGGAATATTTGACTGGGACATAATATCGAACTCCTTTCCATTTTTAATACAATAATTATGCTATGTATACATAAAACAATTGCCTGTTTATATGCGGAGTTTTCAAATTTTTTTTGCTTTAGATCCATTTTTACTGAATCTATATTTAAAATAAACTATTATTAATAACATTAACGTTTTTAAGTTTGTATGATATCTTACTCTATTATCGAAGAACTATCTTTTAAATTAATTGAAAAATATAAAATATCGCTATAAAAAGAATTTAGCTCTGATCGATATTTTAAAACTGAACCCTACTTGTATAAAAGCGGGAATTTCTGGTGCACAGTTATTGCTTTAGTATTTATTCTTATCTTTGTTGTAATATGTTGCTTGATATACACTAATATTGTCGAAAAAAGCAATGAAGATATTGGGAGGAGAGGATACATGATTTTTAGTCATAAGAAACAGCGTGTTAAGATTAAAACATACTATGGTGAAGATGTAGGACAAAGAGCTATACATACTAGGCAGAAAAAATGACCAGAATTTGGTTTGTTTTGAAGATGAAGTAGAGGAATTAAATAGTAATAGTCAGTTAAAATTATTTAAAAAGGAGATTGAATTTGATTAGAAATGGAGCATATGATTAACAAAAAGCACCTATTATTAGGTGTTTTTTTGCTCACATTGATCACACAAAGATCACGAAATGTTTATTACTATAGTTCCTTTATTTAAAAAGAAGTTTGTTAAAAGTATGATATTCCTCAATTTCTAAAAAATGTATACTATTGTATGCTATTTTCCGTCGAAGGATATTTGCAAGATATAAATGTTTTTAGGTTGGTTTTGTACTTTATAATCTTGCAAGACAATATCTTACCATGTTTTTATAGTGTAAACAACATTCTTTAAATATTTACTGATAATATGAAGACCGTGAATAACAGAAGGATATATTGTAACACTAATAAAGACTTTAGACTGTTGATATCAGGAAAGCAAGGGGGGGATAAGAAGTGAGTGATATAGAAAAAGTAAAGCTGTCCATATTCGAATTTCGTAACCGAGATAATGCTTATGATGACCATGTGTTTCAAATAAATGAAATTACGGGCTTTGATAAGGAAGGAAATCAGATTCAGATCGAGGACTTATTTTTTGAATATCAATACCACACGATCGAGCAATTGAAGGAAGGTATTATTCATAAACTTGGGGTGGACAAGCATAATATTGAAATAGAATAAAACACCTGCAGATGTGCAGGTGTTTCATATTTAAATATCTCCTTCAAACCACTTGATAAGCGCTTGTGTTCCACGGTCTTCCAATCCTTTATCAGCTAGTTCCTGGTATAACTCAAGTGATAGTGAAAGCCCTGGGGTTTTTAATTCCATCTCCTGCGCGTTCTTTAAAGCAATGGTCATATCTTTAATGAAATGTTTAATATAAAATCCCGGATCACTGTCGCCTTTAATCATTCTTGGTGCTAAATTGGTGAGTGACCAACTGCCAGCTGCTCCTGTTAAGATACTTTTTAATACGCGAACTGGATCAAGTCCTGCTTTTTTGGCATACATGATTGCTTCAGAAACGCCAATCATATTCGATGCGATCGTAATCTGATTGGCCATTTTTGTATGCTGACCAGCACCAGCTGGCCCTTGTAAAACAATGTTTTCTCCCATTTTTTCGAAAACGGGTAGTATTTCCTCAAAGTCTGCTTTATCTCCGCCAACCATTATGGTGAGTTTTGCATTTTTTGCACCGACATCTCCTCCAGACACAGGAGCATCCAGGCTGTGCAATCCTTTTTCTTTTGCTTTTTTGTCGATTTGTTCTGCCAGTAATGGATCAGAGGTTGTCATGTCGATTAAGTAAGTACCAGGCTTCGCGTTGGCAATGATCCCATTTGCTTTTAAGTAGATAGATTCTACATCTTTTGGATAGCTGACCATAGTTATGATAATGTCTGCTTTTTGTGCGAGCGAAGAGACTGTATCTTCCCAGACAGCCCCTTGATCTAATAAGGATTGTGCTTTTTCTTGTGTTCTCGTAAATATGTGAAGATCGAAATCTGCTTCGAGTAAATGAGTTGCCATGCTTTTCCCCATAACACCAGTACCAATAAAGCCGATTGTTGTCATCACGATTCTCCTTTATCTATTATCTTTCTTTAATAGTAACAAAAAAATCGACGTGCATACTAATGATAGTTTTCAAAAAATCAATTGTGGGAATAGAAGGACTATAAGGAGGCTGATTATGGATCAAGCAGTAATAGATAAATGCCAAGCGATATTAGAGGATAGAAGAGCGGAATTGAATGAAGGTGGAGTTGATTTTGATGATCAAGATCAGACATTGGAGGAAGAAGTAGGAGAGTTAACTACTTTTGATAATCACCCAGGGGATATGGGAACAGAGCTGTATGAAAGAGAAAAAGATCAAGCATTAAACGAACATCAGGGATCAGAATTAAATGAAATTGACCATGCATTAGTAAAAATAGAAGAAGGAACGTATCATTTGTGTGAAAAATGTGGCAAAGAAATCAATGAAGACCGATTACTGGCCATGCCCGCAACAAGATTTTGCATCGACCACGCTGAATAAAGGGCCCCTAGATTATGAAAGTCTAGGGTTTTTTAAAAGTACTAATCGTATCCTAAATTGAAAATAGTAAAGTAAGGGTGCTTATAATACGCATTATAAGTAGTTTATTTATAATTTAGATAGAGATCGCGGCCTAGCCCTTCCTTTTTTCACGTACTGTGTATAATCTCATAGGACCATGGTTAAAGAAAGTTCATTTTTTCCATTAATTGTTATAATTAAAAGTTCAAAATGCTATTGTAGATTAATTTTAATAAGTTATAATTGTCATGGTAGCGATTTCATATTGGGAGGGATACACAAAATGGTTACTTTCTTTATTGCTATTGCATTATTAATTATTGGATATTTCACATATGGTAAGTTCATAGAGAAGATATTTGATCCAACAGATAAACGAGATACACCAGCGAACAGTGTGAATGATGGGGTAGACTATGTACCAATGCATAAACAAAAAAATGCGATGATTCAACTGCTTAACATTGCAGGTACGGGCCCAATATTTGGACCTATCATGGGAGCGTTATATGGACCTGTTGCATTTTTGTGGATAGTTATCGGTTCTATTTTTGCAGGGGCTGTGCATGATTACCTTACTGGCATGATTTCGATTCGTCACAATGGTGCACATATTCCCCAATTGGCAGGGGAATTTCTAGGGTCAGCATCGCGTCACGTTGTAAACGCATTCTCGCTATTATTGCTAGTTCTTGTCGGGACAGTGTTTATCACTACACCGGCATCGTTAATAGATTTATTGCTTGATGGGAAAGTTGCTTTCGGTGTTATATTAGGTAGTATTTTCTTGTATTACTTCCTGTCTACTATCTTACCGATTGATAAAATCATAGGACGTATTTATCCGGTATTAGGAGCTATTCTTCTACTTGGAACAATATCAATTGGTGTTTCGTTAGTGTTTTCTGATTACACGATTCCAGAAATGTCGTTGCAGAATTTACACCCTGAAAACGCACCAATTTTCCCATTATTGTTCTTTACGATCACTTGTGGGGCATTATCTGGTTTCCATGCGACACAATCACCAATCATTTCAAGAACTACACAAAAAGAATCACAAGGGCGTTATATTTTCTACGGTATGATGATTGCAGAAGGTATCATTGCCATGATTTGGGCAGCGGCGGCAATGAGTTTGTTTGATGGCCAAACTCTAAGTGAAGTGATTGCAACAGGTACAGCATCTTCGGCAGTAAATGAAGTTTCTGTTACCTTATTAGGTGCTTTTGCAGGTACGGTGGCGGTTATCGGAGTTATTGTTCTTCCGATTACATCAGGAGATACGGCATTCCGTGCTGCGAGAACAATTATTGCTGATTATTTAAAGATCGGACAAAAAAGTGTAATGAAACGCTTAATGATTGCAATTCCGCTCTTTGCAATTGGCTATGCATTAACGAACATTGACTTTAATATTTTATGGAGATATTTTTCCTGGGCTAACCAATCTACAGCAGTTATTGCGTTATGGATAGCGACAATGTATTTATATATCAAGGGCAAAAATTATGTGGTCTCTTTAGTACCGGCGGTTTTTATGTCCTATATGGTATTTGTTTATATATTAAATGCCAAGATCGGATTTAATTTAGATTTAAATCTATCCTTTATCGTTGGAATAGTGCTGACGATTGGACTGACGTATTTATTCTTTAAAAAAGCAAGAAGAAATAAAGAACGAAAGATAGAAGTAGATGAGACAAGTGCGGTCTCAGCTTGAAAAATAGTATCATGTAAATAACCAGATCAGTCTCATTTCTTGAAATAGAGATTGAGCTGGTTTTTATTGCTTCATATATTTCTATTACTGTTTCAAAGTATAATTCCACGGACGATGAGTGATGAACAGGAGTAAGTGTTTTTAAGGGGGAGAAAACTGCTAATTAATGACAACTCATTCTGACTGATGAGCCTTCTTTCCGAGTAAGCAAATCGCCGCCCCCACAGGATACGGTATATTCCCCTGTAGCGATTGCCTAACACACATCAAAGGGAGAAAGTTGGTTCGACTTACTTCGCATTATATATTCATAGCATAAAAAAAGCCGAACATAACAATTATGCCATGTTCAGCTTTCCACTTTACTACTATACTTTTTTGCCACCGGATGTGTTTCTTCTATAAATTACCTTGTTCGCTTAGTGTTAAGTTGACGGTCTGTTTTTCGCCATCGCGATAGAATGTAACCGTCACTTCTTCGCCAATTTCTGTTTCATTGTACAGATACGTTTTCAGATCAAGCATGGACTCCAATTGTTTATCATTGATCGCTGTAACAACATCATACTGTTGTAAGCCTGCGTTCGCAGCTGGTGAACCTGATTGTACCTGTGCTACAACTAAACCATTTTGAACATCATCACTTAAGTTAAGTGTTTGTTGACGATGTTGTTCCGGCACAGTAGAAAGGTCAACGGCACTAATACCTACAAATGGGCGAACTACTTCACCATCTGTTTCAAGTTGTTCAATTACTGGTTTTGCATCATCAATAGGGATAGCGAAGCCAATTCCCTCTACTGACTCAAGGGCAATTTTCATCGAATTAATACCAATGACTTCCCCTTTACTGTTAATTAATGCACCACCACTGTTACCTGGGTTAATCGCTGCATCTGTTTGAAGGACTTCTGTCGTCCAATCTGGCTGGTTGTCGCCGTTGAGGTCCACATCCACAGAACGTTCAACCCCACTAATGATACCTTTCGTTACAGATCCTGCAAAGTCCTGACCTAGAGGGTTACCAATTGCGATTGCTGTCTGACCAACTCCAACATCAGAAGAAGAGCCTAGTGTTGCGACAGTTTCTACTTGGTCTCCAGGGATTTTTAATACAGCAAGATCGGTGAGTTGATCTGTTCCTAGAATTTCAGCTTTTACTTGTTCACCGTTAGTTAGTGTGATTTGTACTTCCTGTGCGCCTTCCACAACGTGGTTATTCGTTACAACATACGCGGAGTCGCCTTCTTTCTTATAAATAACTCCTGATCCAGTTCCTGATGCATTTGATTCTTCCCAGAGATTCACTTGCTGGATGTTGGATACACCAACCACTGCATCGGATACTTGCTGAATGGCGTTGTTCGTCGTTGTTGCTTCATCTTCCTCATTTGCTATGTTAGTGGTTGGAACGCTTTCTTGATCAGATGAAGATGATTCGGTTTGCTCCGTAGAATTAGAAGCTACATCCGTTGAATTACTTTCCTGATCGTCTAGTATCGAAATAAAAATACCGCCACTAAATAGTGCCACAATAAGTCCACCTGCTACCCCACTAAAAAGCATCTTGCTTAAACTGGCATCTTTTTTCTTTTTTTCATGCTTTTCCTTTACTTGCGGAGCTTGTTCTTTTTCTTCTTGATCGAATGGATTGAAATCTTGACTCATATCTATTCACACCTTTCTTGGTTTGGTTTAATGATTTGATAATTTTATTGTACATAAGACTTATGGCATAAAAATGTGATAAATGTAGAATATTTGTGTAAATAATCAGTCGGAATGCCCTATAAATACTTTTACCACAGTAAAAATATCGTAAACATCTACATTTCATTTTTAGTTGTAATTGTGAGAAAATAAGCTTATGATGATTGCGAGTTGCCGAGAAAGGTGGAAATCTGATGAATCAGGAAATTTTTATTGTAGAAGATGATCCGAATATTAGAGATATTGTAAAAGCATATTTATCAAAAGAAGGATTTCAAGTTACGTTAATGGAAAATGCGGAGGATGCTTGGGATAAGGCTGCAGAGCATCAACCCGATATGTGGATATTGGATATTATGCTGCCTGGTATGGATGGTTATGAATTGTGTAAAAAAATAAGACAAATGAGCGAAATTCCGATTATTATCATTTCGGCTAAGGATGAAGAAGTAGATAAAATTTTAGGCTTGGAATTAGGTAGTGATGACTATTTAACGAAACCTTTTAGTCCTCGCGAACTTGTGGCACGGGTCAAACGGCTTTTTAAACGAGCAGTTGCCCAGCCGATTACCAGTGAGACCGAGAATGCTGTCATTAAAATTGCTGATTTGGAAATTGATCAGGCAGCAAGGCAAGTATATTGGAAACGACAAGAAGTGGATGTAACGTCAAAGGAATTTGATATATTAGAGATTTTTGCGAGAAAACCGAATCGGGCCTTTTCTCGTGAAGAATTACTGACTCAGGTATGGGGTGAGGATTACTTTGGCAGTGATCGAGCGGTGGATGACCTAGTGAAACGATTGCGCAAAAAAATGGAGGATTTACCGGTAGAAACGGTATGGGGATATGGCTACCGTCTGCATTATGAAGAGGATGCCCAATGAAATTACAATCACAGTTGACGATTGCCTTTACAACCTTACTAGTTGTCGTTATGGCGATATCCGGGGTTACGATTTACTCTCAGATGTTGCAGATGCTGATCAAAGATGAGCAGAGACAGTTAGAGGATAAAGGAGAACTTATCGTGAATTTTGTTTTGTATCAAGATTTGAACAATTCTTCAAACGTACAACAACTTACTCAATTACTTGATGAGTATAACTTGCAGGTGTTTGCCTATGATCAAGGTTCAGATAGTATTATTTTTACGTCGATTCCAGATATTGATACCATTAAAGGATGGGTCGACGAATATAATCTCGAGGACCAGGATCAACCATTATGGCAAGCGGGTGGAGAAAACTTTGTTGTGTCGATCATCCCTTTTTACTCACCAGAAGCGACTCAGCAATTAGTTCTGCTAACTCCATTAGATGATCTTCAGGAAGTCCGGAATAGCCTTGTAAACAGGTTAGTGTTAATTTTTCTTATTGGTATCGCAGTTGCTGTTTTACTTAGTCATTATTTAACAAGACGACTGGTAACCCCTTTAACCAAATTGCGGCACCAAATGAAAAAAATCGAAAAACGGCAATTCGATCAAATTGAAGAAATTAAGGCGACTGGTGAAATTAAGGAGGTAGAGCAAAGTGTAACGGAGATGGCCAATGAGCTAAATAGCTTTATTCAGTCTCAGCATCATTTCTTCCAAAATGCCAGTCATGAGTTGAAAACACCACTTATGGCAATTCAGGGCTATGCAGAAGGAATTCGAGATGGTATTTTTGAAGGAGAGGAAGCAGATCGCGGGCTGCAAGTAATGGTAGATGAAATTCATCGTCTCAAGAAAATTATTAATGAAATTATCTTGCTGGCGAAATTAGATAGTGAGACAGATATATATCATCCGGAAACAGTGGCGATCCAGTCCTTTATGAGAAAAGTAATGGATAGAGCTGTACCGATTGCAAATGATAAAGGTATTGAGATTGATGATAAAGGTCTGGAGAAGGCACAACTATTTGTAGATGAAGAAAAAATGCTGCAAGCGGTCATGAATATTGTGGCCAATGCGATTCGCCATGCTAAGGAAAAAGTGACGATTTCGGCCTATGTGAAAGATAAGCGGCTGTTCATCCAGGTAACCGATGATGGCAAGGGTATTGATGAAGCGCTTCTTTCCAAACTATTTCACCGTTTTGTCAAAGGGAAAAGTGGTGAAACAGGACTAGGTTTAGCGATTGCCCGTGCGATTGTCGAACGCTCTGGCGGATCTATTAAAGCCGAAAATGCCCCTAAAGGTGGAGCACGCTTTACCATCGTTTTTATAGATTTTGAAAAAAATGATGATTAAGGCTACCAATTACTGACTATTATGATATACTAGATAAGTTGTTAAACGATCAATGCATCTATAAGAGGAGAGAATGAAATGACGCAATTGAGAGAAGAACTACGCAATATTGCGATTATTGCACACGTAGACCACGGTAAAACGACATTAGTAGACCAGTTACTTCGTTATTCTGGTACATTTCGTGAGAACGAACAAGTGGAAGAACGTGCAATGGATTCCAATGATATTGAGAAAGAACGCGGTATTACGATTTTAGCCAAAAACACAGCGATTAATTATAAAGATACGCGTATAAATATATTAGATACACCAGGACATGCTGACTTCGGAGGCGAAGTAGAGCGTATCATGAAAATGGTAGACGGGGTATTACTTGTGGTAGATGCTTATGAAGGATGTATGCCACAGACTCGTTTCGTATTAAAGAAAGCATTAGAACAGAGACTGCAACCAGTTGTCGTGTTAAACAAAATTGACCGTCCTAACGCGAGACCAGACGAAGTTGTAGATGAAGTACTGGATTTATTTATCGAGTTAGGCGCTGACGATGATCAATTGGAGTTTCCGGTTGTATTTGCATCAGCATTAAACGGAACATCAAGTTTTCCTGACGAAGAACAACAGGAAACAATGGAGCCAATTTTTGGAACGATTTTGGAAAAGATCCCTGCGCCTGTTGATAATGGTGAGGAACCATTACAATTCCAAGTTACAATGCTTGATTATAATGATTATTTAGGTCGTATTGGAGTGGGACGAGTTTTCCGTGGTACGATCAAAGTTGGCCAACAAGTAGCACTTATGAAAACAGACGGTTCTGTGAAAAACTTCCGAGTATCTAAATTATTCGGTTTTATCGGCTTAAAGCGTATTGAAATTGAAGAAGCAAAAGCAGGCGACATTATCGCTCTTGCAGGTATGGAGGACATTAACGTAGGTGAAACAGTTTGTCCTAACGATCACCAGGAAGCACTTCCGATCTTACGTATTGATGAGCCGACATTACAGATGACTTTTGTTGTCAATAACAGTCCGTTCGCTGGTCGGGAAGGTAAACACATAACCTCTCGTAAAATTGAAGAACGTTTATTATCGCAGTTAGAAACAGATGTTAGTTTACGTGTTGACCCAACAGATTCTCCAGATGCCTGGATCGTATCGGGACGTGGTGAATTACACTTGTCGATTCTGGTAGAAAACATGAGACGGGAAGGCTACGAACTTCAACTTTCTAAGCCACAAGTTATTATTAGAGAAATAGATGGTGTTAAATGTGAACCAGTAGAACGTGTACAGATTGACGTGCCAGAAGATTATACAGGTGCTGTTATGGAGTCGTTAGGTGCACGGAAAGGTGAAATGTTGGATATGCAGAACCATGGTACTGGTCAAGTACGTATGGAATTCAAAGTACCATCTCGTGGTTTAATTGGTTATGCTACAGAATTCATGACACAAACTCGCGGTTACGGCATTATTAACCATACGTTCGATGAATATGCCCCGTTTGTAAAAGGTCAAGTAGGCGGACGTCGTGAAGGTGTACTTGTTGCCTTAGAAAATGGTAAAGCATCAACATACGGTATTATGAACTTAGAAGACCGTGGGGTGATTTTTGTTGAGCCAGGTACAGATGTTTACGCAGGAATGATCGTTGGCGAACACAACCGTGAGAACGACTTAACGGTTAACATTACGAAAGAAAAGCACTTAACTAACGTGCGTTCTGCAACAAAAGATCAAACTGCAACAATCCGTAAAACACGTAATATGTCACTAGAAGAAGCTATCCAATATTTAAATGATGACGAGTATTGTGAAGTGACACCAGAAACCGTAAGACTTCGCAAGAAAATCCTTAACAAAAACGAACGTGAAAAAGCAGCTAAGAAAAAGTAATTATAATGAGACCAGTGAGCAAGCGCTCACTGGTTTTTTTAAATTGATTTCGTGCATTTTTTAAAAAATTATCGTCATCCCTCCAAAAATGAGGCATCTATGGCGAAAATAAAATATAAGGGTGATAGATGAGAAGAAAAGGAAAATAACTAACTGAACAGAAGAATGCTTCCATAATAGTAAAATGCCCAATAGAAGGAGTCAATCGTACAAAAGTGAGCCCTCTGAACAGAGAAGTGTCCGATAGAATGTATTATTAGCCCGTTAGATAGAGTTGCATGCAAGAAGAAGAGATAGAATACGCAGCTGAGCTTTCATTTTTCCCGCTCGTACATGAAGGGTATAATAATAAGGATTTCTATTAAGAAAAGGGTGTATATCATGCGGTTTTTTAGCAGACTAAAATTTTTAGTTAAATTTCGTAAATCATTGCCGTTTTTAAAAGAGTTCTTTCTGTCAAAAGAAGTATCGTTGCTCGTTAAGTTGGCAAGTGTGTTGTTAATGGTGGGTTATATCGTTTTCCCGTTTGATCTAATTCCTGACTACTTATTAGTATTTGGTGTTTTGGATGATGTAATGATTGTAGGTTTAATTTTGCAACAAATGATCAAAATGGCTCCAGAAAGTCTTCGGGCAAAATATGACCTGAAGAAGTGAGTGGTTTCATCATATTCTTTTCATATTTGACAAACTTTTCAAGTCAAATATGATAGAATAAAGATGACTTACGGAGGGAGCTTGGTTGCAGATGAAGTATCATCTTATGATTATCCTTCTATTAATAATAACAGGGTGTACGGCTGATCAGGAATATAAAGGACAGTCTCACCATATGGATAATAAAGAGCGATCGGCAAAGGATTATCAACAAGCAATTACGATTGCTGCCATTGGTGACTTGCTGATTCATGATAGAGTATATAATGATGCATGGGATGGGGAGCGTTATGATTTTCAATCGATGTTAGCACCTGTGCAGAATTATTTGCAAAAACCGACCATTGCGATGGCTAATCAGGAATCGATTATGGGTGGTGAAGAGCTAGGGTTATCCAACTATCCGAGATTTAACAGCCCTTTTGATTTGGCTGATGATATCCAAAAGACGGGTGTGGATTTAGTTACGATGGCCAACAATCATACCTTGGATAAAGGGGAAGTGGCTATTCATAATGCGATCGATTATTATGAAAAAATCGGTCTGCGTTATACGGGGGCATTTAAAAGTCAAGCCGACCAGGATACGATTAGAGTCATAGAAACAGATGCTGGTATTTCTGCAGCATTTTTAAGTTATACATATGGTACCAATGGAATTCCTGTACCAGACGGCAAAGAGTATCTGGTGAATCAGATCGACCGTTTGCAAATTAAAAGTGACGTACTAGAAGCAGAAAAACTGGCGGATATTACAATTGTAAGTTATCATTTTGGACAGGAATATATGCGCCAGCCGAATCAGGAACAGCAAGATTTAGTTCAGTTTGCAGCAGATTTGGGAACAGATGTGGTGATCGGTCATCATCCGCATGTGCTTCAACCGATAGAGTGGGTTGAAGGAGAACAAGGAAACAAAACACTAGTCGCTTATTCTCTGGGCAATTTTCTGTCCGGACAGTACGAACTGAATCGCAGAATTGGTGGTATTTTTCAATTTACAGTAGAAAAACAAGGAGATTCAGTGAGCGTTCATACTCCAGCTTTTCTGCCAACTTTTGTCCAATTTGAAATGATTGATGACACCATGACAAATGTAGAAGTGTTACCTTTGGGGAATGTAACCAATCAACAGCTTTCGGATGCCAAGGTGCACTTAGAAGAAATCAAACAACATGTATCGCAAAATATAGAAGGATTACAGTTTATAGAATAAGGAGAATGAAGCATGGAATGGCGAAATATATATCGTGGTATGTTAATGGGGGCAAGTGATGTAGTACCAGGAGTAAGCGGTGGTACCATTGCTGTTGTGTTAGGAATTTATGATCAATTGATTGAAGCGATTAATGGTTTTTTTAGTAAGGATTTTAAGAAGCATTTAATGTTTTTGATTCCATTAGGTATTGGTATTGTAACAGCCATTTTTGTTTTGGCAGGATTGATTGAATGGTTGTTTGAACATTATCCGCAACAAACGCAATTTGCATTTTTAGGGTTGATTATCGGTGTACTGCCGTTTCTTTTTCAGCAATCTAATGCAAAAGAAACGTTTAAAACAAATCATGTATTATTAGTTTTCATAGGGCTCGTAATTGTTGGATCGATGGTTTTCTTTCAGACTGGAGAGCCTGCCCCTGTTACAGATTTCGAAGCGTCTACTTACCTTTGGTTGTTTCTATCAGGGTTCTTAGCAAGTGCTGCTATGATTTTACCAGGGATTAGCGGGTCATTTTTACTGTTGATTATAGGTTCCTATTCGACTATTATTAGTGCGATCGATGACTTTAATATTCCTGTCATCATCACAGTGGGTATTGGAATTTTACTAGGATTAGTACTGATGAGTAAGTTGATTCACTTTTTCCTCTCAAGATTTCCAACGGCTACTTATGCAGTGGTCATCGGGATGGTAATTGGCTCTATATTCGTTATCTTCCCAGGATTTCCGGCAAGTGTCTTAGGGGTCTTGATGTGTGTGGTTACCTTTGCTGGTGGATTGCTTTTTGCATACTTTCTTGGAAAAGTTGAATATTAAACAGAAAAGTTGCGTTCCTCAGTGGAAGATGCTAGCTTTTATAGAGGAGCACAACTAATACAGAAAAAGGGGTATGGAACATGGAAGCTATTCAAACAGCAGATCAATTTAATGAGATCATCCAATCGGACAAGCCGGTTATCATTAAATTCTATGCAGACTGGTGTCCGGATTGTAAGCGAATGGACATGTTTATTGGAGAGATTATCGAACAATATAATAACTATGATTGGTATCAACTCAACAGTGACGAGGTGCAAGGCCTGGCGGAAAAATATGATGTAATGGGTATCCCAAGCTTGCTTATTTTCCAAAATGGTGAAAAACTAGCCCATCGCCACAGTGCTTATACGAAAACACCCGATGATGTACTGGAATTCTTGCAAGAAGAATTAGCTTAGGAGACAGCAAAAAGCTGTCTCTTTTTTTTATCCAAAGAAAGCATAGTATCCCTCGTCATAAAGTTAATTGAAGTAGTGAAAATGAGTACTATTTTAAGAATTAATTAGTAAGGTTTCCTTTAATATTATGCTTGATCAGCATGAGGATAGCAATCAATATGTTACCTCATGATCTATACCATAGCGCAGGCCAACCACGTAGACTCCTGCAGGACGCAAAGTGGTTGGGCGGAGCGGTATCCTATCACTATAAACCTATTAAAATTCCCACATTAACATATAGTTATCTTTTCCATTTCAAACGAAACAACTGATCATGTATTGAAACCATTTTCCTCTTTTAAACGTATATACTGTACCTGCATCTTGATTGATACAGCACGAGTAACATACCGAATGAGAGGATGTTATCCATGTTAACGCTTGAAAACGTATCAGTGAAAATAGGGGTGGAGCTCATTGTGAAGGATGTAAGCTTTACTGTTTCGGCTGGCAGCATTGTCGGATTGATTGGTCATAATGGGGCGGGGAAATCTACTGTGATGAAAACGATTATGGGGTGGCACGATAAAGCACAAGGGAAGATAAACATTAATGATATTGACCAGGATCAATCCTTTATATCCTATAAAAAACAGCTGGCATACATACCCGAAGAACCTTTCTTATTGCCCGAATTAACAGTATTTCAACATTTCCAACTATATGGACAAAGTTATCAGCTGGAAGAAGATCTATTTACAAAGCGAGCCAAAGAGCTGGCAGCGTTATTTGAGATTTCTGATAAACTTCATGAATATCCAGAAGCATTATCAAAAGGAATGCGGCAAAAGGTCCAAACGATATGCTCATTACTGCCTGATATTCCACTCTTGTTAATAGATGAGCCGTTTATGGGCTTAGATGTACATGCTGCCCATCACTTACAAACTCTTCTAATCGAAAAAGCCAAAAGCGGGACCAGTATCCTACTTACCTCCCATCAATTGGAAAGAATGGAGGAAATGGCAGATTCTTACGTCATGCTTCATGATGGTGAGATTGCCGAACAAGGTGCTATGGGAGATTTTCGTTTGTTATCAAGGAGAGGGAAGGCATGAAAAAAACGAGACGGATGATGCGCTTTTTGAAGAAAAAGCGCATAAACAAAAAATTAAAATTGTATAAAATGGCATTTGGGGTTGCGTTTGATTGGACGATCAGTATTTACTGCGGCTTATTTGCGATGTTTTTTTTGATCATTGGTTTTGATATGTTGAGACAAATGACGACTGTTTTTGCCAATGTCGAGACAACGATTGATCCAATGTTACCGTTGGTTTTGATAGGGGTGACGCTTAGTAGGCTAGCGATGGCATTTCAGCATGCTGGTATAAAAATTACAAGTGCAGAATGGAAATTAACAGCATTGCCTTTTTCCATTAAAGATATATGGTATATTACGTTTAAAGGAATAATTAGAAATCATTTTATACTGTTGCTGATCTTCTTGTCTTTATTAGCTCTGACACCATTTTCTTCCTTATTCTTAGTAAAATGGTTTTGTGCTATTTTCTTGGTCTTGGTATTAACCATTATTCCGCAGTGGCGTTTATTTCAGTTAAGCAGCTTCAAGAAAATGAGCGTTTATGGCCTAACAGTAGTTTTATTTGGACTATTCGGAATGACGTATGTATTGCTCGACGTACATTTACCTTTTAGTATGCTATTCATTCTACTAATGGCCTGTGTGAATATTTGGTTATGGCCAAAAAGAATAGAAAGTGCAAATTGGCCGCAAGTCATTGAGAAAAGCGATGAAAAAGAGTGGAATATGTTTTTTGTCCAAAAAATGAGTGGAATGGATCAGCTCGCAGGAAAGCCAACAAAAAACTACATCATTTCTACGATTCTCACATCGAGAATGAATCGTTCTCCATTTCCATATGCAAAACCAGATAGGTTATTGCGCAAATTATGGAGAAAAACAATTCTTACCCAATTGAAGGTTGTCATGTATATGTTGGGATGTATTCTGTCAGCGATGATTGTCCTGTCATTAGAATATGACATTTTGCAAGGAATCGGTGTGATGTTGTCTGTTTTTATCTTTATACAAACGATGCTGAGCTTATTTGGATTAATATTTACGGACAAATTATTTCACAGCATTCCTTGGAGGCTAGATATCATCAAAGAAGCATTTATTCAAACTACCTTAGTAATAGGTGTTGTTGTATTTGGTATGATAACATTGATATTATTGGTGACAAATGATGTGAATTTGTTGTTAATGGGGCAACTTCTGTTTATCTATTTGGCTACGTTATTTTTGTTTAAGCAAATGCTAAATATCAATATCCAGAAGCTTCACAATAAATGGCATCATACACCTGTGATGAATCGTATGTGGCAACTGATTACTTTTGTCATCCTTGCTCTTTCTATGGCGTATCCGGTCATTATTTTAGTATGGTGTTTAGGAATGGTCACCAACTACATCATTAGCATTTTTAACCAACAACAATTGACTAGTTAAGGCAGATTGCATATAATACGATTCATACATAGATATAGATAGAGAGGATGAGAGGGATGGATCAGGAAAGAAACGCATACCTAAAGAAAAAGCAAGACCCCTCACTGAAATTATTTGTGGTACTATCTAAAGCATATCGAGCGGTTTTTGATCAGGTTGCGAAAGATATACGCGGACACGGTTTGAATACTACTGATTTTGCGGTAATGGAATTGCTCTATCATCAAGGAGAACAGCCATTACAGAAGATCGGTGATAAAATATTATTAGCAAGTGGCAGTATTACATATGTAGTCGATAAATTAGAGAAAAAAGGATTAGTGAAACGTACGCCCTCACCTGATGATCGAAGAATTACCTATGCATCGATCACAACAAGTGGTCAGCAATTATTGAACGAAATCTTTCCAGAGCACTGGAAGCAAATTGAAGTGATTACAGCTGGGCTTGATGAATCAGAAAAGCAGGAAACGATCCGTTTATTGAAAAAATTAGGAATTTATGCAGATAGTTTGACCAAAAGAGATTGAGGGATCTTTGTTTGATGAAGGGACCTGATGGGTAATAATATATAGATCAAACAATTAGGAGGATCTATATATTGAGACATAAGCATGTTAGTTTGTACGTTAGTGATAATTGCGAAGAATGTGATCAGATCATGGATTACATTAGTAACCTGGACATCAGCTTCGATGTGAAAAATACGACAGAGGATAAGTGTCATTTATCAGAACTGCAAGAACATGATATCTATATTACGCCTGCCGTTATCATTGATAATTATTACCAGATTATAGGATTCAACAAGGATAGAATTAACCAAATTTTAAATGTGTAGATGAACCAACACCTCTTTTGTTGCATAGGCTATTACTAATAGCAGCAGAAGGAGGGAAGTTCATGGATGAACGAAATAATGGCTTTATGCAATATTATAATCCCTACCAACAACAAAATATGAATCCGTATCAGCCACCGACCTATACATCACCTTTACCAATGACACCTTTCCAATATTATCAAAAGCCAGTGGTGCCAGATCCATATGATGGTTTTCATACGCCAACATCTTCCTTTTTCGGGAAACAGAATAATCCAATGATGCATTATTTTCAAGATAAGAATGGTGAAGTAGATTTCGATAAGGTGTTTCACACAGTTAATCAATTGGCTAATACGTATCAACAAGTATCACCATTGTTTAAGAACGTAGGGAGTATCTTAAAGGTTTTTCAAAAATAAGTAACTTGTATCCTTGTCCTCTCCGGCAAGGATTTCTCTGTTTTTTGCATTACGTATCTTTATCACGGCGCTAACCGTCCGTAATACCCCCACTTCAAGATTCGAGAGATAAATAAGAAGCTAAGTGGGGGATAAACGGACGATAACTTCCTGATAAGTTTCGCTAGCAATCAGTGGGGGTCAAAACCCCCACTGATTGAAGTCTCACTTTATTGGTAGGAGGAAATGAAGAGATGACTGCTTGTCTTGTACTACATGGATTTACTGGTGGTCCTTACGAAGTAGAGCCACTTGCTGTACATATTGCAGAACAGACTGGCTGGGAAGTGGTGACACCTAGCTTACCCGGACACGGCCTGGGTCAAGGGAGAGATCTGGACTTGATGAATGTTACCTATCAAGATTGGATCGACGAAGCAGAAAGGGCGTATTTGCAGTTAAGGGAATCTCATCAGGAGATATATTTAATTGGTTTTTCGATGGGTGGGATGATTGCGGCATATTTAGCAGCGAAATATGCCTGTGAAAAACTAGTCCTGCTATCTACCTCACGAAAATATATCAGTGTTTCTCAAATGGGTCTGGATTTCATTCAATTTGCACAAAAAGCAATCCGAAAAACTTTGAAACAAGACCCGTTGTATAATCATTACCGGAGTAAGTCGGGATCTGTTCCACTGAAAGCTGTTTCAGAATTCTTGAAATGCATGAAATTTACCAAACCATATTTGAAGAGAATTCGCTGTCCTGTTTTTATTGCGCAAGGCATTCAAGATGGAATGGTTCCATATAAAGCGGTACAATATTTGGATAAAGAAATTCCTTCAGAAAGCGAGATAATGTATTTTGGTGATTCGAAACATCTGATTTGCTTAGGTGATGACAAAGAAATCGTAATCGATACGGTATTTCAATTTTTGAAGAATGAACAAAAAACACGACTCACTATCAATGCGTGAGGTCGTGTTTTTTTATGTTAGGATAGTATTAAAATTTAGCAATGAAGAATCAAGATTTTGAAAATGAAAATTGGGTTCTTATAATACGGATTATGTCAACTAACTATGTGATAAATTTGAAATTGTTCATGTGCTGGCAGAACGCTCCGGCCAACCACTCGCGTCCTGCGGGGCATATTTCCGGAGCTTTGCTATCCACAATAAAAAATGTCAATATTACTACATTGTCATACAGGTCCACTTTACATAATCCGTATTAGAGGAAGTTATATATACTTAGGTTAGTTAAGACCAGGCGGGTTTAAGCCTGTTTTTCTAAAAAGATAAGAAAGTATAAAATTTTTAAGGTTTCGTACCGCTTTCTAACATGAACAGCCATGTCCAGCTCCGGCGTCCAGAAACTAGGCGACTTCCTGCATCGCCCTACGATAAGTCATCATCGGTTCGCAAGCTCACCGTGATTCCTTTATCTCAGTTGATGCCGTCCAGTCGCTACGTTTCTAAGCGGGCGCTTGCGCTTTTCTAATCTGTATTAATCGTGACCAAAGGTAATTTTCATTTTTCGCTTCCTTCTTGTACTGGCGATGAACAACAACAAGCCAAAGATCACAATGGTACCACCCATCCATTGTGCCCAGGTGATCTCTTCTCCCAACAATATATAAGCAAGCAGAGACGCGCCAATTGGTTCAAATAAAATAGCCATGGATATGACAGAGGCACTTACCCATTTCAATGCCCAATTTAATAGGTTTAACCCAAGAATTGTCGGGATCACTGCAAGTGCTGTGAAAATAAGCCAATGATCACTATCATAGCCTGTCATGGCATTCCCTGCTGCTATATTGTACATCAGTATGGTAATCGCACCAATACTGTATGCTATGAAGGTATAGCTCATGACGGACACTTTGGTACGAATGCCCTGTCCGAACAAAAAGTATATCGTGATGAATATCGCACCAAGTAATGCTAGAAAATCACCATATAATGCTTCGTTATCTATCTGGAAATCACCCCATGCGATAATAACACTTCCAAAAATAGCGATGATCATACTAATGACGGTGCCAGCAGAAAATCGTTCATGAAAGAAAAAATAAGTGCCAATAAAAGCGAATATTGGCTGTAACGTAACAATAACAGTCGAACTGGCCACAGACGTATAGGAAAAGGACTCAAACCAGACAATAAAATGGATAGCAAGACTGACGCCTGCCAGTATCGTGAATATCCATTCTTTTCTGGCTATTTTTTTTAATTCGTCACGTTTTTTTATCAAAATATATGGTAACAGCAAAATACTTGCTATTAATAAACGATAATTTGCGGTTACAGCCGCTGGAGCATCACTGGCTAGCTTTACGAAGACAGCAGCAGTGGATACAGATATAACGCCAAGAATAATGGCAATAAACGGAATAACTTGCTTATTCAAAAAATCACCCACATCATCAAAAAAATATCAGTTTCCTCTTTAGTATAACAACTTTTTATTGAATTCCTAATCATAACTATTCACTTTTAGCATGAATTGTTTGAAACCATCCAAAATATTATATAGAATTAATAGGAAGAGTATGTTATGATTTAATAATCCATTGAATGGTCATTAACAAGCCTCTTCCGATGTGGAGGAAGGCTTTTTTCATTGTTATTCGTAGGTATCTTCGTTTTAGGAGTGAAAATTACGATAACGAACTGAATATATTTTTTTTATGTAAATAAAAAAACTTGGATACACTAAACATAACGACGAAAAAGATGATAGAATAATGAGATTTATATATAAAAAGGAGTAGAAGGAAATAGTGACAAATTTTAATGAATTAGGTATTTCAGTATCAATTATGCAAGCATTAGAGAAAATGGGATTCGAAGAGGCAACACCGATTCAGGCTCAGACGATTCCATTGGGAATGGCTGGTAAGGACGTTATTGGCCAAGCACAGACAGGTACAGGGAAAACCGCTGCTTTCGGTATTCCAATGATCGAGAAAATTAATCCAAATGAACGAAAAATACAAGGGTTAGTTGTCGCGCCGACAAGAGAATTGGCGATTCAGGTGTCAGAGGAAATCCATAAATTAGCTAAAATCAAAGGTGTTCGCACATTACCGGTATATGGTGGTCAACATATGGAGCGTCAAATCAGAGCGCTAAAAGATCGCCCACATATTGTGGTAGCTACACCAGGTCGACTATTAGACCACTTACGTCGCCGTACGATCAGAGTGGAGAACGTGCATACTGCTGTATTAGATGAAGCGGATGAAATGTTGAACATGGGCTTTATTGATGATATTCGTGATATTCTTAAAGCAATTCCAGAAGAAAGACAAACATTGCTTTTCTCTGCTACGATGCCGAAAGAAATTCGTGATATTGCAACAACATTGATGAAAGAGCCTGAAGAAGTAAAAGTAAAATCAAAAGAAATGACTGTATCCAATATCGATCAGTTCTTTGTAGAAGTACACGAAAAGCAAAAATTCGATACATTAACAAATCTTTTGGATATTCATGTACCGGAATTGGCGATTATATTTGGTCGTACGAAGAAGCGTGTCGATGAGCTGACAGAAGGATTACAAGCTCGCGGTTTCCGTGCAGAAGGAATTCATGGTGACTTAACACAAGGTAAACGTAGTTCAGTTCTTAAGAAGTTTAAATTTGGTCGAATTGAAATCTTAGTTGCAACAGATGTAGCAGCACGTGGTCTTGATATCTCAGGTGTTACACATGTTTACAACTTCGATATTCCACAGGACCCAGAAAGCTATGTACACCGCATTGGACGTACTGGTCGTGCCGGTAAAATGGGAGAAGCCATTTCTTTTATCACGCCAAGAGAAGTACCACATTTGCATTTAATTGAAAAAGTAACAAAGAGTAAAATGAAGCGAATGAGTGCGCCAAGTTATGATGAAGCGAAGCGTGGTCAACAACAATTAACTGTGGAAAAATTAATCAAAACAATTGAAAAAAGAGAATTACAGGATTATCGCGAAACAGCATCTGAGTTGTTAGATCAGTATGATTCTGTAACAGTTGTAGCAGCTGCGTTGAAAATGTTGACAAAGGAAAGAAGACAAACACCTGTAACACTTACTTCGGTTCAACCAGTGAGTGTGAAGAAAGCTTCCAAAAATAAAGGCGGCCATAATAAAAAATTCCGTAACAATGATAAGCGTGGCGGATATAACGGTCGTAAAGGAAAACAAGGCGGCGGACGCAACCGTAAATTCCAAAACAAACGATCAAAAGGAAATCAAAATAGATAACAAAAAAGGAGCTGACAATCGTCAGCTCCTTTTTTGTAAGCTTAAAGTATATAATGACAGCCATTAAAGCGGAATTGCAGTAGTGAATATCATGCTCGATATTCAAGGGTTCTGATAATACGGATTATGTCAACTAACTATGTGATAAATTTGAAATTGTTCATGTGCTGGCAGACCGCTCCGGCCAACCACTCCGCGTCCTGCGAGGCACGGCTGAAGCTAACTTTGTAAAGAAGACCGCTTTACAAAGTGGATCTTCAGCACCTGCACGTCCCGCGGGAGTCTACGTGGTTGGCCTACGCTTATGAATTGTTCTACAACTATTGCAGCAGGTAGAATATGGAGCACTATTTTCATGATTAATACCTTATTCTGATGACGTATAATGCCTAACACCACTGCTTTTACCTGTTTCAATCGTTGTAGTACTTCACTAAAGCGTAGGAAATATGCGGAGACTCCCGTGGAATCAGCGCGAGCTGAAGATCCACTTCGTCTGTGCCTGTGTCTACTAGTATCACTTCGAAGTAAGCTTTCTCGGCACAAGGCAGCAATGAAGTAATTCAAGTAGTAGCCTAGCTGAAGCCGTGCCCGCAGGACGCGGGGCATATTTCCGTAGCTTTGCTATCCACAATAAAAAATGTCAATATTACTACATTGTCATACAGGTCCACTTTACATAATCCGTATTATGGGTAGCTGTATATATACGTAAGTTAGTCAAGGTGTGCCCCTGGTTTAAATGTGCTTAGCTAGGCAAGGGATGTTTGACCTTTAAATCGTCCATGCTGCCTTTTGCTGAGAGAGATAGCTTAGACTAAGAATATCCCTGCGATGGCTAAGACGGGAATTCCTAGTACCGTCATGTATCCGATGAAGGATAGGGAACGTACGTAGCTTAGTTCCTGTCCGTTTAAGTTTGTAGCAATCTCCATTACGTCTCTCTTTGCTTTTTGAACCTGGAGAAAGCAGGTGACAATCACTGCCAGTATAATCAATAATGGAATGATTCTGCCTGGAAGTGAAATGGATGCTCCCCCCATGAAAGTAAAGCCTAATATAATCAAAAAAATAGGGATCGCTTCGATCAAAGCAATTTGAATAAAAAATGAAATTTGATCTTTTTGTAATCCTTTAAAATGGAATTCGTTGCGTTTAATACGGTAAGACAAGCCCCTCATTAAACGTTTGTATGCAAACAGGATACCGAATCCTGCAATGACAGCGGCAACTGTGAATAGCCAAATAGCGATCACACAACCATCTCCTTCCTGTTACAATATGCTCGATAGTACACCTAACAGCATTAATACAATCAATATGCCGTATAGGATCGGTTTTAGATACGGTTTATAACGGTTTCTTTTTTTGTTCCAACGGTTTGGATCGAATCCAATATCGCCTTGATTTCGCACGCGTCGTTTTAAGAGGACTGGCGAGAATGGTTTCACATTACGTAAAAGAATGGGACCAAATGCAAAACCGGCAATGAATCCAAAGATATGACCTGAGATATTGATGTTCGCGCGGAAAAATGTCATGACTAAGCCGATCCCGGCGATGATAAGGATAATTCTGGCGTTCTGTGGATCAATGAGTTGTTTTTCAAAAAAGATCATAAAAATATATAACCCAAATAATCCGAAGATGGCACCAGATGCGCCAAGATGAACATAATTGAAACTTGGCTCAACAATAAAAGTAAGAACGTTTGCAATGATTCCAGTTCCCAAGTAGGCCACCAAAAATTTTAATTTCCCTAGCATTACTTCTAATGCAGGTGCAAATAAAACGAGTGAAAAGGAATTAAAAATAAGGTGTGGAAAATCTGCATGTAAAAATATCGGTGTCACTACTCGCCAATATTGCCCTTGTGCGACTAATCCATTCCAGCCAATGCCCATTGCATAAATCCATTCACCTATAAAGGGTACGAAAGAAATCAGTACCCAAAGGATAAGCTGGATTATTATGATGAAAGAAACAACTGGATAAAATTTTAAAAACTCTCGAAAATTCTCTGTCCTAATAAACATACGATTCTCCCTTTGTCTGTTAATGATTATTATTTTAGCATACAGGGAACTGTTTTTTATAGTAGAAGTATCCGTTTTAATTCTCAGGTGAAATAAGCTATACTATCGGTATAAAGTGAGACTTCAATCAGTGGGGGTTTTGGCCCCCACTGATTGCTAGCGAAACTTATCAGGAAGTTATCGTCCGTTTATCCCCCACTTAGCTCGAATCTTGAAGTGGGGGTATTACGGACGGTTAACGCCGTGATAAATGGAGTGATGAGGATGATACAAGGGATAGGTGTTGATATCGTGGAACTTTCCAGAATAAAGGGAATGCTGGAAAGGCAGCCACGGATGATAGAACGTGTACTTACAAATAGTGAAAGAGAAGCAGCTGAGGCATTACGATCTGAGATAAGACGTATTGAATACATAGCTGGCAGATTCGCTGCCAAAGAAGCTTTTGCGAAAGCAATTGGTACCGGTCTTGGTAAATTAAGTTTTCAAGATATAGAAATTATTAATAATTCGTCCGGTGCACCAGTTTTGAATTCGAATGTTTTAACAGGTCAAAAGTGCTTTATATCAATCTCTCACAGTGAACAATATGCAATTGCTCAAGTAATAATTGAAGCATAATCTGCATATTAAAGGAGGTTGTCTCATAATATTTTAGTGCGGGTAGGAGGGAACAAGATGTACATCGTAACCGCGGAAGAAATGTACGAAATAGATCGGTATGCGATAGAAAAAGGGGGAATCGAAGGAAAGATTCTGATGGAGAATGCCGGATCACAGGTGGCACAACAAATTAGTCAGACATTTACAGAGCGTGAAAAAACGGCAGTTTTAGTTGGAAGTGGGAATAATGGCGGAGATGGCTTTGTTATCGCACGTTATTTAGTAGAAGTAGGGTTTGATGTGACGGTTTTTCAACTAGTGGCTGACGAAAAAATAAAAGGGGATGCAGCCTTTCATAAGCAATTATGGTTAAATACTTCTCATCAATTGTATCGTGTCACAGACCCATTTGAGCTGGAACAATATTTGCGTGCAGCTGACATTGTGATTGACGCAATTCTCGGAATAGGGGTTTCGGGTGAAATTCGTGAGCCGATACGAAGCTTCATCGATGTGATCAATCAATCAGGATTAGTAAGCGTTGCTATCGATATTCCAAGTGGTTTGCCAGCAAATGAAGGAATCCATGTTGATAAAGCTATTATTGCTGACTTGACGTATATCATTGATGCGCCAAAAATGACAGTGTTCTTAGAAGATATGAGTCGGTACTATGGAAAGTGGCAAGTAGTTAACATAGGTATTCCAGATGCTGCACACCAGTCGTGTAACCCTAATCGTCTTTGGTGTAAGAAAGATGTATTGGCATCTTTTCCGAAACGGGACCTGTATGCACATAAAGGATCGAACGGTAAAGGCATGGTGATAGGCGGACAAGCCATGATGCCTGGTTCTATTCTTCTGTCAGCCAGAGCAGCACTTCGCTCAGGAGCAGGCTTGCTTACCGTTGCAACTGTTAGGGAGAATGTACCGATCGTGGCCAGTCAATGTGTAGAGGCTACGTATCATTTGCTGGAAGGTTTTAGCGGGGGCTTCCAATCGCGCGATATGGAAGCATTCCAACAAATGGACGCAATCGCTTTTGGAATGGGAATAGGAAGAGACAAAGCGACGATGCTACTCGAGTTGTTGGAATCGACGACATGCCCTGTACTGATTGACGCTGATGGCTTATATCAATGGAAAGACTTGTTAGGCTCACAAGTGAAACGAGACGCACCGACTGTCATAACGCCCCATTTTGGTGAAATGGCGATGTTAACAGACCGATCTGTTGCAGAATTAAAACAACATCCTTTTTCAATTTCTAGGCAATTTGCCCAGCAGCATCAAGTCTATGTGGTGCTTAAAGGGAAGAATACGGTTATAACCGCACCCGATGGTGATCAAATTGTAAGTGATCAAGGTAACGCAGGGTTAGCAAAAGGTGGAACAGGTGATGTTCTGTCAGGAATTCTGTTAACGATGTTAATGCAACATCAGGATGTCTTGATCGCTTTGGCAAATGGTTGTTATCTGCATGGAACCTCAGCAGAATATCTGGTGGAGGAAAAACATTCAGAAATCGACTTGCTGGCTACCGATGTGATTGAAGGACTATCGCAAGTATTTCGTACATTGTCTTAACGTGTGATCGTGTTCCCTTTGTCCACTCAGATGAGACAAAGGAGAGATGTCGCGATGAAAAAATATACAAGCATAATAATGGGGATTATTTTGTTAATTGTATTAAGCGCTTGTGGGGACAAATCGAAAGATGATGTGGTGGAAAAATTGGAAAGCATGGCAGAGAATATGAGTGCTTATCAGTCACAGTCGATGATGACCTTGAAAACAGGAAAAGAAGATCAGGTTTATCGTGTTGATGTCACACACAAGAAAAAAGATTTCTACCGTGTTTTGTTAAAAAATGAGAATGATGAGGAAAGCAGTCAAATCATTTTACGTAATGATGACGGTGTATTTGTTCTGACGCCAGCATTGAATAAAAGCTTTAAGTTCCAAAGTGAATGGCCAGCGAACAACAGCCAGCCATATTTGTTCCAATCACTTATTCAGGACTTAGTAGATGACAGTGAAGCAACTTTCACAGCAACAGATAATTATTATGTGTTTGAAACGAAAACAAGCTATGAGAGCAACAGCAATTTACCATACCAAACAATTTACTTCGATAAGAAAACTTATGCACCTGTATTAGTTGAGGTCCTGGATCGTGATAAAAATACATTGGTAGAAGTAGAGTTCACAAGCTTCGAATTAGATCCAGAGTTACCTGATAATACGTTTGATATGGAGACAAACATGACAAGCAGTATCTTCGGTGTACCGGTAATGGCGCAGGAAGATATGCCGAAACAACTGTCTGTGCTGTATCCTTCAGCAAACATGGGCTCTGAATTAGTAGAAGAGAATCAAATGGATCTAGAAAACGGCAAACGTGTTATTTTATCTTATCAAGGTGAAAAGAATTACACCATTATTCAAGAAACAGTGGATGTTATGCCTACCAGTGCAGCATCACCTGAATCAGTGAATGGTGAGCCTGTTGACTTAGGTTTCACTGTAGGTGCCCAGACGAATTCCTCTTTAGAATGGCATTATCAAGGGGTTAATTACTATTTGGCTAGTGAACAATTAACAAAAGAAGAAATGCAAGAAGTAGCAAGCTCGATGACAACAGAAGAGGCAACGAAATAAAAATAAAGTAGTTCCGTTTTGGAATACAGCAAACAGACAGGTATTTCAAAATGGACTGCTTTTTTTCTTTTTTTATATTTCATATAAAGCCGTATAACAGCACATTAACTATTTAAAAATGAAAGCAAGAATACCTTAACCGTAGCAATTTTTGAATATGACTAAGAAGAGGATATTAATTGTGCGATGAAAATATAGAAACCCGGAGATTGAATCGTTGCATTACGTTCAATTTGTACGTGATGTATGTTTCCTTCATGTAAGTGAAATAACCATCTTGCCACTTCGACATCGTCCTCATAAAAACTTGCCCAGTCATTATTATTCTTCTTAATGGCCACCGTAAAATCATTATGCTGAATAATGAAATGTTACTTTACCAGCAAATTATGTTTTTCTTCATAGTAAAAGTAGTGTTAGACTGTACATCTTCAAACGCATAATTCATCTTGAAGATAGGAGTTTTCTTTGTTGCGCAATAAAGAGTCTTGCCTTCACCAGATTGTACTTCTACTTCTGATTTATTTTTTATTGGTGCTATTTGAAACAACATATTACCGAGAAGATCCTTCACACGAGAGAATTCCATAACATTTTGATTTAACTGATAGAGACAGATATCATAGCATACTAACCTCCTTTTCTTTTAAAGGATAAATAGAGCAGAATCAGAGGATTTACAATAACTACAAGAACTCTTTGCAAAACGAAAAAGAAAAAGTGAAAGTAGGTAAACTGTTAATCAAATAAAGATCATGAATAGCATTTATGAAGCAAAATCATCTTATTTTATTGAATTAATATAAAATTAACAATTCAATATTAGTTAGAATAAATGTGATTTAAAGCTCTTTTTTTATACAAATAATGTAAAATTTTTAGATATTTTAACACGTCCTTATAATGACTATTCTGAATGAAGAAAAGACGAATTAATTAAGGTTGAAAAGTAACAAAAATTTAAAGTGAATGAAATAATGGCATTACCTCAAAAGGTAGACAACATGTTTATCATGTATTTTGGGTCTACCTTTTTTGGTGATTGTTGTTAATTTATATCTTAGTTACTTCTGCCTCTCCATTGTTACAAGAATATTAAGTCTTTGTAATACGAAGTACTTTTGTGTGCGCTTCCAAAGAGAGGCGCAGATGAGAAATAGGAAGGGATGAAAGGACATTCTAAGATTTTTTAAACAGTACTTAAGAACCTTTTTTTTGGATAATAGACTATGATAAGCTAATCATGAATTTAAATAGAAAGAAGGGGTGACACCTTATTTCGATTCCACATTATCCATCTGATGAAATAAAAGAAGTGATGCTTAGGACGGTGAATACACATTTGGATAATGATGACCTGAAGGAATATGCAATTTCTTACATATTATACAAGAATCAAGAAGGTTTTTCTTTCTCGTCTTTAACTCAGTTTCATTATCATATGGACGTGGATGACAAGAGTAAAGGGATTGTCCATGCTTCAGCGGCAATAGAGTTTTTGATGCTGGCTTTGGATATACTTGATGATTTACAGGATCAAGATGATAAGGAGAAGCCTTGGTCTCTGGTGTCTTTGTCTACTTCTATGAATATATCAACGGGTTTTTTAATGTTAAGTACACTTGTCCTGAGACAATCTCGTTTTGATAACGAGGTAAAGATGCAAGCACTTCAGTATTTAGATGAACAGGTATTGCGTGCGGTAGAAGGTCAACATAAAGATCTGCAGTGTTCTTGTGCTACCGAAGAAGAATTTGTTAGCATGATGAAAGATAAATCAGGATCCTTAATGGCTTGTGCGACACTTATTGGAGCAACCCTTCAGTGCACAAGACAACATGAGATTATTCAGGATTACTCAGAAAACTTCGGAGTTGCAGCGCAATTAGCAAATGATATCGATGGATTGCTCCGACTGGACACCAAGAATGATTTATTGCATAAGCAATGGACTCTCCCAATCATGTTACTTGCAAAGGAAAGTGATCGAGAAGCAGATTGGATACGGGCTTATTATGCTGGCAAGGTAGACAAGAAGTTTATGGTGCAGAGGGAAGAGGAGTTGTTTCAGTGGATTTATCATTCACCGGTTGTGTCATATGTCAAAGTGTTAAAACGCCTGTACCAGAGAAAAGCATTAGAAAGAATGTTGGACCTGCAGGTTAGCCAAGATTGGAAAGATGGCATGCAGGAGTATTTAGAGCAAATATAAAAATAAGGAGGAGAAAGTATGTTACAAAATGTAGTAGAAAAGTTAGTTAAGAATCCTGATCTGATCAAAAGGTTAAAAGAGGGAAAGCTTGAACTATCCGGTGTTTCAGAGATGGAGAAAGCGGCAGTGTTGGACGTTGTTTCTGATAATAACAGTACTCAGCAACTGCAGGCAAAGAATTGCTATTGGCAGTAAAATCGTATACATTCTATGAAAAAAGCCAGAGGTTCTCTGGCTTTTTCGTTTCACTATTTAGAAGATTTAGTGTTGCAATGAATAGATATTGAAACAAACAAGCTATCATCATTTTTTTCAAGGAAAGGGGATTGATATGAAGAAGAAATATGTTTTTTTTTAGCTATTGTTCTGTTAATTGGCCTATATATGACTTATGTCACAGTGTCAAAAACATATGTAGGGCTGAATGTGAAGGAAACTACTGATGGACAATGGAAAATTACCAAAGTAGACTCAATTGGATGGGCGGCACAAAGAAAGGTCGAAACTGGCGATATTATTACGGAAATCAATGGGAAAAACCCGGAGTCATTTCATTTTATTAAACAGTATGGAGTGGTTGGGCATCTCGATCAAATGAAAGTCCTGCGTAATGGAAGTTTACTGGAGTTTGAAGTGCAAGTGCCAAGGAATTATAATACTCTTTTATACCATACGTTATTGCCATTGCTAGCATTTTTAGTGCTTTTTGGTTTTTCTGTTTATATTTATTGTAAGAAACGTGACAATAAAGTGGTTTTCATTTTAGTGGCTTTTTTTATCGCTGTTGGCCTTTGTTATGTCAGCGCAGGGGCTTCCGCTCGTACGGATTCGTTTGCACGTATTATGAACAGTTTATCAATGATGATGGTGCCGGCCTTGTTTATTCATTTTCATTATCGGTATTTCTTTAAGTACCAGATTCAATTCATGAAAATGAAATATCTGGTCATCATCTATGTGGTAAACCTTCTTGTGGTTTTACTTGGGATGTTGTCGATATTTGTGTATGTCGGAAACATGTATGTTTTTTTTAGAAACGCACAATTACTCTTATTTTCTTTTGAAATTTTACTGAGCTTTGTCGTTCTTATTTATCATTATTTTAAATATCGAAAAATGGTTCAAAAACCAATTTTACAGAATGCTATTTTTGGAATTGTCGTATCGTTTTTTCCTTTTATCTTTTTAACTGCTTTACCAAATACGATATTTGGTGTGGAATTAATTCCTGCATCCTTAACGGCGGCATGCCTTATTTTTCTGCCTGTGTTTTTTCTATACTTAGTGATCATGGATCAAGTGTTTGATATTGATTTTATCAATAGTCGTTTAAGGTATTATGCGTTTATATCATTGATACTCACAGGAATTATTATTGGAATAATGCTGTTCTTCACTAATTTATCTTTTATAGAATGGGCAAGAGTCACTATCTTAACTTACGGATCACTAATTATTATTTTTTACTTAGAAGAGAAATTCAATATTAGGCATCGATTATTTAAGGACAAGTTTAATCTTGATCGTTATTCTTATGATATTGCAAAAATCGTAAAGAGAGAGGAACTGGATAAACGGTTAATCAAAGAAATAAGAGAAGTACTCCCAATCCAAAAAGTCTCGCTTATAAAGTTTGATAAAAAAGGAGTAAATACAGAACTGTCTGCTGGTGATAATATATATCCAGAAGGCTTAATTGAAATTTACATAAAGTATTATAACCCTATGATTTCAATTGGCTCACAATTCTCCATTGAAGGAGGATTATGTTACATCATCAGTGAGCAGCATGATTCTATTCATGTACTATGGATACAACGAAAGGCGAACTTTACACCATTTAACAGGGATGAGCAGAGCTGGCTAAAAATGCTAGTGCATTATACGAGTATTGTCTATGAAAACTTCCAATTGATAGAGGGTGTAACGGAGGATATGAAGCAATCGCTGGATAATGACCAGGCAATGCCACCCTGGATGTTAAGGTTATTATTTAGACTGTCTGAAAAAGAACGGACAAGATTATCTTCAGATCTACACGATTCTGCCCTGCAAGAACAATTAGTCTGGTATAGGAAAGTGGAAGAATTACTCGAAGAGGATCAGTTGCCGGATTCTGTTAGAGCGCCGTTAACGGATATGCGCCAAGGTTTGCTGGGTGTTGTGGAGCAAATTCGTGAGACTTGTACGTTATTAAGACCGCCTTTCTTGAAGGAAACGGGAATTATCGAAGCATTATCCTATTTAATTCAGCAATATCGCTCTCGCGAAAGTTTTGCTATTGAATTTATATCCCATGACTTCAAGGTGAATCTTGAAGATGATCAAGCTCTGGTTATTTACCGGGTGGTGCAGGAATTATTAAATAATGCATCCAAGCATTCCGGAGCAAGCCAGATTGTAATAGAGATGAAAAGTGAGGGCAACGCAGTATTTTTGACATATAAAGATGACGGAGTAGGTTTTCCACCCAACACATCCTACCATTCAGGAAAACATATGGGCCTTGTAGGTATTAGACAACGTGTTAATAGTATTCGAGGTAATATGGAGGTGTTTTCCTCTGAAAATACTGGTGTGGAGGTTGCTATTTTACTTGAAACGGATTTAGAAATAAGACATTACTCTGACGTGATGTAATGGGAGGGATCGTATTGATTTCAATTATGTTAGTGGATGATCATCCAGTGATAGGAGAGGGTTCTAAGTTAATCATTGAAAAAGAAGACGATATGGAAGTAACCATCGCCGATAGTCCTGGCAAAGCGATTGAAATATTGAAAGATGAAGACTTTACCATCATGTTATTTGATTTACGAATGGATGGAATGAACGGAATTGAGCTGACGAAGCAGGTACGTTCGATGGGCAAGACATCTCCGATTTTAATCTATACTGGACATGATGTGGGACCGTATTTTAATACATTAATGGAAGCTGGAGTCACAGGTTTTATTAGTAAAACAGCTTCAAGAGAGGAACTTATACAAGCCATTCGTTATGGGATAGAAGACAAAGCAATTGTTCCGGTTTCGTTGTTGGAGCAATTGCGAAAAGTAGAAATTCGTGTGCATGAAAAACAAAAAAATAGTGTGGAACAAACAAATGAGGTATCTATCAGTTCGAAAGAGCAGGATATTCTAACAGAAGTGGCAAAAGGGAAGAGTAATAAAGAAATTGCAGAGTGCTTCTTTAAGAGTCCTCGAACGATCGAATATCATTTGACTGAGATTTTTAAGAAGCTTCGAGTCAAAACAAGAGCAGAAGCGGTATTGAAATCCAAACAACTAGGTGTTATCACAGAAGATATAAAATAAAAAAGCAGTCAGCTGGGGGACTCCATCCTCCTTTGGCTGCTTTTGTTATAAGCAAAGAAAGCATCATTACTGGCATGGGAGTAATTAGATGAATGAACCGTGTCCAAAATAAAAAAGTAAGGGTGCTTGTAATATGGATTATGTAAACTTGTTGGTAATTTAAAATGATTCACGTGCTTGGGATACCTTCTACTAACCACTTCGCGTCCTGCGGGGGCATATTTTCAGAGCTTTGCTGAGCAAATATAACATTTCAAAATGACCACACTAACATACAGTTCCACATGATATAATCCCTATTCTTAAATCTAGAGCGAATAAATACATTAATAAAAACCGGGCAGTTGCCCGGTTTTTTCTAGTTAAATATGCTTTTTTCTAAGATAGCAATAGCGTAATGCTAGACTTAATGATCCTTCCAATAACGGTAGGCGTGAACTGTATGGCCGTTATAAGCGGAATTAGAACTTAGCTCTTTGTCTACGATTTCTAATTGTTCTTCCATAATATCTGCTCCTTCATCATGGAAGGAAATTTGCGGATTGTTTTTGTTCTCTTTTATCTCTACAGAAATGATCATATTTTTGTCCGTGCTTTCCGCATAATTCAATTCATTTTTAGCCATATCGAGGATGCCGCCGTACCCTTTCGCTTCATCTCGGAATGCCATGATTGACGTATGGTCCATTTGGTTGATGACCCATTCATAGAAAGGCGTGTCTGGATGACCAGGTGTACTCGTATCATCGAACCACATGGCTAGGTCCATGCTTGCCTCTAAATCAGATTCGCGTTTCGTTTCCTTTACAAATAATTCAATGTTGTCCATCCATTGCGAAAGTACTTCCTGTTCGTTCTCAGCCCAGGATGGTGTTACGTACGGTTCAACATCAAGGTGAATGCCGGCGAACTTCTGATCCTCGTCGACAGTATCGTTATAGTCTTTTACGTAATTCACTAGATTTAGCATTCTTTCCTCCTCTTCCTTAAGTGCCCAAGACGGGTGACCACCCATCGCATGGATTTCAATTCCTGCCTTGTTTGCTTCTTCAACAAAATCAGCATATGCACTGTAAGGCTGAGTAAGATCTAAGCGTGTATATAAGAGATTAATATTTTTTTCTTTCGCAAACTGAAGAATTTTATCTTTCTCATTGATCAGCGTTTCTGCTTCCCAAATATAGGTACCGCGATATTGTTTGTCCTTTTGTTGCGTTGTTGGAGGATTTTCCTTTAGCTCTTGCCAGTTGGAGTAATCATCGATCGCTGTACCAACATAGGAATCGAACTCGCCTAGGTACTTATCAACCAATTTGCGATGCATGGCCATATCCGACAAACCTTCTTCAAAGAAAGTAGTATGATCCTGACCTGTATCAGATAGCGTTAAACCGATAACTATTTGTTTGTTATATTTATCAGCTGCAGCGAATTCATCTTTTGTTAAGTTGACAATACCGTTAGGGCCTTCCAGCGTATCACGATAAGCAAGAATCGTCGTATGGTCAAATTGACGAATTAACCATGTATGGAATGGTACGTCAGATTCGCCTGGTGTTTCCACATCATCCAACCAAAAAGGCATGGAACTGCTTGTTTCCAATGTAGTGTCTTCTGGTAAAGTATCCAACGTAGCAGTCAGATTACTTTTCCATTGTTTGATGACGGATGATTGGTCTTCGTACCATTCAGGCAAATACTGTGGCTGAATTTTCAAATGAACACCACTAAACTGTGCCTCTTCCGAAACACGTTCATTGTATGTCTCTACTTCATCTACAAAGTTGATCACTTTTTGCTGGTTCTCTGAAAGTGACCAGGATGGCTCTCCTCCTAATGCGTGAATTTCAATGCCTAATTCATTGGAGCGTCGGATGAATTCCGAGTAGCTTTCTAAACTTTTTTCAGGATCTGTTTTTACATATAAAACGTTGTAGCCATTTTCTTTTGCATTCTGTAACAGTTGCTCACTGTTCTTGATAACATCTAAGTGTTCCACCCACATTGCTTTCTTCACGGTATCGGTATTAGAGAACCCCGTTAGAAACGTGAAGAATGTACATGTCAAGATAAACAACAATAATTTTTGATTCATTCATAGACCTCCCAAGATTGAATTGAAAATAAATAATAGACACTACCCTTAGGTATTTTTCTAGGGGTTGAGGGGAGACGCGCAATGTACAAATGAAAACACTTAATCAAGCATCAAATCTCCATTTTTCTTCTTTGATGGTAATGTGTAATTTCGGACTGTTTGTCTGTTAATGCGGTACAAAATACTGCGGTACCGCAATGAAATATTCGTTGTTCCGAAATACAGTTTTCGATGAACATTGTTACCCCTCGTGTTAACGTAAGTAGCGGGGAAGATAAATCATATTTTTAACGTAACTGTTTCGACAAAAAATTTCAACTATGAAAATAATTTTCTTTCGTGAAAAAAGGAGGAAGGTGAAGATGAAATATACGGGTAAAGGGCTTCTTATTATACTTTTCGTTACCATTCTTGGGGGATGTTCCGTAATGAATGCAGCACAAGAAGCAGAAAGTAAAGAATTAGCGGATGGAACCAAAATCAAATTTCGAACAAACAAAGAGCAGTTAGAAATATACAAAAATGACAGCTGGTCTCCCTTTTTTGTGAAAGGTGTCAATATGGGAGCTACTTTACCTGGATATTTCCCAGGCGAGCATGCAATTAAGAAAGAAGATTATCTTCGTTGGTTTGAGATGATTAAAGAAATGGGAGCTAATACGATTCGTATATACACCATTCATGATCCAGCTTTTTATCAGGCTTTAGTTGAATTTAATCAAAAGCATAACGAAGATCCTCTTTATTTCATGCAAGGAGTGTGGTCACCAGTCAACTTGCTTAAAGAGAAGAAGGATGCATGGGCACCAGAAGTGACAAAACAATTCAAAGAAGAAATGTCCAATGCGATAGGAGCTGTTAGTGGTGATATAACACTACCTGAAAATCCTGGAAAAGCAAGCGGTGAATTCACAGCAGATGCCAGTTCCTACTTAGTGTCTTGGCATATTGGGACAGAGTGGGATCCTGAAATAGTAGAGAATACGAATAAACAGCATAATGAAGATTCTCTGTTTCAAGGGGATTATTTTGAAACGACAAAGGAAGCTTCAGCATTTGAAAGCTGGCTGGCAGAGTTGATGGATGACTTAGCCGAGAAGGAAGAAGCTAAGGGGTGGCAACATCCGATTACATTTACTAATTGGATAACAACGGATCCACTCGAACATCCTGACGAACCATTTGTCATGGAGGACTTGGTTAGTGTCGACGCTACTCATATTCAGCGGACTAATGAAACAGGAGGATATTTTGCTTCTTATCACGCTTATCCTTATTATCCGGATTTTCTAAGGTATACCGACAAATATGACAATGTGAAGAATGATGAAGGAAAGGTAGATACATATAAAGGGTATCTGCAAGAACTGAAAGAATACCATAAAGACATGCCAATCATGATCACAGAGTTTGGGGTGCCGGCATCACGAGGGAATGCCCATTTCGGACCACTCGATCGCGACCAAGGTGGACACATGGAGACAGAGCAAGGACAGCATAATGTGGATATGCTGCAGCATATTTACCAAGAAGATTATGCGGGAGCTGTCGTTTTCACCTGGCAAGATGAATGGTTTAAAAAAACATGGAATACGATGGGACTTGAAGACCCTCACCGCCGTCCATTCTGGTACAACAATTTATCTGTTGAAATGTCCTATGGTCTGTTAGGGATGTATCCCGATAAACATGATGAATTAACCATAGATGGTGAATTAGCAGATTGGGACAAGTTAGAGGAAGGGGAAAGCCAGACGCTATCAACAGCACTTACTGATTTTAACGTGACGCATGATGAAGGCTATGTTTATCTGGCTGGTCACTTACCTGAAGATGTTGACGCAAAAGAAGACACTATTTATTTCGGCGTTAACACCCTTGCAGGCGGGATGAAAAAACCAGAATCATTACAAGGAAAAACGCTTGATGATGGTTTAGAGACGTTAGTGCAATTAGGTGGAGGTAATGAAAGTGAAGTGTTGATTGCTCCAAGCTATGATTTCCATCAACGTATGTATGATAATGCAACGGATGATGACCAAAACAGCTCCATGCATTCATGGAAATTAGCAGTAAGTCGGAAGGTCAACTCTTCTAAAGTGAATAAAACATTTCCATTTGAAGAAGTGTCTGTTGGTGAACTGAAAAAGGCTTCGACATCTAAGGATTCCCAAGCTGATTGGGCTGTTCATGGGGATGTAATCGAAGTGAGAATTCCTTGGTCGTTATTAGGAATCGCAGATCCAAGCTCTAAACAGGCTGTCAGTTACAGTGCCAAAGAGAAGGGAGATACAGAAATGCTGAGGGAGAAGATCGAAGGCATTCGCTTTATTCCGTGGGTCGTGAATCAAGATTCACAAACTGTCGAGGGAATAAAGAAAGAATCTATTTCTGTAACAGATTATCCTCTTTACAACTGGGAGGAATGGCAGAAGGTTGAGTATGATGAACAGTTAAAACAAAGCTATTATATGATACAAGACGCTTTTACAAATTTGGAATAAGGGAAGGAGGATAAGCTTTGTTTATTAATTTACAAGCCGCTTACTGGATGATAGGTAGTTTATTCATTCTTATGTTTATCTTATCAACCATTACGTTAAGCATAAAAGTGAATAAAAAAAGAGTAGAAAAGAAAGAAAGACAGTGCTTGTCAGAACTCCAAAGCTATATTCAATACTTGCAGACCCAACTAGATAATGCAGAGCGTTTAAGGACACCCGCAAAAAAACTTCGAACTTTTGAAAAGAAGGTTTTACAAAAAAGATTGGTGCAACTGGTGGATCAATTAGAAGGTGTGCACAGACAGAAACTTCTTACATTGTGTAAAGACATTGGCTTAATTTCATACAACAGAGAACGTTTGAAAAGTCCGTGGTCCATTGTTCGTATCGATGCAGCATTTCATTTAGGAATATTAAGAGATAGCGGATCTACTTCTACATTATTTTCGATGCTGTTTCGCAATAAAATAGAACCTTCTATTTATATTATTGCACGATCCATTGCCCAAACATCAACAAGTGTAACGGAAATGAAAACCCTTTTGAGATACCTTGTGGAGAATGGGAAGCAAGACAGCCACCTGGTTGCAGATATAGCCAAAGAAGCAGAAGTGGATTTAGGAACGGTATATGCAGATTTTCTGAATGAGAGCAAAGTAGAATTTGTGAAAGTAGGTTTAATTGGTTTACAAAATCAAGTCGATTTCCATATACCAGAAAATGTTGATCGTTTCTTAGATTCTGATGACAGAGAAGTGAGAATTCTTGCTGCAAAACTTCTAACTATCTCTATGTCTCTCAACAAGAAGGATATTGAAGTCTACATGCAGTTTCCTGATTGGGAGGTTCGTTATCATTTTGTTGAGTGGATCGGTAATTCAGAGCTAAAACAATTTGCTGACTTACTAAAAGAAGGCGTAGAGGACTCCAACTGGATGGTTTCGAGAGCTAGTGCAAAAAGTCTAATCCAATTAGGGACGAGAGGCTTTGAGATTATTTGTGAACTTGCCTTTGGTAACGATGGAGATCAAGGCATAGAAGTGGCCCATGAGTTTATGGAAGAAGAATTAAAACAATCGATTCATAGCTTTTCAAATTTAGCAGATATCACTGATTATAATCAGAAAGTATATATCTATCAAAAGTATTTTGGAAAGAGCGATGATTACTTAATCAAATCTGTTTAGAAAGGAGGAGCAATTGTGAGAGAAATACTTCTGGCTTACGGTATTTTTGCCATGTATTATGTGATTGCTATTAACACGATTTATTGTGGAATTATTTTGTTTTCGTTTAAGAGATTACCTGGAATTATCAAAGAAACTTTTTATTCCAAGTATGAACCTTTATCAGGTTCTAAACATGTACCACCTATCTCTGTGCTGGTTCCGGCATTTAATGAGGAATTGACTGTCAAAGAGAATGTTCGTTCTTTGTTAGCTTTGCATTACCCGGAGCACGAAGTCATTGTCGTCAATGATGGTTCTAGTGATGATACAGTAGGTGTGTTAATTGAAGAATTTAAACTGAGTTATTATAAACCAACCTTTATTAAAGACACTATTCCTACTTCAGAAGTGAAAGGAATTTACTACAATCCAGATTTTCCTAATCTGTATTTAGTAGATAAAGAAAATGGAGGAAAGGCGGATGCTTTAAATGCTGGGATTAACTTAGCACATTATTCACTTGTTTCTTCCATCGATGCCGATTCTCTGTTAGAGAGTGATGCACTCGTTCGAATTGCCAGAAAGTATATGGAAAATCCAGAGGAATATGTAGCGATTGGTGGAAATGTTCGCATTGCTAATGGCTGTAAGATTTCCGATGGGATGGTAAAGAAAGTAAATCTGCCGAAAAAACTGTTACCAATGTTACAAACGGTGGAATATATGAAGGCATTCCTAGGGGGAAGAATCGGCTGGAGTGAAATTAATGGATTAATTATTGTGTCCGGTGCATTCGGTGTATTCAAGAAGGATTATATCGTGAAGGTCGGTGGTTACCGTGGAGGTTATCCGGGCGAGGATATGAATATTATTATCAAACTCCATCGATATATGCTGGATAACAAACTTCCATATAAAATCGATTTTTGTCCGGATGCTGTCTGCTGGACGCAAGCACCTGATACATTTAAGATCCTTGGCAGTCAACGGAAACGATGGGGAAGAGGAAATCTGAAAAATATGCTCGAAGAAGGCATGTATATGTTTATGCGTCCAAAATATAAAGTAATGGGCTGGCTGACGATTCCTTACAATATTATTTTTGAAACATTAAGTCCTTATTTCAGAATTACTGGTTTTCTAGCACTTGTCGGTTATGGTTTGTTAGATATGTCAGGTTGGACCATTCTCGGCGTTTTTATGCTTATTAATGTCTTATACGGAACACTGTTAGGGATAGGAGCATTATTAATTGAAGAAATGGCTTTCCAGAGATATCCGAGAGTTCGAGACTATTTCAAAATGGTCTTATACACGATTTTAATGTTCTTCGGTTACCGACAACTCGGGATCTTGTGGCGTTTCTTAGGTCACATTGACTTTATGCGAAAAAACAATACTTGGGGAACGATGACAAGAACAAGTTGGAATGATGATAATGAAACGAAGCAATCTGCTTAAAGCTATTTATATAAAGGAGGAGTTAGGAAAATGACGAAAGCACCAACAGGTTCCAAAATTTTAAATTCTTTTCAGCACTTTCTTCATTATTACCAGGCAAGTGGATTAACGTGCGGGATTATTACAGTGCGTGCAGATCTTGATCAATCAGGTTTAGAAAAGCTAAAGGCGAAGTTGGAAAAACAAGAGCCTGATACAGCTTTTCAAATAAACTATGATGCCCAATCAGGTATTGTTGGTCTATTATTGGATGATTGTGATCTGGCTTATACTCACTTTTACGCATTGTTCGTGAAAGAATTCTTAGAACAATCCGATCAATTAACGGGCCCTTTATTAGTGGGAAGTTTCCCTGAGAATAGTGATGACGCTGAACAAATGCTTACCTATATGATACAGGAAATGACGAACGCCGATAGCGGTGAAAAAGAAATAGAAGTGTTTGAAAATATAACAAAAGCAAAAACAGAAACTCGCTCCATCCTTATTGTGGATCCTGATGAAACCATTCTTCAACTCTTGAAAAACTACTTAGAAAGTAAAGAGTATGTGGTCCATACGGCACAAAATGGAAGAGACGGACTGGATCAATATAAGAAGCTTCTCCCTGATTTAGTCATTACAGAAATCAACTTACCAGCTATAGCAGGCTACCAATTTATCAATGAATTAAAAAAGATTGCCGAACATTCAAACAGTCACTCCGAAATTATCGTGTTAACCAATAAGGAGTTGGAAGAAAATATTAAGTTAACCTTTGAATATGGCGTAGCAGAATATATGACAAAATCTTTTTCACTTATTGAACTCGAAGCACGAATCAAACGACTAGTGAAAGTAATGGGTTAATCTAATTTAAATTCTATGAAAAGAGGGATATGTTTATGGGTTTTTTTGAACAATTAAGCCAAAAAATCGAATTGAAGAAAGCAAATATCGGGGTCATCGGCATGGGTTATGTCGGGCTGCCACTTGCGGTAGAGATGGTAAAATCAGGATTTAACGTATGTGGGATTGATTTAAGTGAGGAAAAAATTCAATCCTTAAGAAATGGTAATTCATACATTAATGATATTTCAGATCAGGATTTGCAAGAAAGCTTAGACACGAATCGTTTCTTTCCGACTAACGAGTATGAAGTAGTGAAGGAGCTAGACGCTATCAGCATTTGTGTTCCAACACCGCTTAGTGAAAATCAGGATCCAGATACTTCTTATATTTCGAGTGTAATCGAGAGTGTTAAACCATATATGAAGAAAGGGATGCTCGTTACATTAGAAAGTACTACTTATCCAGGTACGACTGATGAGCTAATCCTGAAAGAATTCCATCGCATGGGCTATGAACCTGGAAATGATATTTTCCTATGCTATTCTCCAGAACGTGTGGACCCTGGTAATGAGTCATTCCATACGAATAATGTACCGAAAGTAATGGGAGGCATCACGGAAAACTGTAATAAAGTTGGTAAGATGCTTTATAGCAATTATATTGAAAATGTTGTACCAGTATCTTCACCTAAAGTAGCTGAAATGTCCAAGCTCTTGGAAAATACGTTCCGTAGTGTCAATATCGCATTCGTAAATGAAATGGCATTAATGTGCGAACGCATGGACATCGATGTATGGGAAGTGATTGATGCTGCAGCAACAAAGCCATTTGGTTTTATGAAGTTCCAACCGGGACCAGGGATTGGCGGTCATTGTATTCCGCTCGACCCTATGTATCTATCATGGAAAGCAAAAGGCTTCCGTTTCTATAGTAAATTTATCGATTTGGCACAATCTATTAACAATAATATGCCTGATGTTGTTACTAGAAAGACATCAGAAGTGTTGAACATTTATGGCAAGTCTATTAATAGCTCCAAAATACTTATTCTAGGTATGGCATATAAACCAAATATTAGTGACTTGCGCGAGTCTCCAGGGTTATACCTGTATGAATTGTATAAAGAAAATGGAGCAAATGTGGACTATTACGATCCGCATGCCCACAGCTTTATTGATGAAGATGGCTCGATTGCACACTCTATATCATACAGTAAAGAAGGATTGAAACAGTATGATTGCATGGTGTTAGTGACGAACCATAGTGATTTTGATTACGATGAACTTGCTAATCTGGAAATTCCAATTGTTGATACAAGAAATGCCTTTAAGGACTACCATCAACAACATATTCACAAACTAGGAACAACATCAAAAGTAAATAAAAAACACCAAGAATCTATCGCTTTGTAAGAGAGACGATGAGCGCCTCAATTCAGGGCACATTGCGCAGGATAAGAAGCTCAGTGTGTCGGCTGGTTTGGGTGCTTGCAATTAGATAGATACGCAATTTTTATACTTTCTTTCACTATTAGTGCGTGTTCAAAAAGAGGACGAAAAGCGCAAAGAAATTCAAGGCGGAGAAGAAAGCCGACGCAGAAGTTCACAGCGGTTTTCCCCGGACTTTTTGAACATCCTCTATTAATTAAATCACACTACAAATGTAAAGGAGAGGAAATAACATGTGCGGAATCATTGGTTACATCGGGCAAAAGGACACACAGCAAGTATTAACAACAGGGCTAAGTAAATTAGAATATCGAGGATATGATTCGGTAGGAATCGCAGTAGTTAACGGCGAGTCCGTTCAAGTCGAAAAGGCTAAGGGCAGATTGGATGTCTTGCAGGACAAGCTTGATCAGGCTCCGCTGTCAGGTAATGTAGGTATCGGACATACACGCTGGGCAACACATGGTGAACCTTCAAATGAAAATTCTCATCCACATACAGATGTGAACAATGAATTTGCCGTGGTACATAACGGTATCATCGAAAATTATTTAGACATTAAAAGAGAGCTTAAACAAAAAGGATACACGTTTATTTCTGAGACCGACTCAGAGGTCATCTCACATTTATTCTCCGAATTATATGATGGAGAGATGCTTTCTACTATTCAAAAAGTCGTTAAACGATTAGATGGAGCATATGCATTAGGAATTGTTTCTGAGCATGAACCAGAACGTCTATATGCGGTAAGACAAGCAAGTCCTCTCATTATTGGAGCAGGGGATGGAGAAACATTAATAAGCTCAGATATTCCTGCGGTTCTTGAGCATACTCGTGACATTTTTATTCTGGAAGATGGTGAAATGGCCGTTTTAACAAAAGATGATGTGACACTTCTTGCGACAGAGACAGGAGCGGAATTGAACCGGGACTTATTCCGCGCTGACTGGGACATGGAGCAGGCAGAAAAAAACGGCTATGATCATTTTATGCTGAAAGAAATTCATGAACAGCCAACTGCATTACAAAAAACAATGACAGGAAGATTTAATAAAGAACAGAAATCAGTAGAATTTGATGAACTACAGTGGTCTAATCAACAAGTGGAGCAATGGGATAAGGTTACCATCGTCGCTTGCGGTACTGCATACCATGCTGGTTTGATCGGCAAGCACGTTATCGAAGAACTAACTCGAATACCTGTCGATGTAGAGGTAGCTTCTGAGTTCCGTTATCGCCGTCCGATTGTCAATGAGAAGACGCTTGTTATTGTTGTTAGTCAATCAGGTGAAACGGCTGACACCTTGGCTGCTTTACGTCAAAGTCAACATTTAGGGGCTCAAGTTCTTGCGATAACGAATGTAGTAGGAAGTTCCATAGCTCGTGAAGCGGATGAAGTACTGTTAACAATGGCAGGACCAGAAATTGCCGTAGCTTCTACGAAAGCTTATACGACACAAGTATTAACTTTCTATCTGTTAGGTATTTATCTTGCTGAAAGAAAACAATCCGTTTCTCAAGAATATCATGATCAGTTGCTTGAATCGATTGCGGAAATTCCTAATAAAATGGAAGAAATTTTGGAGCATTCGAGCAGCATTCGTTGGTATAGTGAATCTATCAAAGATGCTAATAGTGTATTCTTTATTGGACGAGGCCTGGATTTTCCAGTTTCTCTAGAAGGTTCGTTGAAACTGAAGGAAATCTCTTATATTCATTCGGAAGCATATGCTGCTGGCGAATTGAAGCATGGAACGCTTGCTCTAATTGAAGAAGGAACACCAATTATAGCACTTATCACACAGGATGAAGTCAGTGAGAAGATGTTAGGAAATATTAAAGAAGTTAAAGCACGTGGTGCCCAAGTACTTGGAGTAGCAGGGGAAGAAAAAATGAATATTTGGGAGTATGTAGACGAATGCTGTTACATCCCTAATACCTTATCCATTATGACTCCATTGTTGACGGTTATTCCGTTACAGTTAATTTCATACTATACATCACTTGCTCTTGGAAATGATGTCGATAAACCACGTAATCTTGCCAAAAGTGTCACTGTTGAATAAGGTCTCTTGCTAACTCGACAATCGGACCATCATCTGTGAAGGTCTTGTGGAAGGTTAGTACCGTGGTAAAGATATAATAAGGGAGATGGAGTGAATGAAATTCCATCTTCCTTCTATAGATAAAGACGAAGAATGGGGGAAATAAGATGAATCAAACATTTGCTGTTGTTTTAGCCGCTGGAAAAGGTACAAGAATGAAATCAGAATTGCCTAAGGTTCTTCATGATGTTTGTGGTCAATCGATGGTCGAGCATGTCATTGATCGATTGCAACGTATTTCAATGGATCGGATTATTACCGTGGTAGGTCATCAGTCAGAGTTAATCAAACAACACTTAGGTGAATCGTTAGAATATGCTTATCAAGAAGAGCAGCTTGGTACCGCACATGCAGTGCAAATGTGCCGTGAAAAGCTCTGTGATCAGCAAGGATCAACATTGATTATTACTGGAGATACCCCATTAATTACAGAAAAAACACTTCAGAAATGTCTGGAACACCATCGCAATACAGATGCAGCAGCTACTATTTTAACCATGCACCCGGAAGATCCATCCGGATATGGCCGGATTATTCGTGATCAGCAAGGACAAGTGCAGCGAATTGTAGAACATAAAGATGCTACGGAAAAAGAGCGAGAAGTTAATGAAGTAAACACAGGTATCTTTTGCTTTGATAACCAATTGCTATTTAAGGCGATTGATCAAGTATCTACTAATAATAAGCAGCAAGAATATTATTTACCTGATGTAATTGAAATCTTGAAAAATCAAGGTGAAATCATATCAGCTGCAAGTGTATATGACATTGAAGAAGGATTAGGGATTAATGACACAGAACAACTCGCACATGCAAAGGACATTTTACAAAAACGGATTATCGACTTCCATCAGGCTAATGGTGTGACGATTACCGACCCTTCATCCACTTATATTGAGGCGGAGGTGACGATCGGTAAGAATACAGTGATTGAACCTCGAACTCAATTAAAAGGCAACACGAAAATAGGAGATAATTGCATTGTCGGCCCTGATATCAGACTGTGGAACTATACTTCTATTAATATTCAAAAACAGCAAGATTCTTCTAAAGCGGATGACCAGCGTGTCATGTCCTATGTTAAATAATAATAAACAAAAAAGGTCTCTGCATACGGAAAGATCTTCGCTTCAAAGAGGGTTCTATTCTTTCCTTTTTTCGATGAAAGGGTGCTTAGCCATTATCACACTGATAGTTATCCTTTGTTCGTTAGGATTTTACTTCAATCAGAAAGATTATGAGAAAGTGACATGGATCTGGGATCTTGAAAAATTGGATGAAAGTCAAGAAGATCTCATTTCATTTGCGGATGATCAGGGCATAAACTTAATTTATTTACATGTCAGTCAAAAGGGTTTTGATAAAGAGAAAGTTCAATCATTTATCAAAAAAGCGGCTGAGGAAGACATTAAAGTGTATGCGCTTGGCGGTGACCCATACTGGGCATTATCGAAAAACCAAGACAGTTTGGAAAATTTTGTCGGTAATGTAAAGGATTATAATCGTCATGTGTCACAAGATGAGAGGTTTCAAGGGATTCATCTTGATATTGAGCCGTATTTATTATCGGAGTGGAAGAACAATCAGGAAGATGTCATTACCCAGTGGTTGGATAATATGACTTATCTTAAGAAGCAGGCAAAATCAAATGCGGACCTCAAGATAAGCGGGGATTTCCCATTTTGGATTTATAAAGTGAAAATACCAGGGAAAGAGAGCAATGTTGGGGAATGGATGATCTCTAAACTCGATTCCATCACGATTATGGCCTATCGGGATTCAGCAGAAGGGAAGAATGGCATTAAGTCCATTTCATCGCCACTGATTGAACAGGCTGCTAACCATAATAAATCGGTTGTGATCGGTGTGAATATGGTTAAGACAGATGAAGGTAGTCATACTACGTTTTATGATACGCATCCTAATGAAATGAATCAGGAATTACATCAACTGGAGAATTATTTTGCAGGACATCCAGGGTTTGGTGGAATTGCTGTACATGACTATCGTTCATGGAAGTCAAATATTAAAAAAAGAACGTACGAATAATGTCCATGCTTTCAATTAGAAACCAGAGCCGTTTTCTTCCGCCAAAGAAGGAACGGCTCTTTCTTATAATACGGATTAAGTAAAATGGATATGTATGTCGATGTGGAAATTTTGATAGGTTTTGTGTGCTAAGTCAAGCTCTGGAAATATGCTCCGCGTCCTGTGGGGGCGTAAATCTGCTTCTTTGGGAAAGAGAACGCTTTCCGGGGAGATTTTCGGGCAGGAGTCTACGGATGATGGTTGATAGGTATTATATGATATTTAACCTATATATACGGTTGATTATCATTCCGTATGTTAGCTATTACATAAGGAAAACAGTTCATCGAGATTTGTATCGTTTAGAGGAAAAGGAGACAAAAGTGGAAAGCGATGCATGGAGATTTGTATCGTTTAGAGGAAAAGGAGACAAAAGTGAGAAGCGATGCAAGAAGATTTGTAGCGTTTAAAAAGAAAGAAAACAAATGAATGGTGTTGTCCGGTTAGTTTTGTCTGCTTGTAGAGTCTGTACCATAGCACAGGCCAACACGCAGACTCCTGCGATCCATACCTGCTGGACGGCGGAGTAACCGTCAAGGCTAGGAATCTAATGGAGTGAAAGTCTTCTGTCGTCAATTTGCTGATTCAGACGACTAGCATTTCCAAAGCGCAACTCGCGTTCTGCTTGGTAGTAAACGCCACGGCGGCCTATATTACGCAGAGAATATAATGTCGGAACAAGCAAACCTAGAGGCAAAAAGGCTTTAAGAAATACTGCAGCTCCGAAATTTTACGCCCTTCTGCTAGTTGATATTATCCGTATAGGTATAGTTAAATGCAAGTTAGGTTTGGACGTTTTTTTCTTACTTAATAAGATATTACAGAAGCACTGATCATGCAGATTACGTGATTTGTGGATACTTGCTATGCTTAGGCCGCTAAGCAGAAATTATATTCTGACTATTTAATCATATCCTTTTTCTATGAAATGCATTATAATGGAAGTCTCAATGTAATGAAAATGAGGAGTATCAACATGACTGAAAAATTTTATCGCGATTCATGGGTAGAAGTAAATTTAGATCATATTATATATAATATAGAACAATTACGAAATAAACTGTTTGATAATACTGACATTTATGCGGTTGTAAAGGCAAATGCTTACGGACATGGTGACATTGAAGTAGCACATGCCGCGTTACAAGGGGGAGCAGAAAGGCTTGCTGTAGCAGTGTTAGACGAAGCATTGCGGTTACGGGAGGCTGGCATTATGGCTCCTATTTTAGTGATGGGTTACATTCGCCCGGAGGATGCTGCTGTAGCAGCGGATCATGATATTACAGTGACGTGCTATCAGCCTGCCTGGTTAGAAGCCGTACAAGGGTTAGAACTGCCAAGCCCATTAAAAGTTCATTTGAAGTGGGATACAGGTATGGGGCGTATAGGTGTTCGAAGTGAAGAAGAATTGATTGACATTCTTCCATTATTGCGACATCCAAACGTACATCTCGAAGCAATCTTCACACATTTTGCAACTGCGGATGAGACAGACCTTACACATTTTGAAGCGCAATTAGACCGTTTCGAAACACTTCGAAGTGTTTTTCAACGTCATTGGGCAGGGCATAAGGTATTATTTCATACTGGAAATAGTGCTGCCAGCATGAGATTCCCAGATAAAATGTTTGATTTTGTGCGATTTGGCATCAGCATGTATGGTCTATACCCATCAACAGACGTAAAAAGGGAAAAGCCTATCGATTTAAAACCCGCTCTAAGCTTGTATAGCAAATTAATACACGTTAAGAAGGTGGAGGTAGGAACACCAATCAGTTACGGGGCAACCTATGTGACTGAAAAAGAAGAATGGATTGGGACAGTTCCACTTGGTTATGCGGATGGTATCAATCGTCATTTGCAAGGTGCAGAAATTCTTGTGAATGGGAAACGTGGTGAGATTATTGGCCGAATTTGCATGGATCAATTAATGGTCCGTTTATCTGGTCCAGCACAAACAGGTGATCCAGTGACACTGATTGGTTCTCAAGGTAATGAGACCATAGAGATGGATGAGTGGGCGAATCATTTAGACACGATCAATTATGAAGTGGCTTGTATGATCAGCCACCGTGTTCCGAGAATATATCCTTAAAAAATTGCTATACTAGTAAGATGTACATGATAATTCCTTGAATTGCCGGGAATAATAAAAAATATATTGTAGAAAAAAATGATAAATTATCAAAAACCCCTTTGCAATGCCTGTTTCGTAATGGTATGATAATATTGGATTATCAAAAAAAGGCTTGTCAATGTTGGTGGAGGTGTATGGTTTTGTCTGAAGACTTGCAAGAAGTTGCTGTGAGATTACCTAAAAACCTGCTGAATGAGGTGGACGGCTTGATGAAAAGCGAAGATAGCAATTTAAGTGATTTTATTTGCCAAGCAACCAGAACGTATTTGCGTGAAACAAAAAAACGTCATATTCAAGAATCCATGCAAAGAGGATATATGGAAATGGCGAAAATTAATTTGAATATTGCTTCGGAAGCTTTTCAGGCGGAAGAGGAGGCAGAAAACACCCTTGAGCGCTTAGTGAGCGGGGTGTAGGTCTTGATTGTGAAAAGAGGCGACGTATATTTCGCCGATCTTTCCCCTGTTGTGGGATCTGAACAGGGTGGAGTACGTCCCGTATTAGTATTACAAAATGATATTGGTAACCGTTTTAGTCCAACTGTTATTGTAGCAGCAATCACAGCTCAAATTCAAAAGGCGAAATTACCGACACATGTCGAAATAGATGCAGAAAAGTACGGTTTTGAGCGTAATTCGGTTATTTTATTAGAACAAATCCGTACCATTGATAAACAACGATTAACTGATAAAATAACTCAATTAGACAGTAACATGATGGAACGTATTGATAGAGGATTAGAAATTAGTTTAGGGTTAACTGATTTCTAATCCTCTATCTTCCAAACACCCTTGCTTTTTTCGTAAAAGGCAAGGGTGTTTTTAGGGAGAAAGAGAAAAAAATGGATAAATTTGTCGAAAAGGGATTGTATTAATCGTAATATTCGAGTTTTTGTTGTAAAATGTTTATATTAAACAAGATAGCGGAGGTAAAGATAATGCCAGAGACATTACGGAGAATAGTTATTGAAAATAGTGATGTTATTTCAAATAACTGGTTAGAGGAATTGACGGAGAAGCGTAAATCTGATTACACATCAAATATTTCGGACAGCTTGTATCATTCTACCAATCAGGAATTCATTAATGTTATTTTTGCCAGTATTAATCGTCAATGGGATACAGGAGAAATGGATGAGTTTGCAGAGAGACTCATTAATTTAGGTTGGCCATTGAGCTACATCACAGATGGTTTACAAACGTTTAGAAGAGTAACGATCGAATTCATTTTACATCAATCGGATAAAGTAGATACCTATGAATTCTCCCGCATTTTGAAGATTGTAGAGGATTGGGTGGAACCAATTATTAATCAGCTTGTCAACCAATATTCTGGCAGTTGGGAGCATACAGTTTCCTTGCAAAGAATGGCATTGCAAGAATTAAGTGCTCCGCTGATTCCGGTGATGGAGAATGTTACCGTCATGCCGTTAATCGGTACAATCGATACAGAGCGTGCCAAATTAATTATGGAGAATTTGTTAGAAGGTGTGATGAAGCACAATGCAGAAGTAGTGCTGATTGATATTACAGGTGTACCTGTAGTGGATACGATGGTAGCTCATCATATTATTCAAGCAGCTGAAGCTGTGCGATTGATTGGTGCAACATGTATTCTTGTAGGTATTCGTCCTGAAATTGCACAAACGATTGTAAACTTAGGAATCGACCTTAGTAAATTTCCGACGAAGAGTACTTTACGGAAAGGATTTAATACGGCTTTGAAGTTAACAAATCGAGAAATTGTTGAAGTGGAAAACACAAATGAAGATATAACGAAGATAATAGATTCATTAAAATAGGGGAGGTGTTGTTATGAGAATACCAATATTAAAATTACAAAATTATTTATTGGTATCCATTCAAATCGATTTAGATGATCAAACAGCTATAGATTTTCAGGAAGACTTACTTAGTAAGATTCATAAGAGTGGAGCAACAGGTGTGGTTATCGATTTAACCTCTGTTGATATCATAGACTCTTTTATTGCTAAAGTATTAGGAGATGTGGTATCCATGTCAGACTTAATGGGAGCTAAAGTAGTACTTACTGGAATACAGCCAGCTGTTGCTATGACTTTAATTGATCTTGGAATACATTTACAAAACGTACCGACAGCACTTGATTTAGAACAAGGGTTAATTAAACTTCGCCAGGAACTGGAGGAGTGAAGATGATAACAAAACCAAGTGTGCAAATAAAGAAAGAATGGGATATTGTTGGAGCTAGGCAAATGGGAAGAGAGTTAGCAAAAGAATTAGGGTTTGGAACGGTTGATCAAGCCAGAATTGCCACTGCCATCTCAGAACTGGCCAGGAATATCTATTTGTATGCCAAAACAGGTCAAGTGACATATGAAATAATTGAGGAAATGAACAAAAAAGGCATAAAAATTATTGCCACTGATGCAGGTCCTGGGATCAAAGATTTAAGTAAAGTAATGGAAGATGGTTTTTCCACTTCTGGAGGACTAGGGGCTGGGTTGCCTGGCGTCAAAAGGTTGATGGATTATTTTGATATTGTCTCTGAACCGGAAAAAGGGACAACAATAACTACGATCAAGTGGGTTCGTTAATGCAGACTGTATAATATGTACGATGTTTCATACTCCTATACCTTAGTGATTGTAGTTTCCAATTTGCACGATTAGTAGATAGGAGGTAAGGAGATGGCGCCTTATAAATTTGATATTGATAACTACATGAAATTATTGAAAAAATATATATCTTCACAAGATGAAACGTCCTTATATCAGGCAGAATTATTTAGTAAATCATCGATGCAACATCAAATATCACCAGAAGAAATTATCAATGTGCATATTCAAGCACTGCAAGCGCTGTATCCTGATTTACCTGAAGAAATTGATGCTTCTATGAATTTCTTATTGGAAATGATGATATCCTATGGATTAGCCTATCAGGAATTCCAAACACTAAGGGAAAAGCAAGGAGAATTGGAGTCTGAGATTGCAGTAGCTGCCAACATGCAACAAACGTTATTGACAACTACTAAACCAGTCGTTCCAGGACTAGACATAGGTGCTGTTAGTGTTCCTGCCAATCAGATGAATGGGGATTACCATCATTTCGTTACAGATGAATCAAATAATATTGGAATTGCGATTGCGGATGTAATTGGTAAAGGTATCCCGGCTGCTCTAGCGATGTCGATGATTAAATATTCGTTGGACAGTTTTCCAGATACAATGCGTAATCCAAGTGTGATCTTAGAGAATTTGAATCGTGTTGTGGAGCGTAACGTAGATACGAGTATGTTTATAACGATGTTCTATGGGTTATATGACACCAGTACCGATACTTTTCAATTTTCATCAGCAGGGCATGAGCCTGGTTTTTATTACTGTGCGGAGTCTGACCGTTTTTATGAAATCAGTACCAAAGGTTTAGTGCTCGGTGTTTCCGATCAAGCCATATATCAACAGTCAGAAATGAAAATGAATCCAGGGGATATGGTTATATTATTAACGGACGGAGTAACGGAATGTCGAGTTGGTGATGACTTCATTGAGTCAAATGAAATGTTGGAAGTGATCCGCAAGTACATGCATTTACCAGCGCAAGAAGCAGTAGACGCCGTGTACCGACACTTCGAACGTTTGCAGGATTTTCAACTTAGAGATGATTTTACATTAATTTTCCTAAAAAAATAAGTTTAGTTATCATTATGAAGGGGTATCAAACTAACTAGGCACACAGCAAACCAATGATTTTGTAATATAGTTGTAATTTGGAACAAAGTTCAGCAGGACGACAGGAGGTAGCTGATTTGAACTTAAATATAGATCTAGTAGATAAGAATGAAGCGCAAGAAGTGGTTTTGTCAGGAGAAATCGATGCGTACACTGCGCCTAAATTGAAAGAAGCGTTATTACCGTTAACGAAGCAGGAAGGTAATAAAATCGTTGTTGATTTGGAAAATGTAAATTACATGGATAGTACTGGACTAGGCGTATTTATCAGTGCGCTGAAATCAACTAAAGAACATAACAGTGAAATGAGACTTGTAGCGTTGCAGGAGCGAGTGCGGAGACTTTTTGATATTACGGGGTTGGATGGGATTATCAACATCGACTCAACGGTGCGAGGTGGAAATTAAATGGAACCTTTTGACTTCATTGAAATGAAAGTCCCGGCAAAAGCAGAATATGTAGGGGTTATCCGGTTAAGTACATCTGGAATAGCCAATCGTATGGGATTTTCTTACGAAGAAATTGAAGATCTGAAAGTAGCAGTATCAGAAGCGATGTCAAACGCAACGGAACATGCATATCAGAATGAAGATGGCGGAGAAGTAACCATTGGATTTGGCCTTTATCAGGATCGTTTGGAAGTAATGGTAGCTGACAGAGGCGGCAGTTTCGACTTACAGAAAGTAAAGAAGGATTTAGGGCCATTTGTTAACAATGAATCAATTGAAGATTTACGAGAAGGAGGCTTTGGCCTATTTTTAATTGAAGCACTGATGGACAAAGTTGAAATCAAGAACGATTATGGTGTGATCGTGCTAATGACTAAATACCTCCATGAAAATGAGGTGGATATTAATGACGACCAAATCACGACCTCACAATAATCATGAGGATGAAGTATACGAGTGGATTCGTACATTTCAAGAAGATCCCGATAACCAATTGATTCAAGAGAAAATTGTTCTTACCTATCAAAAACTTGTGAAATCACTAGCAAGAAAATATGCAAAGAATGAAATGATTTATGAGGATCTTGAACAGGTCGGAATGCTCGGTTTATTAGCTGCGATTAGAAGATACGATCCAGATATCGGAAGATCGTTCGAATCATTTGCAATTCCAACGATCATCGGTGAAATCAAACGATTCATCCGTGATAAGACATGGAGTGTTCATGTCCCGAGAAGAATTAAAGAACTTGGTCCAAAAATCAAAAAGGCAACAGAATTGTTAACAACTGATAATCAAATGTCACCATCGATCAAAGAGATTGCCGCTTATTTGGAGGTTTCAGAAGAAGAAGTACTGGAAACAATGGAGATGAGCCAGAGCTATAATGCTTTATCTGTAGACCGAAAAATTGAAGCAGATGCTGATGGCAGTGAGGTGTCCATTCTTGACTTGATTGGTAATCAGGATGAAGGATACGAAGACGTTGATCGTCAGCTATTGTTAGAAAAAATCATGCCGATTTTAAATGAAAGAGAACAGTTAATTCTTAAATATACGTATTTTGAAAACAAGAGTCAGAAAGAAACGGGTGAAGCACTAGGTATTTCACAAATGCATGTATCTAGAATTCAGCGCCATGCCTTGAAAAAATTAAGAGAAGCATTGCTGGCAGAGAATATGGAGGCTATGCGTTAATGCAAAAAGAAGGTCACGTAGAAGTATCGGTATATCAAAAAGCAAAAAAAGGTAACTACTATTGCGGTGACAGTTATTTTTATCATGAAGCCGATGATAAATTTATTTGTGCATTAGCGGATGGGCTCGGTAGTGGAGAATTCGCCAAGGAATCTTCTCAAATAGTGATGGATGTTATTAAAGAAAACACCAGTGACTCGGTAGCGTCTATTATGAAGAAAAGTAATAAGAAGTTAGTTGGTAAACGTGGAGTTGTTCTAGGTATTTTGCAGATCGACCTAAGAGATAAACAATATGCCTATTCTTCCATTGGTAATATAGGTTTACTAACCGTCACATCTGACTCAATCAAAAAGCGAAATATACCACAGGCAGGCTATCTAAGCGGCTTTGATCGTCCATTCAAAATAATGTCAGACGACGTCGAAGAGAACATGATCTTTATCATGTTTTCAGACGGAGTAACATCAAAGGAAATATCCAATAGCTACTTCCATAACCAGGAAGTAGAGCAAATCACTGATACTTTTTCCTATCAGTATAAGCATAACATGGACGATGATACGACTCTAATAGCAATGAAATATAAAGAGGGACCTCAATGATATGAGGTCTCTTTTCTATTAGAACCCTCGGTAACTAATCAGCTTGAAACTAAATTAATCCACTCAGTGCCTATAATATGGATTATGTTAACTAGCTGCTTAGTGGTAATTTTGAAATATTTCATCTGCTTGGCAATACCGTTCCGTCCAACCACTTCGCGTCCTGCGGGGCACGGCTGAAGCTAATGTATGAGTTCTACAATTTATACAAGAGCTAGCACATTGAGGTGATTATAATTGTCATGATAGTATTCAAATTCTACATAGCAATGTGCCTAGCACCACTGCTATTAGCTGTGCGGAGCATATTTCCGGAACTTTTCTAAGCAGATGAAATCTATCAAAATTATCACAATGTCAGACAGTTCCACTTTACATATTCCATATTATAGGTAGCTTTAATTTAGTTATGAAGGTGGGGGTAAGCCGATATCACCTTCCAGTAATTAAAAGAACGACACTAAGAATGCGACAAATCGGCTGATCATTTAGGGTTGTGGGTCATATAGCAATGTCGGTGCTTTTCTTATTTTTCTTTTTTTTGTTAAAATATAGATGGCAAATAGTGAAGGAGGAAACACATTGGCAAATAACGAAGAGCATGAGCAGCTATTACAAGCTGTGACCGAACGGACGAAGATTAATCAAAAATCAGTAAAAAGTGTTATTCACTTATTAGAGGAAGGAAATACAGTTCCATTTATCGCACGTTACCGAAAAGAGCAAACAGGATCGCTTGATGAAGTACAAATCAAAGATATTCAGGATGCTTGGCAATACGTCAATACATTAAATGATCGAAAAGCAGAAGTAATAAGATTAATTGAAGAACAAGGTAAGCTGACAGACCAGCTCCGTATCGATATTGAAAAAGCGAATCAACTGCAGAAAGTAGAAGATTTATACAGACCATATAAACAGAAACGTAGGACAAGAGCTACGATTGCGAAAGAAAAAGGTTTAGCACCGTTAGCCAAAGAAATATATCAAACACAAAACCTTGACATTGAAGCAAAAGCGAAAGAATTTTTATCAGAAGAACATGAATTACATAATGTTGAAGATGTTCTCGCCGGTGTACAGGACATTATTGCTGAATGGCTTGCTGATGAACCAACGCACAGGGAGCATATCCGGAAGCAAACATTCCAGAAAGGCTTAATAAGTGCAACTGTCAAAAAAGCGGAATTAGACGAGAAGAAGATTTATGAAATGTATTACGAATATAGCGAATCAGTTAGCAAGATTGTATCACACCGTATTCTGGCCTTAAATCGTGGAGAAAAAGAGGGAGTTCTTAAAGTTTCGATTGAACCACCTACAGATCATCTATTGGCATATTTACAGAAGCAAGTTACTCTCCGTAATGCTACCGAGCAGATCAAAGAATTAATGGAACAGGTGATTGAGGATAGTTATAAACGTTTAACACAGCCATCCGTTGAACGAGAGATTCGAGCGGCTCTATCTGAAAAGGCAGAGGAGCAGGCAATTGATATCTTCTCGAAAAACTTGAAAAGTCTGTTGTTACAGCCTCCGCTAAAAGGCAAGTATGTACTAGGTGTTGATCCGGCATTTCGCACAGGCTGTAAGTTGGCGGTAATTGATGACACAGGTAAAGTTAAAGCTGTCGATGTCATGTATCCAACGGCACCGAAACACGATACCAAAGGTGCAGAGGGAAAAGTAATGAAATTTATTAATGAATTTCCGATCGAACTTATTGCAATTGGAAACGGTACGGCGTCTCGTGAATCGGAGCAATTTATCGCTAATGTGATTGAAAACAATCAACTTGATGTTGCCTATATCATTGTTAATGAAGCAGGGGCAAGTGTGTATTCAGCTTCTAAATTGGCGCGTGAAGAGTTTCCTGATCTACAGGTAGAAGAACGGAGTGCGGTCTCCATCGCCAGACGAATACAAGATCCGTTGGCAGAGTTGGTGAAAATAGAACCGAAAGCTATTGGTGTGGGTCAATATCAGCATGATGTCAGTCAAAAGAAATTGACAGGATCATTGACATTTGTTGTAGAAACCGCAGTTAACCAAGTGGGTGTCAATGTAAACACCGCATCATCTTCCTTATTACAATATGTATCAGGATTGAACAAAACGGTTGCCAATAATGTTATCAAATATCGTGACGAGAACGGAAAATTCACCAATCGTAAGCAATTAAAAGATATTCCAAGACTTGGAAACAAAACGTACGAGCAAAGTATCGGTTTCCTGAGAGTCATGGATGGTGACGAGCCACTAGATCGTACGCCGATTCACCCGGAGTCTTATCCAGCAGCTAAGCAAATTTTGAAAGAGATTAACAGTTCAGTAGATGACTTAGGCAGTGAGAAGTTAAAAGAGTTAATCCATCAGTTAGACAAAAAAACGTTAGCGAACCAATTAGATATTGGTTTACCAACATTAGAGGACATTCTGAAAGCTTTAATAAGTCCGAATCGAGATCCTCGTGATGACTTGCCACAACCATTGTTAAAGAAGAATGTGCTATCGATGGAAGATCTTCAAAGTGGTATGGAATTGCAAGGTACTGTCAGGAATGTCGTTGATTTCGGTGTTTTTGTCGATATAGGAGTGAAACAGGATGGACTAGTTCATATCTCCAAAATGTCAAATCAATTCGTCAAGCACCCGATGGATCTTGTCTCTGTAGGTGATGTAATTACAGTATGGGTGGATCAGGTGGATCAAAACAAGCAACGAATAGCATTAAGTATGGTGAATGATTAAGTAATAGGTAAAAGGTGCCGATCGTAAGGGTGCCTTTTACTTTATTTGTTCTTTATCACAATAGAAATACCAACACTGATTCAATAATCGAATTTGGTATTTATTCTTTTGAAGGAAAGCACCTGATAATTGTTTTTTTAACCAAGTAGGCATTTTGATTCCTCCCTTATTTGGTTTGTTGTACTATATATATGATGATAGAAAGATAGGTGTGAAACACAATGTCTGTAATGACACAAACAGAATTAGAAAAATTAACAAAAGACATATCAGAGAAGGAGTTCCATAAACCATTTGTAGATAAGGTCTGTTTTAATAACCGGTTAAGGACAACTGGTGGCAGGTACTTACCTGGAAAAAGGTTAATTGAACTGAACCCAAAATATTTTGATGAACTAGGTTTTGATGAGTTTGTTGGAATTATCAAGCATGAGCTATGCCACTATCATCTTCATATAGAAGGAAAAGGTTATCAGCACCGTGATCGTGAATTTAGACAACTGCTTAAACAGACTAATTCTCCGCGCTTTTGTAATCCATTACCTTCAACACAAAACGATTATAAATATCAATATCAATGTTCCGAGTGTAATCAGTTATATAATAGAAGGAAAAGAATGAATACGAACAGGTATCGTTGCGGTAAATGTCGCGGTCGTTTAACCTTATTGATAAAAACATAAAAGAATTTAGAGATATGTATTGACTTATAGTTTTAGTATATGATAAATTATATTGGTGTCACTTTGAAGGGCACTTGTCCAACCAGATAAAACATTTTAAAATGTTTTTCTGAAAATGGTTGACAACAAACTTCAAATATTATATTATATTTAACGTCGTCAACATGAGTTATTCATTATTCCACAGTAGCTCAGTGGTAGAGCAATCGGCTGTTAACCGATCGGTCGTAGGTTCGAATCCTACCTGTGGAGCCATGGAGAAGTACTCAAGTGGCTGAAGAGGCGCCCCTGCTAAGGGTGTAGGTCGCGTAAGCGGCGCGAGGGTTCAAATCCCTCCTTCTCCGCCATTATTTTTTTGTGGCCCGTTGGTCAAGTGGTTAAGACACCGCCCTTTCACGGCGGTAACACGGGTTCGAATCCCGTACGGGTCATCTTTTCAAACAATTTAATAGGTCCGGTAGTTCAGTTGGTTAGAATGCCTGCCTGTCACGCAGGAGGTCGCGGGTTCGAGTCCCGTCCGGACCGCCATTGTTGGGCTATAGCCAAGCGGTAAGGCAACGGTTTTTGGTACCGTCATGCGCTGGTTCGAATCCAGCTAGCCCAGCCATTTTTTTGACTAAAAATAGCTTGCTATCATTCGTCTTTCTGACGAATATACTATTCTTATAGTTTGATCGTTTCTTCACAAAGTAAGTAGTAATGATCGATCATAATAAAGATAATTTTTCTATATGCTACTTTTGATTTAAAAGCAGTTTTACAAAATAGAAAATTGAGCTACCGTCGTGATTGATATGCAACAAGAGCCATTAGCTCAGCTGGCAGAGCATCTGACTTTTAATCAGAGGGTCGGAGGTTCGAATCCTCCATGGCTCACCATCTATATACTATATAATGGATGACTGGGTATCGAGCGGTCGTGGCGGAATGGCAGACGCGCTAGGTTGAGGGCCTAGTGGGTGAATAACCCGTGGAGGTTCAAGTCCTCTCGACCGCATTTTAAAAAGTTTTTAAAAAACTATTGACGCTGCAAAGCGTTCCGTGATATATTAGTAATTGTCGCTTTGATAAGCGCCCGTAGCTCAATTGGATAGAGCGTTTGACTACGGATCAAAAGGTTAGGGGTTCGACTCCTCTCGGGCGCGCCATAACCGGGAAGTAGCTCAGCTTGGTAGAGCACTTGGTTTGGGACCAAGGGGTCGCAGGTTCAAATCCTGTCTTCCCGACCAGTCGATCAGTAATTTCATAAATATATTTGTTACATGCGGGTGTAGTTTAGTGGTAAAACCCCAGCCTTCCAAGCTGATGTCGAGGGTTCGATTCCCTTCACCCGCTCCATTGTAAATGGGCCTGTAGCTCAGCTGGTTAGAGCGCACGCCTGATAAGCGTGAGGTCGGTGGTTCGAGTCCACTCAGGCCCACCATTTACGGAGTCATTTTGATCTTTGAAAACTGAACAAAACAACCAGTATGAATTAATAAACAAGCTAGCTTATAGAAGCGAGCGCAAGTCAACTTTATTGAGAGTTTGATCTTGGCTCAGGACGAACGCTGGCGGCGTGCCTAATACATGCAAGTCGAGCGCGGGAAGCTAACTGAATCCTTCGGGAGGACGTTAGTGGAACGAGCGGCGGACGGGTGAGTAACACGTGGGCAACCTGCCTGTAAGATTGGGATAACCCCGGGAAACCGGGGCTAATACCGGATAACACATTGCTTCGCATGAAGGAATGTTGAAAGATGGCCTCTGGCTATCACTTACAGATGGGCCCGCGGCGCATTAGCTAGTTGGTGAGGTAACGGCTCACCAAGGCAACGATGCGTAGCCGACCTGAGAGGGTGATCGGCCACACTGGGACTGAGACACGGCCCAGACTCCTACGGGAGGCAGCAGTAGGGAATCTTCCGCAATGGACGAAAGTCTGACGGAGCAACGCCGCGTGAACGAAGAAGGTTTTCGGATCGTAAAGTTCTGTTGTTAGGGAAGAACAAGTGCCGTTCAAACAGGGCGGCACCTTGACGGTACCTATCGAGGAAGCCCCGGCTAACTACGTGCCAGCAGCCGCGGTAATACGTAGGGGGCAAGCGTTGTCCGGAATTATTGGGCGTAAAGCGCGCGTAGGCGGTTTCTTAAGTCTGATGTGAAATCTTGCGGCTCAACCGCAAGCGGTCATTGGAAACTGGGGAACTTGAGTGCAGAAGAGGAGAGTGGAATTCCACGTGTAGCGGTGAAATGCGTAGATATGTGGAGGAACACCAGTGGCGAAGGCGACTCTCTGGTCTGTAACTGACGCTGAGGTGCGAAAGCGTGGGGAGCGAACAGGATTAGATACCCTGGTAGTCCACGCCGTAAACGATGAGTGCTAGGTGTTAGGGGGTTTCCGCCCCTTAGTGCTGCAGTTAACGCATTAAGCACTCCGCCTGGGGAGTACGGCCGCAAGGCTGAAACTCAAAAGAATTGACGGGGGCCCGCACAAGCGGTGGAGCATGTGGTTTAATTCGAAGCAACGCGAAGAACCTTACCAGGTCTTGACATCTTCGGATGTCCCTAGAGATAGGGAGTTCCCTTCGGGGACCGAATGACAGGTGGTGCATGGTTGTCGTCAGCTCGTGTCGTGAGATGTTGGGTTAAGTCCCGCAACGAGCGCAACCCTTGATCTTAGTTGCCAGCATTAAGTTGGGCACTCTAAGGTGACTGCCGGTGACAAACCGGAGGAAGGTGGGGATGACGTCAAATCATCATGCCCCTTATGACCTGGGCTACACACGTGCTACAATGGATGGTACAGAGGGCAGCGAAACCGCGAGGTCAAGCAAATCCCATAAAACCATTCTCAGTTCGGATTGCAGGCTGCAACTCGCCTGCATGAAGCCGGAATCGCTAGTAATCGTGGATCAGCATGCCACGGTGAATACGTTCCCGGGCCTTGTACACACCGCCCGTCACACCACGAGAGTTGGCAACACCCGAAGTCGGTGGGGTAACCTTTGGAGCCAGCCGCCGAAGGTGGGGCCAATGATTGGGGTGAAGTCGTAACAAGGTAGCCGTATCGGAAGGTGCGGCTGGATCACCTCCTTTCTAAGGATTATAGGAACACCTTTTACAAGGTGACAAATCATACTTGGTTGTTTGGTTCAGTTTTGAGAGATCAATACTCTCTTGAACTTGTACCTTGAAAACTAGATAAGAGTAATCAGGACGTGGAAGCAACTGCTTGACAGCTGTGGAAACGAAACTGATGACAAGACATCAAACAATAACCAACTCGCTTTTCATTGGAATAAAGTAAGTATAGTTAAGTGAAGAAGGGCGCACGGTGGATGCCTTGGCACTAGGAGCCGATGAAGGACGGGACAAACACCGATATGTCTCGGGGAGCCGTACGTAGGCCTTGATCCGAGAATTTCCGAATGGGGAAACCCTCTGCTCGTCATGGAGTAGAACATTTATCTGAATCCATAGGATAAATGAGGCAGACCCGGGGAACTGAAACATCTCAGTACCCGGAGGAAGAGAAAGCAAACGCGATTTCCCGAGTAGCGGCGAGCGAAACGGAATTAGCCCAAACCAAAAAGCTTGCTTTTTGGGGTTGTAGGACACTCCTTTGGAGTTACAAAGAAATACATTAGACGAAGTGGTCTGGAAAGGCCCATTATAGAAGGTAACAATCCTGTAGTCGAAAATGTGTTTCCTCCGGAGTGGATCCTGAGTACGGCGGAACACGTGAAATTCCGTCGGAATCCGGGAGGACCATCTCCCAAGGCTAAATACTCCCTAGTGACCGATAGTGAACCAGTACCGTGAGGGAAAGGTGAAAAGCACCCCGGGAGGGGAGTGAAAGAGAACCTGAAACCGTGTGCCTACAAGTAGTCGGAGCCCTTTTATGGGTGACGGCGTACCTTTTGTAGAATGGACCGGCGAGTTACGATCCCCTGCAAGGTTAAGTGGAAGACACGGAGCCGCAGCGAAAGCGAGTCTGAACAGGGCGTTTTAGTAGGTGGTCGTAGACCCGAAACCGTGTGATCTACCCATGTCCAGGGTGAAGGTCAGGTAACACTGACTGGAGGCCCGAACCCACGCACGTTGAAAAGTGCGGGGATGAGGTGTGGGTAGGGGTGAAATGCCAATCGAACACGGAGATAGCTGGTTCTCTCCGAAATAGCTTTAGGGCTAGCCTCAAGGCATGTATGTTGGAGGTAGAGCACTGATTGGACTAGGGGCCCTTACCGGGTTACCGAATTCAGTCAAACTCCGAATGCCAATCATATTACCTTGGGAGTCAGACTATGGGTGATAAGGTTCATAGTCGAAAGGGAAACAGCCCAGACCGTCAGCTAAGGTCCCAAAGTATACGTTAAGTGGAAAAGGATGTGGCGTTGCATAGACAACCAGGATGTTGGCTTAGAAGCAGCCATCATTTAAAGAGTGCGTAATAGCTCACTGGTCGAGTGACGCTGCGCCGAAAATATACCGGGGCTAAACGTATCACCGAAGCTACGGATTGATCTACGATCAATGGTAGGAGAGCGTTCTAAGTGCAGCGAAGTCAGACCGTGAGGACTGGTGGAGCGCTTAGAAGTGAGAATGCCGGTATGAGTAGCGAAAAAGAAGTGAGAATCTTCTTCACCGAATGCCTAAGGTTTCCTGAGGAAGGCTCGTCCGCTCAGGGTTAGTCGGGGCCTAAGCCGAGGCCGAAAGGCGTAGGCGATGGACAACAGGTTGATATTCCTGTACCACCCAATTCCGTTTGAGTGATGGGGGGACGCAGAAGGATAAGGAATGCGCACCACTGGATGTGTGCGTTGAAACAGTAAGTGAGTCAGATAGGCAAATCCGTCTGGCAATCACAAGCTGTGATCAGGAGGGAAATATAGTACCGAAGTTCCGGATTTCACGCTGCCAAGAAAAGCCTCTAGCAAGGAAAAGGGTGCCCGTACCGCAAACCGACACAGGTAGGCGAGGAGAGAATCCTAAGGTGATCGGGAGAACTCTCGTTAAGGAACTCGGCAAAATGACCCCGTAACTTCGGGAGAAGGGGTGCTTCTTTTGCGAGAAGCCGCAGTGAAAAGGCCCAAGCGACTGTTTAGCAAAAACACAGGTCTCTGCGAAGCCGTAAGGCGAAGTATAGGGGCTGACACCTGCCCGGTGCTGGAAGGTTAAGGGGATGCGTTAGCATTAGCGAAGCGTTGAACCGAAGCCCCAGTAAACGGCGGCCGTAACTATAACGGTCCTAAGGTAGCGAAATTCCTTGTCGGGTAAGTTCCGACCCGCACGAAAGGTGCAACGACTTGGGCACTGTCTCAACGAGAGACCCGGTGAAATTATACTATGCGTGAAGATGCGCATTACCCGCGACAGGACGGAAAGACCCCGTGGAGCTTTACTGTAGCCTGATATTGAATGTTGGTACAGCTTGTACAGGATAGGTGGGAGCCTGAGATACGTGAGCGCTAGCTTACGTGGAGGCGCCGGTGGGATACCACCCTGGCTGTATTGACCTTCTAACCCAGAACCGTGATCCGGTTCGGAGACAGTGTCAGGTGGGCAGTTTGACTGGGGCGGTCGCCTCCTAAAATGTAACGGAGGCGCCCAAAGGTTCCCTCAGAATGGTTGGAAATCATTCGCAGAGTGCAAAGGCAGAAGGGAGCTTGACTGCGAGACCTACAAGTCGAGCAGGGACGAAAGTCGGGCTTAGTGATCCGGCGGTACCGAATGGAAGGGCCGTCGCTCAACGGATAAAAGCTACCCCGGGGATAACAGGCTTATCTCCCCCAAGAGTCCACATCGACGGGGAGGTTTGGCACCTCGATGTCGGCTCATCGCATCCTGGGGCTGTAGTCGGTCCCAAGGGTTGGGCTGTTCGCCCATTAAAGCGGTACGCGAGCTGGGTTCAGAACGTCGTGAGACAGTTCGGTCCCTATCCGTCGTGGGCGTTGGAAGTTTGAGAGGAGCTGTCCTTAGTACGAGAGGACCGGGATGGACACACCGCTGGTGCACCAGTTGTTCTGCCAAGAGCATCGCTGGGTAGCTACGTGTGGAAGGGATAAGTGCTGAAAGCATCTAAGCATGAAGCCCCCCTCAAGATGAGACTTCCCATCACGTAAGTGAGTAAGATCCCTCAGAGACGATGAGGTTGATAGGTTCGAGGTGGAAGCATGGTGACATGTGAAGCTGACGAATACTAATAGATCGAGGACTTATCTATACAAATGTTTCTGATGTGCAACGGTTCGTTGATGTCTGTCTCTTGTCTTATCTAGTTTTCAAGGTGCAAACCCATGTAATAATATAGGATGATTGATTAAAATCGTCACATCCATGTGACAACATCGATCGACCAACATCCTTGTTAGTCTGGTAGCGATAGCGAAGAGGTCACACCTGTTCCCATGCCGAACACAGCAGTTAAGCTCTTCAGCGCCCATGGTAGTTGGGGCTCGCGCCCCTGCAAGAGTAGGACGTTGCCAGGCTGTTATATTTTATATAACTAAAAAGTTATAGAGTAACAAATTAATATTATTATTATCGTCGCGGGGTGGAGCAGTCTGGTAGCTCGTCGGGCTCATAACCCGAAGGTCGCAAGTTCAAATCTTGCCCCCGCAACCAAATTTTCTTAATACGTTGAAATAACTTCTTCGAAAGAAAATGAATGTAGTGCCCATTGGGTACAACCAAATGGTCCGGTAGTTCAGTTGGTTAGAATGCCTGCCTGTCACGCAGGAGGTCGCGGGTTCGAGTCCCGTCCGGACCGCCAGTTTATGACTAACAAACCTTAAGTATGGTAACTTAGGGTTTTTTTGTTTGTCCAAAAATAAAAAATTTTTCCTAATTACCACTACATATAGAGGTTCGTCCTGTCACCAACGTTAAAGATTTGGTATGATAATTTTAGGTTGCTTTTTTGGAGGTGCTGGCATGGAGGAGTTTGACTTTATTCAATCGATAAAACCGAAGTATTATCGTCAATCATCCGTTATCAAGGGTATCGGCGATGATGCTGCCATATTGAGACATACAAATAACGATATAATAATGACAATGGATACAATGGTTGAAAATATACATTTTAACGAAATGACAACTGCACCGTTTCATATCGGCTACCGTGCACTAGCGGCGAATATTAGTGACATTGCGGCAATGGGAGGAAAGCCAGTCTCCTATTTAGTGTCTATTACTGTACCTGATCGATGGTCAGCAGAGGAACTGCAAGAAATATATCAAGGTATGACAGCATTGGCAAATGCTTATCACATGGACTTAATCGGTGGTGATACAGTCTCTGGTGAGCATCTAAGTTTGTCAATCACCGTATTAGGAACAGTAAACAATGGTAAAGCTAGATATCGTAATACTGCTAGAGAACATGATATAATCTTTGTAACCGGTACGCTTGGGGATTCTGCATACGGTTTGCATTTGTTACTGAATGAACAAGATGATGCAGCATCGCAATATTTTATTCATCGTCATCAGATGCCAAGCCCAAGAGTGTCATTTATTAATCAGGCTAGACCTATAGAACGGATGGCATTAAATGATGTGAGTGATGGTATTGCAAATGAAGCGAATGAAATCGCAGCTGCTTCAGATAAAGGAATGCTGTTGGATTTTGATCGCATCCCCTACCACGATTTACTTGCAAAGAATTCTCCAGATAACTTGTATCAATGGATATTAAGTGGTGGAGAAGACTTTGAATTAATAGGAACAGTGCCGCCTGAAGATTGGGATAGACTAATGGAATACGCGAAACTCACTGACACAAAGCTAACCTCAATCGGTAAGGTAGTAGATAACGAAAAATTTAATGGAAAAGCCTGGTTGCGATATCAAGGTCAATTAAAAATCTTAGATAAATCAGGATATACACATCTGAAAAGGTGATAACATGGAACAATATATATTTGAAACGGCAACAGAAGAAGAAACGAAACGACTGGCCAGCAAATTAGCTACATTACTGAGACCTAATGACGTCATTACACTTGAAGGTGACTTAGGTGCTGGAAAGACAACTTTCACAAAAGGACTTGGCGCTGGTCTAGGTGTTACCAGAACGATTAATAGTCCTACATTTACGATAGTAAAAGAATATCAAGGTGAAATCCCACTATACCATATGGATGTGTACCGTCTGGAGAATAGTGAGGAAGATATCGGATTTGATGAATACTTTAATGGAGATGGAATTACGGTTGTCGAATGGGCACGTTTTATCGAAGAATTTTTACCGCATGAACGACTGGGGATTCAGATGAAAAGGATAGATGAAACAAAACGGAAGATTATTTTTCAGCCTATCGGTAGTTATTTTCATTCCGTATGTAAGGAGTTATATTAATGAATGTGTTGGCGATAGATACTTCTAATCAGCTATTGGGAGTAGCGGTGAGTTCAAATGGAGAGATAAAGGCAGAATATACTGCTAATGTGAAACGTAATCATTCGATTGGTTTACTGCCGGCAGTAGATTATGTGATGAATCAAGCTGGTTTAAGCCCTGATCAATTAGATCGTATTGCCGTAGCAAAAGGACCTGGCTCTTATACTGGAGTGAGAATAGGATTGGCCACAGCCAAAACAATGGCATGGACATTGCAGATTCCGATTATGGCGATATCGAGTTTAGCGTTAGTGGCACATAATGCGAGATATGCCAATATGATTGTATCTCCTTTTTTTGATGCACGAAGAGGATTGGTTTATACCGGTTTATATGAATACAAGCAGGGCCATTTGCAAGAATTGACTGAAGACCAGAATATCTTAATGGAGCAGTGGTTAGAAGATTTAAAGCAGCGTGGAGAACATGTTCTCTTTCTAAGTCAGGATTTAGATAAACACCAGGGATTGATAAAAGAAAAACTCGGGGACTATGCACACTTTCCCTTTGCCGTAGATAACCTTCCCCGTCCAGGTGTTCTCGCTTTATTAGCTGCGAATTATCAGGAGAGTCAAGTACATGAGTTAACACCAAATTATATTAGAATGGTGGAAGCTGAAGCTAATTGGCTAAAGGAACAAGAGAAAAATGTCTAGTGTACAATTTCGCAAAATGGAACAAGAAGACTTACATGCGGTTAAAGAAATAGATAAACGGTCCTTTTCTGTTCCTTGGCCAGATGATATATATGATCAGGAATTATATAAAAACACTTATGCACATTATTTTGTGGCTGTTGTGGATAAGAAGGTAGTCGGATTCTGCGGAGTGTGGATGGTAATTGATGAAGCACAAATTACGAATATTGCGGTTGATCCAGATTACCGAGGAACAGGATACGGGAAAGGTTTATTTCAATATGTGATCAATTACGCGATTGCCAGCGGAATTACACAATTATCATTAGAAGTACGTGTTTCTAATCTGGCTGCACAGAAAATGTACAAGAAATTCGGTTTACAACCTGGTGGTATACGTAAAAATTATTATACCGACAACCAGGAAGATGCTTTAGTATTGTGGGTGAGTTTATGAGTGAATACATTTTAGGAATCGAAACAAGCTGTGATGAAACAGCCGCTGCTATCATTAAGGATGGTACTAAAATTGTATCGAATGTAGTAGCATCACAAATTGAGAGTCATCAGCGATTTGGTGGAGTAGTACCGGAAATAGCCTCTAGACATCATGTGGAGCAAATTACGCTCGTACTGGAGGAAGCCTTTGTGAAGGCTGATTTGACCATAGATGATATCGATGCGATCGCAGTGACGGAAGGTCCAGGTCTTGTTGGTGCATTACTTGTTGGTGTGAATGCAGCAAAAGGTTTAGCCTATGCTCACCAGAAACCTTTAATTGGTGTCCATCATATCGCTGGTCATATTTACGCAAACCGTTTAGAAAAAGAATTTGCATTTCCATTATTAGCTTTAGTTGTTTCCGGTGGTCACACTGAGCTAATCTTAATGAGAGGTCATGGGGAATTTGAGATTATTGGCGAAACGCGAGATGATGCGGCAGGTGAAGCATATGATAAAGTAGCTCGGACGCTTGAATTACCGTATCCAGGCGGGCCAAAAATTGATACATTGGCACATCAAGGGGAAGAGACGATCGATTTTCCTCGTGCCTGGCTGGAAGACGATTCATTTGACTTTAGCTTTAGTGGACTTAAATCCGCAGTTATTAACACACTCCATAATGGGAAGCAAAAGGGACTGAGTTTGAAGCAGGAGGATGTTGCAGCAAGTTTTCAGGCTAGTGTGGTGGATGTGTTAACAGAAAAAACATACAGAGCAGCGAAACAATTTGATGTAAAGCAAGTCATTGTGGCTGGTGGAGTAGCAGCTAATAAAGGATTACGCTATGCAATGGAGCAAAAATTTAAATCAGAAACGTCAATGGAGTTGCTGTTCCCGCCATTATCCCTATGCACAGATAACGCGGCGATGATAGCAGCAGCAGGCTCAATCGCCTATCAACAAGGTCACCGCGCCTCATGGGATTTAAACGCCAATCCAGGTTTAGGTTTAGAACGATACGCCAAACGATCAACGTCAGAAAGTTAATTCTTTCTGGCGTTTTTCCAATCCGCAAAGAATGATGGAGTAACAATAAGACTGCTCATAATACGGATTATGTTAACTAGCGTTGAATCCATATTGAAATCTAGTTAGAGGTATAATGCCGCTCCGGCCAACCACTCCGCGTCCTGCGGGGCACGGCTGAAGCTAACTTTGTGAAGAAGACCGCTTCACAAAGTGGATCTTCAGCACCTGCACGTCCCGCGGGAGTCTACGTGGTTGGCCTGCGCTAGGATTCGTACTCTACAACTTTAGGAATTGCTAGCATATTGATTGCATCCATAAATAACAGCATTTGAATAACATAATGCCTAGAACCACTGCTTTTAGCTGTCCTATAAGTTGTAGCACTTCCCTTAAGCGTAGGAAATATGCGGAGACTCCCGTGGAATCAGCGCGAGCTGAAGATCCACTTAGGAAAGAAAAGAATTTTCTTTCCTAGGTTAGCTGAAGCCGTGCCCACAGGACGCGGAGCATATTTCTGGAGCTTTGCTACGCATTTATCAACTATCAAAATTACCACATCGTATTACACATCTACTTTACATAATCCGTATTATAGGAAGCAATTTTTTCACTCTAAAAAGTTTTTCGATATTATCCACAGGCAAACAGAGGATAATGTGAATAAAATGAAAAACCTTGTCATATCAAGGAATAAAGCGCATGAAAAAATGTGGATAAATGCGGGTAGGATTGTGTATAATGTGGACAATTATCTTGATAACTGAATTAATAGGGGTGAATAAGTGGATAACCCTGTGCATAAAGTGAAAAGTGTCATAAATAAAAAGGACAAATTACGCATGTGGCAATTTGTCCTTTTCGACTATTCGTGTAATGATTCCCACTCTTCCATTAATTCATCCATTTTTGCTTGTGCAGCTTTTTCCTGATTCGACAATTCCAGCGCTTTTTCATGGTCTTGAAATACTTCAGGATCAGCTAATTGATGATGAATTTCTTCCATTTCAAGTTCTAATGCTTCAATCTCATTTTCTATCTCGGTGATGCGACGATCTCGCTTACGCTGTTCTTTCTTTAGCTGTTTTTCCTGTTCAAAATCGGATTTCGCTGTTGTCTTTTTAACTGTCTCTGCTTGTTCTGCTTCTTTTAAAGCAGCGAGTTCCTGTTCCTCTTGCTTTTTCTCCACATAGTAGTCATAATCCCCAATATAGAGTGTTGTCTTATCATGTTGCATTTCCAGAACGTGCGTTGCGAGCTTGTTGATAAAGTAACGATCATGTGATACAAACAGAATGGAACCAGGATAATCGATTAAGGCAGCTTCCAACACTTCTTTACTATCCAAATCCAAATGGTTGGTCGGCTCATCCAGTAATAAGAAGTTCGACTTTTCCATCATAAGCTTCGCAAGCGCCAGCCTTGCTTTTTCTCCACCACTTAATGCAGATACGTTACGCAAGACATCATCACCGGAGAACAAGAAATTACCTAGTATTGTACGGATATCCTTCTCATCAATGGAAGGATAGTCATCCCATAATTCATGTAATACGGTTTTCTTCGTATTTAATTGTGTTTGTTCCTGATCATAATATCCAATTTGTACATTGGCACCGAGCTGAATTTCTCCTGATGCAGGATCTAATTGACCAATAATCGTTTTTAATAATGTTGATTTACCTACCCCATTCGGTCCAACAAGCGCGACACTGTCGCCACGTTCAATGTGTAATTGTAAGTTGGAGAATGTATCGGAAGAAGCAGCGTGATAACGAAAGGCTAAATCATTGATTTTTAACACATCATTGCCACTTCTTCTCTCGATAGAGAATGAGAACTTCGCGGAACCCTCATTACCTGCAGGCTTGTCCATAACGTTCATCTTTTCCAATTGTTTTCTTCTGCTTTGGGCACGCTTGGTAGTGGATGCACGTACAATATTTTTTTGAATGAACTCTTCCATTCTTTTAATTTCCGTCTGTTGCTTTTCATAAAGTTTCAAATCACGTTCATAGTTGGCTGCTTTTTGTTCAAGATATTTACTGTAGTTACCATGAAATTTACTGGAATGATGACGAGAAATTTCATAGACGATATCCACGGTTTTGTCTAAAAAGTAGCGATCGTGGGAAACAATGACAACTGCACCGGAATAGCTGTTTAAATACCCTTCAAGCCAGGTAAGTGTGTCGATATCTAAGTGGTTGGTCGGTTCATCCAAAATCAGGATATCTGGTTTTGTTAAAAGTAGCTTCCCTAATGCTAATCTGGTTTTCTGACCACCGCTTAATGTAGCGATTGGCGTATCCCACATTGATTCCGGGAAAGCAAGACCATTTAAGACAGCCTTGACATCAGCTTCATATTGATAGCCTCCATCTAGCTTAAATTGTTCTTGTTTTTGATCATATTTTGCAAGTAACTGCTGGTAACGATCATGGTCTGCGAGCAAATCAGGATCACCCATCTGCTCTTCCATCTTGCGTAATGCTTGTTCATCCTTCTGAAAATGTTCAAAGATCTTCAGCATTTCCTGCCAGATTGTTTCATCAGAATCTAGACCGGAATGTTGGGCAAGATATCCTAACGATACTTCCTTTGGTTTATGAATTTCTCCTTCATCGTAGCTTAATTGACCGGAAATAATGTTGAGCAGTGTCGATTTACCCGCACCGTTCCGTCCTACGATTGCAATACGTTCATTGCTTTTAATTTCTAGTTTAATATTGGATAAGATCAGTTCTGCACCAAATCTTTTAGTTAAATTGTTCACTTGTAAATAAATCATCTGGTTCACCTCTAATGTATTAAGTGTATCTAAAAGCAGATAGCACTGCAAGCAGCTGTTATTAGTTCTATTTAAAACTTCACCAGTGGTCCAATTTGTTCAATCAAAATGTAATAGGTGAATAATTTCACGACATTTGTGGATATTTCTGTTAGAATAAAAGTAAGTAAAAACCTTCACAAGTTAGAAAGCGATTAAAAGTAAGGGGAATGAATGATGTCGAATCAACACAAAATACCACAGGCAACAGCTAAACGTTTACCTTTATATTATCGATTCTTGAACAATCTGCATATTCAAGGAAAATCACGTGTATCGTCCAAGGAGTTAAGTGATGCAATCAAAGTAGACTCTGCAACGATCCGAAGGGATTTCTCCTATTTTGGTGCGCTTGGAAAAAAAGGTTACGGCTATAATGTGGAATATTTGCTAGGATTCTTTCGTAAAACACTGGATCAGGACGAGAATACGCCTGTTGCATTGATCGGGGTAGGGAATTTAGGAACCGCTTTTTTGAATTATAATTTTACCAAAAACAATAATACGAAAATCGAAATTGCATTTGATGCAGACAAACGAAAAGTAGGAAACACGATTGGCGATATTCAAGTCCATCATATCGATGAGCTTGAAGACCATTTGGACAAAATCTCCGTAGCTATTCTAACCGTACCTGTGTCAGAAGCACAAAATATTACGGATCGACTCGTGGATGCTGGTATCAGCGGCATTCTGAATTTTACGCCAGCTCGAATTACAGTGCCTGACAGCATACGTGTTCATCATATTGATTTGGCGGTGGAACTGCAATCGCTTGTTTATTTCATGAAGCATTATCCACTGAATGATGATGAAGACATATAAAAAATAACCATCCTCGAAAGGTGGTTATTTTTTCTTTTTATCATTCGCTTTTTTGATACGTAAATGTAAGTTCACAAGACGTATGGCAACCACGATATCAATTGTTGCAAAGGTCGCTAAAAAGATAGTGATAAAGTTAAATACTGTGTCCTCTGCCGATTGTACTGCAATGTAAATAAACAATACAGACAGTACAATATAAAAGAAGGCAGAACGCAATGGTGATATTCGCATAATCCTATTATCCTCCAATAATAATCGTCATTAATTCCTCTAATTGCTTCATTTGTTGTTCGATCTGCTCAGAATCTAATGAAAGTTGTCCAATTACAGCGAATGTATTAATCGACATGTGTGCGATAATCGGCACAATAATTCTTTTGGTTTCCACATATAAAAAGGCGAAGATCATCCCGATTGCTGTGTAGGTTAGTAGATGACTGAAATCCATGTGTACTGTTGCAAATATCAGACCTGAAATAATCGCTGCAAAAAAGAAATTCATTTTTTTATATAGTGTCCCAAAGATAGCTTTTCGAAAAACTAACTCTTCCAATATCGGACCTAATACTGAAATGATGATAATGAAGATCGGCATCTGTCGAGCTACGTTCATTAAATCCATCGTATTTTCTGAACCGGGTTTAATCCCGAATACGAATGTTTCAATGAGGATGGATGCATATTGTCCAATCATTACAAGAAAGAAACCAAGTACAGACCATAGAATAATATTTCCTATTCTTTTATGTTCCAGATCAAAGAATTCTTTCATTTCACCTTTTAATATAATGAATGAAACAACTAACGCCAATGCAAATGTGATAACGGACCACCATGTAGAGAAAGTTTCCATATCAGTGATTAAATCTCTAAAAGGCAACACTAAAAAGATGGAAAACTGCATGGCAACATAGGTGACAATCAAATATATATATTTTTTTGGCAATGTATAACGACTCCCTTAATTTCTTTTTCTATCATGATACGTATTTTAACATAAATTTAGAATAAAATTGAAATAGTTCGTCTACATATAGAAGTGTGAGTATAATCAACGAAAAAAATTCGCTAAACGGTAGTAAAATACTTGCAAAAAATGATTGTATTCATTATTATAAGAATTGTATTAGCACTCCCTAGACAAGAGTGCTAATAATCGACAAATAATTGAATGTGAAATTCAAGGAGGTAACGAAAAGATGCTAAAACCATTAGGTGATCGTGTCATTATTGAGCTTGTAGAGCAAGAGGAAAAAACAGCAAGTGGAATTGTTCTTCCAGATTCTGCGAAGGAAAAACCACAAGAAGGTAAGGTTGTAGCTGTTGGTTCTGGTCGTGTAACAGATAAAGGAGAAAAAATTGCACTCGAAGTAGAACAAGGAAATACCATTATTTTCTCTAAATTTGCTGGCACAGAAGTGAAATATGAAGGTAAAGAATACTTAATTCTTCGTGAGAGCGACATCTTAGCAATTATTGGCTAAGAACAACGAAGAGCTTTAACAATAAAATCACATACATTTTTAAAATTTTCGAGGAGGTTTTTCGATTATGGCTAAAGAATTAAAGTTCAGTGAAGAAGCACGTCGTGCAATGCTTCGTGGGGTAGATACACTTGCAAATGCAGTTAAAGTAACGCTTGGACCAAAAGGTCGTAACGTTGTGTTAGATAAAAAATACGGGTCACCACTTATTACGAACGATGGTGTAACGATCGCGAAAGAAATTGAATTAGAAGATAATTTCGAAAACATGGGTGCACAGCTTGTATCCGAAGTAGCATCTCAAACAAATGATGTTGCTGGTGACGGTACAACTACTGCAACTGTTCTTGCGCAAGCAATGATCCAGGAAGGTCTAAAAAACGTTGCATCTGGTGCAAACCCAGTAGGCGTTCGCCGTGGTATCGAAAAAGCGGTTGAAATCGCAACAGAAGAGCTTCGCAATATTTCAAAACCAATCGAAGGAAGAGATTCAATTGCACAGGTTGCTGCTATTTCTTCTGCTGATGAAGAAGTAGGTCAACTGATCGCAGAAGCAATGGAACGTGTAGGTAACGACGGTGTTATCACAATCGAAGAATCTAAAGGCTTCAACACAGAATTAGAAGTAGTGGAAGGTATGCAATTCGATCGTGGTTATGCTTCTCCATACATGGTTACAGACCAGGACAAAATGGAAGCAGAGCTTGAAGATCCGTATATCTTAATTACAGATAAGAAAATCAACAATATCCAAGAAGTATTACCTGTACTTGAGCAAGTCGTACAACAAGGTAAACCACTTCTTTTAATCGCTGAAGATGTAGAAGGCGAAGCACTTGCTACATTAGTAGTGAACAAACTTCGTGGTACATTTAATGCAGTAGCTGTTAAAGCTCCTGGATTCGGTGACCGTCGTAAAGCAATGCTAGAAGATATTGCGACGTTAACTGGTGCAGAAGTAATTACAGAAGATCTTGGATTAGATCTTAAAAACACTGGTATCGAACAATTAGGTCGCGCTTCTAAAGTAGTGGTAACGAAAGAAAACACTACAGTTGTAGAAGGTGCTGGAGATCCAGAACAAATTTCTTCCCGTGTTGCACAAATCCGTGCACAAATTGAAGAAACAACTTCTGAATTCGATAAAGAAAAATTACAAGAACGTCTTGCTAAATTAGGTGGCGGTGTAGCAGTAGTTAAAGTTGGTGCTGCAACAGAAACTGAATTAAAAGAACGTAAACTTCGTATTGAAGATGCATTGAACTCTACTCGTGCAGCTGTTCAAGAAGGTATCGTTTCAGGTGGTGGTACTGCACTGCTTAACGTATACAATAAAGTGGCAGAACTTAACCTTACAGGTGACGAAGCTACTGGTGTAAGCATCGTACTTCGCGCACTAGAATCACCAGTACGTCAAATCGCAGAGAACGCTGGTTTAGAAGGTTCTATCATTGTAGAGCGTCTTAAAGGCGAAGCGGTTGGCATTGGCTTTAACGCAGCAACTGGCGAATGGGTAAACATGATCGACGCTGGTATCGTTGACCCAACAAAAGTAACTCGCTCTGCACTTCAAAACGCAGCATCTGTATCTGCTATGTTCTTAACAACAGAAGCAGTAGTAGCTGACATTCCAGAAGAAGGCGGCGGTGCCCCTGACATGAGTGGAATGGGTGGCGGAATGCCTGGTATGGGCGGCATGATGTAAGAAACGCCTATAAACATTGATAAAACAACGTTTATAAGCGTTAAATCTTGTTCATGTTCATGCTTTTGTTCATGTTTCACTTAATAATATTATGAGAGAGGTCTTTCATTAAGTTACTAAACTTATTGGAGGCCTCTTTTTTAATGTTCTTTGTCATATGAGCGTATATGTCCATTGTAGTGTTAATATCAGCATGTCCTAGTCGTTCTTGTATCTCTTTAATGTGTAGTAGTTAGCTTCAATCAGTAAAGAGGTGTGAGTATGCCTAAAAGTATGAGGTGTAATATGTTTTTTAATCTTAGTTTTCTTAAGCAAACGTTGCAACCTAATAGAGATAGACTTTAATGTTTTTGGATAACCTTCATTAGTTGCAAAAATAAAATTATTATCGTGATAAAACCAATACCAAGGGAGTGAATGAACTGAAAAGAATTATAAAAACAAATTGAAAGTACCTTTCAAAAAGTACGTTATTTATAATGAAAAATATGTTGACTTGTCTGAAGAAGAAGCAGAAAGAAAAGTAAAAGAAGATGGATGGGAATGGGAAGATCAAGTTAACAAGTATGTGAAGAAAAGTTCAATAAAAGCGGGGAGTGTAATATTAACTGTGTAAGTAAGAAATGCATACGGTTTCTTACTCACACAGTTTTTTATTTGGTAGAATAATAACTATAAAGCTAAAGGAGTGTTTGAAATGGGTAAACCTAAAAGAGATCCTAACTCCGTAGAATTAGCTAACAAGATTATTGAACAGTATCAACCAAAGTCTGTGGAAGATATGCAAGAAGCATTAAAAGACATATTTGGACCTATGTTTGAATCGATGTTAAAAGGTGAAATGCATCATCATATGGACTATGAATCGAATGATAAGAGGGAAAAAGAAACCAATAATAGACGGAACGTGTATGGAAAAAAGACAGTCAAAACGACAGCTGGAGAAGTGAATATTGCCGTACCTAGTGATCGTGACGGTTCATTTGAACCCCAATTTATTCCAAAGCGTAGAAGAGATGTTTCTGCCATCGAGGAGAAAGTGATCTCCATGTATGCAAGAGGAATGTCTCAGCGGGCGGGATATATCATCCACTGTCGAAGATATCTACGGCTTCTCTGTGTCTCATGACATGATATCCGACATTACCGATACAGTGCTTCCTGACTTAGAAGAGTGGCAAAGTCGCCCTTTAAGCAACTGTTATCCCTTTGTATTTGTAGATTGCCTTTATACGATGATACGTAATGACTACGAAACAAAGAAATACGCTGTTTATACCATGTTAGGCTATACCATGGAAGGAAAGAAAGACATTCTTGGTCTGTGGTGGTATGGGTATTAAGGATAATGCAACCACTGTATGTCTTTTCCTTAGCGATACTAACGAAATATGTATATATAATAATAATTATGCAGATGGTTGTATTAAATTTTTTGAGAATAATGTAAGTTTAGGGTTTGCCTATAAAAAGATGTATATATGACTAAACAATAATAAGGTGTCAAAAAGCAGACTCAACATATAACCTAATCCGTTGTTGATTAGGCAACACTAATTATATTAGACAAAGTTTTATCGTATCTTACAAAAATGTAATATCTATTTAATAAAATTCGATGGTTACGACCTCCATTATTTTTTATAATAAAATCAATAGTTGTTAGAAATAAAGGAGCGATGATATATGATAAAGATTTTCAATATAATTATTTGCATTATTGAGGTACTTGTAGATGGTAAGCGGGTAGTAATCGAATTAAATGACCAAATGAGTTAAAATGCAATAAACTATTAGTTTAGAGGGGTGTCTTACTTGTTCTAATACATTGATTAGGATCTCTTCTAAGGATCTATCGTCTGTGATGAAACGTGGTAACTGTTCATTTATTTGTTGCACGAACCACACTACATCGTTTTCTTCTGATAAATATTGATTGAAAAAAAGCGGCGTTGCTCCATCAATTACCCAGGCTACATTTTGATAGTGACCTACTGTATCTTCATTAAAATTTGCGCTTCCTTTGTGATTACAAGAAAATAATTTTTTCATCATAAAACCCTCTTTTGGTTATTTAGTAATCTATATTAACATACTTTAATTCTAATGTTCCGGCTTTGCATGTGGTATCTGTGAATGCTAGTTGTTTTTTTGGGGGATTATTGGTTATCATATTGTACATACCTCTTCCCTAGTCAATTAAGTTTTATCAAAAGTTAAAGTGGTATGTCTTTTTGCACTTATTAATGATCCTACTTATTCAGGTACTAGCAATACAGATGTACATAAAAATTATGAGCACTGGAAAAACCACGTCACTTATTTTAACAAAAGCATAGGTGGCCATTTTTTGTTCGCCTATAATAAAAGCACCTTAATAATTTTTGACGGTCCCCTATAGTATATGGTGGAATCGGGTGCCAGATTAGGATAAAATAAAGAGATTGGCATCAAATATACAAAATGAGATTTGCTCATAATATAGAAAGATAAATAACAAATTGAATAGAGGATTCCAATTGGAACGCAAAAATAGGAGCAATGATAACAGGCGAAAAGCGCCAATCATATTAACTACTAGCTGAATGGACTCGCATAACGAATGCGTTATTTATAAAGGTTAGTTCTTGGTTCATCGTAAAGTAAACATAAAGGAGACACAACATGGAATTTTTTAACTACATGGAACAGTATGACTACGAACAATTGATATTCTGTCAGGAAAAACAATCTGGTTTAAAAGCAATTATTGCTATCCACGATACAACCTTAGGACCTGCATTAGGTGGGACGCGTATGTGGACATACAATTCAGAGGAAGAAGCAATTGAGGATGCGCTTCGTTTATCACGTGGCATGACGTATAAAAACGCTGTAGCAGGATTAAACCTTGGTGGAGGAAAAACTGTAATTATAGGTGACCCACATAAAGATAAAAATGAGGAAATGTTCCGTGCATTTGGTCGTTACATTCAAGGATTGGATGGACGATACATTACGGCAGAGGACGTTGGAACGACTGTTGCTGATATGGATCTAATCCACGAAGAAACAGATTATGTCACAGGAATATCGCCTGCATTTGGTTCTTCAGGGAATCCTTCTCCAGTAACTGCTTATGGTGTATATCGTGGAATGAAAGCTGCGGCGAAGGAAGCGTTTGGTACGGATTGTCTTGAAGGAAAGGTTGTTGCTGTGCAAGGAGTGGGGAATGTTGCATATAACCTGTGTAAATACCTTCATGAAGAAGGAGCTCAGCTAATTGTAACAGATATCAACAAAGACGCTGTTAATCGGGCGGTTAAAGATTTTAATGCTAAAGCGGTCGAACCAGATGATATATATGGAGTAGAGTGTGATATTTATGCACCATGTGCACTAGGGGCAACGATAAACGATCAAACCATTCCAAAACTAAAGGCAAAAGTAATTGCAGGTGCAGCAAATAACCAATTAAAAGATAATCGACATGGAGACTTTATTCATGAAATGGGCATTGTTTATGCGCCTGATTATGTAATTAATGCAGGTGGAGTTATTAATGTGGCCGATGAACTTTCTGGATACAACAGAGAAAGAGCATTGAAGAAGGTAGAATCGATTTATGATAATATCTCACAAGTTATTGACATTGCAAAGCGTGACAATATCCCAACATATAAAGCAGCAGATCGCTTAGCAGAGGAAAGAATTGAGCGCATGAGAATTTCCAGGAGTCAATTTTTGCAAAAAGGACATCATATTTTAAGCCGTAGATAAGCACATATACGTAAACTACCTCCTAACAAAAGGAGGTAGTCTTTTTTATACGTTAGGAAAGCATTCCTGTAATAAAGCAAAATGAGGATTGAATAAAAAAAGCCCCCTTGGTATGATACGAGGTGTCCAGAGCTGATCAGCAAAAAGGACCCTTAAATAAACCAAGGAGGACTATCATGCATTATAAACAAAATGAAAAGATATTACAACTGTCTGAACAAACTTTGATTATTGGAGTGGATATAGCCAAAGAAAGGCATGTTGCTCGCGCTCAAGATTACCGAGGCATACAATTTGGAAAAGTGCTGTATTTTGACAATAGTTTGGAAGGCTTCCAACGATTTGAGTGTTGGAGAAAAGAGTTAGCGGGGCAGCACAATAAAAGTGATTGGATCATCGGTATGGAGCCTACCGGCCACTATTGGCTGCCATTCGCCTATTGGTTAATGGAAAAGCAATATAAAGTTGTAGTTGTTAATCCAGCACATGTGAAGAAGTCAAAAGAGCTGGATGATAATTCACCAACGAAGAATGATGTAAAAGACGCTCGAGTGATTTCGCGCTTGATTCAAGATGGACGCTACGCTGATCCGCACTTACCAGAAGCCATTTATGCAGATCTTCGGGAAGGGATGAATATGTATGAGCAGTTAATGAAAGATCTTCAAGCTGTTCAAGGGCGTGTTCATCAATGGTTGGATCGGTATTATCCAGAATATACGAAAGTCTTTGCGAATTGGGAAGGAAAAGCATCGATTCAACTATTGAAGCTGGGATTATTCCCGGAAGAGGTAGCCAAAATGGATGAAGAACGCCTTCTACTAGAAATGCGCAAAGAAGTGAAACGAGGAATTGGATTAAAAAAGATCCGCCATCTAAAAGAAGTATCAAGTGAATCTGTGGGGATCAAAGAAGGAAGAAGGATGGCGAGGGTGAAAATCCACACCTTGATGGATCAATATGCCCTCCTCCATCAAAAGATAAATGAAGTGTTGGACATGGTAAAAGAATTAATTAGACCGATTCCTGGTGTGAAAGAAATGACAGATATAAACGGAATAGGCGAAATAACGGTTGCCTCATTTTGTAGATCTTTCCCAATTGTTCGGACTTTATGATGCGGATGAACCGTTGAATTCGATCTTAACCACAGGGAAAGGTGGGATTATCGGTGTCATTCTGGGAGTTTTTATATTAGCTAAATTAGAAAAAATGATCCGTAAGAAAGTGCCTGATGTATTAGATTTAATTGTTACCCCTGTAGTGACACTGCTTATCACAGTAGCCATCTTTGTCTTCATTATTATGCCTGTATCTGGGATATTCTCTGATTGGCTGGTTAGTGGACTGAGTGTCATCATTGGTTCTGATAACACAATCGTTAGTATTATTTCAGGTTATATTCTGTCTGCTGTATTCTTACCAATGGTCTTACTAGGACTGCATCACGGCTTAATTCCCATTTACGCGATTCAATTAGACGTACTTGGGGGTGTTTCACTCTTCCCAGTACTGGCGATGACAGGTGCAGGACAGGTCGGTGCATCTATCGCTATTTATTTAATTTGTAAAAAAGTAGGGAACCAGCGAATGAAGCAAATTATAGCGGGTGCGTTACCAGCTGGAATTCTTGGTATTGGGGAGCCTTTGATTTACGGTGTTACTTTACCACTAGGGAAACCATTTATTACCGCGGGCTTGGGAGCTGGCTTTGGTGGAGCATACGTGATGATGATGCATGTCATGGCGAATGCCTGGGGTCCTTCTGGATTGGTGGCGGTTCCTTTAATGCAAGCAGACAAAATGATTCATTATGTGATCGGTATTTTGATCGCGTATACAGGTGGTTTCATTATTACACGGCTATTTATTAAAAAAGAAGATGTTGCCAATGCCTAAACCGCTAGGGCTTTCTGTATACGTCTCTACTTTTACATCGCAATTACCGATTCTAGAAAAGCTCAAGGAAACCAACAGTTACATTTTTACATCCTTTCATATTACCGAAGAGCTGGATGATGATTATGTAACAAATGCAAAAAATATGTGTAGCTGGCTGCATCAGTATGGCTTTCATATTATTGCGGATGTATCACCAAAAACGTTAGAGATTTTTGCTCAACCTGATCTATTAGAGTTTGCAGAAGATATGAAAGTTTCGGTGCTCCGTCTGGATTACGGTTTTGACGAAGAGGAAATAAAGAGGGTTGCAAAGCAAATGCCAATTGCCTTTAATGCATCCACTTTATATCCAGATGCTCCATTGACATTTAAAGGTCACCAGATATACGCCATGCATAACTTTTATCCAAGACCGGAAACAGGGTTAGATTGGAAGCTTTTTGCAACAATCAATCTAGCAATCAAGCAAAACAGATCTCCACAAGTAGTGGCATTCATTCCAGGGGACGGTATACTTCGTGGTCCGATTTATGAAGGTCTTCCAACCCTTGAGAGACATCGAGGATTACCACCGTATGTTGCTTATTTAGACCTGATCAAGAACAGTTCTGTGGATCAGGTGTTTATCGGTGATGTCAGTATTTCAGATGATCAGCTGCAACTGATTGAAGACTATCGATCAACCGGAGTTATCGCTCTTCCTGTACAGTTTGCATCTGATTTTGAATATTTGTACGATCATGTGTATACCATCCGTGTGGACTCACCCAGCGGTTTAATGCGACTGCAGGAATCGAGGAGCTATGCCTCTCAGGGAAAACCGATAAAAGCACAGCACTGTACGGAAAGAAACAGAGGGAGCATCACAATAGATAATGAAGCGTATAAGCGTTATTCGGGAGAAATACAAATCATGCGTGAACATTATCCAAAAGATGAAAGAGTGAATGTTATTGGAAAGCTCTCAGAAGAGTTTGTCCCGCTTGTCGATTGTGTGAAAAATGGAGATAAAATACGATTTGTCCATATTTAAGATAGAAGTGAAAGATGCAAGAACCGCTCGTCAGTTCAGGGAACATTTGAGCGGTTCTTATTTATGTGTAAATTAAGTATACGAGTACAGTCATAAAGAGGCAAATTGCAGAAGTAATTATGCTCAAGAGGAAGGGTGGGTTCTTATAATACGGATTATGTAAAGTGGAACTGTATGCCAATGTGGTAATGTTGACATGTTTTATATGCTTAACAAAGCCCCGGAAATATGCTCCACGTCCTGTGGGAAACGGCTTCAGATGGGCTACTACTTGTGCTACTTCTTTGCTGTCTTGTGCCGAAGAAGCTCGCTTCGGAGCAATACTTGTAGACACAGGCACAGCCTCGCAGGACGCGAAGTGGTTGGCCGGAGCGGTATCCAAGCACATGAATCATTTCAAAGTTACCAGATAGCTAGTTAACATAATCCGTATTACAGGCAGCTTTATATATGCTTAAGTTAACGAAATTAAGCCAAATTTTCTTGAATCTGTTTGTTATATGTAAATTTAATCCAAGATGTTTTGACGCAGGGCTCCCAATAAAATATGATAAAGAGAGACTTCAATCAGTGGGAGTTTTGACCCCCACTGATTGCTAGCGAAACTTATCAGGAAGTTATCGTCCGTTTAGCCCCCACTTAGCTTCTTATTTGTCTCTCGAATCTTGAAGTGGAGGTATTACGGACGGTTAGCGCCGTGATAAAAGAAAACAATCAGTTTAGTAACTAAACCAATGTTAGGGTGTTCATAATGAAAATTTTATTAGTGGAAGATGATAAAACCATTGCATCGGGTCTGGAATACTCTTTGCAAAAGGATGGATATGAGACAGAACTTTGTTATAATACGGAATCAGCAAAAACCATTTTAACCGAAAAATTAGATGAAATTGATTTATGTTTGTTTGATTTATCTCTACCGGATGGAAGTGGCTATCAATTGTGTGAGTTTGTCAAAAATCGGAGTGATAAGCCGGTTATATTCCTGACGGCGCTAGATGATGAAGTGAATGTTGTGATGGGGCTTGATATGGGAGCGGATGATTATATTACGAAGCCGTTTCGTATTCGTGAGCTTATATCACGGATTAAGTCTGTTTTCAGAAGATACAATAAGCAAATACAGTCACAGCCGAAATCGGTTATTGAAATAGAAAACATCCGAATTAATACATTAGAAGGAAAGATCTACAAAAATGGCGAAGAAGTTCAGATTACAGCATTAGAATATCGTCTGTTTTTGATTTTTGCCAATCATATTGGACAAGTGTTAACAAGAAATCAGCTGTTAGAGCGAATCTGGGATGTGGCTGGTGATTTCGTTAATGACAATACACTAACGGTTTATATAAAGCGTTTACGAGAAAAGTTGGAAGATAATCCGCAAAGACCAACGATAATTAAAACTGTGCGTGGCATGGGTTACAAGGTTGGTGAGTAAGAATGCTTCGCAACCGGGAAATCCAACGATTTGTCTTGACTCAAACCATTATCTGTCTTAGTTCAACGGTTCTGATGGCTATTTTTGTGTCACTCCAGGCAGCATTATTTTTATTGATTGTAACGGCATTAGTATTTATCGTTTCTTTGTATTTTACCAAAGAGCGGTATCGTGAAATTGAAAAGCTTTCTAGTTATTTGCGAAAAATATCAAGTGGAGATTATAAACTTGATATCCGTGATAACCATGAGGGAGAGTTAAGTATTTTGAAAAATGATATTTATAAAGTTACCTTAATGCTATCGGAACAAAGCTCTTATTTACAACAAGAGAAAATCAGGTTAACAGATGCCATCTCAGACATATCACATCAGTTAAAAACACCACTAACTTCCATGATGGTAATGGCTGATTTACTAAGCGATCCAAACCTCAATGAAGCAAAACGGGAAGAATTCACCCGAAATATACGTGTTCAATTGGAAAGAATAGAGTGGCTTGTTTCATCTTTATTAAAACTTTCAAAAATAGATGCAGGAACAGTTTTGTTTAAAAAAGATACGATTTATGTTCAGGAATTGGTGAAAAAGGCATCAGAGTCTGTATTAATCCCAATGGATATCAAACAGCAAACTTTGAAAATAAGTGGAGATGAAGCTGTTACTTTTGCTGGTGATTTTAATTGGACTGCAGAAGCATTGATTAACATATTGAAAAATTGTGTTGAAAATACCGATGAAGGTGGCGACATTTCAATTTCTATTTCAGAAAACGCCTTATTTACTGAAATAATAATCGATGATACGGGTAAAGGAATCCCGAAAGCAGACCTCCCTTATATTTTTAAACGGTTTTACAAAGGGAAAAATGCTGGAGAGGATAGCATTGGAATCGGCCTTGCCTTATCCTATAGCATTATTACAAATCAGCAAGGTGATATTGAAGTGAAAAGTGAAATTGATAAGGGAACTACCTTCCAAATCAAGTTTTATAAACAGGTCATTTAACTAGTAAGGCGTTTCTTCTTTCGTATGAAAAGTGGCAGGTGACTAAATTGTCACTTTAAAGTCACTTCATAGTCATTTTAGATAGATATACTAAATGCAACATCAAACAAATGGAGGTATTCGAATGAATATTTTACAAATAGACAATTTATCTAAAGTGTATGGGAAAGGAGAAACTGCAGTGAAGGCATTGGATGATGTGTCGTTCTCAGTGAAAAAGGGAGAATTCGTCGTGATCATCGGGCCTTCGGGGTCGGGAAAATCAACCTTACTTCATTTGCTGGGTGGTGTTGATCGTCCAACAAGTGGGAATGTTCTTGTTGATAATACAGATATATACAAGTTGAATGAAACACAGTTAGCCATTTTTCGAAGAAGACAAATTGGCTTAATCTATCAGTTTTATAACCTGATTCCTATTTTGTCAGTTGAAGAAAATATCACATTGCCTTTACTTTTGGATCAACAGAAGGTCGATCCAAAACAATTTAACGATATTGTCTCTATACTAGGTTTGGGTAATCGCTTGTCACATTTGCCAAATCAGCTATCGGGCGGTCAACAGCAGCGGGTATCGATTGGTAGGGCATTGATAGGCAACCCTGCGATTATGCTTGCAGATGAGCCTACTGGTAACTTAGATAGTAAGAATAGTGATGAGATCATGGAACTGCTGAAAATGTTTAACAAAACATTTAATCAGACATTAATTGTGATTACTCATGATGAGCGTATTGCGTTACAAGCAGATCGGGTGATTTCGATAGCAGATGGAAGAATTGCCAAGGATGAGGTGATTCGTCCATGAACATCATGAATAAACTGACAGTTAGACACTTGAAAAAGAACAAAAGAAGAACGTTGATTACGATTATTGGTGTCATTATTTCTGTCGCAATGGTTATGGCTGTTGCGACGTTGGGGGTATCTTTTCTAGATTTAATGAAGAGGCAAACAATTGCCACATCAGGGGAATGGCATGTCGAGTATTCCGAAGTGACGAAGGAGCAAGTGGAATCGATTGCGAACGATGAATCGACGAGTAAACTTGTGATTAGAAATAATCGTGGATATGCAAAATTACAAGGATCAGAGAATAACAACAAACCATATTTGTTTATTCGAGAGTACAATGCGCAAGGTTTTAAACAGTTTCCGGTTGAGCTAAGCAAAGGTCGCCTTCCACAAGCAGCAAATGAAGTCGTCATTTCAGAAGAGATTATTAATGATGCTGAAGTTGCATACAACATTGGTGAGAAAATAACACTTGATATTGGCCAAAGGATTGTCGAAGGATGGAAGGATCCATTAGAACAGAAAGATCCACTTGAAAAAAATAAAAGTGGAGTAGTCGAAGAATTGCGGATTGATGAATCTGAAACATTTAAGATTGTTGGGATGATTGAGCGTCCGATATGGGAACCCACATGGTCACCAGGCTATACAGTGATAAGCTACGTCGATCAAAAATTATTGACACAACAAGATAAAGTAGATGCAATGGTCGTAATGGATAAGGTGAATGGATCTCTGTATGAGAAAGCAGAAAGGCTGGCAGATCAAAATAATATAGAAAAAGTCGAATATCATGATGAATTATTACGCTATTATGGTGTAACAGACAATGACAATCTTCGAAGAACATTATATTCACTAGCAGCAATCATTATGGCAGTCATCATTATTGGCTCCGTTTCTTTGATTTATAATGCGTTTGCCATTAGTGTTTCGGAACGAGCAAAACATTTAGGAATGCTTTCAAGTGTGGGTGCCACAAAAAAGCAAAAGCGTAATTCTGTGTTTTTTGAAGGAGCAATCATTGGAGGAATCAGTATTCCGATTGGCATCGTTGCTGGACTTTTAGGCATCGCTGTTACCTTCTGGTTTATTAATTCATTTATTGAAGAGGCATTAAATGTTACGGAGAAGCTAGAGGTTGTTGTTACCCCTTGGTCGGTAGTGATTACTTGTATTATTTCGATCATGACGATATTTATGTCATCCTACTTACCAGCAAGAAAAGCATCCAAAATTTCTGCAATCGATGCGATTCGTCAAACCCAAGACATCAAATTGACTGGAAAAGCAGTGAAAACCTCGAAGCTTATCCGAAGCATCTTCGGCATGGAAGCTGAGATTGGCTTAAAAAATCTAAAAAGGAATAAAAGAAGATACCAAGCAACGGTATTTTCACTCGTGATAAGTATTGTACTATATTTATCTGTCTCATTCTTTACAACTAACATAAGTAAGTCAGTTGAGCTATCGCTAGATGATATTAATTATGATATTCAAGTATATGGTGGGACATTGGAGGAATTAGAATCGTTTACTCATCTTGAGGGGTAACCGACGCTAACTTGCAAACCAGACTCCAGCTTACGGCGCCGATAAAAGAAGAAGCATGGCCAGAGGCACTACGTGAGGAAGTAGAAGAACAGCAGCTCCCATCAGATAATGGCAAATATAATTATAATGTGAGCTTGTATGGTTTAGATGCATCGAGTTTTCAAGAGTATGCTGAAAAAATAGGAGCAGATTCAGAAAACTTTCTGGATACTGAAAAACCGACAGCGATTGTCATCGACAAAATAAAATACCAAGATTATCAAGAAGGTAAAATCATTGAAACTAATTCAATTAACGCAACGATTGGTGAAAGGATTAACTTAGTATTCACAGACTACGAGTCGAATGAAGAAACATCCCTAACTCAAATGGAAATCGGAGCCCTAACGGATCAGCTTCCAATGGGAATAACCACATTACGAATAGGTGGATTAAATGTCATCATCCCGCAAAAAATGATGGATCAACTGACTAATCAGCTAGACAATCCAACTGATGCGTATTTATACATCAATAGTTCTGACCCGGAGACTACGCAAAAGGCAATTGAAAATGAATCTTCAGATATGTATGTGTATAATGTGTACCAGCAAAAGCAGAACCAGCAGCAGCTTATATTGTTCATGTCCGTCTTTACCTATGGCTTCATCGCCTTAATTTCTATGGTATCTATAGCGAATATATTCAATACGATTTCAACCAGTATTTCACTCCGAAAGCGAGAGTTTGCAATGCTGAAATCCGTTGGAATGACACCAAAGGGCTTTAATAAAATGATAAATTATGAAAGTATTTTTTACGGTGTGAAAGCAGTGTTATACGGATTGCCTATTAGTTTAGTTGTTATGGGATTGATGTATTGGTCTTTACGCAGTACCTTTGAGTATGGATTTATGATTCCATGGCTGAGTATTATTTACGTCATTGTAGCGATTTTTATCATTGTTAGTGTGGCGATGCTTTATTCGATACGGAAGATCAAGAAAGAGAATATTATTGAAGGCTTAACCCAAGAGAATATTTAAGATTTATAGAGAAAACAGGTGCAGTCCAACATAGAGAGGATGGTGCCTGTTTTTTTGTAAGCAAAACTGATAATGACTGCCATAAAGATAGGTAACGGATTATGTAAAGTGGAACTGTATATCAATGTGGTGATTTTGAAATGTTATATATGCGTAGCAAAGCTCCGGAAATATGCTCCGCGTCCTGTGGGCACGGCTGAAGCTAACTTTGTAAAGAAGACCGCGGAGTGGTTTGGTTGTCCGGAGCGGTATCCCAGCACATGAATTATTTCAAAATAAACACTAAGTAGCTAGTTGACATAATCCGCATTAAAGGAAGTCATATGCCAGCTTAATATTTCAAGATACACGGTTCTGACATGCCTTATTAATGAATATACTCATTACAAATGTTAGAGTATCTAGCGTTCAAATACCACCGCATTGTAAGCGTTTGCTGATTTGCTCTATCATTAATTCCATTAGGAAAGGATGGGGAAGGTTAATGAGTCAAACACTCACTGAGAAGCAGAAATGGTATTGGAAGAAAAATATCAAACTGATCATTATCTTACTAATTGTCTGGTTCCTGGTTGGACTAGGTGCAGGGGTATTATTTGCTGAACCGCTCTCTAAGATCCAATTTTTAAATGTATCGCTGTCGTTCTGGTTTGCTCATCAAGGGGCAATACTGGCATTTATCATTCTGATTCTAACGTATGCGATTCGAATGGATAAGCTTGATAAACAGTATAAAGAAATGCTGGAAGAGGAAAAAAGCTAGATTAAGGGAGGGGATTACATGAGTGTTGAAGTCATTACCATTATTCTTGTACTAATCACATTTGCCATTTATACGGGGATTGGCTGGTGGTCAAGGGTTAAGGATACTTCCAACTTCTATGTTGCAGGACAAGGTGTTCCGACAATAGCAAACGGTGCTGCGATTGCAGCAGACTGGATGTCAGCGGCCTCTTTTATTTCGATGGCAGGACTTGTCGCATTCCTAGGGTATGACGGTACGATCTACTTAATGGGCTGGACTGGCGGCTATGTGCTTTTAGCGTTATTACTTGCCCCTTATTTACGTAAGTTCGGTAAGTTTACGGTGCCAGACTTTATTGGTGATCGTTTCTATTCCAATGGTGCTCGTGCTGTTGCTGCAGTTGCAACGATATTTATATCACTGACGTATATTTCAGGTCAGATGCGCGGTGTCGGGATTGTGTTCAGTCGTTATTTACAAGTAGATATCGTTATCGGTGTTTTAATTGGGATGGCTATTGTTGGTTTTTTTGCATTACTAGGTGGGATGAAAGGGGTCACCTGGACACAGGCGATTCAATATTTTGTCATTATTATCGCTTTTTTAATCCCGGCGTTTGCCATTTCTTTTCAGTTAACAGGTAATCCGATTCCACAGTTAGCTCTAACAAGCAGTGATATTGTTGAGCGTCTGGGAGAGATACAAATTGATCTCGGTATGACAGAATATATGGCACCATTTACCGATCTGTCGATTCTTAACGTATTTATGATTACATTAGCATTGATGGCTGGGACTGCCGGTCTTCCGCACGTAATCGTTCGCTTCTACACGGTGAAAAGTGTACGTGCTGCACGTTGGTCAGCGGTCTGGGCAATCATTTTTATCGGACTACTCTATTTAACGGCTCCTGCTGTTGGTGCGTTTGCTAAGTACAATTTAATTGATACGATTGCAGACAAACCACTAGAAGAAGTGCAGAATATTGATTGGGTAAATAAATGGGAGGCAACAGGGTTATTGCAATTAGACGACCTGAACGGCGATGGAACAGTCAATTTTACTGGTGGAGAAGATAATGAAGTAGTTATTGATGGGGATATTATTGTGTTGTCCACTCCTGAAGTGGCGAATTTATCACCTTTCATCATTGCACTGGTTGCGGCCGGTGGATTAGCGGCAGCCTTATCGACGGCATCTGGTTTGTTAATTACGATGACGAGTGCGGTCTCACATGATATCTATTACCGGATTTTTAATAAAAAAGCCTCTGAATCTCAAAGGTTGCTGGTGGGTCGTATTACGCTGCTTGCTGCATTGGCTGTAGCCGCATATGTCGGTATTAATCCACCAGGCTTTGCCGGTGAAGTGGTGGCACTTGCATTTGGTTTAGGGGCGGCCAGTTTGTTCCCTGTTATTCTCTTGGGTATTTTTGATAAGCGAATGAATAAAGAAGGTGCGGTCGCTGGTATTATCACTGGTTTAAGTTTTACGCTGATCATGATTGGTGCTATTCTTTCTCCATCTATTTTTGGAACAGAGGAACCAATTCTAAATAGCTTCTTTGGTATTAATGCTCAAGGTGTTGGGGTAGTGGGGATGGTGCTCAACTTTATCGTCAGTTTCATCGTATCCCGTATGACGCCAGAACCTCCTAAAGAAATACAGAAATTGATAGAAAATGTTCGTGCGCCTGAGTTAGATGAATAATCAACGCTCGCTGTAAAGGAGGAAGAAGATGGATTGGACACTGACTATTGCCGGGTTAGTAGTAATTGTATATATTATCCATCCATGGTTTGATATTCAAACGTTTCAAAAAGTGATCGGGATAACCTTTTTTCTGGAACTCTTCTATTTAACAGGTCATTATTTAATGGCCTGGCCTTTCCCTACACCACTTGTACTTGTTCAGCTTTTTGTTGTATCAGGGCTCGGGGTGATGTTAGGGGTAGTCTTCTCGCGGATTTGGCCACTGCCATTGGAAAAAGGCTTCGAGCGGATCATCCGGACATTCCTGATCGTTATTCCATCTCTTGGGTTAGGGATGGGGCTGCAGGTTCTTTTACAAGGAACTCAGCCGACTCAGGCGATTTATTTACTGTTCGCATTAGCAGCATGGCTCGGATCAGGCAGATTTGTGCGTGAGGATAAAGAATTGCCAATTCAACAAAAAAGGGTAGAAAGTACAACTTGAAATAGAAAGTTACATGTAGGAGTACAAATCGTGCAGGATTTGTACTCCTGTTTTTATGGCTATGACAGGGGATGTGGCTCGTTACATATTATAATAAAAAGCTAATTGATAGCTAGTCTTCTTTTCTGAATCCAATATTAACAATTTCTAGTCTTGAAAAAAAGAAATAGATGTGAGCAACTGAGGTGCTTGATATAGTTGATAGATATGAAAATCAGAAAATTTATAGGGTGCTGTTTTTAATGTTAGAATACTATCAGAAAAGGTTAAGTAATAAATAAATGGAAAAGGTGGCATACATATGAAAATGTTTTTTCGTTTTATCTATTCGTTCTTCCTGTTTGTAGCGGGTGTCTTGCATTTTGTTCGTGAGCGTGGCTTCCGCAGGATTGTTCCAAAAGTACTCCCTTTTCGGCGAGCAATTGTTTTAGTTACAGGGGTTTTTGAAATGACCTTTGCTGTCTTGCTCTGGGTGAAAAAGGGACAACAAATCATAAGCAAACTGTTAGCCTTGTTTATGGTGGCTGTCTTTCCAGCGAATGTGTACATGGCGGTAAAGAAAATATCATTCAGACCAGGGGAACAAGCCAATCCTTGGATCTTATGGTTGCGACTGCCGCTGCAAATTCCGTTTATTATTGGAGCGTTAACGTTGGGGAGGAAAGAAAAGTGATGCTGGATGCCTCTACATCTGGGCTTTTTTTCAGCAAGACCCTCCATGCTATAAAAAAAACTGCCTTCTAACGAAAGAAAAGACAGGTTTTTTATCAATATCATAAGTATGCTAATACCGATGTTGCACAGGTCCAATATAAGTTGACGACTGAATTGGCGCAACAGCTTGCTGCCACAATTGCTGGTTCAAACCATACGTGTACGCCATCACATCTGAAGGGGTCAAGCGTAACAAGTCTGATCCGAGAATAACCTCTGGATTTGGTGCATCGAAGATTGCTAATAAATGTGTGTGATCTGTCATTGCTATTTCGTAATGCCACCAGCCTTGAGGGATACTGACCACCTGACCGGGAGTAATTTGGAATTGCAGAAACTGTTTTGTATCTGGATTCAATATGGCTATCAGTGCAGATCCACTGATGCAATAGACCAGCTCTGATGCATTTTGATGGTAATGCGGTTCGACAATATGCTGATTGCTTAAGAAGATATCTAGTAAGGAAACATTTTTCAAACTGTTCAGCTGCTTCTGACCGACGATGTTAATATAGTTTTGATTGTCCTGGACGAAGAAGGGGCTGTTATTGACATCAAACTTAAATTGTAAGCTTGTTGTTGATCGTACATGTTTTTCCCACCTTTCCCTATAAAATATGCGAATGCCCAGAAATTGTTCTTTCCATTTCTCCACTCCTGCACACACACCTATATATAAGTCGAATACGCTAGTTATAAAGTATGCGGAGAACAATAAAATCGCCTTAATCAAAAAAATGAAGATAGAAGGGATGGAGTGGGGTGAAAAAGAAAAAATTTCTAGTACTAGGGCATCCTCGCAGTGGAACAGGATTCACTGCGGAATTATTGAGACAATTCGGATATAATGTTGGTCATGAATCAATGGGAGTGGATGGCATCAGCAGCTGGATGTTTGCTGTTGATGAATACCAGGTGTTTATTGATCCAAAAATCAGACGGCCGGATTTCGATTTTGATTACATTATCATGTGTGTGCGAAATCCGGTAGATATGATTAGCAGTGTGTATTATACAGAGAATCTGTCACCTTTCAGTCTTAATTTTCGGAAGAAATATGTGAATTTAGATGGTTTAAATAATATAGAAGTAGCTGTCAAAAGTGTATTGGAATGGTATCGTCTGATTGAATTGCAGCGACCTCATCTGAAGCTTCGAATTGATCGCGATCCGGAACTGAAGCTGCATGCCTTTTTAAAAAGATTCGTCAATCCGCAGACAGCGCCAATTCCTAAACTAGGTAAAGTAAATACACGAAAACATAATGAATTGAGCCTAGAAGTCATTATCGAGCATTGCAATCCAGCCTTACGGGAAGAACTGGAAGTATTCTGTCATTTGTATGAATACCGCTTATCCTTCAACAGGCAATAAAGGAGCTGCTAAATCATTATGATCATTTCACATAAGCATAAATTTATTTTTATTAAGACGAGAAAAACAGCAAGTACGAGCATTGAGATATTCCTTTCCAGATATTGTGGTGACCAAGGTAATCAGTTCGAAAGATGAGAAAATAACAAAAAATTCGGCAAGCAATCGCAGCATTATCAGAGGTTCTATAACCATATGCGAACGCAGCAGATTAAAAGATCGTCGGAGAAGTGATATGGGAGGATTATTATATATTCTGTTTTGATCGGAATCCATGGGATAAGGTTGTTTCTTACTATTACTACATGAATAGTAGCAAAAAAGATTTCAATCAATTTCTGGAAAATCAACATCATCAGGCAGCTTTTAATTTTCCGATGTATACGATTAATGATGAAGTTATGTGTTGATAAAATTGGCCGCTTTGAACATTTGCAAGAGAATTTAGCAGAAATTTGTGACACAATTGGTATTCCTTTTGATGGGTGACTGCCTAATGCAAAAGGCGATTACAGAAAAGACAAACGACCATATCGTGCCTATTATACAGCTGAACAAAGAGCTCTCATTGCAAATAAATTTGCTAAAGAAATTGAGTTGTTTGATTATTCTAACGAAAAAAAGTGTACACAATATTGTACACTTTTTATTTGTACGTTAAGAAAGCATAAAATTTTAGCAATGAAGGAGCTCGACGTAGTGAAAATATAGAGTGTACCAAGTATAAGAAAAACGATGGCACTCGCTAAAAGACGAGGCGAATGCAGAGTTTTTTAATCAGATAAGAAAGCATATAATCCGCGATACAAAGTGATTTCTAATGGAGCAAAGGAAAAAGCCAGATTTAGTGAGAGATTTATTTAATCGTATAGTGCTGCTCAATCGGACAAAACCGAGGTCGAGAAGCATTAAAATGTCCGATAAATATCCCGTGAAAACACCTGCCACAACTCCATCACACTGTTTACTATTAATAAATACTTCCACAAGTGACTATTGTTTCATGCTCATTTCATATAATGGAAAGCCCGATTGAGCTAGGCGTAATCCATATTATAGGTAGTTGTATATATACTTACGTTAGTTAGGACTGAGCGGATTTATGCCCGATTTTCTTGTTTATTCCATTTTTTTTGGATAAAGACAGTCGTGATTACGATCAGGGCACTGAACAAGAGGCAGATCCAAAATCCAGGTCGTATTGATTGATCAAGTAATGTACCTGTAACTGCTAAACATATGAATAGAAGGCCAACAAAATAGATGCCCTTTTTGGTTATGTTTGTCTTCGGTAACAGACGCCAGGCAGACAGAATAATAAATGTCCAATTTCCTAATAGCATGATGCCGGCAGCGGTGGTTATATACTCGTAAATACGATCGGGAAGCAGGAGTGCAGTAATCACGGATGCAACAAGACCGACAGTAGCAAGTAATAGAGAAGGAAGCGGCAACTGTTTAAATGCTTTTGCCTTTTTTGCGAATAGGCGTGGCGCATCGCTATCCTCTGCCATTGTTACGAGCAATGTAACCACACCGAATAAAGCAGCTGTCAGTGTCGAGAAGCCTGCTATTATGATTGCTCCATTAAAAAGTGTAGGGAAAATACTCCATACGTACGCTGATAATACGGTAACAAACGGACTTTCATCTATTCGAAATTGGCTGACGGGAAGGAGCCAGACAGCAAGTAAAAGTGATAGCGGATAAAGAACAGCAAGAATACCAAGCATCACTTGTCCTGTTTTTGGAGCATCTTCTTGCTTCTTTAAGCGGATTGTCATCAATCCAATCACTTCGATTCCGCCAAATGCGTAGAGCGCATAGATTAAGGAGCTCCAGAAACCGATCATGCCATTGGAAAACCAATTTTCAGCAGGGATAGCAACAGTCGAATTGACTTCCGAAAATCCGCCGGCAATTACAAAGATAGCCAAAATAATAAAGATCACGATTGCGGCTGTTTTTATTACTGCCAGTATATCTTCTATGCGATCAAAACCCCTTGTGCCAAGAAGAATAACGGCAATTGCTAACACAGCATAACCGGCAGCAAATATCCATAACTCTATCTTGGGAAACCATTCTTTCGTTAATAGCGCTAGCCCAATCAATTGGCTTCCCATTATTAAAATACTGGATATCCAATAATTCCAACCACAACTGAAGCCAGCCCATTTACCGAAGGCTTTTTCCGCATAATAACAAAAGGATCCAGCTTGCGGGTCTGCTGCTGACATCGATGCTAAACAATGAAAGACGATATATGTACAAGCGGTTGCAATAAGAAAAGAGAACACAATCGATGGTCCTGTTAATTGCAACCCGATACCTGATCCGAGAAAGAAACCAGTTCCTATTGTACAGCCCAGTCCTGTAAATACTAGTTGCCACCATGTAATTTGATTCGTTGAATTCTTCATTTTGCATACCCCTTAACTAAATATGTTTAGTATGAGGTAAGATGATCTAAAATATAACGATGAGTGCTTGATAACCAAAATAAATACCGAATCCTATCAGGGATAATCCTGTTACAATGGAGATAAGGGTCAACGTTTTTCCCGGCAGTACTTTACGTGAACCGCTGGAGACAATCGCCATCAGGAGATCCCACGACATAATACCAATGACGATAGCAGTGCTGCACCACAATATTTGCTCTGTCTGGTATTTTTCCATCGTATCGGCAAGTACTGAACCGTATATACCGAGCCAAAACAAAATCGATAAAGGATTACTAATCGATAAGAGGAAACCTGTGGTAAATGTTTTCCGCAAGGAATGTCTTTCCGCTTGTCCATCTAATTGATGAGAGGACATGATACTCTCGAGCCCCGTGTATAATAAAACAAAGGAACCAAATAACCAAAGAAAGGTTTTTGCAAATGGGGTTTCAAGTAAATGAACCATACCGAAATAGATGGCAATAATAAAGCATAATTCGGCTAGAATAGATCCGATTCCTAGTATCCAGGCATGCAGAAATCCATTTTTTATGCCTTGATTAAACTGTGCCGCATTAACCGGACCAATTGGAGCTGCTAAGGATACACCTAACAATAAATAACTGAAAAAAAGGCTCAAATTGTTCACTCCTATATGAAAAGATAGCTTGTACTATTTTATTGGAGTAAGGACCCATATATGAATGAAAAGGAGAGATAATTAATGCAAGTAACAATGGAATGGACATACAGGACACCAAAAGGCACGAAAGCAAGCTTTTATTCGGAACAGCTTCATGCAAAAGAGGCGTTAATGGTTGCGGCAGATATGGAGAAATGGCAACGAATAGAGTCGCTCATGTTTGTTGATTATCGAGGGAATCGTTGGAGTGAGAAACAATTACTTGCCTATACAGAAGAAATTGTGACCGAACCTCATGATATTACGGTCTTTTTCGATGGAGGATTTGAACTTGCTCAGTATAAAGCAGGATTAGGTTGTGTGGTATATTATCACCAGAATGGCAAAGCGTATCGCCAGCGTTTCAGCAAGTTCCTAGAGGAAATCAATACAAACAACGAAGCAGAATACGCTTCCTTATACCAATGTCTTGAACTGCTGGAGGAGTTAGGTGTACATGATTTGCCTGTCACGTTTAAAGGGGATTCAAAGGTAGTTATCCATCAGCTGGCAGGCGAATGGCCTTGTATGGAAGAAACGCTGAATCGCTGGGCGGACAAAATTGAATGGAAACTTAACCAAATGGGGATCGATCCAGTCTATCAAAGTATTCCTCGAAAAGAGAATAATGAAGCACACAAGTTAGCTGCAAAAGCTTTAGATGGTGTCGAGACCAATAGTACAATCGAAGTGTAATAGACAACAACGCTTGAATAAGTAAGATTCAAGCGTTTAGTTTGTCTACAAATGCATATAAGTATTCTATATTGGTTATATTTTTGTTACATATGTCAGGGTCCTTACAAATGTAATTTCCTTTTTTAGAATACATTCCACGCATTTGTCCTTTCTTCTTGACGGTAAATAAGGATACTTCCTCGAGGCCGTTACAAATCGAGCAGACACCCTTTTGCTGTGATAATTCCTGATATCCTTCGATACCGGTAAATTTCCCTTCCTTTGGTATCAGCATGCAAGTCTTTCCTGATCCTTTATCTACCCAACGCCAATATACCATTTCCTTACGGTCAAGCTGATCGATATCTGGAGTGTGCAGTTTCTTTATTTTAGGGAATGCTTTTTCCAGTTGCTTGTCACTAACAAGAGGAAATGGAATCACATGTTGCTTCAATTGCTGTAAAAAACGTTGCATATCTTCTTGATCTTGAATAGCAGATAAGTTTGCGAGAAGTTGTTTTTGTTCTGGTGACGCCAATCGAACCGTGCGCTCTATTTCTTCTTGCGCCATCTCCTGAACGGCCTGGATCACATCTTGATCAATCGAGATCGCATGAGCAGATACAGATCGATAGAGTTGTTGTTCGATATGATGATATTGATCTGGATATAGAAAACTTTCCAAAGTCAATCCCTCCTTCAACAATTAATAGTATAACAAAAAGGAAGCAAAAAAATATGGCAAGAATGATGTACACTCATTCTTGCCATGTTGCTTACATTTTTTTATATACAATTTTTTTAATGGTCTCTACTGATAAGCAATAGCATTCCGATAAATGCATCAAGGATTTTCCACGCGTAAAGTCCATTCGAATTTGTTTATTTCGCTGTTCATAATAGGCACGGTTTCCTGAACGTGATCCCCATTTGTGTCGTTGATCTTTCATAGGAATATATAATGTTTCTCCTTGAATATATACCTGTATTGCTTGTAATAATTCATCAGGTAACAGTTCCTGCGCTTTTGTTCTCATTTTCAGCCAGCTCCTTAGATATAGTGTCGCTAAGGGCAAAACTGGCGTAAGTAAGGCGATTGAACCTTACCCATACAAAGTATCGCCTTAATTGTCCAGCTTTGCATGGGTTGGCAGGAATCCAGGCAACATACACGTTATTGCCATTTCGTAACACCTCCACTCATTATAATTATACCCGACTGGAGGCCCTTTTGCGTACCTTTTTTCAAAAAAATTTACAATACATTTTCTTGACATCTACCTGACATATTCGCCGTGTAAGATGATGAATGTACCAGGAAGGAGGGCGACAACATGCCAATTCATACATCATTTAATCCGATGGGAAGACAAGAATTAAAGCATGCTATAGCGGTGGCAGAATACCAAGTACTAAGATTGAAATTAACACATTTCATGAGGAGAGATCCGAATGCTGGAGCAGACGGAAAATATATGATTCGCTCCACTTATTTCGATAATTTTGATAATAAAGTATTAAATGAGAAAAAAGAGGGCTATTTAAATCGAGATAAATACCGTATAAGAATTTATGGGAAAAGCGATCATATTGTCAATTTAGAAAGAAAGAGTAAGAGAAACAATCTTACGTATAAATCCAAATGTGAAATTAGCAGACAAGAATATGAAAAAATGTGTAAAGGTGAAATTGCTTGGATGGAGGAAGATGAAAGACCTTTAATCCGGGACTTATATTTCGAAATGCACTATCGTCAGCTGAAACCAATGTCGGTGGTCGACTATATCAGAGAACCTTATATTTATCCTTTCGGTAATGTGCGCGTGACCTTTGATTTAAAGGTACAGACAAGCATGCACAATACGAACATGTTCCGAACTGATTTACCAATGGTCGATGTATTAGAACCTGACACAGTCATTTTAGAGGTGAAATATGATGAATATTTACCTGATGTCATTAAACATTTGCTTCAATTGTCAGATACAAGACAAGAAGCATATTCCAAATATCAATTAAGCAGAATGTATAGCTAAAGAATAGGAGAGAAAAAAATGATTTTCACAACAGCAACAGCAACTGCAACATCAGCCACTACATCTACAACAACGAATTTTTCCGATATATTTAAATCGAGCTTTTTAGAAAACACGGCATCCTTTTCGATCGTCGATTTGTTACTGGGAATGGGTATTTCCTTCTTAGTCGGATTGTTTATTTACTTCGTCTATAAGAAAACATTTAAGGGTGTCATTTATTCGCACTCATTCAACATTTCATTAGTAGTCATGACGATGGCAACTTCTCTGGTAATCATGGGAATCAGCCAGAACGTACTATTATCACTAGGTATGGTCGGTGCATTGTCTATCGTTCGTTTCCGTACACCGATTAAAGACCCGATGGATTTAGTATTTTTATTCTGGTCCGTTATTGCCGGTATTCTAAGCGGCGCAGGATTCATTTTGTTGGCAGTTATTGGCTCCGTGTTAATTGGTGTGGTTATCGCACTATTCTCTAATAAAATCAAAGTAGAAAATCCGTATTTATTAGTAGTCAAGTTCAATCAGAATGCAGTAGGAAAAACAGTAGAGCAAGTAATTGGAAGTCATGTTAAGAAATATGTACTTAAATCTAAATCTGTTATGCAAGACAATGAAGTGGAAGTAACATACGAGATTCGTGTGAAAGAAAATGATTCAGAGATTACATCTAGTATTTCTGAGATAAATGGGGTTCGTTCAGCTGTAATGCTAAGCTATGATGGCAATTTCACAGCATAAAGAAGGAGGATAAGTATGGGTATCAATAAAAGAAAACTTGTATTTCCATTGATCCTGACACTCGTATTCGTTATTGCTGGATGCAGTAACGAATCGAATAAAACAGAAATTGTAGAATCGGCCGAAACGACGGTTGATTATGATACAGAAGACGTATATGCAGATTGGTCTGAATCAGATGCTACATTCATTGAATTCAGTGATCAAAGTGCATTTGTTGAGGATGACAATAGTGGTGTTGTGGTGAGTGACAACACCGTCAACATCCATACTAGTGGAACTTATGTATTAGAAGGGGATGCTAGTGACAGTCAGTTGATTGTGGATGCGGAGGATCAAGGGACAGTAAGAATTATATTGAACGGTGTGTCCTTAACATCGACAACGACTGCGCCAATTTTTGTGAAACAAGCAGACAAAACAGTGTTTTCTGTTGAAGACGGAACAGAGAACACGTTAACGGACGCATCCGAATATGTGTATGAAGATGAGGATTCAGATGAGCCTAAGGCAGCGATCTACAGTAAGGATGACCTAACCATTAATGGTACAGGTCAACTAACGGTAAATGGTAATTTTAATGATGGTATCACCGGTAATGATGATCTCAAAGTGATTGGAGCAGCGATCCATATTACAGCTGTCGATGATGGTATTGTAGGTAGAGATCTCTTTGCGATGAAAGACGCGTCAATTACAGTGGATGCTGGCGGTGATGGTGTGAAGTCATCGAATGATGAAGGTGCAGACAAAGCAAACATCGTATTAGAAAGTGGTAAACTAACTGTCGATGCAGAGGGAGATGGTATAGCTTCTGAAAATACCGTAACTGTATTAGATGGTGAATATAATATTGTCGCTGGTGGAGGAAGTCCAGAAACGATTGAAGCGACTGAAGAATTTGGCGGTGGAATGGGTGGCCAAGGCGGTATGCAAGGCCAAATGCCAAGTGGTGAAGGAGTTACAGGAGAAACACTAACACCTCCGGAAGGTGCTCAAGAAGGTGAGGTGCCGCAGTTTGAAGAAGGACAAGCACCATCTGATAACGGCCAAGTGGCACCACCTGAGCAAGCAACAAATACTGAATCACAACAAAGTGGAGATTCACAGACACAGACGCAGGATTCCGCACAACAAACGCCAGAACAAGCTCAGAATACCGAAGAACAACAACAAGGAACCAATGCGGAAAGTACAGAAAGCACAGAATCTGAAGAAGACATACCGAGTACAAAAGGGATAAAAGCTGTCAATAGCGTAATGATTGCTGGTGGTACGATTTCGATTGATTCGAATGATGATGCCCTTCACAGTGATAAAGAGTTGACCATTATTAATGGAGATATCTCAATCAATACAGGTGATGATGCAGTGCATGCGGATGAATCATTAGCTATTAATGGCGGAAATGTCCAAGTTGACAAAAGTTATGAAGGTATTGAATCGCAGGATATTATCATTTCAGATGGTACCATTCATCTGACAACAGCCGATGATGGCTTTAATGTAAATGGTGGAACAGATGAAATGGGTATGTTTGGAAAAAATCAAGGTCAAACTACAGAGCAGACCACGGATACCGAGCAAACCGATGAAACAGAGGAAGAAGGACAATTATTGATTGAAGGTGGCTACATTTATGTCAATGCAGATGGAGATGGTCTTGATTCCAACACTTCTGCAACAATGACGGGCGGTACCGTACTCGTTTATGGTCCGACAAATTCTGGTAATGGTGCATTAGATTATAACTCTGCCTTTACAGTAGAAGGTGGAACGCTAATTGCAACAGGAAGCAGTGGTATGGCTCAAGGTGTGTCAGAAGACTCTCCACAGAACAGCATCTTAATGACATTCCCTGAAATGTTGGAAGCCAATACAACGGTATATGTGACAGACAGTAATGGTGATGTTGTCACAGCGGTCACTCCTGAAAAACAGTTCCAAACAGTAGTGATCAGTTCACCAGACCTCAAGCAAGATGAAGCTTATACCATCTATACCGGTGGGGAGTTAACAGGTGACGTAACAGATGGTTATGCGGAAGAGGCAACGGCTGAAGGTGGAACCAAAATCGTTGAATTCACCTTAAACAGTGCGATGATGTATTTAAATGAATCTGGTGAAACAGAACAGACTGGTGAAATGTTTGGACCTGGAGGTGGACAAGGTCAGGGTCAAGGCAAAGAATGGGGACAAAATCAGAATGGAACACAAGGAACACAGCAACAGCAGGAACAGAGTGAATCGACACAATAACCTTCTAAAGGGGTTCCATCAGTCAGAGCTATCTCACTACGGGTGGGATAGCTCTCATTTCTTGTTACAAACAGATAGATGGAATGTGATATGATAAAGGAAAGATCTAGAAAAAAGCGGAGTTGAGTACGCATGAGTAAAATTCTAATTGTCGAAGATGAACTAGCGATAAGTAAAGTGCTCAATGCTTATTTGCAGAAGGTTGATTTTCAAACAAAAATAGTAATGGATGGCTCAGTAGCAATGGATGAATTTGATAGTTGGCGGCCAGATTTAGTGCTTCTCGATGTGATGCTTCCTGGTAAGGATGGCTGGCAAATATTAAACGAAATCAGGGAAATTAGCAAATGCCCTGTCATCATGTTAACAGCACTTGGTGATGTCAATTACCGATTAGACGGTCTGAACGGAGGGGCTGATGACTATATTGCCAAGCCGTTTATCGGCGATGAAGTCATTGCCAGAGTGAAAGCTGTATTACGACGGACAGATGGTGAAACATCTTCTATTAAAAAATTCGGTCATTTGCATATCGATCATGAAGCACACCGAATTTTACTTCATGACAAGGAAGTGGAGTTGACACCACGGGATCTTGCCTTATTTTTATTTTTATCTGGAAATCCGAACAAAACCTTTACACGAGATCAATTGATTGAACAAGTATGGGGATGGGATTATGAAGGCAGTGATCGTGCCGTCGATTTGTCGATCAAACGAATTAGGAAATTGTTACAGGATTGGTCAACAGCAGAAGGAGAAATCAAAACATTAAGAGGGGTAGGTTATCAATTCAGTGTTTACCAAACATAAGAAAGTATCACTTCAGCGTTACTGGACAACACGTTACCTGGTCACACTTGTGATTGGTCTTGCTGTTATTGCGATTATTTCGGCGATGTGGATTCGTCATACAACATTAGATAACCGGTTAAATATAATGGAATTTATGGCAGAAGAAACAGCAAGCCGAATTGCGAATATGAGCGATAGTGGCACGCTGCCTCCGGAATTTGAAATGCATCGTCTGCTCGATGATCCTGGTCGATTTATGAACATTGAGAGTAACCCTACTATATACGTAACAGATAATGATGGTGGGATTGAAAACAGCAATTTACCACCAAACTCCAACGGTCAGACGATTAGTCAGTCCATCATAGATGATGAAGAAACGATTCAGCTGATTTCTTCTGATAGTGAAGATCTTGGCGATGTATATATTGTAAAAAAACCAATTGAGAGAGATGAATCACAGATTGGCTGGGTCATTTACGTGGAGACAAAATCGAATTTGTCACAAGTAAATCAGGAATACGGTCAATTAACCATTATGATTATCAGCCTGTTATTATTGGGCTGGGGGGCTATCTATTTCTTGTCAGGCAGATTATCCAAACCGATCAAAGAAGTGGCAAAAGCTGCAAAACAGGTTGAAAATGGCAATTATCAAGTACATTTTTCTAATCAGGCAAAAGAAGAAGAAATAGCTGACCTGATTCAATCATTCCAAGAAATGACCCAGAAGCTAGAGCATTTAGAAGCACTTCGAACAGAATTATTAGCTGGTGTATCGCATGAATTAAAAACGCCGGTTACGTCGATAAGTGGTTTGCTGCGGGCAATTGATGATGGGGTAGTGGATGAGCAAGAAGCGAAAGAGTTTTTGAAAATGTCAATTAAAGAAACGGATAAAATGAAAACAATGGTAGAGGATTTGCTGGCATTTAATAAATTCGCTGCTAATGCTGTACCAGTAACATTGGAAACGTATTTAATCAATGATATAGTGAAAGATGCATTGGATTTGTGGACGAAGACGCAAAAGTCAGAGAGTCTTACAGTTGAAACAGAATGGTTGGCAGATGATTGGATGGTGGAAGCTGATCCGGTCCGTGTGCAACAGATTTTAACTAACTTATTGAATAATGCATCACAAGCGATGGTGGCAACAGGAACTATTAAAGTGAAGCTTCATATTGAGGAGAATAAAGTGCTGATCGATGTAACAGATAGTGGTGTAGGTATTCAAAGTGAAGAACAGTCCTATATATTTGAGCGATTCTATAGAGGTACTAACAAAAAATTTAAAGTCGGTGGATTGGGACTTGGATTACCTTTTAGTAAAATGATCGCAAACGTATTGAATGGTGATCTGCAGCTTGTTGAGAGTAATAATACAAGTACAACGTTTCGAATGATATTACCGGTTTCAAAGCAGGACCCAGCTAATTAATTGGTTAGCTGGGTTTTACTTTTGTAAATTAGTATGATAATATGAACATGTTCATGAAAAGAACTTGTTCATTAATTGATGCTTAGATCAGGTATGTAAAGGGAGTGAAGGGATGGTTGACAATCGGAAAGAAATCCAACGTGCTCGTATGTGGCGTTATTTCTTAGATGCTGCAACAGAAGTAATTGAAGAAGACGGAATTGACCATTTCACGATTCGGAAAATTGCTAATAAGGCCGGTTTTACTAGTTCAACTGCTTACAATTATTTTAAAGACTTATCACATTTAAAGTTTTTTGCTGCAATGCGATTCATGTCTGATTATTTAGAAGAACTTCCAACCTATTTAGACAAAGGCAATAATACGGTAGAGAAGTGGCTGTTTAGTTGGGAATGTTTCTGTAAGCATTCATTTGCTCAACCAAAAATTTACTCCGTAATCTTTATGGATAATTTAGGTTCTATACCAGAGGAATTATTAGAGCATTATTATCAAATTTATCAAAATGATTTGATTGGCTTGCAAGATGAAGTGAAAGATATCATCATGGAGCATAATTTTGCTAAGCGGAGTGCACTTTTTATTCAGCCAGCAGTGGAAGAGAAATTTATTGAAGAGGACGATATTGAAATGATTTCAGATATGACTTTATTAATTTGGAAAGGTATGATGAATACTATTATTAATAAACGTCGAAATTATTCTCAAGAAGAAGCAATGCAAATGACACTGTACTACGTCTATGAAAGTGTTATGAAAGTGATAAAACCAGAGAAGCGCAACGAAATCAATGTGTCCTATAGCAAAATTGATACATGATTATTTTTTTGCTCATTAGATGAACATGTTCATCTAATGAATTTGATCATGCAAGTTTTGAAAGGAGAGCTTATGTGATACAACTAAATCGAATTCATAAAGTTTATGATGATGGGTTTCAAGCTTTAAAAGACATTAACCTGACTTTTGAAGAGGGAAAAATCAACGTATTGATCGGCCCAAGCGGTTGTGGAAAAACTACGACAATGAAATTATTAAATCGGCTGACAGATTACACGGATGGTCAAATATTAATAGATGGAAAGGATATTAAGCAAATTAATCCGATAGAACTGCGCCGTCAAATGGGCTATGTCATTCAAAACATTGGCTTATTTCCGCATATGACGATCTATGACAATGTGGCAACAGTGCCAAAGCTTTTAAAATGGGATAAGCAAAAGATCAAGCAAAAAGTCGATGATTTACTAAGGATGGTTAATTTAGAACCTGAAGTTTATCGTGATCGTTATCCTGCAGAGTTAAGTGGTGGACAGCAACAACGTATTGGTGTTATTAGAGCGTTAGCTGCAGAACCTTCCACGATTCTAATGGATGAGCCATTTAGTGCATTAGATCCAATCAGTCGTGAACAATTACAAGAAGAATTAGTTCGTTTGCAAAAAGAAATTAATAAAACAATCATTTTTGTTACACACGATATGGATGAAGCGATTAAGATAGCTGATCAAATTATTATAATGAAAAGCGGACATGTCGTACAAAAGGGATCACCACAAGAAATTTTGTCGAATCCTGCTAATGATTTCGTAGAAGAATTTATTGGTGCAGAACGACTGGGAAGTGCGTTACCTTCTATTGAACAGTTAATGACCAAACAGTATTTTACCGTTAATCAAACGGATTCATTAAAGGAAGCGATCGATCAAATGATGAAGCAGTATTTGACAGAAGTTGCTGTTATTAATGAAGACCAGCAATATGTTGGGATGCTCGGTCTATTTTCTGCAATCAATCAGCAGGATAAAACGATTAACGAACTGCTTGATTCTAATCGCCAATCAATTGTTGATAGAACGGGTAGTGAACAACTGATCGCGGATAACCTTTTTGAAAAATATGAGACATTAGCTGTTGTTTCAAAAGACAATAAATTGATAGGCGTTATCGAACGTGAGCAATTGCTACACACATTACAAAGCTTCTATCAATTGAAGTGTGGTGGACAATAGTGGAATTCATTACAGAGTACATCGAGTTTTGGCAGGAAAAGTATGCGTCTGTTTTTACTTACACGATTGAGCATTTAGTGATTGCTTTTGTGGTAATGGTGCTGTCGATTGTTGTTACGATTCCATTAGCAATTTATATGACAAAAATGCAAAATGAAAAAGTGAAATCAGTTATCTTCAATATCGCTAACGTTTTCCAAACGATTCCGACTGTAGCATTATTAGCGATTATGATACCACTACTTGGCATTGGCTTTAAACCAGCGGTAGCGGCATTGTTTTTATATTCATTATTGCCGTTATTACGCAATACGTATACCGGAATTAAATCAATAGATCCCAGTATATCAGAAGCTGCAAAGGGGATGGGTTTTAGTACTTTTGGCCGCTTGTTTAAAGTTGAATTACCCGCAGCAATGCCGTATGTAATGTCCGGTATTCGAGTGACAACTGTCTATATCATTAGCTGGACCACACTTGCTGCTTTAATAGGAGCAGGTGGCTTAGGTGACTTAATTTTAGCTGGTATTGGCTATAACGACACGAATATGATTCTTACCGGAACAATTCTAGCAATAGTGATCGCGTTATTACTTGATTTAGTTTTCAATAAATTCGAGAAAAAATATACAAAAGCTTGAAGGAGAGACACAAGATGAGAAAAGTATTTGTAGCAAGTATTTTAACTGCTTTATTATTGGTTATCACCGCATGTGGAAATAACACTTCTGCAGATGGCGGACAAGTGTTTGAATATGGGGCACAAAAAAACACAGATCCAAAAATCATGGGTCAAATTGTAAAGCTTCTAGTTGAAGACCAAACAGATCATGAAGTAAATATTACAGAAGATATCCCGGCAAGTCCACAAATTATGAGTGCGATTGATAAAGAAGATTTTGACATTGCCACACTATATTCTGGTGAAGTATACAACAATCATTTTGATGAAGATCAGGTAGAGTATACGACAGATCCAGCAAAAACTTTGGAGCAAGCACAGAATCTGTTCGGTGAAAAATATGATATGAAATGGTATGACTCGATTGGATTTAGTAATCAATACAGCATCGCAATTAAACAAGCTTTCGCAGAAGAAAATGGCATTACAACTATGTCTGATTTAGGTGAGGTTGCGGGTCAAGTAACTCTTGCAACAGATAATTCGTGGATTGAACGAGAAAATGATGGCTATGAGGGATACCAAAAAGCATATGGATACGAATTTGCAGATGCAAGAGGTATGGATGTTGCCCTTATGTACAAAGCAATTGAAAATGGGGACGTAGAAGCTGTTACAGCCTATACAGTTGATCCGCAAATTCTTGAATATGATTTAAAGCTTTTAGAAGATGACCAAAACTTCTTTCCTCCATATGATGCATCCTTAGTTGCACGTAATGCGGTAATCGATGAGTATCCAGAGGTAGCAGAAGTTTTAGATTCAATCGTTGGATTAATCAGTACAGAAGAGATGACAGAAATGATTCGTCTAGTAGATATGGAAGAACAGAGTACTGAGAAAGTAGCCAAAGGATTTTTACAAGAAAAAGGAATGCTTGAATAGGGAAAGGTGATAAAATGAGCTTTCTCCAAGAACTAAGTAAGTACATGCTTGAGAATAGTAGTTTACTCTTAGATTTGACGATAGAGCATATATTAATGGTTGTTTATGGCTTGGCATTAGCACTTGTCATAGGTATACCGTTAGGAATTATTGCAGCTCGCTATGAAAAGCTGGCACCGATTATTATCTCGTTAACTAATATTTTGCAATTGATTCCAAGCTTAGCAATGTTAGCTATATTGATGCTTTACTTTGGATTAGGATTTCAAACAATGGTAATTGGACTATTCCTTTATTCCTTGATGCCGATTGTTCGCAATACCTATGTGGGAATTAGAGAAGTCGATGACAGTATTTTAGAAGCAGGTAAAGGCTCTGGAATGACACCTTTACAATTGCTTGCCAAAGTTCAATTCCCGTTATCTGTTCCATTCCTGTTGGCAGGATTACGTGTCGCATCAGTAATTGCGATTGCAGTTGCATGTATTGGACCGTATATTGGAGCGGAAGGTTTAGGAAAAGAGATTATTTCGGGAATCAGTCTGCAATCTGATGTAAAAATCTATGCTGGTGCGATTCCTGCCACATTATTAGCAATTATTGCAGATTTAGCATTGGGCTTATTAGAAAAGAAAGCGAAGAAAAGAATGGCGTTAGCATAATAGATATAAGTGCTTGTTCAAGCATAGAAGGGTAAAAAGCGCAAAGAGAAGAAATTCCGCGATGGTTACCAGACTATTTGAACAGCCTCTAAGAAAGGTGGACAACATTGGTATTTAACATAAAAGACTCACAAGAACGTCGAGTGATAAAAGAATTCCCTCGACAAGTCAAAAAAATAGAAAACGTCTGGATTCCGATGTCTGATGGTGTCAAACTGGCTGCAACAATTTGGTTACCTGATGACGCTGTGGAAAAACCGGTACCTGCAATTTTAGAATATATTCCGTATCGTCAAAATGACTTCACGGCTATCCGTGATTCGGTTCGACACCCGTATTTTGCGGGGCATGGTTATGCAAGTATTCGTGTTGATATTCGAGGATCAGGAAATTCTGATGGCGTTTTAATGGACGAATATTTAAAACAAGAGCATGATGATGCGTTAGATGTGTTGGATTGGATTTGTGAACAAGACTGGTCAACTGGTGCTGTCGGTATGATCGGGAAGTCTTGGGGAGGATTTAACAGTTTACAAGTAGCGGCACGTCAGCATTCCGCATTAAAAACAATTATAACTCTGTGTTCGACAGATGACCGTTTTGCAGACGATGTCCATTATAAAGGTGGAAATGTGCTGGCATCTGATATGTTGTGGTGGGCATCCACTATGTTTGCTTACAATGCCAGACCCCAAGATCCAGCAGTCGTAGGAGAAGCATGGAAAGAGAACTGGCTCGATCGTTTAAAAAACACGCCACCTTTTGTGGAAGAATGGTTAAGCCACCAGCGTCGGGATGAGTATTGGAAACACGGTTCCATATGTGAAGATTTCTCTAAGGTAGATATTCCTGTTTTTGCAGTTAGTGGTTGGCAGGATGGTTACACCAATGCTGTATTTCGTTTGTTAGAACATTTACCGGAAGAAAGTAAAGGATTAGTCGGACCTTGGGCACATGAATATCCAGAAGTGGCTACACCAGAACCGAATATCGGCTTTCTACAGGAATGTCTGCGCTGGTGGGACCACTGGTTAAAAGGGATTGATACTGGCATAATGGATGAACCGAAGCTGATTTCGTGGATCCAGGATAGTGAATTGCCGCAAGTTACGTATGAAAAACGCCCCGGAAAATGGGTCGGAGATAATGAATGGCCATCGCCAAATGTACAAATGACGAAATGGTGGATCAATAACCAAACAATTGAGACAAATCTTAATGATCAAACAGGTGAAGTACTGATTCCAAGTGTACAAGAATATGGCTTCTACAATGGTGTTTTTTGTCCATTTGGTCAACCAGGTGACTTACCAGCAGATCAACGTCTCGAAAATGGCAAAGCCGTCGTTTTTACGTCTGCTCCATTAGTAGATGATATAGAATTATTAGGAAAGCCTGAATTTCATGCTGAACTATCTGTCGATCAACAAGATGCTTTAATCGTTGCCAAAATCAATGATAAAGCACCTTCCGGCGAATCAACGATGATTTCATGGGGCATGCTGAATCTCAACCATTTTGATTCTCAGGAATATCCTCAGCCATTGGAACCAAGGGAAAAATATCAAGTGAAGGTAGATTTAAATGTGTTAGGTCAACAAATTCCAGCAGGTCATTCCATTGAGTTAGTGTTGTCACCAACTTATTGGCCACAAGCTTGGCCTTCGCCAAAAACTGTGAATCTGACTGTCTATCAAAATGAAAATACGTATCTTGCTTTACCAGAGCGTACTCCACAACCAGAGGATAAGGATGTCGGCACACATTTCCAAGTACCCGAAACAGCAGAAGTCATTGAAAAAGAAATACTACGTAAGGAAAAGCGTACACGCGAAGTAAAGCATGACCTTATTAACGGCATTTGGAAATTGGAAGATTTCTCTGATGAAGGAGAACGTAAATTACTGACAAACGGAGTCGAGCACGGCAGTATTAATAAGAACACATTTATGATTAAAGAGAATGATCCCTTATCTGCAAAGGTAACATGTGAATGGGAATTAGTAGTAGGTCGTGACGATTGGCAAACAAAACTAGAAACATTTAGTGAAATGACGAGTGATCAAGACCATTTCTATCTAGTGAATAGACTAGTAGCTTTTGAAAATGACCAAGAATTTTTTCAAAAAGAATGGACTAAAACTATCAAAAGAGACTTTCAGTAATTGATGACAAATAACGAGCGGGGCTTCATAGCCTCGCTCGTTATTTGTCTCTAACATTATGAATCCAAGCCTTATCTTGATCCATCATTCTCTTCGCCGCATAAATCGTTAAGAATTGAATGAGGATGATGGGTAATCCCATTAAACCGGATACTACCTCAAGAGGTGCAAGTCCCCCAATTTGCATTAAAATCAAGGCAACAGTGGTAATAATGGCAGCTACGATAATTCGTAAGTTTCTTGATGGTTCCATTTTACTCATATCTCGCTTGCTTGTGTATGCTGCGATTGTATACGTGGTAGAATCTAATGTCGTTGTTAAGAAAATCATCGATACGATCACAAACACAATAATTGCAATGCTTCCCCAAGGCAAGGTCATCAGTATTTCCGGGATAACGGTCATCGACTCTTGATTTTGCACCATATCCAGCACTTTTACATCGCCACTAAGATAACGGTCGACACCAAGTCCGCCAAGAATGCCAGTCGCTATCCAGGATAGCATGGTAGGTGCCAATAGATAGGTGAGAATCATTTCTTTCACGGTACGCCCTTTTGATATTTTGGCAGCAAATATACTGTGAAGCATCGCCCATGTCGCACTATAGGCAAACCAGAAAACCATATGACTCTGCACGTGAGTGGCGGACCCCGTGTTTAACGAATCTGTATAAAAAGATAATTGTAAATAATTTTGCATCAGATGGCCAACTGAATCAGTGAAATAGTCTAAAATAAAAATACCCGGTCCTGCGATCAATATAAATACGCCAAGCGCAGCAGCTAAATACATATTAAACGTACTGAGTCGCTTAATCCCTTTTTCAATTCCTAAGTAGGCACTGACAGAGAAAAGTAATACCCAAATGATCGTAACAATCAAGGTTAATCCGAACGTAACTTCCATATCCAGTAATGCCGATACATTATACGTAATAATAGGTGTACCGAGGCCTAGTGTGACGGCTGCACCTGATAATATACTAACTAAAAATAAAATATCTAAGATTTTTCCACCAATACCATCCGTGAATTTATCACCGAAAATACACCGGCAAGCTTCTGATATACGCATCAATGGCCGCTTTTTGACATGAATGATGTAAGCCATTGCGGGTGCTGCCATAACGAAAATGGCGAAAACCTGAAAGCTCCACAAGAACATGCTATAAGCATTTCCCCATAACAAGGCATCCTGTGATTCAGGCGATGCACCAAATGGTGGATCCAAAGCCACCTGTGTCCACTGAATCATACCGGTCCGCATAATCGTAGACCCAACACCCATTGCAATCAATATTGACGCATATTCAAACATATTGAATTTTGGTTTTTCAGCTGGATTGCCGAGCACCACTTTTCCGTATTTAGAAAAGGATAAATATAACCCAGCTGCGACAAGAATCAATGCATACCAGACATATCCCCAACTAAATACTTCTACAATTTTATCAAATATACTATTTAACAGTTCTAGTGATTTGGATTCATACATTGAGAAAGGAATGCTGATTCCAATAATAATAAATAAGGAGGGAAGAAAAATCTTGTAATCAATTAGGCGTCCACTCCAACTGGAAGGTTGTTTCATGACATTCACTCTCCTGTTTCTATTTTTCTGTATACAATTGTCAGATACCACGTATGTTAATTATTAAACAACTAGTTTTCTTTCTTTAACAAAAGGGAAAAGGAGATAAACAAACAATAGAGAGGAACTAACTATGGCCACAACAATCACAGCAAAAATAGTAATTGGATTCATTGCACTGATCATCGTCATGCGGGTGATGGGAAAGAAGGAGTTAACACAGATTACTCCCGTCGATTTCGTCTATCTCCTCGTACTGGGAGGACTGCTGGAGAATGCTGTCTATAATAGCACTGTTACATTCTGGGAAGTGTTATATTCTCTGGCTCTCTGGTCTGTTCTCATTTATGTTCTGGAGCTCCTGGTACGACATTTTGAGTGGCTCCGTCCTGTCCTGAAAGGCGAACCGAACATTATCATAAAAGATGGCATCTTAAATATAAAGAATTTAAAGAAAAACAAACTCGAATCAGAACAGCTTCGTTCCATGCTTCGATTGCAAGGTATTTTCTCCATTACAGAAGTGAAATATGCCATTCTCGAACCAAGCGGAGACCTCAGCGTTATGCGCAAAGAATCCGCTGAGACAGTGACTGCCGAGATGATGAACATTCAACCGAAAGAAACATCACTCTCCCACCTGGTCGTCGATGAAGGAGCCATCCAGAAGCGAACGCTGGACTGGATTGGCAAAGATGAAGAGTGGCTTAGGACATTATTAAAAGAAAACGGCTATGACAATATTTCTGTTATCTATTATGCAGAATGGTCCGAAACAGACGGGTTAATGGTCGATAATTGCGACTAACGGTATCACTACAGACAGTTCTACTGTTTTTCATCATCTGCAATATAACAAACGAGCATCATATGGTATACTAATACCAAAAAAGGTGTGTGCAAGGAAATGGAAACAAAAAATCAGCTATTTTTTCGCGAATTTAATGAGGCATTAGTAAGAGGGGAATCAGAAAAAATCCTTGCCAGTGTAACGGACGATATAGTCTGGCGGATGGTTGGCAATGATACGATTAAAGGAATCGACACGCTCGCTCAGGCGCTGGAAGGAATGAATAATGGCAATGATTTTGAACAGGAAATCGAGCATATGATTACACATGGCAAGGAAGCCGCAGTAAATGGTCTCATTCATTCTACTGACAAAAATGGTGATCAGCGTCATTACAGCTTCTGTGATATTTACAAATTAAACAAACATAAGGACGGCAAAATAAAAGAAATCATCAGCTACGTATTGGAGATTTAGCCATGCGCCAATTATGGACATTCGGTATCGAGCAGGCGAAATCATGCGTATTTGCTGTAGTGATTTTTTCTGCGCTAGCGATAACACAGGTCATCGATATTTCCTTTATGTCAAGATATGACCTTATGCTGATGATTTGTCTTGTCACACAAGTTCTCATGCTTGTGACGAAACTAGAAACATGGGATGAACTAAAAGTTGTCTGCGTCTTTCACTTAATTGGTTTAGCATTAGAGATCTACAAAGTACATATGGGCTCGTGGAGTTATCCGGAACAAGCATGGTCCAAAGTGTTTGGCGTACCGTTGTATAGTGGTTTTATGTATGCCAGCGTGGCCAGTTATTTATGTCAGGCTTGGCGACGACTCGATGTGAATCTGGTAAAATGGCCATCGACATGGGCAGTAGCAGCCTTAAGCGCCGCGATCTATTTCAATTTTTTTACTCATCATTACATATTTGATTTTCGCTGGGTGCTGAAAGTGGCAACCATTCTCTTATTCTTTAAGACTATTGTCTATTTTCGGGTCAACCATAAGCAATACCGGATGCCTATGGTTATTGCTTTTGTATTAATCAGTTTCTTTATCTGGATCGCAGAAAATATTGCCACTTTCTTTGGGGCATGGCAGTACCCGGGGCAGGAAGTGGAATGGCAGATTGTCCACCTCGGAAAAATCAGTTCCTGGCTGCTTTTAGTCATTGTCAGCTTTTTAATTGTGGCGATGTTGAAGCATATAAAAGAAAAAAGGAAATAACCGCATATAAGAAAAACTAGGCATTCGCCTCGTCTTTTAGCGAGTGCCAAAGTTTTCCATATACTTGGTACACTTTAAATTTTCACGTTAGGAAAGCATAAAGTTTTATCAAGTTGTTATCGACGTGGTAAGAATTTTTAGGGTCAAAGTAAAAGAAAAAACTACGGCACTCGCTAAAAGAGGCGAATGCCGAGCTTTTCTATAGATCAGAGATGTTACGGGTATAAACATGTTCGATATATCGTGCATCCCGATCCATGTAATCGTCCTCAAAGTGTGCCGCATAAGAAGCACCAATTAGGATTAGGCTACACATTGCTACCCAGACTGCGATGCCCAATACAATAAACAATGGTATCACCCTCCTTATCTATAAGGTAGGGGATGAAACGCGTTTCAGAGCAAGAACTTTTTTAAAAAATCTTGAAAAAGGTGAGAGCAGGCAATGGCAAATATTCGCGATATTGCAAAGATGGCAGGGGTATCGGTGACCACCGTCTCCCGTGTCATTAATAATCATCCTTATGTAACGGAAGAAAAAAGGAAAGCGGTCCAAGAAGTGATGAACAGCGTTGATTATCAAGTGAATCGTACAGCTGTTAATCTTAGCCAAGGATCATCTAAGTTAATTGGGGTAGTAGTACCATTTGCAAAACATCCCTATTTCGGCTTATTGATAGAGGGGATAACGGATCAAGCTGCAGAACACCAGTATCATGTCTTATTAATCCAGACAAAGTATAATCTTGAACGTGAACAAGAAGCGTTGGATATGCTGAAGCACAAACAGATTGACGGTCTGATCATTTGCTCACATAAAATGGATCTTTCGGTTATCGAGTCCTATAGTCGTTACGGGAAAATCGTGGTTTGCGAAAATGCGGCAGGCAACCAAAATGTCGATTCTGTCTTTGTTGATCATTATCAAAGTTTTAACAATGCATTGAATTATTTGCATCAAAAAAATTATCAGCGTATCGGCTATTGTATCGGCAGAAATTCTGGTTCAAATAGTTATTTTCGTCATAGGGCATATCAGGATTTTTTAGAGCAGCATCCTCAGCAATCCTTTGTTTTTGATAACTATTATTATTTTGAAGATGGCCAAACCATCGTGGAAGAAATAATTGATTTGAAAAGTAAACCTGATGCATTGCTGGTCACAAGTGATGTAGTGGCGGCAGGCATTCTGACTGCGTGTAACCAGGCCGGTATTAAGGTGCCCGATGATTTGGCAATTATCGGTTTTGATAATCAACCGATCGCTAAAATGATGGGATTAACTTCTTTTGAAATTCCTCACACAACAATGGGAATGAAGCTGTTTCAACATGTAAGTAATCAATCAGCCGCGCAACATGAACAATTGCCAATTAAATTAATTGAGCGAAATACCGTTTAAAAAAGGAGGCAGAGAGATAATGAGGCATTCACTGGCAGTTTTTCCTCCATTTTATATGGATGAGTGCACAAGTCTCCGATAGAATTGTTTAACCGGACAAAAAACGCCGGAGTAGAGTTGGAATTGTCCGATAGGAGCGTTCAACCGGACAAAAAACGCCGGAGCAGAGTAGGAATTATCCGATAGGAGCGTTCAACCGGACAAAATCCATCGGAACAGAAGCTGAAATGACGAGCAAGCAAGAGGCAAACTCGTATGCAGTGGGGCAGAGGGCAGCAATTTCAATATTACCTTGCTAAATCACTTCAAGAAAAATCATAGAAGATTGGTAGAAAGCTATACGTCACAGCATATTTTTACGATATAAGAGAAAGGCCGACCATCGCACGAAAATTAGTTGCAGAGGATTCGTGTAATAGTCGGCTTTTATTGTGCCTAAAATCTTTATGTTTCTATATCTTATTCTTCTACGACAAACTCAAATCCACCTGAGAATTTAACCTCTTTACCAATTAATACGCCACCAGTTTCAAGTGGTGCATTCCAGGTTAAACCGTAGTCTTCACGGTTGATTTTTCCTTCTACATCCGCACCTGCGATCGTATTACCTTGCATAGGATCTTTGGCTTTACCATTATAAGTAGCAGTGAATGTTTCTTGATTTGTTACACCTTTAATGGTTAAGTCACCAGTGATTTTGTATTCTTCATCACTAACTTTTTCGATGTTTTTGCTGACGAAAGTAATGTGTGGATGTTGTTCCACATTGAAGAAATCCTCTGATTTTAAGTGTCCGTTACGGTCGTTATTGTTTGTTTCGATGGATGCTACATCAATGGTTGCTTTCAGACTTGCATTGGATAAGTCGTCGAAACTGCCGTTGATATCTACGTCAAAGCTCTGGAATTCTCCTTTTGCTTTAGATACCATCATATGTTTTACTTCAAAGTTTAAAGCACTGTGTACTTTGTCTAAATTTACGTTAGTCATTTGAAAATTCCTCCCAAAAAATTAATAACTTACTTTATGTAACTAAGTGTACAAAAATTATTTAGTTACGTCAAGTAATTAATTAATTTTATTTCTGTAACAAAATTTGCTATACTATAATTAAAGAGGTGAGTTTCATGGCTGATAAAGCAATTTGCCCTAAGTTTGAATCGGCATTGAATATATTAAATAAACGCTGGACCGGATTAATTATTTTCCAATTACTTGAAGGCGCCCAACGTTTTACTACGATTGAGTCAGCGATTGGTATTAGCGGTCGTGTACTTTCTGAACGTTTGAAGGACCTTGAAAAAGAAGGCATTGTGATTCGCCACGTTTACAATGAGACACCAGTCCGAATCGAATATGATTTAACTGAAAAAGGTCAGGCATTAAAACCAGTTCTGGAAAGTATCCAAACATGGGCAGACGGATGGATGAACAACCAATCCTTGGTATGAATTATTCCCAATATATTCTTTATTAAAACTGTGAAGTCGTTTCTTCACAGTTTTTTTCTATTTATTACTCTGTTTTTTTCCAAATACATGAATATTATCATTATTTTTTTGTTCCATTCAAATATCCTTTTACCTACCGTCTAACTTGAGTGTTCTGAAATGCTCTCTCTTTTATTCATATTCACTTCATTTTTCTAATAGTTTGATTAATAGCTAAATTAAAATGGGAGAGTGAATCGATGAAATCACTTCTTAGGTTGAATAATGGCATTAGTTTAAGTAAGGAGAATCTCCATATTGAACCGGTTAATCAAAGGGTTAAAGTGTATGACCTTCCTAAAAGTCAATATGTCGATTATCTTATAGAATACCTAATAAAAAAGGGCTTGGAAAATAGGTGTGATAAATTAATTTTCTTCGCAAAGAGAGAACAGACAACATTAATGGAAGATCGTTTCTTTGAATTTGAGGGAATAATAAAAGGATTTTTTAATGGAAAAGATGCCTATATTTATGCATTATTCTTAGATGATAACCAAAGTGTAAAAGAGGAGGCGGGATTAGAAAAGAATATTATTGAAGCAACTACCCGAGCTTCTGTTTTAACTGAAAAAAATATTTGTCAAGAGGAGTACAAAATTCGTTGGGCAAAACCAATTGATCGTTTTAAAATGGCTAAACTCTATGGAGAGGTATTTGAATCTTATCCAACACCTATGAATGATCCTGATTTTATATTACAAATGATGAAGAATGATGTCTATTTTTCGGTTGCAGAGCATAGAGGAGATATTGTAAGTGCTTGTTCAGGTGATGTTATGCCTGCTTTTAACGCTGCTGAGTTTACTGATTGTGCCACATTGGAAGAACACCGAGAAAAGGGGCTTTTGTTACATCAAGCAATTAAAATTATAAATTTGCTGAAAGAGAAAAAGATAAAAACTGTATTCTCATACTCTCGTTCTGTATCCATAGGAATGAATTTAATTAATGCAAAGCTTGGCTTTACTTATGGAGGTAGAATGATGAGAAACAGTAATATTGCAGGCCGACTGGAGAACATGAATATTTGGTTTCGCAACCTATCTTAATAATAAAGATTTGAAAGTACGGAAAGATTTAAGTGAGTAATTATGTAAGGAGGATTTTGTGAAGGATCACATCAAGTGTACTAATGAGCCCTGCCTTAGGTTCAAATGTTCAAGTCATGGATACGGAACAAGAAATTATAGCTTCTTATTATTTACCTCGGTTTGATTTAAATGATATTGATGTCCAAGTCAAAAACAATAGGCCCTCGGTAAGGGGAAGATGAAATTTGATAACAAGCTTAATCAGGGAAGTATTGAACAATCTTTTTTTCCTTACGTCTACGGAAAAATAGCTTATCTTTCTAAAAGTCTCTCTGTACCTAACGAATCGTTGGGTACTTTTTTCGTTTCATGTGTTTAGAAGAATATACTTATAATTTTATTAAATAGTGGCATCCTAGGTATTGCGTTTTTTGCTAATTACATTGAAAGGATGAGGACAAGTTGCCATTTGCTAATAGACATGAGGAGCAATATCTTTTTAAAGAAAATGATCAAAAAGATAGGGGGGAAATTTATAATCGCAAAACAGGACCTATCCATTTAGATCATCAAAAGCGTGTGAAAGGTAAAAAAATCGCATTAATTGGTTGGGGAATCCCATCTATTGAAGCGATGCAACGGTTAGATCGGGATTTTATTGTCGTCAGCTTGCCTGAATTTAAAACTTTTGCTGATAAGCATAATATCCCTTTTGTAGCTTGGGATTTTGGAAAGGATGTACCCTACAATGATGTATATAAGCAGTCGGAAGAACTTTATCAAATTTTGAAAGATTTAGATGTCGATCATACCGTTCCTATTTTTGAAGAAACGGTTGAATGGGCGGGGGCCTTAAATTCTCGTTTTCGAAATGAACCAAGATTATTTGATCATGCTATTTTATTTCGGGATAAAGCAATGATGAAGCGCAGAGCACATATTGGTGGCTTACGTGTCGGTATTTTTGAAGAGGCAAAAGATAAAGAGGATGTTCGTCGCTTTTTTAACCGTGTAAATGGTGCTTTACTTCGTACAAGGGGAGAAGAACCGGCCCCTATTCATGTTAAAGCTTTTAATAAAGCAGGTGCTTCCGGTCATCGTATGATTATGTCAGAGGAAGACATAGAGTCTAAGTTATCAGAGGAAAACTTTCCATCTTTATTAGAAAGTCATTTACAGGGTTTAGAGATTTCATGTGAAGCTTTCATTCATAATGGAAAGGTACAGTTTTTAAACGTAACGGAATATGTTGTATTCGGATACTCGATGATGGTACCTCCGACAAAAGAAATTGAAAAGCTTCGTCCTCAAATTCGTAAGGAAGTTGAAAAGATTGTAGATGTATTTAACATTCAGTGTGGATTAATTCATCCGGAATTTTTTATATCAGATGAAGAAGAGCTCTATTTTGGTGAAATGGCTTATCGAATTCCGGGGGGACATATTTTTGATTTAATGAGAAAAACCTATAATTTTAATCCATATGAAGCACATCTATTATGCTGTGATCCTAATACGACAGAAGAAGAAATAAAAGATATTTTTCCAGATGAAACAGAAGCGAATGGACATGCAGGAAGTTTTTTAGTTTATCCAAAAAAGAATCATATCCATCAAGTGAATATGCCGAAGGAATTAGAGGAACATGACTATTTTGATAAGCATACTTTGTTTAAACCAGCTGTTAGTAAAATTCAAAGCAATCAAGAAGGATACGGAAATCACTTAGGTACGATCTTCTTCTATGGTGATGATGGATATCAAGTGAAACAACTCTTATCTGACTATGTGGATCATCATTTTTATATGTAGGAAAAGAGGGTGAACCAAAATGGAAAAACAAGTAGAAAATAATAAAAAAGAGCAGTTTCAAGAAGCACTGGAAATATTAGAATCTGCCGTTCCTTATGCAAAAGAAATGTATCAAGCAGATGCTTTGCAAGCCGCAGCAAGATTGATGGATGAGAAAGACGGTATGAGAATTTTGTATGAATTTGCAGATCGATTTGAGGAAGCTGGTATTTTTTTAAACGGTCCATGGGCGGAACCGTCTAAATTACTACCTAATTTAGTAAAAGGATCCCTCATGTCAGGTGGTATGACACCAATTGTAGAAATCCTTAGCGATATAAGAATGGTTTCACTTGCGAAAGAAAAGCACACGCACGAGAAAGTTTCAAAAAAGCAAGCTCAAGATTTCTTGCATGAAATCATGGCATTAAATGTAGATACGATCTTTCCTGAGGAAACAGAAGCTGCTCGGATCGAAGGGAATGAGAAGGAGAAAAAAAGAGCGGAACGTTTATTTGAATTTTTGGCTGAGGAGTTGTCACTTAAAGCTATTTCCAGTGTATTAATACAGGAAATTGACGATCTCATTACGCAACGCCCTATTATGGTAAATCGGACAGTGAAAATGATTGAAAATGCCAAACAATTATTAAAGTCCGATATAAACAAGAAAGAGCAAAAAGCAATTGAGTATTATTTAAAAGCGATTGATGGTCCAACAAAGCTTAGTCAAGAGAATGACCTTAAAGAATATCGTAAGGCTTTACAAAAACTAGAGGATAAAGAGTTAAAGCAGGAGGCAAAAGAATTTGCAAAATATATGCGAGATACAGGGCTTGTTTCTTGTCACCATACTATTTTAGTTCGGTTTTTAAATCGAAATCACCCCAAGCTTATTCCAATTGCTTTGGATCTAAGTAGCAAAGGAAAAGCAAATTTAGAAGAACATTTTTCTATTGTAAGTGATTTAATTAAAATAGCTATTCATCCACCCTTAAAGCAGGCGCTATATGGATTGACACGGATGCTTGAGCGAGGCATTTTGTCTTCAACACCAGTGATTCCTGGTTTACGCCGTTTGATTGAGCTTGATATATTGCCTGATGTTCGAAAGGTTTTATTAAGTACAATTAATGGAAATGAAGGTATTACGGCGAACGACATCTTAGTGGCAGGTACGCTTAGTGTGTTAGGGCAGCCATTGGGTGTAGGGCAAGGCATGAATCCTACTTGTCAGACAGCACGTGGTATTAGCTTATGGTCTGTCCATGCCCCAGGATATCTACTTGAATTAATTCCTAGAGCAGCACGTGACGGGGATATAGATATTATGTTTGAAGGCAAGGCAATCCACTCTAAGGATTTAGGGAAAGGATTAGTAGAAGATTTACATGAAGAACTTGGTCCCGTTTCCCTGGTTTTAGTCCCTCATTTGGATAAAATTTACGGTGAATTAGTCCGTCTTGTTAAGTTTAGAGGTGATGACGTACATAAGTGGGTGAACCCTGCATTTTACGGGAATTGGGTATCTCGTGGCTTTTGTAGTGTGATTGATCCTATGACTGGATCAGTTGCTGATTATTCGGGCTTTGTACGCTTGTTTTATTCGACTCATCATCCAGAATATAACGAAGGTTATGAACTTATTTATCCAAATCCAGTTGGAATTTTTATTACAAATTCGTTCAGTGACCTACTTGGATTGCATGCCGTGTCGGTTCAACGTATTGCACAGGACCCAAGCGGTCAGTATCGTATATATTTCTATAATCCAAATAATGATGGTGCTCAAAATTGGGGACAGGGTATTGAACCTAAGGTTACTGGAAATGGGGAGATACCAGGAGAATCATCTTTACCATTTCATGAATTTACATCTAGGCTGTATGCGTTTCATTACAACCCTTACGAAAAAGGTGACGCTTTTGCGATAGAGGATGAAATTGTTAAGAAAATCGAGGCCCTTTCAAGAGAGAGTTGGGGAATTAAATATACATGGGTTGAGCTATAATATAATAAAGAGCAGTGTACATAGATAACACTGCTCTTTATTATATACTTATACACGGTAAATGGGCTTCTGTTGTTTAGTATTCCAAGTGCAACATTAGGCAACTACTTATATGGCAGGACTTTAACCTTTTATTTTTTATTTTATAATCTAATTGACCTTCCATTACTTCGTATGTTTTTGCATCGTCTATATAAGAAAACCCCCCTGTTTAATATTTAATATCTGAACATTTGATATATAACGAAGTACATCCTCTTTTTTTAACCATTACTAGGATAATTAAACCCCACATTTACTGTAAGGTTAAAAAGAAAAAACTAAGTTGCTTATCCTAAGTAAAATCCTAAACATCGTCTTCATTGTGTAAGCATGTACAAAACGATTACAATGTTGTTATAGAAACCCACTTATCTACATAGAGGAGGAAATGACATGAAAGTGATCCTTGACTGTGACCCGGGGCATGATGATGCTATTGCGATTATACTTGCTGCTTCTAGCATCAGTCCTCTCGAGATTATCGGGATAACAACGGTAGCAGGAAATGTACAAGTCGAAAAAAATACATTAAACGCGTTAAAGGTGTGCGATATTATTGGATTAGATCATGTTCAGGTAGCACAAGGTGCGACAAGACCATTGGTAAAAGAAGCAGAGATTGCGGAAGAAATTCATGGTGAGACTGGGCTGGATGGGCCGTTATTACCGGATGAGCCGAGTCGACAAGCGATCGATCAGCATGCGGTAGATTTTATCATCGAAAAACTGCTCGATGCCGATGAGCCAATTACGATAGTGCCAACTGGACCGTTAACCAATATTGCACTTGCTCTAGTGAAAGAGCCCAAAATAAAACAAAACATACAGGAAATTGTTTTAATGGGCGGTGGAACCTTTGGAAACTGGACGCCAGCAGCTGAATTTAATATATATGTAGATGCAGAGGCAGCAAAGATTGTTTTGGAAAGTGGGATACCTGTGCGAATGTTTGGCTTAGACGTAACCCACCAAGCATTAGCAACGACGGAGACAGTAGATGAACTGCGTAAAATGGAGAACCCGGTCAGTGAATTTGTCTCGGATCTGCTGACTTTCTTTATTCAAGCGTATCGTGATCATTTTGACTTCCCGGGAGGGCCGATTCATGATGCGTGTACGATTGTTCATTTAATAGAACCGGATATTTTCAACTTTGAGCATGTACATGTTGCAATAGAAACGAAAGGTGAACATACATACGGAATGACAGTTGTAGATCATTTGGGAGTGACAGGAAAAGAACCAAACACCTATTTAGCAACAGGACTTGATCAGGTGAAATTTTGGTCCGTTTTTAAAAAAGCGATAGTTTCCTATGGCGAGAGGAGTGAGTAAGTGTGACAAAACCAAGAATTACAGTAGTGGGCAGTATTAATACGGATATGGTTACGGAAACCGACGCTGTCCCGTCACAAGGTGAAACGGTCAGAGCGAAAAATTTTCATACGGTGCCCGGAGGAAAAGGTGCGAATCAGGCTGTTGCAGCTGCGCGACTCGGAGCTGATGTGACGATGATTGGCTGTGTTGGTGATGATCCATTTGCGGACAGCTTATTAACCAATTTACAAGATGAACAGGTTTCGGCACAGTATGTGGATCGCATCCAAAAGACGCCAAGTGGTTTGGCAAATATTATTTTATCAGAGCAAGACAATCGCATTATGATTGTAGCTGGTGCAAATCAGCGAGTGACACCAGACTATATAAAAGAAAGACAAGAAGCCATATTGAATAGTGACTATGTTTTGTTACAATTTGAAATACCGAAAGAAACGATTGAATACTGTATGCAGCTTTGTAAGCAACATAGCATTCCGGTGATTGTTAATCCTGCTCCTGCGATGGCATTGGCTGCATCGGCTTGGGATGCGGCTACCTATATCACACCTAATGAAACAGAATGGAGTCAGCTATTCCAAGAGCAAAACGATGAAAAGTTGATTATTACTAAGGGAAAAGCAGGAGTCAGCTACTGGGAAGATGGTATCGAGCGGGCGGCTGCATCGCACCCAGTACAAGTGGTCGATACGACGGGTGCAGGAGATACGTTTAATGGCGCGCTTGCTGTTGCATTAGCAGAGAAATGTAGTTTAACAGAGGCTGTTACATTTGCGAATGCAGCGGCTGCCATCTCAGTCGGTAAAATCGGTGCTCAAGCCGGTATACCGACAAAACAGGAAGTAGAAGCATTTTTAACACAAAGTAGAGGTCGATGATCATGACAGAATATATTTTACACAATGATTGGGCAAATTGGCTCGAGCCAGAATTTCAGAAAGATTATTACCAGCAACTACGTGCATTTTTGAAAGAAGAATATCAGCATCAAACCATTTATCCAAATATGTATGATATTTTTAATGCATTACACTATACTTCATTTGAAAAGGTAAAAGTCGTTATTCTTGGACAAGACCCTTATCATGGCCCTGACCAGGCGCATGGGTTAAGTTTTTCAGTTAAACCTGAGGTCAGTCTTCCGCCTTCATTGCGCAATATTTATAAGGAACTGCATGCAGACCTAGGTCATCCAATCCCAAGTCATGGTTATCTAGTGGATTGGGCCAAGCAGGGGGTATTATTGCTGAATAACGTGTTGACAGTCAGACAAGGCCAGGCGCACTCCCATAGAGGAAAAGGATGGGAGCAGTTTACGGATCAGGTGATTCAAACGCTAAATCAAAAACAAACTCCGGTTGTCTATATCTTATGGGGCGCTGCGGCTCAAAAGAAACAAGCACTTATTGATCTATCAAAGCATTATGTGATCAAGTCGCCCCATCCGAGCCCATTATCCGCACATCGCGGCTTTTTCGGCAGCAAACCATTCTCCAAGACGAATCAATTATTAGAAGAGAATGGATTGGAGCCGATAGATTGGGAGATTCGTTCATAAAAAAAGAAACCGATGCTTCGGTTCCTTTTTCTTTATACATTGGGTTCTTATAATATGGATGATGTCAACTAGCTGCTTAGTGGTATTTTGAAATATATTATCTGCTGGACTATCGCTCGGGCCAACCACTTCGCGTCCTGCGGGGCACGGCTGAGGCTCCGTGGTTGGCCTAAGCTCATGTATAGCTCCACAAATAATGCAACAGGTAGGATATGGAGCACTATCTGCGAGATTTACACCTTAATTTGATGATTTATAATGCCGAGCACGACTGCTTTCAGCTGTTCCATACATTGCAGCACTTCACTTAAGCGTAGGAAATATGCGAAGACTCCCGTGGAATCAGCGCGAGCTGAAGATCCACTTTGGAAAGAAAAGAATTTTCTTTCCAAAGTTAGCTGAAGCCGTGCCCACAGGACGCGGAGCATATTTCCGGAGCTTTGCTAAGCAGATGAAATCTATCAAAATTACTACAATATCAGACAGTTCCACTTTACATAATCCATATTATTTTGTTAGTCAGCATCGGGTAGGCTTTCCCGGTTTTTATTATTCCGTAAAAACATAGAGTCCCTTCATGATACCTATAGTGAATGTGGTCAGCACGGATATTAGTTTCTTCTTATTACACTTTTAATATAATCCTCTCTTTTACCTTATCAAAATATTGGTCTGCGTGAAGGCGTGCCTGGTCAAAGTCATTGTTCTCCAGCGCTTCGAGCATTTTTTGGTTGTAGCTCAATCCGGAGTATATCCGTTTATTTGGATAAGCATGATAGGCTGCGACAGAACTGATCATGATTTTGTCACTGTTCGCATCAACGTGGGCAAGTATTGCCTCATTTTCAATGGTACTAATAAATGTTCGAATGAATTTTAATGAAAGCTGAACATAAGTGATATAATCCTGCTCTGTTTTTGCCTGCTGCTGCTCTTCTACAATCTTCCTTAATTCTTCTAAATCAAAGGACTGATGACCTTTTCTCTCTACCACATGCAAGACAAAAAGCTGATAGGAGTAATTGATCTGAAACATTTCGATCAACTCACGTGGAGAATGCTGTTTGACTAGTACTCCTCTATTTTTTAATGGTGTTACTAAACCTTCCCGTTCTAATCGTGCAATCGCATTTGAAATCGGTGTCCGGCTCATTTCCAGTTCTTCGGCTAATTTATAAATGGATAGTAAGCTGCCTGGCGGTAAAGCACAGGTCAGTATTTTTTTGCGAATAATTTGATAGGCATCTTCTAGTAGTGAATTTCCTTCCATATACAAAAGTCCCTTCATATGACAAATCTTAATGACTCATTGTAATAAGAATACATCAAACTTACAGGACTGAAAAGCATTAGTTTCATTTTATGAAAATCTACTAATTCGCTCAATCATATAAAGACTCAAGCAGGACATAACGTACGTTAACCCATTGATACGTCTCACTTTATGAAACTTTTACATTTCCTTCAAACTTAATTAACATTCTAGTAGTATGCTACTTAATATAAAGGATTAGAATCAAAGAAAGGGAGTGATGATAACTTTCATGATAGTACCTACCAAACAAATAAAGGAGAAATGAATCGTGAGTGTCGATGTACAAGCAAACAGCAGTCAACCGATTAACCTAGAAGGTGTAATGAATTTCCGCGATTTGGGTGGAATCAAAACAAAGGATGGCCGTTTTATCAAGAAAGGGTTACTATTTCGAGCAGCTGACCTGACAGATATGACGGCAGAAGATAAAGCGTACATTCAAAAAATCGCCATCCGAACGATTTTTGATTACAGAACTGCAGATGAGGCAACCAAGAGACCTGATCCTCATTTAGAAAGAGTCAATTATATAAGAGTATCGGTCAATCAGGAAACAGGAAAACCAGCATATAATTCGCTCGAAGAATTCATGCAATCAGAGAAGTTTGAATATTTCGCTAATGACCTTTTAATGGAGCTGTACAAAAGTATTCCAGTTGGAAACCCTTCCTATTATCATTTAATGTCACTATTAAAGAATCCGGGATTAAATCTCCCATTAGTACAGCATTGTGCGGGAGGGAGAGACAGAACGGGTGTAGGAAGCATGCTGATTCTATTAACACTAGGGGTCGATTGGGAAGTAATAGTAGAAGATTTCTTATTATCCAATGTGCTATTAGACGGGTACCATAGTGAAATTTTTCAAAAGTTAAATGGAATGGTTTCAGAAGAACAGGCAGCTAAATTCAAAGAGCAATTTTTATTACAAGAACGCTATATTGACATGTCTTATCAAAATATCTTGCAAAACTATGATAGCTTTGAAGCTTTTCTCGAACAAGAATACGGCATAACTGCTGAAGATCGCAAGGCAATACAAGATTATTGCTTAGAATAAAAAAGGGAGAGGTGTTCATAATGAGTGAATTAAAATTTATCCATTTAACAGATACCCATGTTTTAAGAGAGTATGAAGGAAGCTTTTTAGAAGGGTTGGACAAAATCAACACAAACCCAAGCTCTCAATTAACAAAAATCTTGCAATTTGCTGAAAATAATAAAGAACAACTTGATTTTATACTGATATCAGGTGATCTGGTACATGAAGGTGGTGTGGGAGATTACCAGTATTATAAAGCTTTACTGGAAGAACACACCACATTACCTGTATATCTTAGCTTAGGTAACCATGATGTTACTGCTGCTTACTGGGAAACATTCCACGGGAAAACAGATTGCAATGATGAGCTATTCTATACAGAAGCGATCAATGGCTATCGTTTAATCGTATTAGATTCCAGCTACGATAAGAGTGGAACTGGCCTTGTAAGTGAAGAGCAATTGACATGGTTAAAAGCACAGTTAGCAGAAACAACGGAAAATGGCTCTATCGTTGTCGTCCATCATCCAATTGATGAGGAGCAAACATTCGGTGAACACAGTTTGAAAAATTCAAAAGAATTACTAAATGTTGTCCAAAATCAAGATGAAGTGTTCGCTGTGTTAAGTGGACATATTCATCAAAATCTAATCGAGCAATACCCGGGTTTTATTTCGTCTGCTGCAGAAGGTTCTTGCTTCGGCGTAGAATTTGATGGTGTCCAAGCTCATTTTACAAATAATAGTGCATTTAACGTTTGCACAATCCAAAACAAACAGTTGAAAATACAAGTCAATCGTGTACCAGAAACAAATAAAGTGCTATTCAGTTATAGCATTGACGAAATGACACACGCTTAAAGAGGAGGCAAACAAATGGCTAAATATCTCAAAAACCTGATTGTTTTTACTGTAGTGCTATTACTTTTGTCGGCTTGTGGAATTGGTTCTGTGCAGGATGCCAATGCAAGCGAAGGGGAAGCGACAACGACTTTGCCTGAATTAGATCCAGAAAATCCGACGAAGATTACCTTCTATTCATACAGCCTGGCATATCCGACAATGAAAGAAGGGATGAAGAAGCTGATTAATGATTTTAATGAAACTGTCGGAAAAGAAAAAGGTGTCGTAGTAGAGGGGGTAGCCGATCCGAACTTCCAACAGTATCGTGCAGATATTGTAGCGGGGAAAGAAGTAGATATCGTACAGAACGTCTTCCCGATGTTGGACGCATCCAGGTTATCACTTGGTTTTCAAGCGTATGAAGATGTTTTTCCAGAAGATGAGTTAGAAGAACATTTACAAGGAATCTCTGAAAATGCACGACAATTAGGTGTGATCGATGGCAAAATGTACGGATTAGCATTTACCTTCAGTACACCGATTGTGTTTATTAATGGTTCGATCTTTGAAGAAGCAGGATTAGATCCTAATGATCCTCCTGAAACATGGGCAGAAGTGAAGGAATATGCCGTGCAAATCAAAGAAGAGACCGGAAAAGACGGATTTGCACTTGAGCCTGATAATGGCTGGGTAACAGATGGCGTCTTCTTCAGTAATGGTGCACAGATTCTTTCGGAAGACCGATCTGAGGCAATGTTTGCAAGTGAAGAAGGCATCGAAGCAGTGGAAATATGGAAGGACATTTACCAAAGCGGTGCCCATGCAGTTGGCTCCACGACAGAAGTCCCTGAACAGTTTCTTGCTGGTAATTTAGGTATGTATATTACATCAACGGCCTTGCATAGTGGGATGAAAGCAGCTGCAGAAGCAGGCGGGTGGGAGTTGTATGGCGGACCGTTACCGCAATTCGGTGATCAGCCAAGCGTGCCTGTCAATTCAGGAAGTGCACTTACTGTCCGTCCCGATACAGATGAAAAACGAGCAGCGACATGGGAATTCATTAAATATGTGACGGGTGCTGAAGGATATACAACGATTACACAGGAAATTGGATATTTACCGTTAAGAACAGAACTGGCAGATCAAGAGGAATATTTAAAGCCATTTGTTGAGGAAAATCCTCTTTATAAAATCAATTTAGAACAACTAGAAGAGATTCAACCAACTACGATTTGGCCAGGAGAAAACGCTGCAGAGACATCAGCCATTTTCACAGATGCGATTGTGGAGGCAATTACAACAGATGCAGATGTTGCAGATACGTTAAACAATGCACAAGAAGAAATTAATGGTTTATTAAAATAATGGCATACTTGCTTGTGAAAAAGGGGGGGAGGTTTCCCTTTTTGCAAGCCGAGTGATATACAAATTCTAAAGAATAAGGGATGGAAGGATATGCGAAATAATCAAGGAAATTCGATCGGGATTTCGACATTGGAGTCTGTTCCATCGAAAAAATTCACTGCCAAGAAATTACGATTATTTGCCAAGCCGTACTTGTATCTATTGCCTACCTTTCTGTTGTTGTGGATTTGGATGTATTATCCGTTGTTTTCTACTTTTTCTCTAGCATTTCAAAAGTGGGGGATGGTTCCGGGGACAGTGCCCAGTCCGGTAGGATTTGAAAATTTTGTTCGGCTCTTAACAAGCAAGGATTTTGGTGTGTCCATTTTGAATACTGTTTTTTATACGGTTGGGATCATACCCTTTTCGATTATCATTCCGTTAATCCTTGCTGTGGCGACGCATAATATGGAAGGAAAAATGAAGAACGTATATCGGACGATGTTTTTTATTCCGTTAATTTTAGCCCCTGTCTCGGATGGAGCGATATGGCGCTGGATGTTTCACCCGACAAATGGTTTAGTTAATACCGTTTTATTAGATCTAGGTATTATTAATACAAACATCGCATTCTTTTCCGATCCGTTATTTGCCAAGTGGTTGATTTTGTTTATTACGGGATGGAAGATGATGGGCTTTGGAACAATCTTATTTTCCGCTGCATTGACGGGGATTAGCAAGGATTATTATGAGGCAATCTCACTTGATGGCGCGAGTCGTTTTCAGCAATTTAAGGATTTGACATTACCGTTATTGTCTCCGATGATTCTGTTGATTCTAATGATGAGCTTACTATTTTCGAGCCAATGGACATTTGCTTATATCGATATGTTAACTCGTGGGGGACCTTTTGGTACATCGACCAATATATATTATGAGATGTACAAATATGGTTTTGCCAATATGGATGTTGGTCTTAGTGCTGCCGCAGCCCTGATGTTCTTTGTCGTGTTCGGAATCATCGCATTTGTTTTTAATCTGTTTTCAAAAAAATATGCTTTTTATGATAACTAGGGAGGCTCACTGATGAAGCATAAACGATTCACATTCGTGACTGTATTTCAGCATTTTATTATGATTGTGTTCAGTCTGCTGGCGATGTTTCCGTTGTATTGGATGATCATTTCATCGTTTAAAAACGAAAGTGAAATATTCACATCTTCCTTAATACCGATGGTTCCTACGTTTCAAAACTACATATATGCCTTTCAGGAAATGCCGATTTTACGAATGATGCTTAACTCATTTGTTGTCGCCATTCTGTTAACGGCATTGCAATTGGTTACCAGTATCTTAACGAGCTATGCTTTAGTGAGGTGGCAAGTAAAAGGTGCCACCATTATTTATACAATATTAAGTCTGTCATGGCTAATACCGATGCAGGTCATTATGATTCCAAACTACGTACTGATCAATCAGCTAGGTTTAAATGAAACATTGATTGGTATTGTTATTCCTTTATCTGTTTCGACTTTTGCCATTTTGTCACTGTATCAAAGTTTTCGTTCCTTCCCGCAGGCATTAATTGAATCGGCGAGGTTGGATGGGGAGAAGGATTTCTTTATTCTAGTCAAAATTATATTACCTAATATTAAGTCAACGGTAGCTTCTTTAGGAATCTTATTATTTATCAGTGGATGGAATGAATATCTCTGGCCGATGTTGATTACAACGGAAATGGAGAATTCACCAATTCAAATTGGTTTACGTTCCTTTGTCAATTCCGATGTCAACATGTGGGGCTCCTTGATGGCTGCGACAACTATTTCATGTTTACCGATTTTACTGATTTATTTCTTACTAAGAAAACATATTATTGAGTCGTTTGTCCGTTATGGTATTAAATAAAACAGAAAAGAGGGAGAACAGTGGCGAATATAACATTAGAAAACCTGAATAAATCTTTTGGAAAGTCAAATGTGCTAAATGATATTAATTTGGAGATCGAAGATGGTTCCTTCACGATCCTGCTAGGTCCTTCTGGCTGTGGTAAATCGACATTGTTGAGAATTTTGGCTGGTCTGGAAGAGGAGTCATCCGGCAGAATTTTAATGGACACCGATGATATTACGGAAAAGGAACCAAAAGATCGCAATATTGCGATGGTTTTCCAGAATTATGCACTTTATCCGCATATGACAGTATATCAAAATATCGAGTATGGTTTAAAAATTAAAAAAGTTACGAAAGAGGAAAGGAAATCGATAATTGACAACGTCCTGCAAATGGTAGAACTAAAAGAACATGCACAAAAGCGGCCAAAACAGTTATCCGGAGGGCAAAGACAGCGTGTGGCACTGGCGAGAGCGATTGTGAAACGGCCTGGCGCATTTTTTATGGATGAACCATTATCCAATCTCGATGCCAAATTGCGTAATCACATGCGTCAGGAACTGATCGAACTGCATCAACAATTAAAAACGACATTCTTATATGTCACCCATGACCAGATAGAGGCGATGTCGATGGGATCGTACATTATTATTTTAAACCAGGGCAAAGTCATGCAGCAGGGTACACCGAAAGATATTTATACCAACCCGCAGAATCTGTTCGTCGCACAATTTATCGGTTCACCGCCAGTGAATATCATGGAAATGGGAGAATACAAGATAGGGATTCGTCCTGAAAAAATCAGTATGACGACAGAAGTAGTAAATGATAGCTTTGATTATTGCTTAGAAGGAGAGCTTCTTTCTACTGAACAGCTTGGTGGTGAAACCATTTATCGTGTGCAAACCGATTACGGAAAATTAAATGTAAAGACTCCGAGTGAATGGGAAGCGATTAACGGCACTATAAAACTCCATTTCGCAAAAAGGAATTTGTTTTTCTTTAATACTGATGGGGATCGAGTACCACCGCAATATCATTTATTGGAGGATTTGGAAATGAAGCAAGAGGTAATGATGGGATCTTAGAAAATATAAAAGTAAAGTCATAGAAGTAAACATGCTAAACATGATTGATGGGTGCTTATATAATATGGATTATGTCAACTAACACAGTGGTAACTTTGAAATGTTTCAGTGGGAGACCGATCCGGCCAACCACTCCGCGTCCTGCATGTCCCGCGCGCGGGAGTCTCCGTGGTTGGTCTACGTCCTAGTATTGGTTTTACAACTGACGCAAGAGGTAGCATTTTGGGCAGTCTCCACCGATTTCATCATTCACTGTAACAATGCTTAAAATCCTTACTTTTAGCTGTTACAAATGCTGTAGCACTCCCCCAAAGCTCCTAAAAATTGCTTCGTTTCCAGTGGGCGCACGTCAATAGTTGTTGGAGTGAAGTGTCTACTTTTTTATAGAAAAGAAGAAACGAAGCTATTGATAGAGTATGTTAGACATCTACGCCAAGAAGGCATATTTTAATTGTGTAATTATTTGGAATAAAACAGACTATAGTACGAATTGTGGTAAAATGTGTAAATTATTTCATAGCTGTATGTGAGATGCGGTTAATGGTCGAAAGAGGGGAGCATTCGATCAAAAACGCCCTGTATCGTTTAGCGAGAAAGGGACCAAAAGTGGGTAGCAGTCATCAGAGATTTGTATTGTTTAGCGAGAAAGGGACCAAAAGTGGGAAGCAGTAGCCAGAGATTTGTATCGTTTAGGAAGAAAGAAGACAAAAGTGGGTAGCAGTGCAACAAGATTTGTAGTGTTTAAAAAGAAAGAAGACAAATGCTGGTGTTTCCCGGCTGGTTTTGTCTCCTTAAAAAGTCTGTACCATACCATAGCGCAGGCGGCACATAGACTCCCACAGGGCAAAAAGTGGCTGGTAAAGGTGAATCATTTCAAAATGACCGATATGTGCCACTTAACATAATCCATATTACAGGTAGTTGTATATTATTTTGTAGTTAAGACCGGGTTATGCCCGTTTTTTTTTTTCACTATTTACATAGCTTCTTTGATTCCTTGTTTAACAAGTAGCCAATTGGCAGGATAACTGGTAAGAAAACCTAAAATCATTGCAATTTGCATTATAAACCAGTAGGTTGGCGTCGTTGGCTCGGGTGGCTGTGTAAATAACAGAAAGTGAACAATCGCCATCCAGCCAAACATGCCAATTTCAAATGCTATTAAAGATAAGGAATCGGCTTTAATGGCAGATCTGATAGCGTGTGCTACACCTTTATCCTTATGCATCGGATAGATCGCATAAAATTGAAAAATGATACCAAATAAATAAGCCAATATAAATTGTACAGTATAATGGGTAAATAATGTAGACCCTGCAATCGTTAAACCGGTAATGGCAACAAAAGGAACACCTACTGCGTCTCCTAACGTACAACCTGAAGAGCAGTGACTTGTAGACATAAACACTTTTGCCGCTTCGCCACGCTTGTCTTCGATATCAAGATTTTTCGCTTTTAACCGGCCCCATTTATAATAACTCCATATGGCAAATGGTCCAAAGAACCAGCCATTTATTGGCCAAACGACGTTCATAATTGTCATCATTTGCGGGTGTCGAATAATATCGATCAGTATAATAAGCGCACTTGCGATGCCGACACTAAGCGCAATCCATGAAATAATCGTAAGCATGTCATCACCTCGTCCATTTTTCACTACTATAATTATTTTCCCGATGCTATTTTAATAAAACATGTCCTATTGGAGGTCTGTTGAAAGAATTGATAAAAATATTGATGATTTTTTCGTATAATAGAGCTTTCTGGTTATTTTTTGCTATAATGACCTTTGTAGCTATGAATAAAGAAAGAAGGGAATAAGGTGTTTGCTAAAATAAAACCCCTTTATGAGAAACTGGGAAACCTATCAGGGATACAACTAATTGTGTTATTTTACTTATCTGCGGCAATTTTTTCCACCGTTCTGCTACGCATGCCTTTTTTTCATCAAGAAGGGATGCACGTATCATGGCTGGATAGTTTTTTTACAGCGGTCAGTGCGATTAGTGTTACGGGCTTAACGGTTTTTTCTACAGCTGATACTTTTAATTATGCAGGGTATATTGCATTAGCATTTGTTCTCCAGTTCGGTGGAATTGGAATTATGACGCTAGGAACCTTTGTCTACATATTACTCGGAAAAAAAGTAGGTTTTCGTACGAGACAATTAATCCAGATTGATCAGAACCGCAACACGTTAGCAGGACTTGTGAAATTAATGGTCCGGATTCTTCGGACAGTATTGGTTATAGAATTTATTGGTGGTATTGTACTTGCCATTTATTTCTTAAGTTACTTCGATTCGTGGCAGGAGGCATTTATGCAAGGTTTTTTTGCATCGATTAGTGCTACGACCAATGCGGGGTTTGATATAACAGGTGCTTCGTTAGTCCCGTTTGCGGACGACTATTATGTACAATTCATTAATATGCTGTTGCTGATTTTGGGTGCAATCGGTTTTCCTGTGTTATTAGAGGTGCAGGAATTACTATGGGGCAGATACAAAAATTTGGAATGGAAGTATCAATTTTCGTTGTATACAAAAGTAACAACCATTACTTTTTTTATTCTTATTATCGTAGGGGCTCTTGGTATTTATATGTTTGAATATCACCACTTTTTGCAGGGGAAAGCGTGGCATGAATCATTGTTTTACAGCCTCTTCCAATCAGTTACAACACGGAATGGCGGTTTAGCTACAATGGATGTGTCGGAATTTAGTACACCCACCTTACTTTTACTTTGTGCGCTTATGTTCATTGGTGCCTCTCCAAGCAGTGTAGGTGGCGGAATCAGGACGACAACATTTGCAATTATGATGCTGGCAATTTTTCATTATGCGAAAGGGCATGACACGATCAAGGTATTTAGACGGGAAGTTGATCCAGATGATGTTTCACGCTCATTTATCGTCGCTACCACGGCCTTAATGTTATGTGGGGGAGCCATTACCCTGTTGATTTGGATTGAACCTTTAAACAATATGGCTCTCGTATTTGAGGCATTCTCAGCATTTGGAACAACGGGCTTATCGATGGGCATTACCCCTGACTTATCTATCGCTGGAAAATTGATCATTATTGTCTTAATGTTTATCGGCCGCATCGGTATTTTTTCATTCCTTTTCCTTTTAAGAGGACAGGATGTGAAAGATCGCTATCATTATCCAAAAGAAAAGATGATAATCGGTTAGAATTATGGTAAACTATCCTCTAGTTTCGAAAAGGGTAAGGAGTACAAAGAATGGGAATTAGAGATACAATTAAAAAGAAAACCAAACAATGGTCCGCCATCCATCATATTGTGACGTATTACCTACTGGCGGTAGTTATTTCAACGATCATTGTGAGCTTACCTTTTTTTCATAATCCTGGGATCGATCTACCTTTTATTGATGCGATGTTTACAGCTGTTACAGCGATCAGTGTTACGGGTCTGACAGTTGTTTCCATACCGGATACCTTTAACCCGGCTGGTCAGATTGCTATCACCGTCATTTTACACCTTGGCGGAATTGGTATTATGACGATGGGGACCTTTATATGGGTTATTTTAGGTAGGAAAATTGGTTTAAGAAGCCGGAAAATGATTATGGTTGATCAAAATAGTAAGACGCTTGCAGGACTAGTGAAACTGTTATTAGCCATATTTAAATTAATCTTATTAATTGAAGTAGTTGGTGCGGCTATCTTATCGATTCATTTTCTCAGTTATTTTGATGGTGTCGGAGAAGCGATCAGACATGGTATTTTTGCATCTGTAAGTGCTACGACTAATGGTGGACTTGATATTACAGGGGCTTCCTTGATCCCATATGCTGATGATTATTTTGTGCAATTTATCAATATGATTCTAATTATTCTCGGCGCCATTGGGTTTCCGGTACTGGTAGAAGTACAGGAAGTATTAAAAGGCCGTTCCAAAGCTTTAAACGACAGACATAAATTCTCACTTTTTACCAAAATCACCACAGTGACCTTCTTTTGGCTCGTTGTCATTGGTGCGATTTGTATTTATTTATTAGAGCGGGATGCCTTTTTTGTGGACAAATCATGGCATGAAACCTTTTTCTACAGCCTCTTCCAATCGGTGACAAGTCGAAGTGGTGGATTAGCAACCATGGATGTTACACAATTCTCGACAGAGACCTTGTTTTTTATGAGTGTGTTAATGTTTATTGGTGCGTCGCCAAGCAGTGTTGGTGGCGGGATTCGAACGACCACCTTCGCGATTATGCTTTTGACGATTTGGAATTACGCAAAAGGGAATTCCAGTATTAAAGTATTTGATCGTGAAATTCATCAGGAGGACATGTTGCGTTCCTTTATCGTTATTGCGACGTCCCTAATGTTATGTGCCGGATCGGTTGTACTATTAAACAAAACAGAACCTTTTTCTTTAATGGAGATCATTTTTGAAGTTGCATCTGCTTTCGGTACGACAGGTCTATCGATGGGAATTACACCAGACTTATCGATCTTCGGCAAATGTCTGATCATGTGTCTAATGTTTATCGGAAGAATCGGGATTTTTACATTCCTGTTCATTATCCGCGGAGACGATACAAAAGACAGATTCCACTACCCAACAGAACGAATTATCATCGGCTAACCTCAAGCAGCAGTTGCTTGAGGTTTTTCTATTGCAAGCAGAGAGTGTGTAAATCAGGGTAAATTGCAAATGGGTTCTTATAATGCGGATTATGTTCACTAGCTTAGTGGCAATTTTGAAATTGTTCATGTGCTAGGAGACCGCTCCAGCCAATCACTTCGCGTCCTGTGGGGCACGGCTGAAGCTAGGCTACTACTTGAACTTCTCCTTTGCTGCCTTGTGCCGAGGAAGCTCACTTCGAAGCGATACTTGAAGACGCAGGCAAAAACGTAGTGGATCTTCAGCACCTGCATGTCCCGCGGGAGTCTACGTGGTTGGCCTACGCTAGGATAGGTACTCTACAACTTTTGTAAGAGCTAGGATTTTGATCGGCATCCCTAATTGTCCATAAATAATAGCATTTGATTGAATGCCTAGAACCACTGCTTTTAACTGTTCCATACGTTGTAGCACTTTCTTAAGCGTAGGAAATATGCGGAGACTCCCGTGGAATCAGCGCGAGCTGAAGATCCACTTTGGAAAGAAAAGAATTTTCTTTCCAAAGTTAGCTGAAGCCGTGCCCACAGGACGCGGAGCATATTTCCGGAGCTTTGCTACGCACATAAAACATTTCAAAATGACCGCATTGTCATACAGATCCACTTTACATAATCCGCATTATAGGAAGTTAACGCGATCGGCTTCATTCATCACTTCGCTGTCACTAGAAAGCAGAACGTGTTTCATGCCAAACACGCTTTTTTGACAAAATCCCAAAATTTTCATTCATTAGTTAGATTAATCAGTAGGATTGTACCCTGCTAGTATAGTATAGTAATAGTTAAGTACTATTGTTAAATTGCAGTCATTGAGTAGAACGGAGGCGGAAAAGATGGAATATCAGAAAGAAGTAGCGCAGATTTTGGAAAATATCGAAAAAGTACTGATAGGAAAAGAACGAGAAGTCACCCTAAGTCTTGTTGCACTATTAGCTGATGGGCATGTATTATTGGAGGATGTGCCAGGCGTCGGTAAAACAATGATGGTGCGTGCACTCTCCAAATCACTAGATTGTCAGTTTAAGCGTATCCAGTTTACTCCTGATTTATTACCCTCTGATGTAACAGGTGTTTCTATATATAATCCAAAAGATATGGTATTTGAATTCCGAAGTGGGCCCATCTTTGGGGATATCATTTTAGCGGATGAGATTAATAGAACGTCACCAAAGACACAGTCCGCACTACTAGAAGCAATGGAAGAAATGAACGTGACTGTAGATGGAATGACGAAATCATTAGAAAAGCCTTTCTTCGTAATGGCAACACAAAATCCAGTAGATTATGAAGGGACCTATCCGTTGCCTGAGGCACAGCTGGACCGTTTCTTAATCAAGCTGAACATGGGATATCCTAATGAAAATGATGAATTAGAGATGTTAAACAGAACCGATCGGGTTCACCCTATAGAGACGATTTCGCCGGTTATTGATAAAGCACAATTGTTGAAAATACAAGAACAGGCAGAAGGTCTATATATGGATCAGACTGTGAAGCATTATATTGTCAAGCTGGTATCTGCTACTCGGAGCAGTCCATATGTCCAATTAGGTGTTAGTCCTCGTGGTTCGATAGCATTAATGAAAGCTGCCAAGGCATACGCGTATATTCAGAATCGTGATTATGTCATCCCTGATGATGTTGTCTTCCTGGCACCATTTGTATTGGCACACCGAGTGATTTTAAGACCGGAAGCGAAATACGAAGGAATTACGCAAATGAAGCTGATTCATCAAATTCTGGAAGAGATTGATGTACCGGTACGAAAGGAACTGCATGGATGAAGTTTGTCTTCCGGAAGATCGTAAAATCGTTACAATTAGTACTGTTATTAGGCGTTTTATTTGTTTTTGCCATGTTTCAAGGAGGCTTCGTCAGTTGGTTTCTCTTCTACAGTATGCTTCCGATTGTCATTTATATGATCATCATTCCTTTTTATCCCGTTCATAACTGGAAGGTGGCAAGACAATTGTCGGCACGCTATACCGAAACGGGTGGAATGGTCGATGTTACCATCACCATCAAGAGAAGCTTTCGATTTCCTATTTTCTTTCTTGTAATAGAAGATCCCTTACCAGATAGCTTAGCTTTCCAGGATCCCGGCAAAAAGAAATATCGCGACTTAAGTAATCCGGCATTGCTGCATCGAAAGCGTATGGGGAAGCAAGTGGTTTACCCAGGTTTTAAAAAGAATGTCGTGATTACGTATACGTTGGATCATTTGCCTAGAGGGATGCATCGCTTGCAGACCATTATGTTAAAAATTGGGGATCCATTTGGATTTGTCGAAGCTGATCATCGTTTTGACGTAATAGATGAGTTAATTGTCTATCCAGCTGTTCAGGATATGAAATGGCGTCACACGTCTATGAGCTTAGAGGAAGGAGCGGCATCTTCTACGGTACATGACGATAAAATTACAAATATCGTGTCCGGTGTTCGAGAATATATTCCTGGTGATCGTTTTTCGTGGATTGATTGGAAGACGACTGCACGTAAAAATACCGTAATGACGAAAGAATTTGAGCAAGAAAAAGATTCCAATATCGCCGTCGTGCTGGATATTGGCGGTTTTTCAGATCAACAGCCATTGCGATTTGAAGCAGCCATAGAATGGACGGCTTCAGTTCTGGAGGCGCTTCGGAAAAAGGGGCAAAATATCTCCTTCTATACCTTTGGTAAACAAGAAAGGTTCTTTTCACATCAACAATTACAATTTGAGTTTCCTGCCATTCAGCATTACCTTACAACAGTGGAGCAAGAAAAAGAAATTTCCTTAGCAGAACAAATCTCTGCACCACTAAGTGAAATTGCGAAAGGCAGTATCGTTTTGTTTGTTATACATGAGTTAGACGAATTATTAATTGAACGTTTTGCGCACTGGAGAAATCAGGATTACCGAATTTTTGTTTGTTATATCATCTCAGAGAAAGACCTGCGTACAACAGAAACGAAATACGTCCAGCTTCTCCGGGCAAAACAAATTGCAGTTCAAGTTGTCAGTGAACAACAACTAAGACAAGATCACTGGGAGGTGCATCCATCCAGATGAAAAAACAGATTTCGTTGGAAACAGTCTCTACGTTTATCCTGTTATGTGCAGGGTTTCTGTTGTTTTGGGAGTGGCTAAGGCCATTAGAGCAAATAACAGATACAGGTAATTCTTACTTGTTCGTTATCTTTACAGCGATTTGTTTTGCGGTTTCTTTTTTTACTGAAAATAAAATTGCCCGGTTTGCGGTGAAACTTCTTTCGATGTTATTTGTACTCGATTATTTGTTTGTTGATGCTCGTTTGCTATCCTCGGAATGGGTCCAGTTCATGCAACTGGAATGGCAATTCAATCTAGAGATTATCTTTGAAAATAATTTGGCCGCAATGTCTTCCTTTTTCAGAAGTATGCTGTTTCTCATCGTGTTATGGCTGATGAGTTATTTGCTTCATTATTGGTTTACAGTTGCGAATAAATTTTTCTTATTTGTTGTCTTGACCTTTTTCTATTTAGCTGTCCTCGATACATTCACGGTGTATGATGCACGTCTTGCTATTGTGCGAACATTTGTGATTTCTTTTATCGTATTTGGTCTAAGTCGTTATGTCCATCTGATGAAACAAGTAGATAAGCGTAACTACAAGCAACAAGTAGTAGGATGGATGCTGCCGATTATGCTGATTGTTGGTCTGGCAACCGTATTGGGGATTTATTCACCAAAACCTGATCCGCAATGGCCAGATCCAGTACCTTTTATCGAAAGTACTGCTGGTCATGTTGGTTTTAGTAATGGTGCCGTCCAAAAAGTGGGTTATGGGGAAGATGATTCACGCTTAGGTGGATCATTTGTGCAGGACGATACACCTGTATTTCAAGCGATTGCTCATGATGATATCTATTGGCGTATCGAAACGAAGGATGTCTATACCGGTAAGGGCTGGGAGCGCTCCGAAGAATTAAATTATCAACCGCTGACCAATGGTATGATTGGAAATAATACGTTTTTTGTGGATCAGGTGGAGACAACAGCGTATCAGGGGCAAGTACAACCAGTGGATAGCAATGCGCTGACGAAAGCAGTCTATCCATATGGTATTCAAATGATAGCTGCTTCCCGCCAAAGTCAATTTTATATGGATGCACAGTCTGGTTTGATAAAATCAGAATCAGCAGAAGAGAATATTGCGCAAGCTTATTCCGTTCAGTATGAGGCACCATCTTTTTCCGTAAATCAGTTAAAAGATTTACCAACAGATGATCCAGCTTCTATCCGTGACCAGTATTTGCAGTTGCCGAATAGTTTACCTGACAGAGTGCGAGAGCTGGCCAGCGATATTACCGAGGGAGTAGAAACCCGATATGAAAAAGCGCGGGCAATTGAAGGGTATTTCGCCGCGAATGGCTATCGATATCAGATTGAAGACGTATCTGTTCCAGAACGTGGGGAAGATTATGTCGATCAATTTTTATTTGAGACACAAATTGGCTATTGTGATAATTTCTCTACCTCAATGGTCGTGTTATTACGTTCGTTAGACATTCCGGCCAGATGGGTAAAAGGTTTCACAGGTGGTTCAGAGATTATGGACCAACGAAACCTTCCTGAAGGATATACGACGTATGAAGTGACGAACAATAATGCCCATTCCTGGGTCGAAGTTTATTTTCCAGGTACAGGCTGGGTTCCTTTTGAGCCTACCAGTGGATTTAATAATCCGACTGATTTCTATCAAGAGGTAACCAGTGATGTAGATGTAGGTAATGCAGAGGAAGAGCAAGCAGAAACAGAAGAGACAGAGCAAGAAGAGGCTGCAGAAGAACAAGAGCAAAAACAGCAGTTAACAGAAGATGATGGAAGTAGTGAAACTGCTGCAGCTGGACAGGATAATGCAGATGGCAATATGCTATATATATGGATCATAGCAGCGGTAATCATCATAGCAGCAACAGTATTAGCTTATCTGAAGCGGTACGAAATAAGAAATTGGTATATTCTGCGTAAGTGGAGAAGGTTAAGAGAGAAGTCGGAAGTAGAAGCTGCCTATGTATATCTATTAGAGATCCTTGGTAAACAAGGGTTGAAACGGAAAACGGGTCAAACATTGAGACAGTATGCAAGTGAAGTAGATGAACACTTCGGTACTACCGCAATGTCAACACTTACTACTGCTTATGAAGAATATTTATATCGTAACCAAACGTCCATAGACAAGGATGAAAAACGGTTACAGGAACTATTTGATGAGTTGAGTGATCAAATATTCGCTTGACCAGGCTAATATCGATTGATAGAATAGATAAAAATTAAAGCGTGCCACTGACGTACTAGCTGTGCGCATAGAAATCGATGCAGCATTTCCATGCATCATTCACCTTCATATAGGTTCGAGAATAAGGCTCGAATGTTTCTACCAGAACACCGTGAATGTTCAGGACTATGAAGGCGGAGGTCTTGTCGGGATTTCTGCCTTTCTGATTTTTGATGAAAGGCAGATTTTTATTTCTATAAAATGGTAACGATAGGATGAAACGAAAGTAATCGACTTAAGGCTCGGCACTAATCGAGTTCCTTTCGCACGCTTTCTGTGTGGTGAGTTGAACTGATAATAGAAGGAGTGGACAACTTGGAAGTAAACAATGAGATGATTTTGGTTTTAGATTTTGGTAGTCAGTATAACCAGTTAATCACACGACGTATTCGTGAATTTGGAGTCTACAGTGAGTTACATTCTCATCGATTAACGATAGAAGAGATCAAAGATATAAATCCAAAAGGGATTATTTTGTCTGGTGGCCCTCACAGTGTATATGGAGAAAATAGCTTCCGTTGTGATGAGCGAATTTTCGATCTTGGTATTCCTGTATTAGGTATTTGCTATGGTATGCAATTAATGACACATCATTTTGGTGGTGTAGTGGAACGTGCGAACCAGCGAGAATACGGTAAAGCAGATATTCATGTAAAAGAAGGATCTCTTTTATTTGAAGGTACGCCAATGGAGCAAGTCGTATGGATGAGCCATAGCGATAAAATTATTGAAGCACCGAAAGATTTTGATATTGAAGCAACCAGTTCTTCCACACCAGTAGCTGCGATGAGTAATAAAGAAAAGCAATTATATGGCGTGCAGTTCCACCCGGAAGTGCGTAATACAGAATATGGAAATGACCTGTTAAAAACATTCGTATTCCAAGCTTGTCAATGTACAGGTGACTGGACAATGGCGAATTTCATTGACATGGAAGTTGACAAGATCAGAGACAAAGTAGGCGACCGTAATGTATTATGTGCATTGAGCGGTGGAGTCGACTCTTCTGTAGTAGCTGCTTTAATTCATAAAGCAATTGGTGACCAGTTAACGTGTATCTTTGTAGATCATGGTTTACTGCGTAAGAATGAAGGAGATACCGTGATGCATACGTTCCGAGATGATTTTCATATGAACATTATCAGAGTAGACGCACAGGATCGTTTTCTTTCTAAATTAAAAGGTGTTTCTGATCCGGAACAAAAGCGTAAAATTATCGGTAACGAATTTATTTATGTGTTCGATGATGAAGCAGCGAAATTGGAAAATATGGATTTCTTAGCGCAAGGTACGCTTTATACGGATATCGTGGAAAGTGGAACAGAAACAGCTCAAACAATCAAATCACACCATAATGTTGGTGGGTTACCGGAAGATATGCAGTTTGAATTAATTGAACCGTTAAACACGTTGTTCAAAGATGAAGTACGTGCATTAGGTACAGAATTAGGTGTTCCAGATGAAATCGTTTGGCGTCAGCCATTCCCTGGTCCCGGACTAGGTATTCGAGTGCTCGGTGAAATTACACCGGAAAAAGTCGAGATTGTTCGTGAATCAGATGCGATCCTCCGTGAAGAAATTAAAAAAGCAGGATTAGATCGTGATATTTGGCAATATTTCACGGTATTACCGGACATTCGTAGTGTAGGTGTTATGGGTGATGCCCGTACGTATGATTATGCGATCGGTATCCGTGCCGTAACATCGATCGATGGGATGACATCTGACTGGGCACGTATTCCGTGGGATGTATTAGAGAAAATCTCAGTACGATTAGTAAACGAAGTAGACCATATTAATCGTGTGCTGTATGATGTGACAAGTAAGCCGCCTGCAACGATTGAGTGGGAATAAAAAAGAGCTTGGAATCCTTATTTTAGGGTTCTAAGCTCTTAATATTCTATATTGCTAATATTTTGCAAACAATAATTCTCTACTTAATTTCTCTCAAAATGCTAGCCAGTTCATCTCTATAGTTTTTTTCGTCTTTTTCTCTTTGAAGCATTTCTAACATATCATCTAAAATCATTAAAATCCCTGCTTGTAATACAGGAAAATATTTAATACATTCTTCCTCTGTCAATTCATGTATCCCTTATTTATAATTTAAGGTTATATACCATAATATCTGGCAAGATTCAATCCTTAATTTATGAATGCTAGAATCAGTGTGTATCGCTTAAATGTAGAAAATCTACTTTATAAAAATATCCTTATATACCTTATCATTATAGGAATTGAATTTAGTACCATTGCCAATTAACTTTCCACGATAGTAGACAAAAGCATATTTGTTTTTGTCAAGGTATGAAAGGACTTTCGAAGTAAGGGGCCTTGCTGAAAGCTTATTTATATTTGAATAAATTTTCGGTAGTTTACTGTTAAGGAATTCGATTTGAAGCATGTTCTCCCCAAACGAAGCAGTTTTTATCAAAGCATTTCCAAAGAATATTCTTATTTTATTATTAGTAAAATGAGTGGATTTTGATTTTACAAATAACTCATTTAATGAAATTTTTGATTTATCAATTAATATGAATTGAGATTCATTATTAATAGCAGTATCTTTATATAATTCGACAAAACTTGGAATTGAATATAATTGTCTCGATTCAGACCTTATTTTATTAGTTGTACTAGAGTTGGTGTTTATAAAGTTATCATTTGCAGATAAATCCTCTGTTTTTGCTTTGATGTCGGTTGTATTTTTATTTATAGATTCAGTCATTTTTATTAAACCATTTTTCTTAATTGTGCTTTTGGCTCCATCTGCTTCTTTTTTGTACTGTTCGCTTGCTTCATTAGTTGAAATTGCAGTACACCCTAAGATATGCAATTCTTCTTTAGATGAGGGAGTGAAAAAGTATTTCTTTCCACTTTTATTCCAGTTTGTGCATGTGAGATCAATTCTACAATTTGTATCACTACATTGAAAAGCTCGTTTGTTCTTTAATATACCATTCCTAGAAAGCTCACTTGCTTTTTTAGCGTGAATATTTTTATTTAATTCTAAACTTAAAGCTCTTTCTGACATGTTACTCCTCCCAATACTTGGCTTTTGTCTAAAACACTTCAGTTAATAGAAAAGGTTTATTACTTATCTTCTTAAGAATATATAAATAATGATGAAGATTCTAATGAAATGAGATGTTGTAAGTCTCTCCGCGAACAATGATAATCTAATACTTTTAAGTGTACTTCTTAGTTATTTTTCGTTTGGTAATCATGAGCAATATATCTTTAGAGAATTTTCGTTACTAAATTCAAATCAAGTTGTTACTTTTTGTTAATAGAAAAAACTCTGTTGGCTAATATATCTTTCAAGTAACTCAAAAATTTTTAGTTAATATCTTGTCAGAATTTACGTATTAACTGTGAGCATCACCAATTAAAGATGTTTTTTTGACCTTATATTCCTAAATCTAGTAAGGCTATAAAACTTCTTCATTGTAATCTCATAATATCTACATCGTGAAGCTTTTTAATAGATTTTTCATCTATATCACTAAGATGGTCGAAGTGTATAAATAATCTTTTTTCTGCTCTACTCATGGCAACATAAAAGATTCTTTGTTCTTCATTATTCTCTAAATCAGGTTGTTTGAGTAGATTTACAGTATCTTTATTTCCTATTATCAAGACATTCTCAAATTCATCACCTTTAGCTTTGTGAATTGTAATATGACTACTTATATCGTCTACAATGTTCACACATATAGCCAAATCATGATACATGGTATTTTCATAAAAATCTTTAATTTTCCCCTTTCTGAATCCAGGGAGTTTTACATCTAATACATCACTCAAAGCGTTATAGAAATCCATTAATGCCCCTTGCTTAAATTGACTATAATTATTTATTATATTTGATAGGGTATAGAGTGCATGTTTTTTAGGATTCTCATTCTCTCTGTAAAGCCATTCTATTTTCTTTAGTGCTTCTTTATACTTAGTGTTTACAGCTAACTCAACAGCTTGAATTAATGGGAATATAAAATTCTTTCTTTGCTTGCTACTATCAATTTCCTTAAATTTTTCTAGCAATTTTTTATCAAGATTATTTCCCTCTATACTATTTTTCATTGCATTGGAAATTATATTATCCCTGGAAAGAGAAGTTATTAGTTCATTATTGCAAATACTAGTTGCTTCTAGAAAAACTTTGTTCCGTTCTCCAACCAAAATTGAAACAGGAATATTTTCTTCTTCATTACAGTGTTTTTGATTGATATCCTTTCTTATATTATTTAAAAAAGTAACTATTTGGTACGTACTTCTATGGTTTTCAAGGATAGTATGGGAATTGAGTTGGTCAACCTTAAAATTTTCAAATAGGGACACTTGTGCTCCTTGAAATCCATAGATTGATTGAGCTTTATCACCAATTACACCAACTATACATTTTTCCTTTTTAATTTCATCTATAATAAAAGCTTGTACTTGACTGGTATCTTGAAACTCATCTATGAAAAAATAAGGATACTTAGCTCGTAAAATGGTAAGGATAAACGGGTACTTTTTTATTAAAATATATGAAAAGAACAAAATATCTTCATGATCAATATGTCCATTTTTCCAGTATATTTTTTTATAGTTTAATAATTCTTCTTGTAGAATATTTAGGTTTGAATTTCTAATTCTTGTTATGTTTTCACTATTCGGATCTGTTGTTTTAGCCTTATTATGATCACAGTGGAATTCAATATTATTACTTTCATAAAAGGTTTTCATAGATAGTAGCCAATTTTGTAGAGCCTTACTTTGATCGGGCATTCTCAAAATCTGATTTTTAGTATTAGGATTTTTCAGCCCTTTTAAATCAGTGTTTTCTAACCATTTTCGCATATAAGCATTAATTACGATTGGATCATTATGTCCTTTGAATTTTTGGATATTAACTTCGTATTCTTTTGGTAGAAAGTAACAATATGGTTTAACTACGTTCTTATATAAAAAACTGTGTATTGTAGATACATCTACTCTATTTGACACACTCTTTCCAAGTCTTTTCAGAACTGTTTCAACAGCTGTATTAGTGTAGGTGATACAAGCAATTTTCCTGGTACGATTCAGTTTTTCAGATATCTGTATTACATGTTTGATATGGTTTACTAAAAATTCGGTTTTTCCAGCACCAGGTCCTGCTTCTACTTTAAACCCTTGATTTATATCTAGTTTTGTCTGAGCATTGATAATCATATTATTCACACACCCATTGAATAGCTTTGTTTATATAATCTGGTACTACAAAATTTTTATATTCATCTTTTCCCTTTAGTTCTAAATTATCTTTTAATGTTGCAGCAAGCTCTAATGCATTTTCCCCTTTACCGATAGAATTTAAATATCGAGAAGCGATCAATGCTTTCTTTTTATTATCTTCTGTCCATCTTTCGTTTGCATTTTGTAAAGAAGATTTTATTCGAGTATTTTCTTTAGAATCAGATAAACGATTTAATAATTCAGTTAAAGGCTTATCATCTTTATATAATTCCATTAAATCATTTAATTCTATTTTATTAGAGATAGAGTCTGTAATTAATAATTCTAATGATGGATTATCAAGTACAATCTGATACTCTAATGTTTTCCCATACTTTTCAGGTTGAATAAAGGCTTTTATATTACTGTGTTTATCATTTAAATATTGATCCATTGAAGTATTCCTCGAATAGTGAAATTCTTTTAAGTTAGCCTCATATTCAAAGGGATAACAAGCTTTAAAGCTATTTTTTTGTTTGTCTTCATCACTTTGTTTCTCTTTTCTCATTGGATCTAAATCAGTAATACAAGCTATTCTACGATTAATGGTACCATCATTATTACTATCAAATAGATGTAAAAAATGTTCAAAATATTTTCCGCCTACACTGATTACTGCGACATGATATTTCTCTAAAGGAATTCCTAGGTATTCTGCAAATACATGTAATAATAATTGTTCGGCTATTCCTTCAACAAATATGATTTTTTCAGCAAATAACATATTTGATTTAGTAGCATCTAAGAAACGCTGCACATATTTTTTGCTTTTAGCTTCCGTAAACACTTGCCCAGGATAACTCACATTTCTTTTTCCATCATTTGTGTATAAGCAAATAATATCGTCAAGTTCTGTAGCAGATGAGATATGGGTTGAATGAGATGTTATAAATATTTGTTTTACTTTTTTATTATCTATATTATTTTTTAAGAATTTAATGAATTCATTCTGCATAGTGGGATGTAAATGTGCTTCTGGCTCTTCAATAGCTAGTATAGGGAATACCTTCGCATTATTACCCAAATATTTTCCGTCAGAATCCACCTGCATTTTTGCCAGCAATAAAGACATAAAAATTAAATTATTATATCCAAGTCCATTATGAGTTATAGGTATTGTCATTCCCGTTTCTTGTTTAACTATTAATTGTAATACGGTATAGATTTCACTTTCAGTAATATTGCCTTCAAAATCTGGTTCTGATTTATCGTAAGATGCTCCAATTCCATCTGTATAAGATAGAATTTCTTTATTTCCACTTTCTAATCTTTGTTGAATATTTTTAATTAAAATATGAGAATCAGTAGAAAAATTATCCTTTCTTTCTCTGAGTTTCTGTTTTTGTTCTCCTTCTGTAATACTTTTGTCAGATTTTATATCATAGTCTATAAAAAAATCTATTACGTTTTTTAGTAATGTATTTTTTCCGCTAAACATATCTCGTTCTACATCCCGTATTGCATCTAAAAACTGAAAATCAAATTTACTTAAACTATCATTATCTACACTAATTTGATTTTCTGGGTTACCGACCCAGGTTTTATTAATATATAATCTAATAAATTGATTTTTAATTATATCCCAAATTTCATTTCTAGAACTTGCATTTTTCACAGCAGCAACATATTTTTCTTCTTCACCGATAGGCAGAAAGAATTCATATTGTATTTTTGCTTCATATGGTTCTTGAAGCTTTGTCAACCAATTACTTACAGTTACTAATTCATCACCCATCAAATCTTCATTATTTGACTGTGTAAGGGAAACTGAAATTACTATTTTAGGAGACGCTTTTAATTCTTCTATTGTCAATGAGTTGTTAAAGTCATCTACTGAAAGTTGCTTTCTGACTGAGTTATCAAATATTATAGCTAAAGCACGTAGTAAGTTAGACTTACCTGAGTTATTATGGCCAATTAATACATTAATACCTTCATGAAAATCAATACTAGTATAATCGAAGCTCCTAAAATTTTTTATTGTAACATTAGAAATATACATTTGATTCCTCCATTTTCTGAAAATATAGTTACTAATCACTTCCTTCTTTTGACCTATTATCATATAATATATAGGGACATTCAATTAAATAGATTGGAATCAAATTTTTTAATTTATATTTTTCTATTGTAAGCACATTTCAAATATCGACTTAGATTCCACCATCTTTTTATAGTATAGAATAATTTGAAAAAGGAGAAGATACTTTAATGGATTTTTTGAGTTTGAGAAAACTTATCAAAGAAACTGAGATTGATAAAGTTTTTTTAGAAAGTCTGGGCTTAGAGTTTAAATCAGTAAATGAAATAAAAACATATATAAGCTTCATTGATTTTTTAGAAATGAACTTATCAGAGGATACCTATAAATTATCCTATTGTAGTGATAACTTTCGTTTTGGATATAGTATTCCTCAAATAGGAAAAGAATTTGACTTACTACGTTTGGGCACAAACTTTAATATAAACATTGAATATAAAGAAAAAGCAACAACTAGTGAACTTAAGCAACAACTAGAAAGAAATAGATATTTTCTTAAATTTCTCCCTCAGAAAACGTATTATTTTTCTTACTGTTCGGATACAGAAAAATTTATAAGAGGAATAGTTGGCACCAATGGTGATTTGTCTTTTTCAGAATGTGATATTGGTGAGTTTATTGCTATATTAGAACAACAAAGCTTTTTAGATATGAAACATTTAAATTACGATGATTGTTTTAATATAAAAAATTATTTAGTATCCCCTTTTAATGATACTGAAAGATTTCTTAATAATTCTTATCTTCTCACTAGCCATCAGGAAAATATAAAAAAAGAAATTTTATCTCCTCAAAGAAAAATTTTTTAGTACAAGGGAAGCCAGGAACAGGCAAATCATTATTAATGTACGATATTGCTAAAGAATTAATCGACAGAGAACAAGTTTTAATTATACATACAGGAAAATTAAATGATGGGCATCGAAAATTGATTGAAAAAGGTTTTAACATATCCCCCATTAAGCAATATAAGAAAATTGATACTGATAAAAAGATTAAATACATTCTTATAGATGAAAGCCAAAGGTTAAAATTACATCAACTAAATGATTTTATTGAATATTCAGGTAGATCTGATGTCAAGCTTGTATTTTTTGCTGATGGAGAACAGACACTTCATAAAAGTGAAGCTAATGAGAAAATATGTGAAAAAATCACTTTCCATATAGAGCAAGGTCAAAATCAAGGTGAGAAATTTAAATTGAAATCAAAAATTCGAAGTAATATTGATTTGGCTCAATTTATTTTAAAGATTCTTACGTTGCCACTATCTTTAAGTGATAAGGAATGAATTGGAAATTCTGATAAAAAATTGAAATTAAATATTTTGAAGACTATGATTGTGCTAATTTATTTATGGAAGAAATAAAAGAGAGAAATTTTGTGACTTTAGGATACACTACTTCCATTTATAATTCGGATCCATTCGATAATACGCCGATAGCTAACCATGTAGCACATGATGTTATAGGTCAGGAATTTGACAATGTTGCTGTATTATTAGACAATAATTTTTTTTATGACCAAAGAGGGAATAATTATAGACTAGTTGGTACTAACAGAAGTTACTATCACTCTACAAAAATGTTCTATCAAAATATTACAAGAGTTAGAGAAAAATTAATTGTTATGGTTGTTGGAAATCCTGATATTTTTATTAAAATATCCTCTGTTTTAAACAAAATATAATATTGATGTTGTCAAAATCAATTAAGAAGTCTAATAAAATGTTAGAGTATAATCAATAAAGCCGAAATGATTTCTCATTCCAGCTTTTCGATTTATTAAAATCTGTGGCACAGTCGTGGCACACTTTATATCAAATTTAATGTTTTTATCGTTGTTGATATTTTCTAAAAAACCATGATATCAACGATATTGCACTATATTGTATTGGCGAAGTACTGAATGGGAATAATATCTAAATACGAACAATACAATAATATATTTTGGTAATATTCGTCTTTCATCTTGACTATTTGAAGATGGGCTAGTAATATATAAATGAACTTATTCTTAAAAGAACAAAACATCCGTCGTATAATATTGGGAATATGGCCCAAGAGTTTCTACCAGAGCACCGCAAATTGCTCTGACTACGAGGAGGTTGTAAGTTACTGGACCCATTTTCAAGAAAGGTGACTTCTCCGAATTGTATCGAACACTCTTGACATACTAAGAGTGTTCTTTTTTACGACCGATGAAAAGGGGAGATAAATAAGATGAAAAAGTTTTTTGAATTTGACCGTTTAGGTACAAATTATCGTACAGAGTCGGTTGCGGGGTTAACAACGTTCCTGGCAATGGCATATATTTTATTTGTAAATCCGTCCATCTTGGCTGCGGAAGGTACAGGAATGGATGCAGGTGCGGTATTCGTGGCAACAGCATTAGCGGCTGCTGTCGGTACAGCGATTATGGCTCTGGTAGCTAAATATCCAATCGCTCTTGCTCCAGGTATGGGATTAAATGCATTCTTTACGTACACAGTAGTGTTCACGTATGGTATTCCATGGGAAACAGCTTTAGCAGGTGTACTTGTTTCAGGACTTATCTTTATTGTTTTAACGTTAACAGGTCTTCGTGAGAAAGTAATCAATGCTATACCAGCTCCATTAAAAATGGCAGTAGGTGCAGGGATCGGATTGTTTATCGCATTTGTCGGATTTCAGAATGTGAATTTGATTGTACCAAATGATAGTACAGTTGTTGCATTAGGTGATTTAACAGAACCATCAACATTACTTGCGGTTTTCGGTATTTTCGTAACAGTCATTTTAATTACAATGGGATTAAAAGGTGGCGTATTCTACGGAATGGTCATCACAGCAATTGTAGGAATGATTTTCGGTGTAGTTCCAGTACCTCACGCTATTGTTGGTGAAGTACCAAGTTTAGCGCCAACGTTCGGTGCAGCATTTGCAAATTTTGGTGATGTATTCACGATGCAAATGTTAGTCGTAATCTTAACGTTCTTATTCGTAGACTTTTTCGATACAGCTGGTACGTTAGTTGCGGTTGCAACTAAAGCTGGATTAATGAAAGAGAACAAGCTTCCAAGAGCGGGAAAAGCATTGTTCGCTGATTCTGCTGCGACAGTAGTAGGTGCGACACTTGGTACATCAACTACTACATCATATGTAGAGTCTGCAACAGGTGTTGGTGCCGGTGGACGTTCTGGTTTTACTTCACTTGTAACAGCTGGACTTTTCTTATTAGCGATCTTCTTCTCGCCGTTATTGGACGTTGTAACAAGCGCAGTAACAGCTCCGGCATTAATCGTTGTAGGGGTCATGATGGCTTCATCGTTAAAAGACATCGCTTGGGATCAATTCGAAATTGCAGTACCGGCGTTTTTAACTGTAGTCATGATGCCACTCGCATACAGTATCGCAACAGGTATCGCAGTAGGCTTCATCTTCTATCCGATTACAATGGTTGCAAAAGGACGTGCAAAAGAAATTCATCCGATTATGTGGGGATTATTCGTTGTATTTATTGGTTATTTAGGGTTTATCCATTAATAGGATGGGACAAAAAATATAAGCTTATGAAAAAAACGAACGGGAATTCTGTTGTGCTTACACAACATTCTTCTTTGTTGGTTTTTTTATTTCAATATTCGCTGCAACGCAAAAAAGTTTTTTGATTATGACAGATTGCCAAGACATTTTTTTCTGTTTCATAAAAGCTTTTGGGTGAAGACCCACTCGGACAATTCAACTTCAATTCAAGCACCTATTGTCCGAAAGAACTTTCCACGCGGAACAACCCACTCTCTATATGCCTTACCTACACCGGAATTTTCATAAAGTCTCAGCAAATTGTCAGCACTTCGCGGCATGATGAAAAGGAGATTGAATCTTAATATTGCCCGGTTTTATAAGTTAATTTATCTTTATGTCTCATTCTGCTTTTTTAGTTAATGGAGTGTTTAAATAATCATTATGAAGAATGATTTAATATTGAGAAAAGGGATTTCAATAATACGGATTAGTTGTGACCATTTTGAGTTATTGTTAGTGGTATGAGATTGCTTCGAAGTGAGCTTCCTCGGCATATGGCAGCAATGAAGCAATTCAAGTAGCCTAGCTGAAGCCGTACCTGGCAGGAAGCTTGGCTAAAAATATAAGATATATCAAAATTATCATTGACATACTGTTCTACTTTACATCATTCGCATTATAGGTAGCTTCAAGTTCATATAATCTAGGCAGATCTAAGTCTGGTTATTTCTTAGTAAAGAGTGATATAGTTTCTGGTATTTTATGTTAAAACAAGGGTCGACATTGTAATGCTGCCTCCTGAGTTAAGTCTATTAATGAAATATTGTTGAACTATTTATGCTAGAGAAGAGGATAGTACTTATGTTTTTACACGAATCAGAAGCAGAAAATGACCTGAAACAAACGTTAATCCAACTAAAAAGTGGGGATAAGGAGTGGTCAGAGCGTTTCGGTGTTATCGGTGCGTTTATCGGTTTGTTTACAGGATGGAAACTATTTGAAAGAAATACTGAAAACACACGAGTAAGATCTCATTATCTTTTAGTGTTTTCTGCTGTTTTCATTGTCTCTATTATTTTGATGACTATTTTTAATTGGTAATAGTAAAAGGAGAGGTATATTGGCTGAAATAAAAAACATTGGGCGCTTTTGTCTGACTGATACTAACGGATATATAATAAATGACGCCAATTTAAAGAAGATTAATCATGAATATTACAAGGTGATCGAAGAAGTAATTAAAGTGTATAACAAACATCTAAAAAACGATCTGCATAGCATATATATTCGGGGATCAATTCCTCGAGGATTAGGAATATATAGTATCTCAGACATCGATACAATAGCTGTCACAACTAAACAATCTTCTGAAATTGATGTGAAATGGGTAGACAAAGCGGAACAAGAGTTAAATGAAAAATATACTTGTGTAAGTGGGATTGAGTTTAGCTTTTATTGTATGGAAGATGTATTAGAAACCAATCATTTTTCCATTATCCCATTCATGATTAAGACTCATAGTGTATGTGTATTTGGAGATGACATAAGTGGGTTGTTACCTGATTATCAAGCGGATAAGACACTGGGAAATGAACATCTTGTTAACTTAAGGGAGCAAATTGAATTAGCAAAAGAAGACCTTAAAGGAAATGAAGATAAAGAAGATATATTAGATTGTTGCCGTTGGATTATGAAAATCATAGTCAGAGCGGGTCTTGCACTAGTCATAGAAAAAGAACATAAATATACTAGAGATTTATTTCCTGCCTATACACTATTTTCAACATATTATCCAGAAAAAGAACCCGCCATGAAACAAGCTGTGAAATACGCTATTGAGCCTGTGGAAGATCCAAAAGAAATTGTAGATTACTTAAATAAAATGGGACCATGGATGATCGAAGAAGCAGAAAAATGGTTACAAGTACATAATCAAAAAAAGCTAAGGAATATGACAATATAAACAAATTCGGATAAAGGATAGTGGGTTACATTGATGAATTATGATTTTAAAGTAATGACCCAGGAACAAGCAGAGGAAATTGCATTCAATTGGCATTATGATGGAGAGTATGCATTTTATCACGGCGCTAACCGTCCGTAATCCCCCACCTTCAAGATTCGAGAGATGCGGGATAAACGGACGATAACTTCCTGATAAGTTTCGCTAACAATAAGTGGGGTTCAAAACCCCCACTTATTGAAGTCTCACTTTATGATATGGAAGCTGATAAAGAGGATCTGGAAGAATTCCTGGATCCTCAAAAACGTGGTATTACTACTTATGCTGTTATGAATAATAACGAATTTATCGGTTTCTTAAGTGCAAAACAAACGGATGATCAAACTGTAGAAATTGGAATGGGAATGAGACCGGAGCTGACGGGTCAAGGAAATGGCGAAGAATTCCTGAAAACAAGTATAGCGTTTCTGAAAAGTGAGATCAATCCAGGAAAAATAAACCTATCCGTAGCGACCTTTAATCAAAGAGCGATCAAAGTATAAAAAAAGATTGGAATCAGGGAAATGAATGTTTTTATGAGAATACCAATGGAGATACCTATGAATTCTTGAAAATGGAATTGGAAGGTTAATCTGTTTTTATTTCAAATGAATGGTTAATAGAAAACAAGCTTATTTAGTCTATTCTGTCTAAAGGAGTGCTGATGATGAGTCATATTCATTTTGATTTTCCCGTTACAGAGAAAACATATAAAGTCAAAGGTGAACGGAAGTTAAAACTGTACGTAAAAGAGCCAGAAACACCGAAGGGAAATAGAGCAGCCATTCTATTCTTCATTGGCGGAACGTTTAAAAAGAATCCTAATTCACCTGCGCATTTTCAATATCAGGCAAAATACTTTTCTTCTCAAGGTATGGTAGCAATTTGTGTCGACTACCGGAATGGTGAAGACGAGGGGTTCACACCTGTTCAAGCAATTGTTGATGCTAAATCTGCTGTCAGATGGGTTCGAAGACATAGTGATGATTTAGGGATTGATCCGAATAAGATTGTCATGTGCGGTTCATCAGCAGGCGGTTATGTCTGTGTGTCTTCCATTATGCTCCAAGATTTAGATGAAGATGATGAAGAGAATGACCATATCCCCAATGCTTTAGTTATTTTTGGTGCTGGTATGGATGAAGTGGATATTATGAGAAGAAGATATCCTCAGTTACTAGATAGGGCCACTGAATTATCACCTATCCATCATATCAGGAACTGCTTACCACCTACTTTATGGATGTGTGGATCGCAAGAAGAGGATGCGCATAAAGCCGGTGGTCTCTTTGAACAAAATAAAAGATTTATAAAGCAAATGATAACTAAAGGGAACGAGATTAAGTTGGTAAGTTATGAAGGTATGGAGCACGGATTTTTTCGCTATGGCAGACATAACAATAAGTATTTTCACATGACTAATACAGAAATGAAAGACTTTCTTGAATCGTTAGAGTTTATCTAATTTAGATGCAGGATCTGGAATGTACTTGTAAAGGAGAAAAAAATGAAAATTAATCAAAAAACGAACCAAAAAGATAGAGATTATATAAGAGAAAAAGTAATTGAATTTAATATGTTAAATTTGCCGGACGAATTGAAAACGCCAAAAGAGGAAGTGTGTTTTGTTATAGAAGATGAGGCTGGAGAGGTTATTGGCGGAGTCACAGGTACGATGTACTGGCACCACTTACATTTAGATTTTTTATGGATCGAAAATGAGTTTCGCGGTAAAGGTTATGGAAGTGAGTTGTTAAAACAAATCGAAGAGGTTGCAACCGAAAATGAATGCCGGTTGATTTTTCTTGATACCTTTAGCTTTCAAGCGCCGGAATTTTATAAGAAGAATGGTTATAAAGTGTTCGGTGTGATGGAAGACCATCCAAAAGGGTTCAATCAGTACTTCTTAGAGAAAAGATTGTCCTAGGGAGGAACCGGTGTGAAATCAAATTGGGAGAGCTTGAAAAATATAAAAGGCGGCGAACTTAAAGGGATTTATGCTAATCAACTTCATGCTCAACAAAATAAAACAGACTTTATTATTAATACGGTCCTGTTCTGTATATAAAAAATAATGGTTCCATTACGTATTGGAAAGTGGACTGGGATGAAACCATAGGAGCGGATGATTATTTGCTACTTAATGAACAAAGTACTCCTGATCCAGTTACTTACGAAACGATAGAAAATTCGCAGTATAGACATATTCTGGGAGGATCAGGTTTTGAGGTGCACCAAAAAACAATTCAAAACATTAGTGGCTATGGCTTTAAGGATCGAGACGATACATTCCTAACCACTCTCGTACTAGAATTAGAAGAAGTGTATATTTGTATAAAAGCAGGCCCTGTTTTACGAATTGTCATTTCAAATGAAACACGTGATGAATTACCAGACGTTATTTTTTCTACATAAGCAACTAAAAATAACAAGAATTGAGGTCGTTCCTGATGGGCATTAATTTTCACAATCAAGGAAACCGCACAACTTATACTACTCGTACCGCTGATCATTCATGGCTGGAGCTAATAAAGAAGATAGTTCCTTTTGAAAACGTATCACAAGCGCTGGAAATTGGGTGTGGCGGTGGAATTTATTCAAAGGCATTAGCTGATTTAGGAGCACAGTCGGTTACGGCGCTTGATTTTTCGAGAACAATGTTGGAAGGGGCTAGAGAAAATTGTAAGTATTACCATAATATTTCTTTTAAGTATGGTAGTGCTTATGAAACTGGTTTAGAAAGTAACAGCTTTGAGCTATTACTTGAGAGAGCACTTATTCATCATATTAAAGACTTAGATGTCTGTTTTCATGAAGCGTTCAGATTATTGCAGGACAATAGCCTTTTTATTGTGCAAGATCGAACCCTGGAAGGTTGTTTGCTAAAAGGGGATAACAGCCATATCAGAGGCTATTTTTTTGAATGTTTCCCACGATTAATTGAAACCGAAGTAAGCCGACGCCACAAGAGTCACGTTGTATTGGATACGCTAAAAGAGGCAGGCTTTAAAAATATCGAGGTAATGAAGTTATGGGAAACAAGGAAGGTTTATCAACACAAAAAGCAATTATTACGTGATATTAGTGAAAGAACCGGACGTAGCATTTTACATGAATTAGATGATGAAGAATTACAGTTACTCGTCAGCCATATCGATAATGCCTTGCCAGGAAGTTCTAACACATCATTCGTTGAAAAAGACAGATGGACGATTTGGGTGGCTGAAAAATAAAGGTGTCTGCCCAAACAAAGCACGACAAAACAGGTATCACAATACCAGCAATGCTAAACTGAATAGGAAAGGAGAGGTTGGCTAATGCAAGGGCTTGAAAAAATGCTAGACAGCATCGATTATATCGAATGCCATCTGGACGAGGAATTATTAATTGAGGATATTGCTGCTGCAGCCTGGATGTCTAAATTTCATTTTCAACGAATGTTTCATATGCTAACAGGTTATACAGTTAGTGAATATATTCGAAATCGACGTCTCACGAAAGCTGCACAAGAGCTTGTTCACTCCAAAGCAAAAGTAATGGATGTTGCTTTGAACTATGGCTATGAAACCCCTGAGTCTTTCACTAAAGTATTTCGTAAATTGCACGGAATCAGCCCAGCAGCAGCAAAGAGGAATCCGAACTCGTTGAAGGCTTACCCAAAACTCTCTTTTCAAATTCAATTAAAGGGTGATGTGGAAATGGATTACAAAATTGTTGAAAAAGAATCGTTTCAAGTTGTGGGAAAGAGTATCCGAACCTCTTGTGTCGGAGGTGAGAATCACAGAAACATAGCAAATTTCTGGGTAGAATCGAATCACAATGGATTCACAGAGAAGCTTGCTGAGAATGGTGGCAATCTAGGATTATTGGGTATTTGCCTTGATTTTGATCCACAACAGGAGCATCTCACTTATTTAATCGGCGCCGAAAAAAATATCGACCAGCTTCCGGATGATTGGGAAGAAAGAATGGTTCCGGCCGCAACATGGGCTGTTTTTCCGGTACACGGTGCTATGCCAGATGCAATGCCGAAAGTATGGGAGCGGATATTCTCAGAGTGGTTCCCTGCAACAGGCTATCAGCATGCAGGTGGATCAGAAATGGAAGTCTACCCAAGTAAACAAGATCCAGCCTCCGAGGATTACTACAGTGAAATCTGGATTCCTATCAAAAAATAAGAAACCAATGGGTATTCTTCATTTCAAAAATATGAGGGTACCCATATGAAGCCAAACATCAGGGAAACTTACGGATTAATGGAGCTGCACGAATTAAAGGTTCGAATGGACATGTTTGGGAAGTTATAGCCTGGAAATAAAGATAGTGTTTATGGTGCAGCCCATATCAAAGATAAATAACCTGCAAAATACTGTTCTTTCTTTATTACCTTCAATTCGGCTTGCTTCATTAATTTGATGATATTACGATTTTGATGACAGCCCAGGATTTTTAATGCCAACGGATCTATCGTATGCTGCAGCAATGCGACGGATTTTTTTGAACTAATACCGTGTTCCATCATGAGGATTTTTCCGTCGGGTTTACACCATTTTTTAAATTTGTCGAGTACAAATACAGGATCTCGGTAAGCACATAAGGTCAAGGAAGATACAACCGTATCAAACGTATTTTCATCAAAATGGACAGACTCGATATCTCCTTCGATAAGTTTTGTAGAGAAAGGATATTCGTGCGCCGTGTCATTAGCAATCTTCAGCATCTCCGGACTGAAATCCACACCGGTCAGTTCAATGTCATTCGCATAAAAGGGAAAATTAAGTCCGGTGCCGATGCCAACTTCTATTACTTTTCCATAAGCTTCTGGGAAGATTTTGTTGCGGAATTGGTAGAGTTGGTCATGGAGACGACGTTTGCTGTATTTATGAGCTTGCTTATTAAATTTATTAATCAATGATTGTTGATCCATTACATACCATCTTCCTTTTCCAATCGCTTCTATACTTAAATAATTCGACGTTGTTTTCGAAAAAACCTTTAATATATGATGGAAATTAGGAGGAGTGCCGGCGTGTAATCGATTGGCACTCACTACAAGCTAATCCTCGAACTCTTCGATATCAATCTCACGCTTCTTCTTCCGATCATTAACCAAACGGTATAAATGAATGGTCATCAGCCCTTGCTTTAAATGAGCAGTAACCCGATCCTCTCTTACTGCAAAAGGCAAGTCAATTTGTCTTGAAAAATCCCCTTGCAATATCTCCTGTTTGATCAGCTTTCCAGACTGTTCTACCGGAAACATGGAACCTTTTAATTCCAACACATTGTGATCGACAAAGACGTTCACTTGTTTACGATCCTTAATTCCGGGCAAATTAACATAAATGATTAATTCACTATCTAATTCATACATGTTAATCGCAGGAATAGGTGGTTTTATCATGTGTTCGAAGTCATCCCAAAAGTTTCCACCAAAAAAATGATCTAAGTTATTTTTCCAATCGTGCATATGCTGAAATGGATCCAATTTTCTCTCTCCCTTTTCTCGTTAAGCTGTGGTAAAATGGTGTCGCTATATATTAGGTTATGTGCCTATGTAAATTTAGGTGCAACATCTCGGAGGTGTACTGCTTGTTAGAAAATGCAATTGTAATGGTAGTTATTATCATGGTGATAAATATAATCTATGTATCGCTTTCCACGCTGAGGGTGATCTTGACTCTGAAGGGGAGACGTTACATTGCCGGAGCGATTGGTATATTCGAAATCATGATATATACAGTAGGTCTGGGATTAGTTCTTGATAATTTGGGAGAAATGCAAAACTTAATCGCCTATGGACTTGGTTATGGTCTGGGTGTCATTATCGGATCAATGATTGAGGAAAAACTGGCGCTGGGATATACGACAGTAAATGTGATATCGTCCAATCCTGATATTTCCTTTACAAAGCAACTAAGGGATAAAGGTTATGGTGTAACAAGCTGGTACGCTTATGGGATGGATGGCGACCGCTTGTCGATGCAAATATTATCTCCACGTAAATATGAGATACATTTATATGAAACGATTAAATCGATTGACCCGAAAGCTTTTATTATTGCCTATGAACCGAAACAAATTCATGGTGGGTTCTGGGTAAAGCAAGTAAAGAAAGGGAGGATAATCAAAAGTGTCGAAGAAACAGAAGCACAGCAAGAAGCCAAACAAGATGAAGTTTAGTGTAGAAGAAGGCGAGTCGATTGAAGCATGTCTGGAACGAATTCGGCAAGCTGGTTATGTACCGACACGAAGAGTGGAGCAGCCTGTTTTTACAGAAGAAAATGGAGAACCTGTACCAAGCGGAAGAACAATCGTATTTGATGCAAAATCAGCTAAATCCGAACATTAAAATAGCAGGCTATTTTAATGTTCGATTTTTTGTTGACAGACTTCAATCGCTCTTGTTATCATATGAATGTAGTCAAAAAATCTAACACAACAAGACCTCGTATAATTTGAGAATAAGGCTCAAAAGTTTCTACCTGTCACCGTAAATGACGGACTATGAGGGAAGATGGACGATGATTTCAAGATAGAAAATCATCAGGATAGTCATGGAAACAAGCCTATTCATCTTCTCTCCTGATAGAGAAAATGAATAGGCTTTTGATTTATATAAATATATTTTTAATGAAAAAGAATCGGGATAGAAAGAGGGGAGAAACATGGCAGCACAAGTTGGTGTGATCATGGGGAGTATCTCAGATTGGGAGACAATGAAACATACATGTGAGGCATTGGATGAACTAGGTATCAGCTATGAAAAAGAAGTAATTTCTGCACATCGCACACCTGAAGATATGTTCGAGTATGCAGAGACAGCTCGGGAAAAAGGCTTGAAGGTCATTATCGCAGGTGCAGGTGGAGCAGCACATTTACCAGGAATGGTTGCATCTAAAACGACTTTACCGGTAATTGGCATACCTGTTAAAACTAGCACATTAAGTGGTCTGGACTCACTTTATTCGATTGTACAGATGCCAGGTGGTGTACCTGTTGCAACGGTTGCCATTGGAAAAGCAGGAGCAAAAAACGCTGGCATTCTAGCGGCACAGATTATCGGAACAAGTGATGAAGAAGTTGCCAAACGTTTAGCTAATCATCAGGACAACATGAAACAAAAAGTGTCAGAAATGAGGGATGAGCTTGCCAACCAATAAGCTATTATTCGGATCTTCAATCGGTATCATCGGTGGAGGACAGTTAGGTCGCATGATGACAACAGCAGCTAAGCATATGGGCTATCGTGTCATTGTACTCGATCCAACGCCAGATTGCCCGACAGCACAAGTAGCGGACGACCAAATTGTTGCAGCATATGACGATTTAGAGGCAGTCAAACAGCTTGCGGAAAAAAGTGATGTTGTTACTTATGAATTTGAAAATGTCGATTTAACAGCAGCACAAATCCTTGAAGAGGCAGGGATTCTACCTCAAGGTGCCAACTCATTAAAAGTCACCCAGGATCGGGAGCTGGAGAAGAAAGCGATGGTAGACAGTCATCAGCCCGTTGCCGATTTTGCGATCGTGACAACGAAACAAGAACTACAAGCAGCAGCAGAAAGAATAGGTTATCCATCTGTTGCCAAAACGTGCCGAGGCGGGTACGACGGCAAAGGCCAAGTGAAGCTAGCAAGTGAAGCGGATATTGATAGTGCTGCAGAAATGCTCGAACAGGCTGACCGGCTAATCGTAGAGAAGTGGGTACCTTTTGATAAAGAAATCTCGATTGTATTTACAAGGGCACAAAATGGCGATATTGCTTACTTTCCGGTAGCAGAGAATATTCACCGCGATCACATTCTTCATGCAACGATCGTACCAGGAAACGTATCAGACGCCATTGCGGAAAAAGCGCGCCAAGCAGCCAAAGCGATAGCTGAAACAATCGGTGTCGTTGGAACGTTTGCAATTGAAATGTTCGTGTGTGGGGATGATATCCTTATCAATGAATTAGCGCCAAGACCTCACAACTCAGGTCATTATACGATTGAAGCGTGCGATGTGTCGCAATTTGAACAGCATATCCGTGCAATTTGCGGCTTACCATTAATCACGGTTCACGCACACGATGGAGCGGTTATGGTGAATTTGTTAGGCAAAGATGTGGAACCATTCTTCGCTCAGCTTGACAAAAATCCGGACGCACACATTCACATGTACGGAAAATCAGAGAACAAACCACTCAGAAAAATGGGCCATGTTACATTTATTGGAGACAATCCGTTAACGATATATAATGGACTAGTAGAAAAAAAGATAATTGAAGATAACTAGGAGGAAGCATTCATGATTGAACGTTATACAAGAGAAGAAATGGGAAAGATCTGGACAGATGAGAATCGTTTTAAAGCATGGCTTGAGGTAGAAATTCTTGCATGTGAAGCATGGAGTGAAATGGGGATCATTCCAAAAGAAGACGTACAGAAAATAAGAGAAAATGCTTCATTCGATATTGATCGCATCTTTGAAATTGAACAAGATACCCGTCATGATGTGGTTGCATTCACTCGTGCCGTATCGGAAACGTTAGGTGAAGAGAAAAAGTGGGTTCACTATGGTTTAACTTCTACGGACGTCGTTGATACAGCATTGTCTTACTTATTAAAACAAGCAAATGAAATCATTCGTCGTGATATTGTCAACTTTATCGACATTTTAAAAGAAAAAGCAATCGAGCATAAAAATACCGTTATGATGGGACGTACACACGGTGTCCATGCAGAGCCAACGACATTTGGTTTGAAAATGGCGTTATGGTATGAAGAAATGAAACGTAACCTCGAGCGCTTTGACGCTGCAGCGAAAGTGATCGAAACAGGTAAACTATCTGGTGCAGTTGGTACTTATGCGAACATCGACCCTTTTGTAGAAGAATTTGTTTGCGGGAAATTAGGCTTGCAGGCAGCGCCTGTTTCGACCCAGACATTGCAGCGTGATCGTCATGCGCAATACATGTCAGCATTGGCATTAGTCGCTAGCTCGATTGAGAAATTCGCAACAGAGATTCGTGGTCTGCAGAAAACAGAAACTCGTGAAGTCGAAGAATTTTTTGCGAAAGGTCAAAAAGGTTCTTCTGCCATGCCGCACAAGCGTAATCCAATCGGTTCCGAGAATATGACAGGAATGGCGCGTGTGATCCGTGGATACATGATGACTGCTTACGAAAACGTATCGTTATGGCATGAGCGTGATATTTCTCACTCCTCTGCAGAACGCGTGATTTTACCGGATGCGACGATTGCACTTAATTATATGCTTAATCGTTTTGGTAATATCGTCAAGAACTTAACGGTATTCCCGGAGAACATGAAACGCAATATTGATCGTACGTATGGTGTTATTTTCTCACAACGTGTATTGCTTTCCTTGATTGATCAAGGAATGAGCCGTGAGGAAGCATATGACATGGTACAGCCGAATGCGATGAAAGCATGGGAAACAGCAACACCATTCCGTGAGTTAATTGAGCAGGAAGACCGCATTACCAGTACATTATCAAAAGAGCAATTAGATGATTGCTTTGATTATACGTATCACTTGAAAAATGTTGATCAGATCTTCAAAAAAATTGGCCTGGCATAAGGAGAGATAAACATGAAAGACAAGCTGTTATATGAGGGGAAAGCAAAGCAAGTTTTCACCGTAGCGGACAATCCGGAATTATTAGTTCTTTCTTATAAAAATGATGCAACAGCCTTTAATGGAGTGAAAAAAGCTCAATTCCAAGGAAAAGGTCGCTACAATAATTTAATTTCTGCAAAAGTGTTTGAATACTTACACCAGCATGGTATTAACAGCCATTTTAAAGAGGCGTTGAATGAGACAGAACAATTAGTGGAAAAAACCACGATCATTCCACTTGAAGTTGTCATTCGCAATGTGGCGGCAGGAAGTATTGTCCGCCGCATCGGAGTGGAGGAAAAACGAATTTTTAATCCACCAGTTATTGAATTGTTCTATAAAGATGATGACCTGGGGGATCCACTTATTAATGATCAGCATGCGTTATTGCTGTCTGATTCTACACCAGAGGATTTAAAGAAAATCAAAGCAATGGCATTACAAGTCAACGAACAATTGCAAGCATTCTTTAAAGAAATTAACCTACAGCTTGTCGATTTTAAATTAGAGTTCGGTCGCAATGCAGCAGGCGAAATTGTCTTATCGGACGAGGTCAGCCCTGATACATGCCGCCTGTGGGATATTGCAACCGGCGAAAAAATGGATAAAGACGTATTTCGTGAAGACTTAGGTGATTTAGTAACGGTATATGACAATATATTATCTCGACTGGAGGCAAAACAATGAAACTAGTAAAAGTACACATTACATTAAAAGAAGGCGTACTAGACCCACAAGGTAAAGCTGTGCAGGGATCTTTAAATACATTAGGCTATGACAATGTACAGGAAGTTCGTGTTGGGAAATACCTTGAATTAACAGTAAACGATGATGCCAATATTGAACAGGAAATTGAAGACATGTGCAGCAAACTGCTTGCGAATCCAGTCATTGAGAATTATTCATATACAGTGGAAGAGGGGGTTGCACAGTGAAATTTGCTGTTGTAGTCTTCCCAGGTTCTAACTGTGATCGCGATATGTATTATGCAGCAAAGGAAGTGCTGGGAGAAGAAGCGGATATGCTTTGGTATAAGGATGCCAACCTTGATGGCTATGATGCCATCCTTATACCAGGAGGTTTCTCTTACGGTGATTACCTTCGCTGTGGTGCGATCGCATCCACATCAAATGTTGTCAATCAATTACGTGCAAAAGCAGAAGCAGGAGTACCGATCTTAGGTGTCTGTAACGGATTTCAGATTTTATTAGAATCCGGCTTGCTCCCTGGTGCTTTATTACGCAATAAAAACTTAAAATTCATGTGTCACTTCGAGAATCTAGTAGTCGAAAACAATCAAACGCTTTTCACTTCAGAGTATGAAGAAGGTGAAGTGGTGTCGATTCCGATCGCACATAATGAAGGAAACTATTATTGTGATGAAGAAACGCTTGCTAGTTTAAGAGCAAACAACCAAATCGTTTTTACGTATCAAAATAATCCAAACGGTTCTGCGGCAGATATTGCCGGAATCACGAATAAAAAAGGAAATGTACTAGGAATGATGCCACACCCTGAACGTGCGGTGGAAGCCATTTTGAATAGTGATGATGGATTGAAATTATTCCAATCAATGTTAGCGAACTGGAGGGAACGTTATGTTGCAGGCGCCTGAACTTAGCCCGGAGCAAGTGGAGCAAGACAAAGTCTATCAAGAAATGGGTTTAACTGATAAAGAATATGACATGATTAAGGACATTATGGGTCGTCGTCCGAATTTCACTGAGATTGGTATTTTTTCTGTTATGTGGTCGGAGCATTGCAGTTACAAAACTTCGAAACCATTATTGAAGAAATTCCCGACAGAAGGACCACAGGTTGTCCAAGGTCCAGGTGAAGGTGCGGGGATCGTCGATATTGGTAATGGTCAAGGTGTTGTATTTAAAGTCGAAAGTCATAACCACCCTTCAGCAGTGGAGCCATATCAAGGTGCAGCAACTGGTGTCGGCGGGATTATCCGTGACGTTTTCTCCATGGGCGCGCGTCCAATTGCATCGTTAAATTCTTTGCGTTTCGGTAACTTGAATACTGGCCGCGTCAAATACCTGTTTGATGAGGTTGTCCATGGTATTGCAGGTTACGGTAACTGTGTTGGGGTACCGACAGTTGGTGGCGAAGTGCAGTTTGATGACTGTTATGAAGGTAACCCGCTGGTAAATGCGATGTGTGTCGGTCTTATTGATACAAAAGATATTCAAAAAGGGATTGCAGCAGGAGAGGGCAACACGATTATGTATGTCGGTTCGAAAACAGGGCGTGACGGTATTCACGGTGCAACCTTCGCTTCCGAAGATTTGTCTGAAGACTCTGAAAGCAAGCGTTCCAACGTCCAGGTTGGCGACCCTTTTATGGAAAAATTATTAATTGAAGCATGTTTAGAAGTGATTCACTCTGATGCATTAGTTGGTATTCAGGACATGGGTGCGGCAGGTCTTACTTCTTCTGCAAGTGAAATGGCAAGTAAGGCAGGGATGGGGATGGAAATGAATTTAGACCTGATCCCGCAACGTGAAGCGAATATGACCGCATATGAAATGATGCTTTCTGAGTCGCAAGAGCGTATGCTGTTATGTGTAAAAAAAGGCGAAGAACAAGAGATCATTGATATTTTTAGAAAATATAATCTAGAAGCAGTAGCTGTCGGCGAGGTAACGAGCGATAAAATGTTCCGTTTATTGCACAAAGGTGAAGTGGTGGCAGATATTCCAGTTGATAACTTAGCAGAGGATGCACCTATTTTCTATAAGGACTCAAAGGTGCCTGCTTATTATGAAGAATATCAAAAAATGCCTGCTTACCGTCCGGAAGTAAGTGATCATGCGGAAACATTAAAGCAGTTATTACAACAGCCAACCATCGCTAGCAAAGAATATGTGTATGACCAGTATGATTCGATGGTACAGGCGAATACCGTGTTCTCACCAGGTTCAGATGCAGCAGTACTTCGTGTTCGCGGCTATGACAAGGCATTAGCGATGACAACAGACTGTAACTCTCGCTATATTTATCTCGATCCAGAGGCTGGCGGCAAAATCGCTGTAGCGGAAGCTGCTCGTAATATTGTCGCATCAGGTGCGAAGCCTTTAGCGTTAACAGATGGTTTGAACTTCGGTAATCCAGATAAACCAGAAAATTTCTGGCAAATGGAAAAAAGCGTTGACGGTATGAGTGCCGCAAGCTTGAAGCTTAACACACCAGTCATCAGCGGTAACGTGTCACTTTACAATGAATCACACGGTCAAGCCATTTTCCCAACTCCAGTAGTAGGAATGGTTGGTTTACATGAATCTTTGGATCATATTACACCTTCTCATTTCCAGAATGAAGGGGATCTTATCTACGTGATCGGTGAAACAGAAGCAGAGTTTGGTGGCAGTGAGCTGCAGAACCTGTTAGAAGGAAAGTATTTTGGTAAAGCACCGGCGATCGATCTTGATATCGAAGCGAAACGTCAGGAGGAATTATTGCAAGCAATCCGTGCGGGCCTTGTTTCATCTGCTCATGATATTGCTGAAGGTGGATTAGGTGTAGCATTAGCAGAAAGTCTTTTTGATGAAAAAGAATTAGGCGCAGATGTACAGGTAACCGAAGACGTAACGAGTGCATTATTTAGTGAAACACAATCACGGTTTGTCGTGACAGTAAGTGAAGCAAACCGTGCAGCGTTTGAAGCAGAAGTGCAAGATTACAAGCGTATTGGAACGGTAACAAATACGAAGAAATTGGTTGTGCGAAGTGGTGAAACTGAAGCAATCACAGAAGATGTAGACATATTACAACAGCTGTGGAAAGGAGCTATCCCGTGCTTGCTGAAATCAAAGGCTTAAACGAAGAATGTGGTGTATTCGCGATTTGGGGACATGAGAAAGCAGCCGAAATGACATATTACGGTCTGCATGCTCTCCAGCATCGCGGACAGGAAGGTGCAGGAATCGTAACTACAGATGGTGAAAGCTTACACGTTCACAAAGGTGTAGGTTTAATCAATGATGTTTTTTCAGAAAACGAATTTTCCCGCTTACAAGGGCATGCAGCAATTGGTCATGTCCGCTATGCAACACAAGGCGGTGGCGGCTTTGAGAACGTGCAGCCGCTCGTTTTCCGCTCACAGACAAACAGTATGGCGTTGGCGCACAATGGAAATTTGGTAAATGCTCATCAGCTAAAAAGTCAGCTAGAAGCACAAGGAAGTATTTTGCAAACAACCTCTGACACAGAAGTAATTGCGCACCTAGTGAAGCGCAGCGGTAATGTGCCAATGGAGGATGCGATCACATCAGCGTTAGGTATGATCAAAGGCGCGTATGCTTTTTCGATTTTAACAGAGGACCAATTATTTATTGGCTTGGATCCACGAGGTTTACGTCCGTTATCGATTGGTAGACTGGGAGATGCATACGTAGTGGCGTCGGAAACATGTGCATTTGATTTAATCGGAGCGACCTATGAGCGTGAAGTTCGCCCAGGTGAATTAATAGTGATCGACCATGATGGTCTGCGAACCAAGCAATTCACATCACCGATGCAACGTACACTTTGTTCGATGGAATATGTCTATTTCTCTCGTCCGGATAGTGATTTGAACGAGAAGAATGTACATGCGAGCCGTAAAACGATGGGAAAACAACTAGCATTGGAAGCGCCTATTGAGGCAGATGTTGTAACAGGTGTACCTGATTCCAGTATTTCTGCAGCTATCGGTTTTTCCGAAGCAACAGGAATTCCATATGAGCTAGGTCTTATCAAAAACCGCTATGTTGGCCGTACGTTTATTCAGCCTTCTCAAGAATTGCGTGAGCAAGGTGTCAAAATGAAACTGTCTCCCGTTCGTGGTATTGTTGAAGGCAAACGTGTAGTGATGGTCGATGATTCGATAGTTCGTGGAACAACGAGCCGTCGCATTGTGCGATTATTGAAAGAAGCAGGAGCAACGGAAGTGCATGTAAGAATTGCTTCACCTCCGATTCAGAATCCTTGCTATTACGGTATTGATACCTCGACAAAAGGAGAATTAATCGCTTCTAATTATTCGATTGAAGAGATGCGCGAGATTATTGGTGCAGACAGTCTTGCCTTTTTATCAACAGAAGGCTTGGAGCATTCAATTGTAGAAGATCGCGATGTGCAAGAGCACGGTGTCTGCCAGGCGTGTTTTACAGGAAATTATCCAACGGAAATCTATCCGGATACGATCATTCCTGCCTATAAAGAGTGAAGTGGCCATAAAACGTATGGAAGTGGCCATAAAGTGAGCAAAAGTGGCCATAAAAGTGCAAAAAGTGGCCAAAAAAACACCGAAAGTGGCCATGAAAATGAACTCACCAAAAAGGAGTTAAACGAATGAGTGATATCTATAAAGATGCTGGAGTCGACGTACACGCTGGTTATCAAGCTGTCGATTTAATGAAAAAACATATTGCCAAAACCAATCGTCCGGAAGTGATTGGTGGAGTGGGAGCTTTTGCAGGTCTCTTCGATCTTAGTAAATTTTCTTATGAAGAGCCTGTGCTTCTCTCTGGTACAGATGGCGTCGGAACTAAGTTGAAATTAGCTTTTGCAATGGATAAGCATGATACAGTAGGTATTGATTTAGTCGCGATGTGTGTCAATGATATAGTAGCACAAGGGGCAGATCCAATATTTTTCCTTGATTATATCGCTTGTGGAAAAAACGAACCAACAAAAATTGAACAGATTGTCAAAGGGATTACCGACGGATGTGTCCAAAGTAATGCTGCACTAATTGGTGGCGAAACAGCCGAAATGCCTGGCATGTATGGTGACGGTGAATACGATCTTGCCGGATTCGTTGTAGGCATTGCAGACAAAAAACAAATTATCACCGGTGAAAATATTCAAGCTGGCGATAAGATCATTGGTCTTGCTTCATCCGGTGTGCATTCGAACGGCTTTTCACTTGTGCGTAAAATCATAGATGATAAAAGGTTAAACTATCAAGATGAAGTAGCAGAACTGGGTACTACGCTAGGAGAAGCATTATTAGCACCAACCCGTATTTATACAAAAGCGGTTCAACAGCTGAAGTCTGATTTGACGATCAAAGGAATCAGTCATATTACAGGAGGCGGTTTCCACGAAAATCTGCCACGTGCGTTACCTGAAGGTCTTGGCGTCAAGATTCAGTCCGGTTCATGGCAAAAGCCTGCCATTTTCGATTACTTGCAAAAACAAGCAGGATTTAAAGAAGAAGATATGTATGGCGTTTTTAATATGGGAGTTGGCATGGCCGTTATCGTAGAAGCACATGAATCAGATATGGCGCTTCAATTATTAGAAGATATCGACGAGCATGCATACATTATAGGAGAAGTGACAGATGAAGCTGGGGTGACTTTCTCTAATGACTAGACTAGCAGTTTTTGCATCTGGAACCGGCAGTAATTATGATGCCATTATAGAAGCAAGTCAAAATGGTTCACTGGAAGCAGAGGTAGCGCTACTCGTTTGTGATAAGCCGCAAGCCAAGGTAGTAGAAAAGGCGAAGCAAAATGGAACGCCTGCTTTCGTCTTTGATCCGAAGCAATATCTTAATAAAGCAATGTTCGAAGCGAAAATTGTAGAAGTGTTACAGGAAGAGAAGATCGATTATATCATTCTGGCAGGCTACATGCGTTTGATCGGCGAAACATTACTTCGCCCGTTTGAAGGCAAAATCATTAACATTCACCCATCGCTTCTACCAGCATTTCCTGGTTTGGATGCGATTGGACAAGCATTTGATGCAGGGGTGAAAGTAGCTGGTGTTACCGTTCATTATGTCGATGAAGGTATGGATACCGGTACGATCATTTCCCAGGAAGCAGTCAAGATAGAAGAAGGTATGACGAGAGAGGATCTGCAACGTGCGGTCCAAACAGTTGAACACAGCCTCTATCCGGAAACGATCCAAAAACTGATCTCGAGAGGAGAATAACGGTGAAGAAACGTGCATTACTGAGTGTTTCTGACAAAAGTAATCTAGTACCTTTTGCAGAAGGTTTAGACAAATTAGGGTATGAATTAATTTCAACAGGTGGTACATTGAAAGCATTAAAAGAAGCAGGTCTGCCTGCTTTAGGTGTATCAGAAGTAACTGGCTTCGATGAAATTCTCGATGGACGTGTCAAAACGTTACATCCCTTTATCCATGCCGGCTTACTGGCAAGGCGTGATGAAGATTCACACGTGAAGCAGCTGGAAGAACGCGACATCGCCCCAATTGACGTGGTCGTTGTGAACTTGTATCCATTTAAAGAAACGATCGCAAAGCCTGAAGTAACCGAAGCAGATGCGATTGAAAATATCGATATCGGTGGTCCAACGATGCTGCGCTCTGCATCAAAGAACTTCCGCGACGTAACGGTTGTAGTGGACCCAGCAGATTATGATGCAGTACTGGAGCAGCTAGCTGACAATGGCGATTCTCATGAATTCCGTAAAGGCTTAGCAGCGAAAGTATTCCGTCATACGGCAAACTATGATGCGATGATCGCGAACTATTTCGTCGACATCACAGAAGAACAAGACCCAGAAACATTCACCCAAACATTCGAAAAAGTACAATCATTACGCTACGGTGAAAACCCACACCAAAAAGCAGCATTTTATAAAGAAGGAAATGTCAAAGGGGCTTCGATTGCTAACGCGAAGCAGCTGCATGGTAAAGAATTATCCTATAACAATATTCAGGACGCGAATGCAGCGCTTGAAATTGTTCTCGAATTCCCAGAGCAGTCAGCAGCAGTAGCGGTTAAACATATGAATCCATGTGGTGTCGGAATTGGTGAAACATTATCAGATGCTTTCCAAAAAGCGTATGAAGCTGATTCCATTTCCATCTTTGGCGGTATTGTTGCCTTAAATCGTGAAGTTGATGAAGCAACTGCCAATCAATTAAAAGAAATCTTCTTGGAAATTGTCATTGCACCTAGTTTTTCTCAGGAAGCAATCGATATTTTAACAGTGAAGAAAAATATCCGTCTATTGGAAACACCAATGGAAATTAATGAGCAAGACAACAAAAAAGTAGTAAGTGTCATTGGCGGATTACTTGTACAAGATCGTGACAATGGCCGAATCTTAGCAGAAGACTTAGACGTCGTTACTGATCGCAAGCCAGATGCTAGTGAAATAGATGAATTAATTTTTGCTTGGAAAGTCGTCAAGCACGTGAAGTCCAATGCAATTGTTGTTTCAAAAGGTGACCAGACGCTTGGAGTAGGTGCTGGTCAGATGAATCGTGTCGGAGCAGCAAGTATCGCTTTTGAACAAGCAGGTGAGAAAGCAAAAGGTGCTGTGATGGCATCCGATGCCTTTTTCCCAATGCCTGATACAGTAGAAAATGCGGCCAAAGCAGGCATCAAAGCAATTATTCAGCCAGGCGGATCGAAGCGTGATCAGGATTCAATTGACGAATGTAACAAGCATGGCATCGCAATGGTATTAACTAAAATGCGTCACTTTAAGCACTAAAAAAAGGTGGAGGATTCTCAAGCAATTGGGAATCCTTTCGTATAATTAGAGGAGGTTCTCCATGAAAGTATTAGTAATCGGCGGTGGTGGCCGTGAGCATATTATTGTGAAGAAAATAAAAGAGAGCAAGCGGGTAACCGATATTTTTGTTGCACCTGGAAATGGCGGTATTGCGCAGGATGCAACTTGTGTCGCGATTAAAGATGATGCGATCGAAGAATTAGTTGCATTTGCTGATAAAGAAGCGATCGACTGGACAATAGTTGGCCCTGAGGTTCCGCTTACCAAAGGAGTTGTCGATGCCTTCCATGCCAAGAACTTAAAAGTGTTCGGTCCATCAAAAGCAGCAGCAATTATTGAAGGAAGTAAAGATTTTGCCAAAGCATTTATGAAACAATATGACATACCGACTGCAAAATATCAAACTTTTACCGATGTTGAGAAAGCAAAAACATACATACGAGAAGAGGGCGCACCGATCGTCATCAAAGCAGACGGACTTGCAGCTGGTAAAGGCGTAGTTGTTGCGATGACAGAGGAAGAAGCATTAGCGGCAGTAGATAATATGCTCATCGATAATAAATTCGGAGACGCCGGCAGCCGCGTTGTCATCGAAGAATATCTGGAAGGAAAAGAATTCTCGCTTTTCGCTTTCGTGGATGGAGAAAATGTTTATCCGATGGTCCCGGCTCGCGATCATAAACGTGCCTATGATAACGACGAAGGACCAAACACTGGCGGAATGGGGGCCTTTTCACCAGTTTCAGATCTTGTATCGGAGCATGTAACATACACAGTGGAAAAAGTCTTAAAACCTGTGGCAAAAGGGATGAAACAAGAAGGCCGTACTTACACAGGTGTGTTATACGGAGGCTTAATCGAAACGAAAGAAGGACCGAAAGTAATTGAGTTTAATGCTCGCTTCGGTGATCCGGAAACACAGGTAGTACTGCCACTCTTGGAGAATGATTTGATTCAAGTGATCGAAGACGTAAGTGCTAGAAAAGATCCGCAGCTAAAATGGAAAAACGGCTACGCGATCGGAACAGTAGTTGCCTCCAAAGGATATCCCGGTGCTTACGATAAAAACGTGAAGCTTCCGGATCTGGAGACAGAAGACGATGTCTACGTCATTCACGCCGGAACAGGTCAAGGAGAGGACGGATCATTCCACTCCACAGGAGGTCGTGTCTTGCTTGTCGGTTCGATTCAAGACAGTCCAGAAAAGGCACAAGAAAAGATTTATCAGTACTTGCAACGATTCGATCAGACTGATGACTTTTTCTATCGTAAGGATATAGGATTTGCTGAAAAATAAAATATGTCCACAGTAAGCCGAACGATGATTCGAATTCCGAAGTCGTTCGGTTTTCTTATGCGGACTACTTTCGCGAATAAAAGGGAGAGGTCGCGAATAAAGCGAAACTACGCAAATCCAAAATCCCCTATGTAGCTCAGCTCTATTCATATAAAAAAGTAAGCTTCATTAGAGTAATAGTACTCGAATAGAAGCTTACTTATGAAAGAATATTACAATAATGAAATGAGATTAACTTTCAACAGTCTCCTCTTGTTTCTCCTCTGGTTTAAATCCTGTTGCTACTAATACGATCGTACTAATAACTGCTATCCATGTTAAAACGGAGAGGATATCCCATGTTAAGCCACTGCCAAAGTAGAACAGTTCGCGAAGTCCATCTACTAAAAATCGCATTGGTAACCAGGAATAGATCCAATCTTGATAGAATGGAGACATCATTTCTGGCGCCATTGCTAATAACGGAGCCCCGAAAAATAACATGAATGCAAAAATACCAATGCCGCCAAATCCTATTAACGAAAGAACAGCAGAAATCATGAGATAAAAAGTAAAGGATGCGATACTCATAAATAAAGCTGTGGCAGTGAAATACGGTATATCTAACCCGATCATTCCATTGGCTATCCAAGTATAGCCAAATCCTATGACCAATGCGATGATCGCTCCTATTAATACTTGCTCTAGTCTTCGCATAACTTTTTCTTTTCGTGAATTTATTGTCATTTTGTTGACAGTCATAAAGATGATTGCTGCACTAGCAATACTCCCCATCCATAATGGTTGGAATAATGAGACAGGTGCATTTCCATTCAAGCTGTTTTCGCCTGTTTCATTTACATTGATAAGATTTTTTGTGATTGGTGTCACGAGACTCGAAGCTTGTTGTGTAGTTATTGTCGCACCTTGTTCTTCGAATCCAGTTAGAACTTGTGTCCGGACCGAATTGTTGAGGTTATCTACTACTCCGGATAATAATTGATTTGTCATTGTTGCAACTGATGCATTCATACCTTGGTTGATATAAATCTGTACTTCTGGAGAAGATGGATTTTCCGTTTTCAAAGATGCCTGTTTTGCGCTAAAATCTTTAGGGATCACCAATGATGCATAGTATTCCTGATTATTCATCCCTTCTGTTGCTTCGTCCACACTGTTTACTGCTATCCATTTTACTTTTGGTTCTTCCTCATAAGATGCTTGTGTATTGTTTTGGACCTTTTCAAGTATTGTTTTCCCCATATTTATTGTACCTTGATCCTGTATTTTTACGCCTTGGTCCTGATTTACAATAGCTATTGGTAAATTTTTAGTCTGAGTTATAACAGAAGGGAATAATGTGAGTGAAAAAATAAAAATAACTGCAATTGCGATAATGGGAGTTAGTAATGCCAACTTATTTCTAAACATATGACTTCATACCTCCTAGATTTTTGGTTATAATAGTGAACAACGTGTTGATTATTACAATAGTATTATAAGCCGGAATGATACCTTACTCAATAATCAAAAGGGTGTATTGTGTGGTTTATGGAACACATTTAGAAGCTGTGTTGGTTAAAAAGGGAGGAAAAAACGTATGCGCGATGGAAATTTGGATTTGCGTGTCATTCGAACGAAAGAATCAATTAGAGAGGCATTCGTAAAATTTATTGAAGAAAAAGGGTTCGAAGCGATTACGGTGAAAGATATATCAACGAAAGCTAAAATAAACAGGGGAACTTTTTACGCACATTATCAAGATAAATATGATTTGATGACAAAATGTCAGGACGCATTAATTCAAGAGATGTACCGAATTGTACAACAGAATATGCCGCATTCGATAGATCATCCTGATGGTACAGAGGTTCCTTTTAAAAATGCGATACAAGTATTTGAATATATTAATGAAAACAGTAATTTTGTGAGGGCGATTTTAGGACCAAAAGGCGACTTATCCTTTCAATTCAGGCTGAAACAGTTTATATCTGATTCATTATATAATGATCGTACATTTATAAAAGAGAAAGATTTACAAGTACCGGCTTCTTACCTCATTTCCTATATTTCATCAGCACATGTCGGTCTGATAGAACAATGGTTGAGTAGTGGAAAGAAAGAATCTCCACAAGAAATGGGGCGGATTCTAGCTACCATTACAATCAATGGACCTTTGTTTGCTGCTGGTTACAGGGAATAGATTAAATAAAAAAGAAAAAAATACTTTATTCCATAAATAGAAATTCGCACAAGTAGCAGCAGTCATTTTTTATTCCTTGCTTGTATATATTTTTGCGTGAATAATCCTGCATTAAAAATGGATGAAATCATGATAAAAAAGAATAGTATTCGATTAAACAGAAATCTTTCTTCACCGGTAAACTCAATGTAAGAAAATGAATGATAAACGAAACATAGAGCAACTAATAGTGACAAGATAAACTGTCCTTTTATAGACTTAATCATTGTATCCCTCCATAGAATAGCTTACGTGCCAAAATTTCCTAATATAAGGACTATTATGCCAGCAGGATCAACGGATCAACCACCTCACAAGTCCCACTTTCTTTAAGAAACTTATTAATAATCGCATTATGAGAACAACCAATAATCAGTAAAATCCGCTCATTTTGCGATTCTATTAAACGAGTCAAATTCGAGAAGATAATTAAATTACGTTTGTACCACCAGCTTAACCATTCAATACCGACATAATGATTGAAATCCCCGATCCTGGCAGTGTTCACGTAGAATGAATGTAAATAGTCAAGCCATGAAGATTCATTTAATTCCTTATAATAATCTAGCACAGACTTTTCATTTGTTAATGGAGGAACGGAAAAGTTATCAAATAATTCACTGTATAATGCTGGTTGTTGCTCCTGTAACCATTTCTGTATATCACCAAAACTAGCGGACGGTGTTCCCATCCAATCAATAGGATGTATTTCCTTGAGTTCGGATTCAAATGCAGCACGAAAGCCAATTTGATAGACTTCACTCAGCTCCAATCTGAAATTACCAGATAAAAATTGTTTATATTTCTGATTTAATAATTTATGCTGATCGACTTCCATTTCTACAGCTATTTTAGTCGGTTTAAATGAACTTATCTTGGAGATAACTTCTAACATTTCATTTTGTCTGCGTGCTGACAATAATGCTTCATTATTTCTCATATGAAACGTTCCAAGTATACATACTTCAGGTCGATTTTTATCCATAGTGGAACCCCTTTTTATAATGGTAAGACCAATCGTTTTGTTTGTAGTGGATGCCCATATATGACATCCTCGTATTCTTTTACAACTGTAAATCCCTTGGCTGCATAAAATAATTCGCCAACTAGGTTTCCTTTTTCTACCTCCACATAGATTTCTGAAAAAGTCTTCAATTCATGTAAAAGGGCAGTTAAAAGTTTCGTACCAATTCCTTTCCCTTGCATTTCTTTATATAAATAAATCGCACTGAGTTCTGCGATGTTCCCTTTAGTAAAGGCATTTGCAAATCCTACAATTTCTTCATTAATCTCGGCAACCATAAGAATGGTCTGTTCCACACGTTTGCGCATGAACTCATCGGAATAGGCATTCGCTAAGAATTTATCCTGAATAGCTTCAGGGATAAGTCCACTGTAAGTTTCGTGCCAGCTAAATGAAGCGACCTTTTGTATCGCTGTAATATCATCCGGTACTGCTTTTCTGATTTTTATACACATGTGACTTCGCAACCTTTCTAAACTTTTGCCTACTATATTATATTCTACATTTTTCCATCAATTCCTTGTTATTAGAACAAAAGAATACGTTATAATAGAATAGCCAGGATGAAAGATTCGGAATAGATAGGAGTACAACATGAAAATGAAAATAAAAAAATTAGAAAATGCCGCACCAAGCATAGTAGAGGCATTTAATCGTTGGGAAAATGATGCCCGATTAATTCCTCTTGTACGCAGAAATCGAAATGAGACGGAATTAAACAAGCGTGAACGAGTTACCATTACGGAATTAGAGAAACGATTACAACATCAAAACATTTACTTAATTTATCTTAATGATAAGTTAGTAGGCGAGATAAATTATTCCGTCGATCCGAAACATCTATATAAGAAAGAACAAGGAACTGCATGGCTCGGTATTACCATTGGCGAATCAGAGGCTCGAGGAAAGGGCATTGGCTACCATGCTATTAGCCGTTTAGAAAATGAAATCAAGCGTCACGGCTTAACGCGCGTGGAGTTAGGGGTGTTTGCTTTTAATAAGCAAGCTATGAAACTGTACAAAAAACTCGGTTATAAGGAAATAGGATTTATCGAAAACTTCACTTTCTGGAAAGGTGAAATGTGGCGCGACATAAGAATGGAAAAGTATATTAATCATTAATGTTAAATCAGTTAGCTGGTAATGGAATTTTATGTTAAAATAAAATCCGTGCTAATACAAAATAAAGTAAGGTGAACCAATGATCATCATCGAAACAGAACGATTAGATTTAAGAGAATTGAAGCTGGAAGATGCACATCAGTTATCGAAAGTACTTTCCGATCCAGACTCGATGCAATATTATTCAGAGCCATTCACCCCAGAGAAAGTGAAAAACTGGATCAATTGGAACATAGAAAATTATCAGAAATACCATCATGGATTGTGGGCAGTTGTATTAAAAGAGATTGGTCAATGTATAGGGGACTGTGGCATTACGATGCAAAAGATTGATGGTGACATCGTCCCCGAAATAGGATTCCATATAATAAAGGAATACGGCAATCAAGGATATGCGACAGAGGCTGCGCTAGCCTGCAAAAAATACGCCTTTGATATCTTGAAATTTCCTGCAGTCTATTCGTATACGACGACTGATAATATACCTTCACAAAGGGTTGCAGAAAAAATAGGGATGCAAAAGCTAAAAAGTTTTGAGAAAAATGGTCAAAAGCAAATTATACAAGTAGCTGTTCAACATCCATGACAGCTATTAAGCCATTCTCTGCTTTCTTATATTGAGGCGTCACCACCAGAAAATCTCTCCAATTATCTTCAAAAGCTAAATAGGATGCAGTCCAGGAAGTAGCAGATGCACTATAACCAAACAACACAAATAGAAAAGCAAACAGAATAAATTTGAAATTCATGCAAGAAATCACTCCCATCGTTTATTAGATTCGAATGTTGAATTCAACTAAAAATTGGGAAAAGTGAGGAAATAAATATGAAATATCAACGTTTTTGGCTCATTGGCATTTATTTTTCTGCCTTTTGGGAGCTGTATGGTCTTGTTGTTATATTGCTTAACCTCATTCATCATCAATGGAATGTGTGTATTTAGTAATAGGAATGATGATCATCTTTCTTCAAGCAACTGATGAGTATAAGAATTGTAAAAAAGATAGTGATGATAAAATATGAGAAAATGGCTTTGGGTTATTGCTTTGCTGCTGTTAATCTTAGTCTTTGTCGCGTATGATCAATTATATTATCCCTCATTACCGATTGAGTCCATCAGTAAAAAAGAAGTATTAGAAATAGCTGACCAGCCAACGGGAGGTATAGTTAAAGTAACAGAAGAAGAAAGTGCAGATTGGTTCATTACACAGGCCGGTGAAGGGAATAGCGTAGCAGCTTTTAAAAACATGTTAAGAAACAATGGCTGGAGCTTTCAGAAACAAGAAGGAAGTGGCTACTTTTTTGAGAAAGATGCTGAGACAATTATTGTAACGACGCAAATTTGGGCCGGAGATTATTTATTTGTGAAAGTGCCTGAAGGCTAGGAGCAGTAGCTTCTAATGTTAGGAGGAGTTAGATGAAGAATACAATGATAATGGAGACAGAGGCATCCTATTCATTAAATTTTTTGCTTTATATACAAAACATTTATCTTAATCGCCATCGTAGTATGGAAGATCAGAGGTTTCCCTATCTTACCTTGGAAGTGGAGTTTAAAGCAGACTTTGAAGAACGATTTCAGTTGATATGGGATAAGGTATTACAAAGAATCTCAAAGGATCCTTTAATTGATTTAAAAATATTTAGGGCAGAGAAGGATTTGTTCTATCAACATTTGATAATGGATTATTCTGTATTCTTGGATATATACAGTTCATTTAAGGTTTGGTGGAATAGCTTTGCTGGCAGATTTGCAATAGAGAGAGCAACTGATGAAACCGGACAGTCATTGTATACTGCTTTAGCAAATTCTTTAGTAGAAAAAAGGATCACATCGCAAAAAAGATTAAGGGTTAGCTTATTGTATGACGAATGCATTTTAGTGAAAAATCAGTATTCTGCATATTTCGCTGTCATTCCAATAGAGCACTTTCACACCAAATTTGAAGAACTCGTCACGCAGGTAGAGCAAACGATTAGTTAAAGTCTCAGTCTGTTTCACTCCATTCCATTCCTCACACTAGGAACATCACGCGGTGAAATCTCAACAGTGTCAGAAGTATAAACTTCTACATAGATGCTGCCGCCGGTTTTCTTCGACCGAATGAGAAGTGGCTGATTATAATTGTTCATGAAAGTAAAATCAGGACCATACCAGCTCACGGTAGCATCACGTCCAGGAGGCACATATGGAACTTTTTTGCTGTGTGAATAACGTTCCAGTACTTGTACACCCGCACGGTCAATTGCGTTATACAAAGTGGAAGATACTTGACAAATCCCTCCGCCAATCCCTTCTGTTAATTCTCCTTTGACAATCTCAGGTGCAGGTAAATAACCTCTTTCTTTCGTTCTTTTTCCGACCACCTTGTTAAACGAAAAAGTCCCTCCGGGAAAGACAACGTGATTGTTAATGGCCTCCGCTGCTAACATAATATTATGCGCTCGCTCTTTTTTATTAGAGTTGAAATAAGTAACGTATTGCCCGATTTTCTGTTTGCGAATTTTTGATAGTAACTGCTCATCTACAGTCGGTTGCACTTCGACAACCGGAACTTCTAAATTTTCTGAGGTATTTTTAAAGAAATGCCTCAGAAACATTTCTTTGAATGTAGTACGGTCTAATTTATAGCCCACTTTGCCGGAAACGATGGCTCCATTATCGTTAATAGTTGCATCGACAGGACGTTGATATATTTTTTGTTCCATCTGTTCCATCATTTCCATAAATTTATCGGGATCAAGTACAGGATCATCAAGAAAAGGTACCATCAGATCAGCTCTACTGACATTTGCTACAGGTTTCTCTTTATAAGTGATCACGATGTCATTAGAAACCATAACTGGATTTAAAATTAAAAATAAGATCGTTAAAAATGTCATTTTCATTACAAACACGCCTCCTGCTTTTAGTATGACTAGGAGGCGAGATTTCATGTAATGATTTGCAAATGAAATCATTTTTCTGCAGCTAGCAGTCTTGATTAATTATTCCACCAAAAATTCCGCAGATACGATTAATTCTTCACTAAACGATTTTACAATTCGATATTCACCAGGAGACAGTTCAAAATCAAGTTGCTTAACAGAAATATTTTGTGTGTACGATTCATTTGGTTTTAGTACAATTCCTATCATTATCCAGCCCTTATTGTTTTTAAAAGGGATTTTATACCACGATCCATTTACATATGTCTCCAATTGATAAGGAAAATCAAAAGTTATGGAGGAGTCACTTTTATTTATAATTTCTAACGAGATATCCTTTAGATTCGAGGTGTACTTGTTTTGGGTAACTGTCATTTCCACATCATTATTTTTTTTCAATTCACCATACCCAGATTTGGATAGATTTTTTGTTAATTCAAGATTGCATCCTGCAAGTAGGAATAATAAACAGAGTGTAGTTAGTGAACGTTTTACTATTATTTTTCACACCCTTTTTTAGAACGCAATTGCTTTTGATCCGAATTTCTTCTTAAGTTGATCTTTTATTTCCGCCGTATCTTCATTAGATAGAAAGTCAGTAAATATTTGCTCTTCCTTTCCATTTTCCATTTTGAATAAAATCACTGTGTTAATTTGTACGACACGATCGACGTGATCAAAATTAATTAATTTCCTGGAAAGAACCGGCCCGCGATAAATCGATAAACGATCGTCATTCATGATCAGATAATTTTTTTGGGTAAGGTAAGATAATAAATCGACTTGTATACGCCGAATAATATAATCAAACTAATAAAAATCGTCGAAAGCCATAATGCAGTGCCTTGTATATTTACATCCAAAAACATAAAGATAAATCCGATAACAACGATACAAACAAAAACTAATGTAGATATACCTTCCTTTTTCCATTTCTTTTTGGCAATGAAATTATAATGCATTGTATTCTCTCCTTTAATATAAAAGCTCTTCTACCCTCCATCATTACAATAATTTTTACGATAAGTTAATTTTAACTTATTTTACCAATAATTCAACACAGTATAGAAACTTAGTTGCAAAGGATTTTTAAATTTTTGGGGTAAGATTGTTGGAATAATATGCTATGATGGAAGTACTATTTATTCTGGTTGCAACTACTGCAAATAGCAAACCAGATTCAACAGAAAGGTAACGTACAATGTGGACTGAAGAAAAAATTATTAAATTCATTTATGAAGATAAATGGATGATGGAAGTATTAAAAGCCGCAAAGTCCTTACATTTACCAGATTGGTGGATATGTGCAGGATTTGTGCGTTCAAAAATATGGGATACATTACACTGTTACAATGAGCGGACGCTTTTCTCTGATATTGATGTCATCTATTTTGATCCGACAAACACAGAAGTATTGGAGGAAAAGAAACTAGAAGAAAAGCTTCATTCCATCATTCCCGATTTGCCATGGTCTGTAAAGAATCAGGCAAGAATGCATCTGAAAAACAACACGTCTCCTTACTCCTCTTCGATAGATGCCATTTCTAAATTTCCCGAAACAGCAACAGCATTAGGCCTTACATTAAATCATCAAGACAAAGTCATACTAACAGCTCCTTGTGGAATTGATGATGTCCTCCATTTAGAAGTAAAACCGACACCTTTTTTCAAGGGATCAACTGAACGAATGGATGCTTATCGCGAACGCATATTCAACAAGAAATGGGATGAAACGTGGAACCAATTGAATATTTTTTGTACTGATTGAATGTAGTTATTGGAAATTGGAGGAGGAGCGGGATTGTTTCTTAATGGTAAAAGTAACCATAATTTTTCACCGTTGTTAAACCATGTTTATCATACATTTAACCAAGTTGATTGTTCTGGAGCAGCAACCTATATTATACAGCATGATTCCGTTGTGTTAGAAGAATATATAGGGAAACAATCAAAACTAACGAATGCAAGGCTAGTCCAGCATGATACGCAATTTCATGTAGCATCAGTAAGGAAAAGCTATATTGGTTTTGCGGTGGCGTATGCTGTTCATTCTGGTTACATTCAAAGTATTGATGATCCAGTATTGAAATATTTACCCGAGTTAGAAGTGCATACATGGGGGAACACCACAATTAGACATCTGCTAACACATACTCACGGTCTGCATCAAAAGGAAGATAAAGTATTTCGGGAACATCCAGCAGGTGACAGTTGGACATACAGACAGGTTGGAATAAATGCTTTAACCGAAATAGTAAAACGAACAACCAAGCTGACAATTTCGGATATTTTACATAAACAAGTGTTTCATCCTTTAGGTTTTACGGAATCCGATTGGTATGCTGATAAGCACGATAAACTGGTAGAGGTGATAGTTCCACGTGGCCAGGAAGAGCATTGGAAAATCAGTAGGGATACAGCAGGTGGCAAACCAAATATGTATGTTTCGGCCAGGGAGTTAGCCTATTGGGGTTATTTGCACTTAATGAATGGAAATGTAAATGGTAAACAATTTGTACCTGAGAAAATGATCCAAATCGCGACATCTGTCCAAAGTCCAATAATGAGAGATGGTAATATGCCTCAGAATGGATTTCTCTGGTTTGTGAAAGATTTACCTGCTGAAAAATCTGAAATAGGGGAGAAAGTACCTCAAGGCTCCTTCCAAATCCTTGGTTATACCGGTGTGACATTGTTAGTGATTCCAAGTGAGGATCTAGTTGCAGTTCGTATGTTTAATAGTTTCGGTTCACCAGAAGGGTATGATTATTTATCAGATGTCAGGTCTTTTGGAGATACAATAATGAGCTGTTTGAAAAATAATGATTCGAGAATAAAGGTGATAAGAAAATGAAGAAATCTATCGTTGAACTTCATCACTATAATCCAGAATGGGCCAATGAATTTCAATATGAGAAAAAAAGAATTACTGCTGCACTGGGTGATAAAATTATTGGCATTGAACATATCGGAAGTACTTCAATCAAAGGACTTAAAGCAAAACCAATCATAGACATTCTGGCAGGCGTTCAGGATCTTCGCGAGATTCATGGTTTTGTCAGTCCATTGAACGAAATAGAGTTTGAGTATGTTCCTAAGCCTGAATGGAAGGATAGAAGTTTTTTTCGGAAGGGGTTATGGGGACAGGGGACTTGTCACCTGCATATTTGTGAGTTCAACAGCAAGGAATGGGAAGAGAAATTATTGTTTCGTGATTATCTCATGCAACATCCTGAGGCAGCTGGTGATTACGCTTTAATTAAGGAAGAACTGGCGGAAAAGTATAAGTTTGACCGGCAAATTTATACGAAGAGGAAAGAACCGTTTATTAAAGGTGTAATAGAGAAAGCGAAAAGGGAAATAACTCTATTCAAAAATGATGGGAGAGAATCCTATGAGCGAGAGTGAATTTTATGCTTATCATATTGTTACTCGCCAAAAAAATGGAAAAAGGACAGATGATTAATTTTGATAGGAATCAAAAAAATAAATGATACAGCTTCTTTTTCGAAAAAGAACAAAAGAATGCCAAGGGAGAAGATTTTTACAAGATTTTGTACAGTTCTTATAAAGATGGCGAATTAATGATTGATAGAGAAGGATCAGAGGTTGCCATTAAATATGCCAGTCAAACTGTAATGGCAATTAGAGAAGTAATAGCAGAGATGGTTAGACTGCAAGAATAGCCTCAATATCCTTCAAGACTGTCTTGTTTATACGCATCCAAAACATTTATCACCTTCAAACCATGTGGTCGGTGGAAGGCAACTTGAGTGGCGTATGTAATACCACTTAAAAATGCTCTTCATCCGTAATTAAATACGGATGAAGAGCATTTACTCTAATGACTACTCTCACTCAGCAGCCTTAAGATCTTCAATCGAATCAATCTCCATATAAGATGGTACGACTAATCCTGAACTGGCACCTTCCAAGTTAGGTCCAAGATCTACGATATCTTCTTTATAATCTTCGTAGAACGCACCATGTGTGATTGGTAACCATGCAGCTGTAGAGGCATCTGCATCACCTGAAGCGATTGCCTCAAACATAACAGCAGGATCAACGGTTGTCAGTGTCACTTCGAAGCCTTGTTGCTCTAAGACAATTTTCAAAATGTTAGCGGTAGCACGCCCTGAATCCCACGGAGTTAAGGGAATTTCAACGGAAATACCATCTACCTTATCAACACCTTTTGTCCATTCAGCAACGGCTTCTTGGTGCTCGTCGACCCATTGTTGTGCTACTTTTTCAACGTCTGCATCTAGTGATTCTAATAAGAACGATTCGGAGTCTTCCAGTTCCCATTTGAATTGGTCAAGAATCGTATAAGCTTCTGGCATATCTTCTTTTAAACCTTTTCTAACAATGGTATTAATATTTTCTGCTTCTCCGTAAACACCTTTAAAGTTAATCTCCAAACAGTAAATATGATCAAGGGAGCTCATTTAAACCATTCTTGTTTAAAAATTCGGCACTTTGTTACACAATGTGATCTATTTGACACAAACTACTTACTAAAGTATAATAACTTACATAAAGTAAGTTTAAGGAGGACAAAAATGAACTTTCACCAAAAACCAATTACCTTTGTCAGTAATATAACCATTAAAGTAGAAAATATAGATAGATCGATTGCCTTTTATAAAAATATTGTCGGCTTCAATGTACTAAAAAGGACTGAAACATCAGCAGAATTGACGGCAGATGGTATAACAGGCATTTTGACAGTAGAACAACCAGAAGCCGTACTGCCAAAGCAAGGACGAACTACTGGTCTTTATCATTTCGCGATCCTTTTACCTAGTCGAAAAGATCTTGCCAACTTTGTTTATCATACGGTTGATGTGGGCCTGGAGTTGGGCGCATCTGACCATTTAGTAAGTGAAGCATTGTACTTCTCTGACCCGGATGGAAATGGAATTGAAGTGTATCAGGACCGTGATCCCTCGACATGGACATGGAACGGAGATCACGTAAATATGGCGGTAGATCCATTAGATTTTGAGGACCTCCTGCAAGAAGGAGAAAGAGGTGCATGGCAAGGGTTGCCAAAGCAGACGGTAATGGGACATATCCATCTGCATGTTGCTGATATTCCAACAACCAAGCATTTTTATGAAAAAGGATTAGGATTTGAAACGGTTAGTCAATTTGGCAATCAAGCGCTGTTTATATCAAAAGGGAAGTATCATCACCATATAGGATTAAATACATGGAATGGTGTTGGTGCCCTGCCGCCAGCAGAAAATAGTGCAGGTTTGAAGCATTTCACCTTAACCTATGCGGATCATGCCGTTGAGGATGTAGTGAAACAACTTCGAGCCATTGGTGCAATTGTTGAGCAAAAGGATGGAAAGGCTAGTACAGTAGATCCTTCCGGGAATATCATCATTCTTAGCTATTAAAAAAAACTACTTCTCATTTTTGGGAAGTAGTTTTTTATAAACTGGAAAATAGTGTATAATAATAATGCGAGGGGGGAGTGCATGAAATACATAAGTCTCATTTCAAGTGTTCTTATAGTTTCTATCCTAATAATTGCTACAATTTATTATCAAAATCGGGAACCATTACTGTCTCCTGAGGCAGAGTGGGAGTACCAACAGCAACAATCAGTAACTGAAATTCCTGAAGCCGAGCCATTACGTGGGATTTACGTAAATGACCAAATAGGTTACAGCTTGCAAAATGATAAACTGCAGATTACTTATGACGGCGGGAATGAATGGGAGGAAGTACCTGTTGAAAAGGAATACCTGTTTGCTGGCGAGTATAATGGGAATCAGGACGAACTTATCGAAGACAGTTTTTTGTTAACGGAGCAATATGCAACCTTCTTATTTGATGCGGAAACTACTAGACTAATTTATTCAACAGATCAAGGTGCTACATGGCAAGAGAGTGTCATTACGGAGAGTAAACCTGCTATTCGATATCGTAAGGTTGAATTTCAGAGTGATACGTTTTGGTATGCCATTCTGAGTTTTGACAGAACAATGTCACAAGAAGGTGCTGCTGTATATATATCTGCTGACCAAGGGAACACTTGGCAACCGACAAACATGCCAGATACGACCAGGCTGGTTGCAGATGGTGGATTTGTCGATGCTGATACCGGTTTTATTGCTTATGGAACAATCAATCCTGAAGAACCCGATATGTATGTAACAAATGATGGAGGAGAATCATGGCAAGAAACAACCTTTGAGATGCCGTCCAAATATGATCGTGTTTTTGTGATGCCGAATGCACCATATAAAGAAGAGGATCATTTAGCCTTAATCATGGAACAAGGACCAAACGGTGATTATTACAGAGATGGGTTGATTCGTGCCAAATTTATATCCAATGATAATGGCCATACCTGGGAGTTTGTAGAGGAGGTTGAACCTGAGCATGAAGAACAAATGGGTTAAAGTAATTCAAATCGTTTCTTTGTTGATTGCTGTCGGATTTCTTTGTCTGCAAATAGGCAGTCTAGTGGTCCATTCTTACTATGAGGCAGAATATATTGATGACCGCTTGTTCTATGTTTTTAATATCATTATTGTGATTGGAGTATCTGTCAATCTATTATTAACCTTTAAGAAAAAGGTAGCACTTGTTATTGTTAGCTGTGCAGTAGTTATTTTACTTTCAGTTCAAAGCTATTTGCTGTTTCAAAGTAATCAGCATATCCAACAAATTACCAACGTATCTCCGGATTTGCAGGAAGTCTTTTCTGTTAAAAAGAATCTTGATACCGGAACTGCTACTTATTATCGAAGTTATTATGGCATTTTAGGAAGACCGAAAGAGGATTTAGAGAGCTCTATTTCAGAAACAGGAAATATAGAGTGGATAGCAGATGATATTGCTGTTTTCACGTATACAGACATAGATCATAACATTAGGCAGTTTGTGGGAACGTATGGAGATCGACAGGATGGCAGGTCCTATTCTTATGTTGAAGCACAAATACGCGGGGAATGGGAAGGAGAACAAACCACACTGTCTGCAACCTCAGAAGGTGTTACGATTGTCCACAATGGTACCAGTCAATTTTTTAAATGGGAGCAAGCAAAACAATATGGCACGTTAGCTATAGTATTTTCTGAGAATAATCAAGCAAAATGGACGATTGGTTTAGGAGAGGATTTTCATTACGACGAAAACACACCAGATCCCCCTATCGGCAGCATTATTTTGTATGAAGCAAGTATGGAAGGTGTGCTCCCTGTGAAATTAATGTACAGCGGTCAAACACCATTATCCTAGCAATCTATGTTAAACTATTATTAAAATCTTTTCAGGAGGGATTTGGATGGTACATAACATCAAAGCAAAAGTCCAGGAAACAAATCAATTGTTGCGTAAACAATCGCTTCACACGATTCTAGAACAGCTTGACGGTTATGTAATGCAACTATCAAAGACAAATCGCAGAAAAAAATATAGAAAAATGAAACAAGATCCATACAGTTTTTACCGAGGAGCTGCCTATCTTTTTTATTATGATGTGACAAAGATACCATTCAGTTTCCATACAGATGAAGACAAGCTGACGTGGATTATGGGTGACATGCACTTCGATAATTTCAGCAGCTTTCAGGATGAAGAAGGCAATCTTGTGTTTGATGTCGATGATTTTGACGAAGGTTATATCGGCTCGTATTTATATGATTTACTTCGTATGGTAGTAAGTATCCGTCTCTTGGCAGAACAGCAAGGCATTACCGATGTAGAAGAACGGGATGAGTTAGTTGTTACCTTTTTAAAAGCTTACCGAAAAAAGATTAAAAAGTTCGCTAAGCGTGAAGAAGATCCAAAGGACCTTTACTTTACCACCGACCATACCAAAGGACCAATCAAAAAAGTATTGAAGAAATTAGAGGAACGTCAAGAGACACATGAATTGCATAAACAGACGACGCTCAATAACGAAGGTAAACGAGTTTTTGATCGTGAAAAAGAGAAATTACAAGAAGTATCACAACGGGAATATAACGATATTGTAGAAAACTGGTCACAATATATGGAATCGATCGACTCGGAACTATTTAAAGGTGAGGAACATTATCAGATTAAAGATATCGTCAAGAAAACAGGTGCGGGTGTGGCTTCCACTGGTCTCAAACGTTATTTCATTTTAATCGAAGGAACCACTGATGATGAGAATGAAGATGATATTATTCTGGAATTGAAAGAGGCACGCCCGCCAATTCCGTCTTATTTTGTTCCTTATCAAGAAACTTTCTGGAAACAGTACAATCATCAGGGCAAGCGTGTTGTGGAGACGCAAAAAGCGATGCATCATAAAGCGGATGCGTATCTTGGTTATTTAACGATTAGAAACTTTGAATTCTATGTACGAGAACGTTGTGCCTATGATAAGGATATTTCACCAAAGCATCTCGACAGCTTTAAACCGATCAAGCAATCAGTCAAAACAATGGGACAAATTGCTGCAAAAATTCACTCCAGAGCGGATCAGGATATTGATGAGCATTTGTTAGATTATCATAGCGAAGATGAAATCTATCAAACAATTGAGCAGAATAAGGATGCCTTTATCCACGAATTAGTCTTGTGGTCCCGTTTCTATAAGCGTCAGGTTGAGCAAGATTATCAACTGTTTTTAGAATGGTTAAAAAACGATTTTAATCAAAGTTCAAAGGGGAACGAAAATGTCCGAAGCACACAAAAAAGAAGCTCCTAAGTCTGTCAGGTGCAAAGTCATAACGGTGAGCGATACCCGAACAGCTGAGACAGATAAAAGTGGACAGCTTATGCGCAATTATTTGGAAAATGCTCAGCATCAAGTGACAGTCTATGAAATAGTGAAGGATGAGCAGCATGTGATTTGGCAAGCTATCGACAGTGGATTGAAGAACGCTGAGGTGGATGCCATTTTGTTAAATGGTGGTACCGGAATTGCAAAAAGGGATGTCACGATCGAAGTGGTGGAACACATGATGGATAAAGCTATTCCGGGATTCGGTGAAATTTTTCGGATGTTAAGTTATCAGGATGACATCGGTTCAGCAGCCATTCTTTCGCGTGCGACGGCAGGAGTTGTTGAAAATAAAGCTGTTTTTGCTACGCCTGGTTCTTCCGGTGCAGTGAAACTGGCGATGGAGCGGTTGATTATCCCGGAGTTAGGGCATGTGGTTAGGGAGATTAGGAAGGATTTGTGAAGTAAGTACTTTTTATGGGCTTTTTTTAAGTGATATATAAATCACATTAGAGAAAAGCCCAAACATAACAGAGTCAGTTTTGTTTTGCACTCCCGCAGACGTGCAGGTGCTGAAGCTAACTTTGTGAAGCGGTCTTCTTCACAAAGTCAGCCGTGCCCCGCAGGAAGTGGCCGGAGCGGTATCATACCGCTAACAACATTTCAAAATGAGCTCTACGCTAGACATAAGCCGTAATATAGGGAGCTATTATAGACTTGAGTTAGTTAGGAACCAAAATAGTGCTTTTTGTAAGAGCTCATCAATTAATTCTGACAAGCCGGAAAACCGTTAATATCCTGAATCATCGATGCCTCGTATTGTTTTAGTGCAAACTGTGCTTGGTATAAATATTCAATAATAAGAATTTTTGAACCGGAAATGCCACATAAAACCCCGGATGTTCCCTGACCATTTGTAAATGATACTCCTACAGGTTGACCAATTAAATATTGTATTTTTTGATGCCAATGCATGACTATCACTCCTTTGGTATATGTATATTGCTTACCGTAGGATGAGTGCTCGTTTTTCTAAACAAAAAATCACCCCAAATGGAGTGATTAATTATCTCTTCGATATATTCCGCTTTTCCCACCAGTTTTTTCAATTAGATAGGTTTGACCAATAATCATCCCTTTATCTACTGCTTTACACATATCATAAACGGTTAAAGCAGTCGAAGTTGCAGCAGTCATTGCTTCCATTTCCACACCTGTACTTCCTTTTGTTTTTGCTTCTACAGTAATAACTAATTCAAACTGATCGCCGTCATTTTCCCAATCAAATTGGATGTTGACTCCGCTTAATGGCAAGGGATGACACATTGGAATAATGTTTGACGTTTGCTTCGCGGCCATAACACCTGCTACTTGCGCAACGGACAATACATCACCTTTGCCAATTTGTTTGTCGGTAATTTTCGTATATATTTCTTCGTTTACTAAAATACTTGAGCGGGCAATAGCGGTTCTGCTCGTTACTTTTTTATCTGTAATGTCTACCATTTTCGCTCTGCCTTGTTCATTGATATGAGAGAAGTCTGACATTGTAACACCAACCTTGTTTGTTTTTTTATACGCAAGAGTATTCCTTGACTAATAACCAATCGTTTTCGAATACATGAAGTGAATCAGGAACGAGTAACGAAGGTGAGCCTCATAAGTAAGAATCAGAAACAAGTTTTGAACGAAACCGAGCTTCATTCAAACAAATACAATAAAATAAAATCCTGATTACATTGCCCCCATAGCGAAGAAGTATATCAATTACCTGAAGGGAAACACGTCCAAATTGTCACTTTAACAATAGTCTATCATTCTATTATACTATACTCCCTATGCTATAATAAGGAAAAAAGCAAGAAGGGTTCTGAATCAGCATGAAACGTATGGTACCATTTATTTTACTGGCAACGATTTTATTAACTGCATGTCAGCAAGAGAAAAAGGAGATTACGATCTCTGCGGCAGCGTCTTTGACAGATGCGATTAATGAAGCAGTTGCTCTATTCGAAGAGGAAAATCCGGAATACGATGTGGCGGTGAATCTTGGTGGTTCCGGCTCACTCAGTAAGCAAATTATTCAAGGTGCACCAGTCGATGTTTTTTTCTCAGCGTCTGTGGATCATTTGCTGGAGGTAAAAGAAGCAGGGCTGATGGACGATGAAAGCATCCAAGCATTATTGCAAAATAAACTGGTTTGGGTACAGCCGAAGGATACCGCTACGATAACCGATGTAAAAGCTGTAAATCACATTGCTATCGGAACACCTGAAACAGTACCAGCTGGCATGTATGCCAAGCAAGCGCTGGATGATCTCGGCATCTATCAAGGATTAAAAGAGCAGCTGGTATTTACCAAAGATGTTCGCCAGGTCATGCAGTATGTGGAGAGTGAGAATGCAGAGCTGGGTGTTGTTTATCGAACAGAAGCGCTTGTTTCGGATAAAGTGCAAATCAATAGTCAATTACCATTAGGTAAGCACGATCCGATTATTTATCCAGTAGGGATGTTACATAATGCAAACAAAGAAGCAAACCCTTTTTATCAATTCCTTCAATCAGAAGAAGTAATGGATATCTTTAATAAGTACGGATTTGAAGAAGTAGATGGTGACGTCGATGACAGCATTTTTTCAACCAATTAAATTATCTCTGATCGTTTCGCTTATTGCCTTAATCATCGTCATCGTACTAGGCATGGCGATTGCCTGGCTGATGGCGAAGAAAAACTTCAGAGGAAAAGTATGGATCGAGACATTCTTATTATTGCCAATCGTATTGCCGCCAACGGTCATCGGTTTTCTGCTCATTATGTTATTTGGCCAGAACGGTTTCTTTGGAAAAGTAAGTCAGCTTTTCTTCGGTCAATCACTCATTTTTTCGATTTGGGCAGCAGTAATAGCGGCGGTAATCGTCGCGTTTCCACTGATGTATCAATCGGTCAAAACGGGAATATCGTTTGTGGATCAGCATGTAGAAGATGCTGCGAGAGTTGATGGAGCCAATGAATGGAAGGTATTTTCCTTTATTACCTTGCCACTTATCAAAAAATCTCTAGTGTCCGGTGTCGTGCTCAGCTTTGCAAGAGCATTAGGAGAGTTCGGTGCTACCTTAATGTTTGCCGGTAACATCCCGGGACGCACACAAACCGTCCCGATGGCGATCTATGTGGCTTTTGAATCGAACAAAATGGCGCTAGCTTGGGGATGGGTATTATCGATTATTGTCATTTCTTTTGTTATGCTACTATTTTTACGTAATTCTGCCTAAAAAATAGTCATAAATTTGTAAAAAAATCACAATGCAAACGCTATCAATGCATGATAAAATAGAGTAAATCCTAATTTAAAAGAGGAGATACTTATGAACGATCATTTATATAGATGGCGAAATAAAGAAATTCGCAAACAAGTAGCCGTCATTGATGGCAAAGAGCTACCAACATTAATTTTAAAAAACGCATACTACTTAAACGTATTTTTACGAAAATGGCTAGTGGCCAACATATGGATATACCATGATCGAATTGTATATGTCGGCGCAAACCTTCCGGAACAATTAGATCAAATCGAAGTGGTTGATTGCACAGGCAAGTTTATTGTACCTGGTTATATCGAACCACATGTACATCCATTCCAATTATATAATCCCTATAATTTAGCAATCCATGCCGGGCAGACAGGAACAACAACTTTGATGAATGACAACTTACCTTGGCTTTATTTAACTAACAGAGAGAAAGCGTTTTCGTTGATTGATGATTTTATGCAACTTCCTGTATCGATGTATTGGTGGGCGCGTTTTGATTCACAATCGGAAATTAATGAAGAACAGGAAATCTTTAAAGATGAAGAAGTCCATGCCTGGTTACAGCATGAGGCAGTCGTCCAAGGTGGGGAACTGACAGCCTGGCCTCAGGTTATGCGTAATGATGACCGGATTCTGTATTGGATGCAGGAAGCGAAGCGGATGCGTAAGCCTGTGGAGGGACATTTTCCTGGAGCATCGGAGAAGACATTAGTGAAATTGAAATTGTTAGGTGCCAGCTCTGATCATGAAGCATTATCGGGGGAAGAAGTTTTTAACCGCTTGTCAATGGGATATCGTGTTGGTCTCAGACATTCCTCGGTACGACCAGATTTACCGAAACTATTAAAGGAATTACAGGAACTCGGTATCACCAAGTATGATTTTTTAACGATGACAACAGATGGAGCGACACCTGCATTTTATGAAAATGGCTTAATTAATGAATGTATCCAAATCGCGATTGATAATGGTGTGCCAGAGATTGAAACATACATGATGGCGACATACAATGCGGCAGAACAATTTCATCTGGAGGAGCGTCTCGGTGGAATTGCCCCAGGTCGCGTGGCACATTTGAACATCTTATCATCCTCTGATAATCCGACACCGGAATCAGTGATTGCTAAAGGGAAATGGTTGAAAAAAAATGGCAAGTTGATAAAGCAAGAGTTAGAGGTAGATTGGGAAAAGTACGGTTTAGGAAAATTGGAGCTGGATTGGCAATTAACAGAACGTGACTTGCAATTCTCGATGCCAGTAGGCTTAAAAATGGTGAACGATGTTGTCATGAAACCTTATCCTATCCGTATCGATGCAAATACGGAAGAGATCACGAACTCAGTGGATGAATCTTTTCTTATGTTGGCAGATCGTGAAGGGAAATGGCGGGTAAACACGATTATTAAAGGCTTTACCAAGACATTAGGTGGATTAGCAAGCTCGTATTCCTTGACCGGTGATATTGTATTGATAGGAAAATGTAAATCAGATTTACTGCAAGCATTTAATAGAATGAAAGAAATTGGCGGTGGGATTGTCCTCGTCAATGATGGAAAGGTTATCTTTGAATTACCATTAAATATAGCCGGTATGATGTATGATGGCGAGATGTCTTCATTGATTGAAGAGGATAAAATGTTAAAGAAAATCCTGATCGACCATGGTTATCAATATGTAGATCCACCATATAATTTGCTATTTTTATCGTCGATGAATTTGCCTTTTGTCCGCATTACACCGATGGGTATTGTCGATGTCAAAAAGAAAGAAATCTTGTTCCCGGCAATCATGCGGTAACAAAAGAGGTTGGCGAAACGTCAATAGTTTACTATAATAATAGTAGTATAATCGGCATGCAAACTGAATGCATGCCTTCATTCATTTCAGCAAAAAAAGGTGGCCTTTTCTAATGAAGAAATTATGTTTTGTTTTATTATGTGTGCTGTTCTCTTTGGTAGCGTGTTCAGGTGAAGGAGAGCAGGCAAGCGATCAGGAAACAACGGAAAATGATGTGGAGCAAGAAGAGCCAGTCGAGCCGGTGAAACCTGAAGAACCTGCTTATGTTTATCCTTTTACTGGACTGGAAGCAGAAGCAGAAGCTAATAATCGTGCAGTAGCCGTGATGGTCAATAATCACCCAAAGGCAAGACCACAAACGGGATTGTCGCATGCAGATGTCGTCTTTGAAATTTTAGCAGAAGGAAATATTACCCGTTTCATGGCACTTTTTCACAGTGATTTGCCAGAACGAGTAGGGCCGGTGAGAAGCGCTCGTCCTTATTACTTTAATTTAGCAGATGATTATAATGCGATGTATGTCTACCATGGTGCAGCGGATTACATTGAAGATATGATTAAGAGCGGTGCAGTACAAGGCCTGAATGGTATGTATTATGATAACGACAAGGTGTTATTCGAGCGTTCTAATGACAGAGTGGCTCCGCATAATTCCTATGCCATTTTTGATGGTATTTTCTCACGTGCAGAGGAACAAGGCTATCCGGTCGAAGCAGAGTATGAGCCACTTCCTTTTGCAGAAGAAGTAAGTGCAGAGGAAGCTGCGTCTGGGATTTCTTTTAACTATGGTAATAATTCGGTTAGTTATCAATATGATGATACCTCTGGAAAATATCTGCGGTACAGTGATGGCGAACAGACAGTGGAGTACGCTGATAGTACGCCAATTGAATTGGATAATGTGCTGATTATGGAGACTGCTCACCAAGTAATTGATGATGCTGGGCGTCGTGAGATTGATCTGGAGTCTGGCGGTAACGCTTTATTGCTACAGCAGGATAAAGTACAACGCGTGCAATGGGAGCGAATTGATGGTAGAATTATCCCAACGAAAGATGGAGAGCCTGTTCCCTTTATTCCAGGTCAAACATGGATAAACGTAATCCCGACAAGTCCTGGAATTGATGGTGTCGAACTGTCAAATGGAACGGAGTAAATAAGACTTGAGTTGTTGAATAGCGAAACTTATCATGGTGTTAGTTCAACTGGTCACTCTTTGCAATAAGCTAAACATCTTGATAAAAAGGAGAGATGTCTACCATGCAAATAGATAAATTGCGTGGCGAACAACTGGATCAACTGTTCGATGCGATTTTAACACTAGAAAATAGAGAAGAATGTTATCGTTTTTTTGACGATATCGCGACAATGACCGAAATCCAGGCATTAACACAAAGGCTGCAAGTAGCGAAGATGCTGGATGAAGGTCAGACCTATACAGCTATTACCCAGGAATCGAGAGCGTCAACCACAACCATTTCTCGCGTAAAGCGTTGCCTGGCCTATGGAAATGATGGTTATCGCATTGTATTGGATCGATTACAGAAAAAAGGGTAAAATAGAAGAGTGCCTCTTAACGTGAAGAGGTACTCTTTTTTTACGTGTTAGGAAAGTATAAAATTTTATCTAAGAGGGGCAAGGATTCCGCCAGTCTTAGCGATAAGTCAGATTTTTCTTTAAATAAGAAAGGGAGGTATATAATCATGATAAGATTTGGAGTTATCGGAACGAACTGGATCACCGAACGTTTTTTAAACGGTGCCAGCCAGTTAGAGAATTTTCGGTTGAATGCCGTTTACTCACGAACAGAGGAGAAAGCGAGCGATTTTGCGGACAAATATGAGGTGCAGCATACATATACAGATTTGCAGGAATTTGCAGAGAGTGATCAGTTTGATGCGGTGTATATTGCATCTCCCACCGCGTTGCATAGTGAACAAGCAATTATCTGCATGAATGGTGGTAAACATGTTATCGTCGAGAAACCCTTCGCTTCTAATGAAAAAGAAGTACAAGCGATGATCGATACAGCCAAACAAAATAATGTTACTTTAATGGAAGCGATGAAAACCACACATATACCGAATTTCCATTTAATCAAAGCCAGTCTTAAAAAAATTGGACCTGTCCGCCGTTATGTGGCTAACTTTTGTCAGTATTCATCTCGCTATGACAAGTATAAACAAGGTGAGGTATTGAATGCTTTCAAACCGGAGTTGTCGAATGGTTCGTTAATGGATATCGGTGTGTATTGTATTTACCCAATGGTAGCTCTATTTGGTGCACCGGAACGTGTGAAAGCAACAGCCTACATGTTAGAGTCCGGAGTAGACGGCGAAGGAACGGTAACCGCCGATTATCCATCTTTAAACGGTGTGGCTATGTTCTCAAAAATTACGAATTCGGAACTGCCATCAGAGATTCAAGGGGAGAAAGGTTCCATCGTTATTGGTAAGTTCTCCGATATGGACGATGTTAAAATCGTGTATAAGGATGGAGCAGAAGAAGTATTACATGCTGAACAAAACGACAACACCATGTACTATGAAGCAAAATCTTTCATGGAAACAATCGAACAAGGGGAAATGGAAAACCGAGTCAATTCTTGGGAAAATTCCTTAGCAACCATCCGTATTCTTGATCAAGCGAGAAACGAAATTGGACTGGAATTCCCTGCAGATCGTAAGTAAGAGGTGAAGTGTGGACTGGCAGGCATGAAGAAGAGCGAACTTCAGGTGTTTGGAGCAGAGTTGAAGAGCATTTCGCCGCAGAGTGAAGTTCAGGCGGAAGGAGCTGAAAAGAGAAGTCTTTCGCTTGAAGAAGAGTAAAGTTCAAGGGTAAGAAGCTGAAAAGAGGAGCCTTACGCCTGAAGAAGGTCAAATTTCAAGGGTAAGAAGCTGAAAAGAGAAGCCTTACGCCTGAAACAGAGCCAAGTTCAGGCGTAAGAAGCCAAAATGAGAAGCTTTCCACCTAAAGCAGAGCAAACTTCAAACATAAAAAGTCGAAAAAAGTAGTCTTCCGTCTGAAAAAGAGTGAACTTCAGGCGTTTGAAACAGTGTTGAAGAGCCATTCGTCTGAAGATAAGCAGACTTCAAATGTTTTAAGTAAAAAAGCCGTGCCTTCCGCAAAAAGATTGTAATACCACCACCACAACAATAAAAAGGTCCCGATCATTAAGATCGGGACCTTTTTTGTATGTTACGAAATTATAAAATTAGAACGCCCAAAGAAACACTGTTTGTACAATCCCCTGCTGCAAATACACCAGGAATACTTGATGTACCTTGCTGATCAACAATGATTTCTCCAAATTTATTCATTTCCACTGTTCCCTGCAGCCACTCCGTATTTGGTACAAGACCGATCTGTACAAAGACACCTGCCAGCGTAATTTCTTTTGCATCTCCAACTTTCAAGATCTAAATAACGAAGTCCTTCAACTTTATCAGATCCATAGATTTCTTCTGTTTTGGCATTGGTAAAAACCGTTACGTTAGGCAAGCTTTTCAAACGGTCTTGTAAAACAGAATCTGCTTTTAATTCCGCTGCATACTCGATAACTGTGACCTGGTTGACGATACCAGCTAAGTCAATGGCAGCTTCAACACCAGAGTTACCGCCACCGATGACTGCTACATCTTTTCCGGCAAAAATCGGTCCATCACAGTGAGGGCAATAGGCAACACCTTTGTTTTTGAATTCGGCTTCTCCAGGCACGCCGATATTTCGCCAGCGAGCACCGGTAGAAATGACAACCGTTTTACTTTTTAACGTTGCGCCATTTTCTAATTCCAATTCAAACAAGTCACTTTTTGTTAAAGACTTCGCGCGCATGGAATTCATGATGTCCACATCATAATCACGGACATGCTCTTCCATGTTCGCGACAAGCCTTGGACCTTCCGTGTACGTGGTGGTAATAAAGTTTTCGATACCAAGCGTATCTTGAACCTGTCCACCGAAACGTTCAGCAACAATTCCAGTACGAATCCCTTTACGAGCGGCATAAATAGCTGCACTTGAGCCAGCCGGTCCGCCACCAACAACGAGGACATCGAATGGATCTTTTTCATTCAATTCAGTGGTGTCGACCCTGCTGCCAAGCTTTTCTAAGATGCTCTCTAATGTCTGACGCCCATTGACGAACGATTCTCCATTTAAGAAAACAGCTGGAACAGCCATCACATCTCTGCCATCTGCTTCTTCTTTAAAGGCAGAACCTTCAATCATTGTGTGTGTAATGTCAGGGTGAACAACACTCATCACATTTAATGCCTGTACGACATCAGGGCAGTTCTGGCAGGATAGACTGACAAACGTTTCAAAATGTAGCGGACGATCCAATTGTTTAATTTGCGCAATGACCTTTTCATCTACTTTTGGCGGGCGTCCACTGACTTGTAATAATGCTAAGACGAGAGAAGTAAATTCATGTCCGAGCGGAACACCAGCAAATACAACGCCGGTATCCTCGCCTTCACGGTTAATGCTGAAGCTAGGTGTTCTTGGGAAATCACCATTTTCAACCGTGATTTTGTCAGACATACCAGCAATCTCATTTACTAGTTCTTCTACTTCTTTCGATACATTATCTGATCCAACGCTCGCCTTTATGACAATATTGTTTTCTAATAGTTTTAAGTATTCATTAAGCTGCGATTTAATTTCCTGATCAAGCATATTGGACCTCTTTCCTTATATCTTCCCTACTAAATCAAGGCTTGGTTTTAACGTTTCTCCGCCTTCTTTCCATTTTGCTGGGCAAACTTCATCTGGATTGTTACGTACATACTGTGCAGCTTTGATTTTGCCAAGTAATGTACTAGCGTCACGGCCAATACCCTCTGCATTGATTTCTACTGCTTGGATAATACCATCTGGATCGATGATAAAAGTTCCACGATCCGCAAGACCTTCTTCTTCTCTTAATACATCGAAGTTGCGGGATAATTGTTGTGAAGGATCACCAATCATGGTGTATTCGATTTTGCCAATAGCATCAGAGCTTTCGTGCCATGCTTTATGTGTAAAGTGTGTATCGGTAGAAACAGAGAATACTTCTACGCCTAGTTTTTGAAGCTCAGCATACTGATCTTGTAAATCTTCTAATTCTGTTGGGCAAACAAATGTAAAGTCTGCAGGATAGAAGCAAACAATGCTCCAGTTTCCTTTGAAATTTTCTTCTGTTACATCTACGAATTCTCCTTGGCGGAATGCAGATGCTTTGAATGGTAGAATCTCTTTTCCGATTAATGACATGATAGATTGTCCTCCTTGAATTTTATCTTTTTTATGTACTTCGTGAAAAAAAGCACAAATGATAGATCAGTTTCATTATAAGGTAATGAATAGTAGTAGTGTCAAGTTTTTGTGTCCTTACTATCATTTTGAACAATAATAGCTTGTTTTATACTCGCAGGTTATCGACAATAATGATAGGATCATGTAAGATAAAGGGGAAATAAATAGAAAGAGTTTCCGTTGTTGCAACAGTATTTCATGAGTATGCTCACCCTGATGATGACTCATCTCTACTCCTCCGAAAGATGCGCTTACCATCTCAGGACTTATGATTATCAAGCAATTGGTAAATCTTACGGTGAAATTTTGCAAAAGAAAGAACTTGTATCTGTCACGCATTTGTTAAATTGCCATTCGTTGTCATCTGAAATATTCCAGATGATCTTAACTGTTATCAAATAAAAACATCACGCCTCTATTCTAGCAGCCATAAAAGTAATCAGCTCCACCAAACCACAGCCACACGCTAAATCCAAACCATAAAATTCCAATAAATACAAACGAAAACAAAATTCACGAGATTTTCACTATGTTATCATTCTAAAACTGTGTAGATTTTTGCTATAATGAAATAATGGATATAGAATCGTCAATTAACAAGAATCAGGGTGCCTTGCATCAGACGACACCTTGGCCTGTTTCCTTAACTATTATAGAGATAGAACATGGAGGATTTAATTGTGTATAATATGGACGAATGGAAGCATATTTTCAAGCTCGATCCAGCGAAAGAAATTTCAGGAGATATGATAGATAAACTGTGTGAATCAGGGACGGATGCCATCATCGTTGGTGGAACAGACGACGTTACATTGGATGGTGTCTTGCAGCTGTTAAGCCGAATACGCCGTCATACGGTACCAGTGATTTTGGAAATCTCCAATATTGAATCGGTCACACCAGGCTATGATTATTATTTTGTTCCGATGGTATTGAACAGTCAGCAGAAGAAATGGATGATTGATGTACAACATGAAGCGGTTGTCGAGTATGGTGATGTGATCAGCTGGGATGAGATGTTTGCGGAAGGCTACTGTATTATGAACCCCGAATCTAAAGTCTACCAGCATGCCGATTGTAAGTTGCCAACTGATGACGAAGCAATTGGTTATGCGAGAATGTCGGAGCATTTGCTAAAGTTACCATTTTTTTATTTAGAATACAGCGGTACATATGGAGATCCCGCACTTGTAAAAGCGATTCAAAATGAACTTCAGGATACGAAGCTGATTTACGGCGGAGGCATTGAAACAAAGGAACAAGCAGCCGAGATGACTGAATTTGCAGATATAATTGTTGTCGGCAATGTGATTTATGACAACCCGAAAGAAGCTTTAAAAACAGTAAAAGCAACAAAGTAAAAAGGACGGTGTTACAATGAGCCGGATGATGAACGAATTATTAAAAGGATTGAACGAACGACAGCGTCAGGCTGTTCAGCATACAGAAGGACCATTATTAATTATGGCCGGTGCAGGAAGTGGAAAAACCCGAGTGTTAACGCATCGGATTGCTTATTTATTAGATGAGAAAGAAGTGTCGCCACGCAACATTTTAGCGATAACCTTTACCAACAAGGCAGCAAGGGAAATGAAGGATAGAATCTCCGGATTAGTCGGACCGGGTGGACAGGATATGTGGGTATCGACCTTCCACTCGATGTGTGTCCGGATTTTGCGAAGAGATATTGACCGGATTGGTTATAGCCGCAACTTTTCGATATTAGACAGTGGTGACCAGTTAACGGTTATTAAGAATATCGTCAAAGACAAAAATATCGATGCGAAGAAGTTTGAACCGCGCGCTCTTTTAGGAACGATCAGCAGCGCTAAGAATGAGCTGATTACCCCGGAGAAGCTCGCCGAGAATGTGAACAACTTCTATGATCGTCAGGTGTCAGAGGTATTTACCGAATACCAGAAACGCTTGCGCAAAAATCAGGCCCTCGATTTTGATGACTTAATTATGCAGACGATCCATCTGTTTCAACGGGTGCCGGAAGTGCTGGAGTATTACCAGCGCCGTTTTCAATACATTCATGTCGATGAGTATCAGGATACGAACCATGCCCAATATTCATTAGTGAAGCAACTGGCGGCAAGATTCCAGAACCTTTGTGTTGTAGGGGATTCCGATCAGTCGATCTACGCATGGCGTGGTGCAGATATTACCAACATTTTATCATTTGAAAAAGACTATCCGTCAGCAAAGGTTGTATTGTTAGAGCAGAATTACCGCTCCACGAAGTCGATACTGGATGCAGCCAATCAGGTTATCGACAACAATACCGGACGAAAGCCGAAGAAACTATGGACGGAAAACCAGAACGGCAACAAGATTCATTATTTCGAAGCGTCAACGGAACGGGAAGAAGGCTTAATTGTCGCGCAACGAATTGAATCATTGCTGCAGGAACAGAAATATACCCATAAAGATGTTGCGATTTTGTACCGTACTAATGCACAGTCACGTGCGATAGAGGAAACGTTTATGAAAGCCAATATTCCTTATCAGATGGTCGGAGGCACGAAGTTCTATGAACGTAAAGAGATCAAAGATTTACTTGCTTACTTACGATTAATCGTGAACCCGGATGATGACATCAGCTTCGTTCGTGTTGTTAATGTGCCAAAACGAGGTGTTGGAAAAACGTCGATGGATAAGCTGCAAGCCTATGCGGCAGCCAATGATATTTCGTTATACACTGCCGTACAGGAAGTTGATTTTGTCGGAGTCAGTGCGAAGGCTGCGAAATCATTAATGGGATTCGGTCAAATGATCAAAAACTGGACACAACAGCAGGAATTCTTGACAGCAACAGATATGGTTGCTGAAGTCATCGACAAAACGGGATACGAAGAAATGCTTCACAATGAACGTAGTATTGAGGCACAAACACGTTTAGAAAACATTGAAGAGTTCAAAACTGTAACCAAGCACTTTGAAGAAACGAACGAGGATAAAACACTTGTCAGTTTCTTGACTGATCTCGCATTGGTATCGGATATTGACCGAATGGATGATGACCCAACCTCAGAAGATAGTGTGACGATGATGACCTTACACGCTGCAAAAGGGCTGGAATTCCCGGTTGTCTTCTTAATTGGCATGGAGGAGAGTGTATTCCCGCACAGTCGTTCCATGATGGATGAAGAACAGATGCAGGAAGAGAGACGATTGGCATATGTTGGGATCACGAGAGCGGAAGAAATGCTCCATGTATCTCATGCGAAGATGCGTACATTATTCGGTCGCACCAATATGAATCCGATCAGTCGATTTATCAATGAAATTCCTGAAGAATTGTTAGAAGGAAAAGAATCTATCGAGGAAGCTTTCTTTGCTCCTCCTAAGAAAAATAGAATCTCCATTCAGGATCAGGATTTACCTTTTGATAAGCCAAAGCCGCAGCCGAAGCGACAAGCGATTCGCAATGTGAACCAAACAACCGGTGGTGAGAAAGCTGGCTGGAATGTTGGCGACAAGGCTGATCACAAAAAATGGGGACGAGGAACCGTAGTCAAAGTAGACGGCTCTGATGATGCATTAGAATTAGATATCGCTTTTCCTGCTCCAGTAGGTATCAAGCGACTGCTCGCTAAATTCGCGCCCATTACAAAGGCGTAACGAAAAGGAGGTGCTCCATTCATGACAAAGCAAGAAGCACGTCAACAACTAGAAGCATTGCGAGATGAATTGAACGAATATAACTACCAATATCATGTGCTGGATAACCCAACAGTGTCAGATGCGGAATATGATCAAAAAATGAAACAGTTAAAAAGTATTGAAGCGGAATATCCAGCGTTGGTCACAGCGGATTCCCCTTCGCAACGTGTTGGAGGAGAGCCGCTTGATGCCTTTGAAAAAGTTACGCATCGTGTTCCGATGTTAAGCTTAGGCAATGCATTTAACGAAGAAGACTTACGAGATTTTGACCGTCGTGTCCGAGAGGGCTTAGCAACCGAGACAGTCACATACGTTTGTGAATTGAAAATTGACGGTCTAGCTATTTCTTTACGTTATCAGGATGGACTATTTGTTCAGGGAGCGACACGAGGCGACGGAACGACCGGTGAGGATATTACCAGTAACTTAAAGACGATTAGAAGTATTCCCCTTCGAATCAAAGATGCTTCTCCGATTGAAGTGCGTGGTGAAGCCTATATGCCACAGCAATCTTTTTTATCAATGAACGAAGCACGTGAAGCAAATGATGAAGAACCATTTGCTAATCCGCGAAACGCTGCGGCAGGGTCCTTGCGTCAACTCGATCCGAAGATAGCAGCCAAGCGTAACCTCGATATCTTTTTGTATGCGGTAGGTGAATGGGAATCCGGTTCGTTAGAAACACATAGTGATCGTTTGGAATACTTACAGCAATTAGGGTTCAAGACCAATCCGGAATGGCGAAAATGCGAAGGAATCGATGAAGTCATCCAATATGTGGAAGCATGGGTCGAAAAACGTGCTAATCTTTCGTATGACATTGACGGCATTGTTATCAAAGCCGATAACCTCGAAGCACAGGAACAACTTGGTTTCACAGCGAAAAGTCCACGTTGGGCGATCGCTTATAAATTCCCGGCGGAAGAAGCTGTGACGAAGCTGATCGATATTGAACTTAGTGTCGGCAGAACCGGAGTGGTAACGCCAACCGCCATCCTTGAACCTGTGAAAGTAGCGGGAACAACGGTGCAGCGGGCATCGCTCCATAATGAAGATTTAATCCAAGAAAAAGACATTCGTATTGGCGATACAGTAGTGATTAAAAAAGCTGGCGACATCATCCCGGAAGTAGTACGAGTTGTCGAAGATATGCGTACGGATGAACAAAAACCTTTTACCATGCCGGATACCTGTCCTTCATGTGGAGATGAAGTCGTCCGATTGGAAGAAGAAGTCGCATTGCGCTGTATTAATCCTAACTGCCCGGCACAGCTGCAGGAAGGCTTGATACACTTTGTATCGAGACTTGCGATGAATATAGAAGGACTAGGAGAAAAAGTGATCGAGCAATTGTTCCAGGCATCCTACATCCACACAATAGCCGATTTATATCGTCTAGAGCACGACGAATTGTTAAAGCTGGAGAGGATGGGTGAGAAATCCGTACAGAACCTGCTCACAGCCATTGAACAATCAAAAGAGAATTCGCTTGAACGCTTGTTATTTGGACTTGGGATTCGTTATGTTGGATCGAAAGCAGCCAGAACATTGGCAGAGCATTTTGAAACGATGGATAATCTCGCGAATGCAACTTTTGAAGATTTGGTTGCTGTCGATGAAATTGGGGACAAGATGGCAGATTCGACTGTGACGTATTTTGCGGATGAAAAAGTAAAGCAGCTTATCAGTGAATTGAAGCAACTCGGTTTAAATATGTCTTATAAAGGTGCGAAAGCAAGCGATGCACCGTCTGACAGTATTTTTTTTGGTAAGACCGTTGTGCTTACCGGTAAATTAGAAATCTTCTCCAGACAAGAAGCAAAACAGCGCATTGAAGCATTAGGTGGAAATGTAACAGGAAGTGTAAGTAAAAAAACAGATCTGCTCATCGCAGGAGAAGATGCCGGTTCCAAGATGGATAAGGCTAAGAAGTTGGAAATAGAGATTTGGGATGAAGCGAAATTGCAAGAAGTACTAGGGGAGGAAGCATGATGAAGCAGACAGTCGTTAGCCTCTTAATTGTTGTCTTGATCCTGGCGGGTTGTGCACCGAATTTCGAGGGGGAGCAGGAGGAAACAGTTGTAGATGATAGTAAGGATGAATCAACAGAGGAATCTGCTATTATTCCAAAGCATAATCTGTCTGATGAAACCTATCGTGTTTTAATTGACTCTAATCTAAGTAAAGCACGTGGCGTTATCACCAATCAAATTTCGAACCGGCTGGATATTGATGAATTGGAGGAAGGACTGCGACGTCACTCTAAGGAAGTCTACGATCCAGAAACTTATTATTTTCAAGAAGGTCAATACTTAACGGATGATATTTTGTATAATTGGTTAACCCGCTATGATGAGAATGATCAGCCAAATGGCTTAAATCCTGAACTTACCCAAGAAGAAGATCAATCGGCAGAGGAAGCAGAAAAGGACAGCCCGAAATACCTTTCGCATATTTTAGAGCAAAATTATATGAAGAAGTCGGAAGATGATGTGGTTGAGCTTGCTGGTATCTCGATCGGAATAGCGATGAAGTCCGTTTATCGCTTTCGTATACAGCAAGATGATGGAACCTATTCCCCGTACTACGAGAAAGAAATATCAGAAACAGAGATGATGAAAGAAGCGAAATCCATTGCAGGAGAAGTCGTGCAAAGACTGCGTCAAATGGAAGGACTCGGCAATGTTCCTATTCGTCTGGCGGTTTATCGCGAAGCGGACCAAAACTCACTCGTACCGGGTAATTTTGTCGCGACTGCGAATGTAGCGGGTGACAGCTCCTCAGTTGGTGACTGGGAGGATGTACAAGAAGAGCATGTCCTATTCCCATCGAATTATGGAGAGAACACCTATCCAGATGTTTCGGCAACACTGGTGGACTTTGAAGCGGATGTCGCGAACTATTTCCCGAATTATGTAAGTGTTATTGGTAAAGGATTCTTCCAGAATGGTGAGCTTCGTAAATTGACAGTGGAAATACCAGTATCGTTTTATGGTAAAGCAGAATTAATAGGATTTACGCAATATGTTTATGGATTAGTATTGAACGGTTTCCCTGATGATTATAATGTCGAAATCAACATCACTTCTGGTGATAACCAGGAAGCGTTAATTGTCAGAGATGCTGGAGAAGAAGAAGGTTTTGTCCATATCTACGACTAAATCTATTCAAAAAGCCTGAGATTAGTGGTAAAATAGACGTTATGAATTTTACTTATATGGCAAGGATGTATATAATATAAGCGAAAAACATCGTCTAGCTTTAGTTGGAAATGGAAGAAGTCGGGCGTTCCTTGTTAAACAGGCGCAGAATGTCGACTTTCTCCTGGATATAGTTAGTTTTTTTAAAATTAAACGGAGGTGAATCACATGGGAGAGATTTCAAAAGAACAAGTAAAGCATGTGGCAAATCTAGCACGTCTAGCTTTGACAGATGAAGAAGTAGAAACATTCACAAAGCAGCTTGGAGACATAATCAATTACGCTGAATTAATTAATGAATTGGATACGGATAACGTAGAGCCAACGACACACGTACTTGATTTGAAGAATGTTATGCGTAAGGACGAGCCTAAAGAATGGATTACGAAAGAAGAAGCATTGAAGAATGCACCAGATCAAAAAGATGGTCAATTCCGCGTACCATCAATTCTAGAATAAGGAGGGTTTCTTTTGTCACTATTTGATTATACATTAAAAGAATTACAAGAAAAATTACATAATAAAGAAATTACCGTAAGTGATCTTGTTTCTGCGTCATATGACAGAATCAAGGAAGTAGATGATCAAGTTCAAGCGTTTCTAACATTGAACGAAGAAGAAGCACAAAAACAAGCGAAAGCACTTGATGAAGCATTAGGTGCAGATGCATCGATTCTTTATGGTATGCCAATTGGTATCAAAGATAATATCGTAACGAAAGGCTTGCGTACAACTTGTGCCAGCCAAATTCTTGATAACCTCAATGATCCACTATATGATGCAACGGTTGTCACGAAATTAAAAGAAGAAAACACCGTAAACATCGGAAAATTAAACATGGATGAGTTCGCGATGGGTTCTTCTACTGAGAATTCAAGCTATGCTAAAACGAGAAACCCATGGAACACAGATTATGTACCGGGTGGTTCCAGTGGTGGTTCAGCAGCGGCAGTAGCAGCAGGGGAAGTTCTTTTCTCATTAGGTTCTGATACAGGTGGATCGATTCGTCAGCCGGCAGCGTTCTGTGGTGTTGTTGGAATGAAACCTACATATGGCCTTGTATCGCGTTTCGGACTTGTTGCCTTCGCCTCTTCTTTAGATCAAATCGGACCAATTACAAGAAATGTGCAAGACAACGCACATCTATTACAAGCAATCGTGGGTCACGACAAAATGGATTCAACGTCAGCCAACATTGAGGTGCCACAATACAGCGATGCCTTTAAAGAAGACGTCAAAGGCTTACGAATTGCGGTACCGAAAGAATATTTAGATGAAGGGGTTAACCCCGAAGTCAAAGAAGCTGTTCTAGCAGCATTAAAGAAATACGAAGAGCTTGGTGCAACATGGGAAGAAGTATCCTTGCCACACTCTAAATATGCGGTAGCAGCATATTACTTATTAGCATCTTCAGAAGCGAGTGCAAACTTAGCACGGTTTGATGGTGTCCGTTACGGTGTGCGTACTGAGAAAAATGTCGACATGGTCGATATGTTTAAGCATTCTCGTGCAGAAGGCTTCGGTGATGAAGTAAAACGCCGTATTATGCTTGGAACTTTTGCGTTAAGCTCTGGTTACTATGACGCTTATTATAAAAAATCGCAAAAAGTTCGTACGTTAATCAAAAATGACTTCGAGAAAATTTTTGCAGAGTATGATGTAGTAATTGGGCCAACAACTCCAACACCAGCGTACAAAGTCGGAGAAAAAATTGATGACCCATTAACAATGTATACCGATGACGTATTAACGACACCAGTCAATCTTGCGGGATTACCAGGTATGTCGATCCCTTGTGGATTCTCAAGTGATGGTCTGCCAATCGGACTGCAAATTATTGGACGACACTTTGACGAATCCATGATCTATCGTGTCGGCTATGCTTACGAGCAAGCGACAGATCACCATAAGAAACGTCCTAATTTAGGAGGTGACCAGTAATGACAAATTTTGAAACAGTTATTGGTTTAGAAGTACACGTTGAATTAAAAACGGCATCTAAAATTTTTAGTCCCGCTCCTAATGCGTTTGGTTCAGAGCCGAACGCTAACGTGAACCCGATCGACTTAGGGTATCCAGGGGTACTGCCTGTATTAAATGAAGAAGCAGTAAATTATGCAATGAAAGCCTCCATGGCAATTAACTGTGATATTGCAACAAATACGAAATTTGATCGTAAAAACTATTTCTATCCAGATAATCCGAAAGCTTACCAAATTTCGCAATTTGATCAGCCAATTGGTGAGAATGGCTGGATTGATATTGAAGTGAACGGTGAGAAGAAACGAATCGGCATTACGCGTCTGCACCTCGAAGAAGATGCGGGTAAACTGACACATGGTGAAGATGGGTACTCCACTGTCGATTATAACCGTCAAGGTACACCACTTGTAGAAATTGTGTCAGAGCCAGACATTCGTACACCTGAAGAAGCCTATGCATATTTGGAAAAGTTAAAAAATATCATTCAGTACACAGGGGTTTCGGACTGTAAGATGGAGGAAGGCTCTCTACGTTGTGATGCTAATATCTCCATTCGTCCAGTTGGTCAGGAAGAATTCGGTACAAAGACGGAATTAAAGAACTTAAACTCCTTCTCTTTTGTACAAAAAGGGTTAGAATTTGAAGAGAAACGTCAACGTGAAGTATTGCTAAATGGCGGCGAAATTCTTCAGGAAACACGCCGTTATGACGAACAAAAGAAAGAAACGATTCTTATGCGTGTCAAGGAAGGTTCTGACGATTACCGTTACTTCCCAGAGCCAGATTTAGTACCACTGTACATTGATGATGCCTGGAAGGAACGCATTCGTGCTGAAATCCCAGAGCTTCCAGACGCTCGCCGCATCCGTTATGTAGAAGATCTTGATCTTCCTGCATATGATGCAGCTGTTTTAACAAGTACAAAAGAAATGTCGGATTTCTTTGAAGCGGCAATTGAAGCAGGAGCAGATACGAAGCAAGCATCGAACTGGTTAATGGGTGAAGTGTCTGCCTATATGAACAAACAACAAGTCGAAATCCATGACTTGAAAATGACGCCAGCAGCTCTAGCGAAAATGATTCAGCTTATCGAGGATGGCACGATTTCTTCTAAGATGGCGAAAAAAGTTTTTGCTGAGCTAGTAGAAAATGGTGGCGATCCAGAAAAAATTGTCAAAGAAAAAGGACTTGTCCAAATCTCTGATGAAGGTCAATTACGCGAAATCATTGTTGGCATTCTTGATCAAAACGAACAATCCATCATCGATTTCAAAAATGGTAAAGACAAAGCACTTGGCTTCCTTGTCGGTCAAACAATGAAAGCAACCAAAGGACAAGCAAACCCGCCAATGGTAAACAAAATTATCATGGAAGAAATGGATAAGAGATAATATAAGGACTGCGAAGGACACCAGCAGTTCTGCCAATTGATAATATAGCAAAACAGACCAGATCGTAGCAGATTTGGTCTGTTTTTTCTGTGAAAGTGTAAGTATATACGTATAGTCACTAAAGTCATTTAGAAAGATAGTTGAAATGGTGCCAAAAAGTACATTAAAATAAGCTGTAGCATTACATTTTAATTTAGAAGCCCATCCAAAATTTATGCTAATTAAGGAAGAATTTTCATAGATTAAGAAGATAACTGTAATTTTATGTTAAAATAAATGAGTATCATGGAAGATATAACAACCAGCTTTATCATGTTAACTAAATCATTTCACAAGGAGGAAAAAGATGAATAACGGAAAAGCGGTTGCTGCTTTAATCTTAGGGATATTATCAATCGTAACGATAATATTCTCAGCGATTGGAATTATTCTTGGTACAATCGGTCTAATACTTGGGATTAAAGGAAATAAAACAGTTGAAACAAGAGGGTAGAAAATTAGCTATTACAGGAATCATTTGTAATAGTATAGGTATTATGATGCCTATTATATTAATCCTTATTTCATTTATCGCATTTATGAATATTTAATTACATACAAACGCAAACTTGAGAACGTTTGAAAAACTACTCTGATCGTTTCTGTAGGAAAAAAGATGTAATATCAGTTTATCAATTATTGGGTATATTAACCAGCTAAAAACACGTATGAGTGAACATTTTGATTTATATACAAAAAGTAAAAAGACACTTCTTTAGGTGTTTTTATTTGCAAATTTAGCCAAAACAATTATGATGTAGGATAGAAGGTTTACGTGATGAGGAGAATGACTATGAAACGAGCACGCATTATCTATAATCCAACTTCTGGCCGCGAAGCGTTCAAAAAAGAACTACCAGAGGTTTTGCGGAGGTTTGAAGAAGCAGGATATGAGACATCAGCCCATTCGACAACATGTGAAGGTGATGCGATAAGTGCTGCTAGAAAAGCAGTGGAACGCCAATTTGACTTGATTATTGCTGCAGGTGGTGACGGAACCATTAATGAAGTAATTCAAGGTATGGCTGAACAGGATAATAGACCCAAATTAGCTATTATTCCAGTTGGGACAACCAATGATTTTGCCCGTGCATTAAGTATTCCACGTGAAATTCTAAAAGCTGTAAATGTAATACTGGAAAATCAGACCCGCAAGCTGGATATCGGAAAAGTGAACGATCACTATTTTATGAATATCGCTGGCGCTGGAAAGTTAACAGAATTAACGTACGATGTCCCTAGTAAATTAAAAACAATGCTTGGACAGCTCGCCTATTACTTGAAAGGCATTGAACTCTTATTGCCTGCTTTAAAACCAACCAAAGTACAAATTGAATATGACGGTAAATGGTTTGATGATGAAATCATGCTTTTTCTTGTGTCCAACAGTAATTCAGTCGGTGGCTTTGAAAAATTGGCGCCAGATGCAAAGATGGATGACGGTTATTTTGATTTAGTGATCCTTCGAAAAACCAACCTGGCTGAGTTTGTTCGAATAGCAAGTCTTGCAACAAGAGGTGCACATTTAGATGACAAGCATATCTTTTATACGAAAGCGAATCGCATCAAGGTGCACACAGAAGAAAAGATGCAGTTAAATATTGATGGCGAGTATGGTGGTCTGTTACCTGGTGAATTCGAAAACCTGTACCAGCACATTGAATTTTTTGTTTCAAAAGAATTTATCGAAAAACAAGATAAAATCGAATCGTAGAATTAAGGTACATTCTGTCGCAGAGTGTACCTTTTTCCATCATAAATATACGATATTTCCCAGGAAATGATGAAATTAGACAATGGATTTCCTAAATGTCGTCTGCTGTGATAAAATTTGGACAGCATAACAAGTAAATCGATTTATTCAAACTAGATATTTATCGAAAGAAGGACGTAGATATAATGGCCAAGCTTGCCCCACCAGTAAAGAAAAATCAAACAATTGAATTACATTTTGAAGATATTACCCATGAAGGTGATGGTGTAGGAAAAATAAACGGCTATCCATTGTTTGTTCCATACGGTCTGCCAGGAGAAACGGCAGAAGTGAAGGTTATCAAGGTGAAGAAGAATTTTGGATTCGGACGTTTAGTAAATGTGACGTCCGAGAGTGAAGATCGTGTCGATCCTCCTTGTAATGTGTATTACAAGTGCGGAGGCTGTCAATTACAGCACATGAGCTATCAGATGCAGCTTGACATGAAACGCAAACAAGTAGAAAGCGCGTTGAGAAAGATTGGGCATATTGAGGGAATACCAATACATGATACGGTTGGTATGGAAGACCCATGGCGCTATCGTAATAAGGTCCAGATTCCCGTTGGAACCAATAACGGGGAATTAATTACTGGTTTTTACCGTAAAAGAAGCCACGACATTATCGATGATATGGATCGCTGTATCATTACGGATGAAGTCAATGACAGGATGGTAGAAGCAGTCCGTTCGATTGCAGATCGTCTCGGCATTCCTGCATATGACGAAGAGAAAAATAGAGGTGTGCTTCGCCATATCATGGTTCGTTCCGGTCAAGAGACGGAGCAAACAATGGTGGTCTTAGTGACACGTACGGAGAAAGTGATGGGCCTGGACACGTTAATTGATGAATTAACGAAAAATTACCCACACATTAAATCAATTATACAGAACATAAATCCGGATCGCACTAATGTTATTCTAGGCAAGAAAACAAAAGTGCTTTGGGGAGAGGAGTATATTTATGATGAGATCGGAGACATCCGTTTTGCGATTTCGGCCAAATCATTTTATCAAGTTAACCCAACGCAAACAAAAAAGCTCTATGACAAAACCTTGGAATATGCTGATTTGAAAGGCCATGAAATCGTCATTGATGCGTATTGTGGTATCGGTACGATTTCATTATTCCTGGCGAAACAGGCGAAGAAAGTATACGGTGTCGAAGTCGTTTCAGAAGCGATCAGTGATGCCAAAGATAATGCAAAATTAAATCATATCGATAATGCAGAATTCTTCGTAGGCCAAGCCGAAAAAGTAATGCCATGGTGGCAGGCACAAGGCTTGAAGCCAGACGTTATTGTAGTAGACCCCCCTCGGAAAGGCTGTGATCAGGCATTGTTAGAAGCGATGCTTGCAATGAAGCCGAAACGGATCGTCTATGTATCCTGTAACCCATCCACATTAGCACGTGATTTACGCGTTTTAGAGGATGGCGGATATGAGACGAAGGAAGTGCAGCCGGTGGATATGTTTCCGCAGACGACACATGTGGAGTCTGTGGCGCAGATTGATTTGAAAGTGTCTAATTAAAAAATAAACTTGCTAGTTAAAATAAACACTTGCTAGTCCGACCCTGGTTTCGTAAAACTAAACATTTGCGATTTCGGGGTTTTTTTCATGTCCATTCCTTGTCTCGTCTTTCTCTTCTTTCCATTATGCAACAAAATGAGAAAACTTTATTTTAACTGTGGAATGGGGCTTGGGGGGGCTGATTTAGGGAAAGTTTATTATTGTTTTACACGGGTAATATTAAGATTCAATCTCCTTTTCAGTATGCCGAGAAGTGCTGACATTTGATGAGACTTTATGAAATTCTGGTGTTGGTCAGGGCATATATAGTGTTGGTTGTTCCGCGTGGGGCACTCTTTCGGACAATATGTGCTCGAAATGAAGTTGAATTGTCCGATTGGATCGTTCGTTGCCCAAAAGTTTTTATGAAACAGAAACAAAAGTTCCTGGCAATCTGCCATGATCAAAGCTTTTTTTGCAGCGAAAGGCGTTTGTACTAAAATCTTGCTGTATTGAAATATAGTGAAAAAACTAATGGAGATGAATGCTATGTAAATACAGCAGATTTCCCGTTCCGTTCGTTTTTTCATAAGCTTATATTTTTGTCCCAGCATCATTTTTTATATTCTTTTAAAAAAATCTTCTCACACCAACCTAACAGGCAATTCTTTCAACCCACGAATAATATAACTCTGACGCCACTCTAAATCTGATAAGTCTGCATCGATTGAGATATTCGGATACTCCTCTAGTAATACACGAAAGGCAATGTCAGCTTCCAGTCGTGCTAAAGGAGCTCCTAAACAGTAGTGGATACCTTTACCAAATGCTAAATGGGGGCTTTTTTCTCTGGTGATATCTAACATATCGGGTGCATCCACCATGTTTTGATCGTGATCAGCAGAAGCGAGTGATACAATAACATGATCCCCTTTGTTCACTTGCTGTCCCATGAATTGAAAGGACTCTCGTGCCCAGCGATCGGTACTGAACTCTACTGGGCCATTGAATCGTAGTAATTCTTCAATGGCCTGAGGAATTAGTGAATGATCCTCTTTTAATAAGGCAAGCTGTTCTGGATGTGTAAGCAGTGCCAGCAGGCCATTTGAAATAAGATTGACCGTTGTTTCATGACCGGCCACAATCAGCAGCATGACGACTCCAAATAATTCGTTTGTCGTCAATTTGCCTTCCTCTTCTTCGACATGAATTAACTCAGATAATAAATCCTCTTGAGGAGATTGTCGCTTAAGTTCAAACAAACGACCTAAATAATTCATGAATTCAGCATTGGATTGCTCATATTTGTCATTCTCATTCACGTCTACCATTACATTTGACCAACGTTGGAAGTCACGCTGATCTTCTGTAGGGACTCCTAATAATTCACAGATCACACGAATCGGGATAGGGAAGGCATATGCTTGAATGAAATCTACTTGCTGCTTATTTCCCATTTTGGAGGATTCTTCACGGGCTATTTCTTCAATTCTTCCTCTTAATCTAGCAATATGCTTTGGTGTAAAGCCACGCTGAACTAACTGTCGCAGCCGACGATGGTCAGGAGGATCGACAAAAAGCATGCTTTGTCCGATAGGAGGCATATTTTCATCTGTAAACTCATCTGGAAAAACGTTTCGGATATCTTTAATAAACCTCTCATCTTTTAGAACTGCTGTGGCAGCTTCGTAAGAAAAAGCCATCCATGAATGAAAGTTTTCATTCGCTATATTAACTTTTGCGAAAGGTTGATGTGGGCGGATGTTCTTGTAGTAATCGTACGGATTTTGATGAAATTCTTTTGAAAAAAGTTTAATTGATTCCATTTAATGCAGTCTCCTTTTTTACACGTTAGGTAAGTATAAAATTTTAGCGTAGAAGTAGTTCGACGTAGTGAAAATTTAAAGGGTACCAAGTATAAGAAAAACTTTGGCACTCGCTATAAGGCGAGGCGAATGGAGTTTTTCTAATATAAAAGATTCTGATGGATAAATATTTCAATTTCCATAAATTACTTTCATTATAGAACAGAATATTAAATAAACCAATAAGTCTATGTATGGTTTATTACATTAATTTTCTTGCTCTGAAAAAATAATGAAAAATCCATCTAGACTAATCTAGATGGATTTTTATTAAATATATTATTCCAAGTCTTAGCGTACACCTTTCATGTAGCCCTGAATTTTCGGCGACATAAGGAATAGGACGATCGCAAGAAGAATTGCGATCCCTCCAATTGCACCGAAATACAGTGTCTCTGTTTCAGGTGTGTAGAATCTTACAATTTGTGCGTTAATAGCTTGCGCAGCTGCGTTGGATAGGAACCATAAACTCATCGTCTGTGCTGAAAATGCCGTAGGTGCTAATTTTGTTGTAGCTGATAGCCCTACTGGCGATAAGCAAAGCTCACCAAGCACGACAACGAAATAACTTAGAACAAGCCATATTGGACTAACTAATGCATCTTCGCCAGTTAATGTTCCCGGTATAAGAATAACCATAAAGGATAAACCGGCAAACAGCAAACCAAGTGAGAATTTCTTTGGAATACTTGGCTGACGATCCCCAAGTTTTACCCAAAGTCCAGCAAATATTGGTGCTAATAGGATAATAAATAATGGGTTTAATGATTGAAACCAAGCTGGAGAAATCGAGAAACCTAAGAATTCCAGATTAGTACGATTATCTGCGTAGTGAGCCAAGATGGTTGCTCCTTGTTCCTGGATAGCCCAGAACATGACAGATGCAATAAATAATGGAATATAAGCAATGATTCTCGAACGCTCTGTTACCGTTGTTTTTGGACTGCGGTACATCACAACGAAATAAATCGTTGGGATCAGAATACCTAAAATACCAACAAGGCCAACAAATGTCTCAATAGTTAGAATGCCCATTGAAATAGTGATAGCAATAATGATAGCTAAAATAACGGCACTTAAGCCTATTCTTGAAAATACTTTTTTCTTTTCCGTCTCTGATAATGGATTTGGAGGGATTGTTCCTGCTAATCCAAGGTTTTTCTTTTTCGTAAACACAAATACTAATAACCCAAAGAACATCCCAACTGCAGCTATACTAAAGCCGAGGTGAAAGTCATGCTTCATACCGACTTCCCCAACAATTAGTGGCGCGATAAGTCCTCCGAAGTTAATCCCCATATAGAAGATACTGAAACCAGCATCACGGCGATTATCACCTTCAGGGTATATGTCTCCAACAACACTTGAAACGTTAGGCTTGAGTAAACCTGTACCGATGACGATTAAGACCATGGAAACAAAGAACATCGATATACTTCCAGGTATAGCTAATGCAATATGACCGAACATAATTAGTATTCCACCATAAAAAACAGCCCTGGATGTACCAAATATCCGGTCTGCAAGCCAGCCGCCGATAATTCCCGACATATATACGAGTGATCCATAAATAGACATAATAGCTAAGGCAGTATTTTCATCTATCCCTAATCCGCCTTTTGATACTTCATAGTACATATAGTATACGAGAATTGCTCGCATTCCATAATAAGAAAATCTTTCCCAAAATTCCGTGAAGAAAAGAGTGAATAAGCCTTTTGGATGCCCAAAGAAGCCTTTTTGGGGTACACTTTCCACAATTTTCTGTTTATTTAAGTCTGACACCTTACAACCTCCTCTGTTCTTTAATATCATATAATCAATTGTTTAGAGTTGTCAAAAAACTGAATTTTTAGAAAATTTAGTCATTTTTTTATCAACGTAATAAAGAGAGCAGGAAGTGTAAATATTTTTGACTAATTGCAAAGTATAAAAGCGAGATTCTTTCATTATATGGGTATATCATTTATCATTCTAGGAGTGATACAGAATTGTATTCTAATTGATAGAAAAATGAAACATTGTGTAAGTTTATGTTTGTTAGAATGTAAGAGAAATAGTTTTTATTTTGCTATAATTTATACTAAAAATTAGGTAATAGGGAGGAACAGGATGACAATGGAAGAACAACTAATTAGTAAATCCTATTATCATACATTTACTGAAGGTATTCAAAATGTGGAGCCAATCAAGGCTTTGAGTGAACTATATATAGCAGAGCAACAAAACGAAATGCCTGATGTATCGTATATACGTTTTGCTCAGGGAGAGGTCTATTATCACTATCAAGATTTTGAGGCGGCCGTTTTCAAATGGGAAAATGTATCGAACGAATTAAAGCCATGGGCTCAGAAGAATATAGCGGATGCCCATGCAAAAATGAATTTACTTGCGATTGCTGAGGACATCTATAATGCGGTGGAAACAGATTCTGAGGTGCTACAGACAGAAGTACTGCTGCAATTATTTTCAGTCTACATACAGCTCGACAACCGCACCAAGGCAGTTGCTGCTATTAAGAAAGCGGTAGATATAAATCCAGACTATCCTGATGTAACTGAAATGGCACGAGTATTCTTCGGAGAACAACAAGATTGGAATAATGCTGTTGCGCTTGCTGTTAATGAGGCAAAGCGAACAGAATCATTATCATGGTTTGCTGTTTTAGAAGAGTATGTAGAACAGGGCCATACTGCAAATATGAATCCAAGCGATTTTAGTGAAGTGTTAATGGTTTTATTTAATATTGATCAGAATCATTTTGAAAGTCTATCACTGGCACTCTGGAATAGTTACAAACAAAATGATTTTTATTTTGCCTGGATGGAAGAGATTAATAATCTTCTGTTAAGCACTGAACCGGGATATTCCTATGTATGGAACAAGCTTTCAAATCAGTTTAAGGAAACATATTCTGAATTAACGAACGGAAACTACTTGATTAAAGAATTTTCTTATTTAGTTCCTAGTCATTTAATAAATTGGATGAAAGTATCTACAGCTTCAGATGCTGCGCTAGTTGCTTCTGCTGTATTAGCCTGGGGTGAAATTAATCCATCTGATTTTGAAGCTGCTGCAGTTGATCATGCAGAGAACCTGTTAAATCAGTCTGCACGTTATCCAAATGCTATTAGTGATAGTGTGAAGCTTTTTGATTCCATTATCAAATGGTCAGTGAATGAAGGGATGACATTGGATAAACGTTTTAAATGGATGGTGGACGAACTAACGAATGTGAATCAATACCATATAATGCTTACAGGGACAGAGGCGAGTGGTCAGTCATCTTTTGTGAATACATTGCTAAACGATGACCTCTCAGACGATGCTACTAATGCTACTGTTCTCTACAAAGATGCGGACAATGCGAAGATCCATGCTATTACGCATGACGAGGAAAGAAGTATAGCGGAACATCACGAATTTAAAGAAGCGACAAATAGTCAGGAAGCCTTTATTTCATGCGAAATACCTGTATCATTTTTAAGTGAAAACAGGCTTACTCTGATTGATGCGCCAGGGCTTACTGATTCAGATATATTCAGAAGTAAGGGCAATCATTATTTACATTTAGCAGACAGTCTGCTGTTTGTGTTGAATGGGGATTCGAATCTTACCAGTCAAGAGCTTGATAAGGCAGTAAAAATGAAAGATCAGGCACCTGATATACCTATTCATTTTCTATTATGTGAAATGGACCGAAATACCAATAGTAAAGAAGCGGTAGAACGGACTGAAAAAATCATTGCCAGAATTCAAGCTTATTTTCCAAATGCGAGAACGTTTATTTTTTCCGCAAATGATAATAAGAAAACACAAGTGGACGAATTTTCCGCTTTTGTAAGTTCGATAAAGAGTGGCCATAGATTGGAAGAGGAGCGTACAGCTAAGATTCTCTATTATATTAAAAGATCCATTGAATTCTTACTTGTTAAACGGGAAGAAGTAGAAAATTTATTAATGGATAATATCACATGGAATGAAGAGAAGGTCACTAAATTGAAAGGCACCAAAAATCAGTTAGCTGATATAGAAGATAATTCAGTACAAAGCATTAAATCTTCATATAGTACTATTATTCAGAAATGGAGACAGAATTTGATGAAGGAGCTTCCGGTATTGATACAACAAAGTGCTGAAGTCATTAAGGATGACAGTGACCTTGGAAGCATTCATACGGAGCTTAACGACACAATCAATAAGCGAATTAATCAATATATAGAAGACGAGGTTTTACCAGATTTATATAGGGAACTTCAAGAATGGATCACAGATAGCGAGAGAGAACTCGATGAAAGCCGGACGTATTTGAGTGAAATGAGTGAGAGTTTTAATGAGCTATTTGGTGAAGATAAGATATATTTCGAATGCGACAGGAGGGTACTCGATGATTGGCATCGCGACATAGATCGGATGACAAGGAAAAACATCCAGTTGACGAATGCAACTTTCATCACCAACCTTAACATTTCACCGTTTTTATGGAAGAGTGCTGGAAAGCTTGTCGGTGCATTAGCAAAAAATAAAGAAGCAATCCATCACAAATATAAACAGTATGTCGAAGGGAAAGATTACAGCAAAACTGTCGAAGGCATTATGGATGAATTTCTGCAGCAATTCGAAATATTTGGAAAATCACTCGAACGCGACATTAACATGTTCTTTACGGATTCGTATAAAGAATTAAATGAAACCTTATCAGAAACCTATGATGAGATAGAAGAAAACAAAAGTTCCCTAAGCGAAATGCGAGAGAGACCTGAGCTATACCTGAATCCAATCACCTTGTTCGAAATGAAGCTTCGTCAATATGAATGGATAACTGCTGCAGATCAACGGATTTATGAGAATCAATGATTGATCGTTATGAGGAAATGTAGCTAGGTTGAAACGACTCTGAATTCAATTTACGAATTCAGAGTCGTTTTTTCTTTGAGCAAAGGCGAATCACATAAAGTTTTACTTATGATTGAGATAGGTATTTATAATATGGATTATGTCTAGCAGAGGTTATTTTGAAATGTTTATAGTTGTATGATACCGCTCCGACCAACCACTTCGCGTCCTGCGGGGCACGGCTGAAGCTAACTTTGTGAAGGAAGGCACGTCACAAAGTGGATCTTCAGCACCTGCACGTCCCGCGGGAGTCTACGTGGTTGGTCTACGCTAAGATAAGAATTCTACAACTTTTGTACGAGTTAGCATATTGACTGTATGCATATATAACAACATTTGAATGAATAACATAATGCTTAGCACCAATGCTTTTAGCTATTCCATACGTTGTAGCACTTCCTTAAGCGCAGGAAATATGCGGAGTGGGATCAGAGCGAGCTTCACAGGGCGCGGAGGATATTTCCGGATCTTTGCTGAGCAGATAAAACATGTCAAAATTACCACTTTGACATACAGTCCCACTTTACATAATCCATATTAAAGGAAGTTAGATTGATTAGAAAATTTTATTTTTTTACAGCATGAATGTAGTGAATGGTTTCGAATGCAGACAAATAATCTGTACGATTTTGAAAGAATTGATCATGAATCGTAGCAGGAGATGAATGTTCATAAATCAGTAAGCTAGCACTTTCTAACATTTTTTCCATTTCACTAAAAGTAAAACAAGATTTCATGGGTTCGCCGCTAGCTGAAGCCATTTGAATCATATTCTCAACTCGATTAGATAAACCTTTTTCTTCAAATAGATTGTCGTCAGCATAATCAAATACGATAGAACTTCTTGAAGGAACTTCGGCAAACAATTTATTAATAAGGTTAGCAATTTCTTCTTTTGACAAATAGTACGTAACACCTAAAAGGCTGAAGAAAGTTTTTTTGTTTGGCATCAAATTTTCTTCAATAAGCTTACTAACCTCTTTGGTGAAATCCATTGATACGAAATGAAGGTTATCCGGAATTTGATAATTAGCATTTGCTAATCTTTTCTTTTTAAAGTCTTGGGTGGCTGGATAGTCAACTTCAATAATATCTAAGCTGTCACCTAATTCGGGGTGTCGGAAACAGAATGAATCTAATCCAGCGCCCAGAATAACGTACTGTTTAACGCCAAGTGTTATTTCTTTTAATAGTACATATTCACAATAGGCACTACGCGCTAACGGAGTTGGAGAAAGCTGCACTTGTGTAATCCATTTTAATATTTCATCCGGGTGATCCTGATATTTCTTTGCGATTTCTTGATTGAAAAATGAAATGCCGTTTGTCATGTTTTCGCGTATATCTGTAAATTCTTCTTCCGTTATTAAATCTTTGGCAATAAAATCATCGAAAATCTTAGGGTTGTCATCATATTTACTGTGGTAGGCTCGACCAAAAGCCGATATTAAAGAAGTTAAACTTGATTCATTTTTCTTCATACTTTGCTCCTCCTATATGACAAAAAAATAAGATTCCCCTGGCCAGGAGAATCTTATTATACGATACAATCATTTAATTGTAAATTATAGCATAAATAACTTTTTTTGTCAAATTGTTGATCTCGTTTTAACTGATCGTTATGTGGTAATGCAGACTTTCGGACTGGGATGGTACAGCTTGCAAAGCAGGAGGTGATCTTTTGTAAGTCAGGATATGATTGTATAATTTTCAAATGCAAAGTAGGGAGCTGTTATTTCACGGCCACAATAAACGATGTCCCCTATGCTTACCGTTACGCTGATATTGAACCCTGATGTGTTTTCGTTCTGGATCCCCTTGCCAGAATTCAACTTCGTACGCAGCGACTTTGTACAACTACCAATTAGCGCTTACGGTATCGGTACTTCTTTTATTAATTCATTCGTTTTCAATAAAGCATCATTTAACATCTGACGTTGCAGCATTTCCTTACTCTGATGTCCAATCAAAGCTAGAGCACTTGCCTCACTCAACCTTTCCAGGAAATCTTCTGAACCTGCCTCTGCAGACATTTCTGATGCTACACCACGTATCCGAATTTGTCTGCCGATTTCCGACTAATAAAATGTTAAGGCGACTTTTGGGTTTATTCTCAGTTGTTCCCCTTTTTTGCTTGTGGATGACGTTGCAAAATATCATTTATTATTGGCCACATCTCTTAGTATCAATATTCTGGCGTCAGGTGCCCCTTTTTCGTCAACGGTAGACAATGTCATCGCATGAGGTTCATGAACTCCTTTTTCAATCGCAGTGATCAACCAATCTGTGAACAAATCTGAAGGCGATTCTGGTATATTTTTTGTATGAAAATCCGGAAAAGGACCAGTTAATGATTTTAAATCTCATATATCTTCTTTGTTTGTTTCATGAATCATTACCACCTTTAAATAGTCTTTTCTTATTCAAAGATAACGGACAGTATTTAATAAATTCATATATTTGATTTTTTAACGATTAACATGCTACTTGCCTTAGTATGAAAACACATTTTCGCTAGGTTTAATATATTTGACTAGGACAAACTCTTGTTAACAACATACTGTATAGTAGTTGGTTAAAAAGGGGGGAAAACTTATGGGATGCTGTAATAATTCTCGAAATAACGGAAGAAACAATAATGTTTCTCCGATTCAAGAGAAAATGATTGTACATCCTACTCAGCGAGTAAGGAATGTTACAACGAATCGCAGTGTTGTCAGAAATGTTTATCCAACTGAAGTAGTAAATGTAAATAGAAATGTAGTCAGAAGCGAAAATTATTATCCAGTTTCGAATTCTGATGTGAATGAGACAGTTGTGGAGCAATATGATTGTGGTAGTGATATGAATTCACCAAACTGTCAACGTGTTAGCCCTGCAAGTACAAATAATGGCAATAGTAATAACAATGGCAGTCGCGGTCGCAGTAGAAAGAAATGTCATCGTAATGATGGATGGAGCTGGATTTAACATGAAAAAAGCACCTCTCGCAGGTGCTTTTTCATTATATACGTTGAGCAATTATATGAATAAAGGTCGAAAGATAATTCAAGCAGCCCAAAGCAGCCAGTGAATGTATCTTATGGATTGTAAGGATTACATAATCGTCCGCAAATGTGATTCACTATTAACAATAGGGTGAATAAGGGTACAATAAAATGCCCTCGCATTAAATGCGGGGCTTTTGTCTGATGAATGATAAAAGAGGGTGGGCGATACAAGAACTGTCTTTATGAATCATCACGATCAAACCACAAAAGCTCTTTATCATCAACGTCGCCATTATAATTAATCAGGATTTCTTCTCCTGCCTTTATGTCGCGGTAGGCAAAGAAATTAAAGGTGTGATTTTCAAAGCTGATTTCGTACGTAGCGTTTGGTTCATAGGAATGGTTAAATAGCATGCCATAGCCCAGTAAAATTGCCGAATGATGAAGTCCATATTCAAAAGCATAATCAGCTAACAACGTTTTTTCAATATGTTGATGTTCTTCATTTCTATAGGCAAGAACAGGAGCTTCGTGCAACAACTGTCCCTTTTTTATGTTTTGTGTAGCAAAGACACCTCTAGTGTAGTCTCCATCACTTAGAGGAGAGGATTTGATTTCGATCATAATTTTTCCCGCCTGTCTGTTAAGTTTATTGTGTAATTCATCTACTATAACATAATTCATACAAAAGTTCCTATCTATAAAAAATGAATATGCGTTCGATTGAATTGTGATATAATGGAAAAAGGATAATGTTCTTTTAGGGAAGGTCGGCTAATCTCCTGACAAAAGAGGGGGTGACGCTTTTGAATATGTATGAAAGTTTTATGGTACTATTTTCTTTTGGTACCTTCTTGATTGCATTACTTGCTTTGATTGTATCTATAATCAAGCGGAAATAGACCTCCCTATTAAACCGATAAGTGAGCAGGTGAGGTCTATTCAGTCGATAGCAGATCTCCACTTATGGAACCGCTTATCCGGAACTCGCAGTAGCCGCTGCGAGTTTTTTATTATATGCATTTCCTTAATGTATTATAACAATAACAATTGGAATTGTACATTGATATCATAAATAAGCCTTTCATCTATATTTTATACCATTTATTGGGTGATTTCATCTATTTTTCTTTCCTGGGTGTTAATTAATTTTACAAATTTTACTTGCTATTCAAATAAATATCTGTTATTATAAAGGAGAATTATTTTTGTTCGGTTCGGTACAGAGGAAGTTAACCTTTTATCTTTATTGAGCATTAATAGTATTAAACAGTGGAATGATGATCCACGCAGGAGGAAACAAATATGCAACAAGGTACAGTTAAATGGTTCAATGCGGATAAAGGTTTCGGTTTTATCGAAGTAGAAGGTGGAGACGATCTATTCGTACACTTCTCAGCTATCCAGGGTGAAGGATTTAAAACATTAGAAGAAGGTCAAGCAGTTTCTTTTGATGTAGAAGATGGTCAACGCGGACCACAAGCAACTAACGTTCAAAAAGGTTAATGATTAAAGGACTCTTTAAGCGGAGTCCTTTTTCTTTTTAGATTAAAAAATCCATAGTAACGGATGAAGGAGGATAAAAATGAGGAAAGTTATCTTAAATTTAGCTATCAGTCTTGATGGAAGAATTGTAGATGAAAACAATAAGTTCGACTGGATTCATGGAGATGGCGATCATTCCAATGATACAGATAAGCAGTTTGACTTCTCAGCATTTTTAGCTTCATGCGATACAATGATTTTGGGTAAGACAGCATATGATGACCTTCCGCCTGAAGCGATGAAGGAATTTGCAGACAAAAAAATATTCGTACTATCACATTCCACAGCACAACCTAAAGAAGAAAATGTAGAGTTCTATACAGGTGACCTGACTGCTCTTGTCAGCTTTTTGAAAGAAGAAGACGGGGCTAATATATGGGTTTTTGGTGGCGCGAGTGTCTGTAACATATTAATGAAAGCAGATGTTATTGAAGAATATGTTATTGGGATTATACCGATGATTGTTGGTAAAGGAACGAGATTATTTGCCGATGATAATCCAATGCTTTCATTAAAAATGGAAGAAAGTACTGTAACAGAAGGAATAGCGATGCTTGTTTATTCGAGAAACATTTAGTTGATCGAGCATATTTTTTCATCAACCAGGTAAACATAAAAGCGAAAAATATGCTAAAACGGAGGTTTCTTACATGGTTAAAGACTCTTACGCACCAAAGAAAAAAATTCGCGGTGAAGGCAAAAAGCCAGCTGAACAACGAAGAGGCAAAGCGAAATCGTCTGCTCGAAACACGGATAACTAGTTACGTACGGTGACGTTTAGGAGGAAGCCAGTGATAGGCTTCCTTTTTATTCGTTTAAATAATGGAAACAAATTCATAATGAAAGGATAGAGATTTGTATTCATTATTGATAAACGATACAAATCTGGTTTGCAACAGGTGAGATTTGTATTCATTACCTAATAAACGATACTATCATGCATAAGAAGAACCATGTTTTGTATCCATCCAGCCTAAACGATACAAATCCAGGACATGAATAGCTTTGATTTGTATCGATTAAGCACCGAATAAATGATATGCTTACGTTAATAAAGTAAATTAAAGATAAATGAGGTTAGCAAATGGAAAATAGTACTTTTCAACAATTCTCCTTAAGTAATGAAATAGAAAAAGCGTTGGACGTATTAAAATATACAGAGCCTACTGACGTTCAAAATGAAGTAATTCCACGTGCACTGGAAAATCAGGATCTAATCGTCCATTCCCAAACAGGCAGTGGAAAAACAGCTGCTTTTGCTATTCCGATCTGTGAAAAAGTTGCTTGGGAAGATAATAGTCCGCAAGCATTAGTGTTAGCTCCTACGAGAGAACTGGCTGCTCAAGTTCGTGAAGACATTACCAATATTGGCAGATTCAAACGGATTAAAGCATTGGCGTTGTATGGCAGGGAGCCTTTTACTTTTCAAAAGGAAGAATTGAAGCAAAAAACACATGTGGTAGTAGGAACGCCAGGACGTATAATGGACCATATTCGTCAAGGTACGTTGCAGCTCGATCAGGTAAAATATCTAGTCATCGATGAAGCAGATGAAATGTTAAAGATGGGATTTATTGATGAAGTAGAGGCAATTATCCAACAAGTACCTTCTGAGCGCGTCACGATGTTATACTCGGCTACAATACCACAAGCAATCGAGCAACTCTGTGAGCAATATATGGATAATCCGTCGAAAATAAAAATTAAAACAGAAATGACAACGAAAATGATTCAGCATGATCTGTATGAAGTGAAACAATCAGAGAAACTGTCACTGCTAAAAGACGTTACAACTGTTGAGAATCCTGATAGTTGTATCATTTTTTGTAACACGCAGGAGCATGTAGATGAAGTGAGTACAGAACTGCAAGAATCTGGATACACGTGTGAACAGATTCATGGAGGCTTGGAGCAAGATCGGCGTTTCTCTGTGATGGAGGGCTTTAAAACGGGTCAGTTTCGCTATCTTGTGGCAACAGATGTAGCAGCAAGAGGAATTGATGTCGATAACGTATCACTTGTTATTAATTTTGATGTGCCAATCAAAAAAGACAGCTACGTACATCGGACAGGCAGAACCGGCCGTGCAGGTAAACAAGGACAAGCAATAACTTTTGCGGATAGATATGAGGAAAAATATGTCGCAAGCATTGAACGTTATATCGGTTTTGTGATTGAAAGAAAAGAAGCCCCGTCAACAAAAGAAGTGAGCGAATTAAAGCCGGCATTTATGGAAAAAATGGCTGCACCACGTATTGTGAAAAATAATAAAACAGCAAGAATCAACCAGGATATTATGAAACTGCACTTTAATGGTGGTAAAAAGAAAAAAATACGTGCCATGGACCTTGTAGGTACGATATCCAACATCCCAAATGTAACGGCTGATGATATCGGCATTATTACAATCAAAGACAATTGGTCTTATGTGGATATTTTGAATGGTAAAGGTTCATTAGTGCTGGAAGCTATGGAGCATACGACGGTGAAAGGGAAGAAATTGAAAGTGAGTAAAGCGGTGAAATAATGTTACGAAAATGCATGTCATAATTGTTAAGAGATGAACTATTTTTGTGGTTCATCTTTTTTTGTATCCCGCGGATGGTAATTTATGTTAAAATTATTGTGATTAATTGTGTAAGGAGCTTGGTGAAAAAATAGTAAAGGTTTCCCTATTTGTTTTCGTTGCATTATTGCTATTAGGGATAGTAGTTTGGGGAGTTGCGCGAAATAGAAATATAAACGAAGGTAAGCACTGAGGGTGGCGTTCTTTCTTGGGAGTGTTTAAATAAATGTACCCTGACTCATAAGGTGATTTACAGATTTGAGAGGATGTAACGTAATGTCAAGAGGACTAATTCACCATAATGAACTATATGTATCCGATTTAAAAAGTTCCCTTACCTTTTGGGGCTGGTTTTTAGAGGAATTAGGATATGAATCATTCCAATCGTGGGATAGTGGACACAGTTGGAAAATGGGAGGGACCTATATTGTTTTTGTGCAAGCAGAAGAAAGGTTTATGGACATTTCCTATCATAGATGCCGAGTAGGTCTAAACCATTTAGCATTCCACGCAAGTTCCCGTCAACATGTAGATGACATGACAAGACAGCTGGAACAAAAAGGTTTGAAAATCCTTTACACAGATAAGCATCCCTTTGCAGGTGGAAATGATCATTACGCCGTTTATTTCGAGGATCCAGACAGAATAAAGGTCGAATTGGTAGCACCTTGACCATGTGCAATTCAGAGATAGAGTAAATGAAATTATCAAATAGATAAGGAGTGGGAAGGATGTCAGTATCGCAGCTATCAAAAGTATTTAGAACCTTTGCCGAAAGGGAATGTACAGGTTCAAGCCCTTTATATGAATATTTATCCTTGAAAATTGCTGATGATTCGGAGTTGATAGCTTTAGCATCTCATGCGAAACAAGGTCAACCCATTCCGAATTTATTATTTGGCGCTGTACATTTTTTGTTATTAACAGGAAAGGATCATAAACTTAAAGAATTTTATCCGAGTATTGTTGATAATCCAAGTAGTGTAAGAGATTCTTTCCCATATTTTAAAGATTTCTGCTTGAATCATTCTTCCGAAATTAAAGACATGATACAGAACAAATTAGTACAAACCAATGAAGTAAGACGCTGTGCCTATCTGTTTCCTGTATTTCAGTATATTTTTGATACTGTTCATAAACCGTTAGCTCAAATAGAAATAGGGACAAGCGCTGGCTTGCAATTGCTTTGGGATAAATACAGCTATTCTTATGGTTCAAATGAAATCTATGGAAATAGAAATGCTGACGTGCATCTGTACTCTATTATAAAAAAAGGAAAAATGCCGTTTCTTAAAGACAATATACCTCCTGTAGCCAATAGGATCGGAGTGGATTTACATACGGTTGATTTAAAGAAAGAGACAGAATATCTTTGGCTGAATGCCTTGATTTGGCCAGAGCATCACGAAAGACGAGTATTATTTCAAAAAGCATCACGGTGTGTAAAAGAGAACCATTTGACATTAATTGATGGTGATGGAGTAGAGCTGCTTCCGAACCTAACTGAAAATATTTCAAACGATTATTGTATTTGTGTTTTCCATACCCATGTGGCCAACCAAATGCCTGAAGATGCAGTAAATAAGCTGCTTCATCATGTGAAAATGATTGGCGAAAACAGAGAAATATTCCACATTTATAACAACATAGAAGATAGAGATTTACACCTTCAGTATTATGTAGATGGAACAGAGTATGTTAAAAGAATTGGGCAGACGGATGGGCATGGCAGATGGTTTACTTGGGAATTACCAAAAAGGATTTTGTGATTTGTGGATTATAGTATTCGTGATATCTGTTTGTTTCTTATACACTTTGGATGAAGATCCATAAATCATATAAGCATTCTCAAGAAAGGTCCAGCCGATTTTCTCATAGTAGTCTTCCTGGTCTGTGGTGAGATACAGTTTGTTAAAGCCATGAATATTTGCTTTTGTAACAGCATGTAATCCGAAATCACCCTGGTAAAACCAATCAATCTTCTTTTCTAGCTCATATCTTTATTTATATGATACATGCCAAAGCATAATGTTGTATGATCAATCGGTTTTTTTGACATCTTCAATTGCGATGCCTTGCGCCCAATATACGATTCTTTACTTAGAAATTGGTGGACTGTATCGATATCTAACTCTTCTTTGGTAGTGTTAATGACAAAGTCTTTATATCCCCATTGTTGCTGTAGCAGATTAATCAACCTTTCTTTTTTCGGGTAGTAGTTACCGTTATAATATATAACAATACGAAAGTAAGGACACTAGTTATAATTAATTTCGTATTCTCAGGAAAAGCTGTCATTCGTACAGCCGCTTCTGGTAAAAATAATATAATCGGAATGATAATGGAAAACCATGTCTTACTCCATAAAGCAATTGCAATCAATATACAAATTGCCAGAATAGCGGTGACAATAGCAGCGCTATCTCCAAAGAGTATAACGGGTGAATGAACATAGTCATTTAAATAATGTAATCCGATAAAAAAGGAAATCACCAAAATACCAGGAAGTGAGATCAATAGCCATTCTGTTACTTGTGTCAGATTTCTACTTGCGATCATTCTAAATAGGACGGAAGTGATTAATAAAAAACTTAACAAAATCAAAGGATAGCCAATAAGTTGAATGATAGAGTAGGAGACGTCGCCTATGATCACTTGACCTAAGAGTATATAAGAGAATCCTCCAAGAAAAATAATCGGAACATACTTCAACAGATTTAGTAAATCAAAGGGGACTTCATCTGCGATTTGCTCCATAAATGCTTTTGGTGACATGCTAATGATGTCATCTACATTTTTTCCCGCTTTTTCTGCCTCGTATAAGTGACTTTCTAATTCTTCAATAATTTCATCGCTTTCATTCGTGTTTTTTCCGCTTGAAAACAAATACAATCTCAGGTTTTCTAAAAAATCTGTACTTTTAGCAGAAAGTTTCATATTAAAATTCATCCTTCCTTCCCTAATAATTCATGGACACTTTCAGAGATCGCGCTCCATTTTTGCTTAAATTCTTTCAATTCATCTTCGCCCTTTGGAGTTAACGTGTAGTATTTCCGCTTTGGTCCACCTGATGGAATCTTCTTATGATGAGTAGCTACCAGTTCTTCTTTTTTCATTCGTAGTAATAAGGGATAAATGCTGCCTTCACTCACCATAGTAAAACCATAACTATTAAGTTTTTCCGTCATTTCATATCCGTAAATTTCTCCCTTTGCGATAATGGAGAGGAGGCAACCTTCAAGAATACCTTTTAGAATTTGAGTTGAAGACAATCCATTTCCTCCTTGTGTTTAGATGTCTGTGTTTAGATGTCAAACTAGGTTGTAATACAATATAGTTTAGTATAGCATGAAAATTACAAATATTACAATATAGTGATTGACAAAATTTCTCACTAACATAAAATATATGCTAGTAGTGGTGTGAAAAAATAAAAAGTCTTGCATAACTGATCCTCACTTTAAAGCAAGACCAATCACACAAAACTTTTTCATATTTATATTTAGTTAACTTTCTCATCTAACGTGTTTGCTATATCTGAAAGAATGTGTGCCGAACTTGAGACTTCCTGCATAGAGGCATTTAATTCTTCTATAACAGCCACCACGTTTTCGATATTGGCATTAGATCCAGTTACTTCTTCGGACACTTTTGTCATCGAAGTAGACATTTGGTGCATGTTGTTGGTTACATCAAATATGGCTGATTTTAGGTCTTGGATGAATTCGTCCACTTCATCAATATTTTCAGCAATTTCGTGGAAGACTTCCTTTACATTTTCATTAAGGGCTGCACCATCTTTTATCGATTGTCCCCCTTTAGAAATAACGTTCGTCACTTCCGCTGTACCTGCTTGAATTTCTTGGATCAATCCTTGAGTTTGATTGGTTGCATTGTTCGTTTGTTCAGCTAATTTTCTTACCTCATCAGCAACAACAGAGAATCCTTGTCCGTGTTCTCCTGCGCGAGCTGCTTCAATTGCTGCGTTAAGTGCTAATAGATTTGTCTGATTAGAAATGTCCGTAATCAACGACAAAATATCGCCAACCTGATTTGTTTTTTGATCTAATTGATGAACCACTTCAATAGATTGATTGACTTGATCACCAATAAGCTCCATTTGGTTCATGATCTTCACTACAGCTTCATCGCCATTTCTGGATTGTTCTATCGCCTGTGCAGATATTTCCGAAACAAAATTAAAACTCTCCTCAATCTCTTTGAGGCTAAAGAAAATTTGTCCAGACGTTTGATTTGCTTCCTGTATTTCATTGGCTTGTGTATCGACCCCTGAAGCCATGTCCTGCATGGTAGTTGAGATTTCTGAGATAGCATCACTTGTCTCTTTAGTTGTAGACTGTAATTGCATCGCTGCTGCTGCTGTTTTTGAAGAAAGCTCTTTTGTATCGTCATCCATCTCAGACCCATTTGTTACAGTTTCTTCTGCTAAATGATCTTCCTTAGAAGCAAGTGGCTTCCATTTTAACAACAGCATGGCCAGTCCTGTAGCTAATACAAGCACGGAAATGACGCTAATTACAAAATACATACTGGTTATAGCAAAAGAGAAAAAGTCCAGGACAAGGACCATCATGGCCATCGAAAGAATAGCAATGAGTAAGGTATAAAAGATTAAAATCTGGTTGCCTTTCATTATATTATCTCTTATTTTCATCATTACACTACCTTATAAAGCTTCCATTTCTTCTACACCAAGGAATTTTGAAGCTTCCTCCAATGTAGTAAATGCTTTGACACTGTCTTTTGTTCCAGCTGAACGTGATAGGCGATTTAATTGCATTTTTAATGTAACGTTGGGTGCGATCGTTGCGTTCTTTTCAACATGGTTTGCAACGTCTTGCATTAATTGGCCCCATACTTCATTTACTTCAGGTTTGGCAACGGTTTGAATTAAACTGTTGTCATTTAAGAATTTCTTAATATGCGGCTTTTGCAGTTGTGTACGTACATAATTAGCCTCTTGTTTAGCTTGCTCCACCGTACTTGCCATTACCTTGTATTTGAAATAAAACACATCTTTATATTCTTTCGATTCATACGTGCTCATTTTTTTTTCCTCCTAGTTATTATTTTCGAATTCTTCGGCTACTTCCTGGAATATATGCAATGCATGAATTGCTTTAGGGAAACCAACATATGCACTGCAATGATTGATCACTTCTAATACTTCCTCTTGCTTTAACCCAACGTTTAAAGCAGCATAAAAATGATAGTGAAGTCCTCTGCCAGCATCACCTTGCGAAATTAGTGATGATAGTGTCACAAGTGCCCTCTGCTTTACATCTAAATTGTCATTTTCATACACATCCGCATAGCCAAACTCTAAGGCAAGTCTTGCTAGACGAGGAGAAGCATCTTCCATCGCCTTGATGGCTTTAATACCTCTTGTCCCACCCAATTCATCAACTTTTTTCCAACCTAATTCTTGCTTATTCACATTGATCACTCCTTTTGGATAATTAACCTCTCTTCAACGTAGGCGGTACCTCATCCTGACGTGTAAAAACTTCGACAATAGACGGTCCATCTGTTTCTATCGCTTGTTTAATAGCTGCTTCTAATTCATGAATACTGTGACATCGGATGCTTTCCATACCTATTGAGACACCAAATTGAGTAGCGTCGATACCATATTGGTAAGTTGTACCTGCCGCTTTGCCGAGGCCAACTTTCATTCCTTTGTCTACCATATCGAGCATGCCATTATTAAACACGACGAACGTAATATTTGCTTGTTGATCGACAGCGGCCGAAAGCTCCATTCCGTGCATCATGAAACAACCATCTCCAACAAAAGAGACAATAGGTTGATCCTGTTTGACTAAAGAAGCACCAATAGCTAATCCAAGTCCGTGCCCCATAGCACCAAAGACATCGTCAAAATAAAAGGTACCAGGTTTTAAGGTGTCGAAATACTTAATGCCATAGAATGTGTGACTGCCATCATCACCAAAAACAACTGTGTCAGGTGGTAAGAAATCTCTTAGATGTAACATGACAGTTGCTGTGGAGAGCCGATTGTTATTCGGTTCATTCTTTGCGATTAATTCTCTTGCTTTGTTTTCCTCTACCCAATAAGCCGTAAGGTTACGTTTGTGTACAGGTTGATCAGGAGCATATTGCGAGATGAGTTTAGATAAATTTTGCTTCGCATCTCCTTTGACAAGCAGCGTGTCAACTAAGATTGTTTTACCTACAAAGACTTCCTCTTGATCAAATTGAATGATGTGTTTAGGATAAAGATTCGGACTTAGACCTGCAGTTGACATGTCCGATAAACGGGTTCCGATTACAATCATGATGTCAATGCCGTCTTCGATATAAGTTTCCGCTGCAGCTGTTCCTCCCAGGCCGAAGCTGCCAAGGGATAACGGGTGATGCGTTGGAAAGGCGCCTTTGCCACCAGGTGTAGTCATGACAGGTATCTGCCAGTCTTCTGCAAAAGTTTGGAGCTCCTGATAGGCTTTAGAGCGATGTGCTCCTTTACCTACTAAAATGACGGGCTTCTGAGCTGTTGATAATAATTGCTTTACTTGGCTTAAGTTAGCGGAGATAGGATTATCCGCTATTTGCCAATTTGGCATGTCTAAGTCAGGTACTTCCTGTGTCAATATATCAAGTGGAATAGATAGGTGGACAGGCCCCATTTTTCCAGTGAGTGCCTTTTGAAGTGCATGTTGTAAGTAACTGGATAGTAGTGTAGCATCTTCTACTTTGGCACTAAAAAGCGTCAGTGGTTTAAATAGTTCAACAAGGTCAGTTCCAAACATACTAGAATCCTGTCCAAGTGCTTTTCCACTTTCTCCTAAAGGCGGATGGCCTGTGATGAATAATACCGGCGCATTAAATGCTTTGGCTTGTCCAGCTGCAGTAAGCAAGTTCGTTCCCCCGGGGCCAGATGTACCAAGAGCAACGCCAAGAGATTGATTCTGCAATGCATATCCTGTTGCCATGTAACCTGCTCCACATTCATGCCGAGAAAGCACAAAGTTAATACCTTGGTTTTCCATTTCCATAATTAACGGCGTAATGGGTTTTCCCGGAATTCCGAATGCCTGTTCACAGCCTAATTGTTTTATAACTTTTACTAAATTAGTAGCTAAGCTAACCAATATAGTTTCACCTCCCAAAATTACACATGCCTTATATCGACAAGAAATTTATAATAATTAGCAGGTAATAGGTCTATCATCATATTTGATGATGTTCATTTAGTCTTTTTGTATTGTTTTGATGGAATGTTTTTACATAAAAAGCAATAGATGATAACGTTTGCTATTTTTATAAGCTTATTCTCCTGTTTTCTAGTATTATAGATTTAGGTATTTAGTATGTATTTTTGGGGTTTTTAGGTTGGTTAAATAAAAGTGTTACCTGATTATTACTAAAATGGTTTTGTAGAGGGGAAATAATATTGTAGAGAGAGGTGAAAGGTTACACTTTCACCATCGTAATAAATGTTGCAGCATCCGTATTAAAAGAATGCTGTTCCGCGAATCCGAGTTGCTCGTACAAATGAATCGCTCTTTTATTAAAAGTTGCAACAGATAAGCGTAATGGCAATTTTTTATTTTGCTTTCGTATGCATTGAAGAATAAAAGAGCAAAATGCATAGCCGTGTCCACTACCTGCATAGAATGGGTTCATTCCAAGCCCAACATCAATCATTGATTCGCGGTATAACCCTAATTTTCCAGCAACAGGTATCTGAGCATTCGGTCCTGTGCAGAAAAATCCGAATAACTCACCAGAATCGGTAAAAACAGCTTGATAGGAACCATCTAGGAATTCACTTCTAGTTTCTTCATTATTCTCATTATTATAAAAATCATATGGTGCTTGGTATTGCCAATCCAAAATTAGGTTGGCGGTATCTTTATTTATTTTTCTGGTAGTTAACTGCATGCTTTTCATTCCTTTCTATATTTAGTATATCTCATTTTACCAAATAGTGGATTAGTCAGATGATAATAGAGAAAAATTTTAAAAATTAAATTGAAACTTTAATTGCTTTAGCATCGTCAAAAGGGCGATTTCGCAGTTTCTTATAAGGTATAGAAAAGAGAGTAGCTATGGAGCGGAGAGAAAAAGAGGTGCTATTGGAAGCAACATGGTGATGATTTAGTGCGATTAGCTTTTCATTATGTGATGGATCAAGAAACAGCTAAAGATATGATGCCGAGAGATATATATGTAGAGATCTTCAATTCTCAAGGAGAAGTAATTGTCAAGGCTAAGCTGCTGCACGCCTCTGTATACAATTCAACTATTGGACCAGTTATGCAAACAGTATCTCATTTCTTTCAGGTACCCATTGATTATTATGCCGTTGTTCCTGAAGAGAAACTACATTCACGATTAGAGATTGATAGAAATCAAATGATCAACAAGGAACCAAGCTTTTCTGATATTCAGACACTTCTGAATGAAAGGGAGACAAATATACCAAGCGTTACATTGGAAGAACTACAGGCAGTGAAAGATGATGTCGGTACTGTTGAGGTTGGATATAATAGATGGGATACAGACACAATTTAAAGACGGTTTAGTTTTTAAAATTGTTGATCAACATACGATAAAAAATACAAGTGAAATATTGAACCAGCATTTGCAAAATCAGTGATAAGAATGATGCTGGGACAAAAAGTATAAGCTCATGAAAAAACGAACGAGAAATTCGATGTATTTACATAACATTCATCTCCGTTCGTTTTTTTATTTACTATATTTCAATTCGGCAAGCTTTTAATACGAACGCCTTTCGCTACAAAAAAAGTTTTTGATCATGACAGATTGCCAAGACCTTTTGTTTCTGTTTCATAAAAGCTTTTGGGCGACGAACGATTCAATCGGACAATTCAGCTTTAATTCGAGCACATATTGTCCGAAAGAGCACTGCACTCGGACAAAACGCCTTCATTTCAGGCACATATTGTCCGAAAGAACGCTCCACCCGGAACAACCCCCCTCTATTTGCCCTTGCCAACATCTAATTCCATAAGTCTCAGCGAATTGTGAGCACTTCGCGGCATGCTAAAAAATATATTAAGTCTTAATATTGCTCGGTTTTACAAGCTAATTTATTTTTATGTCCCATTCTGACAAACTAATGCATTGACACACATATTAGTCCTTGCTAATATGATAACAACAAACATATTAGTATAATCGAATATATTAGGGGGAAACACTAATGCTAACGATTGATGTCGATACAAAAATAAAATTTTTACACGGATTTTCTCATAAAACACGCATTCAAATTCTGGAATGTATAAAAAACACAGAAAAAACGGTCTCGCAAATTGTGGAGGATATTGATGGGAACCAGTCGAATATTTCACAACACCTTGCCTGCTTGAAAGGCTGTGGAATTATTGTTGGCAGACAACAAGGTAAATATATGTATTACAGTTTGGGAAATCAGCAGGTGCGGGATTTATTATCCATGTTTGATGATGTATTGATGGACATTCAACAAGACGTGGAAACCTGTGAAAATCACATTGCAGGTAGTGAGTGTTAATGACAGATAAAGCCAGTATCGAGAAAACAGCATGCTGCAGTAATTCAGTCCAAGATTCGAAACAAACAGATTCGTGCTGCAGCAGTTCGGAAACTATTGAAAAATCAACTAGTTGTGGCAACGATTCCGAGCAGTCTGTGCCAGCTGAGCAAAATGTCCAAGGCGAGCTACAGGAATACCGTATTTCTGGAATGGACTGTCCTTCTTGCGCTCTATCAATAGAAAAAGGGTTGTATGATGTAGATGGTATTGAGAAGGCAACTGTTCATTATAATACTGGAAAGCTAAAAGTTGTTGGCCAGGATTCCTTTTTGTTTGATGAGGTTGAAGAGGTTGTGCAGAAGCTAGGCTTTAGTGCTGAACCGATAAATAACAACAAAAACATAAAAATATATCGTGTCGAAGGAATGGATTGCGGCGGCTGCGCTCAAAGTATAGAAAAACACTTAAATGGTGTTTCTGGGGTGGCAAGTGCGAGTGTCAGTTTTTCAACAGGAAAAATAAAGGTTAACCATCAAACAAGCATAGAAGACATTGTTACCGAAGTAAATAAAATTGGTTACAAAGCTATTCCGTTAGAGACTGGTGCTAAGGCGACGGAAGTTAAATCACAAAATGAATATAGGCCAATCATTTTTTCTGGAATCGTAATCGCGCTAGGTTTTATCGGTTCTTTTACGACCTTGTCGCCAATTATCTCAAACTTTTTATATGCGATTGCGATGGTAATCAGTGGCTATAAGCCTGTCAAAAGTGCTTTTTTTGCTGTGAAAAGTCGCTCGTTGGATATGAATGTTCTGATGTCATCTGCGGTAATCGGTGCAGCGTTGATAGGTGAATGGTTTGAGGGAGCAACCGTTGTCTGGTTGTTTGCATTAGGTACAGCCCTTCAAAATCAATCGATCGAAAAAACGAGAAAATCAATTCAAAGCTTAATGGAACTCGCGCCAGCAGAAGCCTGGATCAAAGTCGGTTCTGAATTAAAGCAGAAGCCTGTAGAAGATATTCGTGTGGGAGAGGTTGTGGTTGTCAAACCAGGTGATCGTATCCCATTAGATGGTGACATTACAGATGGCGAAACAAGTGTGAATCAGGCCCCGATTACCGGTGAATCGATTCCGGTAGACAAAAACAGTGGAGATAGTGTTTATGCTGGTACGATAAATGAAAGTGGTTCAATTGAAGTAAGAGTCACGAAGCTTGTGGAAGATACGGCGATCGCCAAGATCATTCACCTGGTGGAAGAAGCTCAAGAACAAAAGGCACCTACTCAAGCATTTATCGATAAGTTTGCCAACATTTATACGCCGATTGTTTTTGCTTTAGCCTTAGCAGTGATTGTGTTACCGCCATTATTTGGGCTTGGCAGCTGGGGCGAATGGGGATATAAAGGCCTTGCGTTACTAGTTGTAGCATGTCCATGTGCATTAGTTATTTCTACGCCGGTTGCCATTGTTTCTGCGATCGGTAATGCAGCCAAAAACGGCGTATTGATAAAAGGTGGAACGTTTTTAGAAAAAGCTGGAGCAATTAAAGCAATCGCCTTCGACAAAACGGGTACATTGACGGAAGGAAAACCAGTTGTCTCTGATGTGAAAAGGATCGCCACAACCGAACAAGAGCTGCTATCGATTGCTTTCACCTTAGAAAATTACTCGACGCATCCTATTGCAAAAACAATCGTAGCGTATGCCAAGGAAAAGGAAGTTCAGGTTAAACAAGGTGAATTATTCAAGACGATTACCGGTAAAGGTGTGCAGGCCACAATTGATGGAGAGCTTTATTTTGCAGGGAACCTGAAGCTGTTTGAAGAAATGAACGTTCCGTTAGATACTGTGAAAAAAGAGTTACAGCATTTGCAAAATCAAGGAAAAACAGTTGTGATTATCGGAACAGCAATGGAAATCACTGGTATCATCGCTGTATCCGATAACCTTCGCCATACAACGGTAAGTGCCTTGAAAGGATTGCAAGGTGCTGGTGTAGACGAAGTGGTTATGTTAACAGGAGATAATCAAGGTACAGCAAAAAGAATAGCGGGCGAGGCAAATGTGACACGCTACTTTGCTGAATTAATGCCAGAGGACAAAGTGAGCGTTATTAAACAATTACGGTCAGAAGGCTATGATGTTGCGATGGTCGGTGATGGCATTAACGATGCTCCTGCATTAGCAACTGCTGACTTAGGCATCGCCATGGGTGGTGCCGGAACTGATACGGCAATGGAAACAGCAGATATTGTACTCATGGCTGATAACTTAGAGAAGCTGCCGCATACAATGAAATTAAGCAAAAAAGCCCTAACCATTATTAAACAAAATATTTGGTTTTCCTTAATCGTGAAGCTGATTGCTTTCGTGCTTATTTTTCCAGGATGGCTCACACTGTGGATGGCGGTGTTGAGTGATACCGGAGCAGCGTTGATTGTTATCTTAAATGCACTGCGATTAGTGAAATTTAAAGAGTAATATTAAACACTCATAGAACTGGATTATGTTCTATGAGTGTTTTTAAAAGATGGACTTTGAGCCTATTGTTAAAATCCGCAAGTAAATACCCGTTGCACTTTCATATACCGCAGCATAACCCGGGCATGATGACCTTCTTCGGTAGGTTTGCTTGCTAAGTAGCTAAGCCGCTGAATGAATGCTTCGTCACATGCACAGCGATCACCAGAATAAAGGTAACATTCATCATGTGCTTTGCAGGCGGCATCTGCTTCGTTAATTGGTGCACCCGGACCACTGCATCCAGGTCCGCACCAGCGATAACCAGGAAATATACACAATTTAGGTTTTCTTATATGGTTTTGATTGTACAAAGTTCTCACCTCCAGTGTGTATGAATATTTCATTAGTACCAGTATATGAATGGAGGTGTCTGTATGATTGGTTAAACGGCCTCGCAATCGATAAAAAATGACGGAACAATACCATAAATATAGTCAAAATATAACCAACCATATACCTAAATACTATTTGACAAGGTTAATAGAACGTGATACATTTTATCCATTAACGTTTTCATGAAGAATGGATTGTTACTGACGCGATCAGGCATTACCATGTTTTATAATACACTTCCGTATGTTTTAGAATGCGTTCTGGAAGATGGAGGAATGCCCTTTGAAGTTTATTAAAGCCTTTAATAACAATGTGGCTTTAGTCGAAGATTCCTCTGGGCTTGAGTGGATTGTAATGGGTACGGGTGTCGGTTTCCAAAAAAAGAAAGGGGATCCAGTTGAGGATTCCAGTATTCGCCGTAAGTTTGTGGCGGAACAGTCGAATACACGAAGACCATTGCTGCAAGTGTTGAAAGAAATGGATTCGGAAGTGTTGGATGTTTCGGTTGAAATCATTAAAAATGCGGAATCGCAGCTTGATGTTACTTTTAATAATAATATTTATTTGACCCTTGCTGATCATTTGAATTTTGCTGTCAAGCGGGCGCACGAAAATATTGATTATGCGGATACGAACCGTTGGGAAGTAAAGAATCTATACCCGAAAGAATTCCATGTGGCTAAAGATGCCATTCGTTTGGTGTTCGACCGTCTTGATTTACTGTTACCTAAAAGTGAAGAAACATTTTTAACCTATCATTTTGTAAACGGTCAACAGACGAAAAAGACGAAAATCGAAGAAACACTAAAAATGACAGAAGTGATCAACCGCATTATTGAAGTAGTGCAGTACCATTTTCAACTTAAGCTTGATGAAGAATCACTGAATTACACTCGATTTATTACCCATTTGCGATATTTCTTCATTCGCCAGTATAAGCAAGATCCGGTAGATGGAGAAGAAATGGACAAGACCCTTTTAGAAGTGGTCAAAACCAAGTATGAAAAAGCTTATCAGGCAGTCGAAAAAATTGCGGCGCTATTGAAGCAGAAATACGGATGGACACTTTCATCGAATGAAATGCTGTATTTAACGCTGCATGTATGGCGCGTAACGAATCGTCAAAAAAATGAATAGTATCCTTGTGGATTGTTACTAATATAGATTAGGCATTACCCAAACAGACTGAGTGCTCAAAGCACTGGTCTCTGTTTGGGTATTTTTTTTGGCGAAAAACAAATGAATATAACAGCTGCTTAGCTCAGAGACCGGTAGAACGAGAAAGAGGAGGAAATAGAATGGCTTCACATAAAGAAGTTGCAAAACAAGTTGTAGACAAAATTGGCGGAGCGGAAAATGTCGATCAAGCATGGCATTGTGTTACAAGACTTCGCTTCAATCTCAATAACAAAGATAAAGTGAAAATGGAGGAAATTAAAAATATTGATGGTGTGATGGGGGCACAATTTTCTGGTGACCAGTTCCAAGTCATCATCGGTAATCATGTGTCAGACGTATTTGCTGAGGTAGAATCATTAGTTGGTGAAAGTGGTGAGGGGGAAAAGTCTGGGGAGAAACAAAGCATCGTATCTTTAATCATGGACTTTATTTCCGGGATTTTCACACCTATTCTTCCGGCGCTTGCGGGAGCGGGGTTATTAAAAGGTTTTAATGCGTTATTTGTGACAGCAGGCTGGCTCTCTGATCAAAGCGATACGTACATGGTTCTGAATGCAATTGGAGACAGTGTCTTCTACTTTTTACCATTCTTCCTTGCAGTATCTACAGCAAGAAAGATGCGTACGAATGAATATTTAGCGCTTATTGTAGCTGGTACGTTGATGTACCCAACTTTTATTGATGCCTATAATGCTATTCAGGAAACAGGTAAAGAAACAATTGACTTTTTAGGTTGGGGCGTAATTAATATACCGTTATTAAATTATGATACAAGCGTTATACCAGTCATTTTAAGTGTCATTTTATTGAAGTATGTATTTGATTTAGTTAAAAAAGTAATACCATCTGCTATTCAACTAATGTTTGCGCCGATGATAACTTTTCTTATCGTTATTCCCGTTTCGTTATGGGTGGTGGGACCACTAGGTACGAATGTTGGTAACTTTGTATCAGATATATTCAATTGGTTATTCGACTATTCAGGTTTATTTGCGGGACTTTTACTTGCAGGATTTATGCCGCTGATTATTATGACGGGAATGCACTACGCATTTGCTCCAATTGCGATTACCAGTATGGCTAGTGTAGGCTATGACACGATGGTTATCCCGATGATGTTCATTAGTAACGTGGCACAGGCTGGGGCAGCATTAGGTGTCGCGGTTGTAACAAGAAATAAACAAATGAAACAATTAGGTGTGTCAAGTAGTATTTCTGCTGCAATTGGTATTACGGAACCTGCGATGTATGGGGTTAATATGAAGTTGAAAAAACCATTTATCCTGGCGATGATCTCAGCTGGAATTCTTGGTGCGTTTGCTGGCTGGTATGGATTAAAGGCATATGCGATGGCTGGTATTATTGGAGTTTTTGCAATTCCACTTTTCGCAGATCCGACAGGTGAATCTGCGAGTCTGATTGTATCGATTATTTTATTCTTCCTTGCTTTAGTAATCCCATTTATTTTGGTGCTAATTTTCCGATTTAAGGATGTAGAAGATAGCAATCTACCAGCTGTATCAAAACCAGAAGAAGAGAAAGAAGAAAAAGAAGTTGGAAAAGCAGAGGGAACGGCAGCTGCATCAAAACTAACCGGAAAAGAAGTAATGGTGCAATCTCCATTAAAAGGAACCATTGTACCTTTAACAGAAGTTTCCGATCCAACCTTCTCTCAAGAAATCATGGGGAAAGGAATTGCGATTGAGCCAGAAGAAAATCGTGTCATCGCGCCAATCTCAGGATCTATCATGGTATTTCCAGATTCAAAGCATGCGATTGGTATCAAAGGTGATAATGGTGAGGAGATTTTGATTCATATTGGCATAGACACCGTCTCGTTAAAAGGTGAACACTTTGAAGGTTTCATTAAAGAAGGTGATCGTGTAGAAGTGGGTCAAGCGCTAGTAGAATTTGATCGCGAAGCAATCCGTGACAAAGACATTCCTACCGTAACGATGATTGTGGTTACAAATACAGCAGAATACCTGGATGTACTGCCGATCAATGAAGATGGACCTATCTTTGAGGGCGAACATTTATTAACACTTATAAAATAAGGGATTATGGAGAGTGACAACACGTTGCTCTTCAATTAAATAGAAGGAGAGGATCATGATGACAAAAGAAATAAAAGGATTCCAACCAGATTTTTTATGGGGAGGAGCAACTGCAGCCAATCAAGTCGAAGGAGCGTTTGACTTAGATGGCAAAGGTCTATCAACTGCAGATATGGTTAAATATGTTCCGAAAGAAGAACGCGGCATTTACAATTTCTCGATGGATGTAACGGCAGACTATATTGAAGATGTGTTAGCAGGCAAAGTGAATGACCGTTACCCAAAACGTGACGGTATTGATTTCTATCACCATTATAAAGAGGATATTGCGTTATTTGCTGAGCTTGGCTTTAAAGTATTTCGTCTTTCGATTAACTGGGTTCGTATTTTTCCAAATGGAGATGATGCAGAACCGAATGAAGCTGGTTTGCAGTTCTATGATAATGTATTTGATGAATTAAAGAAATACGATATTGAACCATTAGTTACGCTTTCACATTATGAAACACCTTTAGAGCTGTCACGTAATTATAATGGCTGGTATAACCGTAAATTGATTGGTTTTTTCACCAAATATGCAGAGACTGTGTTCACACGTTACAAAGATAAAGTGAAATATTGGCTTACTTTTAACGAGATTAATGTTATTACGCATAGCCCTTATACTGGTGGTGGAGTTTTAGTAGATAAAATCCCAGGTAAGACTAAGGATCAAATTGCATACCAAGCTGCACATCACCAATTCGTCGCGAGTGCACTTGCTACAAAGTTGGCGCATGAGATTATACCTGATGTACAGGTAGGCTGCATGCTCGCTAGAATGCAAACATATCCACATACAAACAATCCGGATGATGTGTTGGAAGCACAGCACCAGAATGATTTGAATTTATTTTTCACAGATGTTCATGCCAAAGGAGAATATCCAAGCTACATGAACCGTTATTTTGCTGAAAATGATATCACGATTGAAAAAGAAATTGGCGATGATGAAATCTTGAAGCAATATCCAGTAGATTTCATTTCTTTCAGTTATTACATGTCTGTAACTGTCTCCACTCAAGGGGAACATGACGAAGTAGCCGGAAATATGATCAAAGGTGGCGTGAAGAACGAATACCTTGAAACATCAGATTGGGGCTGGCAAATTGACCCGAAAGGATTACGAGTTGCATTACGTGATTTTCATAATCGTTATGGGAAGCCATTATTTATCGTAGAAAATGGGCTAGGTGCCTTCGATACAGTAGAAGATGATGGTTCCATCCATGACCCGTACCGTATTGATTACTTACAGAAGCACATTGAGCAGATGAAAGAAGCGGTGCAGGATGGCGTGAATCTAATGGGTTATACTGCATGGGGACCAATCGATTTAATCAGTATGTCCACTTCTGAAATGTCGAAGCGTTATGGATTCATCTACGTCGATCAGGATGATGAAGGTAACGGTACATTGAGTCGTTCGAAAAAAGATTCATTCGAATGGTATAAACAAGTGATCGCAACAAATGGAGAATCTTTATAATTATATAATGAAACTGTGACTTAAGAAGAGTTAGAATAAATTAACGCTCAAGGCATGGGTAAGTGTGTTGTTAAATGTAGAGTTGAAACAAACTGCGAAGAAATGAAAACTTTATGTGAGTTGATTTAGACAGATTTAGTGTGCTAGGATACCTTATACTGACCGCTCCGTGCCCTCAGGACGCGGAGCATATTTCCGGAGCTTGCTGCGCATTTAAATCATTTCAAAATAGCTAAATGAAATACAGCTCTATTTTTCATTAAGATGAAAGTAGGGTATCTTATTAATTTACTTCACAGTATATTTCCGGCATAAAATAAGCCGAACATAGCACGAATCTTGGATAAGATCTCGTGTATGTTCGGCTTTTAATTAGAGTAAAATTCTTTTGTATCAACCTCTTTGTATTTATTTAAAACAGAGGCTTCAAATTAAACGTTTCCTTAAACTCATCTACATCTAAATCTAATTGTTTACAATACTTTTCTACCTGCTCAAAGAAATCGAAATTTTCATCTACTGGTCTGTCTCTATTCTCAGCGTAGAAGGTAATAAGATCATATAATTCTTGAAATGCTTGTACATTAGTTATTTTTTCCATGATTACCATCCTTTTTTAGCGGTTTTTTAGTTATAAATGGTACCTGATTAACTAAGTATAACTGATGATGGGGTCGTTAGGCAAAATGAAATATCGATTTGTTTATTTAGACAAAGATGAAAATGCTTATGAAGGGTAACGAAGATCCGTCTCCAAATGGAATGAAAAATATGAAACGATTTCATAAAATGTGATAAATCCTTTGTTGACAAGTGTTTCCGATAAAAATAACGTTGGATGTTAGAAAATATGACATAAATAATGAAGGAAAATGACAAATTACATTGGTTTTTTTAATGAAATATGGGCACAATCTTTAGTGTGTTTGGACAAAGAAAATTTGTCGGAATTTTTGTAAACTTATTTTAATGTTAAAAAAATAATAAAAGGGGAGATTTATTTTGTTGAAAAGTAAGAAGTATTTGCTATTGATTTCTATTTGTTTCTTATTCGTCCTTGCAGCATGTGGTGGAAACGATGCGGAAAGTGAAGGGGCAAGCGGGGATGCAGAAGGCTCTTATGACCCGATCACCATTACTTTCAGTCACAATCAGCCTGTTGATAGTCCAGAAGATATCGGCGCGCAGAAATTTAAAGAGTTAGTCGAAGAAAAAACGGATGGGAACGTAACAGTGGAAGTATTCCCTGCTTCGCAATTAGGGAGTTTGCGGGAACAAGTAGAAGGAACCCAAATTGGTGAAATTGATATTACGATGCAGCCATCAGCAGTAGTTTCTCCTTTTGTTGATGATATTAAGGCGGTAGACCTTCCTTATTTGTGGCCAACTGATGCAGAACAAATGTATGAAGTATTAGATAGTGAAGTAGGAGACGAGCTTCTTGGTACATTAGAACAAGGTGGATTCAAGGGACTTGGCTTCTGGCCAGGTGGTTATAAGTTGTTCACAACAAATGGTATAGAAATTCATAAGCCATCTGACTTTGAAGGGGTTACGATGCGAACAATGGAATCACCGATCCTTCTTGCGCAATATGAAGAATGGGGAGGAAACCCGATCCCGGTTCCATATGCAGAATTGTATAATTCGTTGCAACAGGGTGTAGTAGATGGGCAAGAAAACCCGTTGCAGACGATTTACCTGAACAATTTCTATGAAGTGCAAGATACAGTGATTGAAAGTTATCACGGTGGTATGAACTATGTATTAATGGCAAATCAGGCTTGGTTTGATGGATTACCAGCAGAAGTGCAGGATGTCATTACTGAAGCGGAAGAAGAAGCTAGAAACACAGCACGTCAGGCATTGGCGGATACAGAAGAAGAGTATCGTCAAAAAATTAAAGACTCAGGCGTAAATTACTATGAGCTCACACCTGAAGAAATCGAGGTATTCCGTGAAGCATCACTGCCAATTCATGAAGAGTACTATAGCGAAGGTGACCAACAGGAATTACTGCAAAAAATCTATGACAAAATTGATGAAGTAACAGCGGAATAAGTTGAGGATAGGGACTTCCAATATGGTAGTCCCTGTTATCCTATTTACAACTGAAGCGAATTTCACTTGTGGAATTTGTGACGCATATCTTTCTCAGCATATGATCGGGAGGATACTATGAAATTAATAGCTAAAATTGAAGAGTTTGTTATCGCATTTACATTATTAATCGTTACCGTTTTATTATTTGTAAATATCATTTTGCGTTATGCTTTTGCCAACAATACAACCTGGGCAGAAGAATTTATTCGTTACGGGATGATTTGGATTACGTTTATCGGTGCAAGTGTTTGTTTCAGAAGAGGATTGCACGTAGGTGTGGATTTATTAATGGATGTAACGAAAGGTATCGCCAACAAGGCAGTGAAAATCGTGGTGCACTTAGCATCTATCACCTTTATGATTTTCTTAATTAAGTATAGTACAGATTTAGTGCTGTTCACTCAAAAAACAGGACAAATCACACCTTCATTGCAGATTCCGCTTCATTACATTTACCTTGCAATACCAATTGGTTCAACGTTATCGCTTATTCACTTGGTTATTCAGACTATTAATATAATTAGAAACAAAGAAGATGTAAACGTGCAAGATCGTTCTGCATTAGAAACTATAAAAGAATAGAGGGTAACAATGGTTTCTTTACTTTTAATACTTATCATTATATTACTTTTTGCCAGTGTCCCGATTTATGTAGCTCTCGGATTATCATCGTTTTTGGCTGTTATATTTATGAGTGACACCAATCCGATGATCCTCATTCAACGTTTATTCGGCGGCCTCGATCAGTTTGCATTAATGGCATTGCCGTTTTTTATTTTAGCGGCAAATATTATGGATGTTGGCGGATTATCGAAGCGTATTTTAAGATGGGCACGTGCTCTTGTCGGACATATTACAGGCGGGGTGGCGATGACAACCCAGGTTTCGAGTATGTTCTTTGGTGCATTATCTGGCTCCAGTCCTGCAACGGTTGTCGCGATGGGAAAAATTATGTATCCAGAGCTGTTAAATAAAAAATATGACAAGAAATTTTCATCCGGATTATTAGCATCTGCGGGAGCTGTCTCACTGATTATTCCGCCAAGTATTACGTTAATCATTTTTGGTTCTGTTACAGGTGTTTCAGTCGGTGATCTTTTTATTGCAGGTATTGGTGCAGGTATTATTATCGGACTCTCTTCGATTGTATATATCTATATCTACGCTAGAAAGAATAACTTGCCAAAGGATAAGCGTGCGTCAGGAAAAGAAATGTGGGACGCCACCGTGAAAGCTTTTTGGGCATTATTAATTCCTGTCATTATTCTTGGAGGTATTTACTCTGGAATTTTTACGCCGACAGAAGCAGCCGGTGTATCAGCGATTTACGCTTTGTTTGTCAGTACCGTTATTTACAGAGAAATGAACTGGAAAACGTTCTACAAAACATTAGTGGAATCTGCGATTACTACCGGACAGGTACTTGTATTAGTGGCTGCAGCACAAGTGTTAGGCTGGATTCTGACAAGAGGTGGCGTACCACAGCAGATCGCTTCCTTTATTTCAGAGAATATCAGTTCCACTATTGTGTTTCTGCTTTTAATTAATATTGTGTTATTACTATTGGGAATGTTCATGGAAGGGGTAGCTGCGATTACGATCATTGCACCGTTAATTTATCCGGCAGCTGTGGCGTTAGGCATTGACCCTGTTCATTTAGGAATTATTATGATTTCGAACCTGGCAATTGGTATGTATACCCCGCCATTTGGTATTAATATTTTTGTGACACAAACGATAACGAAGCTGAACATGATGGAAATGCTGCCAGGGTTAACGCGCTTTTTTATCGCGAACGTTATCGCATTACTGATTATCACGTATATACCGGAAAGCTCTTTGTTCTTAGTGGATTTACTTAATGAATAATTGGTGGGGTGTAAATGGCAATTACATTAAAACAAGCAATGAAAATTGGTGGTTTAAAGAAATGTAGGATCGTGGCAGGAGCAGATGGCATGGATAAGATGCTCAAGTATGTCACGATCATGGAGGTTCCTGATATCGTTCGTTGGTTAAAAGGAGAAGAATTAATGCTGACGAGTCTTTATCCTATTAAAGATGATGCGAATGCCATGAAACAGTTGGTGAAGGAACTGCATGAGAAAGGGACATCTGCATTAGGGATTAAGCCGCATCGTTTTATCGATGAGATTCCGCCAGTCATCTTGGATGAAGCGGATCATTATGCATTTCCTATTATTGAAATTCCTGAAGAGGTTAGTTATTTGGATATCCTCTCTCCTGTAATGAATGTGATTTTTGATGACAAAGCAATTATTCAGGAAGATCTAGAACATGCTTATAATTTATTGGATGAAATTCGCTTAAATAAGTGGGGCATTGATAAGTTCGCTGAGGCGTTACATCATTTATTAAAATATGAAATTAAAATTGATAGCTTTGTTCCATATTTAGAAGTGCCGGATACAGCGATGGAATTAGCGCCGATCTCAACCGAACAAATTAGAGAATTAGAGATGATCCAGCGCCCGATCCGGATGCATCGCTATAACCATACACTCGGTAAGGAACAAGCCTGTATGATCGCGCCGGTCATCATGGATGGAAAATTACTAGGTTCCATTACAAGTATTGGGATCGAAAAAGGGTTTGTTGAAGTCGATCTCGCTATCTTGGACCGGGCAACGACGACTTTTTCGTTAGAAATTATGCGCAAGAAAGTAGCGTACGAATTGGAACAGCAGTATAAAAGTGATTTTTTTCGGGAGTTGCTTTTTACACAAATCCAGCATGAAGAGACATTGCTGGAAAAAGGAAAAACGTATGGCTTCGATCTGGAAAGGAATTATATCTTTATTTCGTTGCAGTACAGTCAAAGCGGCAAAGGTATTCATTTTATCGCGGATATTCTTAACCAGCTGGAATTAATCAGCTCTCGGCTTGACCACGATATTATCGTAGGAGCGATGGAGAATGGGGTTCACTTACTATACCCATCGGCGAACAAAACAAAAGACCGAATCTATCTTGATTTGGAAACAATTTATCGCGAATTAAACAAACAGATGCATGATTTATATATAGGAGTTGGGCGTGCTGCTTCTGATATTAGCAGTATTAGAGATGGCTATGAACAGGCCAAACAAGCGGTCATTCTCGGCCGTACACTCTATGATGCGAAACATATTATCTATTATGAAGAGTTAGGCTTCTATCGTTTGCTCGCTGAAATAAAAAATGTTACGGAGATAAATAAATTTTATGAGGAATCGATTGGTAATCTGATTGAGTATGACAAGCATCATGATCTGGAACTGGTCCATTCTTTAACCACTTACTTTCAAAACAATGAATCGATTTCCAAAACAGCAGAGAAACTGTTTATTCACATTAATACGATGAAATATCGTTTGCAGCGCATTAAAGTTTTGACAAATTTAGATGTGAAAAAATCAGAAGATAAATTAATTTTACAAATCGGACTGAAAATTCACAATTTCATCCGAAATGATTATCGATTCAGATAAAAAATATCAGAATTTTATAGCTATTCAGACAAAGTATTAACCTCCCATTTTTGAGACAATATTCATATACAAAAATTATTATTGATATGGTGTGAGGGATATGAAACGTACAGAAAAACGAATCCAATCTTCGCTTGATGCTTTCAATGTAATCGGTGAAACTGACGAAGGTATACAACGAATTGCTTATACGCACAACGAGAAAGAGGCACAAGTTTTATTTGCATATCTTTGTAAGAAGGAAGGCATGGACATAAAGGTCGATGCAGTTGGCAATGTCATTGCCAGAAGGCAGGGGCGTTTCCGAAATGCACCTGCAGTTGCCATTGGTTCGCATGTCGATACGGTGTATACTGGTGGGAGATTTGACGGTATTGCGGGAGTAGTTGCCGGACTGGAAGTAGTGCGTCGCCTGAACGAAAAAAATATTCGTACGGACTACCCTGTAGAGATTATTGCCTTTACCTCAGAAGAATCGTCACGTTTCGGGATGTCAACGATCGGAAGTAAAGCAATGACAGGTAAACTATCCATCGAACAGGCGGTCAAACAGAGGGACAAAGATGGTGTGTCATTAGCAGAAGCGATGAAAAATTATAATTTCGAAATTGACAATGTCAAAGAGGCAGTCCGTTCGAAAGCTGAACTTCATTCTTTTCTCGAACTTCATATTGAACAAGGACCGGAATTGGAAAAGCAAAATAAAAAAATCGCAATCGCTACAGGAATAGCCGCACCTACCCGTTTGCGTGTTGGTGTCAAGGGAATGGCAGCTCACTCCGGAACTACTTCAATGGATAATCGTAAAGATGCACTCATAGCGGCATCTCAACTAGTCATCATGGTGGAGAAATTCGCTCAAGAAGAGAGCCTGCATAAAACCGTTGCCACAGTTGGTGTATTTGATGTATTTCCTGGAGCTATGAACGTTATACCAGGCAACGTTGAATTCAACGTGGATATCAGAGGTTTAAATAGTGCATCCAAGCATCGTATTGTCGAATGTATTAATAATGAAGCGAAAATACTTGAAGCCTCTCGTGGTGTTGACATTGACGTAGATATGATAGGTGATGAGCAACCTGTTTTATTAGATGAAGATATCCGGCAAGTACTGCTCGATTCTTGTAAGGATTTAGGCATTGAGCCAATGGTGTTTCCTAGTGGAGCGGGCCATGATGCAATGAATATGCAGTCTATTTGTCCAACAGGTTTGATCTTTGTTCCTTCACATAAAGGAATCAGTCATAATCCTAAAGAATACACAGCAATCGAAGATATTGCATTAGGATGTGATCTGTTAGAAAAATGCGTCTTGGAACTTTCGATAGAAAGGGAGATCAGCAATGCAAAGACATCAGGCTAATGTATTGTCGAACAAACAAGTAAGTAACAGGTATTGGCATATGGTCGTCGATATTAGTGAATTAAACATCGATGTAGATCCGGGCCAGTTTTTTCAGGTGCGTTGTGCTGACACGTATTTTCCTTTCTTAAGAAGGCCGTTAAGTGTCTATCGGATTAATGAGGATACGATTGAATTTTTATATTTGGTCAAAGGGCAGGGTACAAGTGCAATGACGAAGATTCAAGCAGGTCAATCGCTTGATATGATGGGGCCAGTTGGCGAGGGATTCAGTCTTGATCCATCCGCGGGGAATATTTTATTAGTCGCCAGAGGTGTTGGTGTTGCGACGCTGGCGGCTGTTGCACAAGCTGCCTGTCGTCAACAAGTAAAGTGCTATGCGATTATGTCTGCCAGAAGTCGTGATGATCTGCTAGCGATTGAATTCTTAGAGGATTATGGAGCGGAAGTATTTATTGTGACAGAAGAGGAAGGCACCAGTGATGTCGAAAATGTGAAGCGTATAATAAAAGAGGACATCTGTGCGACGACAGTAATAGATGCGATATACACCTGTGGATCAAGACGACTTTCAAAGCTTTCTCAGTCTATTGCTAATGAATTGCATATACCTGGCGAAATAGCACTGGAAGAACATATGGGGTGTGGCATGGGAGCTTGCTTCTCCTGTGTGTGCGATATTCGTGAAGGAGATACAACCAAGTCTGTTCGTGTATGTACCGAAGGGCCGGTATTTCCTTTGCATAAGGTGGTAATGGAATGACGAGTCGTAAAAATATGCAAGTTATCATTGGCGGTTTGACACTGAATAATCCGATCATGCCTGCATCGGGTGCATTTGGTCCTGAAATGGAGCAAGCACTCGATTTCAATCGACTTGGGGCAATTGTTCCTAAGAGCATTACCAAATTCCCGCAACCGGGGAATGCGAAGCCGAGAGTCTGTGAAACGAACGGGGGTATGATCAACTCGATTGGTATTCAGAGTAAAGGGATCGAGTACTTCTTAGCTCATACAATTCCAGCATTTGATAAGTTTCAGGCACCCATTATTGCGAGTGTGTCGGCGGAATCGCTTGAAGAATTTGTGGATGTATCTGCGACGCTTGCCAATCATAAAAGTATCCGTGGTTTGGAATTAAATATTTCCTGTCCGAATTTAAAAGGGGATGGCAAAGCATTTGGTATGGATGCAGCTATTACACGTGAACTGATTTCTCAAGTTCGAACCGTGACAACGAAACCCATCATTGCGAAGTTAACGCCGAATGTAACGAGCATTCAGGAAATTGCCGTCGCAGCGGAAAAAGGTGGTGCAGATGGATTGAATGTCGCCAATACGATGCTTGCGATGGCAATTGATGTTGACACAAGAAGGCCATTGATTGGCAATGTAATGGGCGGTTTCTCAGGACCAGCGGTCAAGCCGATTATCGTTCGTATGATTTATCAGGTCGCTCAGGTAAGTTCTTTACCTATCATAGGCTGTGGCGGCGTCATGAGTGGCCGTGATGCGATTGAAATGATGATAGCTGGTGCAAGTGCCGTACAGGTCGGTACAGCCAGTTTTATTAACCCTACGGCATTAACGGATATTTTAGCGGAAATAGAAGAATATATGGAACAGAATGAGATAACTGAAATAGAAGAACTGATTGGATCTATCATTATTTAGAAGGAGATTGCATGTATGGTATGGGATTTAAAAATTATTAATGGAACGATCGTTAATGCGTTGGAATCTTACCAGGCGAATATATTTGTGAAAGATGGCAAAATCGCTGCGATTACAAGCGAAGATCTTCCTGGTGAAGCGAAAGAAGTAATCGATGCGAAAGAAAAACATGTCTTACCTGGATTAATCGATACACATGTCCATTCCCGAGATCCTGGTCCGACGTATAAAGAAGATTTTGCGCACTCTACTAGGGCAGCGGCCGCAGGAGGAATTACGACGGTATTTGAAATGCCGAACACGACACCTCCGGTCAGCAATGCAGTGAACTTTGATTCGCAAAATGAAAATCTTGGTTCGAAGGCATATGTGGATTATGGATTATGGGGGATTTGTATTGGTCATTTGAATAATGGCGACATTCAGGATTTGCACCAAAAAGGTGTGATCGGCTTCAAATTTTTCTGGGGATATGCCGTTCATAAAGACACGTATCAATTGATGTATAACTACAAGCCTGGCATGGAAGATGTTATACCTCCGTTTGACGACGGGCAAGTGTATGAAATGATGGAAGAAGTCGCGAAGACGGGTCAATTATTTGCTGTCCACGCCGAAAGCAATGAATTAATTCAAACGTTGACGAACCGTGTGGAAGAGAGCGGTGGCCGTACGTATGAGGATATGATTAAAGGCCGGCCAAATGTTGCGGAAGCCTTAACCGTCAGCAAAGGGATTCAAATGGCAAAAGCAGCCGGTGTCAGATTCCATGTCCTTCACGTTAGCTCAGAAGAAGGATTGGATCTGGTTCGTGACGCGCAGATCAAAGGATTACCGGTAACTGTGGAAACTTGCCCGCATTACTTGTTCCTGTCGAATGAAGATTATCAAGATGTTGGACCACAGATGAAGGTATACCCGCCAGTAAAGTATAAAAAAGACCAGGATGCCATTTGGCGTGGTATTGCCGACGGGACGATTTCACATGTTTGTTCCGATCATGCCCCGCATACGGAAGAAGAAAAAGACGGAGATCTTTGGTCGATTCCTGCAGGGATGTGTGGAGTAGAATCAATGGTGCCATTGATGTTAAATGCGGTAAATGAGAAGAAAATCACATTATCAGATATGGTAGGTTTGCTGTCAGAAGAGCCAGCTAAACTTTTTGGTATTTATCCGAAGAAAGGCTCGCTTCATATTGGTGCTGATGCGGATATTACCATCGTTGACATGGAAAAACAGGCAGTCATTGAAAGAGATAAACTGCACAGTAAAAGCAAAGTAACTGCCTATGACGGTTTCCAGGTACAAGGAATGCCGGTTCAAACGATTGTACGAGGAAATACGATAATGAAAGACGGAGAAATCATTGGTGAAAAAGGTCACGGGAAGCTGATTACTCCTGCTGAATCCGGTGGGGCGGATTAATGTCAGGAGCGGAAAGTGTTAGAACATTAATAAAAAGTCATCGATCCATCCGTCGCTTTACAGATGAATCCATTTCACAAGAAATCATTGATGATATTGTGGAATGTGGGCAATGGGCGCCCACTTCACACAATGTACAAGCATATAGTGTGATCTGTGTCCGTGATCAGAAAAAGAAACAAACGTTAAGTAAATTATGTGGTCATCAGCGTTATATTGAGGAGTGTCCTGTGTTTTTCGTATTTGTAGCGGATTTCTTCCGGCATGCACAATTATGCGAAGCGAATGGGACACCGTTTGAGATTGAAGAAACAGAGAATCTTCTTGTTGGAGCGGTAGATACTGCTTTATTTGCAGAAAATGTTTTATTGGCAGCACGCTCGTATGGACTTGGTGGAGTCATGATCGGAGGCATTCGAAATGATGCAGCACAGGTTGCGAAATTATTAAAGCTTCCTAAATGGACGGTTCCAATCATGGGGATGTGTCTCGGATACCCGGCACAAGAACCATGGCAAAAACCAAGAATAACAAGAGCTGCCATTTTTCATGAAGACACTTACCAAACAGAGCAATTGCCGCAACAGTTACAGGAATATGAGTCTGTTTCTGCTGATTACTATACAAAGCGAACCAACGGACTTCGGACAAACGGTTGGAGCGCTGGTATGACATCGTATTTTGGGGAGATACGTAGAGCAAATTTGACTGATTTTATAAAAAGTCAGGGATTTTCATTGAAATAATGAGAACAGATAGTCAGGTCCTTGACAGGGTCTGGCTATTATTTTTGATACGAAAAGGGTGTGGTGAAATGAAAATGATTGCAACAGGGGACAGCTTTATTGCCAGAAGGATCCCAGAGAATGATCAACGGGCAAAATCTATTAAAGACTGGATCAGTGGAGCGGATGTACGTTTTACAAACTTAGAAATTACGACACATCAAAAAGAAGGATACCCATCACCTTTTAGCGGAGGGACTTGGGCAATGGCTGAACCTTCTGTGTTAGATGACCTGAAATACTATGGATTTAATTTATATAATTGGGCAACCAATCATACGATGGATTATTTACAAGGCGGATTATTGGCGACAGAACGTGAGCTGGATGCACGTGGATTGATTCATGCTGGTGCTGGTCGTACGTTGGCAGCAGCTGCTGAACCAAGATATGTAGATACTGTCCAAGGGCGTGTGGCATTAATAGGTGCTACATCTACATTTTATGAGGCTTCACTGGCGGGTGATCCAACACCACATATTAAGGGGAGACCTGGGATAAACCCATTAAGATATGAAGAGGTATATTATGTCACCAAATCGGAAATGGCTACATTGAAGCAGATATCGAGCAATACTCATATTGATGCGAACGAGATGCTTAATCGCTTAGAAGGATTTTCGGTAGAAGGTGGGCAGGACGAATTGCTGTTCAGTGGTAAATTGTTTAAAATCGCCGATCGATCACATCGTGTGCGACGTCCGTTAAAAAAGGATATCGAGAGACTGACTGCATCCATTCAAGCGGCCAGAAGACAGGCAGATTATGTGATTGTCAGTATACACAGTCATGAAATGGAGGGGATGGACAAAAATACGCCAGCTGACTTTTTGCGAGATGCTGCCAGAGTCTGTATTGATGCGGGTGCTCATACGATATTTGGTCATGGTCCTCACGTTGTCAGAGGAATTGAATTATATCAGGGCAGACCGATTTTTTACAGTCTGGGTAATTTTATTTTCCAAAATGATTCAGTGTCTTATCTGCCGTCTGATTTTTATCAGAAATATGGTCTTCGTACAGATGCCAATGTTGCGGATGGCTATGATGTGAGAAGTGATTTCGGCAAAAAAGGCCTGGGCGTCAATCCGTATGTCTGGGAATCCATCATTGCCAAATTAGCTTGGGATGGGGATGATTTGGAATCAATCGAACTGCAGCCTATTAAACTAGGTTTTGAACAGGCAAGGTATCAAAGAGGCTGGCCGGAATTGTCTGATAATGTAGAAGTTTTGCAACGCATAAAGGAACTTTCTCGTTCGTTTGGGACTGAGATTGTGGTGGAAGGTAAAAAAGCGATGGTAGTTTGTAAATAAATACTTATATACCCGGATAGACCTTTGGGAAGATTTATCCGGGTATATCTATTGATGAGCACTCTCTTGAAAAATAAGCTATTCCTTCAGTCCATATTTTCCCTCATCATCTCCGTAATATTTATTGTAGCGTTTCTTGAATTTATAGAAGAGATATTCCACGACCACTTTAAGGATAGCATATCCCGGTATCCCGAGGATTACTCCAACAACCCCAAATAGATTTCCTGCTATTAATAATACAAAAATAATCGTTAACGGATGGATATGCATCGTTTTCCCCATGATATTGGGTGAGACAAAGTTCCCTTCCAGAAATTGAACAGCAACCCATACAATTGCAAGTTTAAGTAACATAAAGGGCGAATTGACAATTGCAATGATAATGGCTGGGATGATGGCAATGGTTGGCCCTAAGTATGGAACAACACTTGTCACCGCAGCAACAATGGCTAATGTAAAAGCATAGTCAAGGCCAATAATCAGATAGCCAATAAACAGCAGCATACCAATCACGGTTGCGACGATAATTTGCCCTTGTATGTAGGAGCCAACCTGTGTGTCCATATTAGATAGAATCTGACTCGCATCGTTGCGAAATTTAGGTGGCAACAATTTGATAAAGAATCCTTGAAACTTTTTTCCATCCTTTAACAGGAAAAATAGAATAAAAGGGAATGTAATAATCGATACTACTGTCGTTGTAATGGTACTAGCGATATTTTGTATTCCTTGATAACCGCTCGATATATAGTTGCCGATTAATTGCGGAATCTCACTTAATTGATCCATCAGCCATTGGTAGCCTTCATCATAATAGGCACCTAAAAAGGAAGTTTGGATCCAGTCAGAGAGTTCATTTCCGAGCTGACGTAAATAGCTTGGGAAGGTTTGGATAAGATCTTTCACCTGTGCTTCAATGGCTGGAGCAGTCAACAGAATGATACCTGTCAGTGCACCACTAATACCAAGAATTAAAATTAATATCCCCCAAATACGGCGAATGCGAAAACGCTCCAGCAGATTGACAATAGGATTTAACAGATAATAGGCTACAAAGGCTAAAATAACTGGTGGAGCAAGCGTACTGAATATAACGACAAATGGATGAAACACGAATGAAATTTTTGTATAGATAAAAATGAAAATACCGATCAAGATAAATAATGCAAGTAAGTAAAATATATTTTTACCACCGATAAATTGTAAAAAGCGGTTGGAAGTATTATTCATCATACATATCTCCTTTTTGGGTTATATCAAAAATTATATTAGTAGTAGAATGATAAATTACCGCTCAGCTGTCGCATTAAGACGCGGTATTTGCTGTATTTTGAAATTATAATTACAGTCATAATTATAGATAGTTGTATAAATACTTACGTTAGATAGGACCGGTCGGGTTTAAACCGGTTTTTTTTAATGTACCATAGCACACGCTTTTTTGCTAAAAATATGTAACAGCTTCTACATGTACGGACATATTTACGTTGACGCTCATACATGTAAAATGATAAGATAAAAGTATAATAGTTTCACGCGATATTTTAACGATAATATGTGCAATAATAAGGATTTTACAGTTGTACCAACAAGTTAGTTGTTGTTTACAGGATACCCAATTCTAGCAGATAGTAATCAACAATTTTATGAAAATGCAATATTGGAAACGTTTTACAAGGATGTGGAACGGATAAACTTTTAAAATGGGGGAAATGCAAATGGTTTTCGAAGTAAAAGATGCAATTCAGAATGGAAATACCGTACTTGGGATTGAATTTGGTTCAACACGAATTAAATCTGTATTAATTGATGAAAACAATGCACCAATAGCTTCAGGAGGTCACGACTGGGAGAATAGTTATGTAGATAACATTTGGACATATAGTGTTGATGATATCTGGAAGGGGCTGCAGGATAGCTATCAAAAAATGGCTGCCGAAGTAAAAGAACAGTATGGCGTCTCTATTCAAAAAATTGGTGCAATTGGCTTTAGTGGTATGATGCATGGTTATATGGCATTTGATAAACAAGATGAGCTTCTTGTGCCATTCCGTACGTGGAGAAACAATATAACCGAACAAGCTTCAACAGAATTAACGGAGCTTTTTCAATATAATATCCCGCAAAGATGGAGTATTGCACACTTATATCAAGCGATTCTTAATAAGGAAGAGCATGTGTCATCTATTAACTTTCTAACGACAATTGCGGGTTACATCCACTGGAAGTTAACCGGTAAGAAGGTGCTCGGTGTCGGCGAAGCAAGTGGTGTTTTCCCGATTGATATTAACGAGCAGCAATTTAACCAGAGAATGATTACTCAATTTAATGAGGGAATTGCCTCTAACCAGCTACCATGGTCACTGGAGGACATCTTACCAGAGGTGTTAGTTGCCGGTGAGAATGCTGGAGAACTTACGGCAGAGGGAGCGAAATGGCTAGATGTAAGTGGTGAACTGCAAGCAGGTATTCCACTTTGTCCGCCAGAAGGGGATGCTGGTACAGGAATGGTTGCGACTAATAGTGTTGCCAAGCGTACTGGTAATGTGTCAGCAGGTACTTCTGCATTTGCGATGATCGTTCTGGAAAAAGATTTATCACAAGTTTATCCGGAGATTGATCTTGTAACAACGCCAACAGGAAACCTTGTTGCAATGGCGCACTCTAACAACTGTACGTCTGATTTAAATGCATGGGTTGGTATCTTTGAGGAATTCTCGAATGCGATGGGCATCGATGTAGATAAAGATAAATTGTTTGGAACGCTGTATCATAAAGCGTTAGAAGGTGATGCGGATGCTGGAGGACTTCTTTCATACGGCTATCTATCAGGAGAGCATATGACTCATTTCGAAGAAGGGCGACCATTGTTTGTTCGTTCATCTGACAGTAATTTCACGTTAGCCAATTTCATGCGTTCCCATTTGTTTACTGCATTTGGTGCAATGAAAATCGGAATGGACATCTTACTAAAAGAAGAAAATGTAAAGCTGGATGAAATCTTAGGCCACGGTGGCGTGTTTAAGACGGAAGGTGTGGGCCAAAGCATCTTAGCAGGTGCATTGAACGTTCCGGTATCCGTCATGGAAACAGCAGGCGAAGGTGGTGCATGGGGAATTGCGTTACTGGGGGCGTATATGATTAATAAAGATGAAAATGAGTCACTGGATGATTACTTAACTAACAAAGTATTTGCCAGCCAGGCGATTAAAACCATTTCACCTGAAGCTAAAGACGTAGAAGGCTTCGAGCGATTTATGGAACGCTACAAAAAAGGACTTTCAATCGAAAGAGCAGCAGTGGAAAATCTTCAATAAGATGAGAAAGGTTCCGTTCTAATCTGGACGGAACCTTTTTATTGTGTAAAAAAAGGAAAAGGCGATGAATGTTTATAATACGGACCTCATCAGTAGGCGGTTTTACTGACGATAGATTGTTTAGAAAAAGCATGCTTGTGTACGGATGATGTATACATTATTAACACTTCTAAATTCAGTCAATTCATAACTATCTGCTGAAATGACAGCTGAAACGACAATTGCCACAGTTTAATCAACCCTGATAGAAATTCTATCTTTATAGATATCAAATCAAATTACAGCTATTGATGTGTCCTATAAATAATCATTAGCTCAGAAATGGGGATTTCGAATGTTGACGAGGTTAGTAGAAAAGTATATCAAATAATCTCGAAATAGTGTGAATTTTGCTTTTTGTTTAGTAAATTATGGTATTTAATTAGTTAAAATTTACATAATTGTACCAAAACTGTAAAAATGATTATTTCAAAGAAAGCGATTACATGATATGTTTGGAATGTCAGATCAAGAAAGGAGGATCGATGTTTCGAGAATCAATTCAATTGTCACCAAAAAAAAATTCAGAAAAGGACGTGAGAAAATGAAGAAAATATCAATGAAATCGCTGATCTTTTTTGTCATGATGTTGTCGATTGTAGGATTTTCGTCTGTTCCCGCGTTTGCAGCTACACCTGATTTTTCCATGACTGGTTTTGCTACGTCTGATGGTGGGACAACCGGTGGTAACGGTGGAGATGAAGTTACTGTGCAGACAGGTGATGAGCTAATACAGGCCTTAGATGAAAAGGATGGAGACACACCGCTTAAGATATACGTAGATGGTACTATCACAACTAGTAACACGTCAGATAGCAAAATCAACATTAAAGATGTTTCGGATGTATCCATCATTGGTGTTGGTACAAATGGTGAATTTGACGGAATAGGCATAAAAGTTTGGCGCGCAGATAATGTTATTATTCGAAACCTCACGATCCACGAAGTAGACAGTGGTGATAAAGATGCTATTAGTGTGGAAGGCCCATCAAATAATATTTGGGTGGATCATAACGAGCTCTATGCGGATTTAAACGTGGATAAAGATCATTATGATGGACTTTTCGATGTGAAACGTGATGCATTTAATATTACATTCTCATGGAACTATGTGCATGACGGTTGGAAAGCAATGTTGATGGGCTCATCTGATAGTGATGATGATGATCGAAATATTACCTTCCATCATAATCATTTTCAGGATCTAAACTCAAGAGTACCTGCGTACCGTCACGGGGAAGGACACTTGTATAATAACTACTTTGAAGGCATCATTGACACAGGTATTAATTCTCGGATGGGTGCAGAGTTGCTAGTGGAAAATAATGTATTTGAGGATTCTAAAGATCCACTAGGCTATTGGTATAGCGATAGTACAGGCTATTGGAATGTATCTAATAACTTGTATATTAATAGTACGGGCAGCCAACCGACTACTTCTACGACAAATTATACGGTGCCGTACAGTTATTCACTAACCCCTGTTGATGATGTGAAATCAGTCGTAACACAATATGCTGGTGTTGGTGTTGTCCAGCCTTAAATGAGAGAGGGAGAGCTGCAATCATGTAGCTCTCTTTAATTTTTTATTACACTTTGTTTCATTATTTTGGTGAATCAATGATATATGGGAACGCAACATCTTCTACTCTTATACCTTTTGCCTTATGACAAACAGCTGCTTTCAATCTTCCGTACCCTTCTAAATAAAGTACTTTATCAGACGATTCCATTATAAGTCGTAATGTAAGAGGTAATAAACGTCAAACTATAAATATGTTATCGTTTTGATAAAATTGTTTAAAAATAATCGTAGCAGTTATTAGTTAGTGATTCTTTCATAAAATAATTCCAAGGAAAAATTAAGGAAGTTAGATTATTAAAATATATGTCGGGTAAAATAACTGCAAGAGGTGAGAGTTATGTATAAAAAACAAGAGAGGTATCTGATGTGGTTAGCCTTTATTGTGGCGGGAATCATGTTGCTTTCTTTTATAGGAAAATTATTTTAGCAGGAAGGAAGTTATGACGAATGGCAAATGAAGAAGCGGTGTTTTTTAGTCGTGTATTAACAGAATTGACACTAACTTTTCATATTATATATGCGACAATCGGTGTCGGTGTCCCACTGATGATTATGATTGCACAATGGGTCGGGATTAAGAAGAATGATGAACATTACATACTGCTGGCCAGAAGGTGGACAAGAGGGTTTGTGATTACAGTAGCAGTTGGTGTTGTGACGGGGACTGTAATCGGAATGCAATTGTCTTTGTTATGGCCGAACTTTATGGAGTTGGCAGGCCATATTATTTCATTACCACTCTTTATGGAGACGTTTGCCTTTTTCTTTGAAGCGATCTTTTTAGGGATTTATTTATATACGTGGGATCGGTTTGAGAATCAAAAAAAACATCTACTTCTGCTTGTTCCGGTCGCGATCGGTGCCTCATTTTCAGCGGTATTTATTACGATGGTCAATGCTTTCATGAATGCTCCTCAAGGTTTTGACATCGTAGACGGCGAATTGATTAATATTAGTCCGATTTTGGCGATGTTTAACCCGGCGATGCCAACGAAAGTAGCACATGTAGTAGTGACAGCCTATATGACATCAGCTTTTGTATTGGCTGCCATTGGTTCATTTCGTCTTTTGAAGGGTTCTAATCATATCTATCACAAAAAAGCAATTTATTTAATGATGAAAGTGGGTTTTGTTTTTTCGATCGCGACAGCACTTATTGGGGACTTATCCGGTAAATATTTAGCAGAATATCAGCCGGAAAAACTGGCAGCTGCTGAATGGCACTTCGAAACGGAGGAAAATGCTTCGCTGATTTTGTTCGGGGTATTGCAGGATGGAGAAGTAAAGTATCAAATTGAAATTCCATATGCATTGAGTATCCTTGCTCATAGTAATCCAACTGCTGAGGTGACAGGGCTCAATGAATTTCCTGAAGATGAAATACCACCATTGTATATCCATTATTTATTTAATATTATGGTTGCGATCGGTATGTTAATGCTGTTCGTATCTGGATTGTATCTATACGCTAAACGTTGCGGTTGGCGTTTTGTTAATAAAAAGTGGTATCACTGGTTGATTGTTGCCGGTGGGCCGCTCTCGATTATTGCTATAGAAACGGGCTGGTGGTTGGCTGAAGTAGGAAGGCAGCCGTGGATTTTACGAGGTATACTAAAAGTAGAAGATGCTGCAACAACTAGTGCTCATGTCGATATGATGCTGATTGCTTTTGCCTTATTATATATTGTGCTGGGTATCGGTTCAGTAGTTATATTATCACGTATGTTTAGACGAAATCCGGTGGAACAAGAATTACAAGACCGTAGCAGAGAAAAAGGGGGTGACATTCAATGACATTAGAAATAATAGGTATCACCGTGCTATGGTTATTTCTATTCGGGTATGTCATCATTGCCTCTATCGATTTTGGTGCAGGTTTCTTCAATGCATACAGCCTGCTGACTAATAAAAATCACATTCTCATCAAGATTATACAGCGCTATCTGTCGCCAGTATGGGAAGTAACGAATGTATTTCTTGTCTTCTTCTTTGTAGGGATGATCGGTTTCTTTCCCAAGACGGCTTTTTATTACGGAACAACATTACTCATTCCTGCCAGTCTGGCTCTTATTTTATTAGCGGTTCGTGGTTCCTATTATGCATTTGAAACTTATGGGTCACGAGGTCACAAAGGGTATGCCTTTGCCTACGGGATGTCTGGTTTGTTAATCCCGGCAGCGTTGTCTGTTTCACTTGCGATTTCAGAGGGCGGTTTTGTATCGCTTGTGGATGGGGCTCCAGTATTACACTATCGAGAATTGTTTTATAGTCCATTGACTTGGAGTATCGTATTTCTCGCGATTACATCTGTTTTATATATTTCTGCAGTATTTCTCACCTGGTATGCCAAGCATGCAGGGGATGAGGAGGCAACAATCCTGATGCGTAAATACGCCCTTATCTGGGCGTTTCCAACAATGATAACGGCTTTTGGGATTATTGTAGAACTGCGTGCACACAATCCGGAACATTATGAGAATATCGTTGACATATGGTGGGCCTTTTTATTATCAGGGTTACTATTTATTGGAACATTCTGGCTGATCTGGTCAAAGCGTCAATACGCACTTGCCTTTTGTATGCTGGTAGCACAATTTTTTATTGCATTTCTAGGTTACGGCTGGTCACATCGACCGTATCTGCTGTATCCTCATTTAACGTTATACGATGGTTTTACAAATGAAGCAATGGCGACTGCTTTAATTATTGCGTTTATCCTAGGGTTTCTGCTGCTTTTACCTTCCCTTTACTTACTGCTGCGATTATTCTTGTTTAACAAGGAGTATGTAACAGGTAAGAAAAATCATCATGTATAGGAGGAATCAAGATGAATGAGTTTCTAATTTTTGTTGCGCCGTTCCTCATTATTATCGTATCTCTTATCTTCGTCTTTTGGTGGGCAGTTCGAGATAAAGATGCTTCTTGAATAAAGAACTTTTCTTTTTATTCCTTACTTACGCCTATTCGGTTAATTGCATAGGATGGAGAGAAGAAGGTATAAGGAGAGGAGAATTGGCATGTATTATCAACCATATTATTATTATAACTTCCCCCCTGGCTATTATCGGCCAGTCCCGCAATCAGTTGATTACGGCGGTCAGCCATATGTTGTAAATATAGATGAAGCAACGAAACAGAACGACACATTTCGAAAAGCGATATGGACTGGAGACCATCTTCAGGTGACATTAATGAGTATTGGTGTTGGGGAAGATGTAGGTTTAGAAGTACATCCTGATACGGATCAGTTTCTTCGGGTTGAACAAGGGCAAGGAATGGTCATGATGGGTGACGAAAAGAATTATTTAAATTATAAGCAATATGTAGGCGATGATTTTGCAATAATGATTCCAGCTGGTAAATGGCATAATATGGTCAACACCGGATATGAACCGTTAAAGCTGTATTCCATCTACGCCCCGCCCGAGCATCCATATGGCACCGTACACCCAACCAAACAAAGCGCCATGCAAGCGGAATAACGCAGCTGTTAATTATGTTTAATAAAATCTAATAAGTTTAGTTGTTCCAGGAATTAATATAAGCTAACCCTAAGTAAATACGGGTTAGCTTATTAATTGATTATAAAGCTATTCAATCGTAACTTTATCTACGTATACAGCCGTTTGAACACTACTGTTACCAGAGCTGATAAATTGAACGCCTATTTCTTTAATGTTATTTAAATTCGGCACATTTGATAAATCTAATGATAAAGTTTTACTGTTTGATGAATTAATTAACACACTTCCATTATCAGACCATTTCCAGTCAGGTCCTGATTTAACGTATAATTTGGCTCTTAGCCCGTCGCCGATATTTCCCCAATTTGCATGTTTTACAGTTGCTTTCAATTGGGATTTTCCGCTAAAATCATTATTCTTGGTAAGGGATAGGTAATGTTCTGAATTACTGGATAGTGAAATATCTGCTTTCAATGAATGATTTCCACTTTTGGCCCATCCATTTACATGCCAAGGCCCGGCAGACAGATTTACACCACTCCAGTTTTGGGTGCTCGTCTCAAAATCATAAAGTATTTCCTCGGATTCCCCTACATCGCCGCCATTTCCACTTTCGAATACAGGACTAATTGTCGAAGTAGCCTTTATCCCGTTGGATCCATTAACGATTCTATTTCCCCAAGTAGTTAAATTATTACCATTCCAATCATTGGACAAATCCAAATAGTCCCATTCTGATCCATTTCCTTTCCATGACCATGCAAGCCACCCAACATTTTTTTGGTTGGCGTAACTCAAAATTGTATCTTCATCTACATCTCCATCAGTGTGCTTATGACCAAATTCTCCTATTATTAAAGCAAGATTCTGATTAATTACATTGTCTATATTCGCTTTGATTGTGGCTGAATCTCCACCTGCATACTCATACATATGAATGGAGAACATAGTGTTTTTTAGTGGATCTGCATTCAGTACTTCTTGTCCATAGTTATGAATGGATTCGGGATATTGTCCCCATCCAGCTGAGTCTACGATTAATGTGTGATCTAAGCCAGCTTCTCTCAGCTTAGGAATTGCTTGCTTATAGCCATTTGCCCATTCCGAACCATCCCACGTACCGTACCATTCATTTGCGATATTGATGATAACTTTATCTTCTTTCCCAATTATTGCATCTTTTAAATCGATCCAGTAATTCACAGCGCTATTCAATGTGTTAATGTTATCTGATCCAGTAGCATCGTGTACTTCTAACACAGCGATCAAGTTATTCTCTTCGGCTATTGATAAGAGATTTTTAACTGTTTCAATATCATCTCTTGTGTACTGGCTGCCATCTGACAGAACAATTCTTACTGTATTTGCTCCTGTCTCTGCAATGGCAGGAATAGCGGAAGCGGAATCACCCTTATACCATGAGTGTGCATGATTAACACCTCGCATTACAAAAGGTTCACCGGTTGCATCATAAAGTTTGTTATCGCTTACATAAAAACCGGTTTCTGCTTGCATTTTTGGAGTGAAAATAAAAAAGAAAGTGGAAATTAACAAGATAAAACTTAAACACAAAAAAGATCTTTTTTTAATTGTTTTCATAAAATCACCTCGTTAAAATTTTTATTTTATCTCTTTCTTTTGAATAATTTTCCTCCTTTCGTGAATCTTAGAAAGAGGTAAAAAAACAATGAATAATAGAGTGTTTTTTAGCTAATCGATGACTTTATAGAATACATTCTAACACAAAGTAATTATAAAACAATCTAATTTATTATAAATTTTATAATTAATAGAATTTACCCGGTTATCTCTGTTTTTTGGACAAAATCATTTGTTTTTTTTCTGGAACAGGTGCTTATTCACTTTGATTTATCAAGGTTATCGATTAACTATTTTTATTATTTGGAAGGTGATAGGTCTATTGTATTAGTCTGATTTCTTATATCAAACCGTATCTCGATTGTTTTCTATGTTGGACAAATAATCATCTATTCCTGACAAAATACGATTTTGACACGAAATGTTCAGTTTTTATTAGGTTCACCCCCATGAATAGTTGCCGGTGCTGTGATAAAATAAAAAAGAAGTGTCCCGCAAAATATGCTGATTTATTTTATATAAAATGATTATCTTTATTGGATAGAAAGGAAAGATGCAAGATGAGTAATCAACATAACTCACAGCAGTTGCCGCCAAAAACGTGTACAATTGACCGCCTTGTTACAATAGAAGCAGACGTAGAAAAAGTCATTAAAGGAGAAAAAACAGCAACAAGACGAAATGGCCGATATGCGGATATTGGAGAGGTGATGACACTGAAAGATCACCATTTCCGTGTCGATAATGTGTATCAACAGTCACTTGGAATGATTACGGATGAGGACGCTAAGCGAGAAGGATACGATAATTTAGAAGCATACAAACAGTCTATTTTATCTCTTCACCCTGGTATGCCTTGGGGACCGAAGATGAAAGTGTGGGTACACGAATTCAGTGCTGTTGATTAATGGTGTTTTTCTGCCATTGACATATAACGACAAAACATGCTAAAGTTATCAATAATCAAAACGTTAACTTAATAGGATCTTGTCTTATCAAGAGAGGTGGAGGGAATGGCCCTTTGAAGCCTCGGCAACCATTAAGCATTGCTTAATATAGGTGCCAAATCCAACTAAGTCACTATACTTAGTAGAGATAAGGAGTTTTATTAGCAAGTTGAATCTCTCTATCTCTAGATAGGGAGATTTTTTGTTTTACACAAAAGGGATCTGTTTTACCAGCTTTTATTAACCAAAAAAGTCTGAATATTAAATATATTCAAAAAACTATTAAGCTAGTAAATAAATAAGAGGGTGAATATCTAATGTCGATTGTACTTGTAGACGGTATAAGGACGCCTTTTGGAAAATGGAACGGAGCATTATCATCATATTCGGCCACTGAATTGGCAAGTGCGCCAATGAAGTACTTACATGAAAAATATCCTGAATTAGCGCCGTTTGATGGTGTGTTGTTAGCGGAAGTCATTCAGGCTGGACAAGGCCAAAATCCTGCAAGACAAGTAGCACATGCAGCTGGGATTAGCAGTCATACCCCTGCTATTACGTTGAACAATGTTTGTTTAGGTGGAGTAGCTTCTGTAATTGATGCAGCCCGAAGAATTTTGTTGCAGGAAGGCACAACTTATATCGTTGGTGGATTTGATTCAATGTCGAATGCACCTTTTACAGTAACGAAACATAGTAAAAAGTTTGGGCACCAGACCATGACAGATACGTTATTACATGATGGGTTATGGTGTTCATTGAGTGAGCAATCAATGGGAGCGTTGACGGAACAGGCAAATCAGAAATATGGTATTGGACGAACGGAACAGGATCACCTCGCAGCACTCTCGCAACAGCGCGCAGCCTTCGCTCGGTCGAAAGGGTTTTTGCGAGAAGAGATTATACCTTTTTCAGACATTTTAGAGGAAGATGAAGGCATACGTGAGCAGACAACAGCGGAAAGACTAGCAAACTTGAAACCTGTATTTGCAGAGGGTGGCACGATAACGGCGGGGAATGCTTCGCAGATGACAGATGGAGCAAGTATCGGTATCGTCACATCCAGTGAAAAGGCAGAAGCATTGGATCTTTCTCCACTTGCAACGATTACCGGTTGGACAGAAACGGCAGGACCAGATGCCAGTTTACAAACAAAACCAGCTGATGCGATTCAGAAGCTGTTAACAGCACAGAAGCTGTCGGTCGACGATATTGATTTATTTGAAATTAACGAAGCTTTTGCAAGTGTGGTAATTGCAAGCTGTCGTGCACTTGACCTCGATTTGGATAAAGTGAATGTCAACGGTGGAGCGATCGCAATTGGTCATCCACTTGGTGGTACAGGCTTTCGATTAATATTGACCTTAGCGAAAGAGTTACAACGACGTGGCGGTGGCAAAGGAATAGCTGCATTATGTGGAGGCGGTGGTCAAGGAATTGCTATTTTAATTGAAGTACCAACGAAAGGAGAATGATCATGAGTAGTCAAATTGTAACCCGTAACCGAGTATTATGGGAACCTGCACAACGTGATATCGATCAGTCCCATCTAAAAGCCTTTGCTGTGTTTGTTGATCAGTCATTATTTCCATACGACAGACTGCACCGATGGTCGATTACCCATATTGCGGAATTTTGGTCAGCTGTTTGGGATTATGCCGGTATTATTGGTGAAAAGGGCACTCGCTATTACAATCCAGCAGATTCAATGGTGGATGCGGTTTTCTTTCCTGATGCATCACTTAATTTTGCAGAAAATGTCCTGCAAGCCAATCCTGACAACATAGCCGTTTTTCAAGCGGACGAAACAGGCGTGACACAAGCGATCACATTTAGAGATCTCAGCGAGCAAGTGGCTAAAGCTCAACAAGGATTTAAGCAGCTAGGCGTGAAACGAGGCGATTGTGTTGCAGGAGTTACGACAAATAATATTGACGGCCTTGTAGCATTATTAGCTACTGCTTCGCTTGGTGCGATTTGGACGTCTTGTTCACCGGATTTCGGAGCGAAGGGTATTATCGATCGTATTGGCCAAGTACAGCCTAAAGTATTGATTGCTCATCTTCATTATCAATATAAGGGAAAACCATTTGATATTTCCGATAAGGTAGAGGAAATAGCAGAACAGATGGATAGTATTCAGCATGTAGTGACAACAACAGGCATTGTGGATGGTGCGGTCAGTTGGGAATCACTACTAGATAATCAAGCTGTTAAACCAGAGTTCGAACAGGTGAATTTTGGTGACCCGCTTTATATTTTGTACACGTCGGGCACAACTGGTCTGCCGAAAGCGATTGTTCATTCAGTTGGTGGTACGTTATTACAGCATGTCAAGGAACATCAGCTGCATGGCGATGTAAAAGAAACAGATACACTGTTCTGGTATACCAATACCGCTTGGATGATGTATCCCTGGCTCGTAACGGGATTAGCAAGTGGTGCATCGATTTTGTTATATGATGGAGCGCCGATGTTACCGGAACGCCCAGCACATTTATGGGATATTGCAGAAGAGATTCAATTAACGCATTTTGGCACAAGTCCGAAATATTTAGAGTCCTTAGCCAAAGCCGGCGTAAGATTAAAAGACGATTATACTTTATCCTCATTAAGATCGATACTTTCTTGTGGAGCACCTCTGGTCAGTGAGCAATATGACTGGGTATATGACACGATCAAAGAAGATCTGTTGCTTCAATCGATTTCAGGTGGTACGGAGATTATTGGCTGCTTTGTGATGGGCTCCCCAATTCATCCAGTGATTCGCGGGGAAATTAGCTGCAAAGCATTAGGCATGGCAGTTGATGTATTGGATGAACGCGGCATTTCGGTTTTCGGAAAAAAGGGAGATCTTGTTTGTACAGAGCCATTCCCGAGCATGCCTCTCACTTTCTACGGAGAAGGAGGCGATGAGCGGTACCGCAATAATTATTTTTCAGATCGTCCCGGTGTATGGACACATGGGGATTTTGCTGAACAAACGATCGATCAGTCTCTCGTTATCTATGGCAGGGCGGATACGATTCTGAATCCAGGTGGCATCCGAATTGGTACTGCTGAGATATACAGTGTCGTGGATCATATGGAAGTGATACAAGATTCCGTCGTTTTTGGCTTGCCTTTTGACAATGATGAGGAAATTGTCTTATGTGTGGTGACGGAGCGGTTAACGAAAGAACTGGCCCAAACAATCCGTCAGCAGATTCGTCAGAAGGCATCACCGCGTCATGTACCAAGGCGAATTTATCAGGTTACAGACATTCCGCATACAATCAACGGCAAAAAAGTAGAAGGGGCAGTGAAGACGACAGCAATTGGTGCGGAGGTAAAAAACAAAGCATCGATTCGCAATCCAGCGTGTTTATCTGAATTCAGCGAAATCAAAAAAAAGGAGTGCTACTGATGGTAAAACGTCCAAGAGGAGCTATAATCGGTATTGGTGAGCTTAAACCAGAGCGCTATTCAGAAGGAAAAACAACATTAAGCTTAATAGCAGAATCGGTGCAGCTGGCAATACAAGACGCCGCTATTACAAAAGACGACATAGATGGTTTACTGGTTGGCCCACAGGTCGGGGAAACACCACAACACGTACCTGCTACAGTGTCAGAATATTTAGGCATTTCACCAGCTATGTCTAATACAGTAGATCTCGGTGGAGCGACCGGTGCTGGCATGATATGGCGTGCGGCAGCTGCAATTGAAGCCGGCATGTGTGAAACAGTTGTCTGTGTTTTAGCGAATAAAAATGAAAGGGATAGTGCCCCTCGTTCGCCTAATCGAAATCCTATTCGTGAATTTGATGTACCTTTTGGTGCTTCCGGGGCCAACACGTCATATGCACTGCTGAAAAGACAGCATATGGAGGAATATGGTTCACAGCAGGAAGACTTTGCCCGCATTGCCTATTGGTCGAGAAAAAATGCTTTGAAGAATCCGAAAGCAATTTTTTATAACAAACCAGTAGAGTTGGAGGATATATCGCAATCTCCGCTTATCTCTGATCCATTGCATCTGTTAGAGATTGTGATGCCATGTGCCGGAGGAGCGTCAGTGATTGTGACCTCGGAAGAAAAGGCAAAAAAAGCGGCTAAACGACCAGTTTTTTTGAAAGGTGCAGGCGAAAAAATCACCCATCGTGCTGTCAGTCAAGCGCCAGCATTGGATCGGTTGCCTTTTCAATATTCGATTCCTCAAAGTTTGCGACAGGCAAATATAACAGCGGAAGAGCTTGATTTGTTGTCCCTGTATGATTGTTATACAAGTGTTGTTGCAGTACAACTGGAGAGCATCGGCATATGTGAACAAGGCAAGTTTGGTGAATTTGTCCGCGGCAATAGCTTCAGCCATGATGGTGATTATCCGTTAAATACACATGGTGGCCAACTAGGCTTTGGTCAAGCAGATTTAGCAGGTGGGATGTCGCATGTGATTGAGGCTGTTGTACAGTTGCGAGGCGAAGGCGGAGATCGGCAAATTCCTAATGCTAAGCATGCACTTGTGACAGGCAATGGTGCGACGTTAAGTGAAACGACCTCATTAGTGTTAGGAGGAGAGCCGTCGTGAATATTTCATTTCCTGAACCGACGATTACGCCTATCACGAAACCATTTTGGAATAGCATTGAGCAAAAGAAGTTTACCTTACAGCAATGTGAGAATTGTGAACAATGGATCTTTTATCCACGAGCACATTGTCCGCACTGCTTTGGCAATCGCCTTACTTGGCGGGAAGCGACAGGAAAAGGTCGATTAAAAACATGGAGTGTCGTGCATCGTGCCGGTCACCCTGCATGGCAATCTCTTACTCCATATGCGGTAGGTATTGTTGAGTTAGAAGAAGGTCCGTCCTTATTGACGCATTTACTGATTAGAGAAAAGGAGCTTCGCTATCAATTACCGGTTGAAATCAGCTATCATGTCCTGAATGAGCGACAATTACCTTTTTTCAAAAGAGAGGAGGGTGAATCATGATTTATACGTATCTTGCATTAATCGCTGTCTTCTGGATTATCGGACTCTCGATTTGGTTCAAGTTTTATCACGGCGCTAACCGTCCGTAATACTCCCACTTCAAGATTCGAGAGATAAATAAGAAGCTAAGTGGTGGATAAACGGACGATAACTTCCTGATAAGTTTCGCTAGCAATCAGTGGGGGTCAAAAACCTCCGCTGATTGAAGTCTCACTTTATAAAAATAACTAAAGGTGGTAGAAAAGATGTTAGCAGATTCAAGTTTACTTCTTTGGACAGTCATTATTTTATTAGTAGCATACTTCGTTGTGGTGACCTGGATTGGTAAAAAAGGTAGCGCCTTTAGTAAATCAATGAATGGTTTTGCAACAGCACGAGGTAAGGTAAGCCCATGGTTGGTAGGGGCAAGCTTTGCGGCCTCCTATTCCAGTGCGAATTTATTTATCGGTGTGCCGGGTCTTGCTTATCAATATGGTACATCCGTTCTTTGGTATACATTAGGATGCTTCGGGGTTTCCTGGGTCGGTTTGTTAATTTTCGCCAAAACATTCTGGCGCTACGGTAAGAAATTCGGTCGGGTATCTACAGTACCTGAATGGTTAGGACGTCGTTATAACTCCAAAGCCTTACAAGTGATTGTTTCCGTACTTATTTTGTTTAATGTGTATTATATTGTAGGGCAAAATGTAGGGCTGGCGACGATATTTGAAACCGTAATCGGCATCCCTTATTTCTGGGGAATTATTATCGGGGTAACGATTACTATTCTGTATATTGGGCTTGGTGGCGCTTATGCCCAAATGATTACAGATGGTATTCAAGGCTTGCTGATGGCAATTGCTTCGATTCTTATCTTTATTTCCTTCTTTTGGACCATTGGCGGAGGTGTTAACGTATTTGGGGAGCTGACTTCCAAGCTTGAAGCAGTCGACCCTAACCTGATAACCTTTGTTGGCGTTGAAGGTCCATATAACAGTGTGTTAGCAATTATGGCTGTGCAGTTTCTTTTATTCAGCTTTATTCTGATGCCACACTTACTGAACAAAATATTATCGATTGAAACAGAAGAGGAGTTGGCGCCATTTACATTATCAACAGGTCTTGTATTGTTTGTGATCTCAACCTTGATGGTACTCGGTGGATTAGCCGCGCGTGTCCTGTTCCCGTCACTATCGAGCCCTGATGCGGCGATTCCGATGTATGTGATCGATTCGTTTCCAACGATCCTTGCAGCGATCATGATTGTCGGGATTATTTCAGCAATTCTATCTAGTACAGACAGTCTTTATTTAGGGGTAACAACCAGTTTTGGTAATGACTTCTACCGAGTACTTGCTCCTATTTTTAAGAAGGATATCGGACATGCTCAGCTGGAATCACAATCCGTGAAAGTAGCGAAAGGATCATTGATAGTTGTTGGTCTATTGTCTTTATATATATCACTCGACAGACCAGACTCGTTATCAATTTTAATACAGTTCAGCTTTTCTGCTATTCTATCCGGTATACTAGCACCAATCTCCCTCGGATATTTTTGGAAGAAGGCGACGAACTATGGTGCAATTGGTGCTGTAATCACAGGTGCAGGACTTTATGTCATTTTTACACAGCTAAATGTGATTGAAAATATTTATTTAGCAATGTTCTTTGCCTCGTTAGCATCATTCGTTGTCATGGGTGTCATTGGGTTCTTGACCGCCGAGGAAAAACATGAAGAGCTTGTGTTGAAGAAAACAGTATAACAATTTTGAGAAACTTAGAGATGTCAATCTCTAAGTTTTTTTATTTAATGAGAAAACATTTATCAGAGTAATGAGTAAGTGTGGTTCTAGTCTACAACTTTTTACTATTATGCGGGCTTACATGAAAAGTCTTTAAATATAGAATCTTTTTGTAGTAAAGTAGCAGTAAGTCCAAATAATTTATAAAGGTGTGTGTAAGCGATGTCGAGCCAATCAACCGTTACATTAACGATGGCAAAAGCATTCAACGTACAAGCAGAGAAAGTGTTTGAGGCATGGATCACTCCATCATTGATGAAAAAATGGCTCTTTACAATGGAGATGACTAATAAAGTAGCGAAGAGTGAGGCGAAAATCGGTGGCGAATGGGAAATTGTCGACCATCGTGAAGGGAAAGATTACCGTGCGATTGGAGAGTATCGTGTCCTGGATGCCCCGAACAAGATCGTAAAAACCTTCCGGATGCCACAGTTCAGTGACACGGAAGATGTTATCACCATTACCATTGAATCGACAAACAGCGGCAGTAATATGACTTTTATTCAAAAAATTATCGTCCCTCATGAGGAGAATTGGACAGAGGAAGACATCGACAAGACATGCAGAGAATACCATGACAGTACTAAAGCAGGATGGGAAATGATGTTTGCTGGCTTGAAACAATTAGTAGAAACAGGGAACATTCAATATCCTGAATTTTAAATCATTTTTTCACAAGAAGACTTCAAATCTATGGTTTGAAGTCTTTCTCATGAGTACAGATCGTGAATAGATGAGGTCATTAAGGTTAGTGAAGTAGTAAGAGTTCTTATAATAAGGATTATGTTACCTAGCTTAGTGGTAATTTTGAAAACTTTAATGTGCTAGGATACCGTTCCGGCCAACCACTTCGCGTCCTGCGGGTACGACTTCAGCTAACTTTGTGAAGAAAAAGCACTTCACAAAGTGGATCTTCAGCTCGTACTGTACCGCGGGAGTCTACGCGATTGGCCTGCACTATGAATTTAGCTCTACAACTAATGCGACAGATAATATATTAAGGCAATCCGTACATGTATATACTATTCTGATGATGCATAATGCTTAGCACTACTGCTTTTAGCTGTTCCATAAGTTGTGGCACTTCACCTAAGCGTAGGAAATATGCGTAGACTCCGCATGCGTCAGCGTGAGTTCCATTTTATCTGTGCCTGCGTCTACTAGCGAGCTTCCTCGGCACAAGGCAGCAAAGAAGTTTTCAAGTAGTAGCCTACTGAAGCCGTGCCCCACAGGACGCGGAGCATTGTTTAGTATATATAACCTGTCAAAATTACCATTTAGACAAACGGTTCCACTTTACATAATCCGTATTATATTTAGCTATAAATAGTACCGGATGGATTTTGCCCGGTGTTTTTTAACATATATCATTAACGTGTGAAGTTCTTTAAGATTTGTTTTCCTTTTTCAGTCAAATAGACATTATTAGTATTCTGTATTTTTTTTGCTAGATCTAGTGACATTGGCTTGCTCTTTTTTTTCTTCAAAAAAACGCCTCCTTTTTAGTAATGTATGTAAGAAATAAAGGAGCGAAAGAGTCAACTATACCTAGTCAATCGTGTAATTTTTGCCCAAACCGCTTGAATAGAATATGTGGTAAGGACTGGGATTTACAATAAGCAGATTATATGCTTTAATATGAGTGAGTAATCACTCATTTTGATAATGAAGGAGGTCGTATTCATGCAACAGATTGTAACGATGAAAGATGTTTCGCTTTCCTTTGGTAAGGAGCGAGTTCTGCAAAACATTGATATGTCGGTACAGGAGGGGGAAATATTCGGATTATTAGGTCCTTCCGGTGCAGGTAAAACAACATTGGTAAAAATAATTGCAGGCATCTTGGAGGCTAATAAAGGCGACGTGTTTGTCCAAAATAAACAAGTTCCTTCCTTACAGTTATTACGTTCAATTGGCTATATGGCACAATCCGATGCTTTATATCATGAATTATCTGCCAAAGAAAATCTTGAATTCTTTGCTACGCTGTACGGTATGAGGAAGAAAAAACGAAAAAAAGCGATTAAACATGTGGCAGAAGTAGTCAACTTAACGAATCACTTAGATAAAGAAGTGCGTCATTTCTCCGGTGGTATGAAGCGGAGACTTTCCCTGGCAGCAGCAATAATGCATACACCGAAAATGTTAATTTTAGATGAACCGACGGTAGGCATTGATCCCCTATTGCGACAGTCCATATGGGAAGAGTTCTATAAGCTCAAAGAACAAGGCGTTACGATTATTGTCACTACACATGTCATGGATGAAGCAGAAAAATGTGATCGCTTAGCCCTGTTGCGGAACGGTTCTGTTATTGCATGTGATACACCAGAAGAAATAAAAGTAGCAAAAAAAGTTTCCACGATTGAAGAAGCCTTTTTAGCATATGGAGGTGAAGCATAATGAATGTGATGGCGGTTGCGAAACGAATTTTTCAGCAGTTTATTCGTGATAAACGTTCTTTAGCATTACTTCTTTTAGCACCGATATTAGTGCTGACACTGATCTGGCTTGTACTCGATAGCGACGACTATCAACCGAATATTGCCACACAAGACTTACCAGAGCAAATAGAACAAGCGTTAAATGATGCGTTTGATAAAGAGATCGATCATCTTTCCAAAGAAGAAACAGAAGAAGCATTTCAAGATGGCGAATACGATGCATTTATTACGGTGGAAGATAATCAGCTTGCCATTTTATTAGAAGGCAGTGATCCTACCGCCAATTCTACGACATTACAAACGATTCAGGAGGTATTACAAAGCCTGCAGACGGATAATAATAGACATATGAGTGTCGATTATTTCTACGGGTCTGATGAGCTGAATCTATTCGATCAGGTTGGTTCCGTATTAATCGGCTTTTTTATCTTTTTCTTTGTCTTTATTATAGGAGGAATCTCCTTCTTAAGAGAGCGGACACAGGGGACACTGGAAAAGTTATTATCAACACCAGTCAAAAGATGGGAGATCGTTATTGGTTATTTGCTAGGTTTCGGTCTGTTTACCATTATTCAGTCGTTTATTATCGTCAGTTACGCAGTTTATCTTTTGGATATTTGGATGGCGGGTGATTTCTGGCAGTTAATTATTGTCACGATTCTGCTTGCGATTACGGCATTAAGTTTGGCAACTTTATTGTCTGCTTTTGCCAACAATGAGTTTCAAATTATGCAATTTATTCCGGTTGTTATCGTTCCACAGATTTTCTTTTCCGGTATTTTTCAAATGGAAACATTACCTGATTGGCTGCAGGTCGTTAGTAAAGTCATGCCATTAACGTATGGTGCAGATGCGATGAAAGCCATTATGATCAAAGGCTGGGATATTTGGGATATCTGGTTCGATATTGCTGTTATCATAAGTTTTGCGATCGTGTTTGTGATTTTGAATATTGTGGCATTGCGTAAGCATCGTAAGTTATAAATTTAGAGAGGTGATCAATGTTGAAACCGCGGGATCGTGATCTCTTAGTTGATGTATTAGAAATGAACGAAGAGAAATTAACTCCTAAACAGGCAAAAATTGTGCAAGCAGCTATCGAAGTTTTTTCAGAAAAAGGTTTTGCTGGTGCTTCAACGAGTGAAATAGCAAAGCGTGCCGGAGTTGCGGAAGGGACGATTTTTCGTCATTACAAAACGAAAAAGGATTTATTAATTTCAATTGTTCTGCCTGTGATATCTAAGCTGGCGTTACCTTTTTTAGCAGATCAATTTGTAAAGGAAGTTTTGGAAGAAGAAGAATACGAGGACGTCGATCAGTTCCTTCGAGAATTGATTTATAATCGCTATCACTTTGTAAAAAAGAATTTGCCATTAATGAAAATTGTTCTGCAGGAGATGTTTTATCATTCGGAGATAAAAGAAAATCTTAGTGAAATACTGACTGATAAACTTCTGCCGGCATTTTCGCAAGCAATCCAACGTTTTCTAACCGAAGAGCAACAAGAAAAAGTTCCCGTTGAAACAATACTCCGACTATCGATTAGTTCGGTCGTTGGTTTTCTAATTACCCGTTTTATGATTGCACCTGATTTTGACTGGGATGATGATCAGGAAATCGAATATACGATTCAATTTATTAGGAACGGGTTGAGGGGATTATCCTGATGAAAGATAGGTAGCTTTATAACGGAGGACCGAGCGAGTGTTGTTTGATTTTTCTATGCTATCATATGGTGCATAGAATGAATGCGAGCAACAAAGATTATATAAAGCGATATCTATGTTATGCTCAGACTAAAGAGTAAGACAAATTGCTTGCTGAAAGGAGATCCTATGACAGCTCAACAAAATGAAGGCTGGAAGCTCGATAACAGTTATCAACGCTTACCCGGAATCTTCTATGCCAGAGTGCAGCCAACTCCTGTAAAGGCACCTGATATAGTAAAACTGAATAAGACTTTAGCGAAAGAGATCGGTTTGGATCCAGAACAGCTTAAGGGTGCTGCAGATCTATTTGGAGGAAACAGAGTTCCTGCTGGTGGTATGCCGATTGCTCAAGCCTATGCCGGGCATCAGTTTGCTAATTTTACCATGCTTGGCGACGGTCGGGCTGTATTGCTTGGTGAACAGATCACGCCAGTTGGGAAACGAGTAGACATTCAATTAAAAGGTTCTGGCAAAACCCCTTTTTCTCGAGGAGGAGACGGACGTGCAGTGTTAGCACCAATGCTGCGTGAGTATTTGATAAGTGAAGCAATGCACGGACTCCAGATACCAACAAACCGAAGCTTAGCTGTGGTGACAACAGGGGAAAACGTCCAACGAGAAATAGAGTTCCCAGGAGCTGTTTTAACAAGAGTAGCAGACAGTCATTTGCGCGTTGGTACATTCCAATACGCAAGACACTGGGGCACAAAAGAAGACTTGCAAGTATTAGCAGACTATGCAATTGACCGCCACTATCCAGACCTGAAGGAAGCAGACAATCGTTACTTAGCGCTATTAAAAGAAGTAGTTAAAAAACAAGCAGCATTAGTTGCAAAATGGCAGCTAATCGGCTTTATTCATGGCGTCATGAATACGGATAACGTAACGATCAGCGGGCAAACAATTGATTACGGTCCATGTGCCTTTATGGATCAGTTTGATAGAAGTACGGTTTTCAGTTCGATTGATGTGCAAGGCCGCTATGCTTATGGTAATCAACCTGATATCACGGGATGGAACTTGGCTCGTTTTGCTGAATCGTTATTACTTCTTATTGATGAAAACGAAGAAGCTGCCTTAGAAACTGTGAAGGATGTCATGCATAGCTATATTGACGTATATGAGGAACACTGGCTTAATGGTATGCGACAAAAGCTAGGATTAACGGAATCACAGACTGCAGATAAAGACTTGATCGCAAGACTGCTTGATCTGATGGAACAGCATCAGGCTGATTATACGAATACTTTTCGTTCATTGACTCTAGGTGTTTTTGATGAAAAGCAAAAACTGTTTCAGTCGAATGCATTCAAGCAATGGTATCAGCAATGGAAGGAAAGATTAGCGACAGAGCAAGCACCCAAGTCTGATGTTCAACAATTGATGAAAGCAAATAATCCATCTATTATTCCTCGTAATTATCTCGTAGAGGAAGCATTAGATAGTGCGGCAAAAGGGGAATTTGAACTTTTCGATGCGTTACTGCAGGTATTAGCTGATCCATTTGCTTATTCAAAAGAACAAGAGCCATACGCAGTGTTACCACCAGAACCAGATCAACCGTTTCAAACCTTCTGTGGAACATGATAGAATAAAACATTTCACTCAAAATAAAGGCCGGACACACTACGTATTTGACAGAAAAATTCCAGTTGTGTCCGGCCTTCTTTTTATGTTGTAAAGGTATTCTGGAAGTAACTCCCTAAATACTCTGTTTCAACTGATATGAATTAAAATTGTATATCAATTTGGCTATTTTGAAGTGTATATAGCGCTAAGCAAAGCTCCGAAATTTGCTCTGTGTTCTGTGGATCGTCGATCTGCTTCTTCGGAAAAAAGCTCACTTTCCTGCGGAATTTTCGGACTTGATCGTATCATGTGGAGTCTCCGAACATTTCCTATCCTTAGTATTTCACAGTCTCTTCGTTTAGATCTATTATATAAGTTGCAAATAGAATTACAGTGTGCCTGATATTCCTATTGATTAATTTATTTGTTTCTGAAATAATGATAACTAACTGATTGTGAAATAAAAGTATTCAGTGAAAGAGGGAGATTAGATTGCAATCTATAACTTTACATAACCCTATTTTTTGGTCAGATGTCCCCGATGTTGACGTAATCAGAGTTGGTGACGCTTTCTATATGGTCAGCACCAGTATGCATTCGATGCCGGGCTGTCCAATAATGAAATCAGTTAACTTACGAGATTGGGAGATTATTTCGTATGTTTATGATACGTTGGAGGATAATCCAGCACATCGACTGCAAGATCAAAAAGGCATTTACGGACAAGGTCAATGGGCAACGAGCCTCCGTTTTCATAATGACACGTTTTATCTTTGTTTTTCCAGCAATGATATGCAGCAGTTCTATGTCTATCAATCCAAAGATATCGAAAATGGGCCATGGACTCGTTCTGTTATAGACGGCATCTATCATGATCCAGCTCTTTTGTTTGATAATGATAGCGTATACGTAATCTATGGGTGTGGAGATATCCGGATCACGGAATTAAATGCCGATTTGTCTGACGTCAAGTCCGATGGTATTGATCAACTATTATTAAAAACTCCGACAGAAAATATCGGCTTGAGATGTGAAGGCTGTCATGCGTATAAAATTAATGGAGAATACTATTTGCTATTCATCGAATGGCCAACAGACGGCAATCAGCGAAGAAGACAGGTTTGCTATCGATCGAAGAAATTACTAGGAGAGTATCAGCATAAAATAATTTTGGATGATGACATGGGTTATCATAATAAAGGAATTGCGCAAGGAGCGATTTTTGATACACCACATGGGGATTGGTATGCCATGTTGTTTCAAGACCATGACGCAGTCGGCAGAATCCCTTGCGTATTACCTGTGCATTGGCAGGAAGGTTGGCCGATGATTGGAGAGGATGGCAAGGCGCCTGAAAAAGTTGAGATTCCGCTGCCAGATGATCAAGTAAAGCCATTAGTGATTAGCGATGATTTTGACTATCAGGAAAACAAACTAGCATTAAACTGGCAATGGAATCACAATCCTAATAATTCGTTTTGGTCGGTCACTGAGAAACAAGGAGTCTTGCGATTGAAGACCGATCAGTTGACGAAGAGTGTGCTAACTGCTTCGAATACGTTAACCCAGCGAACGGAAGGACCTAAATGCAGTGGATCTATACGTATCCATACATCCAACATGAAAGTAGGGGACCATGCCGGACTTGTAGCGCTGCAGAACAACTTTGGAACGGTGGGTATATACCGGGAAACAAATGATCATTTTTATATGAAGACGACGGTTAATGACGGGAATGGGCAAGAAAAAGAAACAATGTCGTTATGTTGTCCAGTTAGTGAAGTTTATTTAAAAATCGTGTTTGATTACGAAGATAGCCGAGACTTGGCAAGTTTTTATTATTCGGCTAACGGTGTTGATTGGCGCACTGTCGGAGAGAAGCTTCCAATGAAATATACGTTAGATCACTTTATGGGTTACCGGGTTGGTATTTTCTATTATGCTACAGAAGAAGCAGGCGGTTCCGTAGATGTTGATTTCTTTCAATATGAAAAAGGCATCCATGTGCATTAGAGATATAAAAAAACGAAAGCTTTGATAAGCTTTCGTTTTTTTGGCTTAAGAGGAGAAAAAATATAGCTTCTTATACGGATTATGTAAACTAAAGTAATTTACATCGATATGGTTAATTTTTACATATGCAATATGCTAGCAAAGCTCCGGCCAACCACTAACAACATGTCAAAATTAGTTGATATAATCCATATTATAGGTAGTTGTATATACTCATGTTAGTCAGGAACGGGCGAGCTTACGCCCGGTTTTTCTAATACTTATGAATGTTGCTCTTGTTTCTTTATTTTGAGGAATTTGTTTGTTTCGGCAACAACGATACCAGAGAGCGCCAGTAATCCGATTAAGTTCGGGAAGGCCATCAGACCATTCATGACATCAGAGAAATTAAACACAACATCTAAGGAAACGACAGCGCCAACAAATACAAATACGATAAAAATATAACGGTATATTTTGACACCTTTTTCCCCTAATAAGTAATCGACTGATTTCTCTCCATAATAGGACCAGCCGAGAATCGTAGAAAAGGTGAAGAATAAAATACCGAAAGTAACAATATAAGATCCGGCATCTCCGAGAAATTGTGAGAATGCTGCACTGGTTAAGGCTGAACCATCAAGTCCGCCATCCCATTGTCCCGCCATGACAATTGTAATTCCGGTGATCGAACAAACGATGATAGTATCAAAGAATACTTGTGTCATTGAAACGAGAGCCTGTCTCGCAGGGTAATCTGTCCGGGCCGCTGCAGCAGCGATTGGTGCAGAACCTAAACCAGCCTCATTGGAGAATACCCCTCGAGCAACCCCGTAGCGGATCGCTGTACCAAGTAACCCACCAGCAATCGCATTACCGGTGAATGCATCATTAATAATCGTACCGATGGCATCCGGAACCAGATCTATGTTCATAATAATTAGAATAAGACCACCAAGAATATAAAATGCTCCCATTACTGGCACAAAGAACGCGGTAACTCGTCCAATACTTTTAATCCCGCCGATAATGACCAGACCAGCAAGCACAGTGAAAATAAGTCCTGTGAGAAATGGCGATATGGAAAAGGTTTCTTCCAGCGAAGCAGCAGCTGTATTGGATTGAACCATATTCCCGATACCGAATGCTGCAAGTGAAGCGAAGATTGCAAAAAGTACCCCAAGGAATTTTCCTAATTTCTTATTTTTTAACCCTCGTTCCAGGTAATACATCGGTCCACCAGACATTTCGCCATTTTCATTCTCAATACGAAAACGAACCGCTAATAATGCTTCAGCATATTTCGTCGCCATCCCAACTAATGCGGTAATCCACATCCAGAGAACGGCCCCTGGACCACCTGCTACAACCGCTGTCGCGACACCTGCAATGTTCCCGGTACCGATTGTTGCGGCCATTGCTGTCGTTAAGGCCTCATAATGACTGATGTCCCCTTTGGAAGAACTGTCCTGATGTTTACTAAAAGATAATTTTAAGGCGTAAGGTAACATTTTGAACTGTAAAAATACTAATCGTATCGTTAAGTATAAACCTGTACCGACTAATAGAATCAGTAAAGGTGGTCCCCAAATCCAACCACCGACAATACCTAAGAAGTCTGCGCCTTTTTCGTTAAAATTTGATAACCAATCCAAATGACATCCCTCCCAATAATTTAAAAAGCTTAATATTAAAATTATTCCAATTATTGTGAGAGAATGTCAATAGGAATAAGAAAATTTGTAAAAACAACAAGAAAAATTGAATTAATAGTACTTCGATGCTAAGTAAAAAATTAATACGAGCAAACCGCCGAACCCAAGTATATATGCCAAAAAGATTGGATTAAATAATACAGGGTGTTTGGCTGTTGCCTTCGTATCTGTATCATATTCACTTTTGCGAGTGTTGACGACTTTTCCAACTTTGATTGTGTATAGAAGTGCTATAATGGCAAGTATAATGCCAATAATGACTAATGTTACTACCAAGAGCAATCAACCGCCTTTTTTTCTTATTTTGAGGAAATTCGCTTATAATTATGCATTTGCTATTTTTGTTTTTAGAAAATCTGTGTTATAGTTATCTTTAGTAGTAGGTACTAATACCATATGTTAACATTTGCAGGAGGCTGTTATGGAAGATTTATTAAAGTTAAAAGGCAAAAACATTGTTGTCATGGGTGTAGCAAATGAAAGAAGCCTTGCGTGGGGAGTGGCAAAATCTCTTTATCAGGCAGGTGCAAACTTAATTTTTACCTATCGAAAAGAACGTTCTTTAACCAAGCTAACGAGAATGTTAGAGAAGACGGAAGTAGAATCAAAATTAGTAATGCCATGCGATGTCAATGACGATGTCAGCATTAAAGAAGCTTTCGAAAAAATCGGCAGTGAAGTCGGTGTTGTTCACGGTATCGTGCATTCGATTGCTTTTGCACATGGTGAGGATTTGAAAGGTCGTTTTATGGAAACATCTCGTGACGGTTATGCATTCGCACAGGACACAAGTGCATATTCGTTAATCGCAGTTGCTCGTGAAGCAAAGCCATTCATGACAGAAGGCGGATCAATCATTGCGATGAGTTATTTAGGGGCAGAACGCGCTGTTCCTGGCTACAATGTAATGGGTGTAGCAAAAGCAGCATTAGAATCCGCAGTGAAATACTTGGCACTTGACTTAGGCGAAGATAATATTCGAGTCAATGCCGTATCTGCAGGTGCTGTTCGCACATTAGCAGCTAAAGGGATTCCTTCCTTCAATGAAATCCTTCATAAGATCGAAGAAGAATCACCGCTAAAACGAAATGTAACTCAAGCAGAAGTAGGCGACATGTCATTAGCCATGCTAAGCCACCTATCCAGAGGTGTAACCGGCGAGATTGTATATGTCGATTCAGGATTTAATATTTTAGGCTAAAGATTAGAGACGATAGGTCTCTAATCTTTTTTTTGCGTTGTAAAGTGACTTTGCGGGGCACGGAAGTCTACTTGGTTGGCCAGTGGCTTGTGTTAATGGTTTATTAGGCGCAAGAGATAGCCTTTGTACTTTTTAATATAAGCATAGGTGTCTGATCGAGAATATGCTATACTTTATACTGAATAACATAATTTGGTGAGGTAATATGAAAAAAATTCGAATTTTAATTATTTTAATAATTTTTGCATCAGCAGTTTATCTAGCAGGCACATCATTGTTTGCGGAAGAAGAGCCATTATTGGTCAATAAGGCCCTATACGCTGAGCCTACAACAAAAGAAGAAGTAGTGCTGCCAGAAAAGGTACTGGAACGATTTATTTATCTGGATCAACTCTCCATAGATGCGAGCTCGGTGATCCTCCTTAATGCAGAAACAGGCCATATTATATTTGAAAAAAACAGTCACACGTCATTACCAACTGCCAGTATGTCAAAAATGATGACAGAGCTTCTTGTACTTGAAGCAATTGATGAGAAGCAGATAAATTGGGATACGGAAATTACGATAAGTGAGTATTCCTCTTATATTTCCAGTCAACCCGGTTTTGCATCTGTTCATTTGCAAGAAGGAAAAGAATACACAGTAGAGCAGCTATTTGATGCTATGGCGATTCATTCCGCAAATGGAGCAGCCATTGCATTAGCAGAAGCAGTATCCGGAAGTGAACTGACTTTTGTAGAAGAAATGAACGCCCGTGCAGAGCAGTTGGGACTAAAAGATACTTCTTTCGTTAATAGTACAGGTTTATCCAATAAAGATTTAGATACTTATTATTCAGTTGGTACAGCCAGTGATACGAACAGAATGTCTGCAACAGACGTAGCAGTGCTGGCACAATATTTAATTACGACTTATCCTGATATTTTACAGGTAGTCAATCAATCAGAACTGCTGTTTGAAAATCAAGTCTTCACGAATACGAATTGGCTGCTACCGGATACAACCGATTCGGTGACAGATTACCAAGGGGTAGACGGATTAAAAACAGGTTATACAGAGGAAGCAGGTTATTGTTTTACCGGTACCGTCGAACAGCAAGGGGTTCGCTTGATCTCAGTCGTAATGGGGACTTCATCGATAGAGTCCCGCTTTATTGAAACCGAGAAATTATATAATCAGGCATTTCCTCAGTATTTACCGTAAAATAAGATAAGAAAAAAACGCTCAAGATGAGCGTTTTTTTGCCTAGTAGTAAGGATAATAATATGGATATGGTGGGTAAATAAATGGATACAGCAATAAACTAGAAAGCAAACCGAAAGGAAAACGTTGTCTGCGATAACGGCGGTATCTTCTTCTACCTGGTCCACCATAATAACCGCCAAATTGTCTATCTGTTTCCTCAAGCTCGACTTCTTCCGGAATTAACATCGTAACTGCGACGTCATCGATTTGATCGATGATTCCCTCAAATGAAGAACCGTCCTGCAAATGCCCCGTTACATAAAAGTTCATATATTGTTGGCACATTGATTTCATTTGCTGTTGAGAATCCATCGACTGGTTGGATTGATACATTTTATTTCACTCTCCTTTACGATTCATGATATTCACCTAGATTCAGGATGTGACTGTAAATCTTTACTAACAAAAACATTATAGTACCTTGCAATAAACAGTAGTGAACGATATAATAAGTATATTACAGTACTGAATAATATATAGTAGTATAAAGAAAATGGGGTTGATGCAAGTATGAATATCCAATTTAAAAAAGGGGCGCTGGAGCTATGTGTGCTCGTATTGTTGAATAAGCAAGATCATTATGGATATGAGCTTGTTCAAAGAATCTCTGATCAGATTGCAATATCAGAAGGTTCTGTGTATCCATTACTAAGACGCTTGAAAAAAGAAGGCTATCTCACCACGTATTTACAGGAATCAACCGAAGGACCTTCACGTAAATATTATCAGTTAACAGAAATGGGCAGTATTCATATGCACAGTTTAATCAAAGAATGGCATCATTTTGCAGCCGGTGTCCAATCTATATTAAAGGAGGGTGGTCAAGATGAATAAAGAAAAATTTATGTCCGCGTTACAGAAATCATTAAATAAGTTGTCAGAGGAGGAAAGAAACGATATTTTACATGATTTTGAAGAGCATTTTGACGTTGGTAAGTCAGAGGGGAAAACAGAAGAGGAAATAGCTCTGTCTCTTGGTGCACCAGGTCAAATTGCAAAGGAATTGATGGCGACTTATTTTTTGGAGAAAGTGAAGAATACATCATCTACTTCTAATATATTTAGGGCAGTCTGGGCGGTCATTGGATTAGGTTTTTTTAATATCGTCATTGTGTTAGGGCCATTTATCGGTTTAGTAGCAGTGATGGTATCAGGCTGGGCTTCCGGAGGGGCATTCGCCATTTCTCCAATCTTGTACTTATTGACGATTTTAATCAATCCAGGATCATTCACCTTTTTTTCACTGTTCTTTACGATTGGGCTAGCAGGTCTAGGTATATTGTTATTAGTCGGCATGTTCTATGCGACAAGATTTATTACTAAACTGTTTGTACGGTATTTACATTACAATGTTAATTTAGTTAAAGGCGGGATGAAATAATGGTGAGGATCAAACGGATTGTTATCATTGCACTAATATTATTCATTATAGGTGTGATTGGCAGTGTAGCTACCTACAAATTTGCTGCGACTGGTTCAACTGTTACACAAACGGAGCAAGTAAAGCGTAACGATGTCTCCAATATTGAGATAGATGCTGATAATGAAATGGTCGAAATTATACCAACAACTGATACGGCAATTACCGTAGAACTGACTGGCAAGACTAGCAAAAATAATGAGAAGCGGCTCTTTGTAGAAGAAAACAACCAAACACTTTCTATTACGGTTAAGTCAGAGCGTTTTCGTTTTCTTTCCTTTGATTTTTTTAACTGGGAACGATCATTGACTATTCATTTGCCAGAAAAAAAATATAACCGCTTAACGGCAGATGTTGATAATGGAAGTATTAATGCAGCAGAACTTGAGGTAGCTGAAATAGAGGTAGAGACCAATAACGGCAAGGTTGCCATACAGGAGATGACGGCTAATACCATTCAGGCGGAATCTGATAATGGCAAAATTTATATAGAAAATGTGACAGCAGACAAGATGGCAGTTGCAACTGATAACGGAAAAATCGAATTGATTGATGTGGAAGGAGCATTGCAAGGAAAAACGAGCAATGGTGCTATTTCGCTAAAAATTAGCCACATCGACAGAGCGATTGATTTAGAAACAGATAATGGCAGTATAAACATAGAGACAGAGAAAGAACCAACGAATGCTATCTTTGATACGAGTACAGATAATGGTCGTGTATCGATCTTTGGAGACGATGATTATGATATGATGGTAGGCGAAGGTGAAAATGAAATTAAGTTACAGACGAACAATGGAAGTATTACAGTAACGAAATAAATGAGGGTTATGCAATGCGAAAAAAGGGCTGGATTATTTACAATGGTAATTTATATACAACAAAATTTTCAGAACAGGTAGAATGGCTGAAACGAACAGCGACAGCATATAATTTCGATATGGAAGCAATCCCAAACAATCAATTACTGGTGACCGTGGAGAACGGGCAGTCCAAGCTGCTCACCGAAAAAACGTTACCTGATTTTGTTTTCTTCTGGGATAAAGACCTCGTTCTGGCACGTCAGCTGGAACAATTAGGCGTTCGTCTGTTTAACTCAGCTCGGACGATTGAAATAAGTGATGATAAAGCACTGACCACTACCGCGTTAGCCGATCATGGAATTGCGATGCCGAAGACGATTATGGCACCTAAAGTTTTTTTGCAACTAGAAGATGATCGGCATTTGCAACAGGTGATCAATAGCTTAGGGTTTCCAATGATTCTGAAAGAGTGTTTCGGATCCTTTGGTGAGCAGGTCTATTTTGTAGAGGATGAACAATCATTGCGCCAAAAAGCAAGGGAATTGGCGAATAAGCCGTTTCTGTTTCAGGAATATCTGCAGTCGAGCTATGGGCGGGATATCCGTCTACATGTTGTCGGAGATAAGGTGGTAGCGTCGATGCTCCGAAAAGCAGAGAATGACTTTCGCGCTAATGTCACCGCCGGAGGAAAGATGTATCCATATGAGCCCACTTCTTTAGAAAAGGAACTTGCTGTGACGTGCAGTCAGCTGATAGGAGCCGATTTTGCTGGCGTTGATATTTTATTTGGTGAGCACGACGAACCGGTAATCTGTGAAATTAACTCGAACGCACATTTCAAGAATATTTTTGATTGTACTGGGATAGATATTACAATGGATATGATGTCGTATATAAAGGAGCAGATCGGATGAGAGGCTGGCTGATTTATCGCCAACAAGATGCAGATAAAAATCACCTGTTTATCCAGTGGCTGCAGTCAGAAGCGGTGACTATCAATATCGAACTGACACTTGTAATATATGAAGAGCTGACATACGGAGTGGAAGCAGGGAAATTATTTGTTTACTGGAAAGAAGGGGACGATCCTGACTTTGTGATCATGCGCGCGATCGATCCGCTTTTATCACAACAATTGGAATGGATCAACATTCCGGTCTTTAATAGTGCTCAGGTGGCTGCTATTGCTAATGATAAAGCGAAAACCCATCAGCTATTTGCTCGACATGGCATTCCGATGATGGATACACACTTTGCAGCTCGTCCACACGACATCAGCTATCCATTGATAATAAAAGATGTAACAGGTCGTGGTGGGGAGCAGGTAAGTAAGATTAGATCGAAACAAGATATGCCTGATTTAACAGATGGCAATTACATTCTTCAGCAAATGGCCATGCCAGGAAAGGATGTACGCGTATTTGTTTTGGGTAATATGATTATTGGCAGTGTCTTAAGAACTTCTGAATCCGATTTTCGTGCAAACTATTCCTTAGGTGGAACAGCGACATTATATGAACTCAGTACTGCCGAACATGCGCTGGTTCATCAAATAATTGACGTGATACAAGCTGATTTTATTGGCATTGATTTCGTGTTTGGCAGAGATGGCACACTCTATTTAAATGAAATAGAAGATATTGTCGGAAGTCGTACGCTAACAAGTCTGACCGATATTAATATAGCACAATTGTATATGACTTATATTAAAAAACAACTCTTGGCAAAAGATTAAACATACGTGCGCTCTCTTTTGTATGGGAGTTGTTTTTTTGCTATAATTTACGATAAGAGGATGTTCAAAAAGTCACCAAATGATAAGCGGCGAATCTCTTCGTTAGCTTGTTTCTCCTTTACTCACTAAAGCATACGCTCCGCTACTTGAACCTTCGCTGCCTTGACCTTCTTATTCTAATTTGGCAACTTTTTGAACACTCACTATAACTACTGTTTTTTCCTCCGTTAATCCGTTCTTACGATACATACCAAAGAGAAAAGAAACATCCAATGAAGAGAGGAATGTGTTGATTTGAATATATTATGGTCAAAATTGCTAGAAGTTGTCTACGCGGTTCTCCCCATTACGATTATTGTTATCATCCTTCAATTTACTTTAACATCGCTTGATATTACCTTAATTATTCGCTTTTTAATTGGTGCTGTACTTATTATTATTGGTCTGTCCATATTTCTGTTAGGTGTAGATATCGGGATTACGCCGATTGGGACGCAGCTGGGAAAGACAATTGCGAAATCAAATCGTTTATGGATCGTTATATTGGCTGGTTTATGTTTAGGTTTTATTATTTCGATAGCAGAGCCTGATTTACATATTTTAGCGGGACAAGTCGAGATGGTCACATCTAGCGCCATCGCAAAATTGACACTCGTCATTGTTGTCTCTGTAGGTATAGCGGTAATGCTCTCGATCGGTTTAATCCGGATTGTGCACAATATTCCCTTATTCAAAATACTTACTATCATATACGGTGCTGTATTTCTGTTAGCGTTGTTTACTTCCCCACAATTTTTGGCGATTGCCTTTGATGCGTCTGGTGCCACAACTGGGGCAATGACAGTGCCGTTTATTCTTGCTTTATCGATTGGTATATCTGTGATGAAAAAGGATAGTAAAGCATCGGAGAAGGATAGCTTCGGTCTGGTAGCGATTGCTTCCGTTGGGGCGATCATTACGGTGATGTTAATGAGTATTTTCAGCAGACAGAGTGAACTGGCAAGCGGTACGATGGAAGAAGAACATCATGGAACAGAAGCTTTATTTATGCCTTTCTTGCAAGAATTTGGGCATATTGCAGAAGAGGTCATCCTTGCGTTATCACCAATTGTTATTTTATTTTTTATCTTTCAGAAGTTGTCGTTTAAATTATCAAGAGAATCCGTACGCAAAATTGTGACTGGACTTGTGTTTACATTCATTGGGCTTGTTCTATTTTTAGTAGGGGTAAATGCGGGTTTTATGGAGTTAGGGACAGAATTAGGATATAGTATTGCCAGCTTGGAACATAAGGCGTATATTGTTATTGTCGGATTAATCTTAGGGATTGTAACTATACTTGCAGAACCAGCAGTATATGTGCTGACAAATCAAATCGAGGATGTAACCAGTGGCTATGTGAAACGGAAAGTGGTCTTGTTTACGTTAGCAATCGGTGTCGGGATCGCTGTTGCGTTATCGATGCTGCGGATACTCATTCCCGGTTTACAGTTATGGCATTATATTTTGCCTGGCTATCTGATCGCGATTGCGCTTATGTATATTACACCAAAGTTATTTGTAGGTATTGCTTTTGACTCAGGCGGTGTTGCTTCGGGTCCGATGACAGCGACATTTATCCTCGCCTTTACCCACGGAGCAGCAGAAGCAATTGAAGGTGCTGATGTGATCGTGGACGGTTTTGGTATGATAGCGATGGTAGCCTTAACCCCGTTGATTACCTTGCAAATACTCGGATTAATCTTCAAGCTGAAGTCAAAAAAAGGGGGCATGAAGACATGATGCCTAATGAAAAAACACGTCACTTTGAAATTATTTATGTGATTGTGAAGTTTGGTTTAGGTAGTAAAATTCTAAAAGAGGCGAAAAAATGTGGAGTCTCAGGCGGTACACTTTTTATCGGAAAAGGTACCATCAGTAATCGGATTTTAAATTTGTTATCGATTACAGATATGCGCAAAGAAATTGTGATGATGATATCTAATCAAAAAACGACGAAAAAAGCAATGGAGCATTTAAATAAAGTATTTCGTTTCGATAAACCGAATCATGGGATTGTATTTACGACATCGTTAACCAGTTTAATGGGTACGAGAAGCTGTCAGATTGAAGATGATGAGGAAAGAGGTGATGGAGAGATTATGTATCAGAATATTATTGTGATTGTCGATAAAGGAAATGCAGAGGATGTCATCAAGGCTGCACAAAAGGCTGGCTCAAAAGGTGGTACCATCATCAATGCAAGAGGATCCGGTATTCATGAGACAGGTAAGCTGTTTTCCATGGATATTGAGCCGGAGAAGGAGATTGTCATGATTTTATCAGACGAGGACTACACAGAACCGATCTGTAATAAAATACGAGAAGAATTAAAAATTGATGAACCTGGAAACGGCATCATCTTCGTTCAGGACGTCAACCGCACTTATGGAATTTACGAGTAGCAAAAAGGATAAACACATCGTTACAAAGCGTGTTTATCCTTTTTTGTACGGAACAAAGCATAAGAAATATTTCGGCACTCGCTAAGAAAATGAGACCAATGCCGAGTTTGTCTATTAAGCACAGAAATATAAAATTATCTCATTTATGCCAAATTACAAAATCTCCGCTTAAGATGAGAAAATAAAAGTGTAGATTCTTATAATACGGATTATGTTAAGTGGAACTGTTTTAAAATGTGGTAATTTTGAGATGTTTTATATACTTAGCAAAGCTTTGGAAATATGCTCCGCGTCCTGTAGGGCACGGAGTCAGCTAGGCTACTACTTGCACTGCTTCTTTGTTGCCTTGTGTCGAGGAAGCCCGCTTCGAAGCAATAATTGTAGACACAGGCACAAACAAAGTGGATCTTCAGCTCGCACTGACGGATGCGGAGTCTCCGCATATTTCCTACGCCTAAAGAACTACTACAACGTTTGAAACAGCTAACAGCAGTAGTGCTAAGCATGATGTTTTATAGGAATTATATAATGTTTAATTTAAAAAATACGGTTGGTTACCACTTTGTAAATTATCGCTTACATAATTTGTAGAATCTGACCTTAGCGCAAGCCAACCACTTAGACTCCCGCGGGATTGAGCAGGTGCTGAAGATCCACTTTGTAAAGCAGTCTTCTTTACAAAGTTAGCTTCAGCCGTGCCCCGCAGGACGCGAAGTGGTTGGCCGGAGCGATATCCCAGCACACACTAATATATCAAAAGTGTTCCAAGGCTAGACATAACCCGTATTAAAGTAAGTAGTATACATACTTACGTTAGTTAGAAACGTGTGAGGTTATGCCGTTTTCCTTTGCATAGATAAGTCACTAACGTAACATTAGGATCCAAATAATTCGATTACGGATTAAGGAAGGGTGGAGATAGGATGCGTAGAGAAAAGGAAATGATGGAGTTAATTTTGCGGTTTGCGCGTGAGGATGAACGGGTGCGGGTGGTTGGTATGAACGGCTCTCGAACCAATGCGAACGTGGTGAAAGATTCCTTTCAAGATTATGATATCGTTTATTTGGTAGAAGACATGGCATCTCTATTGGAAGAACGAGACTGGATCGATTATTTTGGCGAGCGAATGATTATGCAAACACCCGAGGAATCTACACTTTTTCCCGCAACACTTGGAGGCTGGTTTACTTTTCTCATTCAATTCACAGACGGCAATCGACTTGATTTAATGTTGATCCCCATCGAAGAAATCAATAAATATTTAGTTAATGATACACTTACACGCATACTATTAGATAAGGATGGGCTTATTGAAGAAAATCCTCTTCCGAATGAATCGAGCCATTATGTAAAACGGCCAACTCATTCTGAATTTGTAGACTGCTGTAACGAATTCTGGTGGGTTAACCCTTACGTAGCAAAAGGCTTATGCCGTGACCAATTTCTTTATGCCACTCACCATCTGGACAAAGTACTTCGCGAGGAGTTATTGAGAATGATGGCTTGGAATATCGGAGTAACCTTTGATTTTAAGGTCAATCTCGGCGCAGCCTACAAGCTTTTGCCTGACTATCTGGAGCCAGAACGTTTTCAATCGTTACAAGCTACCTATCTATTACATACATCATCGCATTGTTGGGAGTCGTTATTTTTGATGCAGCAAATGTTTCAAGAAGAAGCTAGATTGCTTGCTGATCGATTACATTTTCCTTATCCAGACCATTACGAAAGGGTTATCAGCTATATACGAGAGTTATATCGGGCAGAATAATAGGTTAATTTTTTCTGCCTATCATTCCGTAAAAAAACAAGTGATTTATATCTTCTGTGATAGGCAGGATGTAGTCACTCACATCATCCTTTTGCATGTAGTCCTTGAACATATGCAGGTAAAGCATGATGGCCTCGTTTGACAGATTTTGATCGATATAGCCTGATTGTTTCCCTTCTTCAATCAACTGATGAAAAAGAGGAACAGATTTCTCTTGAAAAATTTTCTCGACATAGGATTGCTCGATCAAGAAGTGATAGACTTCATCGTGGATGGAATGTGCCAGTGCTGTTTTGTTGAAGATGATTTGTTCAATTTTTTCACGGAAGGAAAGATTGCTGTCCAAAATGTTCAAATATTGTTGGAATAATTCGTCAATATAATAGATCATCGTTTCATGTACGAGATTATGCTTACTGTCAAAGTAATTGTAAATCGAAACTTGTGACACTTCAGCTGCTTTGGCAATTTGTGCGATCGAAACTTTTTTGATGCCGTTAGCAGAAAAAAGCTGCAGTGCTGTTTTGAGAATTTGCTCTTGTTTTTGCTGTGTTCGTTTTTTAAAACCGTCCATTCAGATCACCTCTATAGTTGTATTTTAAAATATTTTTTGAAATATAACAAATGAAATATTTCAAAAAATGGTTGATTCATATGTTGGGTTGCTATATTATGAAATATATATATAGTAATATTTCAAAACTAAGGAGGTTTTGATATGAATATGATTGAGGTTAACAGTGTCACGAAGAAGTTTGGCTCTTTTACAGCATTAAATAATATAGACTTGAAGGTTAAACAAGGAGAAGTATACGGCTTTATTGGACCGAATGGAGCAGGGAAATCAACGACAATCCGAGTGCTTTTAGGCATTATTAAGGCAACATCCGGACAAATAACTGTTTTCGGAAAAGATGCGTGGAAGGATGCGGTGGACATTCATCGTAAAGTGGCTTATGTGCCAGGCGATGTTCATTTGTGGGAAAATTTAACCGGTGGAGAGACTATTGATACGTTTCTGATGCTTCGGGGTGGCATAAACAAGACCAAGCGTGATCAGCTTATTAAACGCTATCAACTTGATCCCCGTAAAAAAGCAGGCACCTATTCCAAAGGGAATCGCCAGAAGGTGGCCTTAATCGCGGCTTTTGCTTCGGATGCTGATTTATTCATACTTGATGAACCGACTGCAGGACTGGATCCACTGATGGAGAATGTCTTTCAGGAATGCGTTCAGGAAGTGAAACAAGAAGGTAAGAGTGTTCTGTTATCCAGTCATATTCTATCAGAGGTGGAGAAATTATGTGATCGGGTCGGTATTATCCGGGAAGGGAAAATGATCGAGAGCGGTTCGCTGGATGAATTGCGTCATCTCACGAGAACAAGTATGTTGATTGAGACGGTCGAAGATGCTTCAGCACTAGATAAGGTGGAAGGCATTCATCATTTTCAGGAAAAGGATCATGTCTACAGCTTTCAAGTGGATACCGAACAGTTATCAGATATCATGAAAACCATTGTTCAATATGGCGTCAAGAGGATGGAAAGCACACCGCCAACGCTAGAAGATTTATTTATGCGTCATTACCAAGAGGAGAAGATAGAAGGAAAGGGGTGAGAACATGCTTTTTCATCGTTTATCATCTTTACTGTATTTGAAATGGCGTCAAAGCTGGTTAGCAAGTTTCATATGGACGGTATCCTTAGTAGCCGTAACTGTGGTCGTTGCCTCCGCTTTCACTGAATTGTTTAAATCAGACCAGGAACGAAATGCATTGTCACAAACAATGGAAAATCCGGCAATGACGGCAATGGTCGGACCAGGTTATGGACTGGATGATTATACGAATGGTGCGATGATGGCGCATGAGATGTTGCTGTTTACGGCGATTGTTTTTGCAATAATGAGTATTCTTTTAATCACCAAACTAACACGGAAAGAAGAAGAGGAAGGTAAATTTGAATTAATTCGTTCGTTACCTGTTGGCCGGCTTTCAAGCTTGAGTAGTGCGGTTATATTGGTTTCCGCTTTAAATATATTCATTGGAGCGGTGATAGCAGTCAGCTTAAGCGTGGGTAATTTAGACGGCTTTAGTGTTGAAGGATCAGTGCTTTACGGCTTTACACTCGCTGCGGCTGGATTAGTGTTTACCGGAGTGGCGGCAGTGGTGGCGCAATTAACCGAAACCTCTCGGAGTACGTTAGGATTATCGATCGGTATTATGCTCATTGCCTATCTTGTCCGTGCAATAGGAGATGTAAGCAATGAAACACTCAGTCGTATTTCACCATTAGGGTTAATTTTACGAACAGAGGTGTACGTTAATAATTATTGGTGGCCTGTAATGTTTACTGTTTTGATTTATATAATACTGACATTACTCGCATTTTATTTACACAGTTATCGTGATGTGGGTGCAGGATTGCTTCCATCCAAACCAGGCAGGAAAGAAGCCTCTAAGTTGCTGCGGTCTCCATTAGGACTAATCTTACGATTGCAGCGTACAACCATTATTTCCTGGTTAGTTGCATTATTGCTGCTCGGTATTTCCTACGGATCTATATTTGGTGACATTGAATCATTTTTTGAAGGTAATGATATGTTGCAGCAATTGCTCGGAGATAGCACGGAATATACGATGACCGAACAATTTACCACATTGCTAATGGTAATTATGTCAATATTCGCAACGATTCCTGCTGTTATCTCGTTTTTGAAAATAAGAGGAGAAGAAAAGAAAGAACGGAATGATCATCTGTTAACGACAGGCATTTCCCGTCATAAATTGTTTTATTATTATCTTGGTATTGCGATTGTGATCGGAATTGCCGGTCTGTTTATTGCGATATATGGACTGTGGGCTAGTTCTGTCACAGTGATGGAAGAGCCGATTCCGTTGACCAATTTAATCAAAGCAGGATTTTCTTATATTCCAGCGATGTTGAGCATAATTATGCTGGCAACCGTTCTGTACGGTCTGCTGCCAAAGTGGACATCACTTGTCTGGGCTTATGTTGTCTTCTCTTTTTTCACTGTCTACTTAGGTGGTTTGATGGATATACCAGAGTGGCTGTCGAACCTGTCCAGCTTTGCACATATCCCGCAAATACCAGTAGAGGATTTTGCAGCAACACCTTTAATTATCATAACTATTATAAGCATTGCAGGAATTATCTGTGGGCAAGTCGCCTATCGGAATCGTGATGCTTAGAGGAACAGGCTAATCAGCCACTTTTAATGAGTGGTGGTTAGCCGTTTTTTTATTATAAGTGATTAAATTGTAAAAGAGGCGATTTCAGAACAGAATCACGCTTAAGATTGTTGAAAGGGGTTCTTATAATGTTAACCAGGACTGTGTTTATTTTGAAATATTTAATGTGCTAGGCTATCGCTCCCACCCCATTCGCGTCCTGTGGGTCAACCCCCACAGGACGTAGAGCATATTTCCGGAGCTTTGCTAAGCACTTTAAAAATATCAAAATTACCTCATAGGAAAAGCAGTTTCACTTAACATAATCCGTGTTATAGGTAGCGATATATTCTTAAGTAAACTAGCATCAGGATATTTTTTCTTATTTAGTGCATTCAAGTAATACTGAACAGTGCCTAATGAGTTGACTTTTTGATAGATAAAAGGACTGTGCGATTTGTATCCGGTTGCTCTTTATTGCCGAGTTCCGGGAAAATAAAGGTCCAAGGCATGGATGTTGCGGCCGGCATGTGTAGTCTGTCATCTTGAAGCTGCAGTGTGGCTATATCTTCGTTATTCTTGTCCACTAATTGAACGGATGCATTAGTTAAATCAGCAGACGACTCACCAAAGTTATGAATTAGACTTGTTACTAAGAGATCATTCCGGTGATTGCTGGCCACCTGGATGGTGGTAAACAAAACACCATCACTAGCTGAGGTTTTCGTTTCTTCAAATAGCTGTTCTATCCGCTTACGGTCGTTGTCACTAATGGTGTGATCCCAAGCATTTTCAAAAATTAATTGTTGCATCATTATACCTCCATTTATTTTAAAAAAATTGTTATTGGATATATACAAACAGCTCATATATTGTCGATATAAGAAGAGAGGAGGGGAATCAATTTGAAAAAATTTATCCAAAACAGAAAAATATCTACAAAGCTGTATGCTATTGTTTCATTAGCTATTGCCATTTATATTATTAGTGGAGCTATCTTTATTGGACTTATTGTATCAGTAACAAATGGACTGGAACAACAATTATACGATAGATTATACCAGACGTCATCTGCCTTGCTTAATGCGGATCGTGACATGTATCAAGCAGACCAGGCGTTTATCACATCTTTTGTTGATACGGAAAACAGTGAAGAGTATAAAAGCATTTTTGCAGAAAATGTAAGTCAGGTGGAAGAACGCCTTGCGTTAACAGAAGAAAAATTAATGGTTGATCCCAATGTGGACAAAGAGCTGGCTCAAAACCATTTTGCTACCTTTTCTGATAACTTTGAAGCTTGGAAAGAAGAAGCAACTACGATCATGAATTCAGGAGAGGTAACGAATGAACTGCTGACCAATTTGCGAGTAGAATTTGATACTGCCAGAAATAAATTGGATTTACTGCAGCAGGAATTAGATGAAACAGCGGAGAAATCAATTACAGCCATTGATCAGATTATTAGGTATTTTTGGATTATTGCAGTGGTAGTGATCCTGCTCATTAGTGCTGTTTTGTTTATGCTAAGCTTTTTCCTTATTCGTCAGATTACCAAACCAATTAACCAGCTTGTCATTGCAAACGATCAGATTTCTGAGGGTAATTTGAATATTGAATGGATGGAGGATAACCGAAAAGATGAAATTGGCAGTTTAGCAAAAAGTACGAACCTGATGGTCGATGAATTGAAAAAAATGGTGCGACAGATTCAAGAAATATCTGCTGAAGTGAATGGACAAAGTAGAGAAATGTCCCAAAGTTCCGATCAAGTCAGTCAAGGTTCTCACCAGATTGCGACAACGATGGAAGAAATGTCTTACGGAGCGGAACAGCAAGCAGGTGCATCCAGTGATATTTCTGGATCTATTGAATCACTCCATCGAAAGATCGCTGCTTCTTCTGCAGAAGGAGAAGCATTACAACATGCATCTGAAGAAGTGTTGGAGCTGTCTGTTACGAGTGGTTCGCAATTAAATGATTCTGTTGAACAGATGCAAGAGATTACCTCGATGATGCAAACGACAGTTACTAAGGTGCAAAGTCTAGAAAAGCAATCCAGTAAAATCTCTACATTGATTGATGTTATACAAAATATTGCAGAGCAGACAAACTTGCTAGCGTTGAATGCAGCAATTGAAGCAGCGCGTGCTGGTGATTCAGGAAAAGGTTTTGCAGTGGTAGCAGATGAGGTGAGAAAACTAGCCGAACAAGTCAGTCAATCTGTTACAGAAATTACGGGGATTATTGGTGGCTTACAATCAGAAACGAAAGATGTTGCTAATGTATTAGAAGGCGGTTATTCTACTGTGGAATATGGAAATAAGACGATTTTGCAAAGCCAGGAAAGTTTTCAACAGATTCAGTCGCAAATGTCAGGCATGATAGATCGAATCGGTGTAATTAGTACGAATATGTTTGAAATCCAGCAATCCAGCGAAAAAGTAAGTGAAGCTAGTACAGATATTGCTTCAACATCGGAGGAACTGGCAGCAGGAATTCAAGAAAGCTCTGCCACTGCAGAGCAACAATCTTCCTCCATGCAGGAAATCGCCAGCAATGCAGAACATTTGGCAAAACTGTCAGATGATTTGAATGAGTTGACGAGGAAGTTTAGCATATAAGTGTTAGCAATGGGAATAGCATTATTTGCATGAATATGATCATACTTCAGGTGGAAGAAGGGGGAAAGTAGTGCCATCCGTTTCCGCCTAAAGGCAAAAGAACGGAGGTGCACATTCCCCAGTACTTACACTCATACAAAGAGATCCCGATCATCAACTATCGATGAACGGGATCTTTTAATTAAAGACTTTTGATTTATTTATCTACAGGTACCACTGCACCTTCATATTTTTCTTCAATGAATGTTTGAATTTCTTCTGAACGTAATACTTCTACTAATGTTTTAATTGCTTCATTATTTTCATCTTCTTTACGTGCAGCAATAACATTCACGTAAGGAGATTCAGAACCTTCAAGAATTAAAGCATCTTCTGTAGGTACTAAGTCAGCTTCAATGGCATAATTGGTGTTGATTGCAACTAGAGCGTCTGCTTCGCGATTATAAAACTCTGGTAAGAAGCCTGCGTCTACTTCTGTTTCAAATTCTAGATTCAATGGATTTTCGACAACATCTTTTACCGTTGCGTCAACGGGATCTACGCTCTCATCAAGTTTGATTAAGTCTTTATTTTGTAAAAGTGATAATACACGACCGTGATCGGCAACAGAGTTACTCATGATAACAACAGTACCTTCTTTGATATCATCGATACTTTTAATATTTTTTGAATAAATTCCCATCGGTTCAATATGGATACCACCCATATTCACAAAATCGAACCCTTTTTCCTCCATTTGTGATTCAAGGTACGGAATGTGTTGGAAATAGTTCGCATCTAATGTACCGCTATCTAAATCATCGTTTGGAAAAACATAGTCTTGGTATTCTTCAATGGTAAGTTCAATACCTTTTTCTTCTAATAACGGTTTTGCTTCCTCTAAGATTTCTGCGTGTGGAACACTTGTAGCTCCGACGGTTAATTCTGTAGGACCTTCTGCATTTTGACTATCTTCTTCACTTGTACCGCAAGCTGCTAAAACAAAAAGCAATAGCGCAAATAATAATGTAACAAATTTTTTCATGATAGATCATCCCTTCTTATTTTTTATCGTTTGTCTATCTTCTTGGATAGGAAATCCCCAATAAATTGGAATATAAATACAATGATAATGATGAGAATCGTACATGCCAGAATCACATCAAAATCGCGGCGTTGGAAACCTTGTAAGTAAGCTAAGCTACCAAGTCCCCCTGCACCAATAGCCCCCGCCATTGCGGTATAGCCGATTAAGGCAATAGCTGTTACTGTTAAGCCTGAAATAAGAGCTGGCAATGATTCAGGTAACAATACTTTGAAAATTATCGTAGATGTTTTTGCTCCCATTGCTTTTGCTGCTTCAATTACACCTTTGTCAACTTCTTTCAACCCAATTTCAACTAAACGAGCATAGAACGGAGCTGCACCAATGATGAGGGCAGGTAATGCTGCTTTCCATCCTCTGATCGTGCCAACTAAAAAGTCTGTGAATGGAAATAGTAGCAATATTAATATAATGAACGGAATCGCCCGGAATATGTTAACGACCGCAGCCGTAACAAAATTGATTGGCCGATTTTGCCAGAGGTTACCTCTCTCCGTTAGGAATAAAAGTAAACCGAGTAAGATTCCAAAGATTAACGTACCGATAACGGATACGATCGTCATATAAAATGTTTCTGCTGTTGCTTCCCATAAATCTGCAGGAACGACATTCGGAAACCATTCTTTAAACATGCTTTAACACCTCAACTTCTACACCTTCATTTTGCATAAAGTCTAGGGACTCTCTGATTACATCATTATTGCCGTTTACTTCAATATACAATGTCCCGTAGGCACCTTCCTGTGTGGGAGAAATTGAGCCTTGCAAAATATTTATTTCGACATCGAATTTCTTGGATACTTCACTGATTAGTGCACGTTTCGCACTGTTGCCGATAAAGTGCACTTTGACCACTTCACTGTCGTCAAGGTCATTAATGAAAGCCGACAGATTATTTTTGTCATGTTCTAACGGATTCAGCTGCTGAACGAATCGTTGTGTTGTTTTTGATTGCGGTCTGACAAACACATCTAATACCTCACCAGACTCTACAACTTTCCCGTTTTCCATAACAGCAACACGATGACATATTTGCTGGATAACGTGCATCTCATGGGTAATCAGGATAATCGTTAATCCTAATTTTTTATTGATGGAAACTAACAGGTCCAAAATGTCATCTGTTGTTTCAGGATCTAAAGCGGAAGTTGCTTCATCACATAACAACACTTCAGGGTCATTTGCGAGAGCTCTGGCAATCCCGACTCTTTGCTTTTGACCACCACTTAATTGCGATGGATAATTTTCTTCTTTGCCTGAAAGTCCAACAAGATTGATTAATTCAAGCACTTTTTCTTTTCTTTTTGCTTTGGGAACACCAGCTATTTCAAGTGGAAACGCGATGTTGTCATAAACAGTTCGCGACCATAACAGGTTAAAATGCTGAAAAATCATCCCGATTTTTTGTCGATTATTCCGCAACTCATTGTGTTGCATTTTGGTAATATCTTTATCATGAATAACCACTGAGCCGTCAGTCGGTTCTTCGAGGCGATTGATCAAACGGACAAATGTACTTTTACCGGCACCACTATATCCAATTACACCAAATATTTCGCCTTTATCTATTGTTAACGAGACATCATCAACCGCTTGAACGGATTGCGTTTTTGTCTGATATAATTTCGACAAATTTTTTATCTTAATCATACTTTCACACTCCTTTGCGTTCATGCTGTCAACCTACTATATATTGTGAGTCAACCAAATAAAAAAATCCCTTCTGACACAAGAGGACAGAAAGGAAGTTCATTCTTTGTCCTCTCATCTATCAAAGCACACTGCACTTTGTAGGATTTAGCACCTATCAGCTTTCTGACGGTTGCCGGGTTTCACAGGGCCAGTCCCTCCACCACTCTTGATAAGAGATTTCCGTATTCAATTAATTTAAACAATATCGTATCATGTCGAATTTAATTCGTCAATTGGTTTTGTAAAAGTAAAATAATTCAGATTATTCAGTTAATATACATGTTATAATAGATTGGGGAAGGGGATATAAAATCAGCCTCTTCCTTATTATCTACCTACGGATTAGGTCAAGTGGAACTGCTATACCTATGTGGTAATTTTGAGATGTTTTATCTGCTTAGAAAAGCTCCGGAAATATGCTCCGCGTCCTGTGAGGCACGACTTCAGCTAGGCTACAACTTGCACTGCTTCCTTATTGCCTTGTGCTGCCTCGCCTTTATAACAGTTGTTGTATGCTTACAAAAAAAGCCTCGGCTAAACGCCAAGACTTTTCAACTAACCATTAATTGATCAATGATTGTAACGGAGCTGGGATTCTGCCGCCGCGTTGAATAAATTTGTCAGGTGCGAACTGATTCACTCCAATAATTGGAGCGCGTCCTAGCAGACCACCAAATTCTACTGTTTCGCCTTCTTCCTTGCCAATAACAGGGATGACACGGACAGCAGTGGTTTTCTTATTAATCATACCAATTGCTGCTTCATCGGCAATGATGGCTGCCAGTGTTTCCGGTGATGCTTTTCCTTCTAGTGCGATCATATCCAGACCGACAGAACAAACACACGTCATCGCCTCTAATTTGGAGAGGCTTAGTGCACCGTCTTCAATTCCGCGAATCATACCGTTATCTTCACTGACAGGAATGAAAGCACCACTGAGACCACCGACATATGAACTCGCCATTGCACCACCTTTTTTAACAGCATCATTCATTAATGCTAGAGCAGCGATTGTACCATGGGTTCCGACACGTTCCAGCCCGATTTCTTCCAAGATCTCAGCTACACTATCATTTAATGCATTCGTTGGAGCGAGTGATAAATCCATGATACCAAAAGGCACATTTAATTGATCGGCGACGACTCTACCAATTAGTTCTCCTGCACGGGTGATTTTGAATGCTGTTTTTTTAATGACTTCTGATACTTCACCTAAGTCGGCATCTGGATAGCGTTTCAAGGCATGAAGTACAACACCTGGCCCACTAACTCCGACACTTAAGACCGCTTCACCTTCGCCAGCTCCGTGGAAAGCACCAGCCATAAATGGATTGTCTTCCACCGGGTTACAGAAAACAACAAGTTTGGCACAGCCGATACTATTGTTATCCTTGGTTAAGGTAGCTGTTTCATGAATGACTTGCCCCATTTTTGCGACAGCATCCATATTGATGCCAGTCCGAGTCGTTGCAACGGAAATGGAAGCACATACTCGTTCTGTATTGCTTAATGCTTCTGGTAGTGCATCCAATAGCACTTGATCTCCATTGGAAATACCTTTGTGGACTAATGCAGAGAATCCACCAATAAAATCAACACCTAAAGTTTGTGCTGCTTTATCTAAAGTTTCTGCAAGCTCAATCGCCTGTTCCTTGCTGGCATTGCCAAGAATTTCAGCGGCAGGGGAAATGGCGATTCGTTTATTAATGATTGGAACACCATATTCTTTAGCTACCTGATTGGCAGTTGATTGCAGGTTTTTTGCATAGGACGTGATCTTGTCATACACTTTTTGCTTTACTATTTCAAAATCATGGTCTGCGCAATCACGAAGGCTGATTCCCATCGTAACAGTTCTAATATCGAGGTGTTCCATCTCGACCATTCGAATCGTCTCTTGAATTTCTGTAAAAGCTATCGGCATTGTTATCCTCCTCTATACGCGGTGCATTGCCTGAAAGACATCTTCAAGTTGAATATTAATATTCAACCCTAATTCTGACTCAACCGGCTTGAATTTATCCTGCAATGTTGCAAGGTTACTTGGGTCGTTGATATCGATCAACATAATCATCGTAAAGAAATCCTGTAAAATGGTCTGGCTAATATCATGTATATTCACATTATTTTCTGATAAAATAGTGGTTACTTTCGAAATAATACCTACCTGGTCTTTACCTACTACACTAACAACTGCACGATTTTGCATTTTGTCACCTCATTCATTAATATCTTTTCTATTATATAGTAAGGAGAAGTTTTTGATAAATCAAATGGATTTGCTTAAAATAAAAGAGTACGTTCAGGTGGAGAGGAGCAAGCATATGAAAAAAGATATACAGCTAATTGCTTTGGATATGGATGGCACACTTCTTGATAATAACCATCAAGTGTCCGAACAGAACAAGCAAGCAATTAAACAAGCTAAGGCAAAAGGTGTAGAAGTGATTATTTCTACAGGACGACATTACCAGACGAGTGGAGATATTGCAAAAGAATTAGGTGTGCACTATTTGATCACAGTAAATGGCAGTGAGATATGGACAATGACAGGAGAGTTAATTGCTCGCCAGACAGTTGATGCTGAGATTATTAAGAAGTTAGTAGATATCAAAGAAGAACATCAGACATGGGCCTGGCTATCTTCAACGGAAAACATCTGGAGAGGTGAAGTACCGGAGGATTTATTAGTGCATCAGTGGCTTAAGTTTGGCTTTGATACCGATAATCCGGAAACGAAAGAAAAGATCATCAAAACGATTAGCAGCTGGAACGACATTGAGGTAAGTAATTCCAGTCCAACCAATATTGAGGTAAATGCTGTCGGAGTTAACAAGGCAGCAGCTATTGAAGTTGTCTGTAAGAAAATAGGAATCACTATGTCCCAAGTAATGGCGATGGGAGACAGCTTAAATGATATCAAAATGATCATGGAAGCTGGCACTGGTGTTGCGATGGGCAATGCCCAGGACGAAGTAAAGCAAGCGGCAGACTGGGTCACGGAGGCTAATCATCAGGACGGTGTAGCAAAAGCGATTGAAAAATGGGTTTTATAAAAAACATTATATAAATTTTCAGAAAATTTACTGCTAATACTTGCAGACCAGGTAAGTATGTAATAAGTTTATATATGGGTATTTAATTTGGATCACTACAGTAATATTCGATTTCATGATAGAATATAAGTTGGAATCATACATAGTGATAGTAAAGGAGCGAAAAAACTAATGTCAAAACAACAATTTGGTGTGATAGGTCTTGCCGTAATGGGTAAAAACCTTGCTTTGAACGTAGAAAGCAGAGGTTATTCTGTAGCGGTATTTAACAGAACTTATCAGAAGACAAAAGATTTTTTAGATAACGAAGCGGCTGGCAAAAACTTTGTTGGTGCAGAAACAATCGAAGAATTTGTTAATTCATTAGAAAAGCCTCGTAAGATCATGCTTATGGTACAAGCTGGCCCTGCAACAGATGCAACGATCGCATCTTTAAAACCATTGCTTGACGAAGGCGATATCCTTATCGATGGTGGTAACACATTCTTCAAAGATACAATGCGCCGTAATGCAGAGCTGGATGAATCAGGTATCCACTTTATCGGAACAGGTGTATCCGGCGGGGAAGAAGGAGCACTTAAAGGACCTTCTATCATGCCTGGTGGTCAAAAAGAAGCGTATGATAAAGTAGCGCCAATTTTTGAAGCTATTTCTGCAAAAGTAGACAATGAACCATGTGTGACATATATCGGACCAAATGGTGCAGGTCACTATGTGAAAATGGTACACAACGGTATCGAGTATGGCGATATGCAGTTAATCTGTGAAGCATACTTCATTATGAAGAATGTACTTGGATTAAGTGCAGAGGAATTACATGAAGTGTTTGGCGAATGGAACAAAGGTGAACTGGATAGTTACCTAATCGAAATTACAACAGACATCTTCAAGAAGAAAGACAAAGAAACTGGTAAGCCAATGGTAGATGTGATCCTTGATACTGCTGGTCAAAAAGGTACAGGTAAATGGACGAGCCAAAGCTCATTAGACTTAGGTGTACCATTACCAGTTATCACAGAATCTGTTTTTGCACGTTTCATCTCAGCGATGAAAGAAGAGCGTGTAGCAGCAAGCAAAGTATTACAAGGACCATCTGCTCAAGACAAGCCATATGAAGGCGATAAGGATGAGCTAATCGAAGCGATCCGTAAAGCTCTTTACATGAGTAAAATTGTTTCTTATGCACAAGGCTTTGCACAAATGCGTGCCGCTTCTGAAGAAAATGACTGGAACTTACGTTATGGTGACATCTCCATGATCTTCCGTGGTGGTTGTATCATCCGTGCACAGTTCTTACAAAAAATCAAAGAAGCGTATGACCGCGATCCAGCATTGGCAAACTTGTTATTAGATCCATATTTCAAAGAAATCGTAGAAAGCTACCAAACGTCACTACGTAAAGTACTCTCTATTGCAATGGAACGTGGAATTCCAGTACCAGGCTTCGCAAGTGCATTAGCTTACTATGACAGCTATCGTACGGAAACACTTCCAGCGAACCTCCTGCAAGCACAACGTGACTACTTCGGAGCGCACACTTATCAACGAATTGATAAAGAAGGCGTGTTCCATACAGAGTGGTTAGAGGATTAATATGAGAGAAAAACCTCCTGCGCTTGATGCGCAGGAGGTTTTTTTAGGAATCGGGTATATATTTAAGTTGGCTGGAAGAAACATTTTGTGTTGTTTTTTATAACTGCTTTTGATCAAATAATAGTACACGTGCGGGTGCGGCTTCGGTTCCGATTAGTTTTAACGGAGCAGCGACCATGAAGTAATTGCCTGGTGCTATTTCTTTTAACCGTAACCCTTCGATAATAATAATGTTATTTCCAAAAAGATTGCGATGAGTGGGGTTACCTTCCTGGCTGCGTTCGATGCCTAGCGTGTCGATTCCGACGCCTTCAATCTCTTTCTCAATTAAATAATTTGCCGCCTCTTCCGTTAAATAAATAAACTCATAGTCAAAATGATCAGATGAATGGTCAGAGTTATTAGTTTTTAATAAAAGGAAATCGTTCTTCTTAATCGTATGCGCTTCCAAATCCTGACGTGTTATACCATCTTTTGCTGCACCTAGATGAAGTACCTTCACATCACGTACCAGACGTTCTATAGCAATTGATTCAAAGGTTTCTGCGTCATTGATCATGTGTAAGGGAGCATCGATATGTGTACCGGTATGAGCATTTAATGTAAGTGTTGTATCCGTGACATGTCCGAATGTTTTCGTATCGAATTTCGGCTTTTTACTTTTAATATCCTCCCAAACCTGCATCGTCGGTTGGATTTCCATTGATATATCGTAACATTTCATCATCTTTCATCTCCTTATTTGGCTATTATTTTTGGATGTGCCATTTAAAGTTTTGCTGCTAACAAAAATTCTACCATTATATTATTGTGATCGCTAACATGAACTTTTTTAAACTGGGATGTCTATTAAGATTTTGTTTTATCGAGGTTCCTCACTTCGACCAAAAGCGCATCCCAGAGCGAGGCTAAGGATCGAAAGAGGTCACACTCGACCAAAGCGCATTCCATAGAGAGAAAAATGAACGAAAGGGTACGATTCTTCGATCAAACCGCCACAATTCAATCATTAAAATAAAAAGCAATCAATCGACCGAAGTTGACTGATTGCTTTCTTGCTTTATTCTGGTGTAACGTCCCACCATTCCAACCCATCTTGGAGTAGTAATTGATCTGCTTCTTTCGGGCCGTTGCTTCCTGATTCATAGTTAGGGAAGTCGGCCTTCGATTTAGACCATGCATTTGCAATGTTATCAACAAACTTCCAAGTTAATGCTACTTCATCCCAATGCGTAAAGTTCGTTGAATCACCGCGCATACAGTCATGTAACAGAATTTCATATGCTTCCGGTGTGTTCATTTTGTCATCTGAGTTATTATCATAGCTCAATGTGATCGGAGTAGAAGATGCGTTATAGTCACCTTTTTTCGCGTTAACGTGTAAAGTAATCCCTTCATGTGGTTGTACGTGAATGACTAATAAATTAGATTTTGTTTCATGTTCTTTTCCGTAATAAAGATTCATTGGTAAATCTTTAAACTCTACTACAATCTCAGTTGATTTTTGTTTCATTCGTTTACCAGTTCGAATGTAGAACGGTACACCTGCCCAGCGGAAGTTATCAATCATTAATTTCGCTGCGACAAATGTATCTGTATTGGATTCAGGATCGACCCCATTACCTTCGCGATAAGCAGGCAGCTCTTCGCCATTCACGATCCCTTTATCATATTGTCCGCGGACGAAATATTTATCGACTTCATCTTCGTTGATCACACGTAATGCACGCAATGCCTTTACTTTCTCACTGCGAATTTCTTCCGGTGTTAACTTAATTGGCGGATCCATTGCAATAAGGGCAAGCATTTGCAGCATATGGTTCTGCACCATGTCTTTCAATGCTCCGGCACCATCATAATAACGCCCACGTTCTTCCACACCTAAAATTTCACTAGATGTAATTTGGATATTGGAAATGTACTGATTGTTCCACAGTGGTTCAAATAATGCATTCGCAAAACGGATTACTTCGATATTCTGAACCATTTCCTTACCAAGATAATGATCAATACGATAAATTTGATCTTCTGTAAATGCTTCGCGAATCTGATCATTCAATTCTTTCGCAGACTCATAATCATGTCCGAAAGGCTTCTCAATAACGAGGCGAGTCCATCCTTCAGTGGTGGTTAAACCTTCTGATTTCAGGTTAGCTGCCAATGTCCCGAAGAAGTTAGGAGCCATGGAGAAGTAAAATAATCGATTCCCATCTGTTTTATATTTCCCATCGAGCTCTTTAATAAGTTGTTCTAATTTCTCATAATGTTCTAAGTCTTGAATATCAAATGGATTGTAATGGAAATGACTTGCAAATTCGTCTGGATCAATATGTGCATCGTCGAAACCACTGATTGATTCTTTTACATTATTACGAAAGTCTTCATTAGTAAGAGGTCTTCTTGCAACACCTATTACTGCGAAGTTATCAGATAACTTTCCGTTACGATAAAGTCTGTAAATGGAAGGATAAAGCTTTCTGTTTGCTAAATCCCCTGTTGCGCCAAAAATCACAATTACTGCTTTGGGGTTATTCGTTGTCATGAACCTAAACTACCTTTCTACTTGTTTATTTCCGAAATATACGCACATGTTTTTCGATATGCTATAATCATGTAATAAATTCCGTTTAAGATAATACTTTTCTATTTTATCATGTGGAATACTTCTTTAAAATTATTTGACATGATAACATACAAATATGTACAAAATTTGTACAGTCATAAATATATACTATCATTTATTGTGAAAATAACAAATGAAATACATGGAATTTTCAAAAAATTTAGGGGGAAATCATGAAGAATTACAAGGGATTTTTAATTGATTTAGATGGAACGGTTTATAAAGGAACGGAAAAGATTACAGAAGCAATTGATTTTGTAAAAGAACTGCATCGCAAAGGTCTCCCATACTTATTTCTTACTAATAATTCGACCAAGCATCCGAGTGATGTGGCAAAAAAATTAACAGACATGGGTGTGCCGTGTGAGACGGAGCATGTTTTTACTACCAGTATGGCAACAGCAAGCTATATTAAAGAGCAACAGGCAGATGCCAAGGTCTGTGCAATTGGTGAAGAAGGCTTGCATATGGCATTGAATGACTGCGGATTAGAGCAAGTGGACGAGCGGGCAGATTATGTCGTCATGGGCCTTGACCGTGAGATTACCTATGATAAATTGGCAAAAGGTGCATTGAATATTCGTGCTGGTGCTAAATTCGTAGCGACAAATGGTGATGTTGCATTACCAACTGAGCGTGGTTTTCTTCCGGGAGCTGGTTCATTAATTTCTGTTCTTTCTGTTACAACAGGAGTGGAGCCGAAATTTATCGGAAAGCCGCAATCGATAATGGTCGAGCAAGCTCTTGAAGTATTAGGCACTTCAAAAGAAGATACCTTGATGATTGGCGATAATTATGCAACAGATATACTAGCCGGTATTAATGCTGGGATAGATTCATTATTGGTGCACACAGGAGTGACGACACCTGAAGATTTGAAGACAATTGAAAAACAGCCAACCTATACAATTTCCAGCCTGTCCGAATGGATTTTTGCAGAATAAAAAAAGAGCCAGTTCCTCACATCTAATGAGAGCTGGCTCTTTTATTTGGAAGTGATATACGTATTAGCCCATCTTCTCTAATTCGAACAAATCTTCTACCTTCTCACTAACAAATTGATGCGCATCACGGATGCCTTGATTGTAAAAGGTAGGTGCGATTTTTTCCATGAAAAAGTCAAGAAGAAAACCAGCCTCAATATTACCGATTTCTTCCTGTTTTTCGCGTATATAATATTCTTGAATTGCGATTACCATTTGATCTCTTTGTTCTTTTGTTAATGTAAATGCATGCATGGAAAAACTCCTCTCGTTTTTCCAAAGTATATCACTTATTTTGCCGCTTTTTGTAGTTTTTGAATCATTTTTAATGACCGGCCTGTCCCAACAGCAACAGATTCCAGTGGATTTGGTGCAAGGTGGACGGGTACGTGTACTTCATTAGATAACCAGCCTTGCATGCCTTTGAGCAATGCTCCGCCACCTGTAATCGTAATCCCTTGATCGACAATGTCACCACTTAGTTCTGGCGGACAGCTTTCAAGTGTCTCTGTTATCGCATGTAATAAGGATTCCAGTACTTCATTAATCGCCATGTGTACTTCTTTTGAGGAAATCATAATCACTTTCGGTAAACCTGTCACGAGATCACGACCTCTGACTTCCATTTGCTCTTCGGTATGAGATGGAATAGCATTACCGATTTCAATCTTGATTTTTTCTGCCGAACTTTCCCCGATCAGGACGTTGTATTGACGTTTAACATATTGAATGATTTCTTCATCCATATGATCACCGCCAACACGTACAGAACGACTGGCAACGACACCGCCAAAGGATATAATACCTACTTCACTTGTACCACCGCCGATATCGACGATCATACTTGCCTGTGGTTCGGAAACAGGTAGATCAGCGCCAATCGCTGCAGCAACCGGCTCCTCGATTAAATGTACTTCTTTAGCACCGAAGCTTTTGACCGCATTATCAATTGCTCTTCGTTCGACAGCTGTACTGCCTGAAGGGGTACAAACGACAACACTTGGCTTACGCATGGATACACCAGCCCTTTTGCTTACTTTTTTCAGGAATGCCTTTAACATTTGAGTCGTCATATCAAAGTCTGCAATGACACCATCTTTCAACGGACGGATCGGTACGATATTTCGTGGCGTTTTACCTATCATATTCTTCGCTTCATTACCGACAGCGACTACTTGATTCGTTGTCGTATCAACCGCAACAACGGATGGCTCGTTCAAAATAATTCCTTTATTTTTTGTATATATAAGAATATTCGCAGTACCTAAATCAATTCCAATTTCTGTATTTGAAAACATGATGCTACCTCCAATAAGTTAAATCATCTTATTTATAGTTATTCTGTTTAATGTGTAGAATTATGACGGTATATGTCTGGAAGATTTTATTTTGATTAAAAAGGGCTATATGGGAAGAATATTAGAAAAACTCTCGGCATTCGCCTCGTCTTAGCAAGTGCCGTAGTTTTTCTTATACTTGGTACAAATTAAATTTTTACTACGTCGAGCTACTTCATTGCTAAAATTTTATACTTTCCTAACGCACACAAAAAAAGCAGGCCGAGGTTATCGACCTGCTTCTAACGATCTATTGTTCTTTTTCTTCTAAAAGATTTGCCAGAACATGTGCTTTATATTTTTCGATTTTTCTTCCTTCAATATGGCGTACGCCTTTTTGTTTCAACTGTTCTACATACCAGCCTTTGCTACCTACATGCATTGCTACACACTCCTTACCAATCATTTTGCACTCGCTATTCTAACACCTCACTAATCGATTGAAAAGGGATAATTGTTAATTCTTTTAATCAAATTCTGTATAATGGAAATAAGCTAGAAAGAGGAGGATTTTTCTGATGGGATATCCAATTATTTCTTTGAATGTAGGAAAGCCGCAAACTCAAGTTTTTGATGGTAAAGCGTTAGTAACAGGCTTTATCAAAACACCAATTCATGACCGTGATTATTTAACAATGACTGGATTCGAACAAGATGGACAGGCTGATTTAAAAAATCATGGTGGACCAGAAAAGGCCCTGCTCATGTACCCGAAAGATCATTATGCTTATTGGGATGAGACATACAAGCGAACTTTCGACTACCCGTCCTTCGGTGAGAATATTACAATTGACGGATTAACGGAGAAGGATTTGTTTATTGGCGATATTTTTCAGCTCGGACAAGCAGAAATCCAATGTTCGCAACCTCGTCAGCCATGCTTCAAAATCGCCAAAACACATGGGATTCCTGATATGCCAAAGCTGGTAACTGACACAGGATTTAGCGGCTATTATTTTCGTGTAATAAAAGAAGGCTATGTTAGTCCGGAAGATACATTAATAAAACGGGAAGAAGATGAGGATAAAGTCACGCCTTTTGAGATCTTTGACTGTCTGTTTCATGATCGAAAGAATGCAGAAAGAATGGAGCGATATTTATCTTTAGAAAAGCTTGCCCCTAATGTGAAGAACAGCTTCAGAAAACGAATAGAAAAGTTTGGGTGATCCATTATGGATATGTTTAGCCGGATGGCGGAAGACAAGATTAAGAAAGCGATCAGTGATGGTGATTTTAATCATCTAGCAGGGAAGGGAAAACCAATAAAAAAGGACTCACTTGCCGATGTGCCAGAAGACTTGCGCATGAGTTACCGTATTATGAAAAACAGCGGTTATCTACCGGAGGAAGTGCAGCTTAATAAAGAAATCGCATCCTTACGTGATATGCTCAAGCTCTGTACAGAAGACGAAGAAAAAATACGTTTGGAAAAACGTATCTCTGAAAAAGAAATTCAGTTTCAGCTATTACTTGATAAAAGAAAATTGAACCAGTCACCAGCGTATAATCGATATAAAAGTAAAATTCATAACCGTCTTTTTTAAGGAAAATACCGGAAAGTCTCTTTATATTTTCTCATTTTCACGTATAATTATAAAAATACAATTACATACAGGTGAAGAATATGACTATTGATCATTATAAGCAAACGGATGAAATGGACTTGAGACAAACCCTTGATCATCATGCGAATATGTTTTTTGTCATCCATAACGACGAAGTCCAGCCTTATTGTTCTATGGTTGTGGGTAAATTAAGTGTGCAGCTAGGGTTCACGCAACAAGACATGATTACTGCATTTCCTGTTGAAATCCAGGATGCGATGAAAGGTAAGGAAGTGAAGTTTCGCTATCATTTCAAGCAACGTTGTTTATGCATCTATCCCTCACCGATATTTCACAATCAGAAGGTCATTAAATTGGTTGGCACAGCAATGGATATTACACCATATGAGAAAGCGGAGCAAACCATTGAGTATATGGCTACACATGACAAGCTGACAAACAAAGCTTCCGAACCGGTATAAACTGTTTGAAGATCTGGATGCTGCCTTCATGAATCATCAAGCAACGCCAAAAGCTATCACTCGATGTGATTTGGATCGGCTGAAGAATGTGAATGATACCTTTGGCCTTAAAGTCGTGGTAGAAGGGGAGCAGGTTCTTTCCTTTATTAAATATGAAAAATGCGATTATTATCAAGGCTATTTATACAGTAAACCGCTTGAGGCGGAAGTGATCGAAGCGAAATTACTGGCAATATCATAAAGTGTTTGAAAAAAAACAGGATTATAAAGATAGAAGAGGTGGTATCATATGATTAAAGTGTTATTTATTTGTTTAGGAAATATTTGCCGTTCTCCGATGGCTGAGGCTGTATTTCGTCATATTGTAGAGGAAAAAGGGCTGAAAGATCGATTCATGATTGACTCAGCAGGTGTCGGAGATTGGCACATTGGTGAAGCTCCCCATAAAGGCACGAGAGCAAAATTAGATGAGATGAAGATCTCGTATGAAGGTCAACTTGCACGGCAAATTAATGCAAATGATTTTAATGAATTTGATTACGTCATTGCCATGGATCAGCAGAACATGGACGACCTTGCCAGTATCACGACAGGTGCTGATGTAGTAGTTAAGAAATTAATGGACTTTGTTCAACAGCCAAAAGAACAAAACGTTCCTGATCCATATTTCACGAAGAATTTTGACTATACATATGAATTAGTCAAAGAGGGATGTTATCAATTGTTAGACTACATCATTGCACAACATGATGTTCAAGTAAAATAAGCGAAAGAAGGGTTGAGAGGTTATGGGAAAAAACACATTAGTGAGAGGAATCGCAGCAGGTGCGATCATTGGCGGATTGATAACGTTATTTGATCGTGATACAAGAGGATATGTTGGACAGAAAATAAAAAGCTGCGGCGATAAAACATCTTTTTATGTAAAAAATCCAGCAGATGCCATGCATCAGTTGAATACGCAATATACCCGCTATTCACAGCAATTTTCTGCTAATCTAACCTCTGCGTTACATATGCTGGATCAAATTAGGGAAATTGCTGATAAAGTCGATCTTGAACAACGGGATAAAGAATGAATAACAGTCTTTATCGGATGAGGCCGGTCGTGTTTGTAAAACAGTTGATCGAGCGGATAACGGGGGATGATGTTCCAGGCTTAGCGGCGCAATTGTCCTATTTTTTCTTGCTGTCTTTGTTTCCGTTTATGATTTTCTTAGTGACACTGATTGGATATCTACCTTGGCAAGACATCGATGTGATGAATTTTATAGCAACATATGCACCTGAAGAAATCATGACCATGTTAAACGAGAATATTTCACAAATTATGAATAATCGTAACGGCAGCTTATTGTCAATTGGTATTATTGGGACGCTTTGGTCTGCATCAAATGGTATTAATGCACTGATTCGATCTTTTAATAGAGCTTATAACATTGACGAAGAGCGTTCCTTTATTGTGACGAGGATGATTTCGATCGTATTAACAATTGCGATGCTACTGATTATTATTGTCGCCTTTTTGCTTCCGATTTTCGGAAAAATGATTGGCGTATATTTATTCTCCTTTTTTGGGCTGTCGGAAGGTTTTCTTTCGACTTGGAATACTCTGAGATGGGTAATCTCCTCAGCAATCTTTTTTATTGTGCTGATGATGCTGTATCGCTTGGCACCGAGTAAGCGGGTTTATTTTAAGGATATTATTCCGGGAACGCTATTTGCAACGGTCTTCTGGCAACTCGCCTCATTAGCTTTTTCCTATTATGTATCATCAATGGGGAACTACTCAGCTACATACGGCAGCTTGGGAGGCGTCATCAGTTTAATGATCTGGTTTTACCTGTCGGGAATTATCATTATTACCGGTGGGGAAATCAATGCACAAGTGGAAAAAATGGTAAAAGGACGAGCGTAAAGCTCGTCCTTTTCCTGTAGGAGTAACTGTGAAATGAATTGCCCAAAATCGAAATTGTATTGGTTTTATAATGCGGATTATGTGAGCTGAACTATATTGGTGTGGTTATTTTGACATTTATACTGTGCGTAGCAAAGCTCCGTAAATATGTTCCGCAGGACGCGAAGTGGTTGGCTGGAGCGGTATCATACCACTAAAAATATTTCAAAATGACCTCTCCGCTAGTTGGCATAATCCGTATTATGGTAGTCATACGTATTTACTTACCCAACAACCGCAATCCGTTCAGTATAACAAGTATTGTGCTGCCTTCGTGGCCGATGACGCCCAAGGGCATGTCGATTATTTGCAGGAAGTTGGAGGCGATTAATGCCAGAATGATACCGATCGAAAATACTATATTTTGTTTGATTATCTGGTTCATTTTTTTCGATAACTGGATCGCATCCACTATTTTACTTAAGTTATTTTTGACGAGCACGATATCAGAGGTTTCTAAGGCAATATCACTGCCAGCTCCCATGGCAATACCGAGATTCGCTGCAGCTAGGGCAGGGGCGTCATTAATGCCATCACCAATCATCGCTACGTTTCGGTTACGTGCCGATAAAGCTTTTAGCTGAGCTACCTTATCCTCAGGAAGACAGTTGGCATGGAAGGACTGAATATTCGCCTCTTGCGCAATTATTTTCGCCGTTTGTTCATTATCACCAGTTAACATCACGGTTTGTATTCCTAATTCATTTAATGTAGCGATCGCTTCAACGGATTCTTTACGTAACGTATCTTTTAAGAAAAAGACTGCGATTATTTCATCGTTTTTCTGTACATAGATGGTTGTGTGACCATTTTGGTTGTTAATGTGATGCATGTTCATGAACGTGTTAGCATTCGCTTCTTTCACTAATTTAGTATTTCCGATTGTCCACTGATCCTGGCCGATGTTGGCAATAAGGCCTTTTCCGTTCTGATGTTGGACACGATCAATCTCAGGAACATAACCATCATTTTTAAGAGAACGACCCCAACTTGTCATGGCATTCGCTAAAGGGTGGGTTGATTCCTTTTCAATCGCATAAACAAAGGTCGCTACGTCCTGTTCGTTAAAGTGGTCTGCCATGTACCAATCGGTAACAAATGGTTTTCCTTCTGTTAGCGTACCTGTTTTGTCAAAAGCGACTGTATCGATCGATGCCAATCCTTCTGCATAGACACCACCTTTAAATAAGACGCCATTCCTTGCGCTAGTTGAGATAGCTGCAAGTGTTGCAGGCATAATCGAAGCCACTAGTGCACATGGTGAAGCGACGACGAGTAGAATCATAGCGCGATAAACGGTATCTGTCCAAGACCATCCGAAAACAAAGTGCGGCAACACCATCATGATTGCCACGACCAGCAATACTACTTTTACATACGTACTTTCAAATCGTTCAATAAAAAGTTGAGAAGGTGATTTCTCACTTTGTGCGTTCTGTACAAGTTTAATAATTCGCTGAAAAAGTGTTTCATTTGGCAATGTATCAATTTCTACATAGAGCGTACCATTGACATTAACGGTACCAGCATACACGCTATCATTAACCGATTTCGTGACTGGAACCGATTCGCCGGTAATCGCACTTTCATCAATTTCGGTTTCGCCCCGGTAAATCTTTCCGTCTGCTGGAATACGTTCCCCGGCCCGAATCATGATTTGATCATCAATTTGTAAATCTGCAACAGCAATCTCCTGACCAGATAACAGAAAGGCAGTTTCAGGCTGTAAATGGATGAGAGATTCCAATTCTTTCGTGTTTTTATTTTCTGTATATGTTTCTAAAGCACCTGACAGGGCAAAAATAAAGATTAGTACGGCGCCCTCTGTCCAATATCCGATGGATGCTGCCCCGATCGCAGCAATAATCATCAGTAATTCCACGTTCAATGATTTTTCCTGAATCGTTTCAGTTAATCCTTCCTTGGCTTTTGCGTATCCACCAATTAAGAATGCCGTGATGAGGAAGACAATCGTTGTTCCTTCACTAAAGGTCGAATCCCATAGCCAAGCAGTTAAAATAAGTGCGCCGCTAAATAACGCGGCAATTAATTCACGATGTTTCCATATATTTAAATGATGATTGTGAAGGTCAGCAAATGCTGAGAAATGCAGCAAGGATTTATTTCTAATTGTTTTGATTACGTCATTCATTTGTAATTACTCCCCTCTCATGATTGAATATTTGATAATGACTATCACTCTTATCAAATTATAATAATTATAAATAAATAACTAATATAATAGTATCATTATTTTAAATAAAGTCAATAAACGCAAATTATATAACAGAATCAATATAAAATTTGAAACAGATATAAAAATCATTGAAATAAAAGCATTAAACTGTTATCTTTTAATAGAATAAAATAATATAACAATTAAGGGGTGCCGATTTTTGTGAAAAAAATTTTGTTACTTGTAAGTTTCGTATTCATTTTGTTTGTTGTAACAGCATGTGGAAATGAGTCAGAAGAAAACTCAACAGGCGAGTTGAAATCGGAGAAATGGGAAAATATTCAGGATGAAGGTGTTATCGTTGCAGCTACTTCCGGGACGTTGATCGCTTCTTCTACGTATGACGAAAATGATGAATTGACTGGTTATGATGTAGAAGTGATGAAAGAGGTCGGCAAGCGATTAGGAGTAGATGTTCAGTTTGAGATAATGGGTATTGACAGTATGTTAGCTGCTATTGAAAGTGGCAGAGTAGATGTTGCCGTCAATGATATTGAGGTGACAGACAATCGTAAAGAAAAGTTTGCCTTCTCTGATCCTTATAAATATTCATACACAACAATGGTAGTGCGCAAAGGAGATAATTCAGGGATTGAGAGCTTGGAAGATTTAGAAGGGAAAGAAGCAGGTGGTGGTGCTACCACAGTATTCAGCCAAATTGCCGAGCACTTTGGAGCGAAAGTTGTAACATATGGAAATGCACCAAATGAAGCTTATTTACGAGACGTAGATAATGGCAACACCGACGTTATTGTGAATGACTACTACTTATCTAAATTCGGCGTGGCAGCATTTCCTGAGTTCGATATTCATCTGCATCCAGATCTGAAATTCCATCCAACCGAACAAGCAGTTGCGATGGATAAAGAAGCAGAAACATTACAGCAAAAAGTTAATGAGACGTTAACCGAAATGAGAGAAGACGGGACATTATCAGAGCTAGCGATTGAATTCTATCAAGAGGATGCTTCGAAAAAACCTGATGGAGATATCCAGGAAATAGAGGGGCTTGACTTGTAAAAATGGACCAATTCTTTGATGCGGAGTTAGCAATCGAAAATCTGCCGCTTATCTTAAGCGGGCTACCAATGACCATTGCTGTATCACTGGTCAGTATGGTAATGGGTCTTGTGCTAGGACTTTTTATTTCATTGGCAAGAAATTCGGATTCCATCATGTTACGGTATCCAGCGCGTATTTATATTTCCTTTATGCGGGGAACGCCATTACTTGTCTTTCTGTTCTTACTATATTTTGGATTGCCGGTCTTAGGTCTAACCTTATCTGCTTTTGTGGCAGCTGTATTAGGATTTGGCCTGAATAGTGCAGCATATATTGCAGAAGTGATCCGCGCTTCATTGAATAGTGTGCCAAAAGGTCAATGGGAAGCGGCCAAGGCATTAGGCTTCGGCTATCGTCAGACGCTGATCAAAATTATCTTGCCCCAAGCAGCGAGAATTGCCATGCCACCGCTCACTAACGTGTTTTTAGACTTAGTAAAAGCGACCTCGCTCGCTGCGGTAATTACAGTTCCGGAATTGTTCCAAAAAGCACAAATTGCCACAGGACGATCCTTTGACTCTTTTACCATGTATACGGTAGTAGCGTTAATTTATTGGCCATTATGTATCTTAATTTCCTTTATGCAAGAGCAGTTAGAAAACAGATTCAGCCGTTATATGAAATAACAAAAGCCTCGAGGACAGCACTGACCTCGAGGCTTTTGTTCCCAGGTAAGAAAGTATAAAAATAAAGTCATAGAAGTAAACATGCTAAACATGATTGATGGATTCTTATAATATGGATTATGTAAAGTAGAACTGTCTGACATTGTGTTAATTTTGATAGATTTCATTTGCTTAGCAAAGCTCCGGAAATATGCTCCGCGTCCTGTGGGAACGACTTCAGCTAGGCTACTACTTGAACAACTTCTTTGCTGCCTTGTGCCGAGGAAGCTTACTTCGAAGTGATTCTAGCAGAAACAGGCACAGACAAAGTGGATCTTTAGCTCGCGCTGACGCATGAGGAGTCTCCGCATATTTCCTACGCTTTAGGGAAGTGTTACAGCGTTTGTAACAGCTAAAAGTAAGGATTTTAAGCATTGTTACAGTGAATGATGAAATACGATGGAGACTGCCCAAAATGCTACCTCTTGCGTCCGGTGTAGAACCAATACTAGAGCGTAGGCCAACCACGGAGACTCCCGCGGGACATGCAGGTGCTGAAGATCCACTTTGTGAAGCGATCTTCTTCACAAAGTTAGCTTCAGCCGTGCCCCGCAGGACGCGGAGTGGTTGGCCGGAGCGGTCTTCCAGCATATGAAACATTTCAAAGTTACCACTGTGTTAGTTGACATAATCCATATTATAGGTAGTTTCCTATATTGGTATGATTGTCAAGGTCAGGCGGATTTTAGCTCTTTTCTAATAATGGAAGAAAGCATAGTAGTAATTAACGCGAATGGCAGAAGTTGATCGTGCTCAATATTGAAAGAATAGTTTATTATTATTTGAACCAGTTAAGGCCAACATGGTTTGTCTCGGTTTTAAAATAAATGCCGCTTATAGTATAATGACAAAGAATGATGGAGAAGTGTTATGTTTTTATAAAAATCTTGTAAATAACACAAAAATTCTATTGTTTAAATTAGAAGCATGATAATATAGTTATAATTGAGTCAAATACTCAAATAAAATAGAAAAAGGTGGGAGTAGAATGAATATTATTGTAGCAGGGGGAGATGGCTTCTGCGGATGGCCGACTGCTCTATATTTATCTAAACAAGGACATGATGTATCGATTATCGATAACTATGCAAGAAGAAAAATTGACAATGAATTACACTCCAATTCACTTACACCTATTGCATCTCTAGAAGAACGCGTTGCAAAGTGGGAGGAACTGACAGGTAACAAGATCAAGGTCTATGAAGGAGATCTTGTACACTATGATTTTCTTAAGGAAGTCCTCAAGAGAGAACAACCAGATGCATTCGTGCATTTTGCTGAACAACGCTCCGCTCCATACTCTATGATTGACCGTGAACATGCGGTTTACACCCAAGAAAATAACGTTACTGGAAATTTAAATGTTCTATTTGGCATTAGAGAAATCGTGCCAGATTGTCACTTAATTAAATTAGGGACAATGGGTGAGTACGGTACGCCAAATATTGCAATTGAAGAAGGATACATAGAAATTGAACATAAAGGGAGAAAAGATACCCTGCCATTTCCGAAGCAGCCAGGTTCTTTCTATCACTTATCCAAAGTACATGACAGCCATAACATTATGTTTGCATGTAAGATTTGGGGCATTCGCGCGACAGACCTAAACCAAGGGATTGTTTATGGATTAGATACAGAGGAAACAAAGCTTGATCCAGTATTGAATAACCGTCTTGATTATGATGGTGTATTTGGGACAGCGTTAAATCGTTTTATCATCCAGGCAACAGTAGGACAAGATTTAACTGTATACGGAAAAGGTGGTCAAACGAGAGGTTTCCTTAACATTAAAGATACTGTTCGTTGTATTGAACTTGCAGCAGAAAATCCTGCAGATAAAGGTGAATTCCGCGTCTTTAACCAGTATACAGAGCAATTCTCTGTCGGTGATTTAGCAGAAATGGTACAAAAAGTCGCGAAAGAAGAAGGTATTGAAGCGCAAATTGCTCATTTGGAAAATCCGCGAGTAGAATTGGAAGAGCACTTTTTAGAAGCAGTCAATACAAAATTAATTGATTTAGGGTTAGAACCACACCTTCTTGATGATAATGTAATTAGAGAAATACTCAATACGGTTATTGCATACAAAGACCGTGTTATTCACGAAAATATTTTGCCAACTGTAAAATGGAAATAAAGAACGCACATGAATAAGGATGATCTAGCAATGCACATACTTATCATCACAGAAACATTTCTACCTTCAACTGATGGTGTTGTGACCAGATTGACCAATAGTATTCGTTATTTTATGAATGTAGGCCATAAGGTGACCATCATTGCACCTGATTTAGGGGTGTCAGAATTCGAAGGAGCGGAAGTGATCGGCATAAGAGCGAGTAAATTACCTTTTTACCGCTCGAAAGCTTTTGCTTTACCTAACCGTCGAATCAAGCAACTGATAGCTGATATTGACCCGGATGTCGTTCATGTCGTCAATCCGGCATTGGTTGGAGCCTCTGGTGTTTATTATGCGAAAAAACTTCAATATCCGTTAGTCGCATCCTATCATACTCAAGTACCGAGATATGCTGACTATTATCATTTGTCAATATTTAAAGGGCTGCTCTGGTGGTATTTCCGCAAATTACATAACCAAGCAACAATTAATTTATGTACATCCAATGTGGTAAAAGAAGAACTCGATCAGCAAAACTTTCTAAATGTACACGTGTGGAAGCGTGGAGTAGATACGAAACTTTTTCATCCGGACCATGAAGATGAAGCCATGCGCAATCGTTTGACAAATAACCAAAAGTCGAAAACGATATTGTTGTATGTTGGCAGACTCGCGCCTGAGAAGGAAATAGAAAAAATTCGTAACGTCCTCGAAAGCTCGGATCAATTTGTACTTGCGATTGTCGGTGATGGTCCGCACCGCGCACCATTGGTAAAGTATTTCGAAGGAACGAACACGATTTTCACCGGGTTTATGCATGGTAATGACTTAGCAACTGCCTATGCGTCAGCAGATGTCTTTGTGTTCCCGTCAACCACAGAAACGTTAGGCTTAGTATTGTCAGAAGCAATGGCATCAGGTTTACCAATTGTTGCGGCAGACAGTGGGCCGACACGTGAACAAATCCAGCATGAAACGCATGGACTTTTGTATGACCAGCATAGTGTGGAAAGTTTCACAGAAACAGTTCTCCGGCTCGAAGATGAGAGCCTGCGCCAACGACTTGCAGCATCAGCATGGCAGGATATTCATGAAATGGGCTGGGATGAACAATCAAAACAAGCGTTGGACATTTATCAGCAGGCAATTTCCATGCAAGTTAACCATGAAAAGTAAGAAGGAATGTTTATGCCAAACAGAAAACGAAAAAGCGGTCGATTACAATTTGCTCAATTCAGTGTTATAGGCGTGACCAATGCGCTGGTGGATATTGGTACGCTTAATTTGTTGTTGATTCTTTTTCCAACCGAAGATTCTACGTGGCTCATCGCCTATAATAGTATTTCGTATACATTGGCGATATTAAATAGTTATATTTGGAACGCGAGTATAACGTTTAAACAATCCTCCGAAGGGAATAATTATCAAAGAATCGCTTTCATTATTCAGGCGCTGATTAGCTTGGGAATAAGCAATCTTGTGTTCATTGGTGCCAATGACTTGTTAGGGCTGGCAGATATACCGAACTGGTGGCGATATAACTTGTCTAAAGCAATGGCGATGGGATTATCATCCTTTGCTAGCTTTTTTATGATTAAATTCTTTGTTTTTAAAGATTATAAAAGGTAAAACAGTATATTACCGAAGGAGGAAACACGTATGGAATTTTATTTAACGGAAGGTGGCGTACGGACGCAATTACCGTTTGGTGAATTAGATGTTTCTGGAAATGAAGAATTAGGATTTCGCCCTTTTCAATTGATGATTGCTTCAATAGCGGGCTGCAGTGCTTCTGTATTTCGTAAAGTTTTACAGAAGAAACGAATCGAAATTGAAGATTTGCATATTACAGCAGATGTTGAACGTTCTTCGGAAGAAGCTAACAAGATCACATCTATTCATCTGCATTTTGTTGTAAAGGGAAGAAATCTCAAGCATGATCTATTAGACAAAAGCTTACAAATTTCACGCAAAAATTGTTCAATGGTGAGAACAATTGAAGACAGTGTAGATGTTAAAGAAACGCTCGAAGTGGTTAATTTAAGCATTTAGCAGAACGCACGTATATTTTTCGCTCCTGATCGAACACTAAGGAAAAAAAGGAGCGAAAATAATGGAGAAACTCGGACTTTCTATTGTTTTATGCTTAATGATGTTAACCATACCGATCATAGCGGATTCTGAGGAAAAGGCACCCGATGATCTGACTTCGATTGAAAAGGAAAATACCAATCAGCAAATGACAGAAGAAGAGGCGACGATTGAACCAAGTGGATTAGTGAAGGAATTAATGAAAGAAGCCAATATCGAGTTGGATAACCCGATGCTGATTAAATTACTTAATGAATCGACCATTGATCCAACGCCGTTCTCGATTGGGTACCGAGCGAATATTTACCTCGGACATTGGCCATTATCCTATCAGTCTGAGTCGTCACAAGTCAATTGGGATTTTCAAACTGTGAATACCAATGAACTAAACAATGCCGGTGGCGAGAAGACCGAGGATGTCTACTATTACCAAATCGAAGATAAGCATATTAAAGGTGCGCTAACTGCCAAAGTAGATAATGCGGAGCAGATCAAACAAATGATTCTGCACGAGGCAAGAGATCAGCATGAATTACCGCTTACGTTTGAAGCGGTGATTGGCAAAGAAACCAAGCTAAGTAAGACATATCAAGTAGCCGCTGGCAAAACCGGTGTCTTAAAGGCCAATATTCCAGCAGTGAAAGATACGGGACATATTACGGTAGGCGAGGTTTACTTAGAGTTAAAAGGCTCAAAGAAGCAGCTGGTAGTTAAAAATGTAACCAAACAAGAAGTAGGCGCCTATATCCCGGTCGCAAACCATCTGACATTTATGTATACGACAAAATAATGAAAAAGCATGCATACTGTGAAAATGCATGCTTTTTTATTCTAAGCAAAGAAAGTATATAAGTACAGCCATAGAAGTATGCTGAACATGAAGGTGGGTTCTTATAATACGGATTATGTAAATAAGAACTGTCTGACATTGTGGTAATTTTGATAGATTTCATCTGCTTTGCAAAGCTCCGGAAATATGCTCCGCGTCCTGTGGGGCACGGCTTCAGGCTACACTACTTGCACTGCTTCTTTGCTGCCTTGTGCCGAGGAAGCCCGCTTCGAAGCAATACTTGTAGACACAGGCTAAGTGGATCTTCAGCTCGTGCTGACGCATGAGGAGTCTCCGAATATTTTCTACACTTAAGTGAAGTGCTACAATGTATGGAACAGCTAAAAGCAGTGGTACTAGGCATATTGTTATTCGAATACTATCATGGCAATTATAATCAGCTCGATATGCTAGATCTTTAATAAGTTGTAGAACCCATACATTAGCGTAGGCCAACCACGTAGACTCCCGCAGGACGCGAAGTGGTTGGCCGGAGCGGCATCCTTGCATATGAAGAATTTCAAAATTAACACTTAGCTAGACATATTCCGTATTATAGGCAGCTATACTTCACTCCTTTTAGTTCGGACCGACAGGGATATTTTAGGGGGTGAATGGCAAATCACCATTAACTGCTACTACACTGACTTGACTTCCCTTCTGGTTCAAGTAGAGAATAAGTCCGTGACTTTTTCGTCAAATGCTAAAGAAAAGGATGGCACTAGTTCATTCAGACGCTCCTGCATCTTGTTCATATCCATTTCTCCCAGCTCTGCTAATACCGCTTCTTCCTCAGCAGACTCGTCGCCGGTAATTATCATGTTAAGCATATCCGGATTGATAATTTCACTAGGTGAATCAATTAATCCATTCATTTTCATATATTGATGGAACATGGAAAGGTTGTTATCTTCCTTCGCTTGCTTCATGGCATGCTTAATATATAAATTAAAATATTTTTGTGCAAAGGATACGCCTTTTAATGGAACACTTCCGACATGTTCGACCCCGTTCCAACGTAAATCCTCGATTGAGCTTAACCACCATGCCGGTTCAATCGCCTGTTGCATACGTTGAAGTACTTGACGTTCGAAGCAAATCTGAGGTGGAGTGTTTTCTTTCAGACAATTGGCTAATATTTCAGCTTCAATAGCTGCAACTGTCATGCCTTGTCCATAAATTGGGTCAAAGTTACAGAAAGCATCCCCTAATACTAATAACCCAGATGGCCAGCTTTCCATTTGTTCATAATGCTGACGGACGGATTCAGCTGCTCTATAACCCCTTGGATCCTCAATTGGCTCTAGCTCTTTAACTAGATTATTGAGCATGGGACTAGCCCATTCATTTAGCTGCTTTTCGAAATCCTTTGTGTTCGTTGCGGGTAAATTGGAACCACCAGCATTGAATAATATGGTTTGAGCCATATCATTCTCGATATAAAAAAGACCTACGGAACCAATATTCTGCTCAGGTACTCCTCGTGAAATACCGCTCAATTTCTCGTTGATATGTGGAGGTACGAGATAATATCTTGTACTGTATCCGAATTTAACTTGCAATCGTTCTTGATCTGGTACGTTATACCCCATATCTTTCAGCCGTTTGTTGAGTTTGGAATAACGACCACTCGTGTCTATTACCAGGTTAGCAGGTATAGATCTTTCTTCTTTTTCTCCATCTCGTTCTTTCACGTGAACCCCTGTCACTTGCTTGTTATCATCAGATGTGACAAGTCCTCTCACTGATTGTCGAGACAGAAATCTTACATTAGGAAGCTGTTGCACACGCTGATGAATTGCAAACTCCAGTAATGGACGGCTGCTGGCTACACTACGTTGATTGATCACTAATTCGAGCGTACCAAATGGTGAAAAGTTAACGACTTTATCATTTTGAGCATTATGCGCTCCTAAATCAAATAAATCTTCCATATAATCAGGAAAAAATCGGTTCATAATAATGTCACCTCGCGGTAACACACGATGGGGGTGAAAATCTTGAGGAGTCCCTTTACGGTTAGATGCTTTTTGCGGTAATTCATCTTTTTCGATAATCATTACTTCTTCATAATAATCGGAAAGAACGCGCGCAGTTAGCAAACCTGCAATTCCAGCGCCAATCACTAGTGCTTTTTCTTCTTTTTTTGATTATGCATCTCTACACACTCCCTTTAAAGAAAATAAACAATGTGTGGTGTAATTAATTGTAAATTTGATTGGATAATATTGCAAACAACACACTCCAGGATCACCTAATTTGTATGTTTTCTGTTTGATCTTGTATTTGTCTTTAGGAGCGTGTTTAAAAAGAAGAACAAAAAGTGCAAAAAAATTCAAGGCAGAGTAGCTTCGAGTACCGGAATGGATGCTTATCAACTACATGAGGAACGGAGAAGCAAGCCAACGCAGAAGTTCACAGTGATTTTTCCTGGACTTTTTGAACATCCTTCTTTATTTGCGTAGAAAATTGCTAGACAGGAGAAGCTAATTCCATTAGGATTGATATTGGACTATGGAAAGGAGCATTAGAATGACAAGCCATGAGAAAATTAACGAACTTCGCTCACAATTAGAGCTATTTCTTGAACGACTAGATCATTTAGATCCTGAAAAAACGTCAGTAGAAGACGTTGATCAATTAATCCAAATGATTGAGAAGATTGAAAAAGAACTAGGATAATAAGGGAAAGTGGGATTTACTATGGAATGGATAGTAGTCGTATCCGTTATTGTCATGCTTGCCTTGAGTTTATTACGAGTGCATGTAATTTTTGCCATTATCATAGCAGGAATTGTAGCAGGTCTTATGGCTGGCATGAGTATACAAGATACGATCGACATATTGATAGAAGGTATGGGTGGTCAGGCAGACACTGCATTAAGCTATATTTTATTAGGTGTATTTGCTGCGATGATCAGTTATACGGGGATTACTTCGTTACTTGTTAGAGGATTAATTAAAATTTTGACAGGAAAGAAAACGTTGCTTGTACTGTGTTTGGCAGGGATTGCCTGTTTGTCACAAAATGTTATTCCGGTGCATATTGCCTTCATACCGATTTTGATTCCTCCGTTGCTAAAGCTGTTTGATCAAATGAAATTGGATCGTAGAGCGGTGGCTACAGCTTTGACGTTTGGCTTGAAAGCACCTTACATTATGATTTCAGCCGGTTTTGGATTAATTTTTCACAAAACGATTAAAAGTGGTATGCAAAACAATGGCGTGGACATAACGATTGGTGAAATTGCCAAATCCTTAGCATTTCCCGGATTAGGTATGCTATTTGGTTTGCTGGTAGCCGTTTTTATAACGTATCGAAAAGATAGAGAGCCAGAACAATCAGTAAAGGTAGATAGTGGCTATAATGATGAAGAAATCGCAAAAGATACTCGCTTTGAAGTGAAGCATGGTTTAACGATACTGGCTATTGTGGGAGCACTAATTGTGCAAATTCTTACTGAAAGTCTTGTTATTGGTGCATTAACTGGTATTGTATTGATGGTAGTATTCTTTGCTGTTCCATTACGTAAAGGGGACACCTTCGTCCAACAAGGTGTTGGTATGATGGGGACAATTGCGTTTGTAATGCTGGTAGCTTCAGGCTTTGGAGATATTTTAAAACAAACAGGGGCAGTGGATGCGTTAGTTTCAGCCTCATCTGAGATGTTAGATAATAATCAGGCACTTATTGCTTTTATTTTATTATTAGTTGGTCTTCTTATCACATTAGGAATTGGTTCTTCTTTCGGTACCATTCCCATTATTGCGGCTCTTTATGTGCCGATTTGTGTAGCAGCTGGATTCTCGCCAATGGCCATTGCGGTATTAATTGGTACAGCAGGTGCACTAGGTGATGCGGGAAGTCCAGCGAGTGACAGTACATTAGGACCGACATCGGGCTTAAGTGCGGATGGCAAGCACCATCATATTTGGGATACATGTGTCCCGACCTTTTTGCATTTTAATATTCCGTTGTTTTTATTTGGCTGGATTGCCAGTATTATTTTATAAAATAACAGGATAACTCACCTTTTTTCATACACACTAAAAATAAAAAAGGTGATGAAATGAAAAAACTTTTTATTATATGTTTGTTATTGATTTGTGTCATCCCAATGGAGGTTAGTGCGACAAGTTACGGTTGGGGATACAAAAAAGGTACCGATAACCAGCCTCCTGAAGTAGGGAAGTACAAAGGAATATTGGAGAAACATAATGGCTTTTACTTAGACCCTTCAGGAGATAAGCATGTATACCTGACATTTGATAATGGCTATGAAGCAGGTTACACCGAGCAAATATTAGATGTATTGAAGAAAAAGAAGGTACCCGCAACGTTCTTTTTAACTGGTCATTATGTCGAAGATAAGCCACAGCTTGTCCAACGAATGTTAGACGATGGACATATCATCGGTAATCATTCTGATGGTCACCGTGATTTCACTTCGATATCTAAAGAAGCTTTTACAAAAGATGTGACCGAATTAACCGACAAGATCAAGAATGTCGATAAAAAGGCCGTAGTTCAATACATTCGTCCACCGAAAGGAACGTTTAATGAAACGTCATTAACGTGGGCAAATGAACTCGGATACACACATATTTTCTGGTCTGTAGCCTTTGTTGACTGGAATCAAGGATCCGAGAAAGGCTGGCAGCATGCATATGATCAAGTAATGGATCAGATTCATCCTGGTGCGATTGTGTTAATGCATACCGTCTCCAAGGATAATGCCGATGCACTAGAGCATCTTATCGATGATCTCCGCAAGCAAGGCTATCAATTCAAAAGCTTAGATGATCTCATGCTCAAGCAACTGCTGCCAAGAGAAATTATGGGCTTTACTAAACAATCCTAAACAAAAGGTTCTCGTAATGATACGAGAGCCTTTTGTTTATGTTAAAAAATTGGAAAAGGTGTCGTTTATTTTTAATGCTTATAATACGGATTATGTAAAGAAATAGCTAACTGGTAATTGCTTAATCCCGAGGGCATCTACATGGGTGGCCTGCGGTAATGTATGGATTCTACAACGGATGCGTGATGAAGCATTTTTCCGGAGCGTTGCTAAGCATATACCTATAAGAATGATTTCGCAAAACAATCAATCTTACATATTATGAGGACAGGAATATTATTGGTGATTATTGTAAAAAAACAAAAAAGCTAAGAATGACTATATATCAATGACATAAACGTTTTTTGTTCGTTAAATAGTTTAAAAAAATCTGCATGTATTGTTTAGTTTGGTAATAATGATTGAAATAAATTAATGTTAATGTTTATAATGATAGTGTGATTAATCGGCCGATAATTACTAGTGTTTAATTAATAAAAATGCTTTATAATAAACTTAATTAAAGGATGGTATTAGTGAATAAATTAAGATTGCTATTAATGTTAGCGTTTTCAATTTTACTAGTGAGCGTATTCTATGTTGATTCAGCTCAAGCAGCTTCATTTGATGCGAGTAAAAGTTATAAAATTATTAACAGGTATAGTGGTAAAGCATTAGAAGTATATGAATGGTCGACTGCCGATGGAGGCAACATTGTGCAATATGATGACCTTGGCGGCCTAAATCAGCAATGGCGCATTGTAGATGTTGGAGAAGGATTCAATAAATTGTTAAACGCCAACAGCATCAAAGCAATGGAAGTGTATGAATGGTCGACAGAAGATGGTGCAAATGTAGCGCAATGGTATGATTGGAATGCTGCAAGTCAGCAATGGAGTATTCAAGATATAGGTAACGGCTATGTGAAGATTATCAACCGTAACAGTGGTAAAGCGTTAGAAGTGTATGATTGGTCCACAGCAAATGGTGGAAATATTATACAGTGGGATGACTGGGGCGGAACTAGCCAACAATGGAGAATTGTAGAAGTAGCACCTAGTGACACGATTACAGTCGATCAAACGATTGTCGTGGAAGCTGGAGACACATTTGATGGCGGTGGAAAACGATACGTAGCAAATCCTGATACATTAGGTGATGGCAGTCAATCAGAAAGCCAGGACCCAGTATTCCGACTAGAAGATGGCGCTACACTGAAAAATGTTGTGATCGGTGATCCTGCAGCTGATGGCGTTCATACTTATGGTGATGCATTAGTACAAAATGTTGTTTGGGAAGATATTGGTGAAGATGCGTTAACGATTAAGGATGATGGCCACGTAACAATTCGAGGTGGTTCGGCTCAAAATGGTGACGATAAGATGTTCCAAGTCAATGCACCATCTACTTTTGAAATTCTGAACTTCACCGCTGATAATGCTGGTAAAATGATTCGTCAAAATGGTGGTACAACGTTCAAAACAAGCATCATCATTGATGGCAGTGTCATCACAAATATGGATGAAGCCATTTTCCGTACAGACTCCAGCTCCAGCGAAGTAACCATGACCAACACAAGATATTCTGATGTCGGCGAAAAATGGTACAACGTCGATAACGTTTCAGAAAGTGATAATTACGAATATTAAATAAAATAACAAAAAAGGTTCGAAGGCAGCTTCGAGCCTTTTTTGCGCGCAAAGAAAGAATATAGTTACCGTAATTAAGCAAATTACATAAGAAATCAAGCGTAAGATGAAGTTAAGTTCTTAGAATACGGATTATGTAAAGTGGAACTGTATAACAGTTTGGCCATTTTGAAATGTATTACGTGCTTTGAAAATCTCCGGAAATATGCCCGCAGGACGCGAAGTGGTTGGCTGGAGCGTTCTTCCAGCACATACAATAAATCAAAGTAGTCCCAAAGCTAGACATAATCCGTATTCTAAGGATTTATATAGAAGGGTAGCAAGCAGTTTCAATCAGCAAGTGCTGCATAAATAGAAATTTTTATAGGACAGCACATAAAAAAAGAAAATCGATTGACTTATAACCAAAAGGTGTTATATTATAAAGTAACACCTTTTGGTTATGTTTAAATACAAAGGAGCGTTATTTGTGAAAAAAGTAGAAGATATTCAACAAACAGTTTTGCTTGATGCCGATATTGATAAAGTGTGGAAGAAAATTGCCTCTGCAGAAGGGTTGGAACAATGGTTCATGCCAAACGATTTTGAACCAGTAGAAGGACATGAATTTCATATTCAGTCTCCATTTGGGCCATCCCCATGTAAAGTATTAGAAGTGGACGAACCTCATAAACTTTCTTTTTCATGGGATGTGGATGGCTGGATCATAACCTTTTTCTTGAAAGGAATTGAAGGAATAACAGAATTCACCTTGATACATGGTGGATGGAAACAAGCGGACGAACTCCACACTAAACCTGATGAGAAAAGCAGTGTCATTCGTGAACGCATGAATAATGGCTGGGTTAATATTGTTCAACACAAACTGAAAGAAGTAGTGGAGCAATAAATGGCTGCAGCTACTCAAGAAGTATTTCAGGCGATTGCTGATCCAACCAGAAGAATGGTGCTTCGACTGTTAGCGGAGAAAGAACGGACTATTTCCGAAATAACGACACATTTTCCGGTAAGTCGTACAGCAGTAGTGAAACACCTGCATGTCCTGACAGAAGCACAACTCGTAAGTGGAGAAAAAAGAGGACGAGAGAAAGTATATCGTCTACATGCAGAACCTCTGGAAGAAGTTAGTCAATGGTTATCCTATTTTGATCAGTTCTGGCAAAATAAATTAAGTGTGTTACAACATATCGTTGAGAATGAAAACAAAGAATAAAAAGAAGCTGAGATCATCCTCAGCTTCTTTTTTTATTCCTCGTCTTCAAGGACATTATAGGCCATATCAAATAAATTCAGTTGGCTGTTAAATAATGATTCAGTGGTTAGGTGTCTGATATGATAGTAGCTTCCATCTTGCTCCTGAATTCTTGCTTTGGCTGAATCCTTTAACATCAACTCTAAAATCGTGTTAATTCTCTCTTTAATACGCCCTTCAAAAATAGGGAACATTAATTCTACCCGCTTGACCATATTACGTGTCATCAAATCAGCTGACGAAAGCAATAATTTCTCTTCGCCATTATAATGAAAATAATAAATCCGGCTATGCTCGAGAAAGCGTCCGACAATGCTTTTGACATTAATATTATCACTGACTCCTGTAATGCCAGGGCGAAGACAGCAAATGCCACGTACGATTAAATCAATTTTCACACCTGCTTGAGAGGCTTCGTACATTTTCTGGATGAGCGGTTTATCGGTTAGCGAGTTCATCTTCGCAATAATACGGCCATTGCCATAACGTTTATGGAAATCGATTTCTCTGTCGATGTAGCCGATAATATCATTTCTGATATCAAAAGGTGCCATCGATAAATGATGATAACCAGGCTTTTCCGTATAACCACTCAGATAATTAAAGAAGTTGGTCCCATCGATACCAAATTTACGCTTGGACGTTAAATAAGACATATCAGTATAGAATTTCGCTGTTTGATCATTGTAATTACCTGTTCCCAAGTGGACAATCCGTTCTATTCTTCCATGCGTCTTGCGAACGACTAAGGTAATTTTGCTGTGAGTTTTTAATGAGATCATGCCATAAATAACATGACAGCCTGCTTTTTCTAATTCTTTCGCCCACTGTACGTTATTCTCCTCATCAAATCTTGCTTTTAATTCAACTAGTACGGTAACTTGTTTTCCATTTTCAGCAGCTCGTTTTAAACCTTCAATAATTGGCGAACCACCACTAACGCGATAGAGTGTTTGTTTTATCGCTAATACTTCTGGGTCATCGGCGGCATCACGTACTAAATCAACAACTGGTTCAAATGATTCATATGGGTGATGAAGAAATAAATCCCGCTTGCGAACGGCCTCGAAGACATTCTCATCTTCATGTATATCCTGGGCAGGCTGAGGGATTAATGTTTCATAAATTAGATGCTCATATTCTTTGCGAACATGGCCATAGAAATCATTCAAAAATGTAAGATCCAGTGGACCGTTAATGATATAAAGGTCTTTCTTGTGAATTTCAAGAACATGTAGCAAAAACTCGACCATATCAGGGTTGTTTTCTCTAGCGTCCACTTCGAGTCGGACGGCTGCACCCCATTTGCGTTTCTTCAGTTCCTTCTCAATCTCTTTTAGAAGGTCACGTGCACCTTCTTCATGGATCGTCATATCGGCATTTCGTGTAATACGGAATGTTGTGGAAGATATTACATGATATCCTTTGAAGAATTTATTAATAAAGTAGCGGATTAAATCTTCCAGCAAAATATAATGATGTGGACTACCAATTTGAATGAATCGATCCAATAAGGCTGGAACTTGTACAATAGCAGTCTTTGTATGCTCATGATTTAGTTCATAGGTATCTTCCAGCTGCACCGCTAAATTCAATGATTTATTGAGTAACATGGGGAATGCACGATAAGCATCGATTGCCATAGGTGTGAGAACAGGGAAAATCTGTTCATCAAAATACTCCTCAAGTTCATTGATTTCCTTAGATGTTAAATCACTCATGTTCAATATTTTAATGTCTTCCCTAATTAAGAGAGGTAATAAATCCTTGTATAAATCATATTGCTGCTCTACCAGTTCATGATTGAAACTGGATATTTTCGATAATTGCTGTTTGGGTGTCAAACCTGATTTGTTATCAGGACGATTGAAACCGGCTTTCACCTGGTCCTTCAACCCAGCAACTCTCACCATAAAAAACTCGTCTAAATTTGAAGAGAATATAGATAAAAAACGCAAACGTTCCAATAGCGGATTGGTTTCATCATCTGCTTCCTCTAATACTCGTTTATTAAAGGAAAGCCAACTGATCTCCCGGTTATTATAGTAAGCAGGTAATTCTAGATTTTTTTCTTGTTTGACAGTTGACATCAGACATCATCCTTTTTCGACAATCTTCTTATTCATCATAACGCAAAGTGGTTTGAGTTTTGTTAAGATAATGTATATTTTTTGTTAAATTAGATTTACGAAGTTATGAAACGTAAAATAACTTCTTTTTTGATCGCTTTTTCCAAGTGCTTTTTTTGTTTTTCGGATTGATACTCTTCTGGTGCGGCATCACCATTGCAGTGAAGTTCAATCACTAAGGTATCTTTCTGGTGGTCAAATGTTATATCTCTCACCACTTGACGTCTTGTAGCATCCAGGCAGTAACTGAACTTAAGAATGGCCCCCAAATGTCTGAGTTTTTTGCGTTCTTCCTTTAAAAACCAAGTTTTATAGGGCCGAATAAATTGTTTGAAAATGGTTTTGTTTTTGTAAGATGCAATTAAGGCGATTCGTAACCGATCCTTGTGCATCAATCCGTCAATCGTTCGGTTTGCGAGTAAATAGAAGGTGTGTTGCGCACTGGCTTCAGCATCAATATATTCACCTAAGTTACACAAGTAGCTGGCTCTTTTCAGCAGCTTCCAATCCTGTTTGTCCAAATGAATCAGACTATTTTCCTTCAAATATTGAAACAATTTGCGAGTTAAATATTGCACGTGGACAATTTGCTTTGTGTCCAGACTATAATCGGTAATCAATTCCTGAATACTGTCCTCTAACACATTAGGAAAAAGAACAGAACCGATTTCCTTTGACAGCTGCTCAAAAAACACGCCGTCTCTTAACCCTTTTCTGCTTAATATAAAGCAGTCCGCCTGAATAATCTGATACAAGCTGTGGAATACTTCGATTGCAGGTATAATAATGTCGGCACGGTCTTTTGACAGCCCCTCGACCTTGGAGAGTTTATCTGGCTTTAATGTTGTTAAGTAATTACTCACTTGCTTAATATCTGTATCGTACATCTTATACTGGTGTTGGCCAGCTAACGGATATTCTTTCAAGTTTTGATCAATCTGTACTAAGTTCCGTGCACTCCCGCCGATGGCAATTAACGGTACTTCCTTATTGCAGAGCCAAGGAAGTGTTGAGAATTGCTCGGACAAATAATGGCGTAATTCTTTTAATTCTGCTTCTGATGGTATCGGTTTTGAGAAGAACTCTTTTAATGTCAAGGCACCGAAAGAAAAACTGTGCGCTTCTATTAATTCGCGATCTTTAAAATACGTTACCTCTGTACTTCCGCCACCGATATCAACTGTAATACCGGTTGTGACGGATGTTGAATTCACCACTGCTAAATAGCCATAATAGGCTTCTTCCTTTTCAGTTAAAATTCGGATCGTGATTCCCGTGTTGGCTTCCGCCTGCAGGACGATTTCTTCTTTGTTGTCAGCTTGTCTGATTGTAGCGGTTGCTAAACAGACAACTTCCTGCAGCTGATAGGTTGCTAATACATCTTGAAAGCTTTGTAATGTCGATACTAAACGGTCAATTCCGGATTGTGTCAGTGTATTATCATCATTTAAGAAAGTTCGAAGTCTGGCAACAGCCTTTACATTCTCCACTTCTTTTAACTTTCCGCCTTTTTCCCTTAAATATATGACAAGTCGCATCGTATTGGATCCGATGTCAATAATGGCATAGTACTGCTTCTTCATTTTATCACCCTGTATTGGTTGTAGATTTTGCTACATTATACCATAATAGAATAATAAATCTGAATATTAAAAATTGAGAGGATATTATTATGTGGCAAGAAGAAATAGCATTGACTATGCCTTATGATTTTGATTATCTGCTGTTCCGGATGGACATGGATAATCTCAATTATGTTGATATGGAAAAACGCCGTGTGTTTGTACCGATCCGAATCTCAGATGAAAAACATGTGGTCACAGTGACGGCAACTGGTACGACAGAAGCCCCGTGCTTTCTAATAGAAGGACAGCTTGTACAGAGAAAAGATGATCTGATTGCAAGGATTGCTGCGATTTTTGCTTGGGATCAGGATTTAAACAAAATTGGTCAATTTTTTAAAGAAACAGATTTGGCCGTTTTGTTCGATCAATATCCCGCTACACCATTGATTCGGGAGTTTGATCCTTTTAGCAACTTAGTGAAAACAATTATCCATCAGCAATTAAATATGTCATTTGCGCAAGTTTTGACATTGCGATTTGTCACCACTTACGGTGAAAAAGTCGATGATGTGTGGTTTTATCCTACACCAGAGCTAGTGGCAAAGATTCCATATCAAGAGCTGCAGGACATGCAATTTAGCCGTCGTAAGGCAGAATATGTGATAGATACGGCAAAGAAAATCGTTGATGACGAATTAGATCTATATTCCTTCTATGACAAAACAGATCAGGAAGTTATGAAGGAATTAGTGAAAATTCGTGGCATTGGTGCATGGACTGCTCAAAACTGGCTGATGTTCTCACTCGGAAGGCAGGACCACTTTCCGTCAAGCGACATCGGGGTTCAGAATGCGCTCAAACAATACTTTGGACTTGATAAGAAACCGACAGCACAGCAATTAGAGGAATGGAACCAGTTATGGAAACCATATCGCTCTTATGCTGCCATGACTTTATGGCGGAGTATTGAAGAGCCTTAAGATGGAATGTTGACCATCAGCTGTTTATACGTGTTAGCTTGTTCTTTGTCGCCTTTTGCCACGTAACTCTTGTAGAGATATTGGATAGGCGCTGGATCATTCGGAGATAACTCCATTTCCCATTCAAAACAGGCAATAGCTTTATCATATTGCTCCAAGTCATAATAGATTTCACCTAAGGCAAATTGCTGATCAGGGTTATCCGATAATTGCCTCATTTTCTTCAGCTTCTTAATAATCGGTAGCTCTGTAGTATCCAGGTAATGTAATATCTCATTAAGTGAGAGAACGGGTAGTAACTTTTTGATGGTATGCTGTAATACCTTTTCTAATTGAACGGTATCATCCCGGTACATTGTCAAAATTTTAGCAAGTACTTGTTGATAATGACTGGTAAGCTCCTGTGATGACATTTTCTCGATGGCTGTTTCGAAAAGTGTCAGATCGGGTTCGCTATCTTCTTTCAAGTGAAATCGTAAAATGGAGAGATATCCGCCCAGCTCCACCAGTTTTGCGATGATGTCATCCGGTTTCTGATAATGATCAAGCATTTTCTCCCAAAATACAATCTGATCAGGCTTGTTAAGCAATTTCTCAGTCAGCGGCGCAACCGACGTCATAGATGTTAAGGCGGAACGAGTGACAAAATACAAGTACAACTGATCAAATTGACGATTATCTATATCGTATTGTCGTAATAGTGAATTTATGACTGATTTAGGGTAATTTTGGTCAAAGAACATGGATTCCAAGTAGAGGGGATCAGACCACTGTTCTGTTAGTCTGTCAATGTTTTTATACATTTCGCTGTACTTCTGAAAGTCAAAGTGATGGAGCATATCCTTGGCGAACGTGTCATTCGGGCGGACCTGAACATAATTGACAAGTAAACGGTAAGCTTTCAAGAGTGAGCCGTTGCGTCGATGGTGATAAAAGGCTTTTTTGCATTGTGCCTGGATTTTTTTCTCATCGATATAATTATCAAACATCGCAAGAACATAGAGCATTTCTGTTTCACTATATTTGTCATTAAGCTTTTGAAACATATGATTGTTGGAAGTAAGTCGGTATACTTCATCTTTGGAAAGCAATGCTTTGGTAAGAGGATGATCATCTTCAAATGAGTGGCCATTTCTGAGTGCATATTTTAGAAAGGATGTCAGACGTATAGCAGTTGTTTTTTTTGCGTTAATATAGCGGTCTTTATAGAAAAATAAGAAGTACGTTTGGTTATTCGTCACCTGGACTTCTATGAGTTTTGCTTGGCGATAGACCCACATATTCGATACAGTAGCGGGTGTTGTTTTTTTGTGATGCATAAGCTGGATAGTTGTCATATTCGAAACAACTCCTTTTTTCCTGATTACCTTTAGTGTAGCACAAATACATCCAGACGGAAAGTTGATCATTTTGTAAAGTTTTTGTAATGTTTCTCGCGAATCACGGGCAGAATGCAGGTTGTATGGTATGCTAGATTAAAAGTTTACTAGGGGGATATCTGTGCTAAAAGAATTAATGTGGTCACTGGCTTTAGCATTGTTGTTGATTTTTATTCCTTTTAGTGTCGCGATGTAACAGAGAACTGAATAGATGATTGAAACCCTGGATATGCTTGTTGGTAAAGCGTATCCAGGGTTTTTGTTGTTAGTAAGGGAAGTAAATAAACACAGTTATTTGAAAGTATGGTTTACGGTTTATATAAAGTGGAAGTGGAAATTTTGAAATGTTTAATATTCGTAGCAAAGCTCCGGCTTCCTGGGGGACGTCGATCTGCTTCCTCAGAAAGAAAAACCCGCTTTCCTGCGGGATGCGACCTGCGTCATGAGGGGAGTCTTCGTATATTTTCTACCCTTTATGGAAGTTCTACAACGATAGATACAGCTAATAGCAGTGGTTCTATGCATTATTCATAATTAGGATAACGTATGGGCACTTATGGTTCAGCCAAAATGCTCCCTGTTACATCAGTTGTAGAGCTTAAACAATAGCTTCATCCGCGCCCCACAGTACGCGAAATGATTGGCCCGAGCAATCTCCCAGCGCATGAATCATTTCAAAATTACCACTAAGCTAGTTTGCATACTTCAAAAAAATTTTGAGCAAAGATCTTGAAAGTCAAAAAAGGTCAGATTATAATAGAAAATAAGAAAGGTCAAATATAGTCAAAGTCAAATTTGATCTTTTCACTAATTGAAGGAGGAATGACAAATGAAATGTCAACATTGTGGAACTCGCGAAGCAACGATTAATGTGAACCTTCGATTTAATAATCAAACAGAATCTCTACATGTATGCGAAACTTGCTTTAACGATATAAAAAATCAAATGAAACAACCTTCAGGAATGTTCGGTGGGCAGGACTTAAGTGACTTCTTTAACGGATCAGCAAATGGTTCTGGCCAAGCACAGACACACACCCACAAGAAACAAGGTGGAAAAGGCAACGGCTTACTAGATCAGTTAGGGAAAAACTTAACAGATGCAGCTAGAGCTGGCTTGATTGATCCCGTTATCGGTCGTGATCAGGAAGTGAAACGTGTCATTGAAACACTAAACCGCCGTAATAAAAACAATCCAGTGTTGATTGGGGAACCTGGTGTTGGTAAAACGGCTATAGCAGAAGGACTAGCGTTGAAAGCAACCGAAGGAAATGTTCCTTCTAAATTGCTAGATAAAGAAATTTATATATTAGATGTAGCATCACTGGTTGCAAATACCGGAGTTCGTGGTCAATTTGAGGAACGTATGAAACAATTAGTCTCAGAATTGCAAGAGCGCCAAAATGTAATTCTTTTCGTCGATGAAGTTCATCTACTCGTTGGTGCTGGAACAGCTGAAGGCTCTCAGATGGATGCCGGAAACATTCTGAAGCCCGCACTAGCACGAGGTGAATTGCAATTAATCGGTGCCACCACATTGAAAGAGTATCGTCAGATTGAAAAAGACGCGGCATTAGAGCGACGTTTCCAGCCAATCATGGTGAAGGAGCCAACCTTAGCCGAAGCGGAACAAATTTTGCAAGGCTTAAGAGATCGTTATGAGAAGTTTCATAAAGTAAGCTATTCGGATGACGTGCTTCGGGCAGCAGTTAACTTATCGAAACGATATATTCAAGATCGTTTCCTTCCAGATAAGGCAATTGATTTAATTGATGAAGCTGGTGCCAGACTAAATCTTGATGTCAGTGAATCAGATGATGAGGCGATTCAAAAACGTTTAGACGAAATTGCCAAGGAAAAAACAGAAGCAGCCGAAAGAGAAGACTATGAGCGTGCAGCCAATCTGCGCCATCAGGAAATTAAGCTTGAGAAAAAGTTAGCAGAAACAAAAGAAGCTCCAAAAGCGGAAGTAACAGTAGAAGAAATTCAATTAATCATTGAAGAAAAAACGGGTATCCCCGTTCGAAAAATTCAATCAGACGAACAGTCTAAAATGAAGCATTTAGCAACTAACTTAGGCGAAAAAGTAATTGGACAAGAAGTAGCCGTAGAAAAAGTAGCCAAAGCTGTTCGTCGTAGTCGTGCCGGCTTGAAATCCAAACATCGTCCGATTGGTTCTTTCCTTTTTGTAGGACCTACAGGTGTTGGTAAAACCGAATTGACCAAAGCACTTGCTGAAGAATTGTTTGGTACGAAAGAGGCGATGATTCGTCTTGATATGAGTGAGTACATGGAGAAACACACGGTTTCTAAAATCATTGGTTCACCACCAGGTTATGTCGGTCATGAAGAAGCAGGACAATTAACGGAAAAAGTTCGCCGCAATCCGTACAGCTTGATTTTATTAGATGAAATCGAAAAAGCTCATCCGGATGTACAGCACATGTTCCTGCAAATCATGGAAGATGGTCATTTAACTGACAGTCATGGCAGAACCGTCAGCTTTAAAGATGCAGTCATTATCATGACAAGTAATGCTGGAACGGGAACAAAGAATATTACTGTTGGCTTTAACAGTGACAATAATGAAGCAGTTTCTACGTTGGAAAACTTAGGGGCATACTTCAAACCAGAATTCTTGAACCGTTTTGATGCGATCATTCCATTCAACGAATTGACACAGGACAACTTACTGAAAATTGTTGACTTAATGATCAATGAACTAACGGAACAATTAGAAGAAGCAGAGCTTGAAATTACCGTCAGTGAAGATGCTAAGAAATTCCTAGCTGATAAAGGATATGATCCACGATTCGGTGCTCGTCCACTGCGTCGGGTGATCCAGGACAAGGTCGAAAACGGCATTACTGATGTTGTTTTAGAAGAAGAGGATGTTACAAAAGTAGAGGTTGTATATGAAAACGAAGATATCGTTGTTCGCAAAAGCACTAGCTGATTAGCTAGTGCTTTTTTACATATAATGATGAAGTGGCCATAAAAATAGTGAAAGTGGCCATAAAAAGATGAAAAGTGACCATAAAACTAACGAAAGTGGCCATTAAATGATAAAAAGCGGCCATATAACATCAAAAAGTGGCCATAAAAATTTGCCGGGCAAATAAATAAGCACGAATGGCAGTTTTTTAACGAACCATTCGTACTTGCTTGGAATATTGTTTTATCATATGAAAGATTTGTCCATTTCATTACTAAAACATGAGACGAAATGTTAAAATGATGCAAGTAAACAGGTTTGGGTTTTTTCTTTTCGGGTTTTTCATTGAATGATCCTCCTTCATTTGCGTTTTAGCAAATCGAATAATTATCTGAACATCAATTTAAAAGTCAAGACAACACAAGTAAAGATATTCGGATTCTGCATCCGTTTACGATTCAATGGAATACCCTCCTCTTGTTTGATTTAAGTTAATAAGAGAATAACATGTATTTCAAATGCATCAAATAGAATTGTCAGATATAGTAACAGACTTTCTGCTCACATGATTTCTTATGTGGTATGGTATACTAAACAAAAACAAAAACGGTTGTCCGTAGAAAAAAATATCGTTAGGGGGGCTTTATCCATGATTAAACAGCACAATGAATATGATCGATTAAAGCAGGTCATTGTCTGCCCGCCTCAATACATGGAAATTAAAAAAGTTATTAATGAGACACAGAAGTTTTATGAGGACGAGAACATTGACATTCCAATTGCGATGAAGCAGCATCAGCATTTTATCGAAACGTTAAGAAAGCATCAGGTAAACGTGTTGGAATTGCCCGCTGATCCGAATCTTAACGAACAGGTTTTTACAAGGGATATTGGATTTACAATCGGAAATACTTTGTATACCGCAGAAATGAGCCGTGATATTCGCAAGGCGGAGGTTAACACGCTCCAACAATTGCTAGACGAGCACCAGATCCCGTACAGCCCGGCACTGGGTGGATCAATTGAAGGTGGCGATGTGGTCGTAGCGGGAGATCATGTTTGGGTAGGTGTAAGTAAACGGACGGATGAGAGTGCGATTGTAGAACTGCAAAAAAGTTTACCAGACCGAAAAGTGAACCCTTTGCAAATTCGTGAAGATATTCTTCATCTCGATTGTTGCTTCAATCTTGTCAGCGAAACGACTGGCCTTATCTATCCGCAAGCGTTCAGCGAGGAGGATCTGGCGAAGCTTCGTCAGCATTACGATTTAATTGAAGTAACAGAGGAAGAACAATTTTCGTTAGGGACGAATGTATTCTCGATTGGTGATTATAAGGTAATCTCACTACCTGTCAACAAGCAGGTCAATCAAAACCTGACAGATAAAGGTTTTGATGTAATCGAGGTTGATTTTTCTGAAATAATTAAATCTGGTGGTTCTTTTCGTTGTTGCACGTTTCCGATAGAACGAGCGTAAGCATACCTTAACAGGTGTGCTTTTTTATACGATAGGAAAGTATTCAGTATTAAATTTTAGCAATGAAGAAGCTCGACGTAGTAAAAATTTAGAGAGTACCAAGTTTTTCTTATGAAACCAATTGTATGTTAAAACGTATCTATTGAAGGAGGTGAGTAGCATGGATTTTATACCTGTTATCGCACCAATAGCCTTGATTCAATTTTTGTTAATGATTATTGCTATTATTTCGTTAGTAAAAGCAGATCATACCAATGGCCCGAAAGCAATGTGGGCGGTCATTATTATTTTGTTAGGAATCATCGGACCAGTACTTTATCTCATTATTGGAAGGAGACAATATTAAATGGCTGTGATGGAAGTACAGCAACTCACGAAATCCTTTAAAGGCAAGAAAGTTGTAAAAGGAATTGATTTCCAACTTGATACAGGCAAATGTGTTGCATTACTCGGCCCAAATGGTGCAGGAAAAACGACGACATTGAAGATGCTGTCAGGCTTGTTGAAACCAACTGCAGGATCGATTCGATTCCCTGGTTCGGACCAGCATGATATTCGCAGTTATATCGGCTATCTCCCACAGTATCCGGTCTTTCATCCATGGATGTCAGGTAAGGAGTTTTTAGTATATGTTGGACGATTAGCCAACTTAACGAAAAAAGAAACAGAACAAAGAGCACTGCAACTGCTTGACAAAGTTGGGATTGAAGCAGCCGCCAATTATCGCATTGGCAAATACTCTGGTGGGATGAAGCAGCGGCTTGGCATTGCACAAGCGATGATTCACAAGCCACAAATACTGATGCTGGATGAGCCGGTATCATCTTTAGACCCACTTGGACGTCGGGAAATTTTGACGTTGATGGAAGAGTTAAAAGAGCAGACAACGATCCTGTTCTCTACGCATATTCTTGGTGATGCGGAAGAAATCTGTGATGATGTGTTGATGATGCACGATGGTGGTATCGTCTTGGCGGGTTCAATTGCTTCCTTACGAACAGAACATCAAACCACTAAATTAGAGTTGGCGTTTAAAGGCAATCATGCAGCATATATAGAGAAGCTCAAGCAATTAGCAGTTGTGGAGCTGATTCAGGAACAGAAGGGTGAGATTCATCTAACTGCCAACGACGTCGAACTGGCACGAAAAGAAATATTATCTTATGTAGTCGCAGAAGATTGGCCAATAGAGAAGCTCGCGTTTAGTAAAACCACGCTGGAAGATTTATTTGTGAAAGTGGTGATGCATTGATGCAATGGATTATGATTTTTCAAAAAGAATTAATCGAAGACTGGCGCAATTATAAATGGGTTTGGGTGCCTCTCGTTTTTATCGTTTTATGTGTAATGGATCCGCTGACTACTTATTACATGCCGGTTATCCTCGATTCTGTAGGCGGTTTGCCAGAAGGAACGGTTATTCCTGCACCAGACTTGCAACCGGGAGAAGCGATTATGCTAAGTTTAGCAGAACTTAGTAGTCTGGGTGTATTGGTTGTGGTGGCTATTTCGATGGCAGTGATCGCAGGTGAACGAAAAAGTGGTGTAGCACAACTGGTCTTAGTAAAACCGGTTCGTTATCTAACGTATATAACGGCGAAGTGGGCCGCTAAGCTATTATTAGTGTTCACCTCATTTTTATTAGGAATGCTTACAAGCTGGTATTATGTCTATTTATTATTTGGTGATCTTGCTGTTAGTGAATTTATCGGACTCTTTTTCTTTTATTTTATTTGGCTGATTTTTGTCGTGTCGTTAACGATTTTTTACAATACAGTCGTTATCAATCCTGGCTTGGTATTAACATTAACAGTAGGTACGATTATGTTAATGTCAGGGTTTAATCAAATTTTCTCGCATCAATTACCATGGTTTCCAAATAGTATCAGTCAGCACATTACTACGTTTTTGTCTGAAGGAAAAGTACCAGATGCATTGTGGGGAGGAGCAAGCGTTACATTATTACTCACTGTTCTGCTAATATTAGTATCAAACATTATGCTGCAAAGGAAAGAAATTGGCGAATAAAAAAGGGTTGACGAATGGACAAATTTTTCTAATAATAGAAGTAATGAATCTTGGGGCATTAGCTCAGTTGGGAGAGCATCGTGCTGGCAGCGCGAGGGTCAGCGGTTCGAGCCCGCTATGCTCCACTTTGCAAGTTCAATCATTTTCATGAAGTGTCAAAAAGCTTGGTATAACAAGTTTTTGACACTTTTTTTATTTCAGTGGATTTCATCAAATTTCATTTAAGCGTAGTCAAAAACGTAGTCAATTTGATGTCATTTTTTATAAATCTATATAGCTTGAAAATTTTTGTATTGCCTGTTCTTGGGCTTTGTCAGTAACGTGTGTGTATATATTCATAGTGGTTTTTATGTCACTATGCCCAAGTCGATCTTGTACTTCTTTTAAAGTAGCACCAGCTTCAAATAACAGTGAGCAATGCGTATGCCGTAAACCATGTGTCGTTACTCTCATTAAATGGTACTTCTCTTGCACGTATATAATCCAATCACGAGTTTTGTTAGGTTGTAGTAGTTCATTCTCTTTATTGCTGAAAACAAGTTGAGTTGGCTCAGAGGTATCGAAACCTAGTTTAAAATATTCATCTTTCTGTTTCTTTTTCCACTTCTTTAATACGTCCATTGTTTTTTCATCCATCTTAATCGATCTCGCTTCATTCGTTTTTGTTGTCTTAACGTAAAGTTTATTGGCTTGTCCCCGAGAAATGGCTTTATTTATCCTTATTTCATTAGTATTAAATCTTATGTCATTCCAGGTAAGCGCAAAGGCCTCCCCTTTTCTCATTCCACTAAATGCGAGTAAACGGAAAAATACGTGTGCTTTGACGTTTGTTTCGTTTTCAAGGCATGAAAGAAATTCAATAAGCTGTTCCCGTGTGTAGAAGTTCTTCTCGTCTGTTTCATCCGGTTGTTTATTCTTTTTTCTTGGGACTTCAACTATATCAAATGGGTTTTTTTGAATATAATCACGTTTTATAGCGAAGTTAAATACTCGCGATGTATATGCCTTAACTTTGCTGATGTTTTTGATTTTTTCCGCCCAATCGTTGACAGCTTTTTGACACCTATCAATGGTAATTTTTTTGATTTTATAATCCCCAATACTTGGAAGTATATGGTGTTCAAATAAGCTAACTGTTTTTACAAATGTGCTTTGTTCAACGGTATTCTCATATTGAGGTAACCACAACTCATAAACTTCCTTAAATGTGTCAGCACGCTCTTTACGATATTCCCCATTGTTAACCTGCAACTTAAGTCTTGCCAATGCAAGCTCTGCTTCTTTTTTGGTTTTAAAGCCCCTTCTTGTCGTCCGCATTTGTTTTTGAGTTGAATCATCTGTACCAATATAAATTTGAAATTGATACCTTACCTTCCCGTTTTTTAAGGTATATTTTTTGATCATTGAGTAACCTCCTAAAATCAATTGCGGGGGCAAATGATAAAAAGAGGGTTTACCTCACAATTATTATACCTAAGTTGTAAGGTAAACCCACAATTTTCTAATAGCTTTGCTCTTGTAAGAAACGGTCGATCTCCGATTTTTTCACTCTTTTAATACCGTCAATTTCAGCAACTTTCAAACCCAATGTGCGGAATTTAATAAATGTGTTATAGGATACGTTTGCGTATTTTGCGGCAGATTTCAGGTCAAGCCATTCCTGTTGCTCGTTTATATAATTGAAGTATTTTTCGAATTGTTCTTTGATCGTTTTTAAAATATCATGCTCACCTGGTTGCATTGCCTATTTCACTCCTTGGTTTTATACATCCATATTTTCATTGATGAATATATTGCGGTATCAATTTTGGGTACTCCAGAATGTATAATGCATTATTTTTAAGGTGGGGAAGCTCTTGAACCTCTGTCAAATTAGAGAGGTTTCCTTTATTTGGATCCCCTTTTCCTTTCGTTATCTAATTCAAGCTGTAGATTTGTGTAACGGGCTTTGAACAGCCTGAACTGGTAATTTACCTTATTAAATAACTCATCGTCGGACAGTGTGAAATTATCAACTCGTCCTAGATTCGCATAAATGTATGCCTCAATAGTGTCCATGTTTGCTTTAAGCTCTTTTAAATGGTGTGAAATATGGTTAATTCGCATGTGTATCATCCTTTCCCCAAGGCATTCCTTGAGTTAAATAATATGGTTTATATTTATTTATCCACGAGATATGATCATCGTTAGGCTCAAACCCCTCATAATATTGGGTGTACAAAAACTCTATTAATTCTTGCGCTGTATTATTGCCCCATATTTGTTGAACTTTCCACAATGTGGGGAGAAGGCCAGAACCTTTAATTAAATGGTCTATTGATTGTTCTAACAGATTGTTACGTGGAGATGGTGACTCAAAATGGAAATCCTTTTTATCTAGCAAATCAAGCATCAATCTAGTTATCTTATGAGGTCGATTAGAATTAGTATAAAAGAACATATAGCGATCAATTAGAGAACTAATAATGATATTTTTCAATTCTTCATCGCAGTTACATTCTTTAATTACATTTGTTAATTGATGTGCGTATTCACCAGAAAATTCTGCTTCGACACGTGTCCAGTCATCTACTTGTTTGGCAATATGGCGCATATGCTTCATGATAGTTGTTCCTCTTTTTTATCATAAATACGTAAATGGACTTTAGTGTTTCGCCCTTTTGCACCTATATACAAAGTTTGTGCTTGAAAGTCTTTGGATACATCGGACAATTTTGAGTTGTTCTTCTTATAAGGTTTTTCTTTGTTATCTTCAATAACTTTTTGGAGATAGCTTTTATTAATATTTCCCATAACGCAATTCAGTCCTTCCATCCTCTATGGAACGTTTTAATTTAGCAATGTCAATGTTCTCATTTAAAAAGTCACAGTACATGTCGATTCGTGAAAGTCTAAACTCATAGTCATCTGATTCAATCAATTGGAAGAAGTTGTGTAAATGAATTGGCTCATTAAAATTCTCCGCATATCGCTTTCGATACTCGTGCCATGCGTATGCACTGAATTTAACAATCACGCCCATTTTAGAAAATGCTTCATGGTATGCGATGCAAAAGTAAAAAGGTGCATTAATTAGTGAATAGCCTACAGTGTAGCCTTCTGGCAGTTTAGTGTCGGATTCACCTAATTCGTCGAATAGCATATGCATTTTAGAGTTTATTAAGAATGTACTAACTATGTTTTTTGCAACCCATTCACGCCATTCATCAAAGTCGAATACATCCGTTGTTTGTAGCACGAGTGTAAATTGATCAATGTCTGGTTTTATCATGTACTTTTCACTCCTTAATATATAAAACTTTCGGAATAGTTTTATAAGGTTCATAGCCTATTAGGACAGGCTTGGTTATGGTTTTTGCTCCTAACTGGAGCTGGGGTGATTACCTGCACCCCAGCTCTCCTAAAGGTTGTAAAGCACGGAGCGGAACCTTCCCCGCCTAAACGGCGGGTCCCCTTCCACTCTCTGTGCCGGCATTCCTTAAGGAAAAACTAGGTTCCCTAATTCAAAAAGCTACAGTATGGCACTGTCAACAACCGTGGTTTTTCCGTGCCCGCTAATCCTGGATAGCTATAAATTCCTTGACCAGCAGTAAACAGAACTGGCGGTATCTCTACACCAGAAGAAAACAGAGTTCTATATGTTTGCTCATCACTATCACCTAAAGCAATCTTTAAAACGAGCTGTTCTCTAATCGCTGTGGGCATCGTCTGTGCATTCATTTGTTGCGTAGCGACCCATAGAATACACCCTAGTTGACGGCCCATGAAAGCAACGTCAGACAGTATGCTATCGACTTCATCACGTTCCTTTTTTGCTAGAGTCTTCCATGACTCTCTTAAGGCACCGAACTCATCAATAAGCATGAATAAGGCGGGTAAGCCAGCATCCTTGTAAGTTTTGTTACGGTTTGATTTGAAATACTCCTGTAACTCATTTTGTCGTTTTTTCATTCGGTCATGAAATTGTTTGATCAAATTAATAGAGTTGGTTTTATCGGCAGTACGATCAATACCTATTGTGAATTTAGCCATTTGGTAAACGTCTGTGCGCTTCGGATCAATAATGAATAACTCATGATCTACCTTTTTTGAAAGTACTTGTTCAACTAGCATTTGGATAAAAAACGATTTACCACTACCTGTTTGCCCGACTAACCCCATATGATGAAACGGTACAGTTGCACGTTCATCTAAGCGTAAGGCATAATCGTCTGATGTCTTGTTTGACCATTCAATCAATTTCTCTGCTGACTTAATCTCAAGTTGTTTCTGCGCTCCAATAGAATAGAACTCGTACACATACCAATCACGATCTTGTGATAAATATTGACGTTCACTAACGAATCCTTTTAATGCTGCATCAATTCGCATATCCTCAAGCTTTTTATCAAAGTTAATAGAATTCTGTATTAGCACTTTTCCAGTTGTCCTAATTCGATTATCATCGAATACAATCTTTATCTTTGGTAATCTCACTAAACGGTTGTCAAATTCCCGTTCATCCTCAAAACGTGCATCTTTTATTTGCCTTCTTAACCTTTTAGTTATTGAGTAATAGCTGATGGCAAAAGACAGACCTTTCCAGCATTTATTACGAATTCCCCAGCAAATAAATAAGCAGCACGTTACTGATCCAGCAAGTACTAAGAAAATTTTCGATTCAATGTTCGGCAATTGGATGACTGTAATTCGCTCAATCAATAATGGATAGTATTTATTAAAAAACAGCCAAAAGATTAGGGAAATGATTATGATTGAAAACGAGAAAATGCCGCGTTGCATCCTATATGTTTTCTTTTTCATGTAATTTCACTCCCCGCATACTTTTATTCCGCCTTCGCTCTGCTTCGGCGGTCACAGCTATTAAAGAGTAAATTGATAAGATGAAGGGGGCTCATTGCCCCCTAAGCTATTAATTATGGTTGAATGTCAACGTCATCAGCTTGTACGCTTAATTCGGATTGGAACGTGCCATAAACGGAAGCGGTTGGATTTACAAAAGTGATCTTGCTAAACTTCTTATACTTCTTAGGCTGTTGTGATACTTTTACATCAATTTGTTCTCCAGCATTTAAATCTGGTGATACGTCTTTACCTTTGTATTCAGTTCTGTCTGTTGCAACCACACACTTGTACTTTGTTCCTAACTGTTCCGTTCTTTCTCCATTTTCATAACCAAACCAAGGCTCGTGCGCCATCACCCTTACATCCTTATCCTTGAAAAACGCTTCACAATCAAACTTGTTAAACTCTCTCAGCTTCTTCATACGCAAACTCATCTCCTCTGTACAAATTTTATGGAAGAACTGCTTTTTTCTTTTCTTCCTTGATTGAACTTTACCACAGCGACAATGATAAATAATGATATTCAATAGATTTATTGCTTGATTTGGTTGTATTTCACATTCACAACGTTCTGTACAAATAAAGTGTTATAATAAATATGGGATCTAATGGAAGGGAATGATTTGGATGAGCAATCAGGATAAAGTAGATATATTTGATATACTTACGATGTTTAATGAAGAAGTGGGTTTTAAGGGATTAGATAATACAGATAAAACCACCGATGAACGAGATGATGTAATTAGTCGACAAACATTTAATAATTGGCTTAGAGAATATAATGAAACACATTCTGGACAAATTAAAAGTAAGAAGGTTAATCAATATCAAAACGAGTGGTTCAAAAGTGATATTCAAAAATTGATTAAGAATAATAGAGTACAAAAAAACCTTCATAAGGCGTATATAAGAAATACTGTTCCATTATTTGAACATTGGGAAAGTATTTCATCTTTATCAAGTAAGAGAGTTTCAAAGAAGTATAAAAATGTACAAGAGGATCTCCGAAATAAAAGTAACAGTGAATCTCTAGGTGAATTAATTGAGATGACAATGAATCAGTTAATAGATGAAGTAATTGAAAAATACTTCACAGTAACTTTCGGAGATACTCAAATAAATCAGACATTCTATTTAGATAGAGCAAAAATTCTTGAGGATTTTATTGATACAGAAAAAATAGAAAACGAAGCGTTTAAAATAGTAGATAATTATTATGGAACACCAGAATATGACGAACAAGGTGTACTAGTTAACATACATTCTTTTATGGAAAGGCCTAAAACAGACTATTATTTAACCTGAAGGTTATAATATACGCCAATTTAATTTGATATAAGCATAAAATGGGTGCGTGAAAAAGCTTAAATTGCTTTTTCACGCACCCTAATTTATTGCATTTCAAAGAATGTGTTCGGAGATAATTTGTTTTTATAAAGGTACAATAGATATAGTACAATAGAAACGGTATATTGTTAGAAAGTTACTTTTAAGTTACATTGATGTAAATAAACTAATGGGGGAATTACTATGTTTCAATCTGGTACCGAGTGGATAAGAGCGGATTTTCATCTTCACACAAAAGCAGATAAGGAGTTTTCTTATTCTGGAGAAGAGGATCGTTTCGTAAGTGATTACGTAGAAAAACTAAAAAGAGAAAACATTAAATTAGGGGTCATTACAAATCATAATAAGTTTGATTTAAGCGAATACAGAGGTTTGAAGAGAAAAGCAAGGAAAGAAAACATTACCATATTACCTGGAGTGGAACTATCGGTTAAGGAAGGTGCTAATGGTATCCATTGCTTAATAGTCTTTAAAGACGAAGATTGGATTAATGGGAAAAGCGAAACTATAAATCAATTTCTTGATGAAGTCTTCAAGGGTATTGAAAATAGAGAAAATGAAAATACACGTTGTAATAAAGATTTAGCAGGAACAATTGAAACTTTAGATTCTTATAACAAGGACTACTTTATCTTAATGGCTCACGTTGAACAAAAAAGTGGTTTTTTAAAAGAATGTAATGGAGGTCTAATAGAGTCACTCAGTAAACAAACTTGGTTTAAGGATAAAGTACTTGGATTTCAAAAAGGGCGTACTAGAGATAAGATGAACCAGCTTGAAGAGTGGATGGGGTACAAGCTACCTTTCATTGAAGGTTCAGATTGCAAAACCATTGAGCAAATAGGTAAAGGAAAAGAGTCGTATATAAAGATTGGGGATGGAAGCTTTGATTCAGTCATACTTGCATTAAAGGATCATCAAAATCGGACTTCACTATCTCAAAAAGAATATAACCATGGATACATAAAGTCTGTCGAGTTGATTGGAGGGAAAATGCATAGCCAAAAAATCAACTTATCACCAGAGTTAAATAGCTTAATCGGAATACGAGGTAGTGGTAAGTCAAGCATAATTGAAGCTATTAGGTACAATTTAAATATGCTACCGTCAACAGCTGATGAAGAGTATAAAACAGATGTAGTAAAGAATCTTCTTGAATCAGGTGGGCAGGTAATCATTGAACTCCAGGATAATCACGGAAAAAACTATAAAATTAAAAGGATTTTAGGAGAAGTCCCGCATATTCTTAATGAAGACGGTGAGGAGATTGGAGTTACAATTAACTCTATTCTTCAAACTCCATTATATTTTGGACAGAAAGATTTATCTTATATGAAAAATGGTTTTGAACTAGATTTATTAAGTAAATTAGTTGGAAGGAAAACAAAATCTTTTCAAGGGGATTTAATTAATAAAAACGATCAATTGGGCAAACAAATTAGTGAATTGTTTCAATTAAAAGATAAAGTTGAAACTCTTCCTGATCTTAGAGGAAACTTAAGGGATGTAAAGCATAAGATAAAAATATTTGAGGAAAAGGGATTATCTGAAAAGCTTTCTAAACAAGTTAATTTCCAGAAGGATGAAAGAAACATAAAAAATGTTTATGAACTCGTTGATAAATTTAAGGTGGAGTTGGAAAATTTACTGACCTCTAATAATCTTAGAGACCTCAATGAACTAAGTGATCAAGAATCTTCAGAAGTACCAGAGCTATTTGTTAAGTTATCAAAAGAAGTATCTTCGGTAGTTGCTGTAAAAAAAGAACTTCAAGATATTATAGGAAAAATTGATTCAAGTTCCAAGCAAGTTAAGGAGTATTTAGAAGAGATCAGAGGAATTATAAGTTCACTTGAAGAAGAATTCGCTGAGATTAAAAGGGAAATTGATATACCAAATCTAAATCCTGATGACTTTGCGAAGCTGAAAGTCAATGAGGATAAGTTAAAAAAGGAAATTGATCAAGTCACTAAACAAGAAGAAAACAAAGGAGTAATCGAATCTCAAATCCGAGCAACTTTAGACGATAGAAATCAACTGTTATTGAGAGAATTCCAAGTTTACAAAGATGAAATAGAAAAGATTAATACAAATCAGAACTCGTTGGAGTTGAGTATCGAATTTAAAGGTAATAAAAAATCTTTTCAGGATGATTTAAAACAGTCATTTAAAGGTTCTAAAATAAATCAGAATACTTACCAATCTATAAGCGAAGCTCATTCTGATTTTGCAGCGCTTATAGTCGATGTCTTATTAGAAGAATCTAAAGTAACTTCTAACTTAGTTACTGAAGCACAATTATCAAAAGTAAAAGAGATAATCAAAGAAAACTATAATGAACTATTAAAGCTTAGAACTCCTAACAAAATTGAAATAAAGTATCATGGAAAACCTATAGCCAAACACTCTATTGGACAAAGAGCTTCAGCATTAGTTCTTTTCATTTTATCTCAAAAAGATAATAATCTGATAATGATAGATCAACCTGAGGATGATTTGGATAATCAAGTGATTTATAACGAAATAATTAGAAAGGTAAAGGAAAGAAAACCCGAGGTTCAGTTCATTTTTGCCACACATAATGCAAATATTCCGGTTTTAGGTGACTCGGAGCAAGTGATCGCTGTTTCTTATGATGAAAAGCAAATAAGTACAGAAACTGGGAGTGTTGACAATAAAGACATTCAAACTAAAATTGTCGATATTATGGAAGGTGGGCAAGAAGCATTCAATAAAAGAACCCAAATATATAACTTGTGGAAAAATGAATAGTCCCTTATCAAAATGGTTCAAATAAGAGCATATCCATAATATTTACTTAATTTTTTCATAAACGTAGTCAAACGCGTAGTCAAAAATATCAAATGCCCCCGCAGATATTGATAGTATAGTGTTTTCGGATGATTTAGTTCGAGCCCGCTATGCTCCATAAAATAAAGGAAGAGGCTAAAGTTGTTGATTAGCCTCTTTTTTTTGTGGTAACAGAATAAAATTATTTCTTCTTTTCCAGAACACGTCGAGTAATACTTGTAACTGTGCTTCTGGGGAATAGTCTAGGGGAGTGTGATAATAACCAATTTTGAAAGCCAGGAATAACATATTTTTTTCGCTTCATCATAGCTTTGAAGCCAATTGCGGCTACCTTTTGCGGGTCCATCGTTTCCTCTGTTGTAGACACTTTTTGTTTATCCATTTTAGCATTTTTAAAGAAATCAGTAGTCGTAGCACCTGGGCATAAGGCTGTTACACTAACATTGGTACCTTCTAATTCAGTGGCAACTGCTTCTGTTAAGTATAGCACGAATGCTTTAGATGCAGAGTAATTTGCGCTTAGTGGGCAGGGGTAAAAGGAAGTTGTCGAGCCAATATTAAGAATGCGGCCGCTATCTTTGTCAACCATATCTTTGAGGAATAGCATCATGAGATGAGAAACAGCATGAACATTCAATTGTACCATGTCAAGCTCACTTTTGATAGATTGTTCATGAAGCATCCCATATGAGCCTCGTCCGGCATTATTGATTAAAACATCAATTTCAATTGATCGTTCTTTTAGATGATTGTATAACATATCAGGGCCATTACTTGTGGCTAAGTCAACGGTTATAAAATAGGTATCAACCACATAAGTCTGCTGCAAATAATTGACTGATTCTTGCAACTTTTCCTCATTTCGTGATGCTAGAATTATTCGATACTGCTTCTGTGCAAATAACTTGGCAAATTCGTAACCAATCCCGCTTGAACCACCTGTTATGAGAACGGTATTCATTCCTATCTCCTCCATATTTTAATTTAAAAAACTACTATAATCAAACAACTAAATATTTAATTATATAGTTATAAAGTGTTTGGAAAAGTTTACTCATTTTTAGAAGTTTTGCTTGCCATTATTTTTTCAGTGGTATTTAAAAAGGCTTTAAGTTGTGGTACGGCATCTTCGATATGAAGAGAATAGAAAATTTCTGTGCCTTTTTTATTTGCGTTCACTAAATTAGCTTGACGCAATATTTTTAAATGATGAGAGATGGCTGAGCGTGACATTGATGAATGTTCTAGAATTTGACTGACGTTTAGTTTCTCGTGTTTCGTAAGGATCATAATAATGTCCTGTCTAATTGGGTCAGCCAAGGCAAGAAAGATTTCGCTGCAATTTCTTAATTGTTGATGTACTTTTAGTTCCAGTTGAGTAGTATGTGAAGGTTTCAATTTAATCGTCTCCTATTTGATTAAATAACTAATTATTTAGTTGTTTATTTTAAAGTAATGGAAATCAATCTAAATGTCAAGTGTTTATAGTAATTATTAAGGCTAAGCATTGAGTGAAAGTATGCTTAGCCTTAATAAACCGTTTTAAGAGTTTATCTATTTTGTCTTTTTTTCTTTTGACAATCTGGATGATTACAGTAAGAATAATAAGTCGTCACCTTCTGCGTTGGTAATGCATCAATCGAACTTCCGCAATTTGAACAAATCACAATCCCCATTGCCAATCCTTTTTTTGTAGAGTTCATCTTAATGTCCTCCTTTTGGTGATCAATCATTTCTTATATATAATATACATTATTTATTTATATAACACAACATATAAATTAAATAATGTGCACTAAATAATTAAATAGCTGAAATAATACGATTTTGTATTAAAATAGTGAAAAAATGGGAAAACGAATAACAAGATAGAAACATAACATACTAGCAAAGAGAAAGTAGGTGGATGAATGAAAATAGGTGTACCGAAGGAAATTAAAAGTAACGAAAATCGTGTCGCAATGACTCCTGCAGGCGTGATGATGCTGACGCAGGCAGGTCATGAAGTGAAAGTGGAGAGTGGGGCAGGGAATGGTAGTGGTATAAGTGATCAAGCCTATCAAGATGTTGGGGCAATCATTGTTCCATCTCCTGATCAAGCCTGGGCGCAGGAGTTAGTAGTCAAAGTGAAAGAACCGCAGCCATCTGAGTTCTCTTTCTTTCGTAAAGATCTGCTCCTATTTACGTATATGCACTTAGCTGCCGAGAAAGAAGTAGCAGATGCATTAATAAAAGCAGAAACTACCGGGATTGCATATGAAACAGTGCAGGGAAGATATGGCGACTTGCCATTGCTAACACCAATGAGTGAAATTGCGGGGCGAATGTCCATCCAATCAGGGGTTCATTTTCTCGAAAAAACACATGGCGGTAAAGGGGTCTTAACAAGTGGTGTACCAGGAGTATCACCTGCAAATGTTGTGATTGTTGGTGGTGGCATTGTCGGAACAAATGCAGCAAAGATGGCGATCGGTTTAGGTGCTAATGTGACAATTTTAGATATCAATATTCAACGATTACGGGAATTAGAGGATTTATTTCAGGGCAAAATTCGTACGCTTGCCTCTAATAAATACAACCTAACCGAAAAAGTAAAAAAAGCTGATTTAGTAGTCGGTGCTGTGTTAATACCTGGTGCTAAAGCTCCTAAGCTTGTAACCGAGGAGATGGTTCAATCGATGGAACCAGGCTCTGTTATCGTTGATGTAGCAGTCGATCAAGGTGGATCAATCGAAACCATTGATCGTGTTACTACTCATCAGGATCCTGTTTATGTTAAGCATGATGTCCTTCATTACGCGGTCGCGAATATTCCAGGAGCAGTTTCCCGTACGGCGACCTACTCACTGACGAATATGACTGCCCCTTATGTGATGCGTCTCGCTAATCAAGGATTTGAAAAAACGATGAAAAGCGATCCGAATTTTGCTCTTGGAGTTAATACCTACAAGGGCAAGGTTGTTCACCAAGCTGTGGCAGATGCGCTTGGATATCCATACGCTGAAATATCCAGTTTATAAAATTGCGGCGCTTGGAAATTCCTCCAAGCGCCTTTCTATTTGGTTAGCAGGGACAAGGTAGTTCAAGCAAAAGTGGATGATCGGAGCAGAGAAAAGTACGAAAGCGGGTTACATTCAAACAAAATAACAACTACATAGCCCAACGATAATCAAATTGGACACAGCAAAGGCTGAGACAATTAATATCCCAGCCCTCATTGATGTTATTCAAAAACAGCAAGCTCTTCTTCAATTGCTGTGCGGATCTTGTCCAACGTTTCCTTAGGTGTTTTGCCATGGATTCTGCGATTGTTTACCAGCGAATACGGTTTGAGCCGGCACAACCCGCAGAAGCTTAAGCAGTCACTAATCAGAACGGCCACCTCAGGATATTCGGATTCGATCAGTGTTTCTATATCAAATGTATTCATTAAATTGCTATCACAAATTTCTACGACAACGATTCCCATCCTATCACCTTCCATCTAAATCCGTCTTTTGCTTGTACAGATTTGCAGAGAATCATGTTATAAATTAACGCTTGAAACATGCTTTGTCAATAGTTAAGCTTAGGCAAAAAGAGACTGCACTATACGAAAACTAAAAACAATGGCACCAAAAAAGAAACAATAACAGCACTAATCGTCATTGACAACGCACTGACAGATCCTTCAAGTTCTCCTAACTCCAATGCTTTCGATGTACCAATCGCATGAGAAGCAGTACCAATACCTATTCCTCTTGCTACAGGGTGGGTAATTCGGCAAAGTCTCAAGATCAGAGGACCGAACATCGCACCACTAATACCGGCAATCATGACGAACACTGCCGCCAACGCTAAATTGCCATGGGCGGTGTCTGTAATACTCAGTGCAACAGGAGTGGTAACAGATTTAGCTGCCACTGTTTGAATAATGAAATTTTTAAATCCGAGCAGTTTGGCACCGATGATCCCGGTTAAAACACCAATCACCGATCCGGCAAACACACCGGTAAGAATCGTCCGGGCATATCGCTTAATTAAATCGAGCTGTCGATACAATGGTAAAGCCAATGCGACTACGACGGGTCCAAGAAATTGATCGATCCATTTGCCACCATTCCAATAATCGGGGTAAGAAAAATCTGTAGTCAATAATACAATGACAAAAAATACAGACGTCAAAAAGATTGGCAATGTAAAAGGAGTCGGAATTCTCTTATATACTTGTTTGGCAATCGCGAAGACAAGTATGGTGACCAGGAAAAAGCAAGCACCAGTGATGATATCATTCATGGCTATCAGCTTCTTTCTTTAGAAGTAACGAGGTGAAGAGACTGCTGATCGAAACGACCAAAAAGGTACTCAGCATCGTGAGGGGGATTAACAGACTTCCTTTTCCAGCAAAGAAGTGAAGATGTTCCACAACCCCAACCGTTACAGGAACAAAAAAGATCGGCATGTCTTTCATAATGAAGTCGATGCCGTCCTCGATCCATTTTACTTTTATTATTTTAGTTGTAAGGAGCACAAAAAAGAGCAGCATGCCGATGATGCTACCTGGGATAAAGAGTGAGAACACTTCCTGGATCCATTCACCAATATAAGAAAAAATAAATAACACACTTATTTGTAAAACAATTCGAATATATTTCATGTTACATCCTCCGCTATTTATCATACGCCTAACCGAAAGAAATGCGCAACCCCTTTATAGAATATACACAGGATTATCCACATAAAAAAGCTTATAATTAACAATGCAAACACACTTATGAACATTATCCACAAATTAAGTAGCTGAAACCATCTGTATAACTGCCCTTATCAAAACAAGATCCACAAGCCTTATACACATTGTGCACAGGTTTGTGGATAACAGTTCAAATTGCTTCTTCGTTTTCTTTGGCCGATTCTAAATGGGAGAAGTACGTTTCTTTTTTGATCACATATAAGTCATAAACAGGTTCTTCCTGGTCACAGTTTATTTTAGCAAAAACCCCATCATATACTTCATTTCCATGCATGACATATGGAATCTTTAAGATCGCCTTTAAAGAACGTGTATTAGTACGGCGGATCTTAATGAAAATAGTATCAATCGGATGATGGCAAAACATCTCATTAAAGAAAGCATCCTTTGCTAATTTGTTATAGCCTTTGCCGAAATAGGGCTGGCCGATCCATGTAGCCAGAAATCCGCCATTATTTTCGATATCAAATAAATTAATCGTTCCAATTGGATTATAATATTCATCCATAATCGTACGTGAAATCAATTCACCGTTTTCTTCGGCCTCTATGGTTTGTTTCGTTAAAAAGTAAAATTCATCACTGGAATATGCTTTGTGTCTAACATACGGAAAAACTTCAGGATGTGACATTAATTCGAATAAAACCGGTGCGTCCTGAACATCTCGTTTTTTAAGCATAAAAAATCCCTCCTTAATTACTTTGGAGGGTGGACAAAGAAGACAGAATTGTAGTGCATGATAGTGTCTTTACCACCCTCGAATTTTTATCAAAATTTAAACAAAAATTCGGGGTGGGAATCGAACCCACTAGAACCAGCTATAACTGGTGGCGCACCATTTGCCTTCCCTATATAAACGTCGCAACAATAATACTTGCTCATTTCTCTCCTTATATTACACAATAAAGCTAGTAATTGTAAATAGGTAAATGCAAAAAAAATACGAAAAAATATTGAGTAAAATGAAGGAATATTAAGAAAACTTCATTATTAATTGATGAAAACGTCATAAATGGATGAAAATGACGAAAAAAAGCTGTTATTCGTAGATTTTATTCAACGCCATCTCAATAGTTGGGAAGTTGAACTCATAGCCTAAATCCATTGCTTTCTCTGGAAGTACCTTCTGACCATCAACCACTAAAATGCTCATATCTCCTAAAACAGTTTTCAGTAAAAATGTTGGCGTCGGAAACCAATTCGGCCGATGTAATACTATACCGAGTGTTCGGGCTAAGGCTTTGTTCTGAACAGGCTGAGGACTTGTTAAATGAAAGGCTTTATTCACTTCCTTATTGTGAATGGCAAACAGAATCAATCCAACGACATCATCAATATGAATCCAAGAAACCCATTGCTTACCGGAGCCGATTTTCCCTCCGACAAATAAGCGGAAGGGCATTGCCATCAATGGAAGTGCACCTTCTTTGCCCAGGATTACTCCAAGTCTTGCGATCACTGTTCGTACACCGTATGAGCGTGCTTCAACAGCAGTTTGCTCCCATGCTTGGGTAACTTCAGCTAAGAAATCATTCCCTTTTTCTTCAGAGAATTCAGTAAAGGTCTGGTCCTGTGATGTGCCAAAATAGCCGACTGCTGATGCGTTAATAAGTACTTCTGGCTTTGTATTCATCTTCTTGATTAAATCGATCAACGCATAAGTTGCATTAATTCTGCTTTGAAAAATTTTATCTTTCTTTGTTTTTGTCCAGTATCCGAATAAGGAATCGCCTGCAAGATTGACGATGGCATCAATGTCAGGCAGCTGCTGTTCAGGTTGATATTCCTCATTCAGCCAGCCAATATAGGTTACCTTTTCTTGATTGTGATGCTGATCTGGATTTCTTGTTAATATATAAACATTATGTCCATTGTTAGTCAAAGCTGTTGTCAGATTTTTGCCTACATAACCTGTTCCACCTGCAATAACGATATTCATAAGTGCTAACCCCCTGTTATAATTTGTAGAACAAATGTTTGTGTGATAGAATGGTGTAAAGAGGTGATCATGTTGCCCGAAATAGCTAAAATCACAACGCAAAAGAAAGCGAAGGATCGTTATAATATTTTTCTGAAAGAACATGAGAATGAATATTACGGATTTAGCGTGAATGAAGATCTGCTGATTACGTTTCATTTACATAAAGGTCAGATGTTAACCCCTGATATGATTGCACAAATCCAGGAAAAGGATTCTTCCTATAAGGCATATACCCTTTCTGTTAGGTATTTAAGTTACAGGATGCGATCTGAGCAAGAAATTGTTGATTATTTAATACGAAAAGAAGTTGATGAACAGTATATCGACGAGGTAACGGCTCGTTTGAAACGGGAAGGGCTAATTGATGATCTAGTTTTCGCCGAAGCCTTGGTCAGGACAAGAATGGAAACTTCGACGAAAGGTCCTCTCCTTGTGAAGAAAGAATTGGCAGACAAAGGTGTAAATGCAGACTTTACAGCACAAGCATTATTACTTTTCTCATTTGATAAGCAATTTAAAAAAGTAGAGAAATTAATTCATAAGAAATTATCCGCATCAAGTAAAAAATCATATCAACAACAACTGGACAGCGCTAAACAAACAGCTATCCAAAAAGGATTCGGCTTCGATGTTATTTCAGAGGTGATCGGCCAGATCAATTCAACCCGTGATGAAGAAGAAGAATATAATGCTATTGTATTTCAAGGTGAGAAGTTGGTGACAAAATTTCAAAAGAAAGAAGCCGGCCAAGGATGGAAGCTTAAGGTGAAAGCAGCCCTGTTCCGAAAAGGATTCCCAGCGGATTTAATTGAGCGTTTTCTAGATGAATATGCAGAAGAGCACTAATTAGTTAGTGCTCACACTTTGTTGAACATATGCAATTGCCTCATGCACATTGTCGACAACATTTGCAGCTTTTTTTCGTACTGCTTCAGGAGCGGTACTCATTGCAAAGCTGTTCGGTGTCATCTCAAACATCGGAATGTCATTAAACGAATCTCCAATAACCGCTATTTCATCAGGTTTAATCGCTAGGTATTCTGCTAATGCGATTAATCCTACTGCTTTACTAACACCCTTCGGTACGATATCTACACAACGTGGATCAGATAAATAACTTTCACAGACCGCATGGAATTTCTCATGGATATCTGCTTGAAATGCTACGATATCTTTTTGTTCACCTAAAAGCATATATTTACTCGGTAAGAAATTTTCCTGGTATTCATCAGCAAAATCAACACCTTCGACAAGAGGAAAGTAGAGAATTTTTTCCATTGCCTCGATTTCAGGCGTTTTGACGGAAATATATGCTTCATCTGCAGTCGTGACACAGAATGGATTAGGAAATTGACTGATCGCATGGTGCAGGGCACTGCTTGTTTCGATATCAAATGTGTTGGCAAGTATTCTTTCGTTACTCTTCGTATCGACAAATGCACCATTCTGACTTATACGATGCGCAGGTGTATTGATTTTCTCACAAACTTGAAGAATATCTCGATCCATCCGTCCTGTAGCGATGGCAAAGTCAATGTTACTGTCTTTCAAGAGCTCAATTGCTGATATGTCTTCCGTTTTGATACGATTACCGTGTTTTAATAAAGTGCCATCCAAATCAGTTGCAAATAATTTTATCAAACAGAATCATCCTTTTTCTAAGATTCCTTTTTATTATACTAGTTAATGCAGAAGAACAACAATGATATAAAATCAGTTTACGATCTTTTTACATTTTGCCAAATAATGATAAAATTAAAGCATCATTACAGATGGTGGTGTAATTATGGAACGCAGATATAGCACATACACAGTAGAAGAGTTGCGAGCAGAAGTGGCACAATTAAAGGAACAATTACAAAAGGCAGAGCAGTGGGGGAATGTCAGTGAGTATGAGATTCTTCAGCGAAAAATGCAAATGGCCGCTGCCTATTTGGTGAATCCAGCTGATTTCAAAAAGGGAGAGCGTTATGAATTAGCAGGCGATCCTGGACAAACTTTTGAAATTACGTATATAAATGGAGTATTTGCCTGGGGACATCGCATCAATCTTCTCGGTCAGAAGTTTGAAACAGAAGAAGCGGTCCCATTATCTATTTTAGGAGATAAGCAGTAAAATACTAGGAGGAATTCGATGCAGGAAGGAATAAAAAGACTTGCAGCTGAATTAAATGATGTGAATCCATCGCTAACCATTTTAGAAGCCCGCAGCTGGGTGGAGTTATTATGGGAGGATTTCGAATCAACCAGAGCTAAAGCAGGTCGAGAATACGAAGGAGTAGAAGTGACGCAGAAAATCGTCAGACACTGGATCCAGCAATACGGTGATCGTTTAGATGATTTTATGACACGCTATCCTAAATATCAGGAAATGATTTATGGTGAAAATAATACGAAGCATTAAAAAAATGGCTCTGTCATCGAGAGACAGAGCCATCATGTTTCACACCATATCACCGAGGTTTAATTTGTCTTGTAATTTTTCTTCTGAAAAAACCCAGCCGGTGTAAGAATTCATCACCTTCATGTTTTCATCGATCTGTACAACGGCAACGAATGGATAGTGGCCGTCTGATCGATAGCGTAGATCTACAAACCGTACTTCATTAAAGTCATCATACATATTTATTTCCCACCGGTAAATCGGAGAAAAGGATAGAAACGCTGAAACATTTTTATCCTCTAATGCAAGATTCATTAATGGATCATCTGGAATTGGAATCTGATAAAATTTATCATCGATTTCAATGTGGCCTTCCCTTATGTGTCCCACAAAATAATGCTGATCAGTCGTAAAACATATCCGCCAAATATTTTGTTTCGTTGTTGGAGAAGTAGCGATTTGACTAACATGATCATAATGTTCATGTATCATTTTGACGATTTCGCGCTTGTCGATATACCTTTTAATGTAATACAATACTATAATGATATAAATCATTGGCCACAAATATCCAGGGTTTGCACTTAATATCCATGCCACAATTCCGATTACATGCAGGCTGAATATATAAGGGTCAAATGTGCTGATAAAGCCATATGCAACCCACCTTTTTGTAAATGGGCGATATGCTTGTGTCCCATACGCATTAAATATATCTACAAAGACATGGAGAATAACAGCTAAAAATGTCCATAACCATAAATGAAGAAAATTAACGTCAGGAACGAATAAATAGATAATGGATGCAATGGCAATCCCCCAGAAGCAAACTGCAGGAATAGAATGCGTAATACCCCGATGGTTACGGATATACGCGGCATTGTTCCGTAATTTCAGCACGGTATCGAAATCTGGTGCATGTGAACCGACGATGGTTCCCACCATAATTGCGGTAAATAATGTTGGATCTTGTTGTACGGCCGGATCTAATGTTGCAAAACCGCCTAAAGCAATTCCCATTGCAATATGTGTGCCAGTATCCATCTGTAGCTGCCCCTTTCTAGTCTTAATCAATACTGTATTACGAAGGATGAGGAATCATTGAATTATACATCTACTATCAATATACCCCAATTCCGTGAGGATCTAATCACATGGTTTGAGAAAGAACAGCGGTCGTTACCATGGAGAGAGAATCGTGATCCTTATCGAGTATGGGTATCTGAAATCATGTTACAACAAACAAAAGTTGATACCGTTATTCCCTATTTTAAAAATTTTATCGACCATTTTCCAACGTTATCGGCGTTAGCAAACGCAAATGAGCAAGAAGTCTTAAAAGCCTGGGAAGGATTAGGCTATTATTCACGTGCTCGTAATTTGCAAACGGCGGTTAAAGAAGTAGTCGAACAATATGACGCGAAAGTGCCGGACGATCCCAGGCAGTTAGGCGATCTGAAAGGTGTTGGTCCGTATACTAAGGGTGCTATCTTAAGTATAGCATACGGAATTCCAGAGCCTGCCGTTGATGGCAATGTCATGCGAGTATTATCAAGAATTTTGCGAATAGAAGAAGACATTGCCAAACCAAAAACAAGAAAAACATTTGAAGCGGCGGTTCGTGATCTGATTTCGAGTGAAAATCCATCTGCTTTTAATCAAGGTCTCATGGAATTAGGAGCGCTGATCTGTACACCAAAAAGTCCGAGTTGTTTACTGTGTCCGGTTCAAGAGCATTGTACTGCTTTCCGCGATGGGGTGGAACAGTCTTTACCTATTAAGAAGAAAAAAACAAAGCAATCTGTCCATACTTATTTTGCGCTAGTAGTGGAAGATGATACCGGAAAATTCATTTTAGAGCAGCGACCGAATCAAGGCTTGCTGGCACAGCTTTGGCAATTTCCTATGGTGAAACCTGTTGAAGTAGGAGAACATTACATAGCCGCTTATGTGGAAGAGAAATTTGATGTCAAAGTGTCTGATATGCAGAAGTTAGAGACTGTAAAGCATGTTTTTTCCCATTTAACATGGTTTTTAGAAGTGCGCTACATTCGGGTCAAAGGTACATTGCATGCAGCGGATAAAAATATGGTACTGGTGACAAAAGAAGAAATGACGCCATATCCACTACCCGTTTCCCATCAAAATATTTATAAACAATTGCCGTGATTTATGCTGTTTGTTAAGTAAACTTCATAAAATTAATCTCCATCGAAAAGTATTATTTTTTTGGATAAAAAAAATGATGCTGGGTAAATTAATAGTCGTGGAGGTGATATTGATGGCTAAACAAAACAATCCAAACAACCCAAGCAAAACAAATGCACAAGAAGTACAGCGTCAAAATCAACAGGCAGCACAAGGTCAAGGACAATATGGTACTGAGTTTGCAAGCGAAACAAATGCACAAGAAGTACGCAAACAAAACCAAAAGTCTCAAAACAAAAAGAAATAACAATGGTAATAATAAAAACCTGATTCCCAATGGGGGAATCAGGTTTTTTTATATATGGGTAAAGAAGAGAATGACTGTTTTGGTGGAGTTTGATATGAGTTCTTATATACGGATTATGTAAACTAACGTTGCATCCATTTTGAAATGTTTAGTGTGCTAGGTTACCGCTCCGGCCAACCACTTCGCGTCCTGCGGGGCACGGCTGAAGCTAACTTTGTGAAGAAAGGGCTTCACAAAGTGGATCTTCCACCACCTGCACGTCCCGCGGGAGTCTACATGTTTGGCCTACGCTCATGTTTAGCTCTACAACTAATGTGACAGAAAGGATATAGAGCACTATCTACAAGGCTAAACTCATTTTAGTGTTTCGTAATGCCTAGCACTGCTGATTACAGCTGTTGCAAACATTGTACAACTTCTATTTCCGGAGCTTGACTTAGCACACTAAACATTTCAAAAATACCACAATGACATACATTTCCACTTTACATAATCCGTATTATAGGTAGTTGCATATATAATGTTGATTGTCAGGAGAGCTTTTGCAGATGCTACTTGATTCCTCTTCAGCAGGTTTAAGATCGCCTGCCTACGTTCATAATTGATTAAAGACGAATTGGCACTTGTGAATACCGATTGTATTATTTTCAATTGCCTATAAATATCGTTATAATGATTAGTACCACGAAATAAAAGAAAGGAAGATACGAATGGATGGCCTTGAACCAGGAAAGATTATACAAATTCAAAGCTATAAGCATAACGGTCAGCTCCATCGTGTCTGGGATACCACTACTGTATTAAAAGGGACGAGTAATCGGGTAATAGGAGCTAATGATAAAACACTCGTGACCGAAAGTGATGGTCGAACATGGATAACTCGGGAACCAGCAATATGTTTCTTTCATGCTAAGTATTGGTTTAATGTCATCGGTATGTTACGTGACGACGGCATCCATTATTATTGCAATATTAGTTCTCCATTTGTTTTTGAAGACGGAGCAATCAAATATATTGATTATGATTTAGATGTCAAAGTTTTTCCAGATATGACTTATACGCTATTAGATGAAGATGAGTATGAAATTCATAAACAACAAATGAATTATCCGAAAGTTTTGGACAAAATATTATGGAACAACGTCGACAATTTACTGAACTGGATACGACAACGCAAAGGACCATTTTCACCAGAATTTGTCGATCAATGGTATGAATTCTACTTAACATATCGTTCGTAGTGGATTCATCGGATTGGGGGCTGCATCATTGGATAGTATAAAAAGATATATGCAATATGTCTTTCCGTATAAATGGAAGATATTAATAACGATACTGATAGGGATTGTGAAATTCGGAATCCCTCTTTTAATGCCTTTAATTGTCAAATATGTTATCGATGATATCGTCGGGGCAGAGAACATGACATCGGACGAAAAACTTACACAATTATTTTGGCTGATGGGAATAGCCGGTGTGTTGTTTATTGCTTTAAGGCCACCGATTGAGTACTATCGACAGTATTTGGCACAATGGACAGGAAATAAAATATTGTTTGATATTCGCGAAAAATTGTTTGATCACATTCAGCGGCTTAGCTTGCAATTCTATTCACGCTCGAAAACTGGCGAAATTATTTCCAGGGTAATAAATGATGTCGAACAGACAAAGAATTTTGTCATGACAGGGCTTATGAATATATGGCTGGATTTAGTTACAATTGTTATTGCTATCATCATTATGTTATTTATGGATGTCTGGTTAACCATCGTATCAATTGCGTTATTCCCACTATACGCCATATCTGTGAAAATTTTTTATGGGAAATTACGTGACTTGACCAGAAACAGATCACAGGCACTTGCCCAGGTGCAAGGCCATTTACATGAACGTGTTCAAGGGATTCCGGTGACGCGTAGCTTTGCATTGGAAGATTATGAAGAGAAGGAATTTGAGAAAAAAAATCAAAACTTCCTGCAACGAGCCATTGATCATACGTCATGGAATGCTAAAACATTTGCCGTTATGAACACGATAACGGATGTCGCTCCATTACTTGTTATTGGTTTTGCTGGGTACTTTGCAATTACAGCCAATCTAACGGTAGGTACGATCGCTGCCTTTGTTGGATACATGGATCGTGTGTACAGCCCGCTGCGCAGGTTGATTAGTTCATCGACCGTATTAGTTCAATCGATTGCTTCGATGGACCGTGTTTTTGAACTAATGGATGAAAAATACGATATTAAAGATAAGCCAAATGCAACGAAATTGCAAACAGTCGATGGTACCGTTGAATTCGACCGTGTTTCCTTCCAGTATGAGAAGGATGGAGAGCTAGTCTTGAATGATATTTCGCTACAAGTTAATCAAGGCGAGACAATCGCTTTGGTCGGGATGAGTGGTGGTGGAAAGTCAACCATTATTAGTTTAATTCCGCGCTTTTATGATGTAACGAGCGGTCGGATTTTAGTAGATGGTCAGGATATTCGAGATGTCCAGGCTCGATCCTTACGTGATAATATCGGAATGGTTCTGCAAGATAATATTTTATTTAGTGAATCGATTGAAATGAACATCCGCATGGGAAATCCGGAAGCAACCGATGCAGAAGTTGTAGCAGCGGCCAAGGCAGCAAATGCTCACGGATTTATTACCGAATTAGCAGATGGTTACAATACGCTTGTAGGAGAACGGGGTGTGAAGTTATCAGGCGGTCAAAAACAGAGAATCGCGATCGCACGCGTTTTCTTGAAAAATCCTCCTTTACTAATCTTGGATGAGGCGACTTCAGCGCTTGACTTAGAAAGTGAGCACTTGATTCAGGAAGCATTGGAAAAACTCGCATCAGATCGAACCACCTTCATCGTTGCGCACCGTCTGTCGACAATTACACACGCAGACCGAATCGTACTGATCGAAAACGGTGAAATCGTCGAACAAGGCACCCATCAACAATTAATACAACAACAAGGCCATTATTACAATCTTTATCAAGTACAAGAATTGGATGTATAAATGAAAAAAACGCTGTTTAGATGAACAGCGTTTTTTATTATGATAAGAAATTATAAACTAGCTTATGTGTAATGTTGAAATGATTCATGTGCCAGAATATCGCTCTGGCCAACCACTTCGCGTCCTGTGGGGCATATTTCCGGAGTTTTGTTTAGCATATAAAACATATCAAAATTACTACATTGACATACCTGGTATATTTACATAGTACTTTATAGGTAGGTTCCGGTTTTTCCTAGGAACTAGAACAACGTAGGAATAATCCTTCTATTTTTTCGTTTCTTTTTGAAATTGAAATCAAGGTCATCGTGAAACTTTTGATAACTATTTAAAATACGTTGCAGATGTAACGTTTCTTTATGGTATTCCATCAGTCTTGCTGCCAATGGCAATAATGCCAGGCGATCCTTGTCGTCTTTTTCATATACATTAATTAATGTCTGTACGAGGTGAGAGATATCCGGATCGGTGATATCCTCAATGGAACGTGTCGGATCTTTTTTAATTTTTCCCATCGCACTTAGCAGCAGACGTTCGTGAGAATAAATGATTTTATCTAGTTCATCTACGAGTACATCCTGGAACTCCTTTGGAATGTTTTCCACTTTATCATCATATTGATGGAAAGCTTCCAAAGTGGCGAGTGAACGTTTTGATGTATTAATCATTTGGCGAAAGATAATCAGTTTACGCATTTTTGGCAAGCGTAGTTTTTTTCGGTAAATACGTTCTTCGCTAAACAGCAGGTACGTGTTGTCGATAATTCTTACCTCTGCCTGGATTCGGTCGATTTCGGTTCTTAGTGCCGGGTCATCGGATAAATGACGGGTAGAAATACGGAGCCACTGCAGAATATCCGACGTGACACGATCAATCGATTTAAATAATCTAAGCTCATATTTCGGTGGTAAAAATAACATGTTAATTAAAGATGCGGACAAGATCCCTATCAATAGTGCGGAAAAACGAAAACCAGCAAATGTAAATAGCATCATTTCTGTTGTTTCCATTACTGCCAAAACAGCTAATATAGCCAGTGTAATCGTGTTTTCTGTTAATTTAAAATACATGCATAGTCCGATAACGATGATAATGGTTAAACCGATCACAATAGGGTCATTTCCGAAGCCGTACACGACGAGTACCCCGAACGTTACCCCGAATAAATTGGCATATATTTGTTCCAGCATGGTCTGAAAAGAACGATGAATATTTGGCTGTACAGCAAAAGCTGCCGCGATTCCCGCGTAAGTAGCTGCTGCCAGTCCGAGCATTTGGGCAATGTATAGTGCAACTGTGATGGAAAATCCAGTTTTTAACATTCTTGCGCCTAACTTCATAATAAATCATCCTTACAAAATAATATCAATAATTTCAGTATAGCAGTTTTGTCGAATACATGTGGTAGTAGTGAACTAACAAAAAAAACCAAGCATGAAAAAGAAGTATCCGAGAACAATAAATATAGTAATATATATCCGCTGAATGGAAGGGAAAAACGTGAAAGATAAAAAATTAGATCTGATGGCTCTTGCGTCCATACCATTAGTTATGACATTAGGAAATTCTATGCTGATCCCGATTCTTCCCATTATTGAGAAGGAAATCGGTATCAGTGCATTTCAATCCAGTTTAATTATTACGGTGTATTCGATTGTGGCTATCCTTCTCATCCCATTTGCCGGATACTTGTCCGATAAAATTGGGAGAAAAAAAGTAATCGTTCCAAGTTTGATCATTACAGGGATAGGTGGCTTGATCTCTGCGTTTGCAGCCTGGAAATTGGATAACCCGTTTATGATGATTTTAATAGGTCGGTTTCTGCAAGGTATCGGTGCTTCCGGTGCCTTTCCGGTGGTTATCCCAACAGTCGGCGATATGTTTGATGACGAATCAGACGTTAGTGCGGGCCTGGGCTTAATTGAAACATCCAACACATTCGGAAAAGTGCTAAGCCCTATTATCGGCGCACTACTAGCTATGTTTATTTGGTTTCTGCCGTTTTTATTCATCCCGATTTTTTCGGGAATTGCCATAGTGTTAGTGCTATTCTTCGTCAAAGCACCAAAAGATCAAAAGCAAGAGAAGAAGCAGTCGTTTAAAAAATTTCTGCAGCTTATTAAGCAAGTGTTTCGCGATAATGGAAAATGGCTTGTGAGCACTTTTTTAATTGGTTGTATTAATATGTTTATTTTGTTTGGCTTTTTATTTCATTTTTCTTCCTTGTTGGAAAAGCAATTTAATTTGGAAGGCGTAATCAAAGGCATGGTCCTGGCGATTCCACTATTATTTTTATGTATTGCTTCCTATGCAGCAGGTAAGAAAATAGGGGAGAATAAAGTCGTGATGAAGTGGGCGATATTGACCGGAAACGCAGTAGGTGGAATTCCACTGATCTTCATTCAAACAGATGGCTCGTTGTTTTTTCTATCTTTTCTGCTTTCTGTTGCAGGAATCGGTATCGGTATTTCATTGCCAACACTGGATGCTTTAATTACGGAAGGTATTGAAAAAGATATCCGAGGAACCGTAACTTCACTTTACAGCAGTATGCGATTTCTCGGTGTAGCAGCAGGTCCACCAATTATTGCTATTTTTATCGAAAACAAAATCGACTGGATGTATTATTTCTTGGCGGGATTAAGTGCCATCGCCTTATTGATTTGTTTCTTTGCGATTAAACCGGGAAAAGAAGAAGCGAAATAACTTTTTGAGCCTGGAGGAGATGGTAAGTGAAGCTTCAGGCTATAGCTCAGTTTGGAATGGTGCTTTCGGCTAAAGGAGAGGAAAGTTCAAGCGTTAACTGAGTTTGGGGTGGTGCTTTCGGCTGAAGGAGAGGAAAGTTCAAGCGTTAGCTGAGTTTGGAATGGTGCTTTCGGCTAAAGGAGAGGAAAGTTCAAGCGTTAGCTGAGTTTGGAATGGTGCTTTCAGCTGAAGGAGAGGAAAGTTCAAGCGTTAGCTGAGTTTGGGGTGGTGCTTTCGCCTTAAGGAGAGGAAAGTTCAAGCGTTAGCTGAGTTTGGAATGGTGCTTTCGGCTAAAGGAGAGGAAAGTTCAAGCGTTAACTGAGTTTGGGGTGGTGCTTTCGGCTGAAGGAGAGGAAAGTTCAAGCGTTAGCTGAGTTTGGAATGGTGCTTTCGCCTAAAGGAGAGGAAAGTTCAAGCGTTAGCTGAGTTTGGAATGGTGCTTTCAGCTGAAGGAGAGGAAAGTTCAAGCGTTAGCTGAGTTTGGGGTGGTGCTTTCGCCTTAAGGAGAGGAAAGTTCAAGCGTTAGCTGAGTTTGGAATGGTGCTTTCGCCTTAAGGAGAGGAAAGTTCAAGCGTTAATTCAGTTTGAGATGGTGTTTCCGCCGGGAGTGTAATATTAACTGTGTAAGTAAGAAATGCGTACGGTTTCTTACTCACACAGTTTTTTTATTTGTTAGAATAAAAGTATAAAGCTAAAGGAGTGTTTGAAATGGGGAAACCAAAAAGAGATCCTAACTCCGTAGATTTAGCGAACAAGATTATCGAACAGTATCAACCTGAAACAGTAGAAGACATGCAAAATGCATTAAAAGACATTTTCGGACCAATGTTTGAGACGATGCTAAAAGGCGAAATGGACCATCACCTAGGATACTCCTCCAATGAAAAGGGCCAAAAAAATACGGAAAACCGACGTAATGGATACGGAAAGAAAACGGTCAAAACATCAACTGGAGAAGTGGAACTAGAAGTGCCAAGAGATCGTGACGGCTCCTTCGAACCACAAGTCATTCCCAAACGCCAACGAGATGTCTCAGCTATTGAAAACAAAGTAATTTCCATGTACGCCCGTGGTATGTCTCAAAGAGATATCTCTTCGACTATTGAAGATATTTACGGGTTTTCTGTGTCTCATGAAATGGTGTCTAACATTACGGATCACGTGTTAACAGAATTAGAAGAATGGCAAACCAGACCCTTACAACCGTGTTATCCTTTTGTTTTTGTAGACTGCCTTTATGCCACTATTCGCAATGACTATGAAACGAAGAAATATGCGGTTTATACGATGTTAGGCTACACCATGGAAGGCAAAAAGGAGATACTTGGCTTATGGCTTAATGAAACCGAAAGTAAGCATAAATGGATGCAAATCTTTGATGAGATTAAAACAAGAGGGGTAGAAGATATTTTCTTTCTATCTATCGATGGCGTGAGTGGCTTAGAAGAAGGTGCTCGTGCCATATTCCCGGCATTAACAGTCCAACGTTGTATCGTTCACCTTATTCGAAATTCACTTAAATATGTACCAAGTAAAGACTATAAACCTTTCACAGCTGCTTTACGAAAAGTATATGGAGCATCTAGTCTAAAAGCTTGTCGCAGCGCCTTTGAAACCTTTCAACAACAATGGTCTTCTTATCCTGGAGCCATTGATGTGTGGAAACGTCATTTTTCTCATGTGGAACAGCTTTTTGATTACGGTAGTGCGATTCGCAAAATCATGTATACAACAAATGCCGTAGAAAGTGTTCACTCCAGCTATCGTAAAGTTACCCAAAAAGGAGCATTCCCACACGAGAATGCCCTATTAAAAGTCTTATATTTACGAACAAAAGAACTTGAAAATAAATGGGAAGGTGGCCATATTCAGCAATGGGCCATGGTGATGAACCAGTTATTAATTCATGACCACCTCAAGGATCGTGTATTAAAGTATTTGGAATGACTTACACACTTTTCTTGACAAGCCCTTTCCGCCTGAAGATATACAAACTTCAGGCGTTTGCCAATTTGCAAGAAGCCTTACACCTGAAAATGCTCCCCCAATTTCACCACTCAACCCCTAATTCCCAAAAGACTCCCACCCCAAAAAAGGTTCCGATTATCGTAATCGGAACCTTTTCATCTTTAAGAAGCCATCTCAGCAAAGACTTTATCAATACAAGCGATCGTCTCTTTAATATCATCCTCGGTATGAGCAATGGTCAGGAACCATGCTTCATATTTGGATGGTGCCAAGTTAATACCTTGTTGCAGCATTAATTTGAAGAACTGTCCAAATTTTTCGCCATCAGATGCTTCTGCCTGGGCATAATTTGTGATTGTTTCTGAACCAAAATAGAGCGTTAGTGCCCCTTTAAACGGTTCACAGTAATCTTGATGCCGTGTTTTTCGGCAGCGTCCAGCATTCCTTTTTCCAACATTGCACCAAGGTGGTCTAATCGATCATAGAGCCCAGCTTCTTCTAATACCTCGAGACACGCAATCCCGGCGGACATGGATGCAGGGTTACCTGCCATGGTGCCGGCTTGATAGGCTGGCCCAAGTGGGGCGACGGTTTCCATGATTTCCTGTTTACCGCCATATGCTCCGATTGGCAGGCCGCCTCCGATAATTTTGCCAAGGGCGGTCATGTCTGGTTCGACACCGACGATTTTTTGAGCGGAGCCGTACGTAAAACGGAAAGCGGTAATCACTTCATCATAGATGACGAGTGCGCCAGCGTCATGCGCGAGATCATTGACCTGTTGCAAAAATCCTTCCGCAGGCTCGACGATACCGAAGTTACCGACAATCGGCTCAACAAGAATGGCGGCAACCTGATCGCCCCAATGATCAAGTGCTACTTGAAATGCCTCGATATCATTGAACGGAACGGTGATTACTTCCTGCGCAGTTGCTTTCGTCACTCCAGCAGAATCAGGATTTCCTAAAGTGGATGGGCCAGAACCTGCCTGTACCAATACTGTGTCAAAATGGCCATGATAACAACCGGCGAATTTGATCACTTTTTCGCGGTTGGTATAAGCACGGGCGACACGAACGGTAGTCATGACCGCCTCTGTACCGGAATTAACAAAACGGACTTTTTCCATAGAAGGAATGGTTGCTTTTAGTTTTTGGGCAAAAATATTTTCCAGCTTTGTTGGTGTACCGTAGAGCACGCCTTTTTCCGCGGCTTTTTTAATCGCTTCGGTAATATGAGGATGAGCATGGCCAGTGATGATCGGTCCATAAGCGCCGAGAAAATCGATGTACTTATTGCCATCAACATCCCAGAAATACGCGCCTTCACCTCGTTCCATATATACCGGTGTACCGCCGCCTACGCCTTTATACGCGCGTGATGGTGAATTGACTCCACCGACAATGTGCTGTTGTGCTTCTTTATGTAAAGCTTCTGACTGAGTAATTTGCATGAAAAAACCTCCAAGTAAGAAAATGCACTCTCTATTATAGCATTTTCTCACATGGAGGGGAAAACAGCTTACATCACTTGTTTTATTTTGTTAATATACAGGCCTCTGACAAAGAAAAAGTAAATCACGTAGATCGCCAAATAGCATGAGATTAACAGGATACTCGGCAAAAGAATCGATGACTCGAGCATATTTTGCAGCGCCCAAAAGGCAAAGCCGGCATGGACTACAGCGAATACGAACGGCGTGAAAAATAAATAGCCTATCTGGCGAGTTGCTGATTGTTTCATCTCTTTGACGGTTAAGCCGATCCGGTATAAGGATTGATACCGCTGGATATCCTTGTCAAGATCCTGGTACAGCTTAAAGTAAAGGATCGAGCCTGCCGCTAAGAAGAATAAGACACTGACGAATAATCCGAAAAATAAGGCATAGGAGAAAGAGTCTCTAAACATCAAGTACTGATCTGCAGTAGAATGTGTAACCGTAATATCGGTGTCCGCTAGCGCCAGTTTTTCCGTTATCATCTCGGCGTTACTTGTCCAATTGTCGATGAATAACGCCACGTAACGGTAATGTTCGTTTGGCTGTGCAACAGCTGCAAACTCACTAAACGTACGATCCGGTACGACAACCGTATAGGTCGTTTGAAAGTTTGGATTAAGGATTGATTTAGCTGCTGCTCTCGCCTGTAACGTCACCTTTGCCTCTTCCGATTCGATGGTGAGCTGATCTTGATTAAATGGAGCGACCGCCGTCATGTAATGATACTGTAGCAGCATGGCTTCATCGTTTCCCAACTGTATGACAGATTCTCCTTGCAGTTCTGCTAATGCGCGGTAATCGGAATAGGCAAGTAAATCAATCCAGACTTGTTCTCCATCAATCATTGTTTGCGCCTGGGTCCGATCGACGATTAGCGTTTGAAAAGAAATATCCTCCTGCTTCAGCCCATCGGTTATTTTTTTAACTTCTTGATCCATCTGGGCAATATTTTCTTCCCCTTTACTAAGGAAGGAAGCATCCTGTGGTATATAGGCCGATGCTTCTGTTTCTGCACTTTGGTATATTCCATAGATCACACCACTCGCTGTAAATGCCACTGCGCTTAATATCGTGACAAAAAATAAGAGACGAGCATGATCCTTTAATTTATAGCCGAGATCAGAAATCGTTAACAGGTTCGTTTTCTTCAGATACAGTGTTTTGTTTTTCTTCAAAAGGTGGATCAATAATACCGAGAACTGAGTGTACAGCAGATAAGTTCCCGGAACGATCAGTGCAAGAATGATAAACATTCGTTCGAAAATTGTGATCAAGTTGGCGGTAGCGGCTAAATAATAAGCGGCGATCACTAATGCCAAACCGATGATAGACAGAATCCAAGAGAATTTTGGTGTCTTTTTCGGACCGCGAGCTCCTTTAAAAAGACTGACAATCGAATTTAATCTTAATGTCCAAACGACGAGGATCGAATTGATCTCGAACATGACAAAATAACCAGCAACTGTCAGAGCGAGTGCCTTCCAGGCGATCACGAACCCAAGCGATTCCTCTAAATCAAGCAAATTCGAAAAACCCATGATAAAAATATTGGCAAACAGTGTCCCGACAAGAAGACCGGCGATGATTGAAACCAGACCGATAATCGTATTTTCTAAAATTAATAAACGGTTCAGTTGCCCTTTGCCGATGCCTAATGTCATTAAGATCGCATACTCATGCTTGCGTGATTTAACAAATGCCCCAGTCGAATAGAGGATGAACAAAAATGAAAAGACGAAAATGATGATCTCCACTGCAGTTATGCCACGCTGGACCGTTTGGCGGAAAGTATGTCCTTCCATTTCTGGGTGAAACATAATGACTGCATAAATGAAGAAGACAGCCACCGAAAACATACAGCTGAAAAAGTAGCTGAGATACTGACGGAAGTTTCGCTTCACATTATTAAACGCGAATTGTCTGAAGGTCATCCGTATCTCCCCCTAGCATCGACTGCACATTTAAGATTTCCTGGAAAAAGGCTTGCCGACTATCTCCTTTAACCAGTTCATTATAGATGCGGCCATCCTTAATAAACAGAATACGCTGGCAGAAGCTTGCGGCATATGGATCGTGCGTCACCATCAGAGTGGTTGCTTCTTTATGCTGATGCAACTGGGATAAGGCGTTCATCACTTGCTTCGATGATTTCGAATCAAGATTCCCGGTTGGCTCATCGGCAAAAATAATCGCAGGCTCATGAATAATCGCTCGCGCAATCGCTGCCCGCTGCATTTGCCCTCCGGAAACTTCAAAACTGCGATTACGCAAAATCGAATCAATCCCCAATTGTTTGGCCACTTCCGCAAGCTTCTTCTCCATCTCCTTCACTTTCCAGCCGTCCAGTGTAAGAGGGAGCATGATATTTTCTTCTATTGTTAATGTATCTAGTAAATTAAAATCTTGAAAAATAAAGCCCATTTCTCTTCGTCTGAATTTTGCCAGCTTTGATTTATTTAAGCGGTTGATTTCCTCACCGTTGATGGTCAGTTTTCCGGCCGACAACCGGTCAATCGTTGACAGCATATTAAGCAATGTCGTCTTTCCGCTTCCGGATGGGCCCATCACGCCGACAAATTCTCCTTTTTCAATCGCAAGTGATAGATTATCGATCGCTTTGTGCTCAACTCCACGCTTACTGCCGTATACTTTTGATATATTACTAGCCTCTAATACATTCATCGTACGCATCCTTTCTTTTTTTGCTGTAGCTTCATTATATCGATTCTGGGGTGAAAGACCTATTGATTATTCTTTCAAAATAAAAAAGAAATCTTACAATTTTGTAAGATTTTTTAGGGGTGGGAGAGGATGAAGTATGAGAGAATGCTTCACTCGGACAAATTCGCGTGTTATGGAGTGAGAACTGTCCGAAAGAGGTGCTCACTCGGACAATAACTCATGTCACGAAGCGTGAATTGTCCGAAAGAAGCGTTTAATCAGACAATAGCCCAGAATCAAAGTACCAAATGTCCGATAGCCCTCACAACCAGCCAAAACCCACAAATAACCGACCAAATCCGTGCCCAATGCTAAAAACACCTTTACTGCTCCACATCAAACACAACCGAAAGAATAGTCCCTTGCTGAACCTCTGATTGAACCAGAAGCTTATGATCTAAAGCGTCACAAATCTGTTTCGCCAAATATAATCCCATCCCGGTCGATTCCTGGACTTGTCTGCCGTTTTTCCCTGTAAAAAAAGGATCGAAAACGCGTGTGAGATCCTGCCTGGCAATCCCGATGCCATGATCCTGAATCGCTAACACAATCCCGTCATTCTCTATACTCGCCCGAAAAAGAACCGTGTCATTGGTATGCTGCGAATATTTAATTGCATTACTCGTGATCTGTTCGATGACAAAGCCGAGCCACTTCTGATCCGAATAGATAGTAAGTGACGTGTCCATATCAACCTTTGGATAGACACGATGACGGATAAAACTAGACTTGTACTCCTGTATGATGCTCCGTACCAGATCGGCTAACACGATTTTTTCAACATGAAAATCGCGTTCAAACTGTTGGAGCCGTGACTGGTATAAGGCAAGCTGGAGACCGTGCTTGATCCGGTCCAATTCTTCATCGAGATCCTGCTTCATGGCAGGTGGCAAATGGGGCTCTTCCTTGTCGATTGTTAACCGCATCACCGATAAAGGCGTCTTCATTTGATGAATCCATTGTTGCATAAAAAAGGTTTCCTGCTTTTTCTCATGATGGAGTCTTTCAAGCTCTTGCTTGTAATAATCATATTGTTTCTCGTAATGCTCTTTTAATTGAGTGGTCAGCTGATCTGGTGTATCCGGCAGCCAGGCGGTTTCCGAAGCATTGATGACTGCATAACGATAAATGTCGCGAAACTTAAAGTAGCGGTACACATGATAGACGATTTGAAAAAATGTCACAATCAACAGCATATAACCGTATGTGCTCGCCCCAATTTCTCCACCAGATAAAGAGCTGCCGAGTTCTGCGATCACCATGATAATTCCAATTTGACTATAAAAAAAGATAATAGCTCCGATTTGATCTTTTATATAGGCGATCATTGCAATGTCTCCCATACGTTTACTAATTTATAACCAGCGCTGCGGATCGTGATTAAGGCACCTTCAATACCGATATCCGCTAGCTTCTTCCGCACCCTCGTAATATTGACACTAAGTGTATTATCATCGACAAAGTCCTGATCATCCCAAAGGCGCTCTAACAAATATTCGCGCGACAGCACTTTTTCGATATTGGAAAGTAATGCTTGGGCCAGTAGAAATTCCTTTTTTGTTAATTGGACGTGTCGGGATTGAAAGGTAAGTACAAAGGAAGACGTATCAAGCTGGAGGTCGCTGATGTCCATAATTGGATTTTCTTTCTGGTTGCGGTATTCACCATACACACGGCGCATCAAACTTTTGATTTTGGCCAATACTACTTCGAGCTGGAAGGGCTTCGTAATGTAATCATCGGCGCCATTTTCGATTGCCATTACCTGATCCATGCCGCTGTCTCGAGCCGAGATGAAGATGATCGGACAGTTACTCAACGCACGAAGTTTCCTGCACCAGTAAAAACCATCAAACCGTGGCAGGTTAATATCTAATAAGACAAGCTGAGGATCATCATCTTTAAATTCCTGATCAATTCGATCAAAGTCTTGAACGGTTGTAACATCATAATCGTATTTATGTAAAAAGTCAGCGAGAATATCGCAAATCTTCGGATCATCCTCGACTATATAAATTCGCCGCATTCGTCATCACTCCTATTTTTCCATCGTATACTAAAAAAAGGGAAAAATAAATAGGAGGGGGAGTTCGATGATCGGTTTAGTGTCGGTTTTGCTGATCGTGTTTTTATTAATGGGCAGCTTATATGCGTTTATATTTGGAAAAGCCCATCAGCGCAGTTATTTTTCCTATGAAATGTTTTATACGTTGCTTGCCGTTTATTTTACCGTGTTGAGTTCGTTCGCGTGTTTATATTTTGTCCTATCATTTCAGGGGGTACTGTTACTCGATGATGGCAGGCTGCATCAATTACCACCAATTGAAACACTGGCACATTCGTTCTATTTTAGCGGGGTGACGTTAATGACAGTCGGTTACGGTGATATTACGCCGATCGGATGGGGAAGGTTATTAGCACTGGTTGAATCGCTCATCGGTTATATCTTACCTCCGGCATTTTTTCTGAAGATCTGGCAAGGAAATGATAAAAGAGATGTGTATTAGTTGAGTGTTACGCTTTTTTCAGATACGCTAGCAGTAAGAAATGATTGTGGAGGTGTTTACATGACAGTTGAAGTAGGACAAGTAGTAGAGAATTTTGCACTAACAAATAATAAAGGTGAAAAAGTAAACCTGTCTGATTACAAGGGCAAACATGTTGTACTTTATTTCTATCCAAAAGACGATACACCAGGATGTACGACAGAAGCTTGCGATTTTCGCGATAATTACGAAAGCTTCCAAGACTTAGACGCAGTCATTCTTGGTATTAGTCCGGATTCTGAAGAAAGTCACAAGAAATTCATTGATAAACATGAATTACCGTTTGAATTGTTAGTCGATGAGGACAAGGAAGTTGCCGAGCAATTTGGCGTATGGCAATTGAAGAAGAAATTCGGCAATGAATATATGGGAATTGTTCGTTCGACTTTCATCATTGATAAAGAAGGTGTCCTTCGAAAAGAATTCCGCAATGTACAGGTAAAAGGACATGTGGAAAAAGCGTTAAATTATATTCGTGAAGAATTATAAGGTAGAAAAGGAAGTGTAAGCATGTTCAGTGCTTACACTTTTTTACACGTTAGATAAGTATAAAATTTTAGCCAAGAAGCAGTTCAACGTAGTGAAAATTTAAAGTGTACCAAGTATAAGAAAAACTTTGGCACTCGCTATAAAGCGAGGCAAATGCAGAGTTTTTCTAACACTGTAAGAGGTGGAGAAATGATGCGGATTTATACGAGATCTGGTGACAAGGGACAAACCTCCCTGATTTACGGAAAGCGAGTGCCGAAAAATCATCTTCGTGTCGAAGCGTATGGCACGTGTGATGAAGTAAATGCTGTCATTGGCCAGGCGATTAGCATGATCGAGGCAATTAATTTTCTAAATAAGGATCAAATGCTGGATGAACTGGATCATGTCCAGACGATTTTATTCCATGTCGGTTCGGAATTAGCAACACCGGAAGATAAAGAGGTAGCATGGCAATTGCAGGAACGCCATATTACACAATTAGAAGAACAAATTGACGACTGGCAGGAAGCGTTGCCGGAATTACGTAACTTTATTTTGCCATCAGGACATCAGGCGGCAAGCTCGTTGCACCATGCACGAACGGTTGCAAGACGAGCAGAAAGGCTAGCGATTGGGCTGCAGAAGGAATTAACCGATTCATTAGCTATAACGTATCTGAATCGATTATCGGACTATCTTTTTGTCGTGGCACGCTCTGTAAATTATTTCATGGGTGATGAAGAAAAGCCGTTAAAAGCGGATATCTAGCATAATTTTGCTGTGAGCACGTATACTTATATTGACATAACATGTACTTAAGGAGTACACTAATTATAAGAATTATAAAGTGATAATTGTGTTAATACTGGTACTGTTTTAATTAGTGCTAATTTTTGGCACAAATAACTTTTACTAATATGTAGGAAAGTGAGGTGCATGGCGGTGTCTGAACATATGCTACAAGAAGCGGTAGAAAAACTGAAATCATCAGGCGTTCGTATTACACCACAGCGTCATGCGGTGTTGGAATTCTTACTGAATGCTGAGACTCACCCTACTGCTGATGATATTTATAAAGCGTTAGAAGGAAAGTTTCCGAATATGAGTGTGGCAACTGTATATAACAATTTACGTGTATTCCGTGAAATCGGGTTAGTGCGTGAATTGCCATATGGTGATTCTTCTAGTCGTTTTGACGTTAATACATCCAAGCATTATCACATCATTTGTGAAAGCTGCGGCAAGATTGTTGACTTTCACTACCCGAGTCTTGATGAAGTGGAATCATTAGCAGAACAAATCACAGGGTTTGATGTAAGCCATCACCGAATGGAAGTATACGGTGTTTGCCAGGAATGCAAAAAAGAAAAGAAACAAATCGTTTAATGTTCAAACACACGATGCAATGTTATTGCACGTGTGTTTTTTTGTTTTGTGTATAAAAAAACGTCGCTGCATAAGTTAGCGACGTTTCTTCTTATTATAACTCTCATCAAATTCCTTACCTTCGAGATTCTTGTCCATTGTTAATGGCTGTCTGCAATGCATGCAGGCATCGACACGTCCGAGCATTTTCGTTGGCTTCTCACAGCTTGGACAAATAATTTGGACAGCCCTGGTTGACAGAAGACCGATCCAGAAGTATACGACCGAACTGAAGACAACGGATAGCGTACCGAGAATCATGAAAACTAGCATCAGCCATTGTATGTCTTTAAACAAGAGTCCTACATACATGATAATGAAACCAATGAACACCAAGGACAATGCAAAGGTTCTAATTCTATTTATTTTATTTTTATAGGTAATTTCAGCCATAAGCCTTCCCCCAAATATGATATGTCGATTGTAGTATAGCATAATTAGCAGGAAAATGCTTGCAACCGATTAATGAATGTTTAATAATAGGTGTTTATTCTTTACAAAAAAGGGTAATAAAATATGAATTTATAAAAATTTCTCGAATTTGAAGGGATTCGCCATTTTTTATCGAAATATATTATGTATGAGTAAAGGGGGAGACTCAATGGAAGATATGTTACGCCCGATTTATCAGGAAAGGGCCAGTAACCGTAACACTCTGGGCATTCTGATCATGGAGAAAAAGAAAACGATTAGTCCGGAGACTGATAACTTTGATTCGATATTGTTAGTGGTGGTACAGGATTTAGAAGAACAATGGATTGTGAAACACTATGAGTTCAAGGAGCAATCTGCGGCACTTCATGTCATTGACAGGGATTTATTAGAAGAATGGATTGAGACTAGTTCCTACCGAAGAGCGGTGGAATGGATAATTGACGGGAAGGTCATTTTTGACCGGAACGAATATGTAGCTAATTTAAAAGAAACATTGCGTGTATTTCCTTACGAACAAAGAAAATTACGATTAGCTATTGAGTTTTCAAAGCTGACAAGAAGTTATAGTGAAGCACGTAATTTGTATGAATCAGGTAACTTTCTTGATGCATACAGCAGATTGTTACGTTCACTACATTATTTAGGGAGAATTGCAATTTTAGAGAAAGGTTATCATCCTGAAGTAATGGTGTGGCATCAAGTAAAACGAATTGATCCCGAAATATATAAGCTATATGAAGAATTAGTGAGAAGTACAGAGGAAACACAGAAGCGTGTGGAATTAATGATGATTGCCATAGACTTTGCCTTGAACAAACGCACGGAGCAATGTGCAGAGCATTTGCTCGAAGTCATGCAGAAGAAGGATGCACCGTGGGGATTTGGTGAGCTGAAGACACATCCCGATGTAGAACCGTATACGTATGATCTGGTAAGTGCGATTGAATATTTAGTTGGAAAGAATGTCATTGAAGTTGTTCTGGAAGAAACAAAGAGTAAAACCATTCGACATCGTAAATATCGAGTATCTCAAGAGTAAAAGCCTTTATGCTTTTGCTTTTTTTGTAGAGAGAGTTCCCTTCCGCATTACTACTATAGAAATAAAATATGAATCTCATAAAGTGATGCACACATCTAAATGGGCAGCATATACTGCTTTTGTTGGCGTTAGAAGTTGGTGAATTCAAGAAGATTAAAAGATCTTATAAAAAATCAGAAAAAGTTATTGACACTTTCAGAAATTACATGGTATATTATTAGACGTCGCTGAAAACGACAGAACAATTTTATCGCCAACAGCTTTGAAAATTACTTAAAAAAGTTGTTGACATCAACTTCAAGAGTTGATATGATATAAAAGTTGTCGAGAAAACAGCGAAACAATTTCATCTCAAACAGCTTCAAAAAAGTTGTTGACATTAATTTTGAGAGATGATATAATAATAAAGCTGTCTCAAAAAACAGCGAAATAATTTGATCTTTGAAAACTGAACAAAACAACCAGTATGAATTAATAAACAAGCTAGCTTATAGAAGCGAGCGCAAGTCAACTTTATTGAGAGTTTGATCTTGGCTCAGGACGAACGCTGGCGGCGTGCCTAATACATGCAAGTCGAGCGCGGGAAGCTAACTGAATCCTTCGGGAGGACGTTAGTGGAACGAGCGGCGGACGGGTGAGTAACACGTGGGCAACCTGCCTGTAAGATTGGGATAACCCCGGGAAACCGGGGCTAATACCGGATAATACATTGCTTCGCATGAAGGAATGTTGAAAGATGGCCTCTGGCTATCACTTACAGATGGGCCCGCGGCGCATTAGCTAGTTGGTGAGGTAACGGCTCACCAAGGCAACGATGCGTAGCCGACCTGAGAGGGTGATCGGCCACACTGGGACTGAGACACGGCCCAGACTCCTACGGGAGGCAGCAGTAGGGAATCTTCCGCAATGGACGAAAGTCTGACGGAGCAACGCCGCGTGAACGAAGAAGGTTTTCGGATCGTAAAGTTCTGTTGTTAGGGAAGAACAAGTGCCGTTCAAACAGGGCGGCACCTTGACGGTACCTATCGAGGAAGCCCCGGCTAACTACGTGCCAGCAGCCGCGGTAATACGTAGGGGGCAAGCGTTGTCCGGAATTATTGGGCGTAAAGCGCGCGTAGGCGGTTTCTTAAGTCTGATGTGAAATCTTGCGGCTCAACCGCAAGCGGTCATTGGAAACTGGGGAACTTGAGTGCAGAAGAGGAGAGTGGAATTCCACGTGTAGCGGTGAAATGCGTAGATATGTGGAGGAACACCAGTGGCGAAGGCGACTCTCTGGTCTGTAACTGACGCTGAGGTGCGAAAGCGTGGGGAGCGAACAGGATTAGATACCCTGGTAGTCCACGCCGTAAACGATGAGTGCTAGGTGTTAGGGGGTTTCCGCCCCTTAGTGCTGCAGTTAACGCATTAAGCACTCCGCCTGGGGAGTACGGCCGCAAGGCTGAAACTCAAAAGAATTGACGGGGGCCCGCACAAGCGGTGGAGCATGTGGTTTAATTCGAAGCAACGCGAAGAACCTTACCAGGTCTTGACATCTTCGGATGTCCCTAGAGATAGGGAGTTCCCTTCGGGGACCGAATGACAGGTGGTGCATGGTTGTCGTCAGCTCGTGTCGTGAGATGTTGGGTTAAGTCCCGCAACGAGCGCAACCCTTGATCTTAGTTGCCAGCATTAAGTTGGGCACTCTAAGGTGACTGCCGGTGACAAACCGGAGGAAGGTGGGGATGACGTCAAATCATCATGCCCCTTATGACCTGGGCTACACACGTGCTACAATGGATGGTACAGAGGGTAGCGAAACCGCGAGGTCAAGCAAATCCCATAAAACCATTCTCAGTTCGGATTGCAGGCTGCAACTCGCCTGCATGAAGCCGGAATCGCTAGTAATCGTGGATCAGCATGCCACGGTGAATACGTTCCCGGGCCTTGTACACACCGCCCGTCACACCACGAGAGTTGGCAACACCCGAAGTCGGTGGGGTAACCTTTGGAGCCAGCCGCCGAAGGTGGGGCCAATGATTGGGGTGAAGTCGTAACAAGGTAGCCGTATCGGAAGGTGCGGCTGGATCACCTCCTTTCTAAGGATTATAGGAACACCTTTTACAAGGTGACAAATCATACTTGGTTGTTTGGTTCAGTTTTGAGAGATCAATACTCTCTTGAACTTGTACCTTGAAAACTAGATAAGAGTAATCAGGACGTGGAAGCAACTGCTTGACAGCTGTGGAAACGAAACTGATGACAAGACATCAAACAATAACCAACTCGCTTTTCATTGGAATAAAGTAAGTATAGTTAAGTGAAGAAGGGCGCACGGTGGATGCCTTGGCACTAGGAGCCGATGAAGGACGGGACAAACACCGATATGTCTCGGGGAGCCGTACGTAGGCCTTGATCCGAGAATTTCCGAATGGGGAAACCCTCTGCTCGTCATGGAGTAGAACATTTATCTGAATCCATAGGATAAATGAGGCAGACCCGGGGAACTGAAACATCTCAGTACCCGGAGGAAGAGAAAGCAAACGCGATTTCCCGAGTAGCGGCGAGCGAAACGGAATTAGCCCAAACCAAAAAGCTTGCTTTTTGGGGTTGTAGGACACTCCTTTGGAGTTACAAAGAAATACATTAGACGAAGTGGTCTGGAAAGGCCCATTATAGAAGGTAACAATCCTGTAGTCGAAAATGTGTTTCCTCCGGAGTGGATCCTGAGTACGGCGGAACACGTGAAATTCCGTCGGAATCCGGGAGGACCATCTCCCAAGGCTAAATACTCCCTAGTGACCGATAGTGAACCAGTACCGTGAGGGAAAGGTGAAAAGCACCCCGGGAGGGGAGTGAAAGAGAACCTGAAACCGTGTGCCTACAAGTAGTCGGAGCCCTTTTATGGGTGACGGCGTACCTTTTGTAGAATGGACCGGCGAGTTACGATCCCCTGCAAGGTTAAGTGGAAGACACGGAGCCGCAGCGAAAGCGAGTCTGAACAGGGCGTTTTAGTAGGTGGTCGTAGACCCGAAACCGTGTGATCTACCCATGTCCAGGGTGAAGGTCAGGTAACACTGACTGGAGGCCCGAACCCACGCACGTTGAAAAGTGCGGGGATGAGGTGTGGGTAGGGGTGAAATGCCAATCGAACACGGAGATAGCTGGTTCTCTCCGAAATAGCTTTAGGGCTAGCCTCAAGGCATGTATGTTGGAGGTAGAGCACTGATTGGACTAGGGGCCCTTACCGGGTTACCGAATTCAGTCAAACTCCGAATGCCAATCATATTACCTTGGGAGTCAGACTATGGGTGATAAGGTTCATAGTCGAAAGGGAAACAGCCCAGACCGTCAGCTAAGGTCCCAAAGTATACGTTAAGTGGAAAAGGATGTGGCGTTGCATAGACAACCAGGATGTTGGCTTAGAAGCAGCCATCATTTAAAGAGTGCGTAATAGCTCACTGGTCGAGTGACGCTGCGCCGAAAATATACCGGGGCTAAACGTATCACCGAAGCTACGGATTGATCTACGATCAATGGTAGGAGAGCGTTCTAAGTGCAGCGAAGTCAGACCGTGAGGACTGGTGGAGCGCTTAGAAGTGAGAATGCCGGTATGAGTAGCGAAAAAGAAGTGAGAATCTTCTTCACCGAATGCCTAAGGTTTCCTGAGGAAGGCTCGTCCGCTCAGGGTTAGTCGGGGCCTAAGCCGAGGCCGAAAGGCGTAGGCGATGGACAACAGGTTGATATTCCTGTACCACCCAATTCCGTTTGAGTGATGGGGGGACGCAGAAGGATAAGGAATGCGCACCACTGGATGTGTGCGTTGAAACAGTAAGTGAGTCAGATAGGCAAATCCGTCTGGCAATCACAAGCTGTGATCAGGAGGGAAATATAGTACCGAAGTTCCGGATTTCACGCTGCCAAGAAAAGCCTCTAGCAAGGAAAAGGGTGCCCGTACCGCAAACCGACACAGGTAGGCGAGGAGAGAATCCTAAGGTGATCGGGAGAACTCTCGTTAAGGAACTCGGCAAAATGACCCCGTAACTTCGGGAGAAGGGGTGCTTCTTTTGCGAGAAGCCGCAGTGAAAAGGCCCAAGCGACTGTTTAGCAAAAACACAGGTCTCTGCGAAGCCGTAAGGCGAAGTATAGGGGCTGACACCTGCCCGGTGCTGGAAGGTTAAGGGGATGCGTTAGCATTAGCGAAGCGTTGAACCGAAGCCCCAGTAAACGGCGGCCGTAACTATAACGGTCCTAAGGTAGCGAAATTCCTTGTCGGGTAAGTTCCGACCCGCACGAAAGGTGCAACGACTTGGGCACTGTCTCAACGAGAGACCCGGTGAAATTATACTATGCGTGAAGATGCGCATTACCCGCGACAGGACGGAAAGACCCCGTGGAGCTTTACTGTAGCCTGATATTGAATGTTGGTACAGCTTGTACAGGATAGGTGGGAGCCTGAGATACGTGAGCGCTAGCTTACGTGGAGGCGCCGGTGGGATACCACCCTGGCTGTATTGACCTTCTAACCCAGAACCGTGATCCGGTTCGGAGACAGTGTCAGGTGGGCAGTTTGACTGGGGCGGTCGCCTCCTAAAATGTAACGGAGGCGCCCAAAGGTTCCCTCAGAATGGTTGGAAATCATTCGCAGAGTGCAAAGGCAGAAGGGAGCTTGACTGCGAGACCTACAAGTCGAGCAGGGACGAAAGTCGGGCTTAGTGATCCGGCGGTACCGAATGGAAGGGCCGTCGCTCAACGGATAAAAGCTACCCCGGGGATAACAGGCTTATCTCCCCCAAGAGTCCACATCGACGGGGAGGTTTGGCACCTCGATGTCGGCTCATCGCATCCTGGGGCTGTAGTCGGTCCCAAGGGTTGGGCTGTTCGCCCATTAAAGCGGTACGCGAGCTGGGTTCAGAACGTCGTGAGACAGTTCGGTCCCTATCCGTCGTGGGCGTTGGAAGTTTGAGAGGAGCTGTCCTTAGTACGAGAGGACCGGGATGGACACACCGCTGGTGCACCAGTTGTTCTGCCAAGAGCATCGCTGGGTAGCTACGTGTGGAAGGGATAAGTGCTGAAAGCATCTAAGCATGAAGCCCCCCTTAAGATGAGACTTCCCATCACGTAAGTGAGTAAGATCCCTCAGAGACGATGAGGTTGATAGGTTCGAGGTGGAAGCATGGTGACATGTGAAGCTGACGAATACTAATAGATCGAGGACTTATCTATACCAACGGTTTTGTTGATGTCAAAAATTCTTATCTAGTTTTGAAAGTATTTTTAAATTTATACTTGATTTTTTCAAAATACATAGTATAATATTCTTTGTCACTGAAAACAGTACAGGCTTGGTGGCGATAGCGAAGAGGTCACACCTGTTCCCATGCCGAACACAGCAGTTAAGCTCTTCAGCGCCCATGGTAGTTGGGGCTCGCGCCCCTGCAAGAGTAGGACGTTGCCAAGCAATTTCATTCCATTCCACAGTAGCTCAGTGGTAGAGCAATCGGCTGTTAACCGATCGGTCGTAGGTTCGAATCCTACCTGTGGAGCCAATGGAGAGCTGTCCGAGTGGTCGAAGGAGCACGATTGGAAATCGTGTGTGCGGTCAACGCCGTACCGAGGGTTCGAATCCCTCGCTCTCCGCCACTTTAAATATAGGCCCGTTGGTCAAGTGGTTAAGACACCGCCCTTTCACGGCGGTAACACGGGTTCGAATCCCGTACGGGTCACCATAAATGCCACTTAACTTTTAGGAAAGTATAAATCCTTTCAAATGGAGGATTAGCTCAGCTGGGAGAGCACTTGCCTTACAAGCAAGGGGTCGCAGGTTCGAGCCCTGCATCCTCCACCATTTTTAAATTAACATTATTTATATTATCGCGGGGTGGAGCAGTCTGGTAGCTCGTCGGGCTCATAACCCGAAGGTCGCAAGTTCAAATCTTGCCCCCGCAACCAATTTTTCTTACTACGATGAAATAATTTCTTCGAAAGAAAATGTTCGTAGTGCCCATTGGGTGCAACCTAATGGTCCGGTAGTTCAGTTGGTTAGAATGCCTGCCTGTCACGCAGGAGGTCGCGGGTTCGAGTCCCGTCCGGACCGCCACTTATAAAACAACATATCATGTTTTCATTCATTAATATGGCTCGGTAGCTCAGTCGGTAGAGCAACGGACTGAAAATCCGTGTGTCGGCGGTTCGATTCCGTCCCGAGCCACCACTTTAAAAAAATTCACGTTTATGTTTATATTTTTATGGAGGGATAGCGAAGTTGGCCAAACGCGGCGGACTGTAAATCCGCTCCCATCGGGTTCGTAGGTTCGAGTCCTACTCCCTCCACCATTTTAATTTAATAATTATATTATTTATTGTAGGGGTATAGTTTAACGGTAGAACAGAGGTCTCCAAAACCTCCAGTGTGGGTTCGATTCCTACTACCCCTGTTTTTCTTGTGATGGCGATCATGGCGAAGTGGTTAACGCACCGGATTGTGGTTCCGGCACGCGTGGGTTCGATCCCCACTGGTCGCCCCATTATATATTTTATTGGGCTATAGCCAAGCGGTAAGGCAACGGTTTTTGGTACCGTCATGCGCTGGTTCGAATCCAGCTAGCCCAGCCATTTTAAGCGGAAGTAGTTCAGTGGTAGAACACCACCTTGCCAAGGTGGGGGTCGCGGGTTCGAATCCCGTCTTCCGCTCCATTTGTATTTAACATATTCAAGTATTATTTTCATATACTATATAATATCGAGGCGGCATAGCCAAGTGGTAAGGCAGAGGTCTGCAAAACCTTTATCACCGGTTCAAATCCGGTTGCCGCCTCCATCATAATTATGCCGGTGTGGCGGAATTGGCAGACGCGCACGACTCAAAATCGTGTTCCTCACGGAGTGCCGGTTCGACCCCGGCCACCGGTACTAAATACACAACTAAAACGTTGTAACATCAAGGCTTCGCACTAATAAGTGCGGAGCTTTTTTGTATTCTCATAACACTACAAAATAGGCTCTATTATATATGTTGGGGTTTGAAAAAATTAAGCATAATAAAACACGCAAGCTCCTATATCCTTTACACTTGAATGGACTAGAAACAAACCAAAGGGATAGGAGATGCGTGTACATGCAGTTTAACATGAATTTACCAGGATTAGAAAGTGTTATTGTTACTAAGATGGAGGAGTTGGAGGGGGACTTTTACTTACATATAAAGTTGCCTGTTAAGAAACACCGTTGTCCTGCTTGTGGGGAAAGAACAAGCCACGTCCATGACTATAGAATACAAAAGGTACAACACTTAAAGCTCTTTGAACGAACATCTTATCTGTTTTATAGGAAGCGAAGATACGTTTGTACTTGTGGAAAGAGGTTTCCTGAGAAAAACCAAGTTGTAGGGCGATATCAAAGACATTCAAAGGAATGGAATCAAGCCCTAGGGCTTCGTGTTATTCAGGGAAAAAACTTTAAAGATACTGCTGGTCAGTTCAGAACTTCTCAAACAACAGCTATTCGTCGATTTGATCAACTAGCAGCTACTAGTTTAAAAGAAGTGGACACGTTACCACCAGTAATAGCTATCGATGAATATAAAGGGGATACAACAGAAGGTAAATACCAAGTAATCATCGCAAATGGAGAAACGGGTGTCCCGCTTGATATATTACCGAATCGCTCTGTACGTACGATTAAAAAGTACTTAGCTAAAAAAGGATCTCAAGTAAAGATGGTTGTCATGGATATGAGCTAAAGCTTTAAGTCAGCAGTTCAAAAGGCTTTGCGGAACCCCATCATCATTGCAGATCGCTTCCACTTTTGTCGGTATATTTATTGGGCTTTAGAACGAGTGAGAAGACGTGTTCAAAAAGAATTCCATGATTACGACCGCAAAAAGTGCAAGCGTATGAAACACATTTTTTATAAACGATATGAAGAACTGAGTAGTAAGCAACACTGGTATTTAGACAGATATTTAGGCTTGTCGGAGGATTTACGACAGGCCTATGGTTTAAAGGAAGCATTCCGCTCCTGGTTTGAAGGAGCGAAAAAGGTTGGAACAAAAGATTTAGGTGAAGTAAAACAAGGACTGTATAACTATTACAAACAGGTAGAAAAAGCAGGACTAGATGAGTTCATCAAAGCCGCTGGTACACTCAAGAACTGGCAAGCAGAAGTTTTAAATAGTTTTGCCTTTGACTACAACACTGGATTTGTGGAGGGCCTAAATAACCAAACAAAGGTTATTAAACGTAATGCATTTGGCTTTAAACGATACGATCGATTAAGGTTACGTGTATTACTGCATCATCAATTTAAAAACCTAGATTTTCAAGTTGGTTAAGGGATAGGAGCAAAGATTCCTACCCCAACATTTGACGCAGAACCATTTTCTCAAATGGAACTACTTCTATTAGTCATAATTTAGTGATTCCTTCTTTCATATGATAGTATTGACCAGGTAATTTATTGCTTAGATAAAATTTCTTGGTAAACTTATCTCCGTAATCCAGTGTAAATCTTTAGTTTCCCCTGTTGATGGGTTAACAAATACCAACATTAATTCTACATATTTTTAACCTATAAAACTTAGCTGAATCAATTGATGTTGCATATTTAGTATATCTATTTGCATCAGTTTCGCCATTAAGAGCTGTTGAGCTATTTACTGAAAGTATATTATTTTGTCTTCTTGTATTTCATCCGTATTTTTACTTTTCCACTGTACCAACATATAGATACCTGTAATGTCATTTAGCCTTATTGGGTCCCCATCTGGATTGATAAGCTGAATGGTTTTATCTAGTTGGTACCGGTCGCTTAGTCCGAGTAAGCCCGAGGGATATTTTCTATTAAAGATGTAATGGCGGATATTCGGAAAAGTCTTGAGGGAGCCCAAGTCCTAGACGATATGATGGCTTTTGTAAAGTCTAAACGTGGAGACGTGGCAAAAATGTGAAACAGTCTGAATCCATGACTAGAATAATGAATGCTATGACTGTTGAAGCACTAATTAAACAAGCAGGAGGCTCTATACCTAACTCAATGGTTATGGAAGTAATAAATCTTTAAATCAAATTAAGTAAATGTAATACATTTCCATTTACTCTTCAATATTTGATTTTAAGTTAGAAAGTGTAAGCCAAATTATTGGTAATTTAATTAGATAACGAATTCATCCCAGTAAATAATAACATGCTTTCTATAACAACCATTCATTTTTATGTTAAATTTAAATAAAATCGTTTGAAAATAGTAATTAATTTATTGTTCATTGTGCCAAATGCAAAATTGAAATCCACTATTATTATGAAGGGCAATTAATCTTGATTATAACATTTATATGTACTTTAACATTTTTTTAACAAGTTTGTGATATACTTTTTCTCAAAATACGAGGAGGTACAAGATGAGTAGTATATTAGTTGTAGAAGATGATGAAAAATTAAACAAAGTAATGTGGAAATATTTAAGTGACCAAGGGTACACTGTAGTAAGTTGTTTAGATGCTGATACAGCGATGGAAACACTCACAGAACAAAAGATTGATATTATTGTGTCTGATATCATGATGAAGGGGATAGATGGATTTGAATTTGCTGACTCTGTTAGAAGACTAAATAAAACCATTCCAATTCTTTTTGTGTCAGCATTAGATGACACAAAAAGAAAAGGTTATCGAATGGGAATTGATGATTATATGGTCAAACCAATAGAATTGGAAGAGTTACTTATGCGTGTAGAAGCACTGATTCGACGAGCAAATATTGCAAATGAAAAAGAACTTAGAGTCGGTGATTTAGTTCTAAATGCTGAGGAGGTAACTGCTTTTTTGAATGAAGAGCCAGTTAAAGTAACCTTAAGGGAATTTCAAATATTATATAAACTTTTGTCTTATCCAAAAAAGACATTTACTAGGTTACAATTAATGGATGAATTTTGGGGATATGAAACCGAATCTGAACCTCGTGCTGTGGATGTGTATATTACGAAATTACGAAATAAATTTAGTGAATCGACTGCTTTTGAAATCGTTACTGTGCATGGTTTGGGGTATAAGGCGGTTTTGAAAGAAAGATAGGTATTACTAAACCAGGATGTGGTGGGAGTTATGAAAAAGCAAAATAATAAAAAGAGAAGCTATACTTTGTCTTCTTTTTATAATTTTTTATTTTATTTTCTATTAACATTGACTGCTTGCTCTATCAGTATTTTACTTTATACGAGAGTCGATGATGTTTCAGGACTATTAATAGAAGTATATATTATTGGAAACTTAATATTAATTAGTCTTGCAATAAGTTTAATTGATAGCATACGAAGAAAATACACGATTGAAAAACCGGTTCGAAAAATTCTGGAGTCAGTAGAAAGGATTTCAAAAGGAGATTTCACCATTAAAATTCCTTCTCGACATATGGGGAAAATGGATGAGTTTGATGAAATTGGTAATGAAATTAATAAAATGACAGATGAATTAGCCAAGCTGGAAACGTTGAAAACGGATTTCATTTCTAATGTTTCTCATGAGATAAAAACGCCGCTTGCCATTATTCAAAATTATGCAAACATGCAGAAAAGTGAAACGCTGAGTGAGGAACAGAGAATCGAATATGCTCGAACGATAGAAGATGCGAGCAAACGATTAACAGGATTGGTCACCAATATACTTAAATTAAATAAGCTAGAAAATCAGCAAATTTATCCGGATAAAGAAGAATATAATATTAGTGAGCAGTTAAGATTCAGCTTACTTTCCTTTGAAGAGGCATGGAGTGAGAAAAATATCGAGGTACACGTTGATATTGACGATGCCTATTTATCGTGTGATGAGAACCTCTTAGAAATTGTATGGAGCAATCTTATATCTAATGCTGTTAAATTCACTCCTCCGGATGGCTTAATAAAAGTTACATTAAATAATCATCCAGATGCAATTGAAGTACAGGTGCAAGACAACGGATGTGGTATAGATGAGGGGACTGGTAAACATATTTTTGACAAATTTTATCAAGGTGATACTTCTCATGCCAAAGAAGGTAATGGCTTAGGTCTTGCAATGGTAAAAAGAGTGATAGATATAATTGAGGGGGATCTATCAGTGGAAAGTGAGCTAGGTAAAGGGACTACTTTTACTGTGCGCATTAAGAAAACACTAAGAGGTGAGTATATATGACAGATCAGAAAGATAACAAAGGTTATAGTTTTACTTATCATTCTGTATCAAAGCAAAAGATACGCTCAGAGGTCGAACAGATTCGTTTACAGTACATGGATGAGAATGTAAATATAGATAAAATGGAACAATTAAGAGCACTGGATAAAAAGGTCAAAGTACCAGCATTAATAATATTTTATTTTTTAGTCGTACTAGGGATTTTTATAATTGGTAGTGGTTTAAGCTTGTGGCTAGTAAAAGATTATTTATTTTTTGGACTTATTAATATCGCATTTGGTTTTATTGTATTGTTTCTTGCTTACCCGATCAATCAGAAGATCTTGAAAAGAAGAAAGCAAAAGTATTCTTCGAGAATAATTAAATTATGCGATGATGTTTTAGAATCTTGACCTAAGTATTGGTTATATAAGTAACTCTTTTTAAAGGAAAGAAATTAGGATATTGCTTTGTTCTTATAGTTCAGATTTTAATTAATACTGTTTCAATGGGCTCAAATTATGAAACAGTAAAATAAGAATAGTTTTCGTTGAATGAAGAATAAATGATAATCGATATTGTTATGTACTGCAATTAAAAGCAGGAAACGTCAGTAATGCGAAAAAGCATGAGTCTAGGTTTTATACAGGCTCATGTTTTTATTTATGTCATAAAGTATGCAATTTTTAGACTGGTATGATGGGAACAACTACATTCATTACTAAAAATAGTCGTCTTCGCAACTCCCCCTACAATAATTCCACACTATTTAGGCAATCCATCATCATTTATCTAATTCAATAGATTTATTATGTTTATTCAATCTGACCCTACTTATAATATTTTTGAATAATAATGCTGTAGAATATTTGATTTTTTTACAAATTAATATTTTGCAAACATTTCTCTTACATCATCTAAACATCTTCATTGAATAATGATTACAGAAGTTAAATACACACCTCAAGGCAATGAGTGTTATGGGGCCATCTACAGGAAAGGAGTTTTTATATGAAAGAATTACTTAAGATGGGGAGTAGCTTATTAGTCATCTTCCTTGTCGTCTGCGTAGCATTAAACATTATTACCAAAAGAAAATCAGTTTGAAAAGGAGCATAATGAAATGGCAAAATTATTATTTAAATTAGGAAAGTGGGCAGGTTCAAATAGTAAGAAAGTATTAGCTTTGTTTATGCTTTCCATTGTTGTTTTAGGTGGAATAGCAATTAATATGGGGATGTCCTTTAATGGAGGAACATCTATGCCAGGAACAGAATCGAAAGAAGCAATGGAAATTTTAAGCAAAGAATTTTCGAGTGGAGAAAGTCTTGGTGAAGTACATATCGTATTCAAGGCTGGTGAGAATGAAAGTTTGGACTCTGAAAAGAACAGTTCAGCTATCAAGGAATTACTTGATGTGATAAAGCAAGATGACACTGTTAAATCTGTTGAAACCCCTGCTGAACTTGGTAACATAAACCCTGAAAAACAGATTGGTTATGCTATCGTCACTTACGATACAGTTGCCGATAATGTTACGGAAGAATCAAAAAAATTAGTGGAAGATAACTTGGATATAACCCGTAATTCAGGTATGGAGACAGGATTAGCTGGAAGTGTGGAATTCGAAAAAACACAAGCAGGTGGCGGACCAGGTGAAATTGCAGGTGTTATTATCGCTTATGTTATTCTGGCGATCACTTTTGCATCATTCTTGATTGCAGGTATGCCAATTCTTACAGCTCTTATTGGGTTAGGAATAGGTATATTATTAATTTTAATAGGAACGAATTACTTTGATATATCATCTGTTTCGCTTACCTTGGCAGGGATGCTTGGACTAGCAGTAGGTATTGATTATGCGTTATTTATCTTTTCTAGATTTAAACAACAATTGAAAAAAGGATATTCTGTTAAAGATTCAGTTGCGATCGCAAACGGAACGGCAGGTAATGCTGTTGTTTTTGCGGGCATTACAGTAATTATTGCATTAATAGGGCTTTCTGTCGTAAAGATTCCGTTTATAACCACGATGGGTCTAGCTACAGCTGTAGTCGTTCTTCTCTCCATTATTGTAGCTATTATAGTCGTACCAGCTATATTGGGATTAGTAGGCCATAGAATTCACCCAGAGAAAAGCAATTCGTTTTTAAGAAAAATTACTCGTGCTAATACGAAAACAAATTCAAACAAATGGGGTAAATTTGTCACTAGACATCCATTCTTGGTTGCGATAGTGGGTATTACAACTTTAGTAACATTAGCTATTCCATTCTTTCACTTAAATCTTGGACTTCCTAATAATGGGGACAAACCATATGAATTTGCAGAGAGAGAAGGCTATGATCTATTAGCAGAAGGCTATGGAGAAGGCTTTCATTCAACTTTAGTTGTGATTGCGGATCCTCTTAATATTAATGATACTACAGAAGATAACATAGAACAATTGTCGAAAAAAATAAGTGAGTTAGATGACGTCAAGACTGTAACTCCTGCAATGCCAAATCAGGCAAGTGATAAATTTATCATGAATGTAACACCTGAGAACGGTCCTACTGACCCAGAAACAAAAGAAATAGTGAAAGAAATAAGAGAGCTATCTGATGAGCATAGTATCAAAGTTATGGTTACTGGTTCCACAGCTGTTAACATTGATGTCACCGCACAAATAATGGACGCTCTCCCTAATTTCGCTATGTTTATTGTTGTGTTTGCGTTTGTACTCATGATGGTAGTCTTTAGGTCTATACTTGTTCCATTAAAAGCTGTCTTGGGTTTTGTGCTTTCCATTGCAGCAACATTAGGCTTTACAGTGTTGGTTGTACAAGACGGTAATTTGATTGACATATTTGGTTTTCCAGGAACTAGTGCTGTATTGTTTCTATTACCTGTATTATGTATTGGTATACTATTTGGCTTAGCTATGGATTATGAAGTTTTTCTTGTAAGTAGAATGAGAGAAGAGTATATTTATACAAAAAATGCAAAACAAGCTGTTCTAACGGGGATGAAAGAAAATGGAGCAGTTATAACCGCAGCTGGCTTAATTATGATAGCTGTATTCTCTGGTTTTATCTTTTCCCATGACCCTACTATAAAACAAATGGGACTAGGATTAGCATTCGGTGTCTTGTTTGATGCTTTTGTGGTAAGAATGGCGATTGTACCAGCTGTTATGACGATGATGGGAAGTGCAGCATGGTATATTCCAAAATGGTTAGATAGAATACTACCCAACTTTGATATTGAAGGAGAAACAATTATGAAAGAGTTCTCCCAAAATGAATACAAGGAAAGAAATGTAAGTTAGTAGATAATGGGAGGAAGAAAATGGTTGTTAAATTCATTTTCTTCCTTTTTTAAGAGAAAGCATGTATAGATTAATCCGTATAGAAATTAGACACGTTATGAATCACCCACTAAATCGGTAGTTCCGTATATGATGAAATTTAATCTTTTGTAAACATTTTTCTAACATCATCATAACAACTTATACTCATAATGAATGTAACAGAGCTGATTAAAGAGAATAGTGTTTTAGTTTTAGTAATGAACATGTATTCTGCTGGACAGAAATACAAAGATTTTATGGTCATGAACAGATACATGGAAGGAGCAATTAAGAAAAGAGGGATATTGAATTGAATTGGACAATAGTAGTTTTGTTTTACTTGCTGATTGGATTAATTTTTTTCGTTTGGGTAATAAGGGATGATCGTTCAAAGTATACTTGGTTTTTAATGACTTTAATCGCTCCGGTAATAATGTTGAGTTACCCTTATTTACTACTAAAGCGTGTTATTAGATGATTCATAAACATCTAATATCTAATAAAAGAATTGTGACTGATATAATACAGATTACAAAATAACAAATAGGAGAGCGAATTAATATGACAAATGAGGAGTATATAGAGGAATTGTATATAGAATATAGTAAACATGTATCGAATTATATAAATAGCATATTAAATAATTATCATCAAGCCGAGGATTTAATGCAAGAAACTTTCATAAGGGCACTAGTAAAAATAAACACATTAAAAAAAGAGGCTAATGTGAAGCCATGGTTATTTAGAATTGCGCATAATATTGCTATTGATCATGTTCGAAGGCAAAAGGTACTTAATAACTGTCTGAATGAGTTAAGGAGTAATTCAGTCCGACAATGGCATCCAGACGTTTTAGCAGAGAATAATATGGACTTTATTAATTCACTAGAGAAATTAAAAAAATCTTATAAACAAGTAATCATTTTTAGAAAATTACTAGGTTATACAACAGATGAAACGGGAGAGCAATTAAATTGGTCAACAAGTAAAGTAAAGACCACTTTGAGTAGAGCTACATATTATTTTAAAAAGCAGCTTATAGAAGATGAACAGGTAATCATTCTTTGAATACCCCTTTATCTATTACAACACTGCGAGATTGTCACTTTAATAGCTGTTCATCCTATTAATTCGATTAGGTCCATAGGAAGATATACAAAAGAAAAGGAATTAAACATTCTGTTGATGTCTATTAATGAGTAAATGAAAGCAGGTTTAATCCCAGTTGCCGAGCTTATTGGTAAAAGATAAAATAAGAATTTATACCGCATTAATGGGAAGAACCCCCCTATCTCAAAACTTCTACCACCATAAAAAGAATAGCTGGAAAAGGTGAGACTCAAGATTGAGATCACATAATTTTCAAGCTTATTTTCTGTTTGCCAATATATATTCCTGAAAATAATACTAAGATACTAGTTGAGTGAATTTCATAATTATTAATCCACCTGCTATCCCGTTATTAAAAGGGATAAATAAACACACTTTATTTGTGCGCTGACAGAACATGGATACTGGTAATGATTATGAACCCTATTTACAAGCAAATCCATCAATCGGTATACGGCATTAGCTCTCGGTTCTAATGTCTGGAAAAGCTTTTCAAGCGTCGGACTGCAGTGAAGTTTATAATCCCCCCAAATCAGCTGCAGATCATCTAAAGGTATTGTCATATCAACAACAAGCTACTTGCAGAAAATTTTTTAAATAAATATTTGATTATCTGCAGGTCTTTTTTAAAAGAGCAATTATGAAATTGATTCAATCGAGAACTTTACCGTATTGACAAATTAAGCGCAAATTCAAAACCGCAATGGGGTGAGTTTTGAGGGTCCAAAAAAGGAGGATGTAAAATGTGCCAAAAGCATGGAAAAATAGATATGATCGAGGAGCTCCGTCCTGAATTAACCGGATACTGTTATCGGATGATGGGATCGATTTTTGAGGCGGAAGACGCGGTACAGGATGCCATGGTCCGCGTCTGGCAGAATTGGGATCAGGTTCGGGAGCATTCTTCGCGTAGAGCATGGGTGTATCGTGTCGTCACGAATGTTTGTTTAGATAAGCTAAGGAATGCAAAGAGACGGGCGCTCCCAATGGATATCTCAGGACCGGCCACTAGTGTAACAGAGCCTAGGGACCAATTACCTCGAGCCTCCTGGATATGGCCAACACCTGATACAGTTGGCGATCCGCTGGATATCGTTGTTAGCAGAGAAACGATTCGATTATCGTTTATTGCGATCCTGCAAATATTGCCACCTCGGCAACGGGCCGTACTAATCTTATATGATGTTTTCCGATGGTCAGCGAGTGAAACGGCTAATGTGTTGGGGATGACCACGGCAGCCGTTAACAGTGCTTTGCAACGAGCACGAAGGACGATCGCCCAATCGAATCTGCATTCCAATGAATGGCAGGTTGGAGTTTCGGAAAAGGATCAACAGTTGCTTGCTCGTTATGTAGAAGCGTTTGAGAAGTACGATATTGATGCGTTATTATCTCTATTCAACGAGAACGGTAGCTTGTCAATGCCACCATTTACGATGTGGGTTCGCGGCAACTCGAATCTGTCTGAATTCTATCACTTAACACGGAGCCATTGTTTGGGTTCCCGGTTGCTACCAATCCATGCTAATGGCAATAGTCCCGCTTATGCTCAATATGTACCAAATGGACGAGAAGGGTTGCTGACACCATGGGCAATACATATCCTCGAGATGAGCCATGGAAAGATCGCCCATATCCATCATTTCATAGACTTTGATTTATTTGTTCGATTTGGATTGCCGACAGATTTGGATGCGAATAAGAATTTCGCGACAAACCGATGATTTTACAGTGGCAGGAACGTCTATACTTATGAATGATCAATTTCCATTCAATCCAAACTCGAGGAGGAAGAATCTATGATGGTAAAACTTACCCCATATATTACTTTGGAGGGGCGCGCAAAGGAAGCCATTCAGTTTTATGAAGAAACCCTTGGTGCAGAAATTATCTCCATTTTTACTTACGGAGAAATGCCAGACATGCCTAATACGTTCACGGACGAGCTAAAGAGTCTTGTGGCGCATGCCAAATTAAAAGTTGGTGAAACAGAACTCATGTTATCTGATGCCCCAGGCGATTCGACTATTGAAAACGGGAAACGGATAACTATTTGCATTACAACAAACGAAGTAGAAAAATCAAAACGAATATATGAAGCTTTGAGGCAAGACGGTCAAATCAATTTACCGTTTAAAGAAGAACCCTTCAGCCCTGGATTTGGCGATGTAACGGACAAGTTTGGCGTGACCTTTCAAATTTATACAGAGATTGAAGATTAAATGACGGTTAAAGAGTTGCGTGACTGATTGCGCAACTCTTTTTTTATAATAAAAGGGAGAGATATTGTGGAAAAAGTTTATGAATGTTCGCCAAAAAAAACTCGTCACTTTAGTGATGAGAGGTTCATAGACAAATTTCTACGGGGAGGACAGTGAACCTTCTCTATAGTGCAAAGTTTTATTATAGCTAGCATAGTTGAAGGGGGCAGTCTCCTCATACGAGCTTTTGTCCAAGCGGAGCCTCTGATCCCTATTCCCTTCATGATTACTATTTAGTAACATGAGCATTAGATAGAAGTAGGACTTTTCCATCCAATATTTGGTGCCAGTCTTTTTGTATTAGTTAGTTTTACTACTGTCTTTGGATAGTATATAATGGGAAACCAAAGAAAAATAGATAGGAAGTGCCTATGAATAAAAGCAAAAAGAATGGATATAAACCGGGAAAAACACGCAATCAATCGAAAAAAACATATGGGAAAAAGCGCTCCGCACTGACTTATCAAAAGGGCGACAAATTCCATGGTAAGCCCTCGACAACAAATAAGCGTCGAGGTAATAAGAAATCTGAAACCTTAGTGGTGACCTGCACAGGCCTGACCAATGAGGGGAAAGGCATCGTTCAGTGGAAAGGAAAGCAGCTAGAGGTAGAGCATCTATTGCCAGGTGAAACGGCTGAGATTACTTTGTCCACTAGTGGGCGATATGTTCATACGGAATTGAAGCGGGTAATCACCTCGTCAAAAGACCGGATTAAGCCAATATGCTCCTATTACTATGATTGTGGGGGATGTCAGCTGCAGCATATGAACGAGCAGGCTCAGGAAGGTTTCAAGCAGGAAACAATAGATAAATTGATGAAACCATTCGGTAAACCAGAACCCATTTTAACGATGGACCATCCGTATGATTACCGGAACAAGAGCCATACAACATTTGGTCTGAATAAGGAACGGCAGATTATTGGTGGGCTATACGCTCAGAATAGTCATCAGCTTATCTCGATGGATCGGTGTCTCATTCACGATCCGAAAGCGGATGAGATTTGGCAAACGATTAAGAACATGATGAAGTCCTTTAAAATGCAGCCATATAATGAAGACACTGGACGAGGCTTCCTGCGTCACGTACTGGTGAAGGTCGGCAAGGTCAGTGGTGAGATCATGGTGGTGCTGGTTGTAGCTTCACCTATTTTTAAAGGGAAGAATAATTTTGTAAAAGCTCTTAGGAAGGCTCACCCAGAGATTACGACCATCCTCATGAACGTTAATAACCGGAATACGAGCATGGTTCTAGGTGATCAGGAGAAAGTGTTGTTCGGTAAAGGGACTATAACAGACACCCTTTGTGGAATGAAGTTTGATATTTCCGCGAAATCCTTCTATCAGATTAACCCGGTCCAGACGGAAAAGTTATATGCAAAAGCCATTGAAATGGCCAAGTTGTCTGGAAGTGAAACCGTAATTGATGCGTACTGTGGGATCGGTACAATTGGTCTGATTGCTAGTCAAAAGGCTGGCAAAGTCATTGGGGTAGAGTTGAATAAGGATGCTGTTCGAGACGCAATCCGCAATTCAAAGCGCAACGGCGTGAAAAATGCCCGTTTCTATCAAGGCGATTCCGGCGAATTCATGATGGAGATGGCAGCACGTGGTAAGAAAGCAGATGTAGTAATTATGGATCCACCACGAAGCGGAAGTGATGAAGCATTCTTGTCTAGTGTTGTTAAGCTTAAGCCGGAACGTATAGTTTATGTGTCCTGCAATCCGGTGACACAGGTGCGGGATATGAGATATTTAGTACAGAACGGATATAAGGTAACAGAGATGCAGCCAGTGGATATGTTTCCACAGACGGTGCACGTGGAGTGTGTAGCGTTGATAGAGTTAAAATAGATTTAGTGGTTTTTAACTAAAAATTAAAGTATGTTTTATGATCCCTCGGACTAATGGTTCGAGGGATTTTTTGCCCCCTAGTGTCTTACTTTTACACAAAAAAGCAAATGCTAGAGGTCTTTCTTATGGAAATATGAGTTATATTATAACATTTTAAATTTAACATAAAGACCATGATTTCTTTCCTATTGGTCCTGTCCATTTCATCTATGCAAAAATTTAGTTTGTAAAATTTGGATTGCCTCTTCAATTTCTTTTAGTTCAGGCTCTGTTAAATTGTTAATTCGCTCTTGAAATGTTAATTCAAGCTGTTGAAATACTTTATTCATTAGCTCTGTTCCATTTTCGGTGAGACGAATGTCAAATTTACGACGATCATTCGAATCAATAATTTTTTCGCATAATTGGTTTTCAATTAGTTTCTTTAACTCACGGCTAGAATTAGGTAAAGATAAATGCAAGCATTCACTTATTTCACTAAGAGTTACTGGTTGGCTAACTGTAATGAATTCTAATATTTTGTATTGAACGGTAGTAATGTTTTCAATTTTGATTTCTTTTGTCATATCGTTTGTCATTTGATGTACAGATGTAGTAAATCGAACAAACTGATGGAAAAGCTTACCCTTGTCCATATCAATCACCTCATTTACAAAGTATCAAATATATTATCAAAAAACAATTATCAATTGACAACTAAAATGGGTGAGTGTTAGTGTTTAGTTATCAAATGATAACTAATGAGGTGTTTAATAGTGAATGTTTTAATTGTTTTTACCCATCCAAATCATCAAAGCTTGAGCTACGCCTTTTTACAAGGGGTACTTCGAGGGTGTGAGGAAAATCATGTTATACAAAATGTTCAAGTTTTAGATTTATATGAAGAAAAATTTAATCCGGTCCTTGAATTTGGGGAGAAAAAGAAGAGAAGAGATATGTATCAAGATCCAGAATTAGAAAAATATCGGGATCAACTATCGTGGGCTGAAAAGATTATCTTTATTTATCCTATCTGGTGGGGGAGGCCTCCTGCTATGTTAATGGGGTATATTGATAAAATGTTTGCATCAGGATTTGCCTACAAAGATAACGGTAAGTTGTTACCAGATGGTTTGTTGAAGGATAAATCAGTCGTATGTATTTCTGTAATGAAAGGTCCAACCTTTTATCCATTGTTTTGGCTAAATAATGCTCATAAAGTTTTAATGCGTAAAGCATTATTCCAATACGTAGGCATTAAAAAGGTAAAGTTTTTTGAGTTTGGGAATATGGAAAATTCAAAGGGGAAACATCAGAAAAAAATAAACAAAGTATATAGGTATTTTCAAAAGTTGAATATCCATAGCTTAACATCATAATAATCAACTGCTAGTAATTAGTGATTGTAGAGGGCCACACGCAAGAATAATATTTATGGATAACAGTATCATCTTACTATCAAGCCACATGTAGAAAATGTAGTGGAGAAAGTGTTGAAGAGAAAAGCAGTAACTTGACAGGTTCCTGCTTTACTAGTTGGAAAGGGTCAGCCCCCTCCTCCGTATTGCATAACGGTGTTTCAGCTGTGTTCAACAATTGGGCAATCTAAATTGATAAGAGTAGGCAAAAAGTCGATTTCCTTTGCGTTGGGAAATCGACTTTTTTAGATTGATTTTTTTGCCTAATTATAAAGGTACTTTAATTTCCTTCGATGAATTTTAACAATGCTGTTGACTATACAGTTGAACTGTATTATATTTACTATAAAGTTGAAATGTATAGTTAAACTGAATAGAGGATGAGAGAATGAAACACAAATTATTGCCGTTGTCTGAAACCATGCATTATATTTTATTAGCTCTACGTGAGCCACTCCACGGATATGCAGTAATGCAGAAGATTGAAGAAATAAGCAATGGTTCCGTTATTTTAGCGGCTGGTACATTATACGGTGCTATTGAAAACTTGAATAAACATGGTTGGATTGAACCTGTTGGAAATTCAGGTCGAAGAAAAATTTATATGATAACGACAGAAGGAAGCGCCATTTTGAAGATGGAACAAGAAAGACTATTGCACATTTTATCCTTGTATGAAGGAGGCGAATCAAATGAAGAGGTTTAAAGTATTTTTTAATATTGAAAAAGAAGAGCAATGGCTGAACGAGCAATTACAAAAAGGCTATCGCTGTACAAATATTAGTGGATTAGGAATATACACTTTCGAAAAAACTGACAAGAGATATGTTATGAGACTTGATTATCAAGATTATTTACCCAAGAAAAAGATCGTTGAATACAAAGGGATATATGAGGATTTCGGTTGGAACTATATAAAGGGGACCTGTCTTGGAATAAGGTATTGGCAAAAAGAAGATGATAATCAAAATGAAATCTTCTCGGATCGTCAATCAAGGGGTAATTATTATAAAAGATTAATGGGTTATTCATTTTGGTTGGGTACGCTGTGTTTGGCATATTGTTTTATGTTGTATAGTGATTCTGAATTATACCATGAAGGTCTTTGGAGTATGGAAGGTGCATTATTTTGGAAGGCATTGTTATTTGAAACTCCATTTGTCCTCTTGAAGTTACTTCCCGCACTTATGGTAGTTCTTTTTGGTAGAAGTTATTATAAAGCTTATAGCAAGTATTCAATGTTAAAAGAAGAATAATGCAAAGAGGTTATGTTTAAGGGGTCAGGCACCATAAAAAGACATTTGTCCATATATGGTGCCCTGGTACCTTATCTCATTTGTTACTGGTGCAAGCTATATTGTAATAACAATGATATTTCTAGTGCTTGTAGCTGTCGTAATTGCTTGCCACGTTGTGTATCTTCTTCGCCTTTGGACGTTACTTCTTCTACCTCATCGATAAAAAGAGAAGGATTCCATTGTTTCCATTCCTTTATTTTTGGATAGATTTTCTTACCTTGTTCATACAACTCTTCAAAAATTGGGGAGTCGCCAACCTTACTAAACCAATACTTTGAGTTGCCAAAGTCACCTTCTCGTCGGTGCATAATCCCGTGCCAATAGCTACCGATTGGTTCTGAAATATTTTGTGAAATCGCATGTGAAGCGTAAAGATCGTCGTTCCATAGCAATAAGCCAGAACGAGTTGCAAGGATAGTAAGGCTTGAAGGAGCAGTTTTTCCCGTGATTTCTTCCTCGGATAAATCATTAATCTCCTTTGATAATTCGGGCTTCCACGTTTCCTCTGGACAAAGAGGTGGAAGCGATTTCCTGTCTTCTAACGTTTGAACAATTGACGCAATTGTAGTCATAACAACCCCACCTTATTATAGATTTGTATGAATTATATCAATACTATTTCAATTTTCCAACTAACTATATTGCTAGCAATGGTGTCGTGCATTACAAATAGCCAAGTTCATCCAAAGGCTTTTATAAAGCTTTATTTACTGATAACTCTCTTGCTTCACGGGATACCTACTCTGTTTGGCGGGAAAGAATGACTTATCCCGTCAAGCGAGCAATATATCCTGTGAAGCCTACTCATTATCCCCTCTACAGCATCACCTCCCCCGTGAAGAGAAAGGTATGTTTGAAAATAAAAAAGATAAGATTTAATTTTGACTACAACAGGTGACCGCCCGTGAAGGAAGGAGTTTTAACATTTTAGAGGTATTATAGACATGTGTTAGAAAAATAACAAGAGTTTCACTTTATCACGGTGCTAACCGTCTGTAAGACTCCCACTTCAAGTATCACAAAGAAGCTAAGTGGGAGTAAACAGACGCTAACACCCTGATAAGTTTCGCTAATGATCAGTGGGGGGCAAAAACCCCCACTGATCAAAGTCTCACTTTATTTTGAATTAACTAATTTTCCTTTGAATAAGATTTTCTTTGAAACAGTTAAATTTAATTGGCGACTAAACTTCTGCAGTTGTCTTTCCTCACTCTCCGTGACAATGGCTACAACGGTTCCTGAGTCAGAACCTAACCGCCCAGTTCTTCCGGAGCGATGAACAAATTGTGTCGTATCTTTAGGCAAGTCCATATGAATAACATGGGTTAAATCAGGAATATCTAATCCTCTTGCAGCAACATCTGAAGCTAGTAGTAGTTCAGATTTTCCTTCGCGAAATTCTTTAATTGCTTTAGCGCGTTCTTGCTTGTTGGAGTCACTATGTAAAACTCCTGCATGGATTCCCATATAATCTAGTTTTTCTGCCAGTACCGAAAGCGTTGTAATGTCTTTGACGAAAACAAGTGCTTTCATTTCATGATTTCGTACCAGCTTTCGTAGCGGTTCAATCTTATCTCTCGCTTCACTAACAAGATACATGTACTCTACATTTGGTCGATCATCATCTTCTTTGCCTACTCGAATTATTTCAGGATTGTTCATTAGTTCTTCTGCCTTTGATTGTACTGTTTTAGGTAGAGTTGCCGAAAAGACGAGTACTTGCCGGTCACTCAAGGTACTTTTCACAGCTTTATCGATAGTAGATATATGTTCGGGTACTAACAGTTGATCAGCTTCATCCAATACAATCGTTTTTACTTGATGCATCTTTAATTTTTTCTGGTTAATTAGTTCGTTCATTCTTCCTGGTGTTCCAATTACGATTTGCGGTTTCTTTTTCAACTTTTCAATTTGTCGTTTTACGTTTGCTCCACCAATCAGTGTAGCACTTCCAATTCCACTATCCCTTGACCACTCCTGAACTTCTTGATTTATTTGCATCACTAGTTCATGGGATGATGCTAAGATAACAACTTGGGTATTTTTTTGAGTTGGGTCGATTTGTTGCAAAAGCGGTAAAAGGTAAGCTAGCGTTTTACCGCTGCCTGTTGGTGACTCAGCAATGATATCTTTTCCGTTGATTATAAAACGGGCCGTATGTAGTTGAATGGCTGTTAGCTTTTCATATCCGGATTTATCCCATGTGGTTTGAAGAAATGGTTTCAGGTCAGGTAATACTTCATTTAATGATTGGGTTTTATTCATTTTTAATGCTCCTTTTAATGCTTCAATTCGTACATCTTTATTCAGAGTAATGCGGATTACTATATACGTCAACCTGCACCATTATTTTGCGATAAATTAAATCGATTATGTGCTCTCCATAAGCTGGGGGAGAGATTACACATAAAAATTTCCCTTCGTTATAAACTAAATGTATGTTCAGGAGGTGTAGAATATGGACAATCAAGAATTCGAGAAAATATTTCAAGATTATAAACAGCAAGGGGAGGAACAAGCTCAGCAGGAAGTGCCAGCATCAGGAGAGCTTGGAAAAGAACAAATTGTTGCTGTTCGAAAAAATGATGAGGGCGATATTATTGCATTTAAAACGAATAGTAGCAGAGAGTTAGACTACGTAACCGCAATTGATGAAGCAAAAGCAGGAAAATTGGAGCATGTTGACGTATTTCATAAGTATGGTCGAGACATTATCCGTAGTGAACCTGACGGTATTAAAGAAAATAATCTAGATCAATTAGATACTTTTTAAAAGGATTGATAAAGAAAACTCCGTACCACGATTACTACAATATCCGGATCTTCATCAATCGGTTGTAAATTGGATCCCTCTAGAAGAATTAGATTCCATTTTACTGATACCAAATATTAAACAGCAAATAAAGAACTATATTAAGAACAAAAAGAATATCGAATTAGTTGAGGGTTATATGCTAGACAGACTACGTTTATAGCAGAAATATTAAGCAGAAACTGTTGACGGTCTAAAACTAAAGATATTTAAGAAGACAGCGTAGCTCTGTCTTCTTTTAACCATTCATAAATAAATACTTCAATTAAGTATGAACAAGGATGACGCTTACGTTTCACTATTGAAAGCAAGAGACCCCTCTGCTATTATTCTTCATTCCCTTTATGAAAAAATGAATAGGTCGTGACAAGTCCTCCGGTATAAAGCAAAATAGCAAAATAGGCAGGAAGTAAATGAATAAATGTTGTATAGCCAATCGCAATGTGGATGGATATTGCTGTAATAAATGCAGGTAACCCCCCTACTAAATAAGTCCACCACATCCACTTATTTCCTTGATGAAAGCCCCAAAGTGACAACATTAATACAAGGAGTCCCACACTTAGTAAAGCACTTCCAAATCCAGCCCGGTCATGTGCAATAACTGGAATCAGTCTGTCATTGAAAGATTGTAATTGTTCTGGTGACATACATATATATAGAAGATCGGTTGGAACAAATACGGAAGTAACACCGTAAAGCGATATAACAATACCACCAAGTATGAAAGAAAATCCCAATATAACAAATAGAAATTGCCCCCATACAGACCGTTTCCAAATTCGGTGATTTCTTCTATTATTTGAAGTAGGTGTTCCCGAAATACCTCTTGTAGAAAAGAATCCTCTCATATAAAAAGGTAGTAATACAAGCCAAAACAAAAGATGTAGCCAATCAAAATAGCCAAATCCAATAAATGAAAAAATTCCCAAAAATCCTAAAATGGCAGCTGCATCGGTAGCTTGTTTTGCCCACTTCATTCCATGCCTTATCCCGTGTTTCGCTAAATTCATATAGATGATCCCACCTGAGATCATTGTGCCAGCAAGCGTCATTCTATCATGGGCCATAAACAACATTATTCGCTTATTGAACTGAAAAATCTCTATTTTTTTCACTCCTAGAAATGCTTCATCGTAAGGCAGTATGATCCAAGTAACGCTAAATAATAAAGCTAATAATCCACCTATACATATAAATAGACCGAATAGCCAATAGGCCCGCCAGCCTTTTTGCTGCTCGGTCGGTAGCTCTTCTTTGGATAACATTGCTTCATTGATGCGTTTTGTTAATCCTGGACCCGAGAAGACATAATCACCTGCTAACAACACTAGATTAGCACCAGCTTCTATTACGTCTAACGCATGCTGCGGCTCTGTAATGCCACCTGAGGTAATGATTGTTTTGGAATAGCCGCAATGCTTTATATTTTTGATCTTCGAAATATAATCGTCTACTTTGTTTTCATCGAAACACACTAAAATTCCTGAAAATCCACTGTGCAACTCAAAAATGGATTCCTCCAATTCTTGTTCAGAGGAAATTGCACAGTAAATTGGCTTGGATGTCAGATGAATTAAGCTTTCTTCCTTATTATCGATAATAAAACCATCAGCATAGGGGTCTAAGGTCAGTATTAACTTCTCCACTTCTCTATCCGTTCCTGCCAGCCTTAAAAATATCGGTTGTGTCGTCTTTACACTTTTAAGCTTGTTGACGGTTGCTTGAAGTCCTATAGATCCTTGCTCGCTTGGGAATTCAATTGATTGATTTTCTGTATCAACCGAGGGGGAATGTGCAGAATCCTTTTGCGCTAACGTAATCGGTCCAATCTCCAAGAGCCCAAAACCAAGATGGGTAAAAGCTTTCGTTCCTGTTAATAATGGATCTATTTTTCCAGAAAGCCCTACAGGATTTGCAAATGTGATTCCATCGAGTTGTTGTGAAAGTGCTGGGGAGCTTTCGTGTCTTCCTAAAAAGTTAATAAAATGGGAACCAAATGGAACGGAAGCTACTAGACTCATTCCACGATGAATAAATTCCCTGGATTTATAACTAGATAACCTATGTAGTATTGGTTTAAAAATAGTATGATACGACCAATCAGGCATAATTTATCCCTCACCATTCTAGCTGATTATAAGATGAGTGTAACATGTTATCAGAAAGAAGGACACAGAGGAACCGATATGATTGTATCCTTTTAGGTGCAAAAGAAGAAGGAATTTTATTATAAAAAAGATTTCCAGATAGTAAAAAGAGAATAGCACTAATTAATACAGAAAATACAAATATATTTACAAAAGTTCCCAAAACCAATCCCCCTACAAAGATTTTTTTCTTAAACAATCCTGCTTATTAGTTTAAGTGAATAACTTCTAAACATAAGGAAACTTCACACTAAAATAATCTCTAAATGTTCAGTCTTCAGATATAGTCGGTAATCTTTAGAGAGAGTTATCGATATAAACACCAATCCACATCTATGTATAAAATCTTAAATTAAGTCATCAGAATAAATTGTACCTGTCTCTAGAAATATCCCAGGGGCATGAAGACAGCGGAGCGTATCGAACAAAACGAGTAAAGAGACAAAACTATATATTGTAAATCGTAATCATTACTATTTACATTTAGAGCGAGATGATTTATAATGATTTTTATTCGTAATAATTACGATTTAACAAGTGAAGCGTTTGAAAAATTTAAAAAATAGTTAATAACGAAAGGAGTATATTAAAAATGGCTAAAAAATCAAAAATAGCTAAAGAGAAAAGACGTCAGCAAATGGTTTTACAATATGCAGAATTAAGAAGAGAGTTAAAAGCAAAGGGAGATTATGAAGCACTTCGCAAATTACCACGGGATTCTTCGCCTACACGTTTAAAAAACCGTTGCGAAGTGACAGGTAGACCACGTGGCTATATGCGCAAATTCAACATGTCCCGTATCGCATTCAGAGTATATGCGCATAAAGGGCAAGTGCCTGGTGTGAAAAAAGCAAGCTGGTAACAAAATCATGTTTGCGTTGTATATCACGGTACTAACGTCTGTAAGACCTCCATTCCAAGTTTCAGGTAACAGAAAGAAGCTAGGTGGGGGTATACAGACTCTAAGAGTTAAGTATCGCTACTGATCAGTGAAGGTCAAAAAACCCCATCTTATCATAGTTTTACTTTAAAAGGAGGAAAAGCCTTGTCACAAGAAATCCCGATTCCAGTAACTATATTAACTGGTTTCATAGGGGCTGGGAAAACGACATTGTTAAATAATTTGCTGCATGATATGCCAGATCAGAAGGTTGCTGTCATCATCAATGAATTTGGTGACACATCCATTGATAGTCACTTGGTGGTGTCAACAAAGGAAGAAATTATGGAGATAAACAGTGGTTGTATATGTTGTAATGTGCGTGGAGATTTAATCAACATTTTAAGTAACATGATGAAACAGGAAACAGAAATGGATCACATTATTATTGAGACAACTGGTATGGCTAATCCAGCACCTGTTATTCAAACCTTCCTAATGGATGAACAGACAGCAGCATCCTTTGAATTAGACAGTGTGATTACGATGGTCGATGCCAAGCATATTTGGCAACATGTAAAAGAAGAAGAGTCAGGGCAACAAATCGCTTTTGCAGATGTTCTATTAATAAATAAAATGGATTTGATCACGGAGGCTGAAAAAAGTGAATTAGAACAACAGCTGATTAATATGAATCCACATGCAGAACGGATATATACGACATATGCCAATGTTGACAATGGAGATGTAATAGGGAAAAAATCCTTTGAATTAGAATATATTTTAAATAGGGATCCAAATCTATTAACTCAAACACATCACCATCATCATAATGACCAAGTCACATCATATGTTTTTCGAGACGATCGTCCGCTTGATTTAGCAAAAGTGAATAAATGGTTCGCTTATTTAGTTCAGTTTAAAGGAGAACATTTATATCGTTATAAGGGAGTGCTCTATATTAATCAATTGGAGAACAGAGTGGTTTTCCAAGGTGTACATATGCTATTTGCAGGAACTGAAAGCTTTAAATGGGCGGATGATGAGAAGCGACAAAGTGAGATCGTTTTTATTGGAAAGCATCTCGATTATCAGGAACTTGAGAGAGGTTTTCAATATTGTCTTGCTTAATTTTTTGTTGTGTAAATCGTAATGATTATTATTTAAGAGGTGGTAAATATGAATAAAATATATGACATCATTGTGGTTGGAGCAGGTCCTTCCGGAATTGGTGTTGCTGCTTTATTACAACAAATGAATTGCACTTCCTATTTAATTATAGAGAAAGAAGAAGTGGGTGCATCTTTTCAGCGTTGGCCAGAGGAAATGAGATTCATAACACCTTCTTTTCCGGCACAAGGTTTTGGCCATACAGATTTAAATGCAATTGTTCCAAAAACGTCACCCGCTTACACGTTAGATATGGAACATCCCTCTGGTGAAGCTTATGCAGAATACCTTAATGTGATAGCAGATCATTTTACACTTCCTATTAAAGAAGGTGTGCAAGTAAATCAAATGCACAAGAAAGCAGGCATCTTTTCACTAGATACGACAGAAGGGACTTATCAAAGTCGCTTTGTTATCTGGGCAGCAGGGCAATATCAATATCCTAATTTGAAGCCTTTTCCAGGCGCAGAAGTTGGCGTACACAATAGCTTGATTCCATCTTGGGAGGGTGTGGAAGGTGATGATTTTGTTATCATCGGAGGATATGAAAGTGGGATGGATGCAGCATTCCATCTAGGACGAACAGGTAAGAGAGCTACATTAATAGCTAAAACGAATACTTGGGAGATCGACAATAGTGATCCTAGCATTGCCCTGTCAACCTATACATATGGTCGTGTCCGTCCCTTATTGGATTCAGACTTATTAAGAGTGGTAGGCAATACAGCAGTGACACGCATTGAAAAAGTGTCGTCGGGATATGATGTGTATACGAGTAGTGGGAAAGTTTACTTTACAAAGGAGAAACCGATATTAGCTACCGGTTTTTCAGGCAGCACATCAAAGATAGAAAATTTAGTGAGGCGCGGTAAGTACGGGGAAGTGCTTGTTGATGAAAGAGATGAATCTGTGGCTACACCTGGCTTATTTCTAGCAGGACCAGAACTTCGGCACGATGATCATATCTTTTGTTATATTTACAAATTCCGCCAGCGCTTTGCTGTTATAGCAGAAACAATCGGTCACCGGTTAGACTTAGATTTATCTATATTAGCGGAGTATAAACGAGAAAACTTTTATCTTAATGATCTCTCTATGTGTGGGGAGCGGTGTCAATGCTAGAAAGCGTTACGCCTCCCTATGCTAATCCGGTAGAAGTCATGTTAGTAGGGTGTGAATCAGTTGGAAAATCCGGCTTATTTCGCCATATGACTGGGGAAAACCGAGCGTTGACAAGCAATGTAAGAGGCACAACAATAGCTGCCTTAACAGCACCATGTAAATTAAACAGTGTTATGCGACTAACAGATTTACCAGGAATTCAATTTGAAATGGACAGCCAAAATACACAGCTTACTTTAGATCATTTAGAAGGGGAACAAACTTTACTCTTAGTTGTAAAAGCAACGGAGCTGGCAGAGGAACTGATCGAGCTGCAGAAGCAATTGAATTTGAAAGATAAAAAAGTAGCAGTTGTTGCAACACATCGGGATAAATATTTACCTGCTAGAGCTGAACAAAACAGAGTGCAAGAATTGTTGCAGGTACCGGTTGTCTGGGTGAATGCCAGAAAGATGGATTTGGTTGAACAAGAAAAAGTAATCACATGTATCCAGAATGCCGGAACGTGGGCTGCTACTGCGAGTATCCTTCATTTTCTACCCTCATTGCCTCATCCTGTTACTAAAGTCATACCGATGTTCCGTTTGAAAATAATAGGTCCAATGCTAGCTTGTTTAACTATTATGGCTATGTTTGCCTTGCCAGTATTTGCAGCTTATTTATTTGTAAGTTGGCTAGAACCGATGACAGAACAACATCTGTTGACACCGATCATTGCAACGTTGGGGGAGGTACCTGACTTTTTAGCTCATGTATTGGTGGGTGATTATGGTGTCATTACCTTAGGTTGGTATTCGTTTCTCTGGGCATTTCCTGTTGTCCTGTTCATCAGCATCGCCACTACTTTTTCAGAAGAGATCGGCATACAGGAGCACTTAACGAATGCTTTAGATCCGTGGCTTCGTAAAATAGGGTTAACGGGAAGAGATTTGCTTCCTGTTATCACCGGTTTTGGCTGTAATGTTGTCGCCGTCATGCAAAGCAGAAGTTGTAGCAGTTGCACCCGGCTATCTTGTGTTTCGATGGTTTCCTTTGGCTCAGCTTGCAGTTATCAAATAGGCGCTACCTTATCTATTTTCAATGCTGCACATGTTCCTTTTTTATTTATCCCATATTTGCTCGTGCTATTAGTAGTGGGTGCTATTCATACAAGGGTTTTGAACAGAACAGCTACTGATGAACTAAAGAGAATTGCTCCTTTACCCTATCTGCAGGGAATCAATTGGCGTACATTTTGGTGGAAGGTTTCAGGTGTGATTAAACAATTTTTGTTGCAAGCTATGCCAATTTTTCTGTTAATATGTTTGGTTGCATCTGTATTGGATGCAGTAGGGGTATTATCGATTTTTAGTTGGATTGCCATGCCATTATTATATTTATTTTCATTACCGACAGATGCAGCACCTGGTTTGATCTTTTCTTTTATTAGAAAGGATGGCTTACTTGTCTTAAATGAGGGACAGGGCAGCTTGTTAATGAATATGTCGTCCAGTCAACTATTTATTCTTGTTTACTTGGCATCGACATTATCAGCTTGCCTCGTTACGTTATTGACAATCAGCAAAGAGCTAAGCCGGAAGAATACTGTATCCATTGGGTGGAAACAAATGGTGACAAGTGTTGATAGTGCAGCTGTTGTTGCTGCAGGATTATATTTTATAAGTTGAAATAGGAGGAGAAACAAATGAAAAAGATTCCTGTTACTGTATTAAGTGGTTATTTAGGTGTTGGTAAAACAACATTATTGAATCATGTCTTACATAATCGTGATGGTTTGAAGGTAGCGGTCATTGTCAATGACATGAGTGAAGCCAATATTGATAGCGATCTGGTTCAATCACAAGGTGGTTTTTCCCGTACAGAAGAAAAGTTAGTGGAAATGTCTAATGGCTGTATTTGCTGTACATTACGAGAGGATTTATTAGTAGAAGTGGAAAGGCTCGTGAAAAAAGGTGATGTTGATTATATTTTAATTGAGTCATCCGGAATAAGTGAGCCTGTTCCTGTTGCACAAACCTTCTCTTATATTGATGAGGAAATGGGAATTGATTTAACGAATTATTGTCGTTTGGATACGATGGTTACAGTTGTCGATGCAAATCGTTTCTGGCATGACTTTGGTTCAGGAGAAAGCTTATTGGAGAGACAGCAAGCGGTAGGCGAGGAAGATACGCGCAATATTGCGGATTTGTTGCTTGACCAAATTGAATTCTGTAATGTCCTTGTCTTGAATAAAACTGATTTGGTAAAAGAGGAAGATTTAAAAAAGTTAGAGAAAGTCATCCGGAAGTTACAGCCTGAAGCAAAAATTGTACGAACACAACATAGTAAGATCGATCCGCAAGAAATACTGAATACTCGCTTGTTTGATTTTGAGAAGGCCAGTGCATCAGCGGGATGGTTGAAGGAACTTAATGCAGGAGTAGAAAATCATATACCGGAAACAGAGGAATATGGAATAAGTTCGTTCGTCTATAGGTCAAGGCTGCCTTTTCACACGGATCGATTAGTGAGCTGGTATCAAGTTTTACCCAAAGAGATTGTTCGGGTGAAAGGTGTGATGTGGTGTGCGACACATCATGATATGGCATTATTGTTATCACAAGCTGGCCCTTCCGTAAATGTTGAACCATTAGCCTATTGGGTGGCTTCTCTTCCGAAGGAGCAGCGTGAGGAGCTATTAAGAAATAATCAGGAAGTAAGAGACTTATGGGATCCTGCATATGGGGATCGTCACACAAAGCTTGTGTTCATCGGAATGGAGTTGGATGTTGAGGAGATAACCAGTGAACTAGATCGCTGTCTACTAACGGAGTCAGAGATGGAAGAAGACTGGTCACAATTCAGAAACCCATTCCATTGGCGAATTTCATAATCAGGGGTGAGAACAGGTGATCTTATCAGGGCAAACGATTAAACAATTCATATATGATGAACGAATTTCTATTACTCCTTATAAGGAATCAAGCATACAACCAGCGTCTATTGATCTATGTTTAGGAAAGCATTTTTTAGTAGTGGATGACTTATCTACTCCTTTTTTATCGGTCAACAGACCAGCAAATTATCATGAAATGCAAGTAATAGAGGGTGAGGTTATTACGATTCCACCGAAAACGTTTATGTTAGGAACAACATTAGAGCAAATTCGTTTATCTGACAATTTAACGGCCTTTGTGGAAGGGAGAAGTTCTATCGGAAGATTGGGCGTTTTTATTCAAAATGCAGGCTGGATCGATCCGGGCTTCTCCGGTCAGATCACTTTAGAGTTATATAATGCAAATCGTGTACCCGTTCAACTCAAAGTCGGTATGCGGGTATGTCAATTAGTCATCGCGCAAGTTGATCAGGCGACAGAGGGATATAGCGGCAAGTACTTATTTCAGGATGGAGCTACACCTAGTCGGGTGTATTTAGACAGAGAGGAAGGAAAGGAATGAGTAAAAAAATACCGGTAACAGTTTTAAGTGGTTTTCTTGGAGCTGGAAAAACAACTTTACTTTATCATCTCCTTAAAAATCAGCAAGGCTTAAAAATAGCCATTGTTGTCAACGATATGAGCGAAATCAATATAGACGCAAAGCTTGTAAATAATGGTAGATTTGTGAGAACGAAAGAAAATTTGGTAGAAATAACGAATGGGTGTATCTGCTGTACACTGCGAGAGGATTTAGTAGTGGAATTAGAGAAACTTGCTCAATTGGACATTGACTACGTGCTGATTGAATCAAGTGGTGTGTCTGAACCTATCCCTGTAACGCAGAGTTTCATCTATCATGACGAAGCATTAGGAATAGATTTAAACACCTTTTTCCAGATTGACACCATGGTAACAATGGTTAATGGTCAGCAATTCTGGGAGGATTATCAATCAGAGGATCTATTGATCGACAGACAATTACATGTTTCGGATGATGATGAAAGAGGTATTGTTGATTTATTAATTGATCAAATTGAGTTTGCAAATGTAATTGTGTTAAATAAAATAGATATGCTGTCAGATAGGGAAGTCGCTAAATTAACGAATGTACTTCATAAACTAAACCCAGAAGCGAAGATTGTCCCTGCAAGCTTTGGACAAATCGATCCATTACAAGTGCTTCATACCAATCAATTTAATTTTGAAAAGGCAAGTCAGGGTGCTGGCTGGATCAAGGAATTGAATGAGGAACATACACCGGAAACAGAAGAGTATGGTATTCGTTCATTTGTTTATAGAAGCAGAAAGCCATTCTATCCAGAGAGATTTCATCAATGGTTAGAAAATTGGCCAACAGAAATTATACGGGCAAAAGGTTTCTTTTGGTTAGTGACAAGAAATGAAGTTGCTGGACTCTTGTCACAAGCAGGATCGATGGTGACGTTAGAAGGAGCAGGAAGGTGGCTGGCCAGTTATTCTCAAGAAGAATTAGCTAAACTAAAGGTACAAGATCCTGCTTTGTTTGAAGATTGGGATGAACAAGCAGGAGATAGAATGACAGAGATCGTATTTATTGGAAGTAATATGGATAAGGAAGGGATGATCCATTCATTGAATGAATGTTTAGTAACTGAGGAAGAACTAGAGACTATTTCTTTTAAGGATCCCTTACCCTCATTTACGTAAGTTAAAAAGGTGTTGCCTGGAGGTATTAGGTAGCACCTTTTGAATGTATCCTCACAAAAAAATGTTATAAAGAGTTAGCTATTCTTGGCGGATTACTGTCTCGTAATGAAGTCAGACTATCAGTCCGTAAGATCATCGCCTCTTCAGCAAGACACATTCTTTGCCTAAATTATACAACTCCCCTATACTCTAAGTGAAAAGCTAAATAACAGGAGGGGAAACAATGGAGTACACCAATCTAGGTCGAACAGGCATGAAAGTTAGTAAACTATGTTTAGGAACGATGAATTTTGGCCCGGCAACGGAAGAAAAGGAAGCACACAAAATTATGGATGCTGCCCTTGATGCAGGCTTAAACTTCTTTGACACGGCAAATGTATATGGTGGGAAAGGTCATCATGGATGGACAGAAGAGATTATTGGCAGATGGTTTGCTCAGGGCGGCAATCGCAGGGAAAAAGTGGTGCTTGCTACGAAAGTGTATAATCATATGGGAGATGAGAACGATGGTCCGAATGAAGGAAGATTTCTATCTGCTTATAAGGTCCGTCGTCATTTAGAAGGTTCACTTAAGCGCTTGCAGACCGATCACATTGAATTGTATCAAATGCACCATATTGATCGTAATGTGTCTTGGGAAGAGCTGTGGGAAGTTTTTCAGGCGGAAGTACAGAAAGGCACGGTTGACTACGTAGGTTCCAGTAACTTTGCAGGTTGGGATCTCATTAAAGCGCAGGCAGCTGCCAAAGAACGTCATTTCTTAGGCATTGTGTCTGAACAGCATAAATACAGCTTACTATGCCGTCTTCCGGAATTGGAAGTACTGCCTGCAGCCAAGGATCAGGGAATTGGTGTGATTGCCTGGAGTCCATTAGATGGTGGATTGCTTGGGGGGAATGCTTTAAATCCAGCTAAAGGTTCACGATCAGCTGCTCAAACTGAACGAATCGAAAAACATCGAGCACAACTGGAAGCGTTCTCTTCATTCTGTAAGGAACTGGGAGAAAAGGAAGCGGATGTAGCCCTTGCTTGGGTATTGCATAATCCAGCAGTAGATGCGCCGATTATAGGCCCGCGTACACTGGATCAATTTGAAAAATCCTTACGTGCAGTGGAAATCAAATTGGATCAAGCATCACTTGACCGTTTGGATGAGATTTTCCCTGGTTATGGTGCAGCGCCAAATTCTTATGCATGGTAATGTTTAATAGAAGAGAGCGGAATACGAACTGGATGTGGTTCGTATTCTTTTTTTGCGCAATCACAATAATTTTATCTTGAGATTTAGCGAATAAAAGTATAGATTCTTATAATACGTATTATGTATAGTGGAACTGACTGACGTTGTGGTAATTTTGTTAAGTTTCATCTGCTTAGCAAAGCTCCGGAAATATGCTCAGCGTCCTGTGGGACCACGGCTTCATCTAGGCTACTAATCTTCAGCTCGCGCTGATCCATGGGAGTCTCCGCATATTTCCTACGCTTCAGTAAAGTGCTACAATTTATGGAACAGCTAAAAGCAGTTGTGCTAAACTTTATACATGATTTAATCAAGTATGGATAAAACTTAAAATGCTAGCTCATACATCAGTTGTAAAGTCAAACAAAAGCGTAGGCCAACCACGTAGACTCCCGCGGGACGTGCAGGAGCTGAAGATCCACTTTGTGAAGCGGTCTTCTTCACAAAGTTAGCTTCAGCCGTGCCACGCAGGACGCGGAGTGGTTGGACGGAGCGGTTGCCCAGCACATGAAACATATCAATATCATCACTAAGCAGCTAGTTAACATAATCCGTATTATAGGTAGCTATACACATTAGTGCTAATCCCCGTTTTTTCTTCATTTACTTTGTAACAAAGCAATGCCATTCATCATACTTTGCAATAACACCTACCTCTATATTAAAATATCAATGGAAACGAGTATGCTGCTGTTGAATTATTCAACAATAGAGGTCAACCTTCCCATTTATGTTAAAATAATAATCATAAATAAGATAAAAAGCGAGGAACAACAATGATAGCAAAGACAGAAGAGGATTTTAATGGATTAAAAGAAATCGGTAAAATTTGCGGAGCAATCCGCGATGAATTAGTGCAATCCGCGAAACCGGGAGTGACTACAAAAGAACTTGATGAAAAGGCAGGAGAGATGTTTCAGAAGGCAGAAGCTCAATCTGCGCCAAAAGGAGAATACGATTTTCCAGGATATACGTGCATTAGCATCAATGAAGAAGTAGCGCACGGGATTCCTGGCGACCGGGTCATTCAAGAAGGAGACCTTGTGAATATCGATGTGTCAGGTTCGAAAAACGGCTATTTCGCAGATACTGGCATTTCTTTTGTTGTTGGACAGGGAGAGATGATTTTACAAAAAATATGTGACGTTGCGAAAGAAGCATTCGATGCGGGATTGGAGAAGGCGAAACCAGGCGCGAAGAAAAGTGCCCTTGGAAAAGCGGTACACAATGTAGCGAAACAGCATGGCTTAACGGTTATCAAAAATCTTACCGGTCATGGCGTTGGGCGCTCAATTCATGAAGCGCCAGCACATATTTTCAATTTCCACTCGCGCTGGGATGACGAAATTTTAAAAGATGGTATGGTCATTGCCTTTGAACCTTTTATCTCTACATTAGAAGAGGAAGTTTTCCAATCGGATGATGGCTGGACCTTCTTAACCGACGAAAGCTGTGTCGCGCAATTTGAACAAACGATTATTCTTACGAAGGACGGACCGATTATTACGACATTGTAAGAGCGTGGATAGTTGTAATTACGGGGGATAAGCGTTCAAACAGACGATCATCAAAAGGTCGTCTATTTTTACACGTTAAGAAAGCATAAAATTTTAACGAAGAAGCAGTTCGACGTAGTGAAAATTTAGAATGTACCAAGTAGAAAAACTTCGGCATTCGTTATGAAACGAGGCGAATGACGAGCTTTTTCTAATAAGAATGAAAAGTATATAATCACTCTCATTAGCGAGATAAGAAAAGGAGCCAAAATTAGAACGCGATGCCACGAGATTTGTATCATTTAGTCAGCAAGGAACCAAAAGTGGGAAGCAGTAGCCAAAGATTTGTATCGTTTAGCGAGGAAGGAACCAAAAGAGGAGAGCGGTAGCTAAAGATTTGTATCCTTTAGCGAGAAAGAAACCAAAAGTGGGAAGCGGTGCAACAAGATTTGTAGTGTTTATAAAGAAAGAAGACAAATGATGGTGTTTCCCGTCTGGTTTTGTCTCCTTGAAGAGTCTGTACCAAAGCGCAGGCCGACACATAGACTCCCACAGTACGAAAAGTGGCTGGTCTAAGGTGTCCCAGCACATGAATCATTTAAAATGACAGCTATGTGCCACTTAACATAATCCATATTACAGGTAGTTGGTTAGTTAGGATCGGGTGGGCTTTCCCAGTTTTTCTTATGTAGTGAAATTTTAAGTGTAAGAAAAACGATGACACTTGCTAAAATACGAGGCGAATGCCGATTATTTTAAATCGAACATGACACGATGGAATTTTATGCTAATATAGTGTCATAGCATATCGTTGGAATAGGACACAATTAAAATTTGGTGATGGAAAAAGGATGATGAGGATGATAGAGGAAAATAGATTTCCTGTAATTGAAACCGATAGATTGAATCTAAGACAAGTAACCAAAGATGATGCAGAAAGTATACTGGCGTATTTGTCTGATCAAGATGTCATGAAGCACTATGGGTTAGAACCTTTTGACTCCATTGATGATGCATTGGACGAAATTGCTTGGTACCAAGCAATATTTGAAAAGAAAACGGGCATTAGATGGGGCATTACCTTAAAAGAGCAAGGAAGGATTATTGGCAGTTGTGGATTTCTCAACATCGTCTCAGAGCATCGCCGTTCTGAAATTGGTTTTGAGTTAAGTAAAGAATACTGGGGAAACGGCATGGCCAGTGAGGCGTTAGAGTCAGTCATTACATACGGATTTGAACAATTGAATCTGCAGCGGGTACAAGCATTAATTGAACCTCCTAATATTTCATCACAACGATTGGTAGAAAGAAAGGGATTTATACGAGAAGGTCTTTTGAGAAATTATGAATTTACGTGCGGAAAATTTGATGATTTATTGATGTATTCGTTATTGAAGCAAGACTATGAAAAAATGTCTTATTCGACGTAAACGAACGACAGATTACTAGTACTGAAAAATAGGACAACAATTGGGTACAAACAGTGGATCAATTTATATAATCAGCTTTCATAGCAATTTTCTCTTTAACATAAAGTCTTTCAAATAAGCACCTGTATGGAACAAGGTAGGTGTCTTTTTAATTACTTAGTTTCTGTCTGGTATATAGCAACAGACGAAGATAAACGACTGCAAGCGGGTTTATTGAAAACAGATAATAGAGTTTTACAAGAGTTAAAAATAGAATTAGAATAGTAAAAAATAGAAAATCATAGGGAGAGATGTTTGTGAAAACTATTGGGCTTATAGGAGGAATGAGTTGGGAGTCTTCCTTAGAATATTACCGTATAATTAATGAAGAAGTAAAAGATACATTAGGAGGTTTACATTCAGCAAAATGTTTATTATATAGTGTTGATTTTGATGAGATTGAAAGCTATCAAGCTGAAGGTGATTGGGAAGGAGCGGGAGAAACCTTAGGAGAAGTAGCATTAGCTTTAGAAAGAGCAGGTGCGGATTTTATCGTCATCTGTACGAATACGATGCACAAAGTAATGGAATATATTGAACAAAAGATAAAAATACCTGTTTTACATATAGCCGATGCAACGGCAAATCACATTTTAAAAGGTAAAATAAAAACAGTAGGATTATTAGGAACTAAATATACGATGGAACAAGAATTTTATAGGTCACGATTGAAGTTAAATGGAATCGACGTTGTCATACCAGATAAAGAAGAACGTATTAATGTGAATCGTGTCATTTATGAAGAGTTATGTTTAGGTCAAATTAAGTCTTCATCTAGAGATTATTATCAAGATGTCATTCAACAATTAATTAGAAAAGGCGCCGAAGGAATTATTTTAGGATGTACGGAGATTGGCTTATTAGTGAAACCTGAAGATGCAAAAGTGCCATTGTTCGATACAACTGTTATTCATGCAATCGAAGCAGTAAATGTTGCTTTAGAACATAGTTCCAAAAATGAATGAAGGTAGAAATAAATGGTGTTTTAATTAATTCACACAAAAAGGTGTTTTAAAAAAAGCGAGGTATTAAAATTGGATAAAAAGAAATATTTTATTCTTATGCCACCAGCGACTATATTTATGAGCATCTTGTTTATATTTCTTCTAGGACGTCAGAAATTTTATGCGTTTCTACCTCCAATTATTTTTTGGATTATATATTACATCTGGAACTATAGTGAAAGGAAAAAGGAAAAAACTTGATCAGTCTTATTGTGCTAAGAATCGGTGGTTAAACAGGTTGTACAATACTCATTTAGATAGAATAGAAGGAATGTTCAGTTAAAACACTACGAGGTGAGATCATTATGGAAAAAGCAGAATATGAATGGGTAAAACAAACAAGACAGATTTTATTAGACCAGTGTAAAGAGCTCAGTCAAACTGAAATTACAAAGGAGTTAGGTTTTGGTTTTCAAAGTATCAGAGATTCTTTAGTCCATGTGGCAGGCTGTTATCACGCTTGGTTAGGTTCATTCGTGCTAGCAAAAACTTCTTCACCGCTCTTAACAAAAGAAGCTATACGCGTTATGAAGATAGAGGATATTGAGGGGTATTTCCAGCAAGCAGATCAATATGTAGAGACTATGTTTCATACATTTAACGATGAATGGGAGAAACCGATTGAAAAGGAACCTTCTTGGAAAACAGATAATGTAGCTATCAGAAAAACGCCTCATCAATTATTCATTCATTCTATTACACATGAGTACCACCATAAAGGGCAAATTGCGGCAATGCTTCGTCTACTCGGTTACATACCTAAAAACACAGATATACTAGGATTACCTGATGCGCAGGTTGTCAATAGTCAGTCTGGATTGCGAGAGTGATATTTTTGCATGCTTGTATTTGGCATAAACCTGCAATAGTTAGATTTTTTTGGCACACTGATTGAATAGCCTCATTATTCCTTTGATGTTTATGATAGTATAAAAGTAAATGGATACTTCAGCAGGTACGACAACAGAAGCAGTGCAGCGTTTCTGGTGCGATGTTTTTGGCGGAAGTGCTTCCGTCCGTTTTCATAGAAATGAAGGAAATTGGGGGATGGGCCTTTCTCCGACAGCACAGAGACAGCTTCAAGCAATAGACCTGCTTGTAAAAAGGTTGGACGTATTTGCCTGTAAGCCTGCTAATCACTTTTTAACTAACAGAAATGAAAACGATTGCTATTGCTTTGCGAATGTAGGTCAACAGTATGCGGTCTATTTCCCGGAAGAGGAATCAGTGGAACTCGATCTGTGGGTTTATAATGATGAGTGGAGTGTGCAATGGCTACAGATCGATGAAGCCCACTGGAAACCGGGAAAACGAGTGTCAGTAGAATGGGTAAAAGTAAAAAATGAATATAAAATAGAAGGAAAACTGGCGCTAAAGACACCGGGTTTTGGATCTTGGGTTGCTCTAATAGAAGAAATGGAAACACCCGTTGGGAAGTTGTGACAGCTTAATCAGGTGAAATAGTTTTCAGTTACAACCCTGTTCTTCAGAAAGTGAACAGGGTTGCAGTTAGACTTTAATTTTTGGTCCTTAATGTAACGGAGCTTATATGTTTCGATTATGATACCAGTGGTGAAAAGGAATTGAACGGGAGAGTATGATAAGATAGAGAAAGTTGTAAAGAGCTCTGAAAAGAAAGTAGGTAAATCATGAGTTGGATTGAATCCATAATTAATTATAAAACGTATAATGAGCAGGAAGAAAAAGATAAAGAAATCGTTGTTAACTGTATAAAAAAGTTTGATGATCTTCTCACCAGAGATAACGAAATCGCACATATAACCAGTTCTGCTTTTGTTGTAAATAAAAATAGAAACAAAGCTTTAATGGTTCATCACAATATATTTAATTCCTGGTCTTGGGCTGGTGGGCATGCAGATGGAGACGATGACTTGTTGTATGTGGCAATAAAAGAGGTGAAGGAAGAGACCGGAGTGGAAGATATTCGCCCGATCACTGATGAGATGGTATCGTTAGACATTTTACCTGTATTAGGACATGAAAAAAGAGGGGAGTATGTAGCACCACACCTGCACCTGTCAGTGGCTTATCTGTTAGAAGCAGATGAGGACGCACCACTTATTGTGAAGGATGATGAGAACAGTGATGTTCAGTGGATCTCATTTGAAGAAATAAATACATATTCTGATGAACCACATATGAAGGTAATCTATAGCAAAATAATAGCTAAGATTAAAGACTCTCACATATAACTTATTCACTTAACCTAATGAGCAAAGTTCAGAAATTTGGAATTCGGTGGAAATTAATATAAACAGGAAAAAGAAAATAAAACAACTGACTCCATTTTAATAATGGCATTAGTAATCATACTATTTTTAAAGCAGTCAATTGATCTATTTTTTTGACCTGTTGCCACCATTAACAGATAATATCTTCTGGGTATTCATTTCTGTAGCAATTATTATTGCTTTTTTATATAAAGAAAAACTACATATATCTTGCTGTTATGCTTGTTATTCTAATAGCAAATTTGTTCCATTTTTAGAAATCTAACAAACTCTTATTTCTTCAATTCCACGCCGTTATGTCGTAAAGCTGCATGAAATATTTCTAAACTGGATGGGAGATCTGCTTTGTCTGGCCATGAGTCGGAGTTCCATACTTTTGATTGATACAAGGCACGTGGGCAGTGGATAAAGCACTCTTCTACATCTACACCGATCCCTAATAATGGCGGCTTTCCTTTCAGGCTCATACTGCTTAGAATCTCGGGATTTTTTATGATGGTTGCACGTCCATTTATACGCAGTACTTCTCCAAGTCCTGGAATGAGGAACAATAGCCCAACATGTGGATTGGATAAAATATTGATGATCGAGTCTACGCGTTTATTTCCTGGACGATCTGGAATCACTAATTGTTTGTTGTTTAATACCTGAACGCCACTTGGGAAGTCTCCTTTTGGTGAGACATCGCATTCTCCCTCCGCATTTGATGAAGAAAGAAAAAACAGTGGTGACATTTCTATAAATCTCTTACAATGTTCATCTATTAACGAAGTATTCTTTTTAATGACATGTTCGTGTGGTGTTCCTACTATTGCGAAGTTCCTCTTCTGAAGTAACCGCATCGGCTGAAAAATTGATTCGCTCCATTATATTAACCTCTTTCTTTAACGACAAAGATAATACCTATTTTACAGTGAATGAAAATCGTTATCAATATTTTGTTTTGTAATAACTCGAACAAAAAGTCCCGTTTCCTACTGTGCACTATCTTCCTATTGCGCAAAAAAAATATCTTCACTTTGCTATCGATTTGTGAAAAAATGTAAGTGAGGTGACGAGAAAGCAGATTCATATAAGACTGTTTTGAAAAAAAATGAGGTGACACATTGGGAATATTCTTTAAAAAGATGTCCGAAATCGAATCGAAGAATTGGGAAAAAGGATGTATGGTAGGCTTTTACACTTTCTTAATAGCTTTATTTGCAAACCAGCTATATTTCTTTATTTTCAAAAGTTATTTGTTTTCTAACTTTGCTATCTTTTTGATTGGTTTGGTAGCTGCTTTTGCCTGGTCGTTTATTTTGAATGTAAAAGCAGCAAAAGGAAGGGCAAGAGTTATTGCTTAAATGAATGAAAGATACTGTACTGAAAAAATATGACTTTATATTCAGAAAGAAGTGGGCTATGGAATGGAATTTGTATTTGGTAACTTTGCTATTATTTTACCCTCTCTCCACATTACAATTATTGCAATTAGTGTTATTTTCTTTTTAGTAAGGTGGAGTAAGCAATCTGAAGAATCACGTTTTAAAGTTTTTCTTTATTTTTTGATTAGCACTTACATTACCCCCATTTATTCTCGCAGTACAACAGAAGGTGTCTTTCAGCTTTTGATTCCCTTGGGATTTATATCAGTTTTCGTTTACTTGATTCATAGTAAAAGTAACCATCCATCCAAAATGAAAGCGAGTATTTTAGGTCTTTGCATAGCAATTTACCAGTTAATCTCCAATATGCCCGTTAGTTTGTGCTATTCCACTTATGCTTTACATAATCAAAAGAGATCGTACAATAAACCTGCACGATCTCTATCCATTCACACTATGGTAAAAGCAAAGCTATGCTAACTTAATCTGTCTTTATAAATCAGGGTTTTCGTTTTTAGCTTCATTTACTTTAGGTTTTCGATAGCCACCAGCAATATCTGCTCGTTTAAATTCTTTTGCATAAATAACTTCCTGAGCGTCTGATGGTTCTTCCCCATTTCCTCCTATAGGTTGATACTGTGTTTTTTTAGACATAGTTGTTCATCCTTTCTATTGGAATTGGGCTATATATATTAGTTACCCTTCATATTCGAATGATAAACATAGTAGGTATCGAAAATTTTCGCGTAAAAAATGTTATTGCTTTATTGACTGCCTTACTATGATATACTTCCTGTAGATTAATTGGAAAAGAAAGATTACAATTATATTCCATGATCCTCATCATGAACATCAACGATCCATCCTCTTCACGTATAACCCTATGAAATGTTGTGCTCGCCAATATCATAAATCCTTACAACAAAATAAAGAGATCTCATAAAAGAACCGCAACCTATCAACAAATCTTAAAGAGATGGGTGATTTGTAAGTGTACGTAAGAAATTAAAATGCTGATTTCTTATGTACACATCATAAGAGGAGAGCGTAACGAAAGCACACGCTATTCGATCAAAAGCGAGGAAAGAGAAAAGTGTAATGAACGTAAGAAATTCTCTTTCAAGCAAACCGTACTTCTATATAATTACTCTGTCTAATAACCATCACAGATGATCGATCAACCCCATCTAACTTAACATTTGATTTATGGAGCAGGCGAATTATGCCTGCTTTATTAATAAAATGTGCTTGACAGTCACCACTAATATGCATTACTATATACTAGTAATAAGCAATACAGAATACCGGTATTACAGAGTACTAAAAAGTGAATACAAAAGAGGGATGAATGTGGAAAATAACACAGAAATGATGAAAGGGGTGCTGGAAGGTTGTGTGCTGGAGATCATCAGTCGAGGTGAGACATACGGCTATGAAATCACACAGCAGCTGCGAAAATTGGGCTTCTCCGATGTAGTGGAAGGCACCGTCTATACGATTACGATGCGGTTGGAGAGAAACAATTTGGTTGACATCGAGAAAAAGCGATCCACTGTAGGACCGCCACGAAAATTTTACAAGCTTAACGCAGCAGGTCAGGAACACCTTGCGCTTTTTTGGAGGAAATGGGAATTCGTTTCGAACAAAATGAACGAACTGAGGACGAAAGAAATTAACAGGAGCAATTAAAAGGTGTGGGAAGGAGACTATAATGAACTTTTTTGAAAAAATAACTGGCAGTGATATGACGAAAGAAATGAAGGGCTTTGAAGCACGAGCAAAGGTCTTGCCAGCTGACTATCAAACTGCTTGGGAAGAAATAAAAAGTAATCTATGGCTTCACGGTGATTTCACCGGTCGTAATTTGATGCCGATTCTGGACAGTGCTCTTGAACTGCTGGAAGTTACAGCAGCAGACGGACAGAGTATAGAAGAAGTACTGGGAGATGATATGAAAGGCTTTTGTGCAGCACTTGTTGGGGACGAAGGTGCAAAAACATATAGAGATAAATGGCGTGAGCAGCTCAACAAGAACGTAGCAAGAAAATTAGGAGGACTAAAATGAGCATCAAAAAAATTATGGAAGGCAAAAAAGAATGGAGAGCCCATGTTTCACGTGTCCGTGCACTTCCTCAGGATTACCAGATTGTCTATAAAGAGATACAAAAATATCTTTTTAAAGTGGGTCCTGTTGAGCTACATGAAGGGATAGGACCGCTCTCAGACATTCTCAACTTCTTTGAGGAAGGCGTAGCTAATGGGAAAGGTGTGCTTGAAATCACAGGATCAGACGTTGCTGCTTTCTGTGATGCGCTGATTGAAGATTCAAAAACTTACGCGGATCTCTATCAAGAATCGGTCAAACATAAAGCCGATAAGGGTAAGAAAAAATAGCAGAAACATCTAGTATGAAAAAAATCGCAGATAATATCGACTGAATAGCTGATTATAATGGTAAGTTATCAACTTTACTATTCAGTTTTATTTTTAGCTTAGTACTAAGTGATACAGATTATCGGTATAACTAAATAGTGTAATGCTGACAATGAAAAAGGAGGAAAAATGTATGAGTAATGCAACGATTTCTGTAACAAGACTACAAAAAAGGGGAGTGGAATTTGAGGTGCAACGTGGTGAAATTTTTGCCCTGCTTGGATCAAATGGAGCGGGCAAGACGACAATGGTTAACATTCTCTCGACGCTGATGAAGCAAGACGATGGTGAAGCTAGTATTAGCGGTTTTGACGTACAGCGTCAACCGGATTCCGTTCGCCAGAGCATTAGTCTGACGGGGCAGTTTGCCGCTTTAGATGGGATGCTGACAGGAAGGGAGAACCTGTTGATGATTGCTAAATTGCGAGGAGTACTCGATCCTGCTCAAGCTGCTGATAATCTGCTTACAAGATTCAGCTTGATCGATGCGGCCGACACCCGCGTGGATAAGTATTCCGGCGGGATGAAGCGCCGGCTGGACATCGCCATGAGCCTGGTTGGGAAGCCTGCCGTCATTTTTCTTGATGAACCGACGACAGGGCTTGATCCTGAAGCACGGAAGGAAGTCTGGAATACGGTTAAGGAGCTTGCTAGTGGTGGCACGACGATATTGCTGACGACCCAGTACTTGGAGGAAGCAGAACAACTGGCAGACCGTATTGCCATTTTACATGGTGGAAAAATCATCACGACCGGTACCTTGGCTGAGCTCAAAGAGATGTTCCCGCCAGCGAAAGTAGAATACATCGAGACTAGAGGAAATTTTCCTCGCAATCGTCGGCAAAAAAGGAGGAGATCTAAATGAAAAATAGAACAGGAGTATTGCTTGGACGTTTAATGCGAAATATCATGCGTAGTCCGGATACGATTATTACGGTGGCGGTGACGCCGATCATGATGATGCTGTTGTTTGTCTATGTATTTGGCGGTGCTATCGAAACAGGCACGGATAACTACGTAAATTATTTATTGCCGGGAATCTTGCTGATTACGATCGCATCAGGCGTTGCTTACACTTCTTTGTGACTTTTTAACGATGTAAAGAGCGGGTTGATGACGCGTTTCATTACGATGCCGATCAAGCGCTCTTCCGTATTGTGGGCGCACGTGTGGACATCACTTATATCCAATACGCTCACTATCGCTATTGTTATCCTCGTTGCGCTCTTGATGGGATTCCGCTCTAATGCAGGTATTTTGGATTGGTTTGCAGTAGCAGGGATACTGGGATTGTTTACGCTGGCACTGACATGGCTTGCGGTCATCCCAGGATTAACAGCAGGATCGATGGAAGGGGCGACAGCATATTCGTATCCACTAATTTTTCTGCCGTTTATCAGTTCGGCTTTTGTCCCGACTGAAACCATGCCTGCGATAGTACGTGCGTTCTCGGAGAACCAGCCGGTGACAACTATAGTGAATTCGATTCGAGCCCTTTTGTATGATGGGGTTGTTGGTAGCAGTATTTGGATTGCGCTTGGTTGGTGTGCGGCTATTATGGTTATTGCTTATTTTGTTGCTGGAAATGTGTTTAAGCGTCAGTTAGGATAGGTGTACCTTTGAGTTCATGGTTTCGCCATTATAGATTGCTAGATATGAAAAAACACCTCTTCCCTATTTTGAAAAAGGAAGAGGTGTTTGTATTATACGTATTGCTTCATCCACTCTTGTGAATTAGCCATCACATTATCTAAGAAGGCGATCGTTGATTCATCTGTTAAGTTGCCTTCTGTGTCAAATTTCGTATGCACAGCTCCTACATATACTTCATTGGCACTAAGCACTGGCGAATTTAATCCAGGCGCAAATAAAATATCTCGTAAATGCATCTGTGCTTTAACGGAGCCTAATGTTCCCATTGAAGTCCCCATAATAATAGATGGTTTGCCAATCATTACTTGGTCGACACGACTTAACCAATCAATCGCATTTCCTAATACACCTGGAATAGAGGAATTGTATTCAGGCGTGATCCAAAGCACTGCGTCCGCTTCTTTTACTTTTGCTTTGAAATCAAGAACCTCTTTTGGTGCATCTAACTCTATATCTTGGTTATACATTGGGAGAGGAGTTAAATCTAGAATTTCTACCTCGACTTGATCTGCATAACGTCGTTGAACATGCTTCGCTAGCTGTAAATTATATGAATCTTTACGTATACTTCCTACAATAGCTGCTACTTTCATTGTTTACCTCCAGTAAATAAATATTGATGAGCAATTTTTTCTATTTATACGGCGGCCAACATGGAGCTTTTCAGCACACAATCATGAAATCATAATGTGTTGTTGGCGCTAATCATGTATTATTCGTTGCACATACAAGTGATAGTTTACCAAGTTAGAATAATAGGTGCAAGTAGGGAGTCCTGGCTTGAAAGAAGTGGTTAAGGTAATCGTTTTTGTAAAAGGTATCGAGCGATTGCCGTAGATACAAAAATGCTATCAGCACCTGATTCTGATAGCACCTTCTAGTAGCTATACTCTAACCATCACGAATACACAACATCCTTTTGCTTATTTCTAACCCCAACCTTCAACTGCAACACAACCCGTTCCCCCAACTGAAACTTCTTTATCATTCCACTATGCACAACCCAATCAAGCTCATCAGCCCGAACTGTATAATGAATCTCTTTTCCCTGATATTGAACACTGGTAATCTGCCCCTCGATCCCTTCCTGGTCATCCTTCAAAATCACAAGCTGTTCAGGTCGAATCGGGTAAATTCCTTTTTTCTTTAATGAAATTGAAACACCTAAGTCCGGCCATGTGATAGCGGGATAGGAGGCAGGTGTGAACTGATCGCTTTCCCATGTTCCTTCCATTAAATTCGCTTTTCCTACAAAATTAGCAACAAACGCTGTTGTCGGACGACTGTAAATTTCCTCTGGTGTGCCAATCTGTTCGATCTCACCCTTATTCATCACAACAATCCGGTCAGCCATAGCTAACGCTTCTGCCTGATCATGGGTGACATATACGATCGTTGCGTTTGTGAGATGGTGCAGTTCTTGAATTTCTTTGCGCATTTCCATTCGCAGCTCTGCATCCAGGTTACTGAGCGGTTCATCCATTAATAGAAGCTCTGGTTTTGATGCAATCGCTCGTCCCAGTGCCACACGCTGCTTCTGACCACCTGACAACTCACTAGGCATCCGGTTGGCTAGCTCGGTTAATTCAATGATATCCATCACTTCATCCACTCGCTGAGCAGTATTGGTGCGAATATCTGTCGGTACATATTGATGGTGGAGCAGAGGGAATTCGATATGTTTTCGAACATTCAGGTGTGGCCATAGCGCAAAGGATTGAAAAACCATGCCAATGTTCCGCTTCTCGGGTGGCAGCGTGACATACTTATTGCTCATTTGCTGATCACCAATCGTTATACTTCCATCTGATGGTGAGTCAAAACCAGCCAGTAAGCGCAGTAAGGTTGTTTTGCCGCAACCGGATGGACCGAGAATTGCGATGAATTCCCCGTCCTGAATCGAGATATTGATGTTTTGTAAAGCGGTTGTCTGTTCAAATTTTTTCAATAAATCTTCAATGATGGTGGTCATGTACGTTTCCCTACCTTTCTGTTCCAATAGGACTGTGCCAAATACAAAATCGTAAAACCTAAGATGATCAGCATCACAATCAGGCTCGAGAAAGCAGTCGAATAGGTAGTGTAACCTGCCTGTTCAAAGCCGAAGATAACAACGCCAATTGTTTCTGAATTAGAGGACCAAAGCAAGGAGGACACGGTGAGCTCGGTTAAAGCACTAAGGAAAACGAGAAAAGCGCCAGTTAAGACACCAGGGAAAAGGAGTGGCAGTAAGATCTTACGCCATTTCGACCATCCTTTCGCTCCGCTTACATGTGCCGCCTCTTCCATCGACAGATCCACCTGCATAATCGCTGTAATGCTTCCTCTTACTTGTAAAATTAGAAATCTCGTGATATAAGCAATAAAAAGGATCATGATCGATCCGTAAATGCCAGGATTCCATCCAGGAACAGGCTCCATCCAGGCGAAAATCATTGATAAAGCCATTACGGTTCCCGGCAGTGCATATGGCAATCCAATCGACACCTCGGTAAACTTACTTAAAAAATTTGGCTTTCGTACACGAAGATAGGCAATAGCTGTACCGATTACGATCCCGATAACCGCGGTGACACCGGCAAGCATGGCACTGTTACCTAGCGCTTCTTTTGCTTTGGAACTCGTATTCAGGATAAATTGATAGTTTTCCAGACTAATGGTTTGTAATGAAAAATCAACACCATACGCCGTGATCAGCGATGTCATTCCCATTGAGATTAGCGGTACGACGCCGGTAAGAGAGAAAAATAGCCAGATGATCAGCTCGATCAGCCATTTTCTTTTTCCTAAGAAATAGCGTGGTTGTTTATCTTCAATCGTCGTTTCTAACCGTTTTGATTTTCGTAAAAACAGCCATTGAATCGCTGTCCCGATCAACGCCACCATGCCTAGTAAAACCGAAAAGGTTGCTGCCCTGGCGAAAGCGGAAGGACCGAAGCCGACTACTTGCTGATAAATATAAGTGCTTAACACATTAATTTGTGCCGGTATGCCGAGAAAAGCTGGTATCCCGAAGTTATCCAGGTTTGCCAGAAATGCGAGAAACCCTCCACTGACAATACCCGGCATGGCCAGTGGCACGTTTACTTTTCGAAATGTGGTCCATCGTTTTGCACCTGAAGCCCGTGAAGCTAATTCAAGCTCCCGCGGTATTTTGCCAAAGACACTGACCGTAAGTAAATAAACAAGTGGATAATGCGAAAGCCCAAGGACAAAAATGATGCCTGCCAGACTATACAAATTTATAGGCTCCACGCTAAAAGGAAGCAGAGAAGCAAGTTTCATGTACAGCCCGTCCGTTCCTAGAAATTGTGTCCAGGCTAAGGTTGTGATATAAGACGGGATCACAAAGGGTAATACAATAAAAAGCTGCATCACTCGTTTCGCTCTGATATCGGTGTACGCTACTAACCATGCCAGTGAAACGCCAATAATAAGGGAAATCACAGTCGATCCCGCAACCACAATCAGTGTATTTTTCATGACCTGCCATGTAGCAGCATCCTGCAAAATGGTCGTGTAATTTGCGAACGTTAGATTACCATCAGAAGTGAAACTAAGCATGATTAAGCGATAAATTGGTAAAAGAAAAATCACACAAATCGCAAGTATCGCTAAAATCCTGATGATGCTTTTATGTGAAAAAAGAGAACGTAATGCCAGAGTTGGCATTACTTCTCTACGGTTAGGGTTCTCCATGCTGTCCTCATCCTTATTCTCCAAATAATTGGTTAAACTGTTCCTTGTCTAATTCGCGGTTTTGATACAGTTCATTGATATCTGCATCCAGTACATTCATTTCCTCAATGGTTTTCAGGCCTTCTGGTGCTGAGACATCTTCTCGGATCGGGGTATAACCAATTTCCGCTGCCAATTCTTGCCCTTCTTGTGACAAGACAAAGTCAACAAATGCCTTGGCGGCAGGCTGATTGTCTGTATTGTTCATGATTCCAATTGGTTCTGTTATCACGGGTACACCTTCATCAGGATAAACAAGCTTTACCGGTGATCCGTCTGCTTCTGCACGAGCGACAATGAAGTCGACGACCATACCATATGATTTCTCACCATTTGCTACTGCCTTCAACACGTCGCCATTACCTTGCGTGATCATTGGTTCGTTTGCTTGGATATTTTCATAGAATTCCCAGTCGAAATCGTCATGTCGAGTCAGAACACCTAAATTGTAGGCAGCTGCCCCGGAATAAAGCGGACTAGGCATTACCACTTGACCTGATGAACCTTCATCAGTAAGTACTTTCCATGAAGTCGGCATCTCGCTTACTTTCTCTTTGTTCACCACTAAAGCAGTGGACATTACTTTTGTGCCTGTGTACATACCATCAGAGTCGACAAACGAATCTGGAATTTGCTCTGCCTCGCTGGATTTGTATTCCAGTAACATGTCTTGTTTTTTTAAGCTTTCAAATGTGACAGCATCTGCTACTAATAACACATCTGCCTGGACTTCTCCTGCCTGTTTCTCTGCTTGGACCTTACTGATGACTTCCTCAGTGCCAGATCGGTATACCGTTACATTCACATCCGTATATTGCTCATTGAAAGCGGAAATCAATTTCTCCGCATCTGCGTCAGGTTGAGAGGTGTAGAAGTTTAGCTCACCGGAAACACTGCTTGCATTGCCTTCCTGTGTTTGTCCACATCCAGCTAATAGAGTAAAAATAGTAAGAATGCTGATGAGTAAAAATGAGAATTTAATTTTTGACATGGAAAAATGCCTCCTTGTGTTGAGTAGTGGTATTATGACTACCATTATTACAGATGAATATTAAGAGGGTTTTAATTAAAGTTATGTTTTGATGAAGTGTTTGTAAATTTGGAGAAAAAAAGCAAGGAATCAAGTGATTCCTTGCTTGTTACTCATTTAATTGAGACACGGTAACGGCATAATAGCCTTCTTGTTTTAAGTAAGCTGCTACCTTCTTAAATCCATCAACTGTGGTTGAATGGATATCGTGCATAAGGATAATCGAACCATCTTCGATAGTATCCTTTACCATTTGCAGAATGGCGTCGGGATCGTGGGACTTCCAATCTTCTGTATCAATCGTCCAAAGTGTAGAATCTAAGTCTACTACGCTTCGAATCTCGTCATTAATTGCTCCGTATGGTGGACGGAATGCGGTGGGAGCTTCGCCAGTTGCTTCTTTGATCACATCCGCTGTTGACTGCACTTCCTCTTTAATTTTGGCTTTGCCTACCGTTGTTAAGTCTTTGTGGTGCCAGGTGTGATTGCCGATTTCATGTCCTCTCTTCGCTACTTCTCTGGCGATATCTGGGTAGAAATCAACGCGACTTCCGAGCATGAAAAAGGTGGCTTTCATCTCATATTGATCGAGAATATCGAGAATTTCTAACGTGTTTTCAGGGTGTGGTCCATCGTCAAAGGTAATTGCTACTTTCTTAGCATCATCCGGAATCTTTGACTCTGTTGCATCTCCTTTACCTTCACTTTCATCATCTTCTGGCTCGGTTGGTTTCTCTTGTTCTTCTGATTCCTCTTCTTCTATTTTGAGTTTATCCTTCCATTCTTTCGAAATGATACCTTTTATATCATTTAACGGAATGCGGATGACAGGTCTTCCTGCTGCACCTGCTGTAACCTGATATTCATTAAAGATGAATACAAGCTGATCTTCTTCGATGTACATATTGGAGAATGGAGTGGATTCATCATAAAACCATTTATGTAATTCTTCTTCAAAGAAAAAATCTTGGTAGTCTTCAGATTGAATAAAAGCTTGTTTGAGCTGATCATACAATTGATCTTTGTTTTCTTTTGTATTGGCAATAATCTCATTTTGTTTAATGAATTGGCCATTCTCTAAATCTACCAGATAGACTTTTGACTCCTGTTGCATATTTGCTCCGCCTAAATAAGTATCTTTGTAAAATACAATCGAATACAAATTGTCTTGTATTGGAAAAATATCAAATGATAGAGAGAATGATGCTGACCTTTTCTCTAACCATTCTGGATCTTTATCTTCTAAATCAGCAAAAAAATTATCTTTTGTTTCCTGTACATATGATGCAATTTCATCATCTAATTCTGCTATTTCAAATGCAGGATAGTGTATTGCAGATCTATAATCATCATAAGTAACGTCTGTGACGATGTCTACCCCTTCATACTTCGATTGGGTAATGGTTTCTTCAGTGTTTGGCGTATTAGGATCTTTTTGAAAAAAGGTCATAAGTAAGATAATAAGAGTAAAGATAAGTAGTACACCAATATAAATCATAATCCTCTTAGATGTTGCATTCATGCTTGTCACCCTCTAAATTATTTAATCACAAATGTATATTTTAACCGTCTATTGCACTGGGAAGCAAATAAATTGTTATTCGTTTTGTTTATCAGGGTGACGTTTATATCCGCTGGCGTAATAGAAACGAATGTGCTGACGGATTACAGACGAGATTGTTATTCCGGCATTTGGTGGGAAGTCGAAGTAATGTTTTTATTTAAAAGCACAGGATATTCTGTGCTTCTTTGAAATATGGTTGAAGAAAGTGGGGCAGCTTCTCCTCGTGGACAACTGCTCTGGTCAAAGATCTATGCTCCTGTATGATGTGATTATTGTTGTAGATACCTTTTCCTCATTTCCATTGGTTATAGTAATGAAAAGCATTCTATCGCAACACCAACAAAACGCATACGAGATTCCGTATTTATTAGTGTATTTGTCTTTTTAATGGGTTTGATCCCAATGCCCTTTCCTTTCATTTATTTCTAATATGATATACTGGTAGCGGTTAGTACATATTATTTTTATTACGTTTCACATATCGAAGGAGGGATATTTTGAAACGGGAAGCACTCCAAAGTATTGAATATCAAGTTGCGTTGTTGGTCCGTTTGACAACGGCTCATAGTCCAAAGTTGGGTGTTTTGGATCGATCAGAATATCTTATATTATATCAATTGCAAGCAAGCGGGCCGTTAGGGATTAATGTTCTGGCTGAGCAATTAATGATCAGCATTTCAACAGCAAGTAGACAAGTCAGAAATCTCGAAACGAAAGCATATATAACTCGGCAAGCGGATCCTAAGAATCGCCGAATTAGCCTACTGCAAATCACAGAAGAAGGAAGCGCGGCCCTGAGTAGAGTTCAAGAGGCACGCGCTGCTGGATATGATGAGATTCTTGAAGGTTGGTCGAAGGAGGAACTTAATCAGTTGGAGATGAATTTGAGCCGTCTGAATCAATCTTTTAAAAAGTGGAATAAGTAAGCGAGGGCTAGGGCCATGATCATTCACATGCGAATGATTGTGGCTTTTTTCTATAAGCAGAAAGCATATAATTACCTCATTAAAGCCGATGTTAACAGTTTCTATATTTTTATCGTGACAAATAGTATGTGCGTAGCAAAGCTCCGGAAATATGCCCCACAGGACGAAGTGATTGGTCACTAACAACATTTCAAAATAAGCAATAAGCTAGACATATTCGAAATGTTGGCCAAGTAATATTATTTTTAATCCATTCGTTGTATAATACAACTTGTATTATACAAATTAACTTTGCAAGGAGTCAGTCTGTTCCTTGTGATGGGAGGACAATAGATGAGTCAACAGCTTCAAAGATTAGAACCAACGAGAAATAAAATGGCGATACCGCCATATCTAGTGATCTCTTTTCTAACGATTTTCGCGATAGGAGCGCAGTATTTTTCTAATCTTTCTTATGTTTTAAATCAGGGGGTGATTCAAAATGGGCTTCACATAAGTTCAGATGATTTACTTTTGCCATCCATTTTGTCTAATTTGGCTTTTGCCCTAGGTGTGCCGCTTGGCCCCGTTCTTACCAGACAATTAGGGTTGCGTAGAAATTATTTATTGTTTACGTTGATATTCTTGTGTGGATCGGTTATAGATGTCGTGTCTACTGGGATTGTGACATTGAGTATAGGAAGGGTGGTTCAAGGATTTGGATCAGGCATTTTATTTTTAACCATCCTTCCTGTTAGTTTACGATCGTTTCCGAATAAAATCAGAAACTTATTTTTACTTATGATTATCACTGGATTGTTCGGTGCCAGTGCTCTTGGAGCTTTATGTGGCTCGTTATCCTTATACACAGATTCGTGGAGATGGCTGTTTTTATTTAATGTGATCGCATCCTTGCTCTGCTTCATCATCGGTTATTTCGGACTGCCGAGACAGGAAGAAACAGTCCAGGAACAAACCCGTATCGATAAAAAAGCAGTAGTGTTGCTGTGTGCCACCATCCTTTCGTTCGCAGTCCCATTATGTCGTTTGACTAACGAAGGATTTTCATCCCTTTATGTATGGCCGTTTCTAGGAATCGGACTCCTATTATTGGGCTTATTTATTTATGTTGACCAAAAAGCTGAAGCACCATTAGTTCCTTTTCGGACACTAAAGGCGGCAAAGCCTGTGTCCGGGACAATCATGGCTGTCGTTTCACATGCTTCACTGATTATAGCTATTGCTGGCATTAATGGCTTTTTGCAACATAATATGGATCTTTCTTATTTGCATTTCGTTTACTTTTATGCCTGGTTCTTTGTTGGCATTATAGGCAGCGCCATTCTTAAAACGCTGCTCTATGATAAATTAGGAGCAGGGGTGCTTGGTATGCTGGGATCCCTTGTGGTGCTTTATGTGAGTTTCCAATGGATGGTAATTGAGACAGATATATCTTTGCCATTCTTATATTTTCAAATCGCATGCCTTGGTTGTGGAGTAAGTATGGTTCTTGTATCAGGAGCACTGGGTACGGCCTTAGCTGGTGATATCCATCAGGCATCCATGCGGTCCGCTACGTTGCACTCTATCCGCAACTTTATAGGCGCGACTCTGTCTCCGTTAGTTGGCTGGCTATTGCTAAGACAGAATACCATTCACTATCAAGAAATCAAGCAACATGTAAATGTCGAAGAGGCATCAAGTCAGTTAGAAGGGACCGTCAAAAAATCTGCCATACTAGGTGCATATCATGATTTATTTACCATTTTATTCATCCTGGGGTTCATTATGTTTGTCGCGTCCGTTGTAAAAATGACCACAGGAAAAGGGCGTGCACTCGTTCAGAAGTGAAAATGAAAAGCATTAGAGTGAGTAATACCGTTCATTTGTGTTGTACAGTCAAATAGCTAACGGCAAGTATAAGAGAAATACTTTTATACTTGCCGTTTTTTATACGATTTTACAAATGATTTAGAAAATGGAACACTTTTTGCTGTAGGGAAACTGAAAATATAAAAAGTAAAAATGTAATATTATGTTAGTATAAATGATGAGATTATGAAGCAGGCAGGAAAGCAAATAAGCTACTCATTAAAAAAATATTCTACATAGCCTTGGCTAGAAGCGCGAGGTGAGATGTTCGTATCTTTTGGTAAAGAAAGGAGCCAAAAGCGGGAAGCAGTAGCAAAAGATTTGTATCGTTTAGAGAGAAAGGAAACAAAAGTGGGAAGCAGTAGCAAAAGGTTTGTATCGTTTAGGGAGAATGGAGCCAAAAGTGGGAAGCAGAAACAAGAGATTTGTATCGTTTAGAAAAAAACGAAACAAAAGTGGAAAATATGTAACATTTTCTTTTATATATACACTTACATAATGAACCCTCTCGAAAGGAGGTACGTAATTGGATGAGTTTAAGCAGTTGTACATCAAATATGAAAAACAGATTTATAGATATTTGTTCTTCTTATCTGGAAACAAATTCATTGCGGAAGAATTAACGCAGGAAACATTTCTGAGAGCCTTTAAATCTATTTACAGTTTCAAAGGTCGCAGCAAACTATCTACCTGGCTTTTTCAAATTGCCAAATATACCTTTTACAACTATTTGAAGAAACATAAGAATGTGAATGTGCAAAGTGCTGCTGATATCTCTGCCTTAGAGAACGACCTTTCCAATAAGGAAACCCCAGAGGATATCTATTTAAAGAAAGAAAATGCAATGAATCTGTTAACTGCAATCAAGAAACTAAAGAAACCGCAGCAGGATGTCGTTATCTTGCGTCTGTACAGCGAATTGAGCTTCAAAGAAATTGGGGAAATCATGAACCAGTCGGATAAGTGGGCAAGGGTGAATTTTTACAGAGCGAAAAATAGACTCGTTTCAATGATCAATGGAGGTGATGCAGATGAATAAATGTGAAATTGTGAAGGATTTAATTCCGATGTATGTTGAAAAGCTTACAAGTGAAGACAGTAATCAGTTTATTGAAGAGCATCTTCACTTTTGTGATGAAGATTGCAGCCATTTTCTTAAAAATGCTGAACGTGATTTGCCTATGGATGAATTCCCTGATGAAGAACAGGATGACAGGAAGCTGATGAAAGGTGTGAAACGGAGAATCAATAATATGATAATGATGGCTATTTTAATCGGTATTCTCATTGGGCTAGTCATTTCCTTAAGATTCTTTAGTCTTGGATTAGTTGCCATCGTCGCATTTCTGATATTTACCGGGTTTCAGATTTATTTTATGAACAAATACTATGAATCGAAAAATAAGAAGGAGGATAAAAAGTGATGGATTGGGGTTTGTTTAATTTAGGCAGTCTCATACTTGGACTTGTTGCTTGGACACTTCCAGTTATTAATCTCGTGCGATATAAAAACAATGACTACAGGAATTGGGGCGTACTTGCCGTTATCAGCATCAGTGCCTGTGCGATATCGCTATATTTCCAAATAGTCTATGATTATCATCTGGTAGAGATTGAGGATTGGTCTGCTTTAATGGACACAAGCGGGGCGGTGGTTCGGGTAGGAGGAGTGCTTCTGATCGGAACACTTTTATTGAATGCTATTACAGTGATTGTATGTCTTGACAGATCAGCAAAATAGATATAAAAATAGCGCCCGGGCCGCTGTAACCAAGTTTGCGAAAGTCATGAAAAAAATTGAGCTCAATTAGTACCTTAAAAACACGTTCACGAGTGAGATGGTGAACGTGTTTTTAAGGTGTTTAATGTAGAAATATAATAGAATAATTGTAATATTATGTTAAAATAGATAGAGATTGTAATAAGAAGGAAATGGAGTTTTATTTTTCTCTTTTTAACTTTTATACTAATCATTTTTTCTATTATATTGTTTTTATTAGGCTAAGTGTATTAAATGAGAATGGATATACAATTGCTATTTATTGATTTTCTTCTAACGCCGTATTAGTACCATATAAAGTAACTTAAACAAGCAACCAATACACAAAAATTCAGCTATACGAAGGAGAATATATATGTTAAAAGAAACATTTCATATTGCTGTACCAACTGCATTTTTTGACGACGAATCATTAAATGTTCAGGGAACCATCGAATATATAAACCATCTGTATAAACAAGGAATCAAGTCTGTTCTTGTCTCAGGATCCACTGGAGAACAGCATAGTCTGAACCTTAGAGAAAAGATTGAATTAGTAAAAAGTTTGGAAGTAGAATGCGATTTGATGAATAATATGGAAATTATCTTTGGTGTATCGTCAATCAGACAAAAAGAGGCTGAAGAACTTGCGATGGCTATCTCCAATACTAAAATATCAGGCATTTTGCTTGGCTATTCACCATATGTGTTACCAACGCAGGAAGAGGCTTTGGTTTATACAAAAACCATTATTAACTATAGTAATAAACCAACTATTTTATATAATAATCCGAAAAGAACTGGATTTGATTTATCGGTAACAAGTATTGCTGAATTAAGTAGCATAGATTTAGTTGTTGGATTGAAAGAAGCCGGTGATAAAGCAAAAATCAGATTACTAAAAAAAGAGATTAACAGGAACAATTTTCATTACTATGCTGGTGGAGAACTAGAATTAGAGGAGAAAGTATTACAGGGATTTGACCGTCTTTCTTCCATTGCTGGGAACATTTCTCCCTTAGAAATCCGTAACTATTTTCAAAAATTGCTTGTGAAAGAAACGATTTCTGAACAGGAAAGAGCAAATATAGAAGTAATTTTTCAACAAGTTAATCAAGGATCACCTATAGTTAATCTAAAGAAAGTACTGAATCAAAATGGGTTTAAGATGGGAGTTTGCAGAAAGCCTATTGGTAATGTTTAATTAGATAGATTTAGTGATGACTGAATTTACAATTATCAAACATAGAAATTATGAAAATTATTATCCTAATTAAAGGACGGTGTTCCATAGATGTGGAAGTATTTTATAAGTTCGATATCAAAAGAGTATACATTCCGGCCCCCAGCATCAAACCGGGAAATAAGTCAAATTAGTGAGAAACTAAATGTAGTATTACATAAAAAGTTGCTGGAATTATATAGCGAAACCAATGGGATTTTTGATAGTTTCGACTGTCCTTTAATATGGTCAACTTCACGAGTAGTGGAGGATAATTTATTTTTTAGAAACTTTGATGACTATAAAGATATTTATATGCCATTTGATCACTTATTATTTTTTGCAGATGACGGGTGTGGTGACCTATTTGGCTATAAAATATTAAACGGAAGTATTCAAACAGAGGATATTTATGTATGGAATCATGAAGATGACAGTAGGACGTGGGTTGCTTCGTCATTAGAAAAATTTGTGGAAGGTTGGATTACTGGGGAAATTACTACATAGCTAAGGCTATTTCGTTCACAACAGGGGGGATAAAGTCATTATGTACGTTTTCTTAACCATCATTTCAATTTTTGCTGGAATATCTCTTATAGGTCTAATAGTCGCTTTTACTTACGATATCTTAAGAAATAAAAAACATTCGTATTCTTGGTTTATTTTAGTAATGCTCATTTTTATTTTGTATATGGCATGTAAACCATTACTTGAATATTTTTAAACTAAATATCCATAGGTGATGTAATGTTAAATAAAGGGGGAGATGATAGTGAAAAACTTCAAATGTTCGCACGATTCCTACAAGATGGAAGCTGATCATAGCGCTGATCCTTTGTGGTGCTCAATGTGTGGCTTTAATCTGGAAATTAATGATTTCCCTCTTTCACAACGATTGAAAACTGATTTAATGGAATGGATTGTTGAATATGGCGACATATTGGAACAGTCGGATTGGGGCGAAAAAATAACGGATGATACTGCTATTTTAATTAAGTCTCATAATGAAAAAGGAATCCGTTTGCACCAAAAATTGAAAGAGGAACTTGGAGATGGATATAAGGTAAGTTATGTACATACATCACTCTGAAACAATAACTATGCCAATTACTAGTTTCATCAAAATTTCTTTGATATAGATAAGGTGCAATTCTGCAGCAATACGGCAAGAGGCAGAAGGATGTTTGATAAAAGATGATTAGAGGAAGTGTTCATTATTTTTAAATATTTCTCTATGTTATGTGCAGTGACAGGGATTATATTGTCTAACACGTTCTATTTGGTATTGTTCATCTGGGCGTTAGGCTGTGTATTCGGTGTATTAAGTATTAAGAAAAAGAGAAATTTCTTGGGAATGTCATCTTTAATTGTAAATGGTCTTGCACTATCACTTGGTCTTTTAATCCTTCTTTTTATTTTCATTGTTATTATCATTGGGGAGCTTTATATTTGGAAATATTATTGAATTTGATGCAGATGCAGCGTCTAATAGAAGTAAATTTTCCAAAGTGAAATAATAGCGAAAGAGGTGCTATGGGGTGATCGTTTTGAATAAGGTGTTTGATGTTTTTAAGAACATGTTCTTAGATTTAGTTGCTATGGGTAAGGGGTATATAGAAAATGAACCAATTTAACGGAATAATCTTAGAAGGTAATTCTAACGCTGGAAAAACTTCTGTATTAAAATCGTTAAAGAAATTGCAGGCTAACGATGATGATGCTGAACGAAGTGTTGTTATTCTGAGTGAACATTATTCTCAAGTTTTACATAGAGTCAATGGAGAAATAACAGCACTAAACCGAAGAGAACATTTATCACTTCTTCAAGATCGAACGTTGATGTTAACAAAATTAAATGAATGGGCAAGAGAACTTGGGCAAGTGCAACGTTCCAAAGGTATATTTTTTATTTTAGAAAGGTTTCATTTAAATCATAGAGTAGCATTTTCTGATTCTGAAGTGAATGAAATGAAACAAATAGAAGCACAGTTGCTTGCTATGGGTGCAAAGTGTGTGCTGCTTACAATATCTCCTGATTACATAGAGAATAGGTTGAGAAGCAGACATCCTGAAGAATGGATTGGAAAATCGGAAGCCGAAATAAAAATGGCATGTGATTTATTTAGTAAACAACAAGAAGAATTTAGACAACAAGCGACTGACTCCGTTATTCCGACTATAGAAATAAATACTGATACTGGAGACTGGGATTCCTGTGCGAGACAAATTTACTTTTTCGAGAACAAGATAAAGTAATGACATGGATGCCTGACTTTTTAAGTGATAAGTAAAATATTTTAGTTTAATAGAAGGATGTTATAGTTTTTTTCGATTTTAAGAAAAGGAGCTTTTTTGATATGAAAAGAATAACTGTTTCTCTCCTGCTCTTCCTATTTCTAGTTACATGTAGTCAAAGTGATATTAGGCATAATCAAGATTTGGAAGATACCACTTATTCAATTGTAGAGGATAAAAATGAAAGTGTGATCAGGCTCTCATCATTGACAACGTTTGATTGGGAAAAAGCATTCCTTTTCTCACCGTATAGCCCACAAGAAATGATAGAGGAACAATTAGATGTTGATTTCAAAGATCCGAGTGATCTAGATATGAGAGATGATATTTATCTTTTAGTTTTCCTAAACAAAGGTAAAGTTGTTCAATATGCTGAAATAGAACGGCAGGATGCTGATTTTTCAATTGAGGGAAATCTTACGCCATCTAATGACGGCATAAATATTGAGAGGTATTAGTAATGTAACTTTCTTTGTTTGTAATCAAGAGGAACTTAGGTAGCACCTAAAGGATAACGGGTGTATTGGTGTAACCACACCAGAAATCGAAGAAATAAACACAAGGTGGGATTAGAGATGATTGGTATACTTAACATTGGCAGTATGGTGATAGGACTAATCGCTTGGATACTTCCTATTTTTAATCTTTCTCGTGATAAGAATAACGATTAATATAATTGGATTATCCTTGTAATGGTTAACATGAGTGCTTGTGCTATTTCTCTGTTGTTCCAGGTGTTCAATAGTTATAATCGTGTAAAGACTGAGGACTGGTCCGCTCTCATTGATATAACAGGTGCCAGTGTGTCTGTTTCGGCAGTTCTTCTTGTAGGTACTATTATTCTAAATGGGATTACTGTAATGGTGTATCGGAATAGCTAGCTAAAAACTACTTGCTAAAATCATGGTATTAGGAAATTCAGTTATTTTTGAAATAATTCGAACAGACGTTTTTTATCATTCCATCAGAAACGGAAACATACCAGTAGGGTTTCTAGATTCTTTTTTTTTAATAAGAAAGGAAATCCAGGGTTATGCGAAACCAATGAACTGTAAAAAACGTATTAATATATAATCTTTGGCGAACGAAAATGTAATTAATGACACGAAAAAACGAGGGGAGAAGCAAATGGATAGCAGAATAAAAGAATTAATCGATGTTTCAAAAAAGAAATTTGGTCTGGATCACTACTATTTAAAAAGACATGGACTGGATCGGTATACAGACATAATTGGTGAGACGGTATATACATTAACGATGGAATGGTTTCCCGAACATGTAGATGAACCGGATATTGAATCCAATCCGGAGGGCGCAGCAGTAATTGAAATCAATCTTTATTCTCATAAGTTTATTCGTGCTATTTTTGTCATGGATAAAACATATGCAACAAATGGGATTAGCTTTGCAGATCTTTCAACAGCTGACATTATACAATGGCTGGATGAGGAAACTGGATTAACGTATGGGAGCCAATTACAGCTTCAAAAAGAAGAGCAAGGAAGACTGTTACTGAAAGAAGTGATCGATGGGGTAGCTGTTTCTCCGTCTGGCTCTGTTGAAATAAAATTTGATCAAGATGGAAAGCTGACTTTCTATGCAGTACATGGCCAATTTCCGGCTAAGAAGATGATAAAAAAAGAGCCATATACACTATCTTTTGAGAAAGTCGAACATCTGGCGAAGGAACAATTGAAGTTGATTGAATTTCCCTCCCATGAGCAACAAAAATTCATTCCTGTATACGCGGTAGAAGAGATTTATGTAACGAATGATCAAATGACGACGATTCCGTTTGAATTTATCGTGGATGTAAACTCCTACATAAAAATAGACAAAAGCCTTATTTTGGATGAGCCAATTAACGATCCGTTTGAAAGAAAAGAGATTAGTTGGACAGAAAAAGTAACAGTAGAACAAGCATTTTCAAATGAGCCAAGCCCTGATTCTTACCCTATTTCCTATAAGGAGCAAGCGGCGTGTGAACAGGCAGTCAAAGACTTTTTACGTCAAGAGTATCCTGATGACTCCGGAAATTGGATGCTGAAAACATTACATCGTGACAAAGGGTATATCCATGCAACATTGCGGACGAATAGACAGGACAACCGGGTGTTTCAAAGAAAACTTATGGTTGTAATCGATGCCGCCAGCTTGCAAGCAGTAAATTACATGGATAACCAGCCGATGCTGGAGATGATGGATGCATTTCAAGCGCCGGATGAAGTGACGGTGGATAAGGAAGAAGCATATAAAAAATTGATAGAATTAATGGTGTTAGAGCCTTTTTATGTGTATGACTTTGAACAAAAACAATATGTGCTGTGCGGAAAATTAGATTGTCATTATGGGGTAAATGCAAGCAGCGGAAATGTTATTAAGCTAAATGATTTGTAGAGAATGTAGTACTTACTCCTAAAGTCCAAGGATAGAGCTTTGAAAGCAATCAATCAAGTAAACGGGGGCTTCCTTATGGAATATTATGTTAGTATAGATGTATAAAGTTGTTTCGTAAGGAGTAATGTCAGGTGAGTGGGAAAAGTGAATTAAGTGATTTATTATCAAGAAAAGTGATAGCAGCTACCATTTCGGGTTCATTATTTGCTATCATGCTGGGCTTAGCAGATCCTAATCCATTCAGTAAAATTAGATCGGTGGGTCAATATTTTCAAGATGCAGCAATAGCAGTTCCGGCATATCTTATGTACAGTTTTCCCGTTATCCTTGTGTACGCCACAATAACGTCTGTGATAAGCGATTATATCGCCTATTGGTTAGCTGCTCACACAAGGGAAAATTTGAAGATATATTTTTTGTTAACATTCCATGTTCTTTTTGGTTTGATTTTACTTTGGTACAGCTTGTTTGCGTCTATATTGTATTTCATCACGGATTATGTGTTGATGAAGAAGGATATTTATAAGTGGAATCATGCTGTGAAAAGCTTTTGGATTCCCATTTTAGTGTGGGTATTTTTTATAGGGACTACATATGTTATCGGCTGGTTTGAGTGAGTCGTAAAATTTGTGAAGACATACAGACAACGTACGAAACGAATACTTGGGAATACAGAAATTGATCTTGAAGAGCTTAAAATAAATCAAATTTCACTCAAAGGTTATATTGTCATAAAAGGGTGAGGAACTATGGAATTCAATATTTGGATGTATGTTACGGTTTATATCGCTCAGTTAATTGGTGCATTTTTAGCGTTAGCCATTTTCTCTTCTGTTTTTATTGAAAGTAGAAAAAGAGGCTATTTGTATCTTGCAAGTATATGTGTAGGTATGATTAATGCATTAATATTAGGGTTTAGTGCTTCAACTGTTATGGGGATCGGTATGTTGATCATTAACGTCTGTTTACTCGTTGTTGCTTACTTTGATACAAAGAAAAAGATGAATAAGTTTCTTTATAGAGATTAACACAATTAAAGAGAATTAATAGATAGATTGACATAGCTAGGCGAGACGCATATAAACAAGTAAATTAGGCTTCACATTCCTAAATTTTTTGGAAAAGTGATAGCCTAATTTTTCTTGAATTCGATTTTCATTGTGATGATGTTATTCTTGTACTCTTTTTATAACTCCATTAACATTTAATGAAATTAACTTAGTTAATGGAAGTTTTTCTATTTATAAAGGAATAAAAAGTTAGGAGCTGAGTGTGTGATGATTAAAGGAATATATGAGCTTGTTAGCGAAGAACAGTTGAAAAAGTATGCAGAGCTTGCTGTACGAGCTGGTGTAAATGTGCAAAAGAATCAATTAGTGATTATTCATAGTGACATAAAAAATGTAACGTTTGCACGTCTAATCCAAACGGCAGCCTATGAGGCGGGGGCTTCAAATGTGGTTATGGATTGGACAGATGAACAGTCTACCAAAGAATTTTATTTAAATGCAGCAGATGATGCTATCGATCACTTTCCCGACTGGCAGAGTGCTCGCTTTAAGGAATGGGACGATGCGGGTGCTGCTTACATCCATATTATTTCTGAAAACTTAGATGTCTTTAAGGATGTTTCCACAGAACGGATAAGCCGCTTTCAAAAGGCCTCTCGCACCAAGTTGAAGGATTATTACGCAAAGATTAGATCCCACGAGGTACGCTGGTGTCTTCTAGCTGTCCCGTACTTCACATGGGCAACTAAAGTATTTCCTCACTTAAGTAAAGAAGAAGCCCTGCAATCGTTATGGCAATTAATCTTACGTGGAGCTCGGGCAGATGGAAAAAATCCTATAAAAGACTGGGAAAATCATGACAGAGCCTTCGAGTCACGGAAAAAGTTTCTAAACGACAGCCAGTTTGAAGCCCTGCATTTTACAAATAGCCGAGGAACTGATTTATTAGTCGGTATGCCTAAAAATCACTTCTTTATCGGCGGGGGTGTTATAGATAAAAAGGGAATACCGTTCTTTCCGAACATTCCCACGGAGGAAATATTTTCTGCTCCCCATAAAAATGAGGTGAATGGCAAACTAGTAGCCACTAAACCGCTTATCTATGGGGGAAGTGTCATCGATGATTTTTACCTAACCTTTAATGAGGGACGGATTACTGCCTATTATGCCGCCACTGGGCAAGAAGCGTTACAAAGTCTCATCGAAACAGACGAAGGTTCACATTATCTAGGTGAAATTGCCTTGGTCTCTAACAATTCTCCTCTTTCTCAGGCGGATACGCTCTTTTACAACACCTTGTTTGATGAAAATACGGCCTGCCATATTGGAATCGGAAACGCCTCCCCTTCCAACCTTCAAAATGGCAGCAACCTATCGGTGAAAGAGTTGAAGGAGGCAGGACTTAATACTTCCCTCCTGTTAGTCAATGTGGCCTTTGGTACCGAAGATATGAAAGTAGTGGGTATTAAAGAAGGTGGAACTGAAGTCCTATTAATGAAAGATGGTGATTTCCAATTCTAAAATGGAACGAAAAAACTTAAATATGCGGCCAATTATAAAGGGGGCATAACAAAACTAGAAAGAGATTACTTTATTTTACAACCGATAAATGCTGAGGAAGAAACAGACTACCATTATAATAAATTCTATTTTACTAAAGTTATAAAAATAGCGGGAAAAGGAAGCACTATTGATGACCTGGAAGAAAGGCAGCGAGTAAAAGTTTGGATAGAGAAAACGAAAGGTCGCTTGGTTGCAAATAAAATTACTTTGATGGAAAAGTAATTAATCATTCTAATAATGTTATTGCGATTGGATCCCATAGAAAACAAGAATCTCAAATGATGAGGTTCTTGTTTTTTATTGAAACGTTTTAGTGTTGTTTTGAGTCTAATTATTGAAGCGAAGGGAGGAAAATATGTCGGAGCAGCAGATGATTAAGAAGGCAAAAAGGGGAAATGATAAAGCTTTTCAAGAATTGATTCAAAAAGAGAAAAACAAGCTTTACCGTATGGCCTATATGTATGTTAAAAACGAAAATGATGCTTTAGATATTGTGCAGGAAACCATATACAAAGCGTACATATCAATGAAAAAATTAAAGGAAAATCAATATTTCTCGACCTGGTTAACTCGAATTCTGATTAACAATGCCTTGGATTTTATAAAGAAAAACAAGCGAGTCATACCTATTGAAGAAATGGAAGGACTCCACACAACCGAAGTTTATCAGGTAGAAGATCACATCGACCTGGTTGATGCGATTAATCACTGCAAGACCAGTATAAAACAGTTGTAATCCTTAGGTATTATCAGGATTTTACGGTAAAACAAATTGCAGAAACGTTGCATTGCCCGGAAGGAACGGTAAAGACTCATTTGCACCGGGCCATTAAACAGTTAAAAATGTATTTAAAGGAGGAAAGTATTCAATGAACAATGACTTTCCGAATTTTAAGAAGGATATCGATCAAATAGAAATTCCCGAAAAGAAATTGAATCTTGCGGTAGAAAGTGCGATAAAACAAGGGAAAAGAAAAAAATGGAGTCTGGGCAAAAAAATAACCTATTTATGCAGTGCTGCCGTCATATTCATTTCACTGTTAATGGGCTCTACTTTTGTTTCTCCCATCATGGCAAAAGTTATGTCAAATGTCCCTTTACTGAATCAAATTTTGCAAAGTATGGATCAAACGGAAGATAGGAAAGAAATGTTAAATGAATTCTATAGCAAGGTAAGTGAAACATTAAACAAAAATTATGAAGGTGTAGTTAGTGTTTCCTTGTCCAGAATGTTCACCTACGATCCACCTGAAATCAATATTGGGGCTGAGAATAAAACATTCGAACAAGATTACGGAGAGGAAATAAAACGAGTGATTAATGATTTAGCCGACTCGTTCCACATTGACGAAGTAAAAATTTCAATAGAAGTACAAAACAACGATTTTGCTGATATAAGCAAAGAGGACAAAGAAGAAATGGAACTTTCCGAACAATTATTTAATATAGCTGAAGAAGTATTGCAACAAAAGGGATATAAACTTGGAATGATGAGTGTTGATGCTGAAAATCCAATTCTGCAAATTGAAGTTAGAGATACCCAGCAACAATTTAATAAAGAAAAGGATGATGTTGAAAGTCTTGTACATGATGCGATTTATAATAAAACAGATTTAGAATATGAAGTTGAAATCACTGGACGAAGCGAGGCAGAAATAAGAGATCAGAACTGGCAGCCGATTTTTAGTTCGGTTATGGATGAGGTAAATAAACAATATAGTGAGATGAACGGATTTGCTTATTCCTTCCATCCAGAACCACTCCAAATTATTTTGAAGACTTCTTTGTCAGATGGAGAACAAGCTAAAAAACTGGCGGAAGAAATTGCGAAATACGCAAGGGAAGTAATAGAAGTAAAAAGAGATACTTTAACAGTCGAAAAAATACCTTATAAAATTATGATCAGAAACAAAGAACAAGATAATCTTTATGAGATATTATATAAATAAATCCACTTAATTAGTTATTGTGACAGATAGAGACAACATTCAAATGATAGGAATGTTGTTTCTATCTTTTGTCGGTAAACAAAGGAGATTTATAGTTTAAAAAAAGATAGCGATAGTGCGCTGAAGGTGGTGGTCACTCCGTTATTCCCTAACTCCAATAAATAGTGAAAGGCAAATGGGAGTGATAGTTTGTCTGTATATGAAGCGTTAGTTTTAAGGAGCAGTTTCTCTGGTCTTATAGTGCTGATTATGAAGGACAAAGAATAAACCCCCCCACTAAAATCAACTTTTTTAGTAAGGTGGCATAACCAAGTTACGTTATGAGGGGGAGTAAGTAATCTAGCCCTTCATCATGACTGTCACTTAAACCCAAACTCACCAAACAAACTTAGACTGATAATATTTCTTGAACGCCTTCGAAAAACTGTATGGATCTGGATACCCAAGCATGCTTGCGATTTCCTGGACCGAATATTGCTTGCTGTACAATAATTCGCGAGCCCGGTTCATTTTTAATTGATAGGTATAGCGACCCGGGGTCACACCAAGTGCTTGCTTGAAATAAGAGATGAAATATTTCTCTGACATACTTGCTATATTAGCAAGTTCCCCAACTGTCAGTGTTTGATGGAGGTGCTCATGAGCGTAATCAAATACAGGCTGCAGCTTATCCAAGTATTTGGTCAGCTTCTGATCGGTGGCGTTTTGGATAAATTTCCCTCGATATTGATGCCGGCTATACTGCTCCATAATCTTGGCGATCAGAATCGTCAAAGCTCCTTTTAAACGCATCTGTGACATGGCTGCATTTCGTTTATATTGATCATACGCATTCAAAAAAAGATAATGTTCCTCCTTTACAAGCTCATTTTTAAAAATTCCTGCTAGCTGAAAATTGTCCAGGATCCGAAGATGATCGCCAAGACTGACGTCAAAATGAGTGAAAATAAATGTGCAACTTTCACTTGGAGTTGTTGCGGTATAAGCAACCTTTGGACTAAAAAGAATCAAATCTCCCTTTGAAGCGATATGAACCTCATCTTGTATCCGAATTTCTACTTGCCCTTCTTGAATACACCATAAGTCATAATCTTTATACTGTCTTCTTTCTATCCAGCTGTTTGGATGTTCGACTTCGCTGCAGGAATTGATCCGAACCGTAACAAGTTCTGAAAGCTCATTAAATATATTTAAACTATCCATCCCTGAAATCATCCTCATACTTTTCGACATATTACTTTCTGTTCATTATAGCACATGAATTTTTAATGGATAGATAATCTTACTATTTGACATGAAGTTCTTACTTTCTTGCATGTTATTTATTGAATCCGCTTTCTATAATGGTACATAACAAATGATTTGGAGGGGATTTAAATGACGACTCAGGAACCTAAGGTAGTGGTGATAGGAGCAGGCAGCTTGTTCTTTGGCCGCCAGTGTATTTGGCAAATGGTACATTCCGAGCATCTAAATAAAGGAACATTGGCTTTAGTAGATACAAATGAAGAGCGGTTGAATAAACTGGTCAACTTAGCTCAAATGGTGGTCGATGAAAATCAGGTAGATTTGAACATTGAAGGATCAGTGGACCGCAAAGAAGTGCTGCATGATGCCGATTTTGTCGTACTTAGTTTTGCTGTAGATACGGTGAAATACAGAGGCATAGACTGTGAGATTTCTGAGAAATATGGAATCAGAATGTGTTCCGGTGATACGATCGGTCCGGGTGGTATTTTCCGGGCGATGCGCGAACTACCGATGATTATGGAGTGCGCTAAAGATATTGAAATAATTTGTCCGGAAGCCTGGGTGATTAATTATATTAACCCGTCGACAGTGAATGGCATGGCATTGAAAAAATATGCACCAAATTTAAAGACGTTTGCTTTGTGTGATTCGCATCATATGCCGCATAAGAAGATCATTTATGCGGAACGAGCAGGGATCATTAATAAAAAAAGCGAGTATACCGAAGAAATCGATCGTAAATTCGATGTACGTATAGCGGGAGTCAATCACTTCACATGGCTGTTAAAGGCGGAGTATGAAGGGGAGGATGTTCTTTCTGTGATTGCGAAATCATTGAAACGTTCTGCAGAGACAGAAACAGTAGGTGGTGACACAGGTGCCAAGACGCTCTTCAATGATGCGATCAGCTATGAATTATATGATATTTTTGGCTATGTACCAACTTGTACAGCACATACAAAGGAATATGTTCCTTATTGGCAAGGACTTGGCAAGCTGGAAGATCCAATACCACCATTGTCGATTTGGGAAACAGAAGACCGTTATCAGCGTCATGATGAGATGTGGCAGCAGATTGATCAGTTCTTAAGTGGTGAAACGCCAATAAGTGAATTCATGGACACATTTGGCCCGGACCATGCAACCGATATTATTGAAAATATGGTGGGAGGATTAGGAAAACCCTTCTACATTAACACGGTCAATCACGGCGCTGTCTCCAATATGAACGATGATTCCTTCCTGGAATTGCTATGTGAAGTGACGATGGATGGAGTAAAGCCTCTGCCTGTTGGCGAGATGCCTCGCGGAATTCGCGGCATGCAGGAGGTGGTATTAGACACGCATGAATTAACAGCGGAAGCCGTTGTAGAAGGAGATCGTGACAAGCTTAGAATGGCGATGTTGACGGATCCACTTGTTCATTCGATTGCAGACGCGGATCAGATTATTGAAGAACTTTTGGTGTTGGAGAAGGATATGATACCTGAGCAGTGGTATGAGAAGGGGCTGGTGTAAGTTGGATTATTAAAAAATCAAATTGATGTGAAAAACAGAAGAGTCAAGCGGGATTGGCCGCGTTGTCAAATGAATAAACCAAGAAGCGTCTTAGGTCAAGAAACATCTAGTGTGTTTTCCTGACCTAATTATCTCTTGGTACATTCTCATTTTTTCACAAGTTAGTGGATAGATAGAGTGCTATAATTGGACTTTATTACGTCATATCGAACGTGTATCGTCCATTTCCAGCGGGAAGGCGCGTAGCAAATGCATCGAACGTCTGAAGTTCGGTTATCTTCAAGCGTAAGGGCACATAGCAAATGCATCGAACGTCTGAAGTTCGGTTATCTTCAAGCGTGAGGCACATAGTATATGCATCAAGCGCTTGAAGTTCCCTCGTCTTCAAACCGAAGTCTGCTCGTATTTACTTCAAACGCTTGAAGTGTGCCTATCTATCATGACTTCATAAATTCTGATTGCTGATTAGTTTCATAACAACGCCTCAATCTCATTCTTCCAATTCGCCCTTTTATTCACCACAAATTTATACTGTTGATTCTCTTTATCTACCACTTTCAAGCCGTTTTTCATAAGTGGCAATCCCAAAACTTTATTCGTGTAAAATTCCAAATGATCAATATCTGATAGTTTTATTTCCACTTTCTCTTTGTTGATATTCATTTTATGTGCTTCGTGTGTTAGATGTTGAGAAGTTAAGTACAGCTTGCCACCTACGGCTTCTTTTCCTTTCCACAGGTTCGCCATTCCCCTTTTTATGACATTTTCCATGTGACTATCACCTCTCCTTATCTTTCTAATGTATACGATCCACCTCGTGAAAAGTTTCATCCTTTCCAATGGGTTACCAATTTATTCCCTTTTGGTGCAGAAATAAACCACCTGCAATATACAGGTGGTTTGCTTTAAATCTCTATCTTATTATTTTTATGAATAACTTCAGTGCCGGCATCCAGTGCAGTCTTGTAATAGGAACATTTATGCTCAATCAGTTCCATTGTTTTCTGAAGTTCTTCCATTTGTTGCTCTACACTCGCTTTTCGTTCTAGAAACATGTCATATCTTTGTTGTAATGTGTCATCTCCGTCCGAACACCAATCAATGAAATGTCTAATTTCCTTAATAGGCATTCCTGTCGATTTTAGACATTCAATCACTTTTAATGCGTCTATATCGGATTCTTTAAATAATCTCGTTCCACTATCTGTCCGTTCCACAAAGGGCAGAAGTCCCTCTTTGTCATAGTAACGCAAGGTATACGCGGTAAGGTTCAATTCTTTTGCCACTTCACCGATAGAATATGTTTTCATCTATTATCTCCCTTCTTTAATAGAGTTCGAGTTAACTTTAATATTGTGAAAAAATAGTATCACGATAGTATCATAAAGTCAAAATCTAATAGTATAGAACGATCTTCCAAAAAATAAACTTCTTCTCTTGACCTAGAGTTAACTATAAGGCGTAGAATGATTCTCAAGAGAAAATACTCTCTTAACATCATAACAGGAGGTTTTTATTAATGGTAACTGCTAAAGCACGTGCTGTCGACGGTCCAGATAAACCGTTTCGCGCAGCTGAGATTACACGACGCGAACTTGATTTACATGATGTGTTAATTGAAATTAAATACGCAGGAATCTGCCATTCTGACATTCATACTGCCCATGGTGATTGGGGCGAAGTGAACTATCCTCTCGTACCTGGACATGAGATTGCAGGGGTAGTGACGGATGTAGGACCAGATGTTACCAAGTATAAAGTAGGTGACCGTGTAGGTGTCGGATGTATGGTGGACTCCTGCGGCGAATGCGAGAATTGCCAAAAAGGAGAAGAACAATACTGTCTCAAAGGAAATGTTCCGACCTACGCTGGTGTTGATAAATACGGTGAACTGACTCAAGGCGGTTATTCTACGCATATCGTCGTAACAGAGGATTTTGTACTAAGAATCCCTGATAACATAGGCCTTGATGTAGCCGCGCCGTTACTTTGCGCGGGAATTACGACATATTCTCCATTAAATCATTGGCAGGCTGGACCAGGTAAGAAAGTTGCCGTTGTCGGTATGGGTGGTCTTGGTCATATGGCTGTCAAGATTGCACATGCTATGGGTGCAGAGGTGACGGTATTGTCACAAACATTGAATAAAAAAGAGGACGGCATGCAATTCGGTGCAGATCACTACTATGCCACCAGCTCTCCGGAAACTTTCGAGAAACTGGCGGGTACATTTGACCTGATTATTAACACAGTAAGTGCTAACATTGATATAAATGCGCACCTTTCCTTATTAACGTTAGATGGGACACTCGTAAATGTTGGTGCGCCTGCAGAGCCATTGGCCGTCAATGTGTTCTCTCTCATTCCACACCGCCGTTCATTTGCAGGCTCCATGATTGGCGGCATTCGTGAGACGCAGGAAATGCTGGATTTCTGTGCAAAACATAACACAGTTCCAAAAATTGAAGTGATTTCGGCAGATCAGATTGATCACGCATATGAACGAGTGTTAGCTTCTGATGTGAAGTATCGCTTTGTGATTGATATTAGTACGATGTAAGGAAGATTAATATCAGGAGGCTTAGAGAAAATCTCTAAGCCTTTTTTCTATGAGCAAAACGATGCTTCAATCGATTTACAAAAGAATAAAGATATCTGAAAAATTGCGCATGAATGACCATTTTTTGTTGCAATATGGTAAAAAATAGTTGGGAGAAGGGTGCGTATGTTGATAGAGCGGATGAAAGAGTTGGGTTGGAAAAAATTATTGCTTTATTCTGTGATTATTTTTGTTTCACTTGTCATCATAGGCTTTACTATAATATTTGGCGGGTTATTGTTATTAGATCAATTCGATGATCGTTATCAGGAACCGGAGATGTATGAGACGGATAATTGAAATCAGGAGAGAACGTTTTTTTATAAATAGCCTGTTTATAAAAAGTGATGCGCGAGTATGAATAGTATCTTAGCGTATTTCGAAAACAAGTGAAGTATGCAAATTTCAACTGAACAGCTATAGAAGGGGGAACATCCCCTCCATTTACTGTTAAGATAAAACTTATATTCTCTTTTTCAGGTTTAATATTACTAATCCTTGCACAATAAACGTAAGTAACACTAATATCCAAATAGTATCACGATAGGTTTCAAAAGCAAGCTCATTCATGTAACCGTGATATGCTTCTATAAGCAGCCAGCCAATTGGAAAGATCGAGGCCGAGTACATGTAGGATATGTTTGTAATCTGTTTTCCACGTTCATCCTTTCCTTCTTCTCCCCAAATAAATTTTAATGAAATAAATAGGCAAATAATGAACAGTGGCACCAGAATTATACCAATTAGCAACATTCTAATTCTCCTCCTTTGTCTTGTACTGAAATACTTCATTAATATCTTTTTTAAATAAATGGGCAATTTCAAATGCTAATTTTAAGGAAGGACTATAACGGTTATTTTCCAACGAAATAATAGTTTGCCGGCTTACACCTACTTTTTCTGCCACTTGCTTTTGTGACCATTTTTTTTCTGCACGAAGGATGGCAAGTCGATTTTCAAGATATCCTGTTTCCTTAAATCCCAAATCAATTCCTCCTTTACTGGAAAGGGTATAGATTGAGTGTAATATATTTTTTACTATAAGTAAAGTTATTTTTACATATAGTCAAATTTTCTTTACTTATCCAGTGATTTGTACAAAGGGAATAAAACGTTTGCGCTATTATCTAATTAGTGGTAAACTTTTACATAAATATTAGTACCAGGTCATAATATTAAGTATTAAAAATAATGAGGTGAAGTACTATGGCTAATTCAACAGCGCGTATAACCGCGTTAGGTTCATATGTTCCAGAACGAATTTTAACAAACTATGATTTAGAGAAGATGGTGGATACAAATGACGAATGGATTGTGAAGCGTACAGGTATTAAAGAGCGAAGAATAGCCCATCAAGACGAGTTTACGAGTGATATTGGTTATAAATCTGTCTTAAACTTAATGGAACGATATGATAAAACAGTAGAAGATGTTGATTTAATAATTGTCTGTACGTTAACTCCTGATTTTAAGACTCCTAGTGTAGCATCTAATCTTCAAGCTAAACTGGGGGTTAAAAATACGGGAGCAATGGATTTAAATGCCGCATGTGCGGGTTTTACGTATGGCTTACATGTAGCAAATGGTTTGATAACAGCTGGTTTAAATAAAAAAATTCTTGTAGTTGGAGCTGAAACTTTATCAAAAATAACGGACTATACGGATAGAACAACCTGTGTACTCTTTGGTGATGGTGCAGGGGCAGTTCTTGTAGAATATGATGAACAACAGCCAAGTTTTATTTCATCACATTTGGGTTCAGAAGGCGAGAGCGGGAAAAGTCTATATTGTACAAACCTGTCAAAACGCATGTATAACGAAGAGTTAACAGATAGTGGGTATATTGTGCAAAATGGCAGAGAGGTCTATAAATGGGCGGTTAAAACGGTACCTAAAGGAATACAATCGGTTCTGAATAATACGTCAATAAACTTAGATGGTATTGATTGGTTTGTGCCTCATAGTGCCAATTTAAGGATGCTTGAGTCTATCTGCGAAAAAAGCAATTTCCCTATTGAACGGACATTATACAGTTTGGTAGAATACGGAAATACATCTTCCGCCACTATTCCATTGTCCTTAGATATAGGCGTTAAAAATGGAAAATTGAATAATGGTGATAAAGTATTATTGTATGGTTTTGGTGGTGGATTGGCGCACGCAGGATTACTCATAAAATGGACGCTTTAAGTCAGAGAATTGGCTATGTAATTTTGTTTTTCGTACCTTACCTCGATTAATGAAAACTGCAACCTTTGCATGATGTTATACGTGTAGTTGGAGTGAAAAGAATTCTTTAATATGCTGTATCAAGTTAGGGGCATTGGAATGAATCAACCAAAACCTAAAAGAATATTTGTCATAACCGGCTTTATCATGCTGGGTATCGCGTTCTTGTTCAAATGGAGATTTATCTATAATGAATCTGTTGGAGATCGCTTGCTCAGGGCTTTATAGGTATCTCTGCTTGGTCTAATGGAAGCAGTGGTTTACATTACACAGCATTTGTTTCGATCATTCTATTGATTGTGGGACTGATTTTTTTGGCGAATGAGTACAGTGGAAAAGTGATCTTTTTGATATTTCTTGCTTTGATGGTCTTTCCCTCAGATTTGTTTGCCAAGACGTATCAATCAAACTTTGCAAATGGTATTTATGCATTGGAATACCATCAAGAGAGTGGCGAATGTCAGTATGATACGAATGATTCAGGAATTCTTGTCGGCACATGCACACTATTCTTAGTGAACCATAGTAATCGACCTGTCACATTCCACTTATCACTACACCAAAAATTTGTGAGCGGTGGATGGAACGTATTGGATATTATTAATCGGAAGGATCATCGGTTGGAGCTTGATGCAAAAGAACATAGAGCATTTGAAATTAAATTCAGTCACTCACTTGAATCCTCTATGTATCAGGATTTAGGCGGTCAGATTAATTTGTTTAATGTCACAGTCACTGACGATGATGGGAATACGAGGCAGTTATAGTTATGAAAAAGGAAGTGAGCAGTTAATGGAAATATATTGATACATAAAAGGAGGCATTATCTTTGGAATATCATATAAATCCGATAAGATCGTCGAATATAAGTATCTTCTGTGTTGCTATTTGTTGGACTGTGTTATCAGATTATTATGGATTCTCTTACTCTTTATTCTTTTTGTATTTAATCGGTGCGGCTGGAATAGCTAGTTCCATTCGCTTTAAATTCGAAATACAGGAAGATCATTTAGTATATCAAGTATTCTTATTTAAAAAATCATTTATAAAAAGAGAGATCTACCCCGATCAAGTCAAACAATTAGAATTCATACGGGCCGGGTGGGCGAAAAAAGCTGCAATACTATATGTCCATACAGGAAGAAACATTAGATTGGCTGTACTTGAACCTTCAGAAGCGTATGAGCATTTAATGGAATTTGCAGAAGGTCATGATATATCGATAGCTAAAACGGATGAGTATTTAATATTGGAAAAGAAGCAAAAATACAAATCAAGTTAACGGGTTCTTAATAAGTTCAAGTTAAGGACATGAAGCGATAGGACAAATAAAGTGTAAAATATGTTTGACACTTTATTTGTCTTTATTTATAATAAATGTGTCAAACACATTTTACATTGCGCGTAATCATAAGGTGGCTCAGTAATGAAGAATAGGATAAAAGAATACAGAGAAAAATGTAATCTTTCTCAAGGGAAATTGGCGGATAAATGTAGTGTAAGCAGGCAGACGATTAATGCTATAGAAAACAATAAATATGACCCAAGTTTACAGTTAGGATTCGATATTGCAAAGTGTTTAGGAGTCGGCATGGAAGAGTTATTTATATCAGGGAACGGAGGGAAAAGAAATGGATAAAACACAAAAGGTTATCGCTGTTTTGGCCTTTCTCGTTTTCTTATCTATCGCAGGTTTTTCTTTATACAAATGGATAAGATTTGGCACGATTGATGCAGGTGGTATATTCCTTAGTTTTGTTGCTCTAAGCTATTTTTTTAATTGGCTTAAATGGAGAGATCATCAAGGCGGTGGCGAAAAAGACGAATTAGACAGACATATTGAAACGCAAAGTGCTAAAATAGGATATTATGTATTGATGATTTTATCTGGTTTAATATTGTTTATTTCAGAAGGAACGGGAAATTTTAATGAGATTGATAATTATCCTTTGGTTATCGTAGTGGGACTTACATTAGTCACAGTACCGATTACAGAGTTTATTTATGCAAAGAAGTTCAAGTAAGCAGCCCCTTTGTTCACATAAAAAAACGCGGGGGTAAATCCTGGCACATGGAGAAATGTACACCGGTGGAGGCTGCCCCCTAAAATTGCCTGGAACATTCTGCATTTTTGGAGCTGTGCAATAGTATAAGGCTATCCACAGTTAGCTTCAAATTATTCCTCCAGATATCCTTCGACAATAACACTCTTTATGATAACAACCTGCAATCGAAGCCATTTCTCTCACACTATATTAATCAAATAACTGTGAAAATTGTTATGACTGATGGATAGGTCTTTGTACCATTATCATCAATCCTCTCAATCGGAGAATAGGAATGAACTTCGGTTTTGCTTCAAGTATGTTAGAACCTACACTGCTTTCCTGGTATATTTTTCTTTTTATAATATATGGAAATCGCTTTGTAATGGTGGATTCAACCTTTGTCGAACATTTTTCAATTATTTCAGTCAGAAATTACCCTTTTATATATTCATCTGATAGGTTTTCCATTTAAAAACTTTTATCACGGCGCTAACCATCCGTAATACCCCCACTTCAAGATGCGAGAGATAAATAAGAAGCTAAGTGGGGGATAAACGGACGATAACTTCCTGATAAGTTTCGCTAGCAATCAGTGGGTGTCAAAAACCCCTACTGATTGAAGTATCACTTTATTAAAGTAACCGACTTGTGCTTTCGATGAAGTTAACTTGCCGATTATTCAGCTTATCCATTTGTTTTGCGATTAAGTCTATGCCAGGAGTTATTTGAGTATTTTCTATTTGTGAAATGGACAATCTAATTAAATCGTTTTTTTGAAATTCGGGTAAATACATTCTTTTTGCATCGTCAACTAAGACGTTTTCATGTTCCAATGCAGCTGCTAATCTATTTGCTTGTACTCTTTTTGGTAAGTAAATAGATAAATAAAAGCCCGTATCAGGTTTGGTGAAATTGTAATATTGTGGTGATAAATATCGTTCGCATGCATGTTTAACCTTGTCCATTTTTGTTCTGTATAATTTTTTAATCCTTTCTGTATGCCCGTTAAACATACCACTCCTTAAATAAAGTTCTAGTGCACCTTGAGAAATGGTTGTACTAAACAGATCATTACTAAATTTATGGCGTGAAAAAGTATTTACTAATAGTTCAGGTAATACAGCCACACCAATTCTCAAACCGGGTAGCATTATTTTTGAGAAACTCTTTAAGTAGATGACCCTTCCGGATGGATCATAAGAAAACATCGGGTCAGATTTCGTGTCAGGTTCAAGATCCCCAAATATATCATCTTCTACTATGTAGACATCGTATTTGTTGGCGAGTTCGACTATTTTCCTCTTTTCTTCATTTGTATAACTATGACCAAGTGGGTTATGAAATCTAGGGATGATATAAAAAAATTTAATGTCATTGTGGCGGAACATATACTCTAATCGATTTAGGTCTATTCCTTGCATAGTAAGTTCAATTCCGAATGTTTTGATAGGATGAAGTTGAACGGATTCGATTATTCCAAAGTAAGTAGGTTGTTCCACAAGTATATTAGATTTCCCATTAGGAAAAGGAATAGGTACAAGTAAATTTATTGCTTGTTGTGCCCCTGAGAGAATAAATAATCTATCAGGTACAGTAAAAACCTGCTGATCTTGTAAATGCTTGATAAGTTCCCTCCGGAGTGAGAGAAGCCCTTGCTGATGGGAATAAGAAAAAAGTTCTACTTTGTATAAATTTATCGCTTGATTTAAACAATGCTGGAAATCTTCATAAGGCATGGCTTCTTTATCTGGACCTGCAGAGAGAAAATCAATCTGACTATGTTTCGAAGATGTGTCATGTGACGGATTGGCATTATCGACAACAAAAAATCCACTCTTCGGTATGGAATAGATGAGGTGTTGTTTTTCAAGCTCGATATAAGCTCTTATGACCGTATTTTTACTACAGTGATACTGTTCGGATAAATATCTAATAGAAGGAATCTTAGTTCCAGACTTTAGTGTTCCATTCAAGATTTTCTGTTTGATATCCTCTGTTATATGGTTATATTTGGTGTTCATTATATATTGCCTCCTCTTCTGTACCTATACAGATGGTGAAAATAGAGATTCCTTAAAGGTAATAAAGCTATTATACTTCCATTATATCAAGATAAATAGTAATGGGAGGTGTTTTTTTGAAATGGTACAGTAAATACTATACAGTTAGTGATGATCAAAGGGAAATGGATACAGATGTCATTTTTGACATGTTATCAAAAAGTTATTGGGCATCCGACCGATCTAAGGAAGTGATTGTTAAAAGTATGGAAAGCTCTATTTGTTTTGGTGTTTATGAAGGGGAGATACAAGTTGGTTTTGCAAGAGTAATCACCGACAATATAGTATTTTCATGGATTTGTGATGTCATTATTCATCCCGACCATCGTGGAAAAGGCTTGGGTAAATGGTTGTTTCAATGCATAATGGAGCATCCGGAGAACCAAGTAAAGACATTTGGTTTATTTACAAAAGATGCACATACACTTTACCGGAAATTCGGATTTTCTAATGTAGAAACCATGCAGTGTAGAGTCGATGATCCTGCTAGCTGGGGCCGGAGATAACGAAGTAATCCATTTCCATTATTATGATTTTGGAGGAGAGACGATAATTTGAAATTTTATATAGTAGATGTTTTTGCAGAGAAAGCATATCAAGGGAATCAATTAGCTGTCTGTATTCCTGATGAGCGGATCAGCCAGGAAAAAATGCAGCAAATTGCAAAGGAAATAAATTTTTCGGAAACGACATTTATCCTGTCAGGTTTACAACAAGACGGCGGCTACCATGTAAAAATTTTCACACCTGATTCAGAGATACCATTTGCCGGACATCCGACACTTGGTACAGCATTAATTATTCAACGTTTTATTGATCCCGACCACTCCAGTCAGATAAAACTGAATCTGGAAGTTGGGCAAATTCCTGTCACGTTTAATGACGAAGAGGGTTGGATGGTACAGAATCCCCCTACATTTCACGCTGAAATAGATGTAGACACGATATCAGAAATTCTAGCTATTGATCGAGAAGATATAGACGGCGAGTTTCCGGTTCAAGTAGTTTCAACGGGATTACCAAGCATTATCGTAAACCTCAAGACTTTAGATGCAGTTAACCGTTGTAAAATAAATCATCAACGCTATGACAAACTGCTAGAAGAAATAGGAGAGGCGAATCTTCTTGTTTTCACAAATGACACAGTAAATGCTTCTAACGATTTACATGTAAGAGTGTTTATGTTTATGTCTGGTCACTTAGAAGACCCTGCAACGGGTAGTGCTAACGGAAATCTAGCCGGGTATTTATTAGAACATAATGTGTTGGGAAGCAATGTGATAAGTTATGCAGTGGAGCAAGGGTACTTGATAAACAGGAAGTCATTGTTAAAGGTATCAGCTACTAAACACAAATACAAATACGCTATCCAAGTAGGTGGTCGTGCTTTCGTTGTAGCAGAAGGGAAGTGGTTATAAATAGTGAACTAACATCAGCTTTTTGAATTTGTTGTGTAAACAAAGTAAACAAACTCAAGGATGTAACGAAAAATCCTTGAGTTTGTTTGTGCGAATAGCCTTGTCATTTATTTTTAACCACTCACAGCTGCAAGAACTTTTTGAATTTCGTATATATTACCATCTTTCTTAAAATTTTTTGAGACTAAAGGCTCCAGATTGCCTGAAATCCAAATCTTTAGTTCAGCATCCATATCGAAATGCCCAGCAGTTTCCGCGCTGAAATGTGAAATGCTTTTGAACATAATAGAATGATAGGATGTCTTTTTTTCTGTAAGTCCTTGTTTATCTACTAAAATCAATCGCTTATCTGTAAAAATAAATAAATCCCTAATTACTTTAAAAAGCTACATTTACTTCTTCTCCGTCAACTAATAATTGCCCGTATTCCTTAGTGACCTCTTGCTTGTCTACATTTGAAGCGTTACCCATTAAACCATCCAGAAATCCCATTAATAATACCGCCTAGAGTTTGAAGTTAATTCATTTAATAGTTGTTTCTTTATTAATACTTATATAAAATGGAAGTATGTTTTCAAAAATAAGTAAATTTTACATGGATGAATAGATATAGGAGGAAGTTATGCATGGAATACCATATAAAGCCGCTAAGGTGGTCAACTATTAGTATTTTTTGTATTGCTTTTTGTTGGAGTCTGTTATCAGATTATTATGGATTCTCCATAACTTTATTCCTGATATATTTAGTTTTTGTTATTGTATTAGCTAATTCCATTCACTTTAGATTTGAAATACAGGATAATCATTTAGTCTATCAAGTATTATTGTTTAAAAAATCAATTATAAGGAGGGTGATTTTCCCTGATCAAATAGAGCAAGTGAAATTCATACGTGCCCAGTTGGGCTAAAAAAGCTGCGATTATAGATGTGAAAAAGGCTAGAAATATTAGATTATCAGTACTGGTACCACCAAAAGCGTATGAATATGTAGCGGAATTTGCAGAAAATCATGATGTATCTATCTTTAAAACACAGGACTACTTGACGTTGGAACGAAAAGAAGCAAGAAAGAATGCAGAGGGATAGTATTTGGCAGTAATCGTAAAACATCTGATAAAGGAATACCACAGATGAATTATGTTTATAAATGTCAAAAATGAGGTTTAGACAAAAATTCTTAGCATATACTTATAGAACTATTAATTAATACTCGTGATACTGAGCTGTTGCATAGAATTAAATGGTAAAGAGTATATGGGAAAATGCAAAATGTACTCTTTTTCACAATAATATCCGTATAAGTAAGTATCTGAAAATAGGAGTGGTTCAGTGGAAAAATGGAAAATAAAATTGGTTCTATTACTCACGTTCTTAGGTGTAATTGGAATAGTTGCTATTATCCCATATGAAATGACCGTCTTAATGAACGATGAATTTTATCAATCCAGTCCAGAAGCCATGCCAGTTTCATTGGTTGTAACAATAAATTCGATCATAGACATTATATTTTTGTTTGTGCTGGTATTAATAGGTGTAAGATTACAAAAAAGAGCGAGATTAAGTGCTCCCATAATCGAAGGTCTTATTTATGAAAGAAAACTACAACCTATCTCGAAAAAATGGCTGATCATCGGTGTCTTCATAGCATTCATCGGTTCACTTATCACCATTCTTTTGGACATGTGGGTGTTCGCCCCCCTTATCGATATGCCGGATAATCAAACTACCGTTACTAGTTGGTGGCAAGGCTTACTTGCTATTGTTTATGGAGGTATTACAGAAGAACTCATGCTAAGGTTGTTTGGCATGACACTAGTTGTCTGGCTGCTGGCACGAATAACTAAGAAAGAAAAAGGAGATATCCCCAGAAGCTTCTACTATATTGCGATTATACTCACTGCCATTTTATTTGGTATAGGACATTTGCCAGCGACGATGCAAGTATTCGGTGAATTATCTGTAATCATTGTGATACGGGCATTGGTGTTAAATGGCCTTCTGGGCTTATGGTTCGGTTACTTGTACTGGAAAAAAGGCTTAGAGTATGCAATGCTTGCACATATGTCAGCAGATTTTTTTATTCACGTCTTGTTTGCGTCTATATTTCATTAACTAATCGGATGTTGTTTGTTGAGTAGTTCTGCATCTATATTATATGAGTAATTGCAGGCCAAGGAACATTAATAATGATCCAATAATGTTTCTTGGCCATGCTTAGCCGCTTTTTGTCCTTTAAGCCCATAGAATATTAGACTCCCTCTATTCCTCAAATATATCCTTCCAAACGTCCACCTTTTCCTCAAACGTTTTATTATAACGCCCGGGAATCGGACTGGTCGAAGGCAGCTTTCTCACATCATATCGATCGATTAAATGTGCAAAGTGTTTTCGAAAGGTTTGATAGGCCTTTGTACCATTACAACCAATCCTCTGAATCGCAGGATAAGTATCAAGTAAATCTTCCAGCGAGTTTGGTTCTGCTTCTGTTATATTGGAATCCAGACTGCCTTCCCGGTAGCATGCTCCGATCACATCCCATAGGGCAATAGCTTTTTCGTGTAAAAATGCAACCTTATCTTCATAATTTTCTATCCATTCCCGTTCATAAATCTCAAATAATATCGGCCAGAAATGATTGCGTGAATTGCCATAATACTGCTGTTTCATTAAGGACTGTTTTCCTGGAATAGAGCCAAGAATCAAGATATTGGCGTGTTGATCGATAATCGGATCCAATGAATGTATTTTCTGATTAGCCATGGCTACCTCACCTTTCCGCTTGTTTCTTATCATAAGATTATATCAGATTTGTTCCTGGATTAGATAATGACTAAGCCGTTCTATGATTGTTTTGATGTTACAATAAAATAAAGAAAGGCATAGGGAGGAGAGCACGTAATGTGGAATGATAACCTATTTACCAAAGCACTGAACACTCAATATCCCATTATCCAGGCTGGAATGGCAGGAGGTCCAACAACGCCAGAGCTTGTCGCCGCAGTTTCCAATGCAGGTGGACTGGGAACATTAGGCGCTGGGTATATGAAACCCAATCAAATGAAAGAAGCGATCCAGAGAATACAAGAGTTAACGAATCAACCTTTTGCAGTCAATCTCTTTATTCCCGAAATACAAGATGTATCTGAAAGGCAGATTAAAAAAGCCAATGAATTGTTGCAGCCATTTCGCGAAGAGTTGAAGCTCACAGAACCAGAAATAGCAACCTCATCAACAGAAACGTTTGAAAAACAGCTGGAAGTGGTCATGCAAGAAGAAGTAGCTGTTTGCAGTTTCACTTTCGGCGTTCCGTCTACGCGAGTCATTCAACAATTAAAAGAAAAAAATATTGTGGTAGTCGGTACAGCCACGACCGTAAAAGAAGCCCTCATCAACGAAGAAAAAGGCGTGGATATGGTAGTCATGCAGGGAAGTGAAGCTGGTGGCCATCGCGGTACGTTCGCAGATACATTCGAGAATGGAATGGTTGGAACGATGTCGCTTATTCCGCAAACGGTGGATCAGGTGAACATTCCGGTGATTGCTGCTGGAGGAATCATGGATGGAAGAGGTGTATTAGCTGCCCTTACCTTAGGAGCTCAAGCAGTTCAAATGGGTACAGCTTTTCTGACTGTGTTGGAAAGTGGGGCGAAACAACAACATATCGCCGCCATCTTGAACAGTACGGAAGCGCAAACCGTCATTACTTCGGTCATCAGTGGTAAACCGGCAAGAGGGATTCAAAATGAGTTCATCACGAAATTACAGCCATATGAAAAAAGTCTTCCAGAGTATCCGATTCTAAATACATTAACCAAATCAATTCGCAGTGAAGCAGCTAAGCAAAATCGTCCGGAATGGGTACATATGTGGAGTGGTCAATCCCCTCGCTTATGCAAAAGACAAACGGTCGAAAAGCTTATCGCTGACATTGCCGCTCAGGTAGATGAGATAATGAAAAGCAGACGGTAAAAAAGGTATAATTTTCCATTTGCTTTCTTAATTTATAAGGATTTGGCACCATGAAAAATTGGAAAAGGAAGTGATCGTTTGAACAAACAGCAGGTGGCAGAAACAGCCAGGAAGTACGGATTGGAAGTAAAAGTTGATACTATTTCGTTCAATGAGTCAGGTTTGGATTTTTTGGTTGCATATGCGCAAGATACTGAAGGAGAAGAGTGGGTGCTGAGGCTTCCGAGACGTGACGATGTGATGCCGAGGACAGTTGTTGAGAAGAAAGCCTTGGATTTAATCGATAAACATGCCAGTTTTCAGGTCCCGGTTTGGTCGATCTATGAAGATGACCTGATTGCTTACAAGAAATTAACCGGCATTCCAGCAGGAACGATTGATCCAGAGATTCAAAACTATGTGTGGGAAATGGATTATAAAAACGTACCTGAACAATTTCACCAGACATTAGCCAACGTATTGGCCTCACTGCACACACTTCCGACAGAAGAGGCGCTTGAAGCAGGTCTCTCTGTTCAGTCAGCAGAAGAAGCTAGGTTATCGATGATGGAGCGAATGGAAAAAGTGAAAGCACAGTTTGGTGTAAGCGAATCTTTATGGAATCGCTGGCAGTTATGGGTGAACAATAAGGAATTGTGGCCTGTCAATACCGGATTGACTCATGGTGATGTGCATGCTGGTCATACGATGATTGATAAAAATGTGAACGTAACCGGTTTGATCGACTGGACCGAAGCAAAAGTAACAGATGTATCAACTGATTTTGTTTTCCAATACCAAGCCTTCGGTGAAGAGGCTTTGGATAAATTGATCAGCTATTATAAGCAAGCGGGAGGAATTTACTGGCCTACCATGAAAGAGCACATCATGGAACTTAGTGCGGCATATCCGGTAGCGATTGCTGAATTTGCAATCACCTCGGGATTGGAAGAGTATGAGCAGATGGCGAAAGGCGCATTGGGGAGTGGATGAACGACCTGTGAGACAATATAAGTTAAAGGAATGAATGCTAAATGCATTCATTCCTTTTCTGGTGAGGCTGGACATTCATGTCTGCTTATAATACTTCAAAAAACCAACAAACATCAGCACAGACCCAATCACATTAAAAGCAACTCGAAAGCCGTGAACAACTAAAAATTCATTCGCTGTTTGTTTCAAAAACGCAACCGAATGAACCTCTGCTCCTTCGATAAACATAACGTGATTCCGTGGCCATTCAAAAATCATTGAAGTAGCCCCTTCCAACACGATCATCAACATACTGAAAAAAATCCAATATCGAGCAGGCCGAAATTTCCATGCAAAAATAAGTGCTAATACACCCGTGATAATACTCGCTGCTCCGAGAGGTGGGAAGTAGGTGTGCGGACTGGCCACTGCCATGAATTCGAGGCCTATCTCAAAAGACTCGGGAATGTTATGAAAGATATTTGGATAGAGCATAAATGTATCCACCAGTATACTTCCTAACATAATCCACTGTATCCATAAGTGAGAGGCTACGGATAAAAACGATAATTGCTTCATGACGAAAACTCCTTTTCCTTTTTGGTTTGAGTCCATCATAAGAGTTAAAACTTATCACATTATTATTGAATTCTTAATTAATTCTTAAATTTTTTAAACACGTCAGCCAAGTCAGGAGGGAAGGGTCTGACACAATTAATATAAAAAGTAGTATAAACAAGCAGGAAGCATATATCTCTCTGTAGAATGTAGTAATAAAACATTATACAGGGTTTTAATGTTTATTGAAATATGGATTTAAAGGTCAGCGAGCGATGATCCAAAAAATCAGGAGGTTATGTAAATGGAAAGAAATATTCTAGGAACGAACGTAATAACTCAAATAGGGATTCTTGTTCATGACATTGAAAAAACAGCGCAAACCTATGCTGATTTTTTTGGAATGGATAAGCCACAGATTAATCAAACAGATGCACCTGAACAAGCTCAAACGGAATACAAAGGTAAAAGCACCTCCGCAAGAGCAAAGCTAGCCTTTTTTGATATGGGTTCCTTGCAGCTGGAATTGATCGAACCTGACGAGCATCCAAGTACGTGGCGAGAATATTTAGATGAACACGGCGAGGGTCCACATCATATTGCCTTTAGTGTGGAAGGTTTACAAGAAAAGGTCAAAGTGATGGAAGCGAATGGAATGGCTTTGGAACAAAAGGGTGAATATCCAGGTGGACGCTATGCCTATATGGATACGTTTAAAGACTTGAAAATTATTACTGAACTTTTAGAGAATGATGAATAACAGTATGAAATGGGTCAGCCTCTCCACGAAGAATAGTGTCTAAATAGAGATAGAGGAACTGACCCTATACTTTTCATGATGAAGGCGGGAAAATTGTGGCCCCCTTCGATAGAAGTGTTCAATCGGACAATGTGCACGAGAAAAGAAGCAGAGCTGTCCGATAGAAGAGCTCAATCGCCCCAATACGCACGAAAAAAGGAACGGACCTGTCCAATAGCTCCGCTCTATCCCGAACTCCCAGCGTGATGCCCAACTGCGCTGTCACTCAGAGATCAAATAAGTCTTCCCATCGCGTTGTTCAATTTTTCTTTCCTTCATTAACTTACCTAATGCGCGTTTAAACGCTGCTTTACTGATGTTGAAGGTTTCGCGTATCTCGTCAGGATTACTTTTATCAGAAAATGGAAGGACTCCATTACTTTCTTCTAATTGTGCCAGGATCTCGTCCGCATCTTCACACATACTGTGTTGTTTCAACGGTCTAAGTGATACATTTAATGTGCCGTCATGCTTCACTTCAATCACGCGGCCTTCTACTTGTTCGCCTAAACGCGGTTCTTCTTTTCGTTCGGTGTGATGGATAAACCCGCGGTAGCCTGCTTCTGTTATACATACAGCACCTTCTCTGTCTGTACGATAGATGCGACCGCTGATAGTTTCGTTAAATAGATCATCGGGTGCTGATTCGAACATTCTTTCAAAAATTCCTTCTGTAGCCGGGAGGGCAAGAAGGCGTCCTTTCCGATCTTTGCCTAATGAAACATACAGCTCATCACCAACGATCGGCCATACGTCTATGAACAACGGCAGTTCATCTTTTGATACAAGGATTTCTTTTGTTGTACCAATGTTAACAAAAACACCTAAGTGCGGTAAGACTTCGACCACTTCAGCCCAGCCGTATGTATCGATTTGGATCGCTGGTACTTGTGTTGTTGCAACGGTTTGTCCTTTTTTATCCTGGTAAACAAAAACATCAACAGCTTGCTCCGCTTCCAGTTCTTGTTCTGTTTCGTTATGATGCAGGAGGATGTCGCCTGCTAAAACATATCCAGTATCTATTTTTCGAAGTACCTCCAGCGTCTGGATTGTACCGATTTGATTCATCATATTAAGACCTTCTTTCTTCAATTATAAGTATTGGAAAAGGGGTACTCTTACTATAAGAGTACCCCTTTGAATTATAAAGTAACACATAAGATTTATTATTATTTTTATATCCCGATAATCTCGGGTGGGAAATTTCAGTTATCAAATTTCACTTTTACCGCGGTACATGTTCCACTGGTAATTTTCTAACTTAAGCAACGTAAGCCCTACCTGCTCTTACGTCCTTGCGACCCCGTAGTCGCGCCAGTGTGAATAAGCATCTTCAAAAACTTTCCGTAGAATGCCAGATTCACTTATTTGTTACTTCATATTTCGTTAACCTTATAATAATCTCATAAATATCACTAATTGTCAACTATTACTTTTAGATTTATTCAATGTGGTAGTCTTGACTATTCCGTCCTCAATACAAAAAAACGTGTGAAAAAATTGTCATTTCCATCATCCTACCTCTATATAATGATATAATTTTCTTGAGTAATGATACAGCAGAGCACGTTTATCATTTGAATAAAGAAGATACGTGAGGTGCAATCCGAATGAATACAAGTCAAAAAGTAATAATTGTTGGAGGAGGCATTTCAGGAAAAGTAGTTGCGCGCGTCTTGTCTAATTATTATGCCGAAGTAATTATTTTGGAACAAGACAACGAGATCGACTCTCCTTCGCCGAGAAAAGGAGCGCGTCAAGGGGAACATCTTCACGCACTCCTTCATGCTGGTCAGCATGGCTTGGAAGCATTGTTCCCAGGTATTACCGAAAATTATCTTGAAAGTGGTGCAGTTAAGATTAATTCTACACAGGAGTTATCTTGGTTTCATCATGGTGTCTGGAAGCGAAAATGTGTGGCTATACGACAGTCCTTCAGACCCGTCCTCACATAGAATGGCATATCGAACAATACATAAAACAAATTCCCAATGTCACCATTCATTACAATCAATCCGTCCGAAACTTTTTATATAGTGAGAAACAGAACCGTATGGATGGTGTAGAAATTCTTCATCATGATAAATCTACCAGCACTTTAACCGCGGACTTAATCGTGGATGCAAGTGGAGCGAGTAGCCTTACTGCCAACTGGCTCCAAAAAAATAATAAAGCAGTACCAGCCGAAAAAATAGATCTCGGTTTGACTTATGTGAGTATATTCTTTCATTTACCAGATCGGATAAGAGATTGGCAGATTAAGCTCGTATATCCGAATCCTCCTGGCGAAAAAATTGGCGGTACCATTTCCAAAGTAGAACGTGATCGCTATATCGTCACGATGATCGGCTATCTGAATCAAATAAATACAAAAGAAGTGATAAAGGATGAGCAAGCATTTCTTGCATTATCGCAAAAACTGCCAAAACAAGATATCTATCATGAAATCAAAGAAGGAGCAGCACTATCGGAGACAACCGTTTTCCGTGTACCATCTATCATTTGGCGGAGGTTCGATCAAGTAAACGATCTCCCGAATAACTTACTCGTCATTGGTGATACGGTGTGCAGAATTGACCCTGTATTTGGCCAGGGAATGAGTATTGCTGTTATGGAAGGATTATTGCTGCAAAAACAATTGCAGAGAGACAAACAATGCACGGTCCATACAATACGGAAGTTCCATCGAAAAGCATCAAAACTAATTGCTCCGATTTGGAACACGGTTAAAATAGAAGATTTTCGTTATCCAAGTATTGCAGGTACCCAATCACGCATGCTCCGTTTTCAACAATGGTATGTGAAAAACATATATTTACTTTCTTCACAGGATAAGAAAGTGTACAATGCTTTTATTCAAGTAATGAACCTTATCCAACCAGTAACGATTTTATTTCATCCTGCGATTATTTTTAAAGTATTAAAAAGAGAGGCTAAAAAGAAATGCAAAAGGTGAATCACATTTATGAAGTCATTGAAAAGCTTGAAGGATTAGCAGCAAGGCTATCAACGAATGCCATTAGTGAACAAGAGCTAACGGATATAGAAAAGCTAATGGAGCGCTAAGAAAAAGTGATCAACAATAAAGGTCATTCTAATTATTAGAATGACCTTTATCATGCTTCTGGATATACTGTTACAAATTATATTGGATCATCAAGTCTTCACCCATTCTCCATCCATGCTGCTTCTTTCTTCGTTAATTCAATGCTCGATCCTTCCAAACAAGAGATTAACTCCTGTTCATTCTGCGCGCCAATCAATGCACAAGTTGGGAAGGGCTGATTCAGTACATACGCTAACGCTATCTGGATCGCTGTAACATTTTTTTGTTCTGCCAGCTGTTCTGCTCTTTTTAACCGGTCCCAATTTGCGTCACTATAGAAGACACGAACAAGGTCCTGATTACTTCGATCTTCTGGTGTAAATCGTCCTGTGAAAAATCCTCTGGCCTGTGAAGACCACGATAACAGTGGTAATTGTGTCTCTTCATGCCAGTGGAGATCCTCACTGTCACACGACACACATCCTTTCCAGAATGGCTCGTTTGCTTTCGCTAAACTGAGGTTCGGACTGTTGAACGAAAATCCTGTTAAGCCATTTGCGGCAGCATACTCATTGGCTGCCTGAATCCGATCGGTTGTCCAGTTGGAACCACCGATCGCTTTAATACGACCTGCTTCGATATGCTCGTTTAACGCATCGATGATCTCGCCAACGGGAACCTCAGGATCATCACGGTGCAGTGCATATAAATCAATGTAATCCGTACCAAGTCGTTCTAAGCTTTCAAAAAGGTCTTGACGGATCGCTTCGGCATTGACGCGTGGCCCGTTTTGGTCGTGGTGGGCTCCTTTTGTTAAAATAACAATATCCTCGCGATTATTGCGCTCCTTTAACCACATCCCGATCGTGACTTCACTCTCGCCGCCGCAATAAATGTGTGCTGTATCAATCGTATTCCCGCCAATCGCAACATACCGATCCAGTACCTGACACACTTTTTCATACACATTCGGTTTAAAAAAATCAGATCCTTGAATCAAAGTCGTGACAGGCTTATCAAGTCCTTTTATCTGAATCGTTTTCATATTTACTTAACCTCCTTGGATTTCGACGCGTCTTCTTTCCTCAGCAGAAGTTAGACAAGCGTCGAGTACCTTCATGTTTAACACCGCATCATCAGCAGGATAAGGTAATGCCTTGCCGTTTTGAATACTTTTGCCAACAGCATCTGCCTGTAGTGCATACTGATTGACATGTGGGACTTCGACCTCTTTCGTTCCATTATTGGTGTGCAGGTAGAAATGATCCTGTTCATCTTGATGGGAAACAAAAGCGGACGGCAGCTCGATTCTGCCTTCTGTTCCGATAATCTCCATACGATTACGGGAGGCAGCCCACATGCCACAATCAAAGGTGAGGGCAATCCCATTGTCAAATTCCAAAATCCCGGAAGCCATCATATCGACGTGATCATGTTCCTTTGAAAAGAAAGCATGGACCGTTGCGGCTTCTGGTTCTCCTTTTAAAATCATTCTGGCAGCACTGATCGGATAGACGCCGACATCATATAACGAGCCGCCACCCCAATCTTTACGATAGCGGACATTTTCTTTCGCGGCAGCGTTATTGAAGGTGAATGCACTGTGAATACTGCGGATGTCTCCTATTTCACCGGATTGGATGATTTCCTCTATCATTTGGTATCGTGGATGATACCGGTACATAAAGGCTTCTGCCAAAATGACTTCAGTTCTATGACTTGCTGCTTCCATCTCCTGTGCTTCCTTAGCATCTAAAGCAATGGGCTTCTCACAGAGCACATGCTTACCGGCTTCCATTGCTTTTATCGCCCATTCTTTATGCAGGTGGTTAGGTAATGGAATGTACACGGCATCAATTCTCGCATCGTTCAATAATTCTTCATAGCTTCCATAGGCAACTGGTACCTCTAATTCATTTGCGACTTCTTTTGCATTTTCCAGGTTTCGACTGGCAATGGCATAGACTTCACCTGTTTCTGATTGTTTTATACCAGGAATAACGGCTTTTTTTGCGATATTCGCTGTACTCATAACTCCCCATTTAATCGCCATGTATGAACCCCCTCTATAACTTTGTTGTTATTATAAGCGATTGTGATTAAAATGAAAATAGAAGCTTTTTGCAATAAGATAACACAATATTGTCCTTGGAAGAGGGAGGAAGCAATGAATCGTCAAGTGCTATTACCAACGTTAAAAAAACATGCCTATATGATCCTTCCGGAATCAGTCGGTTCCTATCAGATGGCCGGGGATCATCAGGTCTATCGTGAGGCAGGGTCGTTAGATAATTTTAGTATACATGTCGTCTTAGCTGGGACTGGTTTTGTAGAAATGAATGGCAAGCAATATACGTTGCAAAAAGGGGATTCCTTTCTTTATTTCCCGCAACAGGAACAAACTTATTTTAGCAGTTCGGATGATCCGTGGAGTGTGAGATGGGTTCACTTTTATGGAAGTACGTTAACTCACTTTTTGTCTGAGATTGGCTTTGGCCGATTTACCTTGTGGCGATTACCGGATTTGGCGAGGTTGGTGAAGGAACATGAGTTATTATTACAGGAAGCCGAGGAGAACAGCTTTTTGAGATTATCACAATTATCTACCCTTACGTATTCTTTCTTATCCTGTTTTACTAACCATGCCGTTCCGAGAGAATCGAAATCAAATCAGGAAATAGATTTGCGGATCCAATCCCTTTTACCAAAAATGCAAGAGAGAGCACCAGAACCATTCGATCTGGAATACTGGGCGGCAGAAACGGGGGTAAGCACGTACTATTTTTGCCGGCTGTTCAAACGTGTCACCAAGATGACGCCGGTGACTTTTGTTACGTTATGTCGTTTGCAATGGAGTAAACAATTACTGCTGGAAGAAAAAAATCTCACAGTGAAAGAAATCGCCGAAAGATCTGGCTATCTTAATCCAAGCTATTTTAATAAGCTGTTTCTGGAGAATGAGGGCATGACGCCGACGAAGTATCGGCAGATGTATGTGTAAAAGTATCAGTAATAATAGACTGTAAAAGAGCATTTTCGATTGGGAATGCTTTTTTATGTGTAGCAAAGCGCCTAAAAATTGCTACGAGGCATAGGTATTAAATAAGAAAAACAATTCATTGAGATTTATATCGTTTAAAAGAAAAGGAGCCAAAAGTAGGGAGCAGCGCATCGAGATTTGTATCGATTAAAAGAAAGAAGTCAAAAGTAGATAAGTAAAACAAACACTTCCAAACTTAATAGAACATTTTCAATAGATTAACACTTCCTTAACAATTGATCTGTATATTTATCAGTGTAAGTAAATTGTATTTGAGTTGTATACAAGTTATATACAAATTATCCGTTTCAAGGTCTGATCAGGAAGTAATTAATCAAAGGAGATGATGGTTATGAAAAGTTTGTTAGGAAAAATAATTTTGCCGCTTTTATTCGTATTCGTTTTAGCAGCATGTGGAAACGCAGAGGGCGCAACAACTGCAGAAGCAGAGTCTGGAAATAGTGAATGGCCAGAGACGATTACTTTGGTTCAGATGCCTGATGAAAATAATCCAACAGAAGCTGCAACCATGCATACTTCTTTAAAAGAACATCTTACCGAAGAACTAGGGATTGAAGTCAAGGAATTTGACGGAGGAAGCTATGCAGTCGGAATAGAAGCAATGGCTGCTGGAAATCTTGATGTCATGCTGGCAAGCCCAATGAGCTACTATCAGGCCAAACAAAAGGCAGGCGCAGAATTATTAGTTACACCTGTCGTGCCAGGCGGGTCCGAGTATTACACTGATTTTGTTACACAAGCAGACAATGATGATATTAATAGTTTAGAAGATTTAAAGGGAACTAACTTTGCTTTTGTTAATGCTGCTTCTTCTTCTGGATATCTTTATCCGAAGGCTACGCTGGTACAAGAATTGGATTTAGATCCGGACAAAATCGAACAATCCGGCTACTTCTTTGAAAATGTCGTGTTTTCTGAGGGACATCCAAATAGTTTGATGGGTGTGGCAATGGGAGATTACGAGGCAGCAGCCGTAGCACACCAGGTTATGGCGATGATGGGTGAATCAGATAGTTTTAATCCAGATGATATCAAAGTGATTGGCCGTACAGCTAATATTCCGGACGCTTCTTATATTGTTCGTGGTGATTTACCGGAAGATTTCAAAAAAGCATTACAGGAAGCCTTTGTATCTTTTGAAAATGAAGAATACTTTGAGGCACTTCATGGAGATGCGGGAACTCGATTCGAAGCAACGAAAACTGATTATTATGATCCGGCCATTGAAATGTTAGATACCATTAATGCGTTAGAGGATGTGCAGGAATAATGGAAGCAATATTATCTATACGAGATTTAGTTAAAGTATATGGAAAAGAAACGCGCGCGCTGAACGGTATTTCACTTGATTTTTATCCTGGTGAGTTTATCGTGGTGATCGGCCCATCAGGAGCGGGGAAATCCACTTTTATTCGTTGTATCAACCGTCTTGTCGATCCAACGGCAGGTGATATCGTATTTGACAGTCAGCATATGGAGAAATTAAGCGGACGTAAATTACGAGACCAACGTTCCAAGATCGGTATGATTTTTCAACATTATAATCTAGTCAGCCGGACTAATGTGATTAAAAATGTGCTGCATGGACAATTAAGTAATACTCCTTTATATAAGAGTTTACTAGGTTTGTACAGCCAGCAAGATAAACAGGAAGCAGTCGAGCTGTTGAAAAAAGTTGGCCTCGAAGATCAAATGTATAAACGAGCGGATGCCTTATCCGGTGGTCAGATGCAGCGCGTCGGTATTTGCAGGGCATTGCTGCAACGACCGAAAATTTTACTAGCGGATGAACCGATTGCTTCTCTTGATCCGGTATCTGCCAATATTGTCATGCAGCAACTCCACAGCATTTCGATTGAAAAGCAATTAACGTGTGTCGTCAACCTTCACCAGGTGGATTATGCCAAGCGATACGCGTCTCGAATAATCGGAATTAAAAAAGGGGAAGTCGTATTTGATGGCTCACCGTCCCATTTAACAGATTCGATTGTACGAGATATTTATGAAGGGAAAGAATCGCAAATGACGCTGCAAAATAAAGGTGGAGCAGCCTCTGCGTTTGTGAATGAAGACAGACAAGTGAGTGGAGCAGAACAATGATAATGCGATCAAATAATCAAATCCCAATAAAGCAAGGTGGTTCCAGCAAAGCTATCATAACGGTAACGGCTTTGTTGGCAGCCAGTATTTTTAGTATCTACTATTTAGAATTGAGTTTTATTGACATGGTAATGGGGTTGCCCAACTTTCTGATGTTCTTCTTTCAAAAATTCTTTCCTGCAAATTTGGAGAATTTCAGAGAATATATTCCGTTAGTGATTGACACGTTGGGATATGCCGTGATTGCAACCTATATTTCATCTCTCGTTGCCTTTGTGTTAGGCATCTTAATCTCGGAACATACGAATAAATTTAAAGCCTTACGCGTATTTGTCCGTGGCTTCATTTCGATCTTAAGAAATATTCCTTTTATTATCTGGGGGCATTACTGGTTTATATCTTTGGAATTGGTGGCATTGTCGGCGTCATCGCCTTAATTCTCGTAACAGTTGGTTTTCTTGGCAAAAGCTATGCAGAATCCATTGATGAAATTTCCGGAGATAAGCTGGAAGCACTGCAGGCGAATGGTGCGTCGTATTTTCAAATATTATTTCATGGCGTGATCCCGCAGTTTGTGCCTGCTTGGATAAACTGGACTTTATTTTCATTTGAAATAAACGTTCGTGCATCGACTGTCATTGGTCTAGTAGGTGCCGGCGGTATCGGTGTCTTAATTGATACCAATATTAATTTATTTAATTATGGTGAAGCGTTGACAATCATTACGGTCATTGTTTGCATTATTTTAATAACAGAATACGTGACAAATTCGATTCGCAGTCGAATTGCATAACTCAATAGTAAGGGATGGAAAAATAATGGAGCGTATACGAGTAACTTCAAAAGGGAGTGCCGTCAAATCAATACTTATTGCATTTATTATGGTCACCGTGTTTATTGGCTCGATCAAGCTCGTTAACTTAGATGTTCAGAAATTTTTTGAAAGACTGGAAAACGTACCAGCTGTCATTGGCAGAATGATGGTGATTGATTTGAGTGTTATCCCAGATGCCTTATTAGCATGTGTCACCAGTTTATCACTAGCTTTCCTAACGTTAATTGTTTCGGTGATTATTGCGATGCTGTTGAGCTTTTTGGCAGCAAGAAACATTACGCCAAGCAACTATCTGGCCAATTTTATTAAAGCCTTTTTCGCCGTGATCCGTTCGGTTCCCGGTCTTGTATGGGGTCTGATGGTCATTGCCAGCCTCGGCTTTGGCTATACGTCAGGATTCATTGCGATGTTATTATCTTCGATCGGTTATCTTATCAAACTGTTTACCGGAAGTATTGAGGAAGTCGGTACCGACATTGTCGAAGCAATGCGATCAACAGGTGCGTCCTGGTTTAATATTGTTTTTCACGGCTTAATTCCACTTTGTATTACGTCTTTCTTCGGCTGGATTACCGTCCGTTTTGAAGGGGATGTGGCGGAGTCCATCGGTTTAGGGATTATCGGTGTAGGTGGTATTGGACTGCTTTTAACAAAAGCGATTGGTGCCTATGATTACGCCCAAACGACGACGATTTTAATTGTTATCTGTCTACTGATGTTAGTGTTGGAATTTTCGATGACAAAGCTTAAGACAATGGTGAAGTATGGAGAAAGTAGATAACCAGGAGGGAGGAATTGTATGATAAAAAATCCAGCATTAAATTGGGTTCGTTTGCCGTTAGAGAGCATCGACAATTGCCGCGAGTTAGGTGGCTATAATACAGCGTATGGTCAGCAGACAAAATGGCACGAATTATTACGATCCAGTGATATGAGTAAGTTAACAGAAGAGGATATCATGTTTTTAAAAGAATACGGTGTGAAGACGGTCATCGATTTACGCGGTGAAGATGAAATTCAGGAAAAACCGAATGTGTTAGCGAAGGAAGCGTTTTGCCACTATTACAATTTTCCGTTTATCACAGAGCAGGTTTCTAATATTATTTATTCTAGTGAAAAGCGATTCATGGGAGACTTTTATATTGAATTACTGGAAGAGAATAAAGTGCTCCAGGACATATTCCATCTTATTGCCCATGCTGAGGAAGGAACTATCATTTTTCATTGTGCAGGTGGTAAAGACCGAACTGGTATCCTGGCCATGATGCTTCTGAGCTTAGCTGGTGTGGAAAAAAAGGATATCATATCAAATTACGAAGTGAGTTATACCAATTTAAAGACCATGCACACGGAAGAAGATCTTCCAGAAGGCATTCCGGTAGATTATATGTACTCGAAAGGGGAGTACATGGAGAAGGCGTATGAGTATCTTACAGCTACATATGAATCGGTTGAACAATACTTATTAGCTAAAGGTGTGGAGCAGGAAGTCATTACACTGGTGAAGAATCGGTTGGTTGATCAGGATTCAGTTGTGACTGTATAATTTTAAAAAGCTCATAAACATGGATATAGAAATGTTTGTGAGCTTTTTTATGTTTTCTGATATGGTTTTAATGCTATTCGAACAAAAAGGCTCTATTTTAAAAGTCGTTATGAACGAAAGCCGGCTGCATTCGAATAAAAGAGCAACTTTTGAAGGTCGTTATGAACGAAAGCCAGCTACATTCGGACAAAAGAGTCACTTTGGAAAGCAGTTATGAACGAAAGCATGCCCCCATTCAATTAAAAAGCTAATTCAACTGCTCATTATGATCGGATGGCATTCACCAACCTAAACCTCGAAAAATTGTGTGGTTGCGCACACCTCGCGTGATATTTACAAATAAATATATTGTGGGTGAATTTGTATTTTTATTGCTATGTTATGGTCAACCCCATATATAAATGAACCGTTCTTAGACAACCTCCCTTCGCCATAAAATATGACGAAGGGAGAGATTCTTATGAAGTCTCTAGACTGGACGATGATCGTATATGTTAGTTCGACATTATTGCATGAATATTGGTTATTAACAGGCCTGCCCCGCATTTACTATTGGGATGTGAAAAGGCAGCATGTAAATAAGGTGAAGGAAGCAGAGAACTTAAAAAGAACAGCTTAATCTTTATCTAGCATGACCCCATCAGAAAAAATGCCAGCCCCCGATAAAAGACTGGCACCATTTCATCATCTAATTGCTGTCCTTAACCTGCAGTAATCTCTGCTTCATCTCATTTTCCATCGTACTAATCTCTTGCTCTGCTTCCAAGCGTTTTCTGCGTCCATCTTCCTGTATCTTGAATACTTCTTCCAGTGTGGAAACCAAATTCTCCTGCGTTGTTTTTAACGTTTCAATATCAACAAGGCCTTGCTCGTTCAGCTTGGCGGTTTCCACCGTATTGGTTTTCAACATCTCCGCATTCTTCAGCAAAAGGTCATTTGTTGTTTTTGAAACCTGTTTCTGCGCTTCAACGGCATGCTGCTGACGGAACATCGTTAACGCGATGGCGATTTGGTTCTTCCATAATGGAATTGCTGTGAGTATCGATGATTGAATCTTTTCCACCAGCACCTGGTTTGTATTTTGGATTAACCGTATTTGTGGTGCACTCTGAATCGTAATTTGACGACTTAATTTCAAATCATGCAGTCGTTTTTCCAGACGATCAGTAAATTGAATCAGGTCATTCACTTCCTGATATTTCATCTGATCATTTGTCGATTCAGCTGTTTTTCTTAAAGCTGGTATTTCTTTTTCCTGCAATTCCTCCATTTTCAGTTCGCCGGCTGCAATGTAGACATTTAATCCTTTGAAATATTCCTTGTTGTGTTCATAAAGTTTTTCCAGCATCGAGATATCAGATAACAGTCCCTCTTTATTACGTTCGAGCTTCACCGTTATCCGGTCAATTTGGGCACCGGTTTTTTGATATTTTGACAGTGTTTCTTGTACCGAGCTGGAGAGCTTGCCGAATAAGCGTTTCAGGACATTTTGTTTCTCCGGCTTCAAATCGTCCGGGTTGATCTCGTTGAATTTCTTCATTAAGTCACTGATCACCTGACCGACTTCCCCGACATCTTTCTTCTGGACATGGTCGAGCATCGAATGGGAAAAGGATAATAACTTGGTCTGTGCCTGTGTACCGTAGGAAATGATCGCTTTATGATTCTTTGGATCAATCTGCGTGGCAAGTGAACGAGCTCTTTCCTGATCTTCTTCTGGAAGCACGTCAATCAGTTTATTCTCTTCAGGAACTTCTGTAGCTGTCTCCTTTTTATGCTCAGCAAATGGATTGTCCAATAAGTCATTCATCAAATTATGTTCTTCTTTATTCATGGTAATCCAACCCTTTCTTATGTTTTGCAAAATCTACCTCGAATTGTAGCTGCTCCAAATCGTCGGAGAGAATGTCATAGAGATCCTGTTCAATTTTTGCCTGGATATCTTTTAATGCATGACGTGTTTCTTTTAGCACTAGTTCCATCTCTTTGTTTTTCGTTGGCTGTGATGAGAGCAGGGCATATTTTTCCGTTAACTCTACTGCTGAATCTAGATGTGAAAAATAGAACTGACTGCCTTGATAGAAACGTTTTGGCTCTTTCTTTGTCACGCGATAAATCTTCCTGACGACTCGTACCAGGTCCATGTTGTCTTTAATGAAAGTAAGATGGTGTATGGAGAACAGGGCTTTTTGCATGCGGCGTATTTTTGGACGAGCCTCCGCCAGATTTTTGCGAATGTAGCGATAATCCTTCATCGTTAAATGATTCTTTTTGAGAAAACGGGAATAACTGATAAGCGAAACCAGTCCATAGGTAAGACCTGCCACTATCAATGATAGTAAAGAGGCGTACCAATAGGACAAATCTATAGCAAAAAAACTAACGAACCATGTGGTAATCATGACCGGAACAGCGATGAATATGCCGATGACTACCGTTAGTAATTTATACATCTTTAATCGACTCCTAACTATATCCTTAACTAGTACTACGATTGAGAGAGAGAAAAGTTTCAGTGAAATGTATCGATTTTTGCCTGTTTCCCCATCCGGTGTTTATATAGGATAGGTTGGCAAGCGAAGCTGTTCTGCCCCCAGATATATTTTCTATTGACAAACATGTATATACAGGATATTATGAAAGCGTAATCACTTGTATATACATGCAAAAAGTGAGGAGGAATGAAAATGAGTAAATATAAACAGCAGGCCGAGAAGCTGCTCGAAAAAGTAGGCGGCAGTGACAACATCTCCGTTGTGACGCATTGTGCGACGCGGATGCGTTTTGTATTGAATGATACAGACAAAGCAGATGTGGAAGCGATTGAAGAGATTGATCTTGTTAAAGGTACCTTTACATCTGGCGGACAGTTTCAAGTCATTATCGGGAATGAGGTTGCAACGTTTTATAATGAATTTACTAAAGTTGCCGGTGTGGGGGACAGCTCAAAGGATGAAGCAAAACAAGCAGCGAAGCAGAACATGAATTTCCTGCAGCGGATGGTTTCCCATCTTGCGGAGATCTTCACCCCAATTATTCCTGCATTAGTTGTTGGGGGTCTGATTCTCGGGTTTCGTAATGTAATTGGTGAGATTGGCATGGTCAATGGTGGAACACAGACTTTAGCAGAAACGTCTCAATTCTGGAATGGTGTTTATGACTTTCTCTGGTTAATTGGGGAAGCGATCTTCCACTTCTTACCGGTTGCGATTACGTGGGCAATCTCAAGAAAAATGGGAACGACACAAGTACTCGGTATTGTCTTAGGTATTACGTTAGTTTCACCGCAATTATTAAATGCTTATAGTGTAGCAGGAGCCGATTCGGTTCCGCAGTGGGATTTCGGTTTTGTCCAAATTGATATGATTGGTTATCAGGCACAGATTATTCCTGCGATCCTAGCCGGATTTGTTTTAGCTTATTTAGAAATTTGGTTACGAAAAGTGATTCCAAGTGTCGTATCGATGATATTTGTTCCATTTTTTGCATTGATTCCTGCCGTACTAGTTGCACATGTTGTGTTAGGACCAATCGGCTGGGAGATCGGTTCCTGGATCTCAACTATTGTCTATTCTGGATTAACATCAGGTTTTGGCTGGTTGTTTGCTGCGATATTCGGCTTTGCCTACGCGCCTCTGGTCATTACCGGACTGCATCATATGACCAATGCGATTGATTTACAGCTGATGAGTGACTTCGACGGTACGATATTATGGCCGATGATCGCGCTATCCAATATTGCGCAAGGATCTGCAGTTGTGGCTATGATTTATTTGAATCGCAAAGACAAGCAAGAACAGCAAGTGTCTGTACCTGCCGCGATTTCCTGTTATTTAGGTGTAACAGAACCTGCATTATATGGGATTAACTTAAAATACCTTTTCCCCTTTTTCGCGGGAATTACCGGTTCAGCGATCGCTGCCGTTATATCGGTCGGATCAGGTGTTATGGCTAATTCGATCGGTGTAGGTGGTATCCCAGGCGTGCTGTCGATCCAAGTCGCAGATATAGTGATGTTCTGTGTTGCGATGATTGTAGCAATTGTGGTTCCGTTTATATTGACAGTAATCCTCGCAAGAACCAAGATTGGTAAGGATGCGTATGAACGACTAGGAAAAAGATAAGGAGAGAGGAGATAACTCTCTCTTTCCGTTACAGGTAAGAAAGGATGTATGACAATGAGTAAACAATGGTGGAAGAAATCTGTTGTATACCAGATCTATCCGAAAAGTTTCCGGGATACAACAGGAAATGGCACAGGAGATATTCAAGGGATTATTGAAAAATTAGATTACTTACGCAAGTTGGGTGTGGATGTGATCTGGCTGACACCTGTCTATGCATCACCACAGAACGATAATGGCTATGATATCTCTGACTATTTTTCCATCCATCCTGAATACGGAACGATTCAAGATTTTGAAGCGTTACTGGAAGCAACGCATCAGCGTGGCATGAAATTAATCATGGATATTGTAGTAAACCATACATCAACCGAGCATGACTGGTTTAAACAATCACAATCATCGCCGGACAATCTGTATCGTGATTTTTATATTTGGAAAAATGGCGAAGCAGATGGACCGCCAACCAACTGGCAATCAAAGTTCGGCGGGTCTGCATGGCAATGGGATCAAGCGACAGAGCAATATTATCTCCACTTATTTGATGTCACACAAGCAGATCTCAATTGGGAAAATGAACAGGTTCGGCGTGAAGTCTATCAAATGATGAATTTCTGGTTAGATAAAGGCGTGGATGGCTTCCGGTTAGATGTTATCAATCTTATTTCCAAAGATCAGCTCTTTCCGAATGACGATGCAGGAGATGGCCGTAAATTTTATACAGATGGGCCGAGAGTGCATGAATTTTTGCATGAGATGAATCAGCAAGTCTTCAAAGGTCGCCAAACGATTACGGTTGGAGAAATGTCATCGACTACTTTAGAGGACTGTATCGATTATTCCAATCCTGCGCGTGAAGAATTGGATATGACGTTTAACTTCCATCATTTAAAAGTGGACTATCCGAATGGCGAGAAATGGACGAAAGCTGATTTTGATTTTCTCGAATTAAAGCAAATCTTATCAAAATGGCAGCTCGGCATGCAGCAAGGCGGTGGCTGGAACGCACTGTTCTGGTGTAACCATGATCAGCCTCGTGTCGTTTCGCGGTTTGGAGATGATGGGGAATTTCATGAGGAATCGGCCAAAATGCTCGCCACCACCATTCACTTGATGCAAGGGACGCCTTATATTTATCAAGGGGAAGAATTGGGAATGATCAATCCTAAGCTTGCAACCATTGATCAATATCGAGATGTTGAATCATTGAATATGTATGACATGAAAAAAGCAGAAGGTATGTCGGAAAAGAAAATAATCGAGATCTTACAGGAGAAATCGCGGGACAATTCGAGATCACCGATGCAGTGGAATAGTGGTGCACACGCGGGATTTACGCCTGGCACACCATGGATTAACGTAGCTGACAATTATCCTGACATTAACGCGGAACAAGCGATAGCTGACAGTGATTCTATATTTTATCATTATCAACAACTCATCGCACTAAGAAAAGAGTACCAGGTCATCACAGATGGTACTTATCAGTTACTGTTACCTGAACACCTTGCAATTTTTGCCTATGTGAGAGAAAATGATGAGGAATGGATGCTTGTCGTCAATAATTTTTATGACGAGCGTGTCCTTTTTACATTACCGGATGACATAGACAGATTTGACGGATCAGGTGAAGTGATACTAGCTAATTATCCGATGGAAGATCGTGCAGTTCATCATAGAGAGCTTCTGCCATATGAGTCATTCGTCTATTATCAAAAGAAGAAATAAGAGGATTTCCAGCATGCAGAATAAGTACATGATTATTTATCAGGACATGGTAAAACAGATTGACATCGGAGCATATAAACCGAAGGAATTTTTGCCATCTGAAAATGAATTGACAACGAAATACAACACATCACGCGAAACGATTCGGAAGGCGTTAACCTTACTGGCGCAAAACGGCTATATCCAGAAGATCAGAGGGAAGGGATCTGTCGTGATTGACAGGAGTAAGTTTGATTTTCCGGTATCTGGACTTGTAAGCTTTAAGGAAGTGTCAGAGAAAATCGGACAAAAACCGGAAACAATGGTGCACGCCTGTCAGTTAATCGATGCCCCTTCAGATATAAGCGAGCACCTGAAATTGAAAGAAGCAGAACGAGTCTGGCAGGTTTGCCGGATCCGGTCTTTTTCAGGAAGTAAGATTATTTTGGATAAGGATTACTTGCTGGAACGTTTTGTCCCACATATGAGCGAGGAAATCGCACAGGATTCGATTTATGCTTATATCGAAGGGGAACTAAAACTTACCATCAGCTTTGCCAAGAAAGAAATTGTAGTGGAGGAGCCGACGGAAGAGGATCGATCGTTGCTGGACTTAAAAGGATTCCATAACATTGTAGTGATCAAAAACTACGTGTACCTGGATGACGCCAGTTTATTTCAGTATACCGAATCACGACACCGCCCGGATAAATTCCGGTTTGTCGATTTTGCGCGGAGGAATCATTGAGGGAGCAGTAGCTAATATGCTACTGCTCTATTTTTATACGTTAGGAAAGCATTCCTGTAATAAAGCAAAATGAGGATTGAATAAAAAAAGCCCCCTTGGTATGATACGAGGTGTCCAGAGCTGATCAGCAAAAAGGACCCTTAAATAAACCAAGGAGGACTATCATGCATTATAAACAAAATGAAAAGATATTACAACTGTCTGAACAAACTTTGATTATTGGAGTGGATATAGCCAAAGAAAGGCATGTTGCTCGCGCTCAAGATTACCGAGGCATACAATTTGGAAAAGTGCTGTATTTTGACAATAGTTTGGAAGGCTTCCAACGATTTGAGTGTTGGAGAAAAGAGTTAGCGGGGCAGCACAATAAAAGTGATTGGATCATCGGTATGGAGCCTACCGGCCACTATTGGCTGCCATTCGCCTATTGGTTAATGGAAAAGCAATATAAAGTTGTAGTTGTTAATCCAGCACATGTGAAGAAGTCAAAAGAGCTGGATGATAATTCACCAACGAAGAATGATGTAAAAGACGCTCGAGTGATTTCGCGCTTGATTCAAGATGGACGCTACGCTGATCCGCACTTACCAGAAGCCATTTATGCAGATCTTCGGGAAGGGATGAATATGTATGAGCAGTTAATGAAAGATCTTCAAGCTGTTCAAGGGCGTGTTCATCAATGGTTGGATCGGTATTATCCAGAATATACGAAAGTCTTTGCGAATTGGGAAGGAAAAGCATCGATTCAACTATTGAAGCTGGGATTATTCCCGGAAGAGGTAGCCAAAATGGATGAAGAACGCCTTCTACTAGAAATGCGCAAAGAAGTGAAACGAGGAATTGGATTAAAAAAGATCCGCCATCTAAAAGAAGTATCAAGTGAATCTGTGGGGATCAAAGAAGGAAGAAGGATGGCGAGGGTGAAAATCCACACCTTGATGGATCAATATGCCCTCCTCCATCAAAAGATAAATGAAGTGTTGGACATGGTAAAAGAATTAATTAGACCGATTCCTGGTGTGAAAGAAATGACAGATATAAACGGAATAGGCGAAATAACGGTTGCCTCATTCCTCGCAGAAACCGGGGAACTAAACAAGTATACCCATCCCGAACAGATCATTAAGTTAGCAGGGTTAAACTTAAAGTTAGCTACGTCAGGTAAATATAAAGGCCAAACCGTGATTACGAAGAGGGGACGTCCTAAATTACGAGCCCTATTATTTAAAGTCGTGTTGCCTTTAGTTCATCATAATCCTGCATTTAAAGCATTACATGGTTATTTTACGACCAGAAAAGAGAATTCGTTGAAGAAAAAGCAATCCTTGATAGCCCTATGTTGTAAATTGATTCGCGTATTATTTACAGTTGGAACAAAACAAGTGCCATTTAGTCCCGAGAAGATGTTGCATGATATTCCGCATTTTCGATTACAACATGTAGCCTAAAGACATAAGGATGTCACCTGTACAAAGTGAAGCTTGATTAGACGTTTATTTGGAATAGAATCATCCCTAATAATAGAAGCACGGAGCAGCTGGAAAGTTTTATACAAACGGGCAATGACCCTGCAGGAAAGCATCGCCGGCCCCACTTCATGGATAGACCGAACGAAGGAATGTATGCGCAAAGACGCGGTGAGATGTGGGAGGGTTTGTCGCCATGAGTATTGTGGGAATTAAAGGTGCGATCATATCAATAATTCCTATTTTTTCTCAAAAAGAGGAGAATGGTTTATTAAGTGCACCCTTCTACACAAAAAACGTTCTCTATATCCATAAAAAGGTAATAGATTCTTGATAAATAAACTGAAATTCTAAGCTAAACAGAGAAAACAAGAGATTTCGTTAGAATAAAGAGGGAGTATAAAATTTTAACAATGGAGAAGCACAACGCAGTGAAAATTTAGAATGTACCAAGTATAAGAAAAACTTCGGCACTCTTTAACAGACGAGGCGAATGCCGAGTTTTTCTAATGAAAGCTCCAATTTGTGATGAAATGCTTAGCCATTTCCTACAATATTCTCCTCGGTTTATGATTCTTTTTGAACGAATTATCTGAGCAGTTTATTCTAAACAAGCTGCAGTGAAGGAAATGTTCTATAATATTCTACTCCGAACTGTGGAATACTCTTGTTAAGAACAAAGCAGTCTGTGTAGGAGGATGTATTTATGGTTGAACCAAAAAAGGAAAGGCAGCAGTTAGATGAAATAAGTCCATTTGAATTAAAGGACCAACTTATTGAACTTGCACAAGGGAAAAAGAGGATGACGAGAACGATGCTGGATGCGGGTCGGGGGAATCCCAATTGGATTGCAGCAACTCCTCGTGAAGCATTTTTTGCACTTGGACAATTTGCAATAACAGAAGCAAGACGAGTATGGAATGAAGGGGATTTAGCTGGCATGCCAAGTCGTATAGGCATTGCGGAAAGATTCCAAACATACGCCGAGAAAAATAAGCAAACTCCTGGTATTCCAATGCTTAAGCAAATCATCCAATACGGAATCGAAGTAAAGGAGTTTGAACCAGATGTCTGGGTTTATGAATTAGTAGATGGCATTATCGGAGATAACTATCCTAACCCGGACCGGATGCTGGTAAGAACGGAACAAGTTGTTCGTGATTTTTTAATGAAAGAACTTTGTGGTCACGATGGTACTTTTGATCTTTTTGCTGTGGAAGGCGCAACAGCGGCGATGTGCTACATATTTGAAACATTATACAAAAATTATTTGTTAACAAAAGGGTCCAAAATAGCTGTCATGGTTCCTATTTTTCCACCTTACATAGAGATTCCTGAACTCCCCAATAATGCTTACGAACTGGTGAAAATTAAAGCGACGGAAACAGATGATGAAGGCGATCATACATGGCAATATCCTGATGATGAATTAAAAAAGCTCAGAGATCCGGAGATCAAAGCGTTGTTTCTGGTTAATCCGAGTAATCCACCATCTGTTTCGATAAAAGAGGAATCCGTTGAAAAAATCGTACAAATTGTTATGAAGGATAACCCAAATCTTATGATTATTTCTGATGACGTGTACGGTACGTTTGTCGAGGGCTTTCACTCTATAATGGAGGATCTGCCCTTCAACACAATCGGCGTATACTCCTTTTCGAAATATTTTGGTGTGACGGGTTGGCGATTAGGTACGATCGCTATTAACCAAAACAATGTGTTCGAGAAATTATTGAAGGAATTACCGGAAGAAAAGAAGAAGCTCTTAAACAAAAGGTATGCATCTCTTACAAGGAATCCGGAAAACCTTAAGTTTATTGACCGAATAGTGGCAGACAGCAGAGACGTTGCGATGAACCATACAGCTGGACTATCGACACCACAGCAAGTCCAAATGGCGATGTTCTCCATTTTTTCTATGTTAGATACTGATAATGGATATAAACACAAAACAAATGACATTTTACATCGAAGAATGCATCTATTATACGATGGATTAGGTTTACCAAAAAAACATCTACCAAATGAAGCGGATTATTATACAAAAATTGATTTGGAAATCTGGTGTGATCATCATTATGAAAAAGGATTCACTGATTATCTTACAAAGCATTATAAACCGATAGATGTTTTATACCGCCTGGCCGAAAAGTCATCGATTGTTTTACTAAGTGGTCAAGGTTTCTTAGCACCAGCCTGGTCGATTCGTGTGTCCCTCGCCAATCTTGATGATGAAGCATACTCACGAATAGGTGAAGAACTGAAAAATGTATTGGATGAGTATGTGGAAGAATGGAAAGGAAATAGATGACAGTAGAAGCTGTGCAAAAGTGGATATGAATAATGGCTGAGCCTGGGACAAGGTGTTGCAGTCACAATAATAGTTGAACGAACATGGTTTTTTCATTTAATCTTCTGTTTGTTCGGCTATTGTTTTGTGCTGTTAGAAAAACTCCGCATTCGCCTCACCTTTTAGCGAGTGCCGTAGTTTTTCTAATACTTGGTACGATCTAAATTTTCACTACGTCGAGCTTCTTCATTGCTAAAATTTTATACTTTTCTAGCGTTTGTAATAAATGGCGAATTAACAATCTAAATAGATTAAGGATTGCCGTGTCCTTTAATCAGTTACTACGCTTCAACAAGGTAAAAAGCATAATAAATGGTCACAGCTTGAATGTTCGATAAGTTGGTCAGAAACAGATCTAGTTTATAATGAAGAAAAGAAAAAATTTGCAATGGTAAATATTATCAATTAAGATGATGATATCTTACGTAAGTGTTCTACTTAAAGGCAACGACAAGCAAAAATATTTTCTTCATATACGAGTGATAGGAAAAACACTGGAGGTAAATGATGAATCAAGAAGCTCAAGCATACTGGAATGAATATTGGGGTGATCGCGATCAACCTCAAAATGTCAGTGCATGGCAATTCGGGGCTGATCCTGATTACCTCGCACAATTAGTGATCGATGGAATCAAAACGGCCACATGCTCCGGCCATATATTTTATGAACTGGAAAATGAACCTCTGCCAACAACAGAGGATTACAGTGTTGTTTTAAATAGTGAAGATAAGCCTGTTGCGCTTATTAAGACAATAGAAGTTACTTTAACACCAATGAACGAAGTGTCAGAAGCATTTGCTGCTGCAGAAGGTGAAGGAGACAGGTCTTACCGGTATTGGTGGAACGCACATGAATCATTCTTCCGAAACGAATTACAAGCAATTGGACGGGAATTTTCTCAAGATATGCTATTAGTTTGTGAGCGGTTTGAAGTGGTTGATGTGAAGGTTGAAAAATGAAAAGGTTAAATTTTTTCCTCCTATTAACCGGACTAATAGTTGCGTTAAGTGCTTGTGACAGTAATATTCCAAACACTATTTCTACAGCTTGAATTAACAGAAAGAGAAGAGGCAATCCTTTCGATTACGTCAGATCAATCATATGTATTTGATTTCGATGTCGACAATAAGTATAAAGAAGTTGTGGTATGGGTGGAAAAATATGAAACTGGTAAATTAGCCAATGACAAAATAATCGATTTCAAAACTGTAATAGAGAACAATGGCTCGATTATTTAGTCAACCGCTAAATCGAATGAAAGCGAGAAACAGAAGACCTTTCACATCGGTATAAGCAGTAACGCTGGAAGTACAGCTTCAACAAGTGGATTTGATCCAACGTTCTCCAATTTACAAGATATGGGCAGTGTATGGGGCAGTTTTTCAGAAGAAGATGTATCGATTGAAGAAGAAGTAACATTAGCAAGTATTTGTTATTCAGAAGAAGGCAGCATGGCCTCACTAACAAACGATTTTTATCAAGATGCTGATGGTCACTTGGATGAGTTAGCAGATTATGATATTGCTTATATAGTTAAAGCGCGATTTATGGAATAAAGATAAGAGCAGGTCGAGGTAATAACGGAGTTCAAGTATCATTTATTAAAATATCATAATGAAGAAAGTGTATATAATAAAGTCAGGATGGCCGTAAAACAGCTTAACGATTCGTTCTTAACGGATATAAGATATTTTGTCTGGTCAAGTTCAACCAACAACCGATTTCTAATAGAAAGAAGGTATTCTAATGAGTACATCGAATCCAATCAAGCAGGGCGTACTATACATAGCATTATTGGCTCTTATAACACTTACTGCATGCACGAATGTGGATAACAGATTCGCTGATAAAAAGGACAATACAGATCAATCCATTAACAAAGACAAAGCGTTCGCTCAACTCGAGAAGGACTTTGATGCTTTGCTTGGTGTGTATGCAATTGATACTGGTTCCAATCAAACGGTTGCATACAATCCAGATCAGCGTTTTGCTTATACATCTACCTTCAAAGTTTTAGCTGCAGCAGCACTATTGAAGAAAAATGACATCGATGATCTCGAAAAAGTCATCCATTTTGATAAGGATGATCTGGTTACCTATTCACCCGTTACTGAAAATCATGTGGAGACTGGTATGACACTATTGGAAATAAGTGAAGCGGCTATTCGAAAAAGTGATAATACGGCAGGCAATCTAATGCTGGAAGAACTAGGAGGTCCAGCTAAATTTAAACAAGCTTTACGCGACCTTGGTGATAACGTCACGAACCCCGAACGATACGAAACCGAATTAAATAATTTTACACCAGATGACAACAGCGATACGAGTACCCCGAAAGCCATGGCAACGAATTTGAAAGAGGTGGCACTCGGCGATTTTCTAACAAAAGAAAAGCGCGAACTGCTTATCGATTGGATGTTAGGAAATGCAACAGGCAATGAGCTGATTCGAGCAGGTAAACCAAAAGGATGGGAAGTGGCGGACAAAAGCGGGGCCGGAAGCTATGGTACAAGAAACGACATTGCTATTGTATGGCCAGCAGACAGAGAACCGATCGTCATTGCTATTATGTCACGGCATGATACAGAGGATGCGGAGTATGACAATGAATTGATTGCTAAGGCAGCTGAAGTCACATTAAATGCCTTTAAATAAGGGCAAATAGTCAAATTTTTTTGAGGTGAAGACTATGAAACAACTTGAACCTGTTAAGGCGGCGAATAACTTTATCGATAAGCACTTTCCGGAGTGCCAAGGAGCAATTCTTGCAGGTAGTGTAGTCCGGGGAGAAGACACTGAAACTTCAGATCTAGATCTGGTTATTTTTGATAAGAAACTTGCTTCTTCTTATCGGGAGTCCATGTTTGATTTTGGTTGGCCAATAGAGATCTTCGTTCATAATTTAACCTTTTATAAATATTTTATGGAAATGGATTGCAAATCTGCGAAGCCTTCAATGCCAAGAATGATTTCAGAGGGAATTATATTAAAGGATGAAGGAATCATAGAATCTATCAAAAAAGAAGCAGCTGATATGTTGGTTAAAGGGCCAGAAAAGTGGACGGATAACATAATTAGAACGAAGCGATATTTTATAACAGATGCCCTTGATGACTTTACAGGTAGTAATAACAGAGCGGAAGATATATTTATCGCAAACACTTTAGCCCAATTGATACATGAATTTATTCTGAGAACCAATGGTCGGTGGATAGGAAGTTCGAAATGGATAGTTCGTGCATTAAATGATTATAATGAAAATTTCACGGAAAGATTTGTAGATGCCTTTGACGTTTATTATCGAACTGGGGAAAAAGGTAAGATTGTTAAGCTGGTTGACAATGTTTTGGCACCATATGGCGGACGATTATTTGAAGGATTTTGTATGGGAAAAGGTTCTGTGAAGTGATTACAACCAAGAGCAAAAGCGCCCAAGGAATGAACTGGTCATAAGTACAAACTTATGACCAGAAAGTGGACAAGCATCCCCCTCGTAAGGTCATGATCAATTGAGTTAAACTGCCAATTTTCTTCACACTAATCACAGAAAAAAACCTAATATTAACAACGACATTATGAATTCGACCCTACTTGCAATATTAACATTGCCAATTACTTATCTGATCACACTATCTGTACAATATTCAAGGAATGCGGCTTTACTTTCACTTTCATATGAGGCACAAATTCGCCAAGATCTTTCTCAAAAATAGTGACATTATTTTTGTCGACATCATTATAAACATCAGGTGAATCGCCGCTTATACCATATAACATTACCTTTTTGTTAGCAGTGGAAAAGGAGAGATGGATCGTTGGGCTTTCTTCCGGATGTTTATTAATGACAGATAAGGCAATGCCTGATTTATCGGACCACTTTGTTACGAGTATATCTAAAGATGCCAGTTCGATTTCTTTTTCGTTTTTATCGGTTACTTTCATAGCAGGTAAAGTCTAAGGTGGTAGGACTATGCAAATGATTGAATTAGGAAACATGTTGACGATTATCGTAAACATGTTGATGTGGGGTATCATCCATATAGCTATCTCATTCATCACATTAATAATGCCAGAGGAACGTTTTAGAAAAAATAGTGGATTATATCAAATTAGAAGCTGGGAACAAGATGGTAAGTTTTGGGCCAATTATTTTAAGATAAAACGCTGGAAGCATGTTGTCCCAGATGGAGCAAAATTATTTAAAAAAGGTTTTCAAAAAAAAAGAGCTGCTGACACTGGATATAGTTTATCTGGAGACATTTATCAAGGAATCACGAAGAGCAGAGTTGACACATTGGCTGTGTATTCCCCCAGCTCTTTTCTTTTTTTATAGAATCCACCATGGGCAGGAGCGATAATGTTTGCATATGCACTGGTGGTGAATATACCTATTATTATGCTGCAACGATATAACCGCTCAAGACTAGAACTTGTTGTGAAAAGAAAAAAAGGTAAGGGGAGGCTGGTTATGTAATGGGATTAGCTTCTTTTTTATATGAAAAGGAATAAGATCTCATTTCTTAAGGATTCCACCAGGGCTGAATGAATCCATTATTTTTTACCAGCAAGTCTGAAGAGGGGAAAGCGAAGCAGGACGACAATTTTGCTGAAAAGTTGTAAAGATCATATGGGCTAAATAGAGGACTTTTGTCATAATATGTTCCATTCTGCACATAATAAACGAAGAATGAATTACTTGGGAGGATGCAGATGAGTGACAAAAATATACACCTGACGTCTGGCGAGATTTCTTCGTTATGGATGGGGTACATGAATGACAGTATGGCGAACAGTATCTTGCGTTTTATGCTGAAACATATAGAGGATGAGGAGATAAAGCCAGTAATTCAGTTGGCGTATGACATATCAGCCAACCATCTTGACCAATTACTGGCTATTTTTGAACATGAGCATTATGCGAAACCAGTCGGGTTTACCTCCAGTGATGTGAAAGAGGAAGCTCCTTGGCTCTATACAGATTTATTTTGTTTAAGCTATGTCACTCATATGGCGAAAGTAGGAATGCTGACTTATAGTGGGTTAGTTGCCATGAGTGACAGGAAGGATATCCGATTTTATTTTATGGATGCTCTTAAAGAAACGACGAAGCTTTTTCATCAAGCATCTGAGATTGCGCTATCCAAAGGCGTAAATGCAAGGCAGCCATATATTGAAGTGCCTAAAGAAGCAACTTATATAGACAGTAAACAATATATGAGCGGTTTAAATCCATTACATCACAAACGTCCATTAAATGCTAGCGAGATTTCGTATTTATACATGAACATTCAGACAAATACGATTGGGGTAAAGTTATGTCTATCTTTCGCCCAGACGTCTCCGATGAAAGAAGTGCAAGATTACATGTTGCGAGCAAAAGAAATCGCCAAAAAGCATATCAAGGTTTTCGGGGATATTCTTTTAGAAAATGATTTGGAAGCTCCACAGGTTCCGGATGTATCGGTTAGTGACTCGACTTCTCCAACCTTTTCCGATAAATTAATGATGTTCCATATGTCACTTATGATTTCATCGGGAATCGGTAATTATGCTACTGCAGCTGCTACCAGTCAACGAACTGATTTGATGGCCAGTTATGAAAGGTTGTCTGTAGAAGTGGCGAAATTAGCCAAAAGCGGAGTAGATATCATGATCAAGAACAATTGGTTAGAGGAACCACCAGGTACTAAGAATCGAGAGGAATTAGTGAGAAATAAAAGTTAATGCATCAAAAAACAGTCCATTTGGAAGGAGGCATCGCGCTATCCTGCAAAATGGACTGTTTTCATTTTAGCTTAGTTGAAGTGATTTTTGTCATAATCATTTGCAAAAGTAATCCTAGAAGAAGTCCAGGCAGGACACTTAAAATGGGCAGCCAAATAGGGCCGACTAAAACGTCAAACAAAGTGAAGCTTGAGGAGAAGATCGTTCCAATTGTTACAGAATAAGCGCAACATACAAAGGGGAAGAAAGCAAACGGCTTGTTACCACCACCAGCGTCTTTATAAGCATCCCATATAGCAAAGAAATACAAACAAGGATAGAACATCAGCCATTGGAAATCGGCTGTCTCAATAGCGAGATCAATTTGCCCATAAAAACTGTAAATAATGATATCGTTTATATGGGCCTGTACATTGATAATCATTTCCAGGCCTATTAATATGATCCCCTTTACCAATTTCCCATTGAGTATTTGTCCGAAACCTGGTAATGCAATGCTCCAGAACAATACCTCAGCAACTTTCATTTTTTTGAGCCTTTACTAGAATAATGGTTGTTATAGAGAAATAAAGGTGGAATTTCTCGTTGAATGATATATTGTTAGCATTGAAATTCAATCGTAACACCTACTTTACTTTAATAAAAAGATTAGTCTTCTTTCTTCCAAATAGGATCGCTGTTCTCGTGCAGTTTTTTATTGATTTTATAAATAACAAAAGGTACTAAAAAAGTTAAGATGAAGATGGAGCAAATCAAAATTAATTTATCAGGTAATCTTCCGATGATATTCTCCCACATGATCCTCTCTCCATTCATTGATCTTTTGCTTTATCGGAAGCGAAATGTTTCGTACAATAGCGTTTGCAGAAACTTCTGTCTTCGTACTATTTGAGATTAATTGATATATCATCGAGCGTATACCCTATTTGAAGGGAGGAACTGGGTAGAAGCTCCTGATTTAATACATGGAAAGTTGTTGTTTATCATCCAGGAATTTGCCCTCTCTCCGTTTTTAGTTGAATATTTTCGATAATATTTTTACGTACATTCTTGCTGTCTGCTAAACCATCAATATAGACGGTGGCACAGAGATGCTTTGAGCCTCGTATGGTGAATGTTCGTACGTGTAAATCATTCGGTTCATCTAATAATCATTTTCTATTTTATTTGTATTAGAATATTCATCATTATTTCGTTTCTGATTAAACATTTTTTTGCGAATGATAACCATCCCAGATTAAAGCAATCCTATTAACTAATTTTTCTCCAACTAGCCGTTTCTATACTTGGAGGAGGTATTCTTATCGGAAATGGACGATTTTACAGTGGTTAGAAGTTGTGGGGTGTGTTTTGACTTCTCTTCTATACTCACCTATAATGTGAAATCTGTGCTTAAAATAAGATTGGCAGGTGGAACTATCACTAAACTATTTAAGATTATTTGGGAAAGAGCGAGTTGCTGACTTTTGGAAAGCTTAATTTTTGAAAAAGAATAAAATTATAATAAACACGAATCAGGTTAAGATAAAAGTAACGGTATTACATTATAGGAGGAAAATAATGCGCGACGAGATAGAAAAAAAAAGCAGAATGGATTGGATTACCTTTAGTATTAGTGGAGGCATCCTTATTCTATTTGTCCTCGCTTCTGTTTGGGATGACCAAATAACTGGTCAGTGGATTAATGAGAGCTTTAACTTTTCAGTGAAGTATTTTGGAGCTTATTGGCAGGTATTATTGCTAGCAACCTTTGTGATTGGATTAATATTAGCTTTTTCTAAATATGGAAAAGTACGTCTGGGTAACTTGGTTAAGCCGGAAAATGATAATTATCGTTGGATTTCGATGATTCTATGTACACTATTAGCTGGTGGGGGAGTGTTCTGGGCAGCGGCAGAACCGATGTACCATTTTATCACGACACCACCTTTATTCTCTGGAATGGAAAATGGGACGATGGAAGCTGCATTCCCGGCAATGGCACAAAGTTTCTTACACTGGGGTTTTTTAGCTTGGGCCATCTTAGGTACCCTTGCGACCATTGTGCTGATGTATGCTCATTATCACAAAGGGTATCCACTTAAGCCACGTACTTTATTGTTTCCATTGTTTGGTAAGAAAATTTTTCGCAAAAGTGTTATAGGTACGATTACAGATATTGTTTCGATCGTGTCTGTTGCGGCTGGAACGATTGGACCTGTCGGCTTTCTTGGTCTGCAAGTAGGGTATGGTTTACAAGAAATATTCGGAATCCCTGATACGTTTTTTACGCAGTCTCTCATCATTATCTTCTTAGTAGTGATTGCTTCGATTTCAGCAGCCACTGGTATTGAGCGAGGTATTCAATTGCTCAGTAGAATAAATGTTGGCTTTGTGGTTGTGTTAATGGTAGCGATGTTGATTTTGGGACCAACGTTGTTCATCATTGATCTGTTTATTGGTTCGCAAGGCTTCTATCTGCAAAATTTCTTAACGATGAGTCTGTATCGGGTTGATCAGGGCTGGCTTGGTTATTGGACCATTTTCTTCTGGGGCTGGTTTATCGGTTATGGCCCAATGATGGCCATTTTCATGAGTAGAATATCCCGCGGTAGGACGATCAGACAATTAATTATCGCGGTTTCCATTATTGCACCGATTGTTAGTAACTTTTGGTTCACTGTCGTTGGTGGATCGGGTATTTTCTACGAAATGCAAAATGGAGGTTCGGTGTCCACCGCTCTTAACGAAAGTGGTATGCCGGCAGCTGTAATGGCGATTATGAATCAGATTCCACTAGGTTTCTTATTGTCTGTTGGCTTCATAATTGTGACGATTATATTCGTGGCGACTACTACAGATTCGATGTCCTATACAGTTGCGGTCACATTAAGTGGTACCGATGAACCGAACCGTTTCATTCGTGTCTTCTGGGCGCTTATGTTCGGTGTTGTCGCTGTCTGCTTATTAGCGATTGGCGAGGGAAGTATCACTGCTCTGCAGAATTTTATCGTAGTAACAGCAGTCCCTGTTTCCATACTGCTGCTCCCAGCACTATGGGATGCACCGAAAATCGCAGCTAAGATGGCGAGAGAACAAAAGATTGTGAAAAAGAAATAGAATAAACTAACTAGAAAAGCCACTGCTTATCAACCCAAGATAAGAGTGGCTTTTTTGAATGAAGAAAGCATATCATTCATCGCCTAAGGGCGGGTTCTTATAATGTGGATTATGTATAGTGGAATTGTCTGATATTGTGGTAATTTTGATAGAATTTAACTGCTTAGCAAAGCTCCGGAAATATGCTCCGCGTCCTGTGGGCACGGCGGTCTGCTAACTTAGGAAGGAAAATTCTTTTCTTTCGGATCTTCAGCTCGAGCTGATTCCACGGGAGTCTCCGCATATTTCCTACGCTTTAGGGAAAGTTCTACAACGTATATAACAGCAAAAAGCAGTCATGCTAGGCATTGTATTTTATCAAATTAAGGTGTGAATCTCGCAGATAGCGCTACACATCCTAGCTGCCGCATGAATTGTGGAGCTATACATTAGCGCAGGCCAACCACGTAGACTCCCGCGGGACAGGCAGGTGCTGAAGATCCACTTTGTGAAGCGATCTTCTTCACAAAGTTAGCTTCAGCCGTGCCCACAGGACGCGAAGTGGATGGCCGGAGCGGTGTCCCAGCACATGAATCATTTCAAAATAAACACTAAGCATATAGTTTACATAATCCATATTATAGGTAGCTATCATTAGCAATGAATGCATGTAAACAAAAAAGTATACAAGCATTCTTAAATTGATATCCATAACAATATCTTAACCATTCCTATTGGTTAAGATACTGTTTTAAAATTTGTAAACCTATTCGCAATTTATCCATAGACTTCGCAGACGACAAGGCAATGCGTAAATACTTATCAGGCGTTGTTTGACCACTTAGAAAACGATCAGAATGAAAAGCGCGAATGCCGTGTTCTTCTAATTGTTGTTCTATTTGATTGCCGTGTCCCTGGATTGGAAGCCAACGATAGAAACTAAGGGGATGTCCGTTTGTCTCACTAATTGGAAAATACTCAGAATAAATATCATTCGCTGTTTGTGCCAGCTGTTTTTTTTGTGTAATGATTTCATGCGCCTTGCCAGATAGGATCAATTCTGTAATAATCTCCACATCTAATGAAGAGGTTTTAAGATTAATATTAAAAATAGCCCGCAAAATTTTCTCGCGCAACACATCTCCATAAACCATATAGGCAACTCGTAAGCCAGAACAAATCGATTTGCCCGTACCACAAATATAAACCGTCTGTTCTGGAAGCAGATGAAACATAGGCTGCTGATAATCAGGTATAATGCCAGCTGTTAGAAAAGCGTGGATATCATCCTCAATTAAAATTAACCGATGCTTGCGGATGACCTCGGCAAGTTCTCGTTTTCTAAAATCCGGAATCATGATCGTAGTAGGATTACTGCAAGAAGGCATGAGAAAAATGCCGTGAATATTGGTTTTGTTGCACTGCTTCTCCAGTTCCTCTGCTGACATTCCATACGTATCACTGATAATAGGAACGAGCTGAATCTGATACATTTTGGCCAATTCGATAAAATTAGAATACGTATATAAATCGGTGGCAATCCGATTTCCCGGTTCAAATAGTGCCGACATGCTGATCGCTAACGCATTTTGCGCACCAGAAACAATCGCTACGTGGTCCTGGTCGACACTGATTCCGAACGATGCCATCCAATTAAGTGCTGCCTTTTTTTGATGCGGGATGCCCGTCGGATCATTATAATTGAGCAATTGCTCTAAATAATTTTTCTTTACAACCTCTTCAATCGTTTCTGTTACCATTGCATTCGTTTGTTCAAAAGAGGCGACAAATCCTAAATCGATATTCGTAGCGACTTGATCGGTTGAAATCGTAATCGAACGAGTCGCATTCGCCGAGACAAAGGTTCCACTTCCAGTAACGGCATAGATTAAGCCCCGTTCTTCACAAACTTTATAGGCGCGGGTAATGGTGGTGAAATTTAAATCAAGAAAATCAGCTAATTCTCGTTGTGGTGGCAGCTTCGTTCCAGGTGCCAAAAAGCCATTTGTTATTTCCTGTTCCAGCAACGCAGCTAATGACTGATAATAAGGGCGTTTCAATATTTGTTTATCAGGTTTCCAGGACATTGGATAATGATCGAATGAATTTACTGGCATGGTACACCTCACAATTTATAATTAGTACAATTATACCATTGATTGTATGCATATATCTGTCCAATTTTGTCGAAGAAAGCAGGGGAGTTCATCTTTTCCTGCATATGATGGTAAGCAAAAAGAATTGTAATCCATACAATTCTTTTGTTTATTGTATGGATTTATTGTGATAAAAATAATATACAGTAATTTATCAGGAAGTGATCGTATGACAGACAGAAATCATATAACAGCAGCATTACGTTCGGCATTTCCGCTTACCATTCCAATTATGGCTGGCTTTATTTTTCTAGGCATAGCATATGGGATCTTCATGAACTCATTAGGCTTTCATCCCATTTATCCGATTGTAATGAGTTTAGTGGTCTATTCGGGATCTATGGAATTCTTGGCAGCTACGTTATTATTAGCGACTTTCAATCCGCTATATGCACTGGCTTTAACGATAATGGTTAATGCAAGACATCTTTTTTATGGTGTTTCGATGCTGGAGAAGTATAAAGGGATGGGGAAGAAAAAGTTTTACCTGATATATGGTCTTTCAGATGAAGCTTTTTCAATTAATAGTACAGCATATATTCCAGACCATATTGACAGGGGCTGGTTTATGTTTTTCGTAACAATGCTTAATCATGGCTATTGGGTAGCTGGTTCCATCATAGGGGCGTATTTTGGAGCGCTTATCCCGTTCAATACAGAAGGACTTGAGTTTGTTTTGACGGCTTTGTTTGTCGTTATTTTGATGGACAACTGGATGAAAGAGAAAAAACATCAGAGTGCCATTATAGGACTGGGCTGTTCCGTTATCTGCCTTGTCATATTCGGAGGAGATCTGTTTATTATACCTACTATGCTCGCTATTTTAGCCGTATTCACTCTACTTAGAAAACCACAGGAGAAAGTCGAGGTCAGCACCGTATGACAATGAGTTTAACACAGCAGGTTATCACGATTGCGATGGTTGTACTAGGGACCATGATGACCAGATTTCTGCCATTTATCCTGTTTCCAGCTGGTAAGACTACGCCGGATTATATTCGTTACCTAGGGAAAGTGTTGCCAACAGCGGTACTAGGTCTGTTGGTGATCTATTGTCTGAAAGATGTAACGTTTCTATCGGGGTCTTATGGCATACCTGAACTAGTTGGTGTAGCAACCGTTGTCCTGATCCATTTCTGGAAGAAAAACATGCTTCTCTCCATTGCAACAGGAACGGTTGTGTATATGGTTATGGTGCAAGTAGTGCTTTAATTCAATGAAAAGGTGCTGTAGAAGTACCAAGCATCAATAAACAGAAATAGCCCCAGCGTATTATCTGCTCTTGGATAATACGCTTTTTTGCTAATATGGGAACACATGATGACTGTTATGAAAACAGATGGTGGAACTGCCCAGTTTTTCTAATGAGTAAAGAAGTAATCATGCTGAACATGGTTATGGGTTCTTATAATATGGATTAGTAAAGTAGAACTGTCTGACATTGTGGTAATTTTGCTAGATTTCATCTGCTTTGCAAAGCTCCTAAAAATTGCTTCGTTTTCAGTGGGCGCACGTCAATAGAAGTTGGAGTGAAGTGTCTACTTTTTTTATAGAGAAGAAGAAACGAAGCTATTGATAGAGTATGTTAGGCATCTACGTCGAGAAGGCATATTTTTTTATTGTGGAATTATACGGAATAAAACAGACTATAGTACGGTTTGTGGTAAAATATGTAAATTACTTTATAGCTGTATGTGAGATGCGGTTAATGGTCGAAAGAGGGGGCATTCGATCAAAAACGCCCTGTATCGTTTAAAGAGAAAGGGACAAAAAGTGGGGAGCAGTCACCAGAGATTTGTATCGTTTAGCGAGAAAGGAACCAAAGGTGGGGAGCAGTCACCAGAGATTTGTATCGTTTAGCGAGAAAGGGACCAAAAGTGGGAAGCAGCGCAACAAGATTTGTAGTGTTTAAAAAGAAAGAAGACAAATGCTGGTGTTTCCCGGCTGGTTTTGTCTCCTTAAAAAGTCTGTACCATAGCGCAGGCCGGCACATAGACTCCCACAGGGCGAAAAGTGGCTGGTAAAGGTGTCCCAGCACATGAATCATTTCAAGATGACCGCTATGTGCCACTTAACATAATCCATATTATAGGTAGTTGTATATTATTTTGTTAGTTAAGACCGGGCTGGTTATGCCCGGTTTTTCTTATTCGGAAAAAAATTACTTCACCTGTCGTAGTAATTATGGTATGATAAGATTACTACGACAGACGAAGTAAAATAACATGTGAAGAAGGGGGATCAGCTTATTGATTAGTAGTGATGTGATTCGCGGTTACAATGACACCATCATTCTTTATTTATTATTAGAGAAAGAATCGTACGGCTATGAAATTTCCAAAAGGATCAAGGAGCTGTCTGATGAAAAATATATCATTAAGGAAACAACGCTATACTCTGCCTTTAACCGACTGCTAAAGAAAGGGTTTATTGAATCCTTTCATAAAGAGCAGACCTTCGGCAAAAAAAGAACTTATTATAAGATTACCGAAGCAGGACTGCGGTTTTACAAAGAGAAGTGTCGCGAGTGGGAATTAACGAAAGATGTGATCAATCAATTTATTAAGGAGGAATTTCGCTGATGGAGACGATTATCAATTATTTAGATAATATGTTTGCTTCCCTTCCTAAAACATTGGAAATGAAGCAATTACGGGATGAGCTCTTGGCTAATATGGAAGAGAAGTATCATGAATTAAAGCAAGATGGAAAGACAGAAAATGAAGCGGTTGGCATTGTTATATCTGAGTTCGGTAATATCGATGAAATTATGGAAGCTTTTGATATTACCCAGGAGAAACAAACAGGATCAAATCAGCTGCTGACAGAAACAGAGGTTGATCAATACCTCGAAACAAATAGATTAGCAGCTAAATGGATAGGGATCGGTGTTTTGCTTTGTATTATAGGATCAGCAACTATAGTCTTTTTCACAGCATTATTTGAGAATGGCTATATGAATAGAAGCCTAGCTCTCACTACAGGTGTTATTCTATTTACCATACTCGTTGCCATTGCCGTAAGTCTGTTTATTTACGCTGGCTTGAAACTTGATAAATTTAAATATATTAATCAGCAGATGAATTTCGATTTGACTAAGGAACTCCACTATAAAGTAGAAACGATGAAAAACAATCAGCATCCAAGATTTGTGGCTGCCCTTATTTGCGGTGTTTCTCTAATCATCTTATCGCCTGCCATTCTTATTTTTATAATGGCTGTGAGTGAGCAATTGATTATCTTTGGTGTGGTCGTTATGCTGACATTGGTCGCCTTCGCTATTTATCTATTTGTTTATTTTGGTACGGTGCATGGTAGTTTTACGACACTGCTGGAGCGTCCAATTAATAGAAGGGCTGCCGAAAAGGAAGGACGTATAAACGGAGCGATTGCTTCAATCATCATGCCATTAGCTGTTATCTTTTTCTTGATTAGCGGTTTCGTCTTTGGATTATGGCATATTAACTGGCTTGTGTTCCCAATCGCTGGTTTGTTAATTGCTATTTTCAATGCTTCATATACGCTTTTTTCAAAAAAAGACGCTTAAATACCCTTTCCATATTTTGGTGTAATTGACTCAGTGATAGAACGAAGGGTGTTTTGACTTATTGTCCTCATTATCCTATAATTGATGATCTGTGCTTTTATCTGCAACCAATTTATCGCTAATATTCTAGAGTATGAATATTAATTCCAATAATGGAATTTTGCGGTTAGGCTAGCGGGATAAGGTTCATAGAAGTAACGATTATCTGGAAGTATTGTAGGAGGAAAATGATGGATGACTATACGAGGAAGAAGAAGAGTTTGGATTGGATCGCATTTAGTATAAGTGGAGGACTGCTTATTCTATTTGTCATCGCATCGCTTGTTGATGATAAATTAGTGGGACAGCTGATCAATGATTCATTCTCTTTTACAGCAAAGTATTTCGGAGCATATTGGCAAGTATTATTGCTTGTCATGTTTATTATTGGATTAATATTAGCGTTTAGTAAATATGGAAGAGTACGACTTGGTAAAATTGATCGACCAGAAATCGGAAATTTTCGCTGGATTTCCATGATTCTGTGTACACTTTTAGCTAGTGGGGGAGTTTTTTGGGCCGCGGCAGGACCAATGTATCATTATGTGACGACACCTCCGCTATTTACAGGTATCGAAAAAGGAACGATAGAATCCGCAATACCTGCAATGGCACAAAGTTATTTACACTGGGGCTTCTCAGCATGGGCATGTTTGGGTACGTTAACGACGATCGTGCTTATGTATGCCCATTATCACAAAGGTCACCCTCTAAAGCCACGAACCTTTTTATACCCAATGTTCGGTGAGAGAATATTTAAAAACAGTTTTATTGGCTCATTGGCTGATATTGTTTCGATCGTAGCGACAGCAGCGGGAACTATTGGACCAATAGGCTTTTTAGGTCTTCAAGTCGGCTATGGACTGGAAGCAGTATTTGATATTCCGAATACGTTTATTACCCAGTCTATCATTATTATCTTTTTAGCTGTGATTGCTTCTATTTCGGCAGCGACTGGTGTGAAACGAGGTATTCAATGGCTTAGCCGAGTGAATGTCAGTCTGGTTGTCATGTTAATGATTGCCATGTTCATTCTTGGACCATCGTTGTTTATCATAGATTTATTTCTTGGCGCAGAAGCCTTTCACCTGCAAAACTTTTTGTCTATGAGTTTATATCGGGTAGACCAGGCTTGGCTGGGATCGTGGACCATCTTTTTCTGGGGATGGTTTATTGGCTACGGCCCAATGATGGCGATGTTTATCAGTAAAATATCGCGAGGAAGAACAATACGAGAATTGATTATTGCTGTTGCTATTATCGCGCCAATTGTTAGTAACATTTGGTTCACTGTTGTCGGTGGTACAGGAATTTTTTCTGAACTGGAAAACCCGGGTTCTGTATCGACTGCACTTATTGAAAGTGGAATGCCCGCTACGGTGATGGCTATCATGAATCAAATTCCATTGGGAACTGCATTTGCGATTGGATTTATTATTGTATCAGTTGTATTCGTAGCTACCACTGCTGATTCCATGTCCTATACCGTTGCGGTGACATTAAGTGGTACGGATGAACCTAATCGTATTACTCGTGTGTTTTGGGCGCTTATGTTTGGCGTTGTTGGGGTATCGTTATTAGCGATCGGAGAGGAAACAGTCGGTATGCTGCAAAACTTTATCGTTGTAACTGCAGCACCGGTATCATTACTCCTGCTGCCATCACTCTGGGATGCACCAATCATAGCGAAAAAAATGGCGAAAGAACAAAATATCATTAAGAAAAAATAAGCCTGTGACTAAATAATTTTTAGTCACAGTAACAGCCGAACGTAACACGGATTTTCATGCATGTTATGTTCGGCTTTTTTCTTATGAAGTAAAGACTAAAACAGCGGATGTTTACAAACAATTGTTAAAACGATACGGTAAGATTATATAATTTCCACCTTCTACTCCACAAAGTTATTTACTCAGGGGCGATTGTCAAAACCTTTTGATTCTGTTTCCAAATGCTTTGGGCAATAGAACGATCCAATCGGCTAATTCAGCTTCAATTCAATACTGAGTTGATCGAAAGAGAGCTCCATCGGACAATCTCACTCCCCCTTTAAGCACTTCTTAGTTTTCTTCCACTTCTATTACGTGTAACTAGGACAATCAATATGTACATCTTGATTGTCCTAGTCACACATTCCCCCTCTATTTTAGGAATGAACGGATCAGTTAAATGGTCTCAAACGAAATGGATATGTTATATTAAACGTAAATCAATTAATGTGCTAGGAGACACCAGACATGGAAAAAATTATGATTGTGGAAGATGATATCAAAATCGCAGAATATTTATCTTCTTATATAGAGAAATACGGCTATCAAGTAATGATTGCCAAGGATTTTCATCATATTCTGGCCACCTTTCGCGAAGTACAGCCAAAGCTGCTGTTACTGGATATCAATCTGCCAAGTTATGACGGGTATTATTGGTGCCGGCAAATTAGAAAAGAGTCGATTTGTCCGGTGATTTTTATTTCGGCGCGAACAGGTGAAATGGATCAAGTCATGGCGTTAGATAATGGAGGAGATGATTTTATTACTAAGCCATTTCATCCTGATATTGTGATGGCGAAAATTAGAAGTCAGCTACGACGGGCTTATGGGGAATATGCGGCTAAGGTAGAGGAAAGGGTACTTACTCAAGATGGATTGAGTTTGTATCCGGAACGATTAGAACTGAGGTTTAAAAATGAAGTGGCCCTCTTAACTAAAAACGAAACCGACATTATGGAAAGCCTGTTGGAGCGATATCCACGTATTGCTGGCAGGCAGGATTTATTGGAAAAAATATGGGATGCTCAATCATATGTTGATGAGAATACCTTGAATGTGAACATTGCTCGTGTAAGGAAAAAATTTGAAGAGCTAGGAATTGAAGATGCTGTCGAAACGGTTAGAGGGGCAGGATATCGCCTTCGAATTACATGGAATGAGGAAGAAGCATGAAATTATTTCTTCGTGAACATTTGTTATTGATAGTGGTTCAGATAAGCCAGTCTGTATTGATCTCTATACTCTTTTTTTTAGACGGCTATCGAGATTTTAAGGTGAGTATTTACGCTGTTTTTTTATCCATCATATTGACAGCAGCCGTACTAGCTTATCGATATGCAAGTAGAAAAAATGTTTACCAAAAGCTGCAACATCCAATGGTATCTCTAGAGGACTCGCTTAAGACAACCGAATATACACCAATTTCAAAAGCACTCGACCAATTACTGATCTCGCAATATCGTCACTATCAGGAAGAACTGCAAAAAGCGGAGGAGAGACAGGATGAGCATTTGTTATTTATGGATCGTTGGGTTCATCAAATGAAGACGCCACTTTCAGTGATTGAACTAACTGCACAATCACTAGATGAGCCAGAATCATCCAGTATTCGTGAAGAAACAGATCGAATGCGAAATGGGTTGAATACGGTCCTCTATATAGCAAGGCTCCGAACCATTTCAGAAGATTTTCAGATTAAGCCTGTCATGTTATCCAAACTGGTACATGAAGTGAACGGTGAAAACAGGCGTTTCTATATTCGAAATGAAGTGTATCCACAATTAAAGGAAAAGAAACCAGGAATAACAGTGGAGAGCGATGAAAAATGGCTTTTTTTTCTGATAACGCAACTAGTACATAACGCTGTTAAATATACTACTGGAAAAGCAAATCAAACGGAGATTTCACTTTATGAAAATTTAGGAGAAGCGGTCCTGGAGGTAAAGGATTTTGGAATCGGTATCCCGATTGCGGATCAAAAGCGTGTTTTTAACAAGTTTTATACTGGTGAAAATGGGCGTGAATATCGGGAATCAACAGGTATGGGACTATATCTAGTAAAAGAAGTTGCAGATAGATTGGATCATCGCCTCGAATTGGAATCAACAGTTGGTAAAGGTACAACCATTCGAATCATTTTTTCCAAAACACAAAACCTTACATCACTGTAAGATTCGTGAAAGCATAATCGATAGTTAAAAGGTAAAGACTTGGCTATACTTTTACTATAAGTTTTGAAAGGAGAATGATTATGCTTAAACTTACAAAAGTAAGTAAGGTTTACGATGGTAAAGTAGCTTACCGTGCCCTTACTGATATTGATTTAGAAATTGAAAAGGGTGAATTTGTCGCGATTATGGGTCCATCCGGAAGTGGTAAAACGACTTTGCTAAATATTATCTCTACAAACGATTCACCGACTACAGGAACAGTAGAAATCGAAGAGAAAAATCCTCATAATCTGAAGAAAAATGATTTAGCTAAATTCCGTAGAAATGAATTGGGCTTTATTTTTCAGGATTTCAATTTATTGCATACATTGACCGTTGAAGAAAATATTGTACTGCCACTGACGTTAGATGGTACTAATGTTAAAGAGATGAAAGAAAAGGCATCTAAAATTGCTGAAAATCTTGGTATTTCTTCAATCATGAGTAAACGGACATCCGAAATATCTGGTGGCCAGGCACAGCGAGCTGCTATTGCCCGGGCAATGATACATCAGCCTAAGTTACTGTTAGCAGATGAGCCAACAGGAAACCTGGATTCCAAAGCATCAAAAGATGTGATGAAGATGTTGGTATCGATCAATGAGCAGGAAAAAGCAAGCTTATTGATGGTGACACATGATCCGCAAGCGGCAAGCTATTCAGATCGAGTTATTTTTATCCGAGATGGCAAGTTACATTCCGAAATTCACCGTGGGGAGAGCAGACAAGCATTTTTTCAGAAAATAATAGACATGCTTTCCTTGATGGGAGGCGATGGCAATGACTTTTCGTCAGTTCGCGTTTAATAATGTACTTCGTAATAAACGAATGTATATTGCTTACTTCCTTAGTAGTATGTTCACGGTGATGGTATTTTTCACTTTTGCCATATTCGCGTTTCATCCAGCGTTTACAGGTGGTTCGATCAATCAAAATGCTTTATTTGGCATGGCTGTTTCTGGTGGAATCATTTATGTGTTTTCTTTCTTTTTTGTCCTCTATTCAATGAGTTCTTTTTTACAATCCAGAAAGAAAGAATTTGGCTTATTAATGATGCTGGGAGCTTCCGACAGACAAATTCGACTAATGGTATTTTTGGAAAATATCTTAATAGGTTTTTTTGCGACAGTCGGAGGTATCTTGACTGGTTTACTATTTGCAAAAGTGATTTTATTAATTGCGGAGAATGTATTAATAATTAATGAATCACTTGATTTTTATTTTCCTTCTCTGGCTATCTTAGTGACGTTTCTGAGCTTTATCTTATTATTTTTCTGTATATCGGTATTTGTTTCGTTTATTCTTCGTACTAATAAATTAATTGATTTAATTAAAGGAGATAAACAATCCAAGGGAGAACCGAAAGCTTCTGTGCTCCTGTCCATTCTAGCAGCATTGTTACTTATTGCTGGCTATGGAACTGCTCTTTACGTAAAGGGTGCTACTGTTGTTTTTGCAATGATTCCTGTTATTTTAGTTGTCACACTTGGAACGTATCTTTTATTTACGCAATTAAGTGTTTTTATAATCCGTCTTTTAAAAGGGAATCAACTTATTTTCTGGCGGAAAACAAATATGCTGTTATTCTCTGACTTGTCATTTCGAATGAAGGATAATGCAAGGACATTTTTCTTAGTGGCTATTATCTCAACGGTGGCTTTTAGTGCGATTGGTACGCTATATGGATTTCAATCCTATCTCACGAAAGGTGTAAAGGATGCTAATCCATATACCATAGAATATTTACCTTGGGAGGATGATAGTGAAGAAGTGATCGAGAAGGATATTCATACGATTAATGCTATTCTGAAGGAAGAAGATGTAGAGGCTAAGATGGAATCAGCTGAGTTACGTTATTTTGAAACATCAGAAATGAGCAATGGCGTATTGATTACTCGTGCTTCTGACTATAATCGCTTTGCTGCCTTAATTGGAGAGAAGGAAGTACATCCAGATGAAAACGAGGCAATTGTAGTGGAACAGAGTGCTGCGATGCTGACTCAAGGGCCGAAAGCAAGTGAAAAGCTGATGGCCTCTAGTATTCAAATGGATATTGGACAGGAAATCCAACCTGAAGAAGTAGTGCATTCAGAGATATTTTCTGAATTAAATGGTTACTATGTGGTAAATGACAAGGCGTACGACCGGCTAGGATCACCATTGAGAACCGACTTGAGTATTGTATGGGAAGCAAAAGAAGGACAAGAGGATCAAATACTCGAAGCAGGAAGAAAATTAAACGAACAATTGCCACATAAAGCATATGCCAATGATTATACGCTTTATCAAATTAATAAAGCATATGGGCCGATTTTATTTATTGGTTTGTTTATTGGAATTGTCTTTTTTGTTTCCGCCGGTAGCTTCCTTTACTTCCGCCTATTTACTGATTTGGATGAGGAAAAGCGCAAGTTCCGTGCTATTGCAAAGATTGGTTTGAAAGAATCTGAGTTAAAAAAAGTGGTGCACCGGCAGATTGCATTACTATTCTTCTCACCAATAATTATCGCTTTGGTTCACGGTGCTGTAGCACTAACCGCTTTATCTCATCTATTCGATTACAACTTAACAGCAGAATCTTCGCTCGTGTTGGGAAGCTTCGCTGTCATTCAAATCATCTATTTTTTGCTAGTGCGATATTTCTATATCAAACAAGTGAAAAGTGCCATTTTATAAGAAATTCGGGACAAGAGGACGGTTCTCTTGTCCCTTTTCTGTCAATAGGGTAATTTGCTGAAGAGTGTAAAGAGCTGGATGCCAATAAACGTTAAACACAGTAAATAGCAGTGGTTCTTAGCATTATAATTTAAAAGGAGTATGATGGTAACATTTCTGATAGCTTATACATACCGATCAATCACCCGAATAATTTCAAAATTACCACTATGCTGTTAACATAATTCGTATTACTAGCAGCTATAGAATTCTAGATATTACAGAGGGGGATTTTCTGCAAAAATTTACAAGTATTTTACGAGCGTGTCATTATCGTTTAATAAATTATTTTTAAAATGAAAGAAGATGGTAAAAAAAGGAGGATTATTGTAGGATGATAGCATAGCACACTATCACGACTTACTTCTATTTAAAAAAATTATTTAGGAGGCAATGATAATGTTTAGCTCTAGACTGACCATTTTTTCTTTGAAGTTGTATGTGATGGCAATTGTCGTATTAGCGCTCGTGTTACCTGTAAGTATGTTTGCTGCCGAAGATGATAATGAGAATTATTCGTTAACACTTATGCATATGAATGACACCCATGCACATGTAGAACCATTACCAAAGATGTTAACGGCAATAAAGGAAGTGCGTGCAGAAAATCCGGAAGCATTGTTATTCCATGCCGGCGATGTTTTCTCAGGAACCTTGTATTTTAGCCAGTTTAAAGGACAAGCTGATTTAGCATTATTAAATATGATGGATTTCGATGCCATGGTTTTTGGTAATCATGAGTTTGATCTCGGTTCTGGTGAAAATGGGCATGAGTCTTTATCAAAATTCGTAGCAGCAGCAGACTTCCCTTTGCTTGGGACAAATGTTGATTTTTCAGGAGATTCGTTTATGAACAGTTACATAAATGATCAAAAATTTGCGGAGTCACCAGAAAATGGATCCGTGTATAATGGTATTATAAAAGAAATTAACGGCGAAAAAGTAGGAATCTTCGGCTTAACAACGGAAGATACGGCAAATATATCAAGCCCGGTTAATGTAAAGTTTTTAAACTATATGGAAGAAGCACAGCGGGCGGTTGCTGCCTTTGAAGAGCAAGGTGTCAATAAAATTATTGCAGTCAATCATCTTGGTTATAACAGTAATCCGAACATGGGCAATGATGTGCAACTGGCAACTGTCGTTGATGGTATTGATATTATTGTCGGTGGACACTCCCATACAAGATTGGACGAGCCAGACATCGTTTCGACAGATAAAAATGGTGCTGAGAAAGATCCAACTGTTATTGTTCAAGCTTATCAGTATGCGCAAATGCTTGGGACATTAGATGTGTCATTTGATGAGAATGGAACAGTTGTTGACTATGGTGGTCAATTAATCGATGTAAATGAAAAAGAAGCCGATCCTGAAGCGGAAGAAGTACTCACCTCATACAAAGATGAGGTCGATGCATTAGCCAATCAGGAGACAGGTGCTGTTGCTATAGAGTCTATTCCAAATCCGCGTCTCAGTGATAGTGATGTCAGCGTGCGTGCGAATGAAACAGCATTAGGTAATTTAATAACCGATGCCATGCTTTCAAAAGCGCAGGAAAAAGAACCAGATGTCGTGGTTGCGATGCAAAATGGTGGTGGTATCCGTGCCGCCATTGATCAAGGTCCGATTACGGTTGGTGAAGTAATTGCGGTGTTACCGTTCGGCAATGATCCAGTGGTTACTGAACTAACAGGTGGAGAAATTAAGAAAATCTTAGAGCACAGTGTTCGTCAGGCTCCTAAAGAAAGCGGCGGATTCCTGCAAGTTGCCGGTATGAAAGTTAGTTATGACAGTACCCAGGAACCCGGGTCTCGCATTGTGAAGATGGAAGTGGAAATCGATGGGAAGTATCAGGAAATCAAAGCCGGTCAGACTTATTTAGTAACGACGAATAATTTTACTGGTAAAGGTGGAGACGGTTTTGAAGTATTTGCCCAAGCTTACAATGAAGGGCGCGTCAGAGATATTGGTGAAATTGACTGGGAACAATTACGCGAGTATATGATAGATGATTTAAATGGTAAGGTTGCTCCAGAGGTGGAAGGGCGAATTACGGATTTACTCGGAGAGGATCCAGAGCAGCCTGACGAGAATGAGGAAGATGCAGAAGAGGGTACAGACGAAGACAATTCTGGCAATGATAATAACAATTCTGGCAATGATAATAACAATTCTGAAAAAAATTCAGACAACGCAAGTAAGAACGGAGGAAACGATCCAACAGACAATACCGGTTCGGAAACAGAAGAGAATAGTCAAGATTCGGAAGAAGAAACTCAACAAGAACTCTCTGATGATAGCGTCACGGAATCCAATTCAGAGGAAGATACTAACAAAGAATCTGGTGAGCGACTGCCAGACACGGCAACCAATATGAATAGGTTGATTTTGATTGGCGGGATTTTAATGATGCTTGGTGTAGCAATTTTCATATATAGAAGAATAAAAATGTCTTAAGGTAAGTGACAAGATAGGATACGAAGCTGATATATAACGATTTTAATGTGACAGGGCATTCTTTTTGGAAATGCCCTGTTTTTATATGGATTTATGAAAAAAAAGAATGGCGCCTAAGCACCACTCTCCAGCACCCAACTATTGGCTATAACTTACTCATCCGTCACAGTTTTTCTAAAGCATACGTACATAAAGATCGCAGCAGCCACAACCCATATACTGGAAACCCCTAAAGGCAGCCAAGACGAAGTATTATGGATTTCGATTGCCTGCATGATAGGGAACAGCTCAAGAATTTTCATTATAATATTATCCTCGCTTAACCCAATGATAGAGAACATAGGGGTGAAACCGAAAAGAAACATAACAGGCATGCCGTAAGCAGATGTAGAAGCCATCGATTTTGCAAAAAGGCCGATACCTATGCCAAGCATGAGAAAGAACAAAAACAATAGAACCAGGCTTATGATCGGTCTAATGTCTAGTATGGGATCAATGCCGATAATGAGCAACGAAACAACCAACGTAATAAATGTAATGATGCTGGTAACTAGACTTTTGCCGACAATGATGTCTACAAATGTGGCGGGTGATAAGATCAATCCTCTTAAGGTTTTCTTTTCATTTTCCTCTGCCATCATTGTCATAATCGTAACAGAGGTAACCGTCGAAAAGGTTACTCCTACAATAATATAGATCATAAGCATTGGCATTTGCGCTTCACTGTCTCCGATTCGGTCATAAAGTAGCGCTAATACAATCGAGATGAAAGGCATCATCAGTAAGGTTATGTTTTTTATAAAATCTTTACTGTCTTTTTCAAAAATGGCACTAATACGTTGAACATTCATCAAACCAACTCCTTTCCGGTTACTTCAAGAAAGATATCGCCAAGCGTAGGATTATCCGTATGCATTGTTTTCACTTCTCCATTTGCAATCAGTTCTTTCATCTGTTCGGCACTATTTGGTTCGTTCTCAAAGACCAAGCGTCGCCCATCAAATGTCTCGACATGAAAGGCATGGGTGGAATATTTGTAACGAAGTGCCTCTGGAGTGTCAAGTTCTTGTATTTTTCCTCCATCTAAGAAAGCGACCCTGTCACATAATGTGGTTGCTTCTTCCATGTTATGGGTAGTTAGGAAAATCGTCGTACCCGCTTCATTTAGCTTACGCAGTCCGCGGTGAATTTGCGCAATGTTTCCAGGATCCAAGGCAGAGGTTGGTTCATCAAGAAATACTAAATCAGGCTTATGAATCAGGGCCTTCGCAAGTAAAACCCGTTGCTTCATCCCTTTGGATAATTTGGAGACCGTTTTGGACTGTTCGCCTTCCAAATTAACTTCCTTAAGAATCGTATCAATAGCTGTAAGCGGCGTATTGTATAATTTACAAAATAATTTCAAGTTGTCATAAACCGTGAGTCGTTCATAGAGCGCACTATTATCGGAGAGAATGCCAATCATGGATTTGAACGCGGGTGTTCGAAATTGTTTAGCGTTTATTCCTAATACGTTAATTTCACCTTGTGTCTGTTTCATTTCTCCTGTTAACATTTTAACGGTTGTGGTTTTTCCTGATCCACTTGGACCGAGTAAGCCAAAAATTTCTCCTCTGTTCAGATGAAAATGAATATGATCAATAGCGATGACTTGATCAAATACCTTTCGTACGTTTTTTACTTCAATTGCATGTTCCAATCGAATACCTCCTTTGATGTGGTACCTTCATTGTAGCTTGATGCAAGGAGGTGTTCAGCCGAATTCGTACGGAATGTACTGGAGATAAGCTGAACTGTATCCGAAAACAGGTGAAATGTTGGTCAAATAATCCTTCCTATTCGATTATTAATGCTGAACAGTACCAATTAGAGGGTGAATTTCTCCTGAATGTCCTGAATTTTGGTTCGTGACAGTGGAATGGTGGACTGTACATTATTATCAATTCTTAATGAATAGGTATTTTTAGACCACGTAATAATTTCGCGCACTTTTTGCAAGTTAACGATGTAGGATCGATGACAGCGATAAAAACCGTACAGTTCTAATTTCTTTTCCATTTTGGTAAGCGTGGAATCCATGGTATACGATGTTTCATTAATAAAAATCACTGCTTTGCCATCCTGACTTTCGATATAATCGATCTCTGGTGGGTCGAAAAGAATGATTTTATCGTCTACTTTTGCAGGGATCTTCAACAAGTTGATGGACGTGCTTTCCGATTCAATTGAAGATGTATCACTGTCTTGATCCTCTACTTCTATTTGTTGCAATCCTTTGTTTTGTAATTTGTATGCTACATCACCGAGCAATAAGGCATGTTCCATGTTAGAGACTAAAACGATTACAGGGATATGACTTTCCTTTATTTTTTGCAGCATTTTTATAAATGTATTGATGGAGCGGATATCAATATGGTAAATAGGCTCTCTAAAAATCATGGGACTGCTCCCGCTCATAAAATATTTGGCAAAATGGACACGGCGAACCTCAGATACTGAACATTTATGTAAAGGTGTTTTAACACAGGTGTGCAGCTCAAATAAGACAAGGATCTCAGGAAGTGGTACAGAACAACGGAACCATTTGTGGAAAAAAGCGATATTGTCTTCCACTGTCAATCGCTGATACAATCCATCCTTTTGGTCAAAAACACGGATGTGATTATGTTTTTGTAAAAAATTTAGTAATTCGCCTTGAATGTCTGCATCACAGTAAAGAGACGTAGTAGATGTTTCCTCCACAGTGAGCGAAAAAGACGGAAGCAATTCACTCGTTGAATGATCATTGTCAATTTTAAAATATACCATTTATTGAAAACTCCTATTCGGTTAAACATATTCTATTATCCTTATAGCACGTGATGCTTATCGAGCATGTTCTAAAAGGAGGGCAAAAATCGCAAAGAAATGCAAGGCGCAGCTTCGAGCACCAGAATGTATGCTTATCCATACACGCAGAATCAAAGCGATTTTTTCCGGGCGTTTTGAACATCCTCTTAAGAGGTTTATATCGTGAGATGACTAAATGTTTTTTCTACTATTATAAACGTAACATAATCCATATATGGTCTTCCACATTAACAATGACAAATTGAAACCAGGAATACTTGTATGAATGGAGTGAGCCCCCATTCTACTTCCAAACACTGCGCCGTTCTGATTTGGTGACGAATTTATTGGACATGGCACGGTATCTGGCTTTTAATAATAACTGTCTTCCTTCTGGTGTTCTCGTATAGATGTATGCTGCTTTTCCTAATTTTTTTTCCAATTTCTCAAAAAGACTTCTACGTGTTCTTTCTTTCGTCCAATTCCATCAGGGATGGCGTGGTAATCATGTCGAATCCATAAGCATTTTCCTGACTGTCGGTGGAGAATATATCTCGGATTCTCAATAGGGTCCAACAGTTGTGCCAACGCTTCGATAAATAGCTTTTGTTCCTGAGTCGTACTGTGTTCTAAATAGCCGGACAGACCGCCCGAGTCCTCTTTATGAATAATGATTTTGTTCTGTTTCATCGGCGTATGGATGATTCCGATCTCGTTTAAGGTTTGATAGAGCGTTTCAGCGACATGCTTCATCCTTGCTTCAAGTGTGGAATTGAATAAGAGAATCCGTAATGCCCGCCACCAATATGGGCTGGATAGTACGATTCCGATTAGAAGACCCATGATCAGTGCTACCATTAGTTCCTTCCATGAATGAAGATGGTAGCTATTTTCACCGATGGAATAAAGAATACTTAAAATAGTAGTGATCGTCATGATGAATAGCGATTTCATGGTGTTTCGATACTCAAAAATACGTGGCAGTTGGTTTGCACTTATTTCCACTTCTTCTCTTTTCTTTTCCCCTTTTTGGACGGCTTCCTGCCACCTTTCAAAAAGTCGAATACGATCCTTTGCACGAGTTGACATGATACGATTGGTTTCGTTGATCCCCTGTTTATTAAATGGCGGCTTCGCAATTCGCAAGCGCTTCATGCCCGTTTGAATAATTGCAAGCTCTGCATCGACCCCATTTAAGGACTGAAACCTTCTGCTTAAAGACTGATAATCATAACCACCGCCATACATATGCGGATCGACACAGACTAAGTGCCAGACATTCGCTACTTTATCTGCATTGCCACGTTCTGCTCTGATTGCACGGCCACGCATTTGATTGGTCAGCATAAAACTTCCCACATAGGAAGCAAGGATTAACGTATTAACGCTCGGAGCATCCCAGCCTTCTCCTAGCAATGCTGTTGTCCCGACTAACACATCAATCTCCCCACTTGCAAAAATGTTAGTGATGACTTTTCACCATTTCCTGTCTCGATGCACCTTTCCATGTAATCGTTGCATAATGATCATCATGTTCAAGTATCTGTGCAGAAAATCGCAACTGATATTCCTCAAGTAATGAGAGCACCTTTTTAGGTACAATCACAACAGAACCAGTTAGTACACCGATACGACATTGATCAGATACGTTTCTGCGCAGCTTTTCAAAGATAGGGACCACACCTAAACGAATCAATGGTTTATCTTCGCCAAGGTCTTCTTTATAAATAAAATCAGCTAATACGACTAATCGAAGTGACTCTTTTTGCGCGTTTTTCTCTAATTGTACTATTTCCGTAATACTGTCCAGCTTCGAAGCACTATGTAATAAAGTTCTTTCTATCGATCTTGTCGCCATTAGTTTCACTTTGCGATGTTCGATTGCTTTGATCGATGATAAATGCTTTTTGATTGTCATTAACGGCTCTTCTTTCGGATCGATATGCTTATCGTGGTATAACAAAAAGGTTAATAACTCCTCCGCCCATTCCAGGTCAAACGAGGGGAGATCAGCTGCTTTTTCATTCAACATTTCAAAAGGCTTCTTCCAAGCGAGACTATCAACTTCTTTCAAATATATAATCATACTTATAAAATATGGATAGTTTGCTAGTTTTTCCTCAATATATTCCTCTGATAGTATCCATGGATGATTCTCGATGGCTTGCCGTAATGTTGCATTATCCAATAAACCGGTTCTTATTGTCTCTGCTTCACCATGAAACGTATCAATCGGTTCTTTTTCTTTTGCTGTCATGGACGACATCCAGACATAATCTTGATGGGGACATAAATCTCCTTCTTTAACGAGCGCGTCTACTTCGATTTCTTCATCAATCGGTCCGCACAATTCGATATATTTATCCCATTCTGATTTTCCCACATCATAAGGCGGGGTCGCTGTTAAGGCGATGAGTGTCGGATCATCTAACTGATTTCTGAGGTGCATCGTTGTTTTCCACCAATTCGTTCGCAAATGGTGGGCTTCATCTAATACCAGCGTTTGGAAGTTTTGTTGAAGAAGTCGCTCGATAGCAGCATGTTTGGCTTCATTTTCGAGAGGAATCTCTTCTTCTTCTAAATCATCCAGCTCTGTTTCCTGCGCTTGTAATGAATCATGAAATAACGCATACAATCCTTGATAAGTTGTTATTGTCACAAATGCTGGCCTCTTAATATCAGTTGATATCCAGTCCGGCTGCTCCTCCTGTTGCAAAAAAAGCTCGGTAAAACGATCTGCCCACTGATTACGGATTGCAAGTGTTGGAGCGATAATAAGTGTTGCCTTTTCCAATCTTTTTATCACTTCTAACCCTAATACCGTTTTCCCTGAACCAGGCGGGGCTACCAGATGCAAATGCCGGTTCTCCAGATGATGGTCTAACTGTTCCAATACATCATGTTGATAACTGCGCCACGGGAAGCAAAACGCAATTCCTTGAGGAAAATGATTCATGTAAAAAACGCTCCGTTCATGTATGGATTATATAGATAATTATACACATTTTTCCTTATTTTTGACACTAAAGAAACAACAGTTGGAGGAAATATATGTTAAGATATCGGTGGAGGTGTGAAAATGGAAGAAGAAGTCATTTTATCATTAAAAAATGTATCGAAATCATATGGCAGTACCCGAGTGTTGGAAGCTATTAATCTCGATGTCTATCAAGGACAAATTATAGGTTATATCGGACCGAATGGTGCAGGAAAAAGTACCACAGTAAAAATGATGTTAGGCTTAATTTCCAGTTTTGAAGGAGACATTGAAATATTTGGTGAAGATATCAAAAAGAACGGTGTTGCTTATAAAAAGCGGATTGGATATGTCCCGGAAAACGGTGAGATCTATGATAGTTTAACACCACTTGAGTATCTGTCTTTCATTGGTGGATTGTATGGGATGGATCAGCATGTCATTACTTCTAAAACGATGGCGTTAATGCGATTATTTGAATTAGAGAATGTGGTGTATACAAGGATCTCTTCTTTCTCCAAAGGGATGCGCCAGAAAGTTCTTTTTATCGCAAGTATTATACATAACCCGGATTTACTGTTTTTAGACGAACCGTTAAGTGGGCTTGATGCCAACAGTATGATGATTGTGAAGGAAATCTTAGATCAGTTAGCCAGTGAAGGCAAGACGATTTTTTATTCCTCACATATTATGGATGTCGTCGAAAAAATCAGCAACAGAATTGTATTACTGGCTGATGGGCAAATTGTTGCGGATGGCACATTTGAGCAATTACAGCAGCAAAGTCAGGAAGGTTCTCTGGAGGAAATCTTCAATCAGCTGACAGGATTTGATAACCATCAGGAAATTGCTAATTCTTTTGTTGAGATCGTGAAGAATGGTGATCCGAATGGATAATTTTAAATCGCTGAAAATCTTGGATATGCTGCGCTTCTTTTTTGAACAAATGCATGTTGATTATCCGATGATGCGCAAGATTCTGCAATTGAAATTAACGATGGATTCGCGAAGGGTACCGACAATTTTTAATGATTCCAAGTCAGATTCGGGCAATCAGTTTCTGAAATCACTCGGTATTTACGCCTTGATGGGGCTTATCTTAATTGCCTTCTTAATAGGCGATCAATATATTTTCCAGCTGAGTATCCTGTACGGCGTTGTCATGTTTATTATCATGACGTCAACAATTTCAGATTTTTCGAGTGTATTGTTAGATGTCCGTGATAATATGATACTCCATACCAAGCCGGTAGACAGCCGAACGATTAACAGTGCCAAAGTAGTGCATATTACTCTTTACCTGTGCCAGTTGACGATTGCTTTTACGGCTATTCCGATGATTGTTGGTCTTGTGAACCACGGCATTGTCTTTTTTTTGTTAAGTATTGTGATCCTGTTTTTTGTAAATCTGCTGATTTTGATTATGACAGCTTTTGTTTATATTTTGATTTTGCGTTTTTTTGATGGCGAGAAATTAAAAGATATTATCAATTATATCCAAATTCTGTTAAGTATTTCAATGATTGTCGGCTATCAAGTAGTAGCGCGCTCCTTTGAATTTGTTGATTTACATGTCCAATTTGATTTCGGCTGGTGGCATGTATTGATGCCGCCGATCTGGTATGGTGCCATCTATGAAATTGTCTTGCATGGAGCGTGGAATGCAGACTATATCATACTTGCTGCATTAGGTGTAGTGGTCCCAATCGTTGCTATCATTCTTTATATAAAAATGATTCCTACCTTTGAACGGAATTTGGAGAAGCTCTTATCTAACAACGGTAAGCATAAACAAGTGAAGGAATGGTGGAGTCGCCTGTGGTCGAAGCTGTTGGTCTGGGGGAAGGAAGAACGGATTTTTTTCGATTTTACATCACGAATATTACGAAATGAACGAGATTTTAAGTTGAAGGTCTATCCGTCTATCGGAATGGCTTTAGTATTTCCTTTTATTTTTATCATTAATGACCTGACACTACATTCCTGGGCCGAAATCCGAGAAGGAAAAATGTATTTCGCTATGTATGTTTGTTTAATTTTAATTCCTGCAGGTGTTCAGATGCTTAAGTTTTCCACGAATGAGAAAGGCGCCTGGATTTTTCGTGCATTACCGGTCAGTAACGAGGCGATATTACATCGTGCAGCGTTAAAAGCGTTTTTGGTCAGGTTGTTTATCCCGGTTTATCTTGTGTTAGCTGCTATTTTTCTTGTGATATTCTCGGTCAAAATCTGGACGTTTTTGCTTGTGCTGCTATTGGTGACCGGGATTCACAGCAGAATTTGTTATCGTGTATTTCTCAAAGAGTCCATGCCATTTTCAGAATCATACAAAGGCGCAGAAAGCAAACAAGCTGCAGAATCATTCGCACTTCTAGGTCTAACGATATTCTTCGGCGTCATCCATTTCATAGCAAGCTCCTTCGCAATCGGTCCATATATCTTGATTGCAATATTAGTGGTAGCAAATGTGGTTTTATGGAGAAAATAGGAGAGTAGGGCAGGAGAACAGTTCTCCTGTCCCGTTTTATGAGCAATATAATTTCCAGTTTTTTGTATAGTGGTACAGAAGAACCTTCTTTTTGTTTTCTCTCTATTACTTTAAAACCATTTCCACCTTAACAGATAGGTTAATCTTGATTTTCATGACTTTTTATTTTAAGATTTACAATAACAACGTTGTTATTGTAAAACTAGAAAAGTTAACGCTTACAAAAAATCTAATTCTTTTGTTCCTTTTCTACTAAGATTTTGAATGATTATCTACACAGATTGATTTCAACACATATTTAGGAGTGAAGCTACATGAAAAAGAAAGCGATGTCATTAATTTGGATAGTTTGTGTCACAGTTCTTTTGTTAGCAGGATGTAGTGAGTATTCTGCTAATGCAGATGGAACAACCACCTTGATTTTGGCTGAAAACCAGCCAGCTGATTATCCAACCACTATCGGGGCAAAGGAGTTCGCTAGATTGGTCGAGGAAAAAACGGATGGAAGATATAAAATCAAAGTGTATCACGGTGGTCAGTTAGGTGATGAGAAGAGAGCCGTCGAACTTACACAGTTAGGGGCGATTGATTTTGTTCGATCTAATACAACCCCACTAACGGAATTTAATGATCAAATAGGTGTGTTAGCAATGCCATTTCTTTTTGAGGACGAAGAGAAAAAATGGGATCAGTTAACAGGCGAAGTAGGAAATACTCTTTTGAATACGTTTTCAGGTACTAGGTTAGTTGGTCTGGCATTCTATGATTCTGGCGAAAGAAGCTTTTATAATACGGTACGACCAATTAAGTCACCAGAAGATTTACAAGGTTTAAAGATCCGTGTACAATCTTCTGAATTAGCAATAGATATTGTCGAATCGCTTGGAGCATCAGCGACGCCAATGGATTATGGGGAAGTGTATTCTTCTCTGCAAAATGGTGTGATTGATGGGGCAGAGAATAACTTTCCAAGCTACTACACCTCCAGTCATTATAATGTTGCGAAATATTATACGGTAAATGGATTTCAAGGAGCTCCTGAAGTTCTTTTAGCCTCTCAGGAAACATGGGATCAGCTAAGTGAAGAAGATCAGGCAATATTTAAAGAAGCCGCGACGGAATCAATAGAAGTGCAGCGTGAGGCATGGGATGAGCTAACAGAAGTTTCAAAAGAAAAAGTAACCGAAGCGGGAAGTGAGCTGATTGAAGTCGATGACGTAAGTGAATGGCGAGAAGCGGTACAACCTGTTTACGATAAATATGGTGACAAATATAGTAAGTGGATTGAAAGATTGACAGAGGATGAATAGTTAATGGACATCTATGAAGGAGGAGTATGATGAAAGCGCTAAAAAGAATCAAGCAGGTAATGGATCACTTATTACTTGGTCTTTCGGTATCGTTAATAGGCATTATTGTCTTAACGATTCTATTACAAATATTTACTCGAACATTTTTGAATTTTACTCCCGCATGGTCAGAAGAACTTGCGCGCTTATTATTTGTTTGGATCAGTTTTCTCGGCATCGCTTACGGCTTTAAAGAAAAGCTGCATATCGCAGTCGGATTATTAGTGAAGAAATTCAACGATAGAATAAAAAGTTTAATAGAATACATGACGAAAGCATTGATCATTATTTTTGGATTGGTGTTAATATATTTTGGAACAGAATTTATGTTGTTGATGAATTATTCAACGATGGCAGGATTGGGGATTTCTTCAAGCTTTTTATATGCTGCTGTTCCAGTGGCAGGAATTTTTGTCACGATAAATGGAATTGAGTTGTTATTTGTAAAAGGACTGCATCAGGAATATGACGATGCAATGGAGGGGTGAAAAAATGGAGATATTATTTTTGATTGGTGGTTTCATATTACTGTTACTGCTTAGAATACCAATCGCACTCTCCTTGGCTATTGCTTCGATTGGTACAGGAATTTATATGGGGATCAGCCCTGCTGCGATTATTCAACAGATGGCATCAGGCTTGAATTCTTTTTCATTACTAGCAATTCCTTTCTTCATTTTGGCTGGCGAAATCATGAATGAAGGTGGGATTTCAAAAAGATTAATAAATTTAGCGAATGTTATGATTGGAAAAATCAGAGGCGGACTTGCCATGGTTAACGTGTTGGCTAGCAGCTTCTTCGGTGGTATATCTGGCTCCGCTTTAGCAGATACTTCTTCGTTAGGGTCTGTGTTAATTCCAATCATGAAAAAACAGAAGTATGATACCGACTATTCGATCGCGGTTACGATTTCCAGCTCGGTGCAAGGCGTGCTGATTCCTCCAAGTCATAATATGATTATTTACTCTAGCGTTGCAGGTGGGGTTTCCATTGGAGGACTTTTTATGGGAGGACTGGTTCCTGGCTTATTACTAGGATTAGTCATCATGGTATTGACCTACCTCATTGCAGCGAAGAAAAATTATGCCCGTGGTGAAGTGATCAGCCGAGAAGAAGTGCCAAAAATTGTACGAGAAGGTTTATTAGGTATCTTTACAATCGTGATTATCATCGGTGGTATTTTAACTGGTATATTTACTGCTACAGAATCTGCCGCTATTGCAGTTTTGTATGCATTTTCCATTACCTTTTTTGTCTATCGGGATATCAAGATCTCGAGAATGGGCGTTATTTTACAAAGAACGTTTAAGACGTTAGCAATGGTGCTATTCTTGATCGGAGCTTCTACAGGTTTTGGCTGGTTACTGGCATTGCTGGAAGTTCCTTCGATTGTTTCTAATGGCTTGATTAATTTCTCACCAAACCCGGCCATTACTTTACTAATGATCCTTATTATTATGTTAGTACTTGGGATGATAATGGATATGGCGCCACTCATTTTGATTATCACGCCGATCCTTTTACCAGTAACTACAAATATAGGGATGGATCCTATTCACTTTGGTGTTGTATTAATGCTGGCGTTAGGAGTCGGATTAGTAACGCCGCCTGTAGGTTCTGTTCTATTCGTAGGGTCAGCAATCGGCAAATTATCCATAGAAGAAGCAACAAAAGGGATGCTGCCATTTTACATTGTGATGATTGTTGCGTTATTAATCATCGCATACTTTCCAAGCTTAACTTTATTTTTACCACATTTATTAGGTGCTTAAACAGAGGTGAGGCTTTGGCGAAAGATTTTTAATTAATTTCTAAGCCGAACATACCCGAATCTAAATTATTCGTGAATGTTCGGCTGTCTTTATGCTATAAAGGTATGCTGCTAAGTAACTTCTTATATAGTCGTGTCCATAAATAATAGTATTTGAATAAATAATATAATGTAGAACCACTGCTTTTAGCTGTTCCATACGTTGTAGCACTTCACTGAAGCGTGGGAAATATGCGGAGACTCCGCATGCGTCAGCGCGACCTGGAGATCCACTTTGTCTGTGCCTGTGTCTACTAGCATCGCTTCGAAGTGATCTTCCTCGGCACAAGGCAGCAAATAAGTAGTCCTAGTAGTAGCCTGGCTGAAACCGTGCCTCACAGGACGCGGGACATATTTCCGGAGCTTTTCTTAGCACAGTAAAAATGTCAAAATCACTCAATGGAAATACAACTTTATATCATTAGGAAAGAAGTATTTTTACTTAACACAAAACTTGCTACATAACTAGGTTGTCATTACTTCGCAGTTTTCTTCTACTTGTAACTAAATCAAAGCCTACATAATTTTGTATGGCCCTAGTCTCATTTTCTGTACATACTCAGAGGTGAATTTAAATTGGATATATATTAAGATAGAAGGGATAGATTTCGTATTTTGAGGAGGAAACGGTATGGAATTATTTGCCGACTTTTTATCGAAAATAGACGACCCTGATCATCGCGAACGAACGGAAGAATTATTAAAGTGGATACCGGAGAAATTTCCCCAATTAGCCCCGGTCGTGAAGTGGAATCAGCCGATGTTTACTGATCACGATACTTTTATTATTGGGTTTAGTGTGGCCAAACATCACTTAGCGATAGCACCTGAGAGAGCAGCAATGATTCATTTTGCTAATGATATCGAAGCGTCTCGTTATGATCACACGAAGGAATTGATCCGGATCAAGTGGAACCAGCCAGTTGATTATGCATTACTAGAGAAAATGATTGAGTTTAACATATTAGATAAAGCCGATTGTTCTACCTTCTGGCGGAAGTAAACACTGTAAAACAAAAAATGAAGGAGTTAACACAATGTTAGTAGAATTTATTGTGCAAAATGCAGAAGAAGCTGTTCGGGCAGAATGTTTGGGTGCTGACCGGCTTGAGCTTGTTTCAGCGATTAGTGAAGGGGGATTAACGCCAAGTCATGGTGCACTAAAAGGAGTTTTACGAAGTGTCTCTATTCCTGTTCAAGTCATGGTTCGTCCGCACAGCTACCAGTTTCGCTATTCAAGCGCGGACAAAGCAATCATGTTAGAAGATATAGATCATGTAGTCAGTCTTGGTGGAAAAGGAATCGTAATTGGCGGATTAACAGAGGACGACACGATTGATGAGAGCCTATTAGAGGCAGTCGTCACACGCTTTCCAACTATTGATATTACATTCCATCGGGCATTTGATGCTGTGCGCTCTCAAAGCGAAGCGTATTCGACACTAACCAAATATCATCCACATATAAAAAGAATCTTAACGTCTGGAGGAGAAGCCAATTGCACGGCAGGACTAAGTCAATTACGCGAACTGCTGGCACTTTCTAAGCAATTAAATGGCCCGCGAATCATGCCTGGCTCTGGACTTTCCCCAAGTAATATTGCATCCATTCATGATAGTGTCAATGCGTCGCAGTATCACTTTGGAAGTTCTATCAGAAAGCAGCAATCCTTTCAACAGTCATTTAATGAAACGGCTGTGCAAGCATTAACCGATTTCAAAGCGACGCATTAATTTTTGTTAACACTGTTAAGTTTTTACCCGTTTATACAGTGTTAACAAAAAGACAACGAAAAATAAAAGGCTGATAATGCTGAAAAAACTGATGGAATGAAGGGTTTCAATCGCCAGTCCCCCAATGGATGGTCCGATTAAACTTCCAAAGCTAAAACACACACCACATAAGAGGTTACCCGTAGGCAGTAAATTTTTCGGCATTAAATCAGTCATATAAGAAATCCCTAGTGAAAAAGTAGAACCAACAAACATACCTGCAATAAACAGGCAGATAAGGAGACTGACAAAAGATGTTTCCAGCATGGCTGCCATACAGAAAAACACGAATCCAAGGAACAGAGCGCCAAGTAATACGTTGCTTCTGCCTAGCTTATCACTAATCATCCCCAGAGGAAGCTGAAAGATAATTCCTCCTAAAGCAAATGCCACTAACAAAGTAGATACGTTGTTCACATCTAAACCAATCCGTAACGCATAGACGGGAAAGCTCCCATTCAAAGACGTTTCCAGAAAACCATATGCTAAAGGTGGTAAAAAAGCTACCCACGCTATTTTCCATGCTTTTGCAAACCGATAAAACGATTCTCCCCAATGATTCATGCCAACGTTCTGTTCAGGAAATTCGTTTGTGAGGGATAGTAAACATAACCATCCCATGAAACTGAGAACAGAAGAAATGATAAATGGCAGGTTTTCATTGATGTCAACTAAAGGCACCAATAACGGCCCTACTGCAAAACCAATCCCAAAAAATAATCCATATAGTGCAATGTTTCTTCCTCTTTTGTGTTCCGGTGAGAAATGGGTAATCCAGGTCTGTGCGCCAAAGTTTAATGCGTGATCTCCTATACCAATCAAAAGTCTTAAGAAAAACCAGAACCAGAATGTTTTCCAAAGTGGAAATAACGCAAGGGAAACGAGTACTAATAACCCTCCACAAACGATGATCGGTTTATATCCGTATTTCCGTAATGGATGTTCCATAAATGGTGATGCCAACAGAATACCTATATATAAAGCGGTAGCATGTAATCCATTTAAAAAGGAAGATACACCACTATTTTCAAAAATAACCGCAATCAAAGGCAACAGCATCCCTTGACTAAAGCCGGAAACAGCCACAATACTTACCAAAACCCAAAACCGAAATCTGTTATTTCTAAGATGCGACATGCAAAATCACCACTTTCGTTGTTTAACGATAATTATGATACAACAGAATGGGGGAAAGGACACATGATATGCTTTAGAAGCACTCGATAAAATAAGTTTAGGAAAAGTATTCCCAGTGAATAACACCAATAGAAGCTTAATGAAACTATCAAATTGGAGGATTGTTATAATGGCGAATTGGAAAGGTAAGTCTGTAGTAATTACAGGAGCTAGCAGTGGAATTGGTGAAGCGACAGCAGAACGTTTTGTCAAAGAAGGTGCAAATGTTGTGCTTGCTGCAAGAAGAGAGGATAAACTAACTGAAATTCAAGATCGTTTACAACAGTATTCAGGAGATATTAAGATAAAATCAACAGATGTAACGTCACAGCAAGAAGTGGAAGATTTAATTCAATTTGTAATTGATGAATTTAATCAAGTAGATGTGCTGTTTAATAATGCCGGACTCATGCCGCTTAGCTTTATGAAAAACACGAAGGTAGATGAATGGGATCAAATGGTAGATGTTAATATAAAAGGTGTATTATATGGCATTGCAGCCGTTTTACCTCACATGCTCGAGAGAAATGAAGGGCACATTCTCACTACTTCCTCTATTGCAGGACATGAGGTCATGCCTTCTGGAGCGGTTTATTGTGGTACGAAATTCGCTGCTCGGGTTATAATGGAAGGTTTATCAAAAGAAATAGCGAAAAGTAATGTACGGACTACCACCATATCACCTGGTGTAGTGGAAACAGAGCTATTGGATACGATTTCTGATGAAGATGTGAAAAGTATGCTGAAGGAAGGCTTTTTTGAAGGGATTACATCGCTTGATAGTGCTGACATTGGCGACGCAGTCTATTATGCTGTCAATCAACCAAAAAATGTTGATGTCAGTGAAATCATTGTGAAGCCAACTAATCAAGGTTAACGGAATAGAAGTTGGGCAGAGCGGGCATACGAGGGCCCGCTCTTTTTTGTGAAAAACAATGGAAATACTTGCTAATATGGTTTTGTTATTGTATAGTTGAGTGGTCTTTTTTACCTATTATTTGGCGTTTTATGGTTATACATAGAATATAATCTGGAGGCAGGCTCTCCTCCCTATCAGAAAGGATAGATACCAATGTCAAAGATTGAGAAAATGACCGAAAATGGTGGGTATGTCATTGATGTTCAACCGGCAAAGAAAAAAGTGTACATGGATGTTGTAGGAGCATTTACTACCGAACAAGCAGAGCAATTTCAATATGATTACCAACAAAAAATAGGTTCTATATCAACGATTAATTATTTGTTGGAAATAGATTGTAAAGATTTCGAAGTTATTGATGAGAAGATGCTTCCGAAATTAATGCATTCATTTAAGTTGTATAAAGCCTCCGAGTTTAAAAAGATTGAGTTTTTAATCAGTAATAATATTGAAATCAGAAAACAATTAGAATCTGTGGCTGAAACAGCTGATTTATCGAACTATGAAATTATTGATGCGTAGTCTGTTCCCAAGCAGTAAGATATAAATTCTTTTGGATGTTGGAACAGCTTATCAATAATTTGCAATATTATTTATGTATAAATATATTTTTGAACCGCATGAATCATTTTGACTTCATGCGGTTTTGTCGTCTGTATTTTTTTAAGTATAAGGCAAAGAAGCAAAGATTTGTCTTCATAGCTGGTAAAGGGACCAAAAGTGCAGAAGTAAAGTGAAGATTTGTTTTGATAGTGGAGAAAGGAGCCAAAAGTCCAGGAGTAAAGCAAAGATTTGTTTCGATAGCGGATGAAAGGAGCCAAAAGTGCAGAAGTAAAGCGAAGATTTGCCTCGATAGCAACGAAAATCAAGTGCGATGCTGAGGCGTTGTAGTGACAGCTTTCAAAAATCTGATAATTAACTGTTTGTTCTTGTTGTCTTATACCCAAGCGAATGAAGGGAGGGATAACACCTGGTGAATTATGTAATAACCGTCTATCCAATTCCTGCATAGACTATGGTTACATATCGATTGCATAGGCAAAGGAGAAATGAACATGGCGGGCAAAAATGATTCGCAAAAAATCCTTGAACAGACGTCTAAATATGGTGCACATAACTATCGTCCACTTTCGGTTGTCATTACAGAAGCAAAAGGTGTCTGGGTGAAAGATATTGAATGCAATGACTATTTAGATATGTTAAGTGGCTATTCGTCCCTAAACCAAGGCCATCGACATCCTAAGATTATAAAAGCATTAAAGGAACAAGCGGATCATGTAACGCTGACTTCACGTGCGTTCCATCATGATCAGCTCGGTACATTTTTTCAAAAAGTTGCAGAATTAACAGGTAAAGAAAAGGTATTGCCGATGAACACCGGAGCTGAAGCGGTGGAAACGGCGGTTAAAGCAGCAAGACGTTGGGCCTATGACAAGAAAGGAATTCGTGAAGACCAAGCGGAAATCATAGCATGTCAAGGGAATTTCCATGGCAGGACGATGACCGCTGTATCGTTATCATCGGAAGCCGGTAATCAGCGAGCTTTCGGTCCAATGTTACCAGGCCTCAAGCTGATACCGTATGGAGATATCGAGGCGTTAAAAACAGCAATAACTCCTAATACCGCGGCTTTTTTGATGGAACCGATTCAAGGAGAGGCAGGTATTATTATTCCTCCAGCTGGCTATTTACAAGAAGTGTGGGACGTATGCCAAAACGCCGATGTTTTGTGGATTGCCGATGAAGTACAGACAGGTCTTGGGCGGACTGGCAAAATGTTTGCCTGTGATTGGGAGGAAGTAAGTCCCGATATGTATCTCCTTGGTAAGGCATTAGGCGGTGGCGTTATGCCGATTTCCTGCATTGCTGCAGACCAAGACATCATGCAGGTGTTTAATCCAGGTTCTCACGGTTCCACATTTGGTGGCAATCCATTAGCCTGTGCGGTTGCCATTGCCTCTTTACAAGTAATCGAGGAAGAGAAGCTGGCAGCATGTTCTCTAATGCAAGGAGAATATCTTTTACAAAAAATAAAGCAGATCGAGCATCCAGCGATCAAAGAAGTTCGTGGGAAAGGATTGTTCATTGGCATGGAGTTGAACACAAGTGCACGACCGTACTGTGAAAAACTGAAAGAGAAAGGCGTGCTGTGTAAGGAAACACATGAAAATGTCATACGCTTTGCACCACCATTAGTGATTACAGAAGAGGAATTAGATTGGGCAATTGCACGAATTAAATGTGTGTTTGTCTAAGAAAAAAACAACGGCAGATAAAACGTCATGTTCCTTTTCTTTCCCAGAGGTAAGGATTACAATGTACAAAATAGAAAAATGGGGTGACATGATGGAGGGTGTAAAAAATACAATACAATCGATTCCCGAATTAATTACAAGATTAGTGAACATTCCAAGTATTACTAATACGGATGGGGAAAATCAGATGGGTAATGAAATTTTTTCTATCTTAGAAGAAATGCCATATTTCAAAGCCAATCTCTCTCATTTATATAGAATACCACTTGAAAATGATCCATTATCTCGTTTCTCCGTTGCTGGATTGCTAAAAGGGAATGGCGATTCAAACAAAACAATTATTTTGCTCAGCCACTATGATGTCGTCGGTGTAGAAGATTATGGGAATTTAAAGGATCATGCGTTTGATCCTGTTAAAATAAAGAAAATATTACGTGATCAGTATGTGGATACGTTGGCGGAAGAAGTAAAGGTAGACTTACAAAGTGATCATTGGCTATTTGGTCGTGGGATTATGGATATGAAAGCAGGGCTTGCGATTCAATTAGCAGTTCTTTACGAGTTGTCTCAACAAAAAGATTTTGACGGGAATATTTTATTACTTGCAACACCGGATGAAGAAACCAACTCAAAAGGGATGCTGGCTGCTATACCATTTTTGAACCGGACAAAACAAGAACACCAACTAACATATGAATTATGTATCTGCTCAGAACCGAACTTCGCCGCGTATCCGGGAGACAGGTCCAACTATGTTTATAAAGGTTCTGTTGGAAAAGTACTGCCGATTGTGATGAGTGTTGGAAAAGAAACACATGTAGGTGAGCCGCTGGAGGGTATGAATGCTGGCTGGATGTTGACGGAAGTGGTACAGCAGATGGAATGGTCAGAGCTTTTCACCGAAACAATTGAAGGGGAAAACAATCCGCCACCTACCTGTTTGCAAATGAGAGATTTGAAGAAAAGGTATGACGTCCAAACAATTGGAATGGCCTATGCCATGTACAACATTTTGACGCTCGCACAAACACCGTTAGCCGTTTTAACCAAGCTAAAGGCAGTCATCGAACATGCTGCCGAGCAATTACATGAGAAAGCCTTGCTGCAGTACAACAAGTTTAAACAAGGAGAAAGACCCCATTTCTATAACGTAAAGCAGCCTGTGGTGTATGAATTCCAAGAATTGTACCGGATGGGAGTGCAGCAATTTGGGGCACATTTTGAAGAAACGATTCAAGAAACCATTTACACCAGTCAGGAAAAAGGATGCGATGACAGAGAAATAACGATCGAAGTAGCGGAGGTGGTCTGTGAGTTTTTTGTTGATCGGGCTCCTTTTTTTGTTATTATGCTCGCGCCGCCATATTATCCACATGTGAGCTTGGATAGCACAAAACCAGCTGACCAAAAAATAGCAAAATGCGTAAGCGATCTGATTGAACAACACAATCGAGAGTGGAAGGAAACCTTACTTCCTAAGCAATTTTTCACAGGATTGTCTGATGTCAGCTATTGCAGGATTGCAAATATTGAACAGGTTTTACCAACACTTGAAGCAAACATGCCCTTATGGGGAAAGACCTATTCGATACCTGTTGAGGAGATTGCTGCACTTGATGTACCGACCATTAATGTTTGCCCATACGGCAAGGATGCACATAAACGAACGGAACGATTAGATGTGCAATACACAGCAGAAGTAGCCCCTCTAGTATTAAAACAAGCGATTCAAATGACATTATCTCAAAGCCAGTAAGAAATCCGGCCGGTCCTCACTAACTATTGCTACCTATAATATGGATTATGTCAACTAACTGCTTAGTGGTAATTATGAAATATTTCATCTGATTGGATCCCGCTCCGGCAAACCACGTCCTGCGGGGCATATTTCCCGAGCTTTGCTAAGCAGACAAATTATCCCAAAATTACTTTTGATATACAATGCCACTTTACATAATCCGTATTACAAGAACCAAGAACCCTTCTTTTATGTTTTCATTCTCTAAGGAGATTCATATGAACGACATTTAAAAATACTTTTTGCTTAATAAAAAAGCCAGGTGACATCACCTGGCATTTACCATATTATGCTACCGTATCCTTCCTAAAACGACTCCAAACAAAGCCGATCAGGCCACCTGCAATGGCAGGTATCATCCAGCCTAAACCAACAGCATACAGTGGAAGAACAGATGTGAATAACTCATCCACTGCTTTAATATTGATTCCTGCTGCTTTTAAGCCATCGACTAATGCAATCACAAAGGTAAACAAAATACTGATTTGATAAACTTCCTTTTTTCCTTTAAATAGCGGGTGCAATAAGGTTAACACCAATAGACACATTGCTAAAGGATATAACATGGATAACACTGGTACCGAAAATTCAATAATGGTCGTTAAGCCGAAGTTAGAGATGACAGCACTGATTACGGTGAAAACAACAGCCCATAGTTGATAAGACAATTTCGGGATAATTTTATGGAAATACGATGCGCAGGATGTGATCAAGCCGATACTTGTTGTCAAACATGCTCCTATCACAATAAACCCGAGAATAATTTTTCCAAATGATCCGAAATAAAACTCCGATGAGGCGGCTAAAATCGTACCACCATTATCAACATAGCCAATTTCATTGACACTGATTGCCCCTACATACGCAAGTGATGAATAAACGATAGCTAGCAGTACTGCTGCTATTAGCGCTGCTTTCATCGTAGACCTCATCATCTGTTTTTTTGAATGATAACCAAGGTCTTTGACCGCGTTAATAATAATTATCCCGAACACGAATGCTGCCAGCATATCCATCGTCAAATATCCTTCTTGAAATCCTTTAAAGAAACTGTTCACCGTATAGGCCTCAGTAGGTTCCTGGATTGCCCCGATAGGATTAATAAATGCTGCGATAATTAATAAAGCAATCACAATTAATAGTAAAGGAGTCAGCACCTTACCGATAATATCTACAATTTTGCTTGATTGTAATGCCATAAATAAAGACAGGCTGAAGAATATAACCGTAAAAATGAGTAACACCAAGTCATTGGATTGGTTTTCAAAAAAAGGTGATATACCTATTTCATATGCCACTGTATTTGTTCTTGGTAAAGCAAATAATGGCCCAATTGTTAAATAAAGAGCCACCGTAAAAATAATACCATAGAGAGGATGTACTTGGCTCGCTAACGTCTGAAGATCGTTTTTCACTGAAATCGCTAAAGCCAATACCCCTAATACTGGTAAACCTACTCCTGTAATAATAAATCCTAAGTTAGCTGTAAAAAGATGATCCCCAGCAGCTTGCCCGATTTGCGCTGGAAAAATGAGATTTCCCGCACCAAAAAACAGCGCAAATAACATAAAGCCTACCGTTATGATCCCCATTGAACTTCGTGATGACATACTAAACCTCCGCATTCTCCAAAATCGACATTCTTCGTCAAAATATTAACAGAATATCATGGAATAATCTGAAAAGCAATTATTTTCACAAATATTATTTTGGTAAATGTAAACAACGAATTAAGCGATCCATGGACCTTCTGATCATAAGTCCAACTATCAAAAAATGTAAGGGTTTTATTGTTTGATATAAAAAAATGTAATCTAATCATTGATAGAATGAAAGTAATAACAGGAGGTGAAAAAGCCATATGTAAAAATAGAATGTGTTTTGACACCAACTAGATCACCAGCTTCATTTTCCTCAGAATACTTCAAACAAAGAATCCCGCTTCTTAAATTAATTTCATTTTTATAAAAAAGGAGGTTACGTTTTAGTGAAGAAATTATTGATATCATTTTTAGTATTGCTTATTACCTTCACAACAATACCTATTGGCCCGTTGAAAGTATCGGGGGCAGCATCTACTAATGCGCCAACAGGACTCACGGCAAACGCGGGTGATGGGGAAGTAACATTGAGTTGGAATCGTTCTGTAGGCAGCGGCAAATCATTACTATACATAGGTAATGACATTCCAGCGGATCACAAGACCATTGCCCATTTAGAAACATTAGGGTTTAACAACATTGAACTGATACGAGCGGAAGACGCTGTAACATCAGATGCCGAGGGACATGACATTGTCTTTGTTGGCGAATCAGGTGGCTCTGCAGATATTGGTCAGAAATTTATGAACGTAAAAATTCCCGTTATTTATGCAAAAGGATGGGTCGTAGATGATGTGCATTTAAGTAGTGCTGCATCCGGCGATTCAGGTGATATTGACGGACAAACTTCTATTTCCATTCAAAATAGCGATCATCCATTGGCAGCAGGATTTACAGATACAGTGGAGATTTATGATCAGGCAGGGAAAGTCAATTTTGGTACTCCAGGTGAAGATGCTGAAGTGATCGCAACCGTTGCAGGAGATCAAGATAAGGCTACTATATTTGGATACGAAAAAAGTGACAAGCGTGTAAATGGTGACACCATTCCAGCTCGGCGTGTTTCCACTTTTTTATTTAAAGATCAAGAGGATTACATGACAGAAGCAGGTTGGAAGCTATTCGATGCATCTGTCAAATGGGCGCTTGATACAGACGAATCAGCAAAAACATTTACATTAAAACGAAGTGAAAAAGCAGGAGGACCATATGAGACAGTAGCATCTGGATTGGAAACTACTTCCTACACAGATAGTGAACTAGACAATGGCACTACTTATTATTATGTGCTTTCGCTAACATCAAATGAAGGTGAAAGTGATGTTTCTGAGGAGATTCATGCTACACCGGTAGAAGCATTAGAAGCTCCAACGGGCTTAGATGCTGCACCTGGGAACGGCGAAGTCACGCTTAATTGGGATGCGGTTGATGATGCAACTTCCTATGATGTGCTGCGAAGTGCAGTGGATCAATCAGATGCATATGAATTAATAGCAAACAATCTGACAGAGCCAACCTATTCCGATACCGATGTTACAAATGGAGAAGAGTATTTCTATGTAGTAACGGCTGGTAATGATGTCGCGACCAGTGTCCATTCACAATCAGTTGCTGTCACACCAGTAGATACAAGTCCAGTCATCGAACTAGATGAACTGCCTTCCTCTACAAATGAAAAAATGTATACGATTTCAGGATCCGTTGATCAACCGAGCACCGTCTCGATTAATGGTGAGCAAGTGGAAGTAGCTGATCTTACCTTTACCCATACACTGAAGCTTGCCAAAGTGGAAAATATCATTACCATCGAAGCTGTTAATGATGATGGAGAAGCGGCAGAACCAGTGGAACTAACTGTCACATATGAAACAGATGCACCAATCGTAACAATAGATGATACAGTCGGTGAGGATAAAGGGGGTTACTACCAAACCGTTTATAATCCATATCCGATTGCAGGTACGATGAATGAAGCTGGTACCGTATTGATTAATGGGAAAGAAGTTGAAGTAAAAGAAGATCTTTCATTCGAGACGGACTTGAAGCTTACCCAAGGTGAAAAAAACACCATTACGATTGTAGGTGTCGATAAGGCGGGAAATAGATCAGAAGAAATCCAATTAACGGTGTTACCTGACACAGAAACCGTAGCGCCAGGACCAATTAAAATTGTCAGCGCAGAAGTACTTGATCGACATTCTGTCAAAGTGACCTTTAATGGTAAGATTGCCAATTTTGATCCGAACGACCTTGAATTACTGGCGGCGACGGGGGAATGGGAGAGCTTAAATCCTGATCTTCAGGCGAATTTTACAATAGTCGATACTACTGTTGAAGAGAACGAAGCTGGTCAAACGGTAGTGATTTACGAGACCGAAGAAGCATTTGGATTAGATGGAACACTTGAAAGAGAAGTGAGTGAAGATCCTCATCATGTTCCATATTTAAAGGCTGATTATTATTCCGATAACCTGGAAGAATCAATTACTCAAGCAGATAACCTGTTAACATGGCAGATTGAGCATGGGGGATGGGATAAAAATAAATCAGATACATTATTCACTCGTCCTTGGGATGGTGAAGAACCACGGTCTGAATCGTATTCGTTTATTGAGGACATGGAAACAGGAACGATTGATAACAATGCAACCATTGATGAAATTTTATTCCTGGCATTGATGTACAAGGAAACCGGTTATGAAAGGTATAAAGAATCTGTTTTAAAAGGGATAGAATTCTTGCAAAACTTACAATATGAAACTGGTGGTTTTGCACAAGCCTATCCATTAAACGGAAGCTATCAGGATAATGTGACATTTAATGATAATGCGATGATTCGCACATTAAACGCGATGACGTTAATGGCAGAAAAAAAATATCCATTTAATTCAGATATTATCAGTGATGCTTTAGCGACAGACATCCAAGATTCTGTTGATCTGGCGACTGATTATCTAGTGAACGCACAGATCGAGGTAGATGGGGAACTGACGGCATGGGGGCAGCAGCATGACCCTTTTACGTATGAGCCAACAACAGGCAGAGCCTTCGAAATACCATCGATATCTGGCTTTGAGTCTGTCAGCATTGTGCAATATCTGATGGCATTACCAGATCAGACGCCAGCGGTACAGACAGCGATTGAAGGCGCATTGAATTGGTTTGATGAAGTAGAAGTAGAAGGCTACCGTTTTGAACGGTTTGATGAGAATGAACAATATTATTACGAGGATCCATCCAGTTCATATTGGTATCGACTCTATGAAATTGGTACGAATAAACCATTATTTACGCAGCGCAGTAACGAGCTGGTTACCCACGATATTATGGACCTGGACAAAGATAACAGATCAAGCTACATGTGGGCTGGTGATTTTGCTGCGGACTTATTGCAAGTAGCCAATACTACAGGTTACTTCGAAAATCGCGCCTATGTAGAAGTGGTAGGAGAGAATTCTACGAATATAGCAGGAGAGACATTAAAATCAAATGCATTACATCGAATTGAAGGACAATCAGAGTCGGTAGATCCTGATCCAGATGATGGTGAGGATGAAAATGAGAACACCGATGGAGAAGACAATGAAAATACAACAGACACTGACGGAAATGAAGAAGTAAATGATGATTCTTCTGATGAGAACGATAAAGAAGAAACGAACGAGAACACAGAAGAAAAAGAAAACACTGCAAACATGGAAGAATCTGAAGGACAGTCCCTTCCTGATACAGCTACCAATATGTATAACTGGTTAATGATGGGCGGCGTTATTGTACTAGTTGGAGCTGGTATTTTCATCTATCAACGGAAAAAAACAAAATCCGTTAAGAATGATTAAATCAATCAGAAAAAGTCAGTTTAGTGCTGACTTTTTCTGTATAACCATATCTTCTTTGTTTGTTGGTTAGATGAACTTATTAGACGAGACGACCAAGCCATCCATACAAGTTTTGGTCAAAAAAAAGGAGGATTACTGCATGAAAAAAGGATTAATCATCTTACTTATTCTTTTGCTTGTACTTCCATCGATGCCAGTGCAAATGACTGCCGAGACAACTAAAGACGAGAAGAGTGAAAAACAATTAACACCAGCTTTTCCAGGAGCTGAAGGCGGTGGGAAATATACGACTGGTGGTCGAGGTGGAGATGTGTATTATGTGACGAATTTAAATGATTCCGGACCAGGTTCTTTACGTGAAGGTGTTTCACGTGATAATACCACGATTATCTTTCAAGTTGGTGGAACAATCGAATTGGAGTCCACGTTAAAACTGACTGGGGAAAATCTAACGATCGCAGGGCAAACAGCTCCAGGAGAAGGGATTAGTTTAGTTGGCCATAATGTAACAATCGAAGCAGATAATATTATCGTTCGCTATTTGAGATTTCGCCTTGGTGATAAGAATCTCACCGAAGCAGATGCGTTAAGTGGCCGTTACCATGAAAATATCATGATTGATCACAGTTCTTTTAGCTGGTCGGTGGATGAAGTGCTTTCTCTATATGCAAACCTCCATACGACCGTGCAATACTCGATTATATCGGAAAGTATGTTAATGACAGCACACCATAAGGGGCGCCACGGTTATGGCGGAATCCAGGGTGGTTATAATGCTTCCTTTCATCACAACCTTTTTGCACATAATTTTAGCCGTAATCCACGCTTTCCAGGTACTGAGCCAGCACTACCAGATGGACTGGTTGACCATGTTGATTTTCAAAATAACGTGATTTATAACTGGGGCTTATTTTCTTCCTATGGTGGCGAGAATGGACAAAATAATATCGCTGATAACTATTACAAACCTGGTGTCAATACCTATGACAGTTCCCGAGAATTAATATTTGCTGATATGGATCCGCGAAGTAATTGGTTCTTGAGCGGAAATTATATGGATGGGTCTCCTGAAGTGACAGCGGATAACTGGAAAGGAGTACGGTCGTATACGGATGTCAATGTCTCCGATTCACCAAAAGAAATGGAAAACCCTTTACCAGACCAAAGTGCAACGGACGCCTTTCAGGATGTATTAGCAAACAGTGGTGCAATATTGCCGCGTCGTGATGCGATTGATGCAAGAATCGTTAATGAAGTGGAGAATGGAACAGGACATTTCATTAATTCACAACAAGAAGTCGGTGGTTATCCCGATTTTGCGGAAGTGGAATCAGATATTGCAGATGAGGATCAAGATGGTATGCCAGATCAATGGGAGGCAGATCATGGTCTGGATTCAACAGATCCGGCTGATCGAAATGATGATACAGATGGAGATGGGTATACGAATCTAGAAGAATATTTAAATACGATTGCAGCAAATGGGTCAGCGAATCCAACTGTATCTATTCAATCACCAGCAATGAATGATATCCATGAAACTGGATCAGATATCACGATAGAAGCGAATGCATCTGATAGCGATGGTGCAGTGGAAAAGGTCGTCTTCTATCAAGGAAGTGAGAAGCTTGGCGAAGACAGCTCTGCTCCATATACGTATCAGTGGAGTGACGTGCCTGAAGGCACACACCATCTTACTGCAAAAGCGATCGATGACACAGGTACTTCGACAGACTCTAGTAATGTTGTCATTCATGTCAATACCGAGGAAGATATATCTCCATGGGCAAGTACGGATATTGGAAATCCGGGAATTGCTGGCCATACGGAAATCGATGGAGAAGAAATCATCGTTAAATCGAGCGGGGATGTGGCAGGAGCAACGGATCATTTCCATTATGCTTATCAGGAGTTAACAGGAAATGGTGAAATAGTTGCAAAAGTGGAAGAGATAACAGGTACAGACAATGAAGCAGAAGCTGGTGTGATGATAAGAGAAGACTTAAAAGAATCCTCTCCAATGGTAACGACAGCGATATCCTATGTGAAAGGTGGAAAGGCTGCGAAAACATTCACCCGTTCAGAAAATGGCGCAGAACTAAATGCTGCAACAAGCGATGCTGCAGTAGATACACCATATTGGGTAAGAATCACTCGAATCGGCGATCAGTTCACAAGCTCGATATCAGCTGATGGTGAATCATGGACGAAGCTTGGAACGGAAACATTGTCATTAGATGACACAATCTACTTTGGCTTAATGGCAGATGCAGCTAAGCCGAATGATCATTTTGAGAAATTGAACAGATCCCTATTTTCCAATGTGTCACTTCAAGAATTATCAAGTGAAATTCCGGATACACCAAAAAATGTCGAAGCGAATGCCGGTGATAAACAAGTGACTCTGAGCTGGGATCAAGTTGATGGTGCTGCCAGTTATAAGGTGAAGCAATCGACAGTTCCAGGTGGTCCTTATCAAGTAGTGGAGGAAAACGAAGACACTAATTACACGGTGTCAGACCTCACGGCAGGCAAAACATATTACTTTGTGATCAGTGCGAAGAACGAAGATGGCGAGAGTTTTCCTTCAACGGAAGTAAGTGCTGTTCCAAGAGGGGATCCTGAGACAATTTATTATATAGATGATGATTTTGAAGAACAAACAGTAAATGAGGCACCAGCAGATTATACCGTTGGCCCGGTTCCTCAAGTCGATATTAACCGAACCATCGTAGCAGAGGTTCCGAAAGATTCAGACGGAAACAACTCAGAAAAAGCAGTGAAACTTCATGATGAAGGTGGAACAAACGTAACATTTGCCAAAAACTTTGCTCCGCAAAAAGGTACAGTCGTTGTGGAGATGGACTTTATGCAGCCGAGTATGGCAGGTACATCACGATTCTTCAGCTTGCAAAATGAAGAGGGAGATAAAACCGCTGTTTCGCTGGAATTGCGCAAGCCGGCAGGTGAAGAGGAATATACCTTTGTGTATTCCAAGAGTGGTGCTTATACGAAACTGACGGATCGACCGGAAGATAACGCGTGGTACCATTTTAAAATGGTTGCAAATGCCGTAACTTCAACGACCGATATTTATATTGATGATCAACTGGTAGCAGAGGATGTAGCCTTTTCCGATGATCTATCGGAGGAAGGAATTGCCCGGATTGCATCGGCAACACCTGGAAGTGGTGGTGGACACATTTATTTTGACAATATCCAGGTTTTTGTTGAACCGGTGGAGGCGCCAGAAGGATTGGACGCCATTGTAGGGGATACAAAGGTACAATTGAATTGGCAAGCGACCGAGGGGGCTACTTCTTATAATGTCAAACGAAGTGAAACAAGTGGTGGAGACTATACGATGGTAGCAGAAGACGTTACTGATACTTCGTTTACAGATTCTGAACTGATTAATGGGAGATCGTATTATTACGTTATTTCCAGTAATAGTGAGAATGGGGAGAGTCCTAATTCAGAGGAAATAGAAGTGACACCAACAGCGAATCCGGAAGTTCCTCCTGCACCAGAACATGTTACAGTAAAGGCGAGAAACACACAGGTAAACATTAGCTGGGAAGCGGTAGAACATGCCACTTCTTATGTAATTAAGCGTGCGACTAATCAGGCAGGTCCGTATGAGATTGTTGCTGAGGATTATACCGAAACTTTCTACACGGATAGTGGATTAACGAATGGTACGACCTACTATTATGTGATTGCGGCGAAACACGTGGGAGGGGAAAGTTTGAATTCTGAACAACAGGAAGTAACCCCTGTTGCGGCACTAACAACGCCTGCTGAGCTAAAAGCGGAGGCTGGAAATGAAGAGATAACACTCAACTGGGAAGCTGTAGAAGGTGCGACAGAATATGAAGTAAAGCGTGCGGAAAACAGTGGTGGCCCTTTTGAGAAGGTTGCGAATGTGTCTGATCCATCCTATACGGATCAAGCTCTTCTTAATGGAAAACCGTATTACTATATAGTTACAGCTAAAAATGGAGATACAGTGAGTTTAACGAGTCAAGTGGTAGTCAATAAACCAAAAGCAGATGATGGAAAACCATCGACGCCTACCGGAATTGAAATAAGTAATCCGGATGATGGTAAACTTCGATTATCATGGCAAGCTGTGGAAGATGCTGATGCATATGTGGTAAAACGTCGAGAGAGTGTCGATGAACCGTTTGAAACAATAGCAGATAATGTCACAGAGCCAGTTTTTATCGATGAAGATCTGACCACAGGTACCGATTATTACTATCTCGTTCATGCTGTTAATGATGAAGGGCAAGGATACTCATCCGAACAACTAAAGGGTACTGCAGCAGAAGTAATGACGGTGGCGAAAGAGGGCTCTGGAGACTATGAAACCGTGCAGGCAGCTATCGATGCGGTTCCAGATAATAATGAAACAAGAACTGTCATTAATATAAAGAGTGGCGAGTATCGTGAGAAGATTGTTATTTCCAGAGAGAAATCCAACATTAGTCTAATCGGTAAAGGCGATCAACCGGAAGATACGGTGTTAATATATGATGACAATGCCAAAACGATCGGCCCCGATGGTAATGAAATTGGGACTTCTGATAGTTACAGTATGCTTGCACAAAGTGATGATTTTGTCGCAGAAAACTTAACTATTGAAAATGATTCTGGTAACGACACGTCACAAGCATTAGCACTTTCAGCGAGAGGAGATCGTCAAGTGTATCGAAATGTAAGATTGATCGGTTGGCAGGATACACTTTTAGCAACAGAAGATGTAAGACAATATTATGTAGACAGTTATATTTCTGGTGATGTTGATTTTATCTTCGGGGATGCCACTGCTGTTTTTGATCAAACTGTCATTCATAGCAGAGACTCTGGTTATGTGACAGCCGCATCAACACAGGAAGGCAAAACCGGTTATATCTTCTATAATAGTAAACTAACAGCAGCAGAAGGACTTGAGGGTGAAGTAGAGCTTGGCAGACCGTGGCGACCATATTCCAATGTTGCCTATATCAATACTTGGATGGATGATCATATTAAGCCGAATGGCTGGAACAATTGGGGAGATCCGGCAAATGAAGAGACTGCGAGATATTCGGAATTTGCTAACAGTGGCCCAGGTGGAGATCCACAAGCACGATATTCATGGTCTAAACAGCTGACTGCAGAAGAGGCGGCTGCTTATACCCCAGAAAAAGTGTTGGCAGGTGAAGATAATTGGAATCCGGTAGATCGTAAGACGCTTTTAAATAGTAATGCAGGATTGACTGGTATCTCAATAGATGGAGAAGCTTTGACAGCATTTGATCCGTCTGAATCAGAATATGAGGTGACATTATCTGATGGAACAACGGCCATTCCGACTGTAACAGCTGATGCAGCAAGTGAACAAAGCAGTGTCAGCATTACAGAAGCAGCGGATATGTCAGAACAAACCGTGATTGAAGTAGTAGCCGAGGACGGTATTACGCAAACCTATCGATTATCGTTTGTTACTGGCGAAGAAGAGGATAATGATGCAGATGATACGACTGATGAAAATACAGATGAATCCATTGAGGACGTGGAAATCGGATCTGATGGTGACAAAAATAACGATGATGCCGAAGACTCATCCTCAAATGAAGAAGATGTGATTTCAAGCACTGACACTGATCAAAACGAAGAAGAAGAGTTACCAAATACATTTAATGGATATTTTAATCTTCTGTTAACAGGCTTGCTTCTTCTAATTGCCGGAAGTGCTTTAGTGACGATTAGAAGAAGACAGTAAAGACGTACAGGACCGTTCTTTCGGCCAATGTGAGCATGAAGAGGAGCGGAGTTATCCGATAGAAGCGTTCAAACGGACAATATGAGTTGAAAAGGAGCGAAATTGTCCTAAGCATTCTTCTATCGCCCATAATACGCACATGAAAAGATGGAATGTTTTAACAATCCTATTGAGCAAAAGGAATTTTAGAATCTAGCCGTATCGTTTAAACATAAGAGAAAGCTGCTAAGCGGTCCTCTTTACTAAGTAAGAAACTAGCCGAACATAACACGACATTATCGTGTTATGTTCGGCTGTTATTGTGACGAGAATGCTTTTGTTCCAGTTTTAGTTCGTTTGTTGATCACATGCTTCCTGGCAAAACAGATAATCAACAAAGCCACGATCATCTCTGCAACCGGTAAAGCCAACCAGACACCTGCAACTCCTAATATTTTCGGCAGAAGCCATAAAAGTAGTATAAGGATAACGAAGCCTCTCAATAGCGCGATTGTCACCGATGCTCTGATTTGACCAATTGATTGAAAGTAGGTCATATAAACAAAATTGAAACCAATGAACAGATAGCCAATGAAAAACAATCTGATTCCCTGGACAGCCAATGTGCGTACTTCATCTGATTCCAGTCCAAAGAATGAAACGAGCACCGGTGCAGCAAATAAACCGATGATGAGAAGCATGCCTCCAAGCGTGAAAGCTGTTTTTTCTCCGATCCTCAAACTTTCCTGTATATGAGATTTTTCTTTTGCGCCATGGTAATAACTGATCATTGGCTGCAGAGCTAATTCAATACCGAAAAATGACAAGTACATAAAGCCATGTAAATAGTTTATCACTGAAAATGCCGCCACACCTGTTGTGCCTAATAAATGGACGATGGCTAAATTATAACCCGCTACAAAAACCAGCGTGCCAGCTTCTGCAAGAAAACTCGGAAATCCAACTGTAAATATACGACCAAGCAAGCGCCATGACCACCATTGGAAGGAAATTTTCAGCAAGGTGGTAGCTTTCAAAAAGTGAAGGCACAGAATGAGTAAGCCGACAACGCTAGCTAATACAGTAGCGAGAGCAGCGCCAAAAACTGCTAGATCTAATACAAAAATCATCACGTAATTCAACAGGATATTTACTAAGGCAGTCATGCCAAGCGCGATCATGGATAATTTTGGACTGCCATCATTTCTTACAAAAATACTAATCAGCTCCTGAAGAGCAATCAGCCACCCGAATAAAAACAGAATAGTTAAATAGTCAACGGTATAAGATAAGGTGTCATGATTAGCTCCGAGGAGAATCGCAATTTTTTCAACGTTCAAGTATCCGATCAAACCAATAAAAAATAGCAGTACCAATGTACTGATTACTGCAAGTGAAAAAATGCTGCTTGCTTTATCATTTGCTTCGCTGCCGATGTTTATCGAGTACATGGTACCTGCACCGATACCGATCCAAAGTGCGATTGAAAATAATAGTGAGAATACCGGCATTGCTAGGTTTACCCCTGCAATTCCTGCTGAACCGACACCGTTACCAACGAATATTCCGTCGATTAAAATATTTGCTGACATCAGCATCATACCCAATATCGATGGAAAGAAATAAGCGAAAAAAACCTTTTTCACAGGTTTATGTTTTAAATGAGAGTGTGTATTGTTCATGTAGCATACCTCCTGCTTTTTTCGTCACAAGAGGTAGTATAAAGCTTCAAGTAACTTGAAGGTCAAGTCGCTTTGCTTATTGGAATTTGTATCCAAGTAACATATGATTTTTCATCTTGGATGATCGATTCATCAAGCATGATAATTTCGAGTGGATCACCCGTGATGTGATAGTCGCTTTTTTCTAGTTCTGCTAATACGTATAAATAAGTAGTCTTAATCGTCTCATACGGTCCGCAGTGGGGATAGCATGCATATGTACCTTCGTCAAGTTTAGACAGTTTTATCCGGTGTCCGTACTTATCATTAGGGAGCACTTCAAAAACTGCGCGATACTTAACTTCTTTGTCATGATACAGACTTTGTAAGTCAACAATGTTACCAAAATCACCAGTAAAATAGCCTTCATATCCTATGCCAGATGTAGAAATCTCTTCTAAATCCCTTATATACAGTGAATTAAAATCTTCTTGTAAATTGATCGGTGAATCATTATAGATAAAAGATATCGTTCTTGATGGGAACCACTTGAATTCTAAAATAGGATTAGCGCTTAGAGAAAGCCCGGTATTAATGGTAGAAATCTTATTGTTTATTTTTGCGTATACCTGATTTAACCGTTCCATTTCTTTCTCGACTTCTTCAAGTTTATTTTCTAATAAGCTTTTCATATTTTCAGGCTTTCTTTGTTTCAAATGCTGTTTTATATCTTTGATAGAAAAACCTTGATTTTTTAAAAAGATGATGGTGTCCAATACGATGAATTGATCGACGGAGTAATAGCGGTACATACTGTCTGGATCTTTATGTTTCGGTTGAAAAATACCGATCTCATCATAATATCGAAGAGTAGAAGTGGGTAACTGAAATAATTTCGCAAGTTCACCAATAAGGAAATGATTTTTCATTTTTTACCTCCATAGACTATCATTGACCAGGATTTAAGCGTTTATTTAGTATAACATACAGAGTTCACGACATTGTAAAATGAAAATTCGAATGGATATAGTAAAATAGATTAATTTTCCGTATAATGAATCAAGTGTAAACAGAACACAGCAAACCCGATAATCCAACGCAATCTGAAGGAGTGATAACAGGTTGAGACAACAAGACAAGGGTTTTTATCAAGAATGTCTGAAAGGACTAAAAGACAACATTGAAGGAGAGATATGGAACATGATTACAATAGATGGTGTAGTAGGGGTTGGAAAAAGTACGTTAATGGATATCGTTGTAAATGAATTTGGCTATACGCCATTTGAAGAACCGGTAGTAAACAATCCAATCTTGGATAAGTTTTATTATGACCGCGAGCGCTACAGCTTCCCACTGCAAGTATTCTTTTTGAATGAACGATTCCGTCATATAAAAAATGCGAGCCAATTGAACAAAGCAGTACTGGATCGCAGTATTTATGGTGATGTCATTTTTGCCAAAATGTTGAAGGATTCTGGTGATATGTCGGTTGAAGAGTTTAACATATATAAAGATTTGTTTGGAAATATGATTGAACACTGTCAGCCGCCTGCCTTAATGATTTATTTGGAAGCTTCCACAGACGAAGCCGTTCGTCGTATCACAAAGCGTGGCAGACAATATGAACTGGATACAGAGATTGCTTATTGGGAGCGGCTAAATCAAGAATATCGTCATTATTTTGATGAGTATAATATCTCTCCGATTCTTAAGATAAATGTCGATGATTTGGATTTTGAAAATAACCCAGCCGATCGAGAAGCTGTCGTGGAAATGATCCGTCAAGAGCTTGTAAAGTTGGAGTTAGTAGAGACTTTGAACTAATAACATCATTTCTATCCAGCAAAACCATTGTCTATCTATTGGCAATGGTTTTTTCTATCTGAATCGGAAGTATAAATGGGTGCTTATAATTCGGGATATGTAAAAACTGGCTATGGGGTAATTTTGAAATGTTTCATGTGCTGGGATACCGATCCGGCCAACCATTTCGCGTCCTGCGGGGCATATTTTCGGCGCTTTGTTAAGCATATAAATTTTTTCAAAATTACCACTTTGTCATTTACATAATTCGTATTATAGGAAGGTTGTAACCCCCCAATCAGAAAAATTGAAAATGACATGCTTCGCTATTCCCTCTCATCTCATCCAAGTAATATCCCAACTTCCCAAACCCATGTGTTAAAAAATACGGTAATAAACGTAAATAGGAATAGCCGTCTTATCGTAAGGTGTGATGTTGCCCAATAAGCAAATTCAGCTATGGAATGAAACAAATTGTTAACCGTTTTGTTCCCGAATTCGGGGGGATGTTCGGTTATTGGAATCCTAGAAATGCACCACGCACTCACTGCATAGGTGATCGTATCAATGGTAAAGAAATGAATTGTCCCATAATGATTCAATATCCACACAGACAAAAAGGGACTTAAGACCTTAATTCCTCTTGAGAGTATATCATTTATGCTGTTTACGATATTTCTGTCATCCTCTGGAGTAATAGCAGGCAGAACTGTCCTGTGCGTGGGATTAAAGAAACAACCTATACTCTGAATAAGAAAACTGACGATGAGTAAGTAATAGAAGGACATTAGATCCAAATAGTAGAAGCATACAACGGACAAGACCAATGGGACCCGCACTAAAATCAAGTATGATTAATAATTTTTTCTTATTTGCCCAATCTGCCACAACACCGCCAATCAATCCAAATAGTAAATAGGGCACGGTTTCCGCAATCGCCATGACGGTTGTCAGAGAATTCAACTTCGTGAGATCGTATGCCAAAAATAAAAAAGCCATACCTGATAACACATCCCCAAACTTGGAGATACCACTACCACGCGGATAGAAACGTATATGTTTATTTCTCCAAACTTTTCTGAACATGTAAGTTCACCTCACCTACAACTATAAAGATTATCATCAAGACTTTCTTCCTGAATATTGTTACTAATCAGCGCAATATTCTACTAAAAATAGTACATCTGGTCTTCGTCTCGTCATCACAAATCCTGTTGAGTGTACAGTAAGTCCTTGTAGTAGTAGTTATTTATCAGGGAGCAATGTGTAAAGAGTTATATATACCATTTTATGTAAATTACTTAGTTAATTTATTTCAAATAATGGAAAAAGGGTTGCGCTTTTCATTGAGAATGGTTATCATTTAAACAGACATCACCGATAATGATAATCGTTATCAATTGTGTGTGTAATTATTGGAAAGGAGGATGACATGCAATTACAAGATATAGCAGGCAAAACAGTTATTGTTACAGGTGCTGCAGGCGGAATTGGCCGTGTTGTAGTTGAATCATTTGTACAACAAGGAGCACATGTAGCTGCTGTCGATTGTCAGAGCAAAGTCATGGAAAGATTTCAGCAAAAACCGCAAGTCACGCCATTTTGCGTAGATATTTCAGATGTTGATGCTGTGGAGGAGTTAGTGGAAACCGTCGAAAACAGGATAGGTGCTATCGATATTCTCGCGAATGTTGCAGGAGTACTTCATTTAGCGGAAGTGGATGCATTGACACAAGAGGATTGGGAGCAAACTTTTGAAGTTAATGCGACATCACTTTTTATTGTCACGAAAGCTATAAGTCGACGTATGAAATCTAGGGAGCAAGGATCCATTGTAGTTGTTAGCTCGAATGCAGGACGAATGCCTAGAATGTCAATGGCGGCTTATGCAGCATCGAAAGCAGCTGCCACCATGTATACAAAGTGCTTAGGGCTCGAACTTGCGTCATACAACATTCGCTGCAATGTCGTATCACCAGGATCTACCGAAACAGATATGCTACGACAACTGTGGACGGATGCGAATGGAGCAGAGCAATCGATTAAAGGTACACAGGAGGCATATCGTCTCGGTATTCCACTTCAGAAATTGGGACAAGCCCAAGACGTTGCCGATACTATTCTTTTCTTGGCATCAGACTGCTCAGGACATATGACGATGGAGGATATATGTGTCGATGGTGGTGCAACCCTTGGTGTTTAGTAGAAAAATCAAAAAGGAGGTCTTCAGCCAATGATGCTTACCGATGTTTTAAAGCAAACTGGTAACGAGTTAATGAACAAATACGAAGTGGGAGATTACTTTCTTGCCTCGCCAAATCAAACGTTAAAAGGTAGTGGAGTATTTGCTAGAGTCGAATGGAGTATCGGTGATACTAAGTATCCGACGCTAGCCGAATCGGTTCAATCTGCTATTTCCGAGGCGAAAGAAGCAGGTCATACACACCCTATCGTAATAGGTGCAGTACCCTTTGATAAAAAGAACCCAGCCCAATTGGTCGTCCCGGAAGAAGTTGAAATAGCAGGACCAATAGAACATCATGAGGTGAAGGAGCATAACAATCTTCAAGCTTCGTATACACTCGAGCCTGTGCCAATACCAGAGGATTACGAACGAGGTATAAATGATGGTTTAGATCGGATTAAAAAAGGTGATATGGAGAAGCTTGTTTTATCACGTTCCTTACGAATGACATCGGATCAACCGATTCAAGTCGAATCTATCCTATTCAATCTGGCACATCATAATCCAAGCGGCTATACATTTGCGCTTGATTTGCCAAAAGAAAATGATCGACCTCGAACATTGATTGGTGCAAGTCCGGAACTATTGGTTTCTAAGTCAGGATTTATGGTAATGGCCAATCCATTAGCCGGTTCTCGTCCTCGCAGTAATGATCCGGCGGAAGACCAACGACGTGCAGACGAACTGATTCAATCTGCTAAAGACCTTCATGAACATGCAGTGGTTGTTCGAGCCGTGAAAGAGTCGCTGGATCCTTTATGTGAAATGATTCATGTACCAGATAAACCATCCTTAATCAAAACAGAAACAATGTGGCACCTGTCCACTGAGGTGAAAGGGATTGTCAGAGATGAAAAAACATCATCTTTAGAATTAGCGACAGCTCTTCATCCGACACCTGCTGTTTGCGGTCATCCGACAGAAGCGGCACATGAGGCTATCCGCTATATTGAACCATTTGACCGCCAATATTTTACCGGTATGGTCGGCTGGTGCAATGAACGAGGTGACGGGGAATGGATTGTCACGATTCGTTGTGCCGAAGCAACCGATCACTCGATGCAGCTGTTTGCAGGAGCGGGTGTTGTTGCCGGATCGAAAGCAGAGGAAGAATTAGCCGAAACAGGTGCGAAAATGCAAACCATGCTACGTGCAATGGGAATTCATGATAACTAGGAGGGATTATTTGTGGAAGGTTGTCCGACATGGCCAGCGGAATTGGCAGCATATTATCGTGAACAAGGCTGCTGGAAAGGGGAAACATTTGATGAGATGTTACGAAACCGGGCAGAACAGAACGGTGATCGAATCGTCCTCTCCACACATGACGAACATATCAGCTATGCACAGCTGCAGGAGCGAGTGGAACGATTAGCGGTTGGCTTGCAGCAGCTTGGTATTGAAAAAGAAGATCGAGTCGTAGTGCAGCTGCCCAATCAGATAGCATTTTTTGAAGTGATTTTCGCTTTATTTAATCTAGGTGCTTTGCCAGTTTTTGCATTACCAACTCATCGCTATAGTGAAATACAGTATTTCTGTGAGTTTTCAGAAGCCAAAGCGTATATTGCAGCCGACAAGCATGCCGGTTACAATTACTTGCCGATGGCTCAAAGCGTAAAGGAAGAGGTGCCGACACTCCAGCATGTTATCGTTCATGGAGAGGTCGAACAGTTTATCAGTTTAACAGATTTATATAAAGACGCTCCTTTGGAAAAGCCAGATGTAAAATCGTCAGATGTTGCTTTTCTGCAGTTGTCTGGAGGAAGTACGGGGCGTTCGAAGCTGATTCCACGAACACATGATGATTATATGTACAGCTTGATAAAAAGTAACGAGGTTTGCGAACTGACAGAGGACAGTGTCTATCTCACTGTTTTACCTATTGCGCATAATTTTCCGTTAAGTTCGCCAGGTGTGTTGGGAACCATCTATGCAGGTGGAAGAATTGTTTTATCCAGTGGCTCAAGTCCGGATGAAGCATTTCCGCTCATTGAAAAGGAAAAAGTAACGATTACCGGAATGGTCCCACCTATTGCGTTGATTTGGCTTGAAGCAATTAAATCACGTTCATATGATTTTTCCAGTTTGCAAGTGATACAAGTCGGTGGGGCTAAATTCAGTGCGGAAAGTGCGAAACGAATACGACCTGCCTTCGGTTGTCAGCTGCAGCAAGTGTTTGGTATGGCAGAAGGTCTGGTCAATTACACACGCCTGGATGATCCGGAAGAAACGATTATTCATACACAGGGTCGACCGATGTCAGCCTATGATGAAATTCGTATCGTAGATGAAGAGGATCAGGAGGTTGCGATCGGTGAAGTAGGTGAACTGTTAACGAGAGGACCTTATACAATTCGTGGCTATTATAAAGCGGAACAGCATAATAAGAAATCATTTACAGATGATGGATTCTATCGAACAGGAGATCTTGTCAGACGTAATGGAGATGGAAGTATCACGGTCGAAGGAAGGGACAAGGATCAAATCAATCGCGGTGGTGAAAAAATTGCAGCAGAAGAAGTAGAAAATCATTTGCTCGCGCACCCAAACGTGTATGATGCAGCGATTGTCTCGATGCCCGATCATTTCTTAGGGGAACGTTCTTGTGCGTTCATCATACCGAAGGGAGAAAAACAAACCACGGCTGTCATCCGTTCCTTTTTGGAAGAACGAGGATTGGCTACATACAAGATTCCTGACCGAGTCGAATGGGTAGAATCCTTCCCGCAAACTGCCCTAGGAAAAGTGAGCAAAAAGCAATTAAGACAACAGATTTCGGATAAATTAGTGAAAGTAAAATAAACGAGAAAGGAAGTGTGGATAATGGGATTACCAACCATTCCATCTTATCAAATGCCATCAAAAGAAGATTTACCAGATAATTGTGTCTCATGGGAGGTGGATGCAGACCGAGCTGTCCTTCTGATTCATGATATGCAGCAGTATTTCCTGAATGCTTATGATCAGAAGCAATCGCCAATTCCTGAACTAGTTAATAACATCGAGAAGTTAAAAGAACAGTGTAAGGCACTTGGAATTCCGGTTGTTTATACTGCACAGCCAGGAGATCAGGATCCAAAAGACAGAGCTCTGCTGACAGACTTTTGGGGAGGTGGACTAACAGATGATGAATCAGTGACCAAAATTACCGATACCATCACACCAGATGAAGAGGACCTTGTGTTAACAAAATGGCGTTATAGTGCCTTTAAACGGACAAGCTTGCAATCATTTCTTGAAGCTACAGGTCGCGATCAGCTGGTTATCACTGGCGTTTATGCGCATATTGGCTGTTTAGTAACTGCCACAGAGGCATTCATGGAGGATGTTCAAAGCTTTCTGGTAGCTGATGCGATAGCGGATTTTTCTGTGGAAAAACACCATATGGCATTAAATTATGTAGCGACACGTTGTGGTGTCACAATCACTTTAGAGCAAGTATTACAAGCAATACAGCAAAAGCAAGACGACTTACAATTTACTTCTTTTGAAGGGTTGCGAAATAGAGTGGCAGAGTTATTGGACCAATCACCAGATGAGTTGAAAGGTCAGGAGAATCTCCTTGATGTCGGGCTTGATTCGATCCGATTGATGAGTGTCAGAGAAGAATTGCGACAAGAAGGAATCGATGTCGACTTTGTCACATTGGCGGAAAACCCAACATTGAATGATTGGTGGACCAAAATAATCAACTATCAAAAGCAAAGTGTCTAATTGGAAAGGGAGGCAAGTTTTTATGCAGCAGACAATTGCGCAGCACTGGCCATTGACTGGCGCGCAGACTGGAATATGGTATGCACAACAGCTTGAACCGGCTAACCCGATTTATAATACGGCAGAGTATGTCGATATTCGCGGTCCGTTACATATTGATTACTTTGAAGAAGCGATTAGAAAGACGATGCGTGAAGCGGATGCTCTTCAGATGCAATTTGCCGATGAAGGTGACGGACCGATCCAAACAATACGCAGCGAGCGAAAGGTACCGTTTCGGTTAATGGATCTTAGTAATGAACAGAACCCTTGTGAACAAGCGTACCGTTGGATGAAAGAAGACGTGGCGACCGCGATTGATTTGAGCAAGGAAGCGTTATTTAAGCAGGTCTTATTTAAGTTAGAGGAAGACCATTACTATTGGTATCAAAAAATCCATCATATTGCCATAGATGCGTATGGTTTTACCCTGCTCAATCAGTCTGTGGTCAATCATTATCAATCCTTGCTAAACGGAAAAGCTGATGATGAGCAAGAGCGAAAGGGTTCAACGTTTGAATCTGTGGTAGAGGAGGATCAAGCATATCGTCAATCAGAGAAATTTGAAGACGATCGGCTATTTTGGATCGACCAATTCGCTGATGAGCCTGAAGTAGTCAGCTTAACAGAAGAGACTTCCATGTTACCTAAAACAGTGGGACAGTGCACAGATTATCTCGATAGAACTGCGTTTGAACTGCTCAAGAAGAAGGCGCAGCAGTACCGTTTTCATTGGTCAGAGGTGATGATGGCCTCTGTCGCCTTATATGTTCATCGATTGACGGGATCAGATGATGTTGTCTTAAGTGTTCCAATGATGAACCGAATGGGTTCGAAATCGATCAATGTGCCATCAATGGTCATGAATATTCTGCCACTTCGAGTGACAGTGCAATCCGATCAGTCTTTCCTGGCATTGTTACACCAAATAAGAGCGGCAATGCAACAGGTCCAGCAGCATCAGTATTACCGGCATGAGGATTTACGCCGTGATTTAAATAAAGTTGGTGACCAAAGCAGGTTGTTTGGACCTCAAGTCAATATTATGCCATTTACCTATGATTGGCATTTCGGTGAAGTGAAAGGTGTTACCCACAAACTAGCTACAGGACCTGTTGATGATTTATCGGTAAATGTATATGACCAGCAAGACGAGCAAGGAATCAGAATCGATCTTGATTATAATCCCGATATATATAAACAAACGGACGTAGCGCTCCATGTCCAACGCATGGTGAAAAACATAAAAGATTTGGCCTATCAAAATTTTGAAGATTCGATCGGTCGCTATCACCTTCTGCTCGAAGAAGAACTTGATCGAGTGCTAGAGAAATGGAATGATACGCCACTCGTTGTCCCGATGATTTCTGTTGTCTCTGCATTTAGAGAGCAACGAAGTAGAACACCAGAGGCGACAGCTCTTGTATTTCGTGATAAAAGCTATACTTATGCCGCGGTTGATGAAAAAGTCAATCAATTATCCCATGTATTAGATCATCGAGGCGTCAAAAAAGGCGATGTGATTGCAGTATCTATGCCGCGTTCCGAGGACATGGTAATTGCCATGCTAGCAGTGATGAATATTGGAGCTGTGTATGTACCAATTGATCCGAGTTATCCTTCTGACCGGATTGGTTATGTGCTGCGTGATGCCAGCCCGATCTATGCCATTACCTACCAGGAGATCCAGAACGTTTTTCAATCTAACGATGTTCCTTGTCTCGTGCTCGATAATTCTCTGGTACAAAAAGAGATGCAATCATACCGAGGGCAACACTTCCCAGAGACTGACGTAACTTGGGATGATCCTGTATATATGATCTATACATCAGGGTCAACAGGTAATCCAAAAGGGGTAATGGTGACACATGGAGGCATTACGAACTTCTTGTTTGCGATGCGGCAGAAGTTCTTGCTTACCGGACAAGACCGGTTAATGGCGGTCACGACGATAGCCTTCGATATATCTGTATTGGAATTATTTTTACCATTATTAAGTGGAGCAACGTGTATAGTTGTCGAGAAAAAAACGATTCAAGATCCACGAAAATTGACAGAGAAGATGAAAGATCAGGCCGTTACCATCATGCAAGCGACCCCGACATTGTGGCAGTCGATTGTAGCAGAGAACGCTGATGCACTACATGGTGTAGAAGTGCTTGTTGGTGGCGAAGCTTTGCCACAAACGTTGGCACAGTCTCTGCATCAGCAAGGATGTAAGATCACAAATCTTTATGGTCCAACAGAAACAACAATTTGGTCAACCGCGATGATGTTTGAGCAGGAAGTGGAAGAGACGCCATCCATCGGTAAACCAATTCTGAATACCCAAATCTATATTTTGGACGACAGTCTCCAGCCAGTTCCTCCTGGTGTAATGGGCAACATGTATATTGCCGGCAACGGACTTGCGGCAGGGTATAACCGTCGAACGGCTTTAACGGCGGAGCGTTTTGTAGCGAATCCGTTTGATGGAGCTGGAGAACGGATGTATTGTACGGGAGACCGTGCCTTATGGAATCCGGACGGTACATTACATTACGGAGGCAGAGTAGACGATCAGGTGAAAGTAAGAGGATTTCGGATTGAACCTGGTGAGATCGAATCGATATTAGCCAAGCATAACCAAGTATATCAGGCGAAAGTAATCGTCAGAGAGGATCGCCCTGGTGATAAGCGTCTCGTTGCCTATGTCACAGCGCCATCTGAATCGATTTCTGCGGAATTACACGAGTTAGCGTACGAATACTTGCCCGAATATATGGTGCCATCAGCAATTGTAGTACTCGATGCCTTTCCGTTAACACCGAACGGTAAAATTAACAAAAAAGCGTTACCTGCACCGCAGCAAGTGAGTACCTCACATGATCGTGAACCAAGAACCCCTCAGGAAAAACACTTAACGGAATTATTTGCGGAGGTACTGGACCTTCCACATGTTGGTGTACATGATCATTTCTTTTATTTAGGGGGGCATTCGTTACTGGCAGGACGTTTAATTAATCGAATTCGAGATGAGTTTGAAGTGGAGATCAGCATTGGTAAGCTGTTTGAAGCACCTACTGTAGCAGGGCTTGTTCATCAGCTGAATGTGGGAGGAAAGGTGAAACCGTCGATTGAAAAAAGGGAAAAACCAGACGAGATAGGCTTATCCTTTGCTCAGAAGCGATTATGGTTCCTGCATCAATTAGAAGGGGCGAGCCCGACTTACAATATCCCGATGGTGATTGAGCTTCAAGGTAATCTTGATCTGACAGCCATGCATCAAGCACTCTGTGATGTGGTCGATCGTCATCCGCCGCTTCGGACTATTTTTAAAGAACATGATGGCGAACCATTCCAATCGATCATCGAAGCAGAACAAGTAATACCGGCACTTCCTATCGAGAAAGTGAAACCAGAACATATCGAACAGGTATTAGAAGATGCTGTCCAATATTCTTTCCATCTGTCGGAAGAACCCTCTTGTCAGATCCGATTATTTGATCAGGGGAATGGACGTTACACATTACTTGTGCTTATCCATCATATGGTCGGAGATGGCTGGTCTCTTTATCCGTTCACACAGGATTTACAAGAGGCTTATAAAGCCCGTTTATTACAAGAGAGACCAGCTTGGGAGGAATTACCGATTGATTATGCAGATTATGTTATGTGGCAAAAAGATCTGATTAGTGAAGAACAGGGGAAAAATAGTTTCATAGCGGAACAGATTCAGTATTGGGAGCAGGAACTAGCTGATTTACCAGACCAATTGGAGTTGCCGACTGATTATCCAAGACCTGCAGCATCCACTCATCAAGGGGGGACGTTTGCCTTTACACTCCATCCTTCTCTCCATCAACGACTGGAGCAGGTTGCGAAAGAGAATGAAGTAAGTTTATTCATGGTTCTGCAAGCAGGAGTAAGTGCACTGTTAACGCGAATTGGAGCAGGCGAGGATATTCCATTAGGAAGTCCGGTGGCTGGCCGAAACGAACAGTCTTTAACAGACCTTGTCGGTTTATTTATTAATACACTTGTTCTCCGGACAGATACATCCAATGATCCAAGTTTTCGTGAACTGCTTGCCCGTGTTCGTTCCGTGAACATTAGTGCTTATGAAAATCAGGAGCTGCCGTTTGAAAGACTGGTAGAGGTGCTGAATCCGGTCCGATCGAAAGCGAAGCATCCATTGTTTCAAGTCATGTTAATCTTACAGAATACACCGGAAGCATCGTTAGATCTGCCGGAATTAGACAGCAACGTCAGTATTCGCAGTGTAGGAACCTCTAAGTTTGATCTGACATTCGAGTTTACTGAACATGGACGTGATGAAGGTGAAGGTTTACAAGGCTTAGTAGAATACAGTACCGAACTGTTTAAACGAGACACTATTGAGAGACTAGTAGATCAATTGCTGCGCTTTCTAGATCATGCAGCAGCTGAAGCTGATCAGACTATTTCGCAGATTGATATGTTAGGTGAACAGCAGAAAGCGAAGATGTTAGACTTAGGTAGTCCGGAGCAGATGGAAATTGCAGAAGAAACGGTAATTGCCGCTTTTGAGAAACAAGTGCAAAAGTACCCAGATCAACTGGCATTAAGCTATGAAGACATCGTACTGACATACGAAGAATTGAACAAGCGAGTGAATGGTCTCTCGCATCTTATGATAGATAAAGGTGTAGGACCAGGACAGTTTGTTGCGCTAGCGATGTCGCGATCAGTAGACATGGTAGTTGGGCTGCTAGCAATATTAAAAACAGGTGCAGCATATGTACCGCTTGATCCAAATTATCCTGCAGCAAGAATCCGTTATATGAAGGAAGATGCTCAACCTGTATGTATCCTTACAACTTCCGCACATATCGAAGCTGTGAAAGATAAGGATGGCGAAGAGCTGATCGTGCTGGATGAACCAGCGGTAGTAAAAGCATTAGAACAACAGAATGATACCAATCCGACTGATCGGGATCGAAGTAGACCAGTAACGCCAATGGATCCAGCGTATGTAATTTATACATCCGGATCAACAGGCAATCCGAAGGGCGTCGTTATCCCACACCAAAACGTGATCCGCTTGTTCGGTTCCACGGATCATTGGTTTAATTTTGATCATCAGGATGTCTGGACGTTGTTCCATTCCTATGCCTTTGATTTCTCTGTATGGGAAATATGGGGGGCATTGTTAAACGGAGGGCGTCTCGTCATCGTGCCCTATGATGTCAGCCGTTCACCCGAAGCATTTCTCGAACTGCTTGTGAAAGAAAACGTAACGGTGTTAAACCAAACACCCTCTGCCTTTTATCAGTTGATGCAAGCAGACCGGGACAATCAGGAAATCGGCCAAAGCTTATCACTCCGTTACATTATTTTTGGAGGAGAAGCGATAGAAGCCGGCCGACTGAAAGAGTGGTACGATCGCCACGCCAATGATGCACCGAAACTGATTAATATGTACGGCATTACGGAAACAACGGTCCATGTCAGTTATATCGAATTTGATCAGCGTATCGTCGATATTCGGGCAAATAGTGTGATAGGTCAGAACATTCCTGACCTTGGTGTGTATGTATTGGACAATTGGCTGCAGCCCGTGCCATCAGGTGTGATCGGTGAAATGTATGTATCAGGTGATGGACAGGCGCTAGGTTATTTAGGTCGTCAAGACTTGACCGCTGATCGATTCGTTGCCAACCCGTTTGAACCAAATGGTGCGCGTATGTATCGAACTGGTGACCTTGCTAAATGGCGCGATGATGGCTCACTTGATTATATCGGTCGTGCCGATCACCAAGTGAAAATAAGAGGCTTCCGTATTGAGTTAGGTGAGATCGAAACGGCATTGTCTAAGCACCAAGATGTCAACCAAGTAGCAGTACTCGTTCGCGAAGATAAGCCTGGAGACCAGCGTCTTGTCGCCTATTTACAGATAAATGAGGACAAGAAATTAGAAACAGCGGAGTGGAAAGCATATCTAGACAGCCGTTTGCCAGATTATATGGTACCTTCTGCGTTTGTTCATGTAGAAGAATGGCCACTGACACCAAATGGAAAACTGGATAAAAAAGCATTACCTGCTCCACAATTTTCTGGATCTGTTTCAGACCGAACACCGCGTACCCCGACGGAAGAACTACTTTGTCAGCTGTTTAAAGACGTATTAGGACTTTCGCATGTCGGGATTGATGATGGCTTCTTTGATTTAGGAGGTCACTCGCTGCTAGCTGTGAAACTTATGTCTAACATTAAACAATCATTCGGAAAGGACATTACGATCGCTAGCTTGTTTGAAGCACCAACTGTTGCAGGACTGGCGGAAAAAATGGAGGATGGTGAAAGTGCCAATGCATTAGATATACTCCTACCGCTGAGAAAAAATGGAACCAAACCTGCTGTCTTTTGTGTACACCCAGCAGGTGGCTTGAGCTGGTGCTATGCCGGATTGATGCAGGCACTAGGTAAAGACTATCCAATTTACGGACTACAAGCTCGTGGTATAGCCGAAGAAAGAGGCTGGCCAAGCTCGATTCAAGATATGGCGAAGGATTATGTAGCACATATTAAGACCGTTCAGGAACATGGCCCATACCATTTAGTCGGCTGGTCGTTAGGTGGAAATGTCATTCATGCGATGGCAAATGAGTTGCAGCGTCAGGGAGAAGAAGTTGGACTGGTGGTGATGCTGGACGCTTATCCAAGTCTCTATTTACCAATCAAAGCAGCTCCGGATGACGATGAGGCACTTGTCGCACTGCTTGCCCTTGGCGGCTATGATCCGGAAAGCTTGCGAGAGGAGAAGGTAACCTTTGAGAATGTAAGTGAGCTGCTTCAGGAAGATGGCAGTGCACTGGCCAGCTTAGACCACGAAACATTGATGAATTTAAAGGATACGTATGTTAATTCGGTCAGTATTCTAAAAGACTATCAGCCAGAACCGTATCGTGGTGATTTGCTATTCTTCCGATCTACCATCATCCCGGAATGGTTCGACCCCATTTATACCGATACGTGGAAGCCATATGTAACTGGTGATATCGAAGAATATGAAGTAGCATGTCGCCATAAGGATATGTGTCAGCCAGCACCTCTTGCTGAAATTGGTGCTCAAATTCTTAAATCATTACATGAAGGAGAGAGAAAACATGAAGAATCCATTTGAAAATCCAGAAGGAACATTTTATGCATTAAAAAACGATAAAGGGCAGTATTCACTTTGGCCTGCTTTTCTTGATATCCCCGATGGCTGGGATATCGAATATGGTAAAGCAAACAGAGAAGATTGCATCTATTATATTGAAACACATTGGATTGATATACGTATTGATTCAACTAGCAACAAAGCTATCGGATTAGGAAAATAAGATGCGCTCGTTGTCTTTTTCCAAAAAAATTATCATTGCGGTATATGTGATGTCGATGTTTATTGTGGCGATGGATGCAACAATTATTAATGTTGCTCTCTCCACAATCGGGGAGGAATTCAATGTGCCCGTTTCTGCCACAAGTGGTGTAAACATTGGCTACCTAGTCAGTCTTGCGATGTTGCTGCCGGTAGCAGGCTGGCTTGGAGATCGTTTTGGATCGAAGCGGATGTTGATGCTGGCAGTCAGTATATTTACCATTGCTTCGTTATGTTGTGGCTGGGCGCAGAGTCAGACGATGTTAAATGTATGTCGAGTGCTGCAAGGAGCGGGAGCGGGTCTCTTAACACCGGTTGGCATGTCGATGCTGTTCCGGACGTTTACTCCTGAAGAACGTCCCAAGTTATCGAGAGTATTAGTAGTACCGGTCGCTATTGCACCAGCACTTGGTCCGGTAGTTGGTGGCTATTTAGTTGATCAGCTTTCCTGGCGATGGATCTTTTATCTGAATATACCAATTGGGGTGATTGTTCTTGTATTAGCCGGTTTATTTATTGAGGAATACAAGGAGCCTTCTATTGGCAGATTTGATGTAAAAGGATTTCTGTTATCGCTTCCGGGTTTCGGACTGTTAATCTATGCCTTGATTGAAGCGCCTATCCTCGGATGGGCTCAGCCCAAAGTGTTTATCCCGTTTCTTATTGGTTTAGCCTTCCTCCTGTATCTCGTGAAATGGGAGAGGAAGATTGAAAGACCGATGCTGAATTTAAGCCTTTTTAAGGATAATTCGTTCCGGGTCATGAGTTTAATAGGAATGTTCTCGGCAGCAGGTTTATTTGGCATGTTATATGTTTTTCCGTTGCTGTATCAAAATGTTTTAGGATTTTCTGCTTTTCATACCGGTTTAACGACGTTTCCGGAGGCGCTGGGACTGATGGTTGCTTCCCAGCTTCTGCCATGGTCGATGAAAAAATTAGGCGTCCGGCGACTGATGCTGTTGTCCTTGTTAGGTTCGATGATTATCTTTTCGTTAATCGCCTTATTAGCAGAAGCAAATCCATGGCTGATCCGGCTGCTTATGTTCGGCGTAGGAATTTTCTTAGGACATGCAGTAACAGCAGCACAGATATCCGCTTTCCAACACATTTCCAAACATCAAATGAGTCAGGCAACAACTTTACATAATGTCCAGAAACGGTTTGGAGGTGTCTTCGGTGTTGCCCTACTCGCAAGCATCATCGGATCTCAGCAAACAGCAGACATCACTATGGTGCCTTATCAATGGGCGCTTGGTGGATCGGCAGCATTTATTGGTATTTGCTTTTTAATTGGTTTAGCCTATCAAGAACAAGAGAAAGAACAAGTAGACGTACAAGCAGAGAGGGCATAAGGAGGAACAAGTCTTGGATGTTTGGATTTGTCGGTTACCAGAAGAGAAGCGGGAACAAGATATAGCAGCTGTTTTTCCTTATTTAATGAGGGAGAGAATTGCACGGCTGCAACGTTTTCACCGTCTGGAAGATCAGTTTCGTTCTGCACTTGGTGATCTGCTGATTCGTTATCTATATCAGAAGCATTATGGTAAGGAATGGAATTGGAAATGGATCGAACGTAATCGATTCGGTAAACCGTATCTATCAACTGATTCCTGTTTCCATTTTAACGTATCCCACGCTGGTGAGTGGATTGCTTGCACGGTACACGATTCGCCAGTCGGAATTGATATCGAACAGATAAAACCTATCGATTATGCTGCAGCATTTCTAACGAATAATGAGTGTCGGACTGTAGCGCTCGATGTATCTCCATTACGTAAGTTCTATCAAATATGGACTGCTAAGGAAAGCTTTTTGAAAGCCTGTGGTGTGGGATTATCACGTTCCCTGACCTCGTTTGAAGTGGTGATTCAGCAAGGTGGACAGATCGATATATATGAGGAGCGGGATTTACTTGCTTGGATGACTGGTAACACATACTGGGTAGAGGCTGATTATGCTTTAAGTGTTTGTGCTGAGAATATTCATGAAACACCCGCTATCTATGAAATAACATATCAGTCTTTGTTATCTGGTCAGAAATAATAGTCAAGGAGGGAAAAAGATGACAGTAACATTACCATTGCAAAAGCTGGAAGAGGAAATTATTCAGCTTATAAGCGAGAGAGGAAAGCTTATATTAGAAAATCAAGAAGAAGCCAAATTGACAATGGATCAGATTGAGAAAGTAAATGATGGACCGTACGATACTGTGTCGATTCAGAAGCTGTTCACACAGCTTGATGAACGATTTTATTCAAAAAAGGATACCTATTTGTATTCAAGGGATTACCAGAGGGATGATACGATCATTCAGGTGAAAAAACATTGGATTGGCCAAGGGGAACCTGTCAAAATAATGGGACCATGTTCGGTGGAATCGGAAGAACAGGTTCGACAGGCGACAGCTGATTTAGCAAGACGTGGTGTGAAATTTATTAGAGGTGGTGCTTTCAAACCACGTACTTCTCCTTATGATTTTCAAGGACTAGGAATAGATGGATTAAGAATGTTGTCTGATGCAGCACGGATCCATGATATGGCAGTGGTCTCCGAAATAATGAGTGCAGATCAGATAGAGACAGCATTACCATACATCGATATTATTCAAGTTGGTTCAAGAAATATGCAAAACTTTGAATTGTTAAAAGCAGTAGGTCAAGTGCAGAAACCGGTGCTATTGAAGCGTGGGCTGTCCAGCACCATGAAGGAATTTAAATTGGCAGCAGAATATATTCTGGCAGAAGGTAATCCTAACGTTATTCTCTGTGAAAGGGGCATTCGAACATATGAGGATGCTACGAGAAATACATTAGATATATCCGCTGTCCCGATTTTGAAACAAGAAACGCATTTACCTGTGATTGTGGACATCACTCATTCTACAGGACGAAAAGATATTCTCGTGCCAACTGCTAAGGCAGCATTAGCAGTTGGGGCAGATGGCATTATGGCAGAAGTTCATCCTAATCCATCCGTTGCATTGTCCGATGCGAAACAACAAATGGACCTTTCGGAATTTCATGATTTTATGGATGCGATCGAAAAATTTGAACAGCATCATTCGCTTTAACAAGAAGAGGGTGTGATATAACAGCAGTTTGTTTGCGATACGAATAATCTCGTTATCAAAAGATATTGTTCTAATTGCAAGCAATACGAAGTTGAAGAAAACTGCGAAGTAATGACAAGTTGGTAAGACTTCCTGAACTTCTGATCGGTGATGAGTGCATAATGAGGAGTGGGTTAGGACTTGTCCCGGTTGGAAAGCTCTATCGACCAATGTGAATGAAGTAGGATTGTCCGATTGAGGCTTTCTTTCGCCCAATTCGCTCTTGATTTGAAGTGGAAGGTGGCCCTTTTAGAATCTTTCCGTATCGTTTAGCAAATTGTTTGTAAGCTATTAAAAATGGAAGAGATAATTCGCAGTATATACATACTGCATAATGAAAAGAGTCAAACATAACGAATTTAGTTTGATGAGATTTCGTGTTATGTTGGCTTTTTATTTGGCTAAAAATCTATTTTTCGTTCCTCTTTTTATCGCGCGATTGACATAGTATGATGGAATAGTGTAAGAAAAGGAAACGAGGTGTTTGTGATGGATCTGAAGCGAAAAGCAGGTGAAAAAGCGGCGAAATATGTGGAAGATGGGATGATTGTCGGCCTTGGCACAGGATCTACCGCTTACTGGGCGATTTTGAAGCTGGGAGAATTAGTAGCAGATGGGCTGAACATCAAAGGAATTCCGACTTCGAAAAATACCGAGGAGTTAGCCCAAAAACTAGGTATTCCAATGTTGAAAATGTCGGAAGTTAACAAAATAGATGTTGCAATAGATGGAGCAGATGAAGCTACTGCTAATTTTGCATTAATCAAAGGCGGTGGTGGAGCATTATTGCGCGAAAAAATGATAGCATCTATTGCGAAACAATTTATCGTGGTAATTGATCCTTCCAAATATGTGGAAAGGCTAGGTCAATTCCCGTTACCTGTAGAGATAATAACATTCGGTTGGGAGATCACGAGCAGCCAAATTAGCTTACTCGGATGTAAGCCAATATTACGTCGGGGAAATCAAGCTCCATTTGTTACAGACAATGGTAATTATATAGTAGATTGCTACTTTGATTCGATAGTGGATCGAGATGGCATGAATACTGCACTAAATAGCATTCCGGGAGTAGTAGAGAATGGTCTCTTTGTGGATATGGCCGATGTACTCATTATTGGACGGGAAAATGGTGATGCAGAAGTTTTGTCTTTCTAGGGTTGACGTTTATATGTACTGTTTCAAGGTTATAGTTCTGTAAGCAGACATATAAAGGAGGTAAACAACAATGACTGTTTATGTTGTCCTTATCCTGCTACTCGGTGTGATTGCTTTTGTGTTGACGTATAAACAACTTGGTCGAAGTGATCCGAATTATCGAGAAAAAAGTAAGTTTCAATTAACTGTATTAAGTACGATCTATCTTGTTGCAATCATAGGATCTGTTGTGGCACTGATAATTTATATAGGTGTAAGATAAAAAGAAAATCCCAAGTGAAAGGGATTTTCTTTTCGGTGTTTAATATTGATAAGATTGTCCGCCATCGATTGGAATGACAGCCGCATTGATAAAGTTAGCTTGATCCGACAATAGAAAGGCAACTAGATGGCCTACTTCTTCCGGTTTGCCAAAGCGTTTCATTGGATTAACACTAACAAATTCTTATCCTGCCTCTTCCCAATTATTTCCGCCTATTTGTTTAAGGGAACCTTCCACCATCGGGGTCATAATAGCACCTGGTGCAATTGCTTTTATACTGACACCGAATTGACCATACTCCACACCAGAGTTTCGCGTTAAGCCAACGACACCATGCTTGCTCGCCGCATAACCGGACTGATTTCCGACACCGCGAATACCACCAACAGACGCTGTGTTGACGATCGAGCCGTAGCCTTGTTTTTTCATCTCTTTTAACGCATATTTCATGCCATAAAAGACGCCATCTAAGTTGATGCTGACAACTTTGTGAAATTCATCAATACCGAAGTCCTCTGTTAGGCTCTGCTTTCCTTCAATTCCCGCATTGTTAAAGAAGCCATCGATTTTACCAAATGTGTCAATCGTATGCTGGATATACTGTTTCACTTCATCTTCTTTGGCAACGTTTGCTTCCACTAATTCAACTTTCGCATCAGGAGCAGCTGCGAGGATTTCTTTTTTGCTTTCTTCCAAGCCTTCTTGGTTTAAATCGACAAGAACTAGTGATCCGCCTTCTTTCGCAATTTGTAAAGCAGATGCTCGACCTAATCCAGAGGCACCACCAGTAATAATAACAACTTTGTCCTGGTAACGTTCCATTTTAGTTCACCTCATTTTCAAGTGTACATGCATATTATGTTAGAATAATAGCGATCTATACATAGTGATTCTGATGAGGAGGGAAAATACAATGGAGATTCATCATCTTTTATTTGTGAGTGAGTTGAATCAAGAATTAGAGAAGTTACTCGCACCGTATCAAATAGAAAAAGACATTCGCTTTAAAAAGGAAGAGGACATCCAATCATCAGATTTGCAGTGGGCGGATGCTTTTGTTTCTTTTAAAACCAAGAAAAGCTATGACTATGGTAAAGTAAAGTGGGTTCATTCTCTTGGTGCTGGCGTGGATCATTTTTTGTTTCAGAAAGATTGGGATGAGAATGTTCTGCTAACAAGAACGATCTGTTCATTTGGTGAAAGAATCAGTGAATATTGCTTAAGTTTTCTGCTGAAAGATTTACAATTTCATGATCGTTTTACTGAACACCAGTCAGAAAAATGCTGGCAGCCAATAAAACCGAGAATGTTAAAGGAATCAAAGATTGTCATATATGGAACAGGTGAGATTGGTCAAAAGCTAGCAGTTGTACTGTCGTCATTTGGTGTGGAAGTGTACGGAGTATCGTTAAGCGGCAAGCAAAAAGCGGGGTTTAAACAAGTATTTAAAACCGAAGACCATTGCATGATGTTAAAGTCCGTTGATTACATGATCAATACACTGCCATTAACGAAAAAAACGGAGCAGCTTTTCAATGATCGTATTTTTAGCAATCTCTCTCAAGCGGGATTTATAAATGTGGGCAGAGGAGAATCGGTTGCAGAGTCTGACTTATTAACAGCTCTGGATACTGAACAGCTAAGATTTGCAGTATTAGATGTCTTCGCAAATGAACCAATGCCAGCAGAACATCCTTTTTGGAAAGAGCCTAGAATTACGATAACACCACATATATCAGCTGTTACTACAGCGGAAGAAGCTGTACAATGTTTTGTGGAAACACTCGAACGTGTTGAAAATGATCGTCCTTTACAAAACCAGGTTGATATAGAAAAAGGATTCTAATTTAGCGGATAAATCTCTCTGATTGGGAGATTTATCCGCTAAATACTTATTGCCTACTCGTTATTTGACTTTTTCTCCTTGAACCCAGACTTCCTTAATATTCTCAGCTTTAACCAAATATAAGATCTTTTGAAAAATGTCGTATAATGGTTCACTTTCATCGAAGATCGGTAGTTTCGCTGTGTTAACGATCTGAACGTCCCAAGCGTACCCTGCGTCGATGCGACCGATTGGCAGGCTCAGACTTTCGCCACCACCAGCGGTTGCGAAATAAAATGCTTCATTAATGGTTATCCGGGAATCTGCCACTCCTCTTTTAGCTGGAGGAAGGGAGGTATCGACCCCATCTTCGAGCATTCTTGATGAAACTACTGCTTGCTTCGCATTATCGTAAATGCTTGGCGTCGCTCCTGCCGAGATGTCAGTACCTAATCCAACATCCACACCCTTTGCATGAAGATGGGAAATGGGAATGACACTGTTGGCAAAATACGCATTCGACAATGGGCAATGTCCAATCGCTGTGCCTGTTTCAGCAAATAATGCCACATCATCGTCTTCTAAAAAGTTACAATGAGCCATCACAGATTTTTCTCGCAATAAGCCAAAATCATTTAAGGCAAAGGCATCATTTTTATCAAATCTCTCTTTTACATAGCTGTGTTCCCAGTCACTCTCACTGCAGTGTGATTGAATGTGTGTATTATACTTTTCTGCTAATTCCCCTAATCCTTTCAATGCCTCATCCGAACAGCTTGGGATAAACCGGGGTGTAACAACTGGATAAACACCTTGTTTCACGTTCTTAGCTAATTCTTTGACCTCAAGAATAAAAGCCTCTGTTTCAGATAAAGCTGTTTCTGCATCTAGATCCCGGTAATAGTCAGGATTTTGCTCCGGATCATCTGCCACAACCTTCCCTATGAGACCGCGTTGTCCTTTTTCTGCACAAATTTCAGCTAACCGGAAACTTGATTCTTTATGGACAGTGGCGAAATAAAGTCCCGTGGTGGTGCCGTTAGCAAGCAATGTATTAACAAGGTCATCATATACCTTTTCAGCAAAAGCCATATCCGAGAACTTAGCTTCGAGCGGAAAGGTATACGTATGCAGCCAATCATTAAGTGGAAGATCCAATGCAGTGCCAGCTTGAGCCCACTGAGGCGCGTGGATATGCAAGTCGACGAATCCGGGAAGAAGATATTCTCCGTATTGCAGCTGGTGGAAGCATTCCTCTTCCTTATACGCATTCAGAATAGTTTGATACTGTGGGTCTTCTGGAGCGACTGCTTTTTCAATCATGCCTTGTTCATTGATACAAAAGAGATAGTCTTGCAAAATGTTAACTTCTTTTTCCGATCGACTAGTAAAAGCAGTTCCAAGGAAAATTCGCGAATATTTATTCATGTTATCACCTTATTGTTCGTATTTTGGATATTTACTAGTCATTATAATAGAATTGTAAACGGATGTCCAACAGTAAAAAAGTGATAGAAGCAAAAACTAGGATGCCTAGGTGGATAAGGCTTCTCGCCATTTGTCAGAAAATTTAAAATTCAAAATTCGACAAAATAATACTTGTAAACAGAAAAAAGGATGTTATACTAAATACAAACTTAATCGTGTTTTTCATATAATAGCGGGGATATGGCCTGCGAGTTTCTACCGGTTTACCTTAAATAAACCGACTATGGAAAAGGAAAGAAAAGCATTTACTTATTTTGTAGATGTTTTTCATATTTCGATCTTCTTAAGCTCGAATCACCTACTTTACCATAGTGTATTAGGTGTTTCGAGCTTTTTTAATTATATGAAAAATAATGATAGCAAAATTGGGGGGGAGCGCAACATGGAGAACACAGCTAGAAAGTTAGAAACAGAAGTGAAAACAGAACAGATAGAGAAAGAGAATGTTTCGATTGGGAAATCATTATTTATCGGGTTACAGCATGTACTAGCAATGGACTTATTTATACCTCCAATTATTTTGGCTGGATTATTATCTTTTTCCGTAACTGATAGTGCCTTATTAATTCAAATGACCTTTATTGCATGTGGACTGGCAACCTTGATTCAAGCTGGATTTGCGATGAAGCTTCCAGTTATGCAGGGACCATCCTTTGTCCCGCTAAGTGCATTGGCAGCTATTGGCACGACTTCAGGAGTTGGAGCAATGATTGGAAGTTTAATCCCTGGCGCATTGTTAATTGCGCTGATCGGAAAGCCGTTAAAGCTTTTCAGTAAAGTTGTGAAAAGAATTATTCCGCCGATCGTAGCGGGAACCGTTATTGTAGTAGTTGGTATTTCGCTTATGCCGAGTGCGATTAATTCTATTTACGGCGGTGAGGGAACTTTTAATCAAAATATTCTGATTGCCTTTGTTACAGCAACAGTACTCATCATTTGTATGTATCTTGGAGAAAAGGTAACATCATTTAAATTCGTTAAAGTAGCTTCGGTTATATTAGCTTTGGGTATTGGAACGATTGTGGCATCATTCTTTGATTTAGTAGATTTTTCTGCAGTTGGTGAAGCGTCATGGTTTGCATTGCCAAGTATTTTTGCTTTTGGCGTACCAACATTTGATATTAATGCTATTTTAATTATGCTTGCTATTTATCTCATTATTGTCATTGAAACGACCGGAACGTGGTTTACAGTCGGAGAAGTAACGGAAGAAAAGCTGGATGATAAACGTTTGAATGGTGGCGCATTTGGTGAAGGGTTAGGTTGTTTTATCGGCTCGTTCTTTGGTGGTACACCAGTCACTGGTTATTCTTCCAATGCAGGAATCATTGCGATTACTGGTGTGAAAAGTCGTAAACCAATACTAGCGGGTGGAGTCATTCTATTAATTTTAGGGATGATGCCGAAATTAATGAACGTAATCGCAAGTATTCCAGAAGTTGTTATTAACGGCGTTTTTGCAATCTTATGTGTGGTTATTATGATGAACGGATTTAAAGTTATTAAGAAAGCACCGTTTACTGAACGCAACATGATCGTAATTGGTGCACCAATCTTGCTTGCATTGTTTGCCGTTTTATTACCTGCAGATGCCATGAACACATTACCACAGATTGTGACGTATTTCGTTGCTTCAGGCACAGCAGTCGGAGCAATTGGAGCCTTAATTCTTAATTTAATTTTACCAGCAAAAAGTGATGACAAAACGGCAGATGATAAAGGGGAGGATATGACCTATGCAACAAGATAAGCTATGGAATGAATGGCACCCGGTTTGTACGGCAGCAGAATTACAAGATGATCCGAAACAAGTACATGTGCTTGGTGAGCGAGTTGTTGTTTTTCGTAATGAAAAAGGCGTCCATGCTTTCAAGGATTTGTGTATTCACCGAGGAGCTGCACTATCATTAGGCAAAGTCGTCGATGGAAAGTTAGTATGTGCTTACCATGCCTGGGAGTATAATGATCATGGTACATGTACAAAGATTCCGGCGCTTCCATGTGAGAGACCGATTCCGAAAAAAGCAAGAGCAACTGTGTATCATTGTGAGGACTATTTAGGTCTGATCTGGGTTAATCTTGGTGATGATCCAGCTCCATTTATTAAATATCCTGAAGGGGAGCAGAAAGGATATCGCACGATTATTTGCGGTCCCTATGATGTAAAAGCCAATGCTCCAAGAATTATTGAAAACTTTCTTGATGTATCCCACTTAATGTTTGTCCATGAAGGCATGCTGGGTGATGCTGACCATGCGGAAGTAGTCGATTATGATGTAGACTTTATCGATGGTCGTTTGATTACAAGCAAAATTCCTGTCTATCAGCCGAATTCGGATGGACGCTCCAAAGGTGGCTATACCGATTATGTCTATGAAGTATTAAATCCGATTGTTGCCAGATTTACGAAAACAACGGAAGGTTCTGACGAAGAGTTTACGATTCTTACGGCGGTTAATCAGTTAGACCATGAAAAATGTCAGGTGTTTATGCTGTTAACAAGAAACTATGATTTAGATGCGCCGGACCAGCCATTCCGCGATTTCCAGGATGTCATTTTCTATCAAGACTTAGACGTTGTCGAAAGTCAGAAACCAGAATTACTTCCACTCGATCTGCAAATGGAAATGCACTTAAAATCAGACGCGCTTACGATCGCATATCGTCGCTGGCTGGATGAATTAGGTGTTGAAAATGGAACAATGCCAATCGATCCGGAAAAACGGAGTAAACAGAAGAAAAAAGCTTAGTAGAAATAGGATGGAGTGGTACTCATGCAGAAACCTGCAGAGTGCCACTTTTAGTTTTACATTAGAAGTCTGTGTAGCGAAAAACTAGATATACGTAAAACTTCGACATGAGCATAAAGATGAGGGAAATGCTGAGCTTTTGATCACGCATAGACAGTATATAATTAAAGTCATTAGTGAAGAAAGGCACTTCACAAAGTGGATCTTCAGCTCGTACTGCACCGTGGGAGTCTATCGGTTGGCCAGAGATAATGTTTAGACCCTACAAATAAGACATGAGGTAGTATATTGATTGGTATCCCAAAATAATCAGCTAAATTATCTGGTTTATTTCATAAAAGCGATGCTCAGCACAGATGAACTAATCAAGAGGCTAAAGCGTCTGAAGATGCAAGAAGTTCAAGCGAAAGGAACTAATCAAGAGGCTAAAGCGTCTGAAGATGCAAGAAGTTCAAGCGGAAGGAACTAATCGAGAGGCTAAAGCGTCTGAAGATGCAAGAAGTTCAAGCGGAAGGAACTAATCGAGAGGCTAAAGCGTCTGAAGATACAGGAGGTTCAAACGGAAGGAACTAATCGAGAGGCTAAAGCGTCTGAAGATGCAGGAGGTTCAAACGGAAGGAACTAATTTAGAGGTTAAAACGTTCGAAAATGCTGAAACTTCAGGCGGAGAATAGCTACCGGAAGTGTTAAATGCATGAAGATGACGGAACTTCAAATGGAAGCAGTGGGAGTGTAATATAAACTGTGTAAGTAAGAAATGCGTACGGTTTCTTACTCACACAGTTTTTTTATTTGTTAGAATAAAAGTATAAAGCTAAAGGAGTGTTTGAAATGGGGAAACCAAAAAGAGATCCTAACTCCGTAGATTTAGCGAACAAGATTATCGAACAGTATCAACCTGAAACAGTAGAAGACATGCAAAATGCATTAAAAGACATTTTCGGACCAATGTTTGAGACGATGCTAAAAGACGAAATGGACCATCACCTAGGATACTCCTCCAATGAAAAGGGCCAAAAAAATACGGAAAACCGACGTAATGGATACGGAAAGAAAACGGTCAAAACATCAACTGGAGAAGTGGAACTAGAAGTGCCAAGAGATCGTGACGGCTCCTTCGAACCACAAGTCATTCCCAAACGCCAACGAGATGTCTCAGCTATTGAAAACAAAGTAATTTCCATGTACGCCCGTGGTATGTCTCAAAGAGATATCTCTTCGACTATTGAAGATATTTACGGGTTTTCTGTGTCTCATGAAATGGTGTCTAACATTACGGATCACGTGTTAACAGAATTAGAAGAATGGCAAACCAGACCCTTACAACCGTGTTATCCTTTTGTTTTTGTAGACTGCCTTTATGCCACTATTCGCAATGACTATGAAACGAAGAAATATGCGGTTTATACGATGTTAGGCTACACCATGGAAGGCAAAAAGGAGATACTTGGCTTATGGCTTAATGAAACCGAAAGTAAGCATAAATGGATGCAAATCTTTGATGAGATTAAAACAAGAGGGGTAGAAGATATTTTCTTTCTATCTATCGATGGCGTGAGTGGCTTAGAAGAAGGTGCTCGTGCCATATTCCCGGCATTAACAGTCCAACGTTGTATCGTTCACCTTATTCGAAATTCACTTAAATATGTACCAAGTAAAGACTATAAACCTTTCACAGCTGCTTTACGAAAAGTATATGGAGCATCTAGTCTAAAAGCTTGTCGCAGCGCCTTTGAAACCTTTCAACAACAATGGTCTTCTTATCCTGGAGCCATTGATGTGTGGAAACGTCATTTTTCTCATGTGGAACAGCTTTTTGATTACGGTAGTGCGATTCGCAAAATCATGTATACAACAAATGCCGTAGAAAGTGTTCACTCCAGCTATCGTAAAGTTACCCAAAAAGGAGCATTCCCACACGAGAATGCCCTATTAAAAGTCTTATATTTACGAACAAAAGAACTTGAAAATAAATGGGAAGGTGGCCATATTCAGCAATGGGCCATGGTGATGAACCAGTTATTAATTCATGACCACCTCAAGGATCGTGTATTAAAGTATTTGGAATGACTTACACACTTTTCTTGACAAGCCCGTTTATATTACACTCCCTCAACCAAAAGAGACACTTTTATCATAAAAGGTGTCTCTTTCTCGCGTATTATAAGATTTCTATAAAAAGCAGATTAATCAGCAAATACATTTTTCCATTCTGCCCGTTTGTCCAGCAGTTCCTGTGCTAATGTTTGGGCGCCTTCGAGGCTGTGACTGGAAGCCCACCCGCACTGTACTTCGTTACATGCAGGTACTTCTGTTGCTGCTAGCACATCTTTTAATGATGCTTCTACTGCATCTAACACTTCATCATAGTTGTCGTGATTAATAACCGTTAAATAAAAGCCGGTTTGACAACCCATTGGGCCAAAATCTACGACAGTATCATGATGATTACGAATGTTTTCGGCCATTAAATGTTCCAATGAATGGAGAGCGGGCATTTCCATGTGCGCTTGATTCGGTTGTTTTAAACGTACATCATATTTGTGGATGATATCGCCATTTGCGCCTTCTGTTGTACCTGCTAAGCGGATATATGGTGCTGCTACTTTTGTGTGATCTAGATTAAAACTTTCTACGTTCATTTTCTTGACCATGTTTATCACTCCTATTTTTGTTTAAATCGTGGAAAACCTATTAAAATTGCTATTATCCCAAAAATCAGTAAAGCAATCGGATAGAAAGAATACGGTATAATACTTACTGGCGAAATAGCTGCTAGTCCTGAAGCTGCTAGCATTTGTCCACCGTAAGGTACAATACCTTGCCATCCTCCGGCAAAAATATCGAGAATACTGGCAGACTTACGAGCGTCAATCTGATATTCATCTGCGATATTTTTTGCTAATGGGCCGGTAATAATTATCGAGATTGTATTATTCGCAGTCGCGATATCTGTTGTACTGACAAGGCCAGCAATGGCAAATTCCGCGCCTTTTTTCGTTTTAATCTTACTTGTGACAGCGTGTAATAGCCACTGAATCCCGCCATTATGCTGAATAACGGCAATAATACCACCGATTAATATCGCAACAATAGCAATATCCTCCATGTTGATGATTCCTTGTGAAACAGCTTGAATGAAAGAAGCCAACGTATACGAACCATCAAATAAACCGATAAGACCGGCAAAAATTGTCCCGCCTGTTAAAACAATTAATACATTGACACCTAGTATTGCAGCAATCAGAACAGTAAGATACGGAAGTATTTTCACAAACTGATAAGAATAATCTCCAAGTGCATCGATTTGCTCACCAGACGTTACGATCCATAAAATGATAGCAGTGACGAGCGCTCCAGGTAACACGATCCAAAAGTTCGCTTTAAACTTATCGCTCATTTTTGTTTTTTGTGTTCGAACGGCAGCGATGGTTGTATCGGAAATCATCGACAGATTATCACCGAAGATCGCACCGCCAATTACTGTCCCCATTGCTAAGGCCAAAGGGATGCCGGTTTGTTCCGCAATGCCAATTCCAATCGGTGCCAGCGCTGCGACAGTTCCCATTGAAGTTCCCATCGAAATCGAGATAAAACAGCCAACAATAAACAATCCTACCATTAATAGATTACTAGGTATTAAGGATAATCCCAGGTTAACCGTAGCATCGACTGCTCCCATTCCTTTAGCAGTTTGGGAGAAGGCGCCTGCTAATACAAAAATAACAGCCATCAACATAATATTCGGGTGGCCAGCGCCTTTCGTAAATATATCAATTTTATCAGCTAGTTTCTCTTTTCGGTTCATCGCTAATGCAATGGCACTTGCGATAATGACCGCCACATTTAACGGCATGTTGGAAAAATCACCAGAGATGATGCCAGTTCCAATAAATAATAAGACAAAGATGAATAACGGGGCAAGTGCCGTTATATTCCCCTTCTTGTTAGACATGATGTATGCCCCCTTCATTTTTAGTTATGTTAATTCATCGTCATACCGCCGGTCACGTTGATGCCTTGACCAGTCATATAATTAGAGTAATTAGATGCGAGAAAAACAACCACATTTGCGATGTCTGCCGGCACTGCCGTTCGTCCAAGTGGTACTTGCGAATGATCTTCCGCTTGAATCGTTGCAGCATTAACTCCGCGCAAGCTACCACCAATGACTCTTTCCTTTTTCTTCATTTCTGTTTCTACAATACCTGGACAGACTGCATTGACATTGATTTGATCCTTTGCCAATTCGATAGCGGCTACTTTTGTCATGCCAAGGACTGCATGTTTCGAAGCAACATAGCTGCCCATTAACCGGTAGCCATTTTTTCCAGCCTGCGATGCGATATTGATGATTTTACCGCCCTCTCCTTGATGTTGTAACTTCCTGGCGACAGTTTGCATGCACATATAGACACCTTTGCCATTGACATCCATTGTTTTGTCCCAGTCCTGTTCTTTGATATCTACGAAGTAATCCATCGTTGAAATGCCAGCATTGTTTACGAGAATATCTATTTTGCCAAAGTGCTCTGCGACATTGTCTACCATGGCTGTTACTTGTTTCTGATTGGAAACATCAACCTGCTGGTAAAAGAGATGTTCAGACTCTGTGATCGCAGGTGGTGCCATATCGGCTACCGCCACTTTAGCACCACAATCCAAAAATGCATCGACTATCGCTTTTCCAATTCCGCTAATACCTCCGGTTACAATGGCTACTTTATTTGTTAAATCCATCGCATACATGTGATCACTCCATTATTTCAGCGTTTCTTTTGCAATATCTACCACGTATTTCAGCTTGTCCCATTGTTGTTGTTCTGTCAATTTATTACCATGATGTGTCGATGAGAATCCACATTGTGGACTAATACACAGTTGTGACTTTGGGACAAATTGACTTGCTTCCTCAATCCGTGCTTTCATCTCTTCTTTATCTTCTAGTTCTCCTTTTTTAGAAGTAAAGATACCGATCACGACATTAGGTCCACCAGCCGGAATATACTTTAACGGTTCAAATGTCCCTGAGCGCTCATCATCATATTCTAAGAAAAAGGCATCGACTTTTTCCTCGGCAAATAAACGAGGTGCAATTTTATCATAGGCGCCGGAAAAAGCGTGCGTAGATCGATAGTTTCCTCGGCATAAATGAGTGGTGACATAAAGATCTTCCGGCTTATCATTTAATACATGATTCACCATTCTTAGTGACAGATCGAATAATTGATCCATGGAATAAGCATGGTCGTAAATAAAGTCATTTTCTGTGACAAAACCAGCGATCGATACATCATCTAATTGAATATAGCGGCAGCCAGCTTCATAGAATGCAGCAAGTGCATCTCGATAGGCATTCACGATATCATCCGCATACGCTTCGATATCTGGATAAATGTCAGGGTTTCTCATGCCTACATATAATAATTGATTCGGACTCGGGATCGTTTGCTTAGCCACTGCACGCCCGTCTACTATACTATTGAACGTTTTAAAGTCTCGCAGAAATGGATGATCTGGATTAAATGAGATTTCACCGATATTACGAACATTGTAAGGGTCTGTTTCTTCGTCTTCGAAATCGAACCCTTGATTAGGGACGTACCCTTCGATCCCGTTCAGATGCTCAAGAAAATCTATGTGCCACCAATCTCTTCTGAACTCTCCGTCCGTAACTGCTTGAAGGCCAACTTCTATTTGCTTGTCGACGATTCGCTTTAATTCTTTTGTTTCGATGTCATGTAATTGCTGGGCAGTGATGTTACCAGCTTTGTAATCTTTTCGTGCTTGAAGTAAGTTGTCAGGTCGTAAGAGACTACCGACATGGTCTGCCTTAAATGGCGGGTGAATAGAAATTGTCATCATATATTTCCTCCTAATTGTTTTGTGCGAAATAAAAAACCTCTCCTTCAAGAAGGAGAGGTCATTAAACAATGTTCAAGTACTCTTCCTATCTTTTAAGCGTAACGCTTCTGGAATTGGCACAATGCTAATAACAGCTGTTGCCGAGGCTTCAAAGGGCCAGTCCCTCCACCTCTCTTGATAAGAATTATCGTAAAATATGAAATTAATAAGATTAAATTTACCCTAAAATTCGACAAACGTCAAGTTAAAAATTTTTAAGATTATACATGAAGGTCAATTTCCTTCTTGTGGAAAAAAACAACTGATCCCTGTACAATGAAGGTAAGTAACCACGAGGAGCCGAATTATATCACGGCAGGATGAAAAGGAGAGAGTATCCGCATATTTATGATATACCTCTAACACGAGCCAGTCGATTGGCAGATTTGGAGAAGAAGCGACAATAGATTGATATTTTATTTTCCTTTTTTCACCACCCAAATAATGGATAAGGAACTCATAAACATAGGCACAAGTATCATCCAGGTAAAAGTATATAAGTACAGGCATAGAAGTAATCAAGCTAAACATGAAGATGGGTTCTTATAATATGGATTATGTAAAGTGGAACAGTATTACAGTATGGTAATTTTGAAATGATTTATCTGCTATGCAAAGCTCCGGAAATATGCTCCGCGTCCTGTGGGCACGGCCTCAGCTAGGCTACTACTTGAACTGCTTCCATGCTGCCTTGTGCCGAGGAAGCTTACTTCGTAGCGATACTAGCAGACACAGGCACAGACAAAGTGGATCTTCAGCTCGCGCTGATCCCACGGGAGTCTCCGCATATTTCCTACGCTTGAGTGAAGTACTACAACGATTGGAACAGCTAAAAGCAGTGGTGCTAGGCATTATACGTCATCAGAATAAGGTATTAATCATGAAAATAGTCCTCCATATTTTACCTGCTGCAATAGTTATAGAACTATTCATGAGCGTAGGCCAACCACGTAGACTCCCGCGGGACATGCAGGTGCTGAAGATCCACTTTGTGAAGCGGTCTTCTTCACAAATTTAGCTTCAGCCGTGCCCCGCAGGACGCGGAGTGGTTGGCCGGAGCGGTATACTAGCTGATTTATTATTTCAAAACTATCACATAGCTTAGAGCTGCTAGTTGACATAATCCATATTATAGGTAGTTGTATATTATTTATGTTAATTAGGACCGGGTGGGCTTTCCCGGTTTTTTTAAAAACAAAGTGGGGGGAATTAAAATTGATCAAGGCAGTTCTATTCGATTTAGATGGCACATTATTAAACAGGGATGCTTCCGTCCAGCATTTTATAACAAATCAATACAAAAGACTAGATTCGTTACATCACCTATCCAAAGATTCCTATATTACACGATTTATCGAGTTAGACAACAGAGGATACGTCTGGAAGGATAAAGTCTACCAACAGCTGGTCAAAGAATTTGAGATAACAGGTCTCTCCTGGGAAGCATTGCTTGAAGATTATATCAGTCAATTCCAATTCAGCTGTGTACCTTTTCCACATTTGAAAGAAGCATTGGAGATTTTAAAACAGAAAGGATTTGCACTAGGGATGATTTCAAATGGTAAAGGACAGTTCCAAATGGACAATATAAAAGCACTTGGAATCGAACCATATTTTAATACGATTCTGATTTCAGAGTGGGAAGGAATGAAAAAGCCTGATCCTCGTATTTTCCAAAAAGCACTTCAGCAATTACATGTACAGCCACAACAGGGTGTATTTGTTGGGGACCATCCGGAAAATGATGTATTGGCCGCTCAGCGTATAGGCATGCAAGCAATTTGGAAAAAGGATAAAGGATGGAAGAATTGTTCTGCCGATTGGACGGTGGATGATTTAAAGGAAATCTTATCAATCGCCAGTGACAACAGGGTGGTATAACACTGTTTTACTAGTGTGAACAATTTATTAGTTTCGATTTGTTAATCACTACAATGACAAACTATATGGTGGATGATAAGCTATTTTTGATCAATCCATTTTAAAAATCAACGATGTAGGTGATACAGTGAATTCTCTTTTAATTAAAAATGCGAGAAACATTATAACAATGGACAATGACAGGAACCAATACAAACGTTTACGAGAAATATTCCACGGGCACAGGATGTGGAATTATTTGAATTTGATTGGCTGAACACATTGTACGATATCTGGCATCACCTTCGTCCGGAAGATGGGTGCAAGTATCATTAATTATTAATGATACTTGCTGATTCCAATATCTTTAGCTTATGCTACCAGCACAACTAGTTGATCTCCTTTATCGAGCGTCACTTTTTTCTGTAAAGTAACAAAATTCAACTTGCCATTTCTACTTTTAACACATAGCGGTGTTCCTTCTGCCGATCGTGCATTTTTATCCAGTGTTCGCTTATCCGTGATTTCTATTGTTTTAAATGTATAACCAATGTTGACTTTTTTGTTTAATTCAGTAAAGGTTTCTTTTTCACCAAAAAGCATATTCGCTTTCATGGATGGCGAAAGCTCCTGAAGTTCCAATGTATTCTTAGCGATCATAAGCGAAAAGGTATGGTGATACCCGAATGTAGGAAGGTAGGATTGACATATAAGCGCATTATATGCACCATCGCCCTTCATTGCCAATATTGTTTGATACGGTGTCATATCAATTTCGAAATCGCTTTGTTCCGAGAGGATTTCACCGTGATAAGTGGAGATCCCTAACTTCTTCGCTTTGTAGAGACGGTCCTCTGAGGTATCCGCAATCAACGCTTTTATTTCTAATGTTTCTAAATGGGCGGCAAGAGCGATCGAAAAACTGCTTGCGCCAACCATTAGGACACCATTGGATCTGGTATTCGCCAAGCCCAGTCTCTTAGAAAGAGGTCCAATCGAAAAGCCATGAACACAAACGGTAATAAAGACCAAAGCAAAGGTTAACGATGTTAAAATACTTGCGTTTTGATAACCGTCAGCGATCAATACTTCAGCAAAATACCCGGAAACAGCCAATGCAACAATTCCTCTTGGAGCGATCCAACCAACCAGCGCTTTCTCCTTTAACGTAAGCTCTGTGCCAATCGTGGAAATCCAAATAGAGAGCGGTCGTACAAGGAAAAGCATTACAACGACAAAGCTAATAATCGGCCAAGTGAACGTTTCGGTCAGGATATCTCTCGTTAACGAAGCAGTCAGTAGAATGAAAACCGTGGAAGTTAACAAAACAGATACATCTTCCATAAAATGTCCGATACTGCCAATCGAGCGGATATATTTCTTGGTACGAGCCAATGTAACGCCCATGATCGTAACCGCAAGCATTCCCGTTTCATGCATAATCACTTCTCCGATCGAGAAACAAATTAATACAAAACATAAAATAAACGGGGATTTGAGGTATTCAGGGATGATTCCTTTTCCAATCAGGAGACTTACCAAAATACCGATGATATATCCTACCATCACAGCGAGCAATGCAGCACCAAAGAAGGGAATAAAATCAGCGAATTCAAATGATTCCGCAGATGTTATTTTAATGATTTCGTACGCAAATAAGGCAAGAAGTGGACCAATCGGATCAACGATAATCCCTTCCCATTTTAAAACGGAGGAAACTCTTGTCTTTAATTTTGCCTGTCTTAACAACGGAATAATGACAGTAGGACCTGTGACAACAAACAACCCACCGATAATAAATGAAATTTCGAGGTTAAGACCCGCGATAAAGTGAGCAGCTAAAGCACCGCCAATCCATGCTAAGAAAGCGCCAAATGTTACGATGCGATAAACCGATTTAGAAATTCCTTTAAGCTCACGAATATCAAGGCTTGTACTTCCTTCAAATAAAATCAAGGCAACTGCAAGCGAAATAATGGGACTGTACAGGCTGCCTATCGCTTCCTGTGGATTGATAAAACCGGTAATCGGACCTATGAGTAGTCCGGCAATAGACATTATCACGATCGATGGCCATTGGATTCTCCATGCCAGCCATTGTGAAAAGATTCCAAGCGATATGACAATAACGATACTAAACAAAGCAAATTCTGACTCTATCATCATCACCTTCTGATTGTGTTAGACTTTCAGATAATTATAGCTTTTCGTTTTTGTATTGTAAAAAAATACGTGCCAACAGTGAATGACTATCATCTATTTATGACATACTTTTAAAAAATGGTTAGGGGTAATGTGTTTGAGTATTCACTTCAATGTGGAAAGGTGCGTTAAAAAATTATCTGGAAAACTGAGTAGTACAATACCCTGAGCCGATATTCAGGCTCAGGGCATTTGTTCTTCATATATCATTATTAAAAAGTATTTGATCTTGAGCAATATCAATGATCTTCAGTCTGTTTGTTTTTTTAATTAAAACGGACTTATATTTAATATTCCCATTTGTATCTTCATAGAGAATAATTCTTTTATAAGGATTATTCTCTTTTATATTGATCGTATACTGGTCTAGCTCCGTGTAGCTCTCCATATAATCATATTCTTTTAACTCTCCTGCTGTATCTTCATTAATGTCACCTGTGTTGGTGTTGCAAGCTGTCAAACTAAAAACAACTATACATAACCATACTATTTTTTTCATTCTATCCACCCCTGTTATTTACTCTTTCCCAATCTTAATAGAAAAATTTTAAGAACTTATGAGATGATGATGAGAATTTGATGAGAGTGAATGAAATTTAGGTTATAATTGTAACACTTTACAATTAATGCCGATTTTTTCGTGTATTCTATCCAATGACACCAGTCAGACAAAAATATAGGATATAAATAAGCAAAAACGCAATTACCAAAAGATAGAAAAATATGTTGTGAAGAAGGAGCGATGATATGGGGGATAGGAAAAGGATCAACGGTTTTGCTTTAATAATTTGTGGAATGATGGTGTTTTTGTTAATCGCATGCAGCGAAGAAGGATCTAGTAAGACTACATCAGGTGAGGAGGGAACGGACTCAGTAAAACTTATCCTGAACTGGTTTACGAAAGCACAGCATGGGGGCATATATGCAGCAGAAGAGCAAGGTGTTTTTTCTGAGAACGAGCTTGATGTGTCGATACAACAAGGAGGTTCACAGGTGTCACCGATACAGCTGGTTTCCTCAGGAACCGCTGAATTTGGATTAGCCCATGCTGATCAGCTTGTGACAGCTAGAAATGAAGGAATAGAATTAGTAGCTGTCGCTGCAACTATGCAGGGAAGTCCACAAGCACTAATGTTTCATAAGGGAAAAGGAGTAAAGGACTTCAACGAAATGAATGGAAGGAAAGTCTTTATTCAGCCAGGAATTGTTTATTGGGACTATTTACAAAATAATTATGAGCTAAGTGAAGTTGAAGAACTAGCTTATTCAGGTCAACATTCTAATTTCATCAATGATCCGGATTCAGTAAGTCAAGCGTTTGTCACGTCTGAACCATTTTTCTTAAAGCAAGAGGGGATCAAAACACAAACAAAGCTGATCTCCGACTCCGGATATGATCCGTATAACATTGTTTTATTTGTTACAAAGGATTATCTGGAGGAAAATAAAGAGATTGTCCAACGAATGGTAACCTCATTTGTGAAAGGATGGAATTATTATAAAGAATCACCTGATGAAATTACAGAAGTCATTCACAACGAGACAGAAGATCTCTCATTAGAGGCACTACAATTTGAACAGGAATCACAAGAAGAATTTGTTTTTGGCAGTGACGCAGCAGAGCACGGAGTTGGCTATATGACAGAGGAACGCTGGTCTACTTTAATTGACCAATTATATGAGTTAGAATTATTGGACGAAAAATTTGATGCAAATGATATTTTTACCACTGAATTTCTACCGGAATAAGAGTGGGTATAAAGCTTAGACAATAGATTCTTAGCCAAAATGTAAGTCGAACATAACACGACATCTCATCGAACAAGATGCGTGTTACGTTCGGCTTTTTCTTATGAGTAAAGATAAATACGATCATAAAGGCGAATCACAGAAGTAATATGCTCAAGTTGAAGTATAGGTAGCTTTATACTTAAGTAGTTATCGTATTTCCAAGAAAATAGCATAAGCTAATCTATTTATCATAGACTAGTAATAACTTTAAATCGTAATGATTTTGGTTTGATGGATAAATACATAATGTAATAAGGGGGAGGAATGCTGAAATGGGCAGTTTTCGAAACACCATCACAGATGTAACAGGGCTTTTTTTATTTGGGTGTTGTATATGTATACTGCAGGTAAGCAGTATGTTTAAAGGGGTATTAACTTTACCAGACTCTATCTATAACTTGAATACCATTTTTTTAAGTATTTTAATTGAAGCTTTGCCTTTTGTCCTGATCGGTGTCTTGCTCGCTGGCGGGATACAAACATTTATCACAGAAGAACATATCAGGCGGTTAATACCAAAGAATAAATTTTTGGCTATTGTAATGAGTTGTGTCGTAGGTGCGTGTTTCCCTGCATGTGAGTGCGGTATTGTGCCCATTGTTCGGCGTCTGATAGCGAAAGGCGTACCTATCTATGCGGGGATAGGATTCTTGTTAACCGGACCGCTTATTAATCCGATTGTGATTTTATCTACTTTTATGGCATTTGGAAATGATCTGAACATAGCCATTTCCAGAATGATAATCGGATTTGTGATCGCCATCGTGATCGCCATGATTATTAGTATGTTATTCACATCGAATCAATTAAAACAAATAAGCACGCACACTGCTGGCTGTTCGCATCATATAGAAAAAACATCAACATCGATCATCGATAAATGTTCTAATGTCTTTTTGCACGCAGTCGATGAATTCTTCGATATGGGTAAATACCTGATTATTGGTGCATTGGTAGCAGCTTTTGTTCAAACATACATATCATCAGAAGTACTAGTAGGATTAGGTGATGGACAGGCATTTTCATCTATTGCTGTCATGATGGGCCTTGCCTATTTCCTTTCCCTATGTTCGGAAGCAGATGCTTTTATTGGAGCCTCCTTTCGAAATTTATTCCCAACCTCAGCTATACTGGCGTTTCTGATATATGGTCCAATGATCGATCTAAAAAATACGTTTATGTTGTTAAGTACATTTAAAGCGAGGTTTGTGTTTATTTTTTTAGGAATCGTCACGTTTACCGTATTGATTACCATGCTTTTGCTTAATGGATTGTATTAAAGGGGGACGTTAATTTTATGAATGTTCAACAAGCTGTTCGAGCCATGATTTTATTACTGTTTGCCTTATTTATTATTAATCTTCATTATTCGGATCAACTCTTATTGCTAATTAATCCGAAGTATGAAGCAATCAGTAAGATCGGTGTTTGCATTTTGCTGATCTTATTTGGATTTCAGATTCACCGTATTTGGAAAACGAAACAGAACGAGAATCATGAACATGGATTTGATCACCATCATGATCATGGATATGGTATCATTAACTTGAGAAAATTGACGTCGTACTCTATTATTCTATTGCCAATAGTTACAGGACTCGTTTTACCGCTATCAACCTTAGATGCGTCGATGGCGGAAAAGAAAGGGGCCATGCTTTCACTTACAAATAACGCCAAAAGCGATGAAAGTAATACTACTACTACTAATGCCTCAAGTAGAAAAGATGCCTACAATCAGCCTGATCCTAATCTGAACTCCAATGGAATGAAGAAGGTAGAATATGAGCAAATGAAAGATTCATTAGCTGATGCCTCTTCGATAAACATGACAGATCAAGCTTATTCTACTTATTATGAAATGATAAATGCCGACCCAGCAAGGTATGAAGGGAAAGAAATCACTATAAATGGTTTTGTATACAAAGAAGATGGATTTGAAAGTGACCAACTGGTGATAGGGCGTTACTTAATCACTCATTGTGTGGCAGACTCCAGCTTAATTGGCTTTTTGTCGACATTACAAGGAGTGGAGTCATTAGCGGAAGATACTTGGATTAGTGTAAAGGGTACTATCTATTTACAAGAATATAATGGTGTTTCTTTACCAGCAATAAAAGTGAAGGACTGGAAAGAGATTCAGCAGCCGGAGCAACCTTATGTTTACCCGGTAGTTATAAAATTAATGTAAGGCTTACAGATTAAATTGCCTTAGCTCTTCACTTACGATTAATATCGATAAATAAGGGAATAATTCAAGTAGTGTCCCCTAGTATGGACTAAGAAAGGGGACTTGGAGAAAGAGAAAAAGGAGTGTATTATTGTGGAGACTAAAGCAGTGATTATTAATCAATATGGTGGAAAAGATGTACTGGAAGAAGGTATCGTGACACTGCCAGAATTAGGAGCACATCAAGTAGTGGTGCGTATGAAGGCTACTTCTGTTAATCCGATTGACTGGAAACTTCGGGAAGGCTATTTGCAACAAATGATGGATTGGGAATTTCCGATTATTCTTGGCTGGGATGTAGCAGGCATCGTGGAAGAAGTTGGTTCTGAAGTAACTGACTGGAAAATAGGAGATGAGGTTTTTGCACGACCGGAAACAACCAGATTCGGTACTTATGCCGAACATACCATTGTCGATGATCATTTACTAGCGAAGAAGCCAACCAATATTTCTTTTGAAGAAGCTGCAGCAGTACCATTAGCTGGTTTAACGGCTTATCAGGCACTATTCATACATGGCAATCTCCAAAAAGGTGAAAAAGTGCTTATTCATGCTGGTGCAGGCGGCGTTGGTATCTTTGCTATTCAACTGGCAAAAGATGCTGGAGCTTATGTCATAACCACTGCCAGTCAAGAAAATCATCCTTTCCTTCAATCATTAGGAGCGGATGAAATGATTGATTACCGAAAAAACAATTTCAAAGATATTGTTCAAAATGTGGATCTAGTTATTGACACGATAGGTGGAGAAACCCAGGAAGATAGCTTTGATATATTAACGGCTGAAAGTGGCCGTTTAATCACTGTTGTTAACCAGCCTGATCAAGAAAGAGCCCAACAAAAAAATATTACAGCTATAAGTATGTGGCTGCAGCCGGATGGAAAACAGTTAAGTAACCTGGCAGATTTATTAGAAACGAAAAAGATAAAAAGTATAGTAGGAAGTGAATTTTCGTTAACCAAACAAGGGGTATATGATGCGCATGCCTTAAGTGAGACACACCATGCTGTTGGAAAAATTATAATAAAATCTTAATCGATAAGATCCCCGACAAGGGTGACACGTTCACCTTCCTCGGGGATCTTACGTTGCATGGCATCATTTAGAAATACATGACATAAAATGACTTTATATGGAATGCGATGTGACTTTATTTCAATATTATTTCCATTATATTGTGTTATGTTCATAAAATTTCAAGAATAATAGGTCTTTTGACTCTTTCGAAAAAGCCGTATATAATGATGACAAGGATCATTCAGTGAAATGATTAAAAAATTTGAAGGGGTCACATATATGGATTATTTGGTGCAATTTCAAATAAATGTTTTTGCTATCATGATTCTGATCGTACTCTATGTCATTATTAAAATGAAATCAAAAGTTAAAAGCTTTGGTAAGAAAATTCTAAAAGTATTGATGGTTGCCACTGCACTTGCCATTATAGTTGAACCGTTAACATGGATTTTTGATGGCATGCATTTCTTCGGGGCGTATTTTTGGGGATATGCGACGAATTTTATGTTGTTTATGATAGGTCCAGTAATAGGTGGTATTATTCTATCATACGTAGATTATCATCTTTTTAAAGAACCTGGCCGTCTTTATAAACGAAGGTTTTATCAGGATTTCAGTGTGCTGACTTTTATTGTATTACTTATCAATATTTTTTATCCCGTTTATTTCTATATCACTCCTGATGACAACAGTTTTCACAGTGGTGACTTTAAATGGGTGCATTATCTAATACTCGTAAGTTTGTACGTGTACATGTTCGTCTTTGTGATCATTAATCGTAAGCGGACACAAAAATACGTCATGAATATTTTCCTCGTTTTCTTCATGCTGCCGATCATAGGAATGGTTATTCAACTATTCGAATCCAAACTACATTTTTCTTGGACTTCAATTGTACTAGGGATATTAGTAGCTTATATCTTTCTGGAAACCAGTTCAACAGAAGAAGATTATTTGACCAAACTTTATAACAGGCAAAGCTATGAAATTTATTTACAGCATCTAGTAGAAGGGAGAAAACCGTTTGGTGTTCTATTGATGGATCTCAATGAATTCAAGGAAATAAATGATTATTTCGGTCATGATAAAGGTGATCAAGTACTGGTCTCTTTTGCAGAGGTTTTGAAGAAAGTATTTCACACCAATGCCCTCGTTTCCAGATTGGGAGGGGACGAATTTATTGTAGTCTTAGAAGCGAACGATCGAGATATCAAGAAATGCATGAAAGAAATCGATCATCTATTAGCAAAAAATCCTGATACATTCATCCAAAATTTAAGGTACAGCTACGGTTATCAAAAGTTTTCCAGCCAAATGAGCGTAGATGAGTTGTATACGTTAGTAGATAAGAAGATGTATCAGGATAAAAAACGGTGAAATCGATGTGACATCTAGCAATCCTGAGGATAGAAAAGGGACGAGAATGCAGGCAGACAAGATAATGATCAGCCTGTTTTTGTAAGCTAGGAATACAAATAATTACTGTCATTACGGTGAAGTGCAGAAGGCGACAAGATTGGTTCTGATAATACTGATTATGTAAAATGACTTTGGTGGTAATGTTGAAATAATTCTTGTGCTGGGATACCGCTCTGGCCAACCACTATGCTTCGTCCTGCGGGGCACAGCTGAAGCCGTGCTCCACAGGACGCGGAGCATATTTTTGGAGCTTTGCTAAGCAGTGACAACATGTCAAAATTACAATATTGTGAGATATAGTTCCACTTACATACTCCGTATTATAGGCGGCTTTAATTTCCTAAGTTAGCTATGGATTGTATTCTTACGTTGCCGCTACTATTACAGCTGTTGACACGAATATAACTGTGATACCTGTTAGAAGTTTGATAAAACCTTTCCTCGTCAGTTTTTTCTCCTCGTCAACATCATTCCGAACAAGCAAGAACAAGACGATGTAACTAATGATGAAGATAGTAATGAATAAAAAGTTTTGCATGGACATTTCTCCTTTTTTAATACAACTTTGCAAAAATACAAAAGGAAATAAAAATCGTACTTATCATAAGGGAAGCAAGTATAGCTATCGAATAGGATGCAGAAAGTTCTAACAGTTCCGTTTGCAGAAGCAATAAGAAAATCATGACATAAAGTAAAAAGGCAAAGATCGAGAAATAGGCACCTTTTTGCTTAATTATATTTACTCTCTCATCCTTTTTAACAAAATGCGGAAAAAGATAATAAAGACAAAAAGACATGATTGACAGTGATACAAATGTATACGTAATTGCTAAGGGTGCTTCCTGGACGATTATCGCTGATAATAACATGAGCATGGCAAGCACAGTAAACAAACATCCAAATATGAAATATGCCAAACGATTGTACAACATGATCACTCCTCTGGTTCCAATAAAAAAATTTCTTCCACATATACGTTGAAAATCCTTGCTATTTGTATGGCTAGGGGAAGGGAAGGATTATATTTTCCTTTTTCGATAGAGATAATAGTCTGCCTCGATACACCTAGCGAGTTAGCTAAATAATCTTGAGAGTATTGATGCTTATTGCGGAATTCTTTTAGTTTATTTTTCAATCCAATCACTTCCTCATTTATTAACAATAGTATAAATGTAAAGGTCGCTTTACGTCGAGTGAACTTTACAATGTGGGTTTACAAACAACATTTTTTTGAATGCAATGTATGGTTTATAAAACAACTATTAAGCAGTATACTAATAATAAATGAAAAAAAAGGGGGGGAATTATGTCAGTCATAACCAAGCTGAACCTGGGTAAATACAAAAATCTCGTTGTATTAAACCAGCTAAACGGTTATGAACTACTTAATCATTACGACAAAGATTTGTCCGAACAACATGTTGCTATCTTTATTTTCGTAGAAACGTTCGAGGAAATGGTGACGAACGTACAGCAGACTATGCAACAGCAGTCTTTGGTTGACAAAGGTTACTGTATTTCGCTTATCCGAAAAAAGGAAATAAACGATAGCAGAGATATGTTCATCGCGATCAGATTTTTCCTTCTCTCCATGTTGGGGAAGATGGTACATTGAGGGCAGTGATCTGAAGTTTTCCCGGATGGTCAGTATGGATGAGGTGTTTTTTACTGTTGTATGGATAAAGCGGAAACCAAAGAAAACGAAAAAGACACAGTCAGCTAGTCAAAAGCTAGAAGATTATCGAGGCCATATAAAAGATATCGAGCCATTTTAATCAGACTATCCTGAGCAATTGGATTTTTACCTGCGTTTAACATTAGGTTATCAACGAGATTCCGCAAGTTATCTTTATTCAGCAAAGCAACGAAAAAACAAAAGAAAAACGCCAGAAGCAAATGGTCGATGTGTTAAATCAAGACTATAAATCGATGGAGTCGTTCCGTCAAGGGAAGAAATAACGTATACTTCACTGATCAATAAAAGGAGGGAGAACATGTTGCATTTTATCGATAATCTAGCACAGTTCGTCTATAGTATAAGTAATCCTTTATTAAAATCTCTCTGCTATTTTTTTGCAGGAGTGACATTGGTAGCTGTTCCTTGTTATCTATTTGTTTGGTTACTGGAATGGTTGTATTAATTGACAGATTCAACTCTTGTTAAAAATCACAAAATTCTGACAATTATCCCCGATACTGCTTGAATAACTAATGGGAACAAGCTTTTGTACAAGCGCTCCCTAAAAGGACTTAGAGATGTTTCGTTTTTGTTACAAAAATATTAATTTATTGAAATATTTTTTAACAATAGTATTTATAAATCCAGTTAATAGTGGTAATATTAAGTCTGACTTTCGAAATTAAATCGAATAACATAATATTGTGGTTATTTTTAGGTCTAATTATAGTTCTTATTAATCAAAAAATGTGTGTATTGCTGCGATTTGATAATTCGAAAGGACAAGGTGGAAAGCCTTTCATTACAGGCGTTTTTTCCTACATAATAATCCAACATGGGAGGGAATACGATGAAAAATCGTAAATTTTTATTATTCGTATTGGCTTTAACGTTAGGTCTGTTTTTAGCTGCTTGTGGTACTGCAGATGAAGATGGAGCAGAAGGCAATACAGAAACAGAAGGTAATGAAGAAGGTACAAGCGGTGAGGATGCAACTTCTAGTGATTATAGTGTAGCGATGGTTACAGATATTGGTGGGGTAGATGATAAATCATTTAACCAATCTGCATGGGAAGGTATTCAAGCATGGGGAGAAGAGCATGGTTTATCTAAAGGAGAAGGCTTTGATTATGCACAATCAACTGATAAAGCAGATTACATGCCGAACTTAACTCGCTTCGTACGTGATGAATATAATTTAGTATATGGTATCGGTTTTGAATTGAAAGAAGATATACAAAAAGCGGCAGAGCAATTTCCGGATACAAACTTCGCATTGGTAGATGATACGGTAGAGGCGGATAATGCCGTAAGTATTACCTTTAAAGAACACCAAGGTTCATTCTTAGTTGGAGTTGCAGCAGCAATGAAAACGACAACAAACAAAGTAGGTTTTGTTGGTGGTGTTGATTCTCCATTAATCAAAAAATTCGAATCAGGCTTTATTGCAGGTGCTAAATCGGTTAATCCTGATATTGAAGTAGATGTACAATATGCAGAATCATTCGCTGATGCTGCCAAAGGTAAATTGATTGCTACGAACATGTATGACAGTGGTGTTGATGTAATCTATCATGCTTCCGGTGCAACAGGTAATGGTGTATTCAACCAAGCAAAAGATATAAAGCAAAATGATCCTGAACGTGAAATCTGGGTGATCGGTGTTGACCGTGACCAGCATGACGAAGGTACAATCGGTGACCACAACGTAACGTTAACATCGATGGTGAAACGTGTAGATGTAGCGGTTCAAGACGTCGCTAATCGTGGTATGAACGGTGAATTCCCTGGTGGAGAGAAACTGGAATACGGATTAGAGGAAAATGGTATTGATTTTGCTAAAACAAATGAAGAAGCAATGACTGACGAAATTGTTACTGCTGTGGACGAGTATAAAGAGAAAATTTTAAGCGGTGAAATCGAAGTTCCTTCTACAATTGAAGATTTGGAAGCATTCGAAGAATCATTATAAGCTTTGAATAGAGAAGGCTATCTAAGGCCTTCTCTACTATTATGTTAGATCAGAAAATTTTCAATGAAAGAGGTTTTTACATTAGGAGAATTTTAGTGATGGAAGAAGCTCAGGGTATCCAAAATTTGTAATGAGTAAAGTATAAATAAAACTAGCACCTGCTTAAGCGTAGGAAATATGCGGAGACTCCTCATGTGTCAGCGCGAACTGAAGATCCACTTTGGAAAGAAAAGAATTTTCATTCCAAAGTTAGCAGACCGCCGTGCCCCACAGGACGCGGAGCATATTTCCGGAGCTTTGCTAAGCAGATGAAATCTATCAAAATTACCACAACGTCAGACAGTTCCACGTTACATAATCCATATTATAGGTAGTTGTAATAGTTAGAACTGGGTGGGCTTTCGCGTTTCTTCTAATAAAAGCCTTTTTCATTGCTCATTTTTACATCATTTCAAAATAGTCAAAGTCTTATATACAGGGGTGAAAGAAGTGGATTATGCAATTGAGATGTTGAATATCAGAAAAGAGTTCCCGGGAATCGTGGCTAATGATAATATCACCGTTCAATTAAAAAAAGGGGAAATTCATGCATTATTAGGCGAGAATGGAGCCGGTAAATCAACATTGATGAATGTACTATTCGGTCTATATCAACCGGAAAAGGGGGACATCCGTGTCAATGGTAAAGCCGTTAACATAACAAATCCCAATATTGCAAATGAATTAGGCATTGGTATGGTACATCAGCACTTCATGCTGGTTGAGCCATTCACGGTTACTCAGAATATAGTTTTAGGTAGCGAGCCTACGAATAAATTCGGGAAGATTGATCTTGCTAAAGCAAGTAAGGAAATAAAAGAATTATCCGATCAATATGGGCTACAGGTAGATCCAGAAGCAAAAATTAGTGAAATTTCGGTTGGGATGCAACAGCGTGTAGAGATTTTAAAGACGTTGTATCGAGGTGCAGAAGTGTTGATTTTTGATGAACCAACTGCCGTACTGACGCCACAGGAAATAAATGAACTTATTGACATTATGCGCTCTTTAATTAAAGAAGGTAAATCTATTATTCTCATTACCCATAAATTAAAAGAAATTATGGAAGTCTGTGACAGATGTACGGTTATCCGAAAAGGAAAAGGGATCGGAACAGTCAATGTCGCAGATACGAACACTACCGAGCTCGCTTCGTTAATGGTTGGACGTGAAGTAAGCTTTAAAACAGAGAAAAAACTAGCAGAACCAAAAGGTACCGTTTTAGCTATAAAAGACTTGTTTGTGAGAGATTCAAGAAAAGTGGATTTGGTAAAAGGGTTAAATTTAGACGTACGTGCCGGTGAAATTGTCGGTATCGCCGGGGTTGATGGAAATGGCCAATCGGAATTAATTGAAGCGATAACAGGACTTGCAAAATCAAGATCAGGATCGATCACATTATTGAACAAGGAGATTACTAAACTATCTCCCAGAAAAATTACTGAAAGTGGCATTGGGCATATCCCGCAAGATCGTCATAAATATGGCCTTGTTCTAGATTATTCAGTTGGAGAGAACATTGTATTACAGACGTATTATCAGAAGCCTTATTCAAATGCCAGAGTGCTTAAATATAAGGAAATCTTTGATAAAGCAGAGAAAATCATCGAAGAGTATGATGTGCGGACACCGAGTGTATATACAAAGGCTCGGGCGCTATCGGGTGGTAATCAGCAAAAGGCGATTATTGGTCGCGAAGTCGATCGGTCACCGAAACTATTGATCGCAGCCCAGCCGACCAGAGGATTGGACGTTGGTGCGATCGAATTTATTCATAAGAAATTAATTGAAGAACGGGATAAGGGAAGTGCAATTCTGCTAGTATCCTTTGAGCTTGATGAAATTATGAATGTCAGTGACAGGATTGCCGTTATGTTTGATGGTAAAATTGTTGCTGATGTTAAACCAGAAGAAACAAATGAACAGGAGCTTGGCCTTTTAATGGCAGGAAGTCAAGTGAACAAGGCAGGTGTTACAAGCGAATGATAGTAAATAATAGATGGTTTGGAATTTTAGTTCCGGTTATATCCGTTATAGTAGGTTTATTAGCTGGGGCGATTATTATGCTAGCTTCAGGACATAATCCGATCGAAGGATATGCAGCATTATGGAGAGGTGCATTTGGTGATGCCTATACATTAGGAGAGACGATTCGTCGGACCACACCATTAATTTTAACAGGACTTGCCGTAGCATTTGCATTTAAGACTGGGCTTTTTAATATCGGTGCCGAAGGACAAGTAATAGTCGGTTGGCTCGCATCCATTTGGGTTGGCATTGAAGTGGATGCACCGATGATTATTCATCTGCCTTTAGCAGTGTTAGCTGGTGCGGTAGCTGGTGGATTATGGGGATTCATCCCTGGTTTATTAAAAGCGAAACTTGGTGTCCATGAAGTTATTATTACGATTATGATGAATTATATTGCTTTACATGTGACCAATGAAATTATCCGAAGTGTACTGACAGATCAAGACACGACAACAGAACCGATTACAGCAACAGCTTCTTTAGCTTCTGTCTGGCTGCAAAACATTACGTTTTATTCAAGGGTACACTACGGTATTTTGATAGCTTTGTTAGCGGCATTTATCATGTGGTTTATTATTGAACGTACCACGTATGGTTATGAATTAAAAGCGGTCGGCTTTAACCGGCATGCTTCGAATTATGCCGGTATGAATGTCAGCAGAAATATTATATTGTCAATGGTAGCAGGTGGTGCTTTCGCAGGGCTTGCGGGAACAATGGAAGGCCTCGGAACATATGGTACGATCTCTGTCATGTCAGGCTTTACGAATCTTGGTTTTGATGGCATTGCCGTTGCGCTGCTTGGCTCAAACAATGCTTTTGGAGTCGTACTAGCCGCGATTTTGTTTGGTGCTTTGAAAGAAGGTGCTGGGGAAATGCCGACAGCAGCTGGTGTTCCGACAGAACTCGTGGATATTATTATTGCACTGATTATTTTCTTTGTAGCATCTAGTTACATTATTCGCTGGGCCTTACTTCGCTTCAAAAAAGGAGGGAAAATAGATGCTTGATATATTACAATCGATTATTCCAACTGTTCTGTTCTATTCAGCACCTCTTATCTTAACAGCGTTAGGCGGAGTATTTAGTGAACGATCTGGAGTCGTTAATATTGGGTTAGAAGGTCTCATGGTGATGGGGGCGTTTGTCGGTATTGTCTTTAACCTTACATTTGCCGATGTGTTCGGCGCCTGGACTCCATGGGTGTCGATCATCGTAGCTACAGTGATTGGTGCACTTTTCTCGCTTATTCATGCCGTTGCGTCGATAACTTTTTATGCCAACCAGGTTGTAAGTGGTGTGGCCATTAATATGTTAGCACTTGGTATTGGTGTTTACTTAACAAAGGTTTGGTATGATAAAGGTCAGACAGACATGGTGAATCAGCCTTTTTATACAACAGATATCCCGGTGCTTTCGAATATTCCGTTGATCGGACCAATCTTCTTCGAAGGCGTGTATGTGACATCGTATTTAGCAATTATTCTTGCTTTTGTTGCCTGGTATGTGTTATACCAGACGCCATTCGGTTTACGTTTGCGCGCAGTTGGTGAGCATCCAATGGCCGCTGATACGAATGGTATCAAAGTAGAAAGAATGCGTTATATTGCAGTATTACTGTCTGGAGCATTAGGTGGACTAGGTGGGTCAGTATTTGCCTTGACCATCGCTTCGAACTTCTCTCACTCAACGATTGTTGGGCAAGGGTTCATGTCATTAGCAGCTGTTATCTTTGGAAAATGGCATCCATTAGGTGCAATGGGAGCAGCGTTATTCTTTGGACTTGCACAAAGCTTAAGTGTAGTCAGTGCCGGAGTACCTGTACTGGAAAATATTCCGCAAATCATCCTGTTGATTGCACCATACCTATTAACGATCTTAGCTCTGGCAGGATTCATCGGCCGTGCCGATGCACCACGAGCGAATGGTGTACCATATATAAAAGGAAGCAGATAGAAAATAATAGGAAACAGACTTGTATAGGTACAGGTCTGTTTTTATATAGAGTAGATATCGCAATGCCTGCGGATGAGAATCTTATGGACAAAAAGAGGGAAAATGAAAAAGCTGTCCATAAGATTAAAACTTATGGACAAGTAAGAGAAAAATCAAAATGAAATATTCATAAGAATAAAGAAATAGGGATACTATCATTCTTTACACGTAAAAAAGACAGGTCTCCTGAAAAGAACTGTCCTTCATTGTATTATGTAAAAAGACAAAGTAGTTGTAATGTGATCATGCGATAACAAATGAAATCCGTTCGCTAGCTACTTCTGAAACTTGTTGCTCCACATTAATATTTCTACTATTTAATACAGAAATAATTAGTCCGAGCTCATAATAAGATGATTTGGTAACGTGGCCGAGTTCGATCGATTTGTTCAGTTCTTCATAAAATTGAATTAATACATCATCTGGCAACTTTTCGTAAAAATTCATCTCTGAACCTCCATTTTGATCTTTGTATTAGTATCTTACCACAAAATGAAAACGGTATCAACATCTTTTTTGTTAACTATTGTAATGATAGTGTAAAAGATTCTTAATTTTATTTAATCGATTAGTGTCTGTTTGTTGAATTTAATAATAAACCATATTGTGAAAAGTAACAAATACTGTGTGAGATTTTATGACAACCTTTTCGAATGTAAATGTAATACTTTTTTAATATTTCATTTATAAATACGCAAGATTTATTGGATAACCTTACTATAATCACAAATTAAAGGAGAGATATAATGATGAAACAATGGTTGGTATTATTATCCATATTGAGTGTACTCGTGTTGGCAGCTTGTGGAGGGGATGAGGATCCTGCAGATAACATGGAAAATGAAAATATGAACGAAGAGGAAATGATGGAAGAAGATATGGAAGGTGAGATGGATGCTGAAGAAATGGCGGAAGAGGACATGTCAGAGGGTGATATGGAAAAGGAAGAGAAAATTAATTCAGCAATTATTCCAATTATCATTGTTAGATTCCGGAATGATGAAGCTTGATCGAAATAAGGTAAATATAGATGATCTTTTACTGTCTGTTCTTCAGCATGAGCATATTCACATCGAGCAAAAAAATCTCCACGTTTCTATCGATCTGCCAAAACAATCCGTTGCCATAAATGTCGACAGCTCTTACTTCAAGCAAGTTTTGTTTAACTTAATCGATAATGCTATTCGCTATTCTGTTGAAGATGGTACGATTACGATAACAGTGCAAATCGAATTTAATAGTGAGGTGCAAATTAGTATTCATGACAGTGGTGAAGGTATGAAAGAAGGGGATTTGGCATATATTTTTGAGCGAATGTACCGTGCCGAAAAATCCCGTAATCAGAAATATGGTGGTTCTGGTCTAGGACTGGCAATTGCTAAATCAATTGTAGAAGCCCATGATGGTACCATTTCGGCGGACAGTATTTATGGTGAAGGGACTACCTTTACAGTTACGTTACCTATTTGAAAAAGGGGAGAAAATAGATGAATTGGCGTTTATTCTTTAAAAGAAAGCTGAATGTTGGACAACGGTTAGTCAGGCTTCATCATGCTAATGCGATTATCTTTACGATATTAGCTATCACCGGTTTTCTATTATTCTCTTCTTCTTTTCGATTAGCTTTTCCAGCGATTCGTGTCTTGGTAAGAGAGAGTCATGTATGGATAGGTTTTATCAGTCTTTTGCCTATATTATTCTATATACCAAAAATGCAAAAGCATCTCAAAACGCTAAAGAAGAGAAAAAATCACCGAATCAACCTTTATTATGTTTTGTCAGTGCTATTAGTGCTGATCTTATCAGGGCTAATATTGACCTATCATCGTCAAGTTCCATCGATAATCAGTTCAGGAGCATTAGTTATCCATGGTTTTGCTACATGGCTTGGTGTGCCATACTTGATTTATCATAGTGTTACGAGGAGCAAGTGGTTTAAACGACTTGTGAAACCTGTGAAAAAAGAAGAAAAACCAATGATTGTGGAGGCTAACAATCCGATATATCGGCGGAGGACTTTTTTACAACTGATGACAGGCCTTATGATTACACTTGTTTTTTCTCCAATGATCGTAAAGTGGCTTCGTACGTATTTTCTAGATCTAGGAAAAAAGAGGCTATTCCACCAATGCTTGGGTGAGTAAATCATAAAGAGATTGAAAAAATAAAAGTATGGATTCTTATTAAAGGAGTTCTATATACTTATGTTAGTTAGAACTGGGCGATGTAATGCCCGGTTTTTCTTTATTAGAAATGTCTTAATGCTACCCCTTTTTCACACAAACTTTTATTCTGAAACTTTCCAACAAAACAGCTGCTGATGCATGTTAAAGCGGAATATGCTACACTTTGAAGCAACAGTAAAAGAGGTGTAATCATGAACGATCGACAAAAAGAATTGTTACGTACGCTACTTATTCAAAACGATCAAACGCTTACGATTATGCATTTAGCCAATCAACTTGAATGTGCGGAGAAAACGGTTCGTAATGATTTAAAGAAAATAGAATCTGTATTGGCCGATTATCAGAGTGCAAAGATTACACGACAGCCAGGTATAGGAATTACCCTGGAAATAAACAATGATGATCGAACTGCTGTATTTCAGCAATTGTTAGCAGCTGAACCAAAAAGTCAGGAAGATCGCCTGGTAGAAATGGCATATCAACTGCTGGTACATGATAAACCGACTACGCTCCAGCAGTTTTCGGCGGCGTTCTTTGTGCCTAAACAAACGGTCAAAAAAGAGTTAGCAAGTATTGCAAATTGGCTATCTGATTATCAGTTGGAATTGGTTTCCAAACCACGCGTCGGTAACATAGTTGAAGGGGACGAGCTGCACAAGAGAAGTGCACTGGCACATTTGTCAGAGCTTATTTCCTCGGTTTCAACAGATAAGACGTATGTGATGGATTTGTTCTATCCATATGAAATAACGACAGTCCAGCGAGCACTTGATGAATTGCAACAGCAATATGCGATCGCTTTTACGGATGGAGCTATCGAAAGCCTGCTTGTTCATGCATTGATTATGATGAAGCGAACAAGACAAAAGTCTCCTGTAACGGTTCCATTAACTGAAAAAGAAACCGTCATTCAACATCGTGAATATGCGTATGCGGTTTCCTTCTTTGCCTATTTAGAAGAGGTGTTTAAGCTTTCTTTTTCAGAAGATGAAAGGATTTATTTCACCTGGCATCTCATTAGCAGCAAGAAGAAAGGAGATAGAGAGGACGACTCCTTACTTGATAATCAATTTCTAGCAGAAGTGATTGAAACTCTCATCGCAAGACTTAGTGATCTCACCTTATTTGCATTCGGCAATGATGACATGTTGAAAAGTGGATTAACCGTTCACATTCATTCGGTTATCAATCGTTTGAAATACGGATTTCCTATTACAAATCCACTTTTACCTGAAATCAAAAAAATGTATCCCTATATGTTTAATATGGTAATGATAGCTCTATCAGATATTAAAGAAAAGCACCGTCTCGAAGTTCCAGAAGATGAAGCAGCCTATTTAGTGCTACATTTTCAAGCGTCGGTAGAACGTCTCGAGGCAAGCAGGGAACGGAAAAGAAGAGCATTGATTGTTTGTCATATGGGTGTCGGGATGTCTCATTTATTACAAGCAAAGGTCGAACAGCATTATCAGGATATGGAGATAGTCGCTTGTGTCGGAAAAGCTGATCTGAACACGTATTTAGATCATGATCACATTGATTTGATCATATCAACGATTGATTTATCAACTACCCAAGTTCCTTATGTTAGAGTTACACCCTTGTTAGAATCAAAGGACAAGCAGAAGTTAAATCAATTTTTGTCTGCGATAGAGCATAAGGAGCTAGAAAACAAATCAACGGCCCTCTCATCGTTAATCAGAGGGGATCTTGTCCAATTGCAACTGGAGAAAGAACATCCTTTTCAAGTGATTGAACAACTTGGAAACGTATTATATGAAAAAGGCATTGTTGAGAAATCGTTTATCCATAGCGCGGTTTTACGAGAGCGACGTTCTGCTACGTCCATTGGTGGAGGAATAGCGATTCCACACGGTAATCCGAAGCAGGTTCTTCAATCTGCGATAGCTGTTGCTTTGCTAAAAGAACCGATGAAATGGGGCGATGAACGTGTATCGATTGTTTTTATGCTGGCCATATCCGGTAACGATCAACAATGGAATCGTGCGGCAGTCAGTCACATCGTCCAATTAAGCGAAAGTCCTGCAGCGGTATCTCGATTACTGGATGTAAAGGATATCCAATCCTTTATAAATCGTTTACATTAGATTTGTATTATTGTCAAATTAGTAGTACAATTGTGTTAACTTTAATGATCGGAGGTGGGGAAAAGATGTTAAATCAAGCTGTTTTTGTGCATGGACAATGGTTGGAATACCTTTATTTTTGCCGTGCGAAATTTGCGATTGAAGTTGTTAACGGGATACGTATGTCCTTTTGTAACAACTTAATAGCAAATGAAAAACAGTGAAAACATCTCTTAACCCACATATAGGATAGGAAGGAGGGCCTGTTTTGTGCTCTCCTTTTTTATTGTATAAGAAAAATTAGAGGCCATGTACCGATGTTTAAGAATATCGGCCATGTCCACTCGTGCACTCAGAAACTAGACGACTTCCTGCATCACCCTACGATAAAAGAGGCCTAGTCACGATTATGGCCTTGGGAGAAAGTCATCATCGAAATCACTTGCTCACCGTGATTCCTTTATCTTAGTTAATGCCGTCCAGTCGCTTCGTTTCTAAATGGGCACTTGCGCTTTTCTTATATCTATCTATAGTGAGAACGTTAGCCATGGGGAGATTTGTCTTCCTATGGTTTTTTTTATGAAAAGGAGAATCAGAAATGATTGTATGCAGTGTAAATAATATAGAGAAAGTGTACGGAGGAAATGTCATTTTTCAAAATCTATCATTAGAAATAAAAGAGAAGCAACGTGTTGCCTTAGTTGGGCGAAATGGTAGCGGCAAGACGACGCTGCTTCGTCTTATAGCAGGAGAAGAAATCCCTGATTCTGGTCAAATTCATTGGAAACGAAGATTAGTCATTGGCTATCTCTCCCAAATACCAGAATATAAAAATGCAGAGACAGTAAAAGATGTTTTAAGATCAGCCTTTTCCTCCTTAATGCAAATCGAGGATAAGTTGAAACAAACGGAAAAGAAAATGGCAACAGAGGAAAATAACGAGCACATACAAACCTTGATCGCTGAATATGGCATTTTACAAGATCAGTTTTCGATCAATGGTGGTTATGAAATAGAATCAAATATAGAAAAGATTGCGCATGGTCTAAATATTCAGGATCTACTGCAGCGACCATTCTCCACGTTAAGTGGTGGTGAAAAAACGAAAGTGGGATTAGGTTTAATGTTGCTGCAACAGTCAGATATGCTGCTGTTAGACGAACCAACCAACCATTTAGATTTAATGGCTGTGGAATGGTTGGGACAATTTCTGCAAACTTATCAGGGAACAGTGGTTATCATCTCCCATGACCGCTACTTTTTAGATGAAGTGACGAATAAAGTCATTGATCTCGAAGATGGAGAGTTATCGACATACCATACTAATTTTTCAGGATTCGTCAAAGAAAAAGAGGAAAAGCTTCTAAGGGAATTCATGGCGTATGAAGAACAACAGAAAAAAATAAAAAAGATGAAAGAGGCGATCAAGCGCTTGAGAGATTGGGCGAATCGAGCTAATCCTCCCAATGCCAGCCTGCATCGACGCGCAAGGAATATGGAAAGAGCGATAGAACGAATGGAAAAAATAAATCGACCTGTAATACATCCAGCCAAAATGAAACTATCGATGGAAATGTCTGACCGAAGTGGAAGTGATGTGATTAAATTGACAGATGTTTCAAAGTGTTTCGCTGGGCGAATCTTGCTGGAACAAGTAAATCTGCTGCTTCAATATCAGGAGCGAGCCGCGATTGTTGGTGAAAATGGAACAGGGAAATCTACTTTAATAAAACTTATTCTCAAGCAGCTAGATCCCAGCAATGGTGCGGTCAGTATTGGTAGTAACGTGAAATTTGGCTATCTATCGCAGCAAATATTTGCAGGAATTGAGCAGGAAACAGTGATAGAAGTTTTTAGAGAAGAAGTGGCGGTAACAGAAGGAGAGGCAAGAGCGATTCTTGCTCGCTTTATGTTTTATGGCTACGATGTTTTTCGCCACGTGTCTCAATTAAGCGGTGGGGAACGGATGCGATTACGTTTAGCGCAGTTAATGTATCAGGATATCAATGTTCTGCTTTTAGATGAGCCAACCAATCATTTGGATATTGAATCAAGAGAAGTACTGGAAGAGGCATTAAGTGATTTCAAAGGTACGATACTTGCAGTTTCTCATGACAGGTATTTTCTTAACAAACTGTTTCACAAAATATATTGGATTGAATCTAAAAAGCTCTATACTTTCGAGGGTGATTATAATTGGGCCAAGAAAAAAATAACAGAAATGAGAGAAATACCAGCAAGAAGAACAGATAAACCACAACTAACCACTAATAGCAACAATCGGAAACAGATGAATAAGAATAGTGAAAAAGCCGAGATAGATGCGTTGGAGAAAAGGATTATCGAGATAGAAGAAGCATTGTTGAGAACAGATGATCTAGTGCGATTACAAGAACTTTATCAGGAAAAAGAAACATTAGAGAATAAATGGGAAGCAATGTGTAATCAATTATAAGAAATGTGCTAAGCGAAGAAATCGTAATTGAACTTGTGGTAATAATTTATTTTTACCACAAGTTCCGGTAAAAAGTAAAAATAATAATTGATTATTAGAGATGTAAAATAGGTGTATGCAATTACAGTAAACATGCACAAAAGGAGGAAGCAACATGAAAGTATTAGCAGTAACAGCATGTCCTGTCGGTATTGCACACACTTATATGGCTGCAGAAAATTTACAAAAAGCAGGCGAAGAAATGGGCATCGATATCAAAGTCGAGACGCAAGGTTCGATCGGTGTCGAAAATGCGTTAACCGATCAGGATATAGAGGAAGCAGATGGTATCATTATTGCTTCAGATAAAGAAGTTTCAAAAGACCGTTTTGCCGGGAAAAAATTAATCGTGACCGGTGTACAAGACGGCATTCGTAAACCGAAAGAATTGATTAAGCGAATTCAGGACGGCGATGTTTCTGTTTATCGACCTGAATTGAAGTCTTCGGAAGAAATTAAGCAGAATCGTAAAAAGAAAGAAAATCCGATTTATAAGCACTTGATGAATGGTGTATCTTACATGGTACCGTTTATCGTGGTTGGTGGTTTATTAATTGCACTTGCGCTAACCCTTGGTGGTGAGCAGACGGCAAGCGGTATTGTAGTACCGGAAGAATCGATCTGGAAGCAGATTGAGAAACTGGGTAATACATCATTTATGTTTATGGTGCCAATTTTGGCAGGTTTTATTGCCGTAAGTATTGCAGATCGTCCAGGATTAGTACCTGGTATGATCGGTGGTTATATTGCTGCAAATGGAAGCTTTTATGGAAGTGAAGCGGGCGCTGGTTTTATCGGCGGTATTATTGCTGGTTTCCTAGCAGGTTATGTGGCTTTAGCGATCAAGAAGATAAAAGTACCACAAGCCGTACAGCCTGTCATGCCGATTATCTTTATTCCGATCTTTTCATCGGTAATTGTCGGTCTTCTATTTATTTTTGTAATTGGATCTCCTGTTGCCCAAATTTTTGAAGGCTTAACCAATATGCTTTCTGGTATGCAAGGAGCAAGTTCGATTCTGTTGGCGGTAATCCTTGGTGCAATGATTGCAGTTGATATGGGTGGACCGTTTAACAAGGTAGCTTTCTTATTCGGTTCAGCGATGATTGCAGAAGGTAACTATGAAATTATGGGACCAATTGCGGTTTCGATCTGTATACCGCCGATTGGTATGGGACTTGCAACAATGATCAATAAAAATAAATATATGCCGAATGAAAGAGAAGCAGGAAAGGCGTCATTTACGATGGGGCTATTCGGTATTACGGAAGGTGCAATTCCGTTCGCAGCACAGGATCCGCTCCGCGTTATTCCGAGTATCGTTACAGGTTCTGTAGTAGGTTCTGTCATCGCGATGATAGGCAGTGTTGGAAATAAAGTTGCACATGGTGGTCCTATTGTAGCTGTGCTAGGTGCAGTGGAAAATGTGCTCATGTTCTTTATTGCTGCTATTGCGGGTGTAATCGTAACAGTGCTGATGGTTAATTTCTTGAAAAAAGATGTAACAGAAGCCGTACCAGCTGGCGGACCAGCAGAGGTTAAGGAAGAGACAGAACCAGAGAAGACAGCAGAATCAACTGAACAAGATGAAGAACAACAAGAAATAAATAAGCTTGTTGATATCACAAATACAAATTTGATCAAAACAAGTTTAGAAGGCGAGACGCGTGATGCGGTCATTGACGAACTAATCGACAAAATGCAAGCGTCTGGGATCTTAGAATCCAAGGATGTCTATCGACAAGACATTTTAGACCGCGAAGCACAAAGCTCTACTGGTCTTGGCATGAATATCGCTATTCCCCATGGAAAATCAAAAGCAGTAAAACGTCCGGCAGTAGCTTTTGGTATTAAGCGCGATGGAGTGGATTGGAGCAGTCTGGATGGTTCAGATGCTAAGCTGATCTTTATGATTGCTGTCCCTGAAGAGAGCGCTGGAGATGCACACTTGAAGATATTGCAAATGCTATCTCGTAAATTAATGGACGAAAACTTTAGAAATCAATTATTAGCTGTTCAAACGGAAGAAGAAGCGATGAAACTTCTGGAGGAGGTTCAATAATAATATATAGGACAAGAGTCTCGTTTTAGTCTCCGTACAAGCCGGACATAACACGAATGTAAGCAATATTCGGGTTATGTCCGTTTTTTTCTATACACTACCCATCAAGTGAACTCGTGTACAGCAGTACCTGCAAGTTGTTTTATTCATATGTCATCAGTCTTTCTTTATACGAAAAGGAAGCATACATAACTTGTATTATAAGTAACTTTATATATACTCAAGTTAGTTAGGGTCGAGCGTGTTTAAGCCCTGTTTTTCCTAGTAAGAACACTCTATAAAGCGCAGTATCTTGCCGTAGCGATTAACATCACTCATTAAACAAGTGAATGAAAGAAGGGTAGTCAGTGAAATCTTGTACGTATATATTTGTATTAAGTGAAAGTCAGTTGTTGATAAGGAAAAATGGATTTTCGATAATATTATCATAACAAAAAGGTGATATGATAAAAAATGTATGCGTTTCATCTGGGAGTTCACATAACTAAATGATTAATGCGTAAATAAATTTTAGGTGATTAAACAACTTTCGTGATATTTTTATTGACACTTATACGTATGAGTGATATTCTTCTTAACGGAAGGAAACGTTTTATGTTTTTGGATAATAAATAGTTATTTCAAATTAAAGATGATCAAGAGGTGTTTAAATATGGCAGAAGAAATCAAAAATCCAATTGTATTACAACGAGCTGATCCTTTTGTTTACAAACATGAAGACGGCTATTACTATTTTACAGGTTCACATCCGTTGTACGATCGAATCGTACTGAGAAGAGCAAAAACGTTAAACGAATTACACGATGCAGAAGAAACAGCTGTTTGGTGGAAACATGAAAGCGGTCCATTAAGTCAATTAATCTGGGCACCGGAAATCCATCGTGCAGAAGGTAAGTGGTACATCTATTTCGCTGCTGCACCTGATACCAATATTGATGACGATACATTTAACCATCGTATGTACGTTCTTGAAAACGATTCAGATAATCCTATGGAAGGTGAATGGATCGAAAAAGGTGAAGTAAAGACGGGGATGTCAACGTTCGCATTAGATGCAACGATTTTCTATCACAAGGACGAATTGTACTACGTTTGGGCTCAACAGGATTTAGCAATTCAGGGTCACTCTAATTTATATATTGCAAAGATGGAAAATCCGTGGACTTTGAAAACGGAACCAGTTATGTTGACAAAACCTGAATATTCATGGGAAATCCAAGGTTTTTGGGTAAACGAAGGACCTGCTGTTTTAATTAAGAATGGAAAGGTATTCTTGACGTATTCCGGTAGTGCGACAGGTGTTGATTACTGTATGGGGATCCTTACAGCTGATGCAGACGCTGATTTGCTGGATCCAAACGCTTGGACAAAAAGTGAGGAACCTGTTTTTCAAAGTAATGAAGCAAATGGTCAGTATGGACCAGGACATAATAGTTTTACAGAATCTGAGGATGGCGAAACAATCCTAGTCTACCATGCAAGAAATTATACGGAATTAGTAGGAGATCCTTTATATGAGCCGAATCGTCAGGCTCGTGCTCAAAAAATAGAATGGGACGAGCAAGGATATCCAGTCTTCGGTGAGCCGTTACCAGATGATCGCTGGACACCGAAAACACCAGAAGTATTAAAATAAAAAAGGAGTAGACACCTATGAAAAACTTAAAGCAGTTAAAGTTTTGGAATTTTGGCGGTATGTATTACTTTTACTTTATGATCTGGGCGTTAATCTTCGCCTTTTTGCCTTTTTGGCTTAATAAAACAGCGAACCTTGATACTAGTGTTTCTGGTCTCGTATTCTCTGCAATGGCAATTACTGCCCTCGTTTTGGAACCGTTATACGGAGTGGTGCAAGATAAACTGGGCTTGAGAAAATGGTTATTCGGTTTCGTTGTACTTTGTTTATTATTTATCGGTCCATTTGTGCAGTTTGCGTTTATTCCATTATTGGAAATCAATGCGATTTTTGGTGCCGTAGTCGGCGGTGCTTATTTAAGTCTTTGTTTAAATGGCGGTGTAGGAGTCGTAGAAGCATATATCGAACGTTCCTCACGCGCCAGTAATTATGAATATGGCCACGTTCGCTTATTCGGGTCATTAGCTGGTGGTACGGCAGCGTTTATCGGTGGTATCATGTTCGTACAAAATTCATACAGTATTTTCTGGGCATGTTCTATTTCTGCCGTTGTGTTAGGTATCCTTTTATTTGTGCTTCGTGTGGATAAAGATAGCTATGGTGAAGATAATTCTGAAGAAACAGACGAGAAAGAAGAAGAAACGCCTGTTACAAAAGAAAATATTATGAATGTTTTCAAAAATCGCAGTTTCTGGGGATTCTGTATTATGATGATCGGTATTGCGACGATGTTTGACGTATTTGATCAGCAATTCCCGAACTATTTTGCAAGCTTTTTCAACGATGCATCTCAAGGTGAATTAGTATTCAGTCGAATCGCTTCTGTACAAGTATTTCTTGAAGCTGGTTTCATGATTGCAACACCTTTTATCATTAATAAAATAGGAGCCAAAAACGGTCTAATTATAGCTGGGGCGGTGTTATTTGTCCGTGTTCTTGGTTCAGCACTGTTTACCGAGATTTGGATGCTTGCAATCTGGCGCTTACTAGCAGCGATCGAAATGCCTTTAATGCTTGTTTCTATTATGAAGTACATTACTGGAGTATTTGATGTACGATTGTCTGCAACGGTTTACATGTTAGGATTTAACTTTGCTAAGCAAGTCGGTATTACCATATTCTCGTACGTAATGGGTGTATTGTACAGTGCGATTGGCTTCCAAAGTGGTTATATTGTAATGGCATTCATCATTCTGGCATTTGTTATTGTTGGTGGATTGATTATGAGAAGTGAAAAATACTATACAAAAAACAGCTTAGAACAACATGCTGCTTAGTCATTAAGTAATGTTTGTAAAACGCTTGGATATTTCACATCCAAGCGTTTTTTGTATTCTAAAATGCTAGTGAGAATTAGCAGTATCTCCTGTTAGTCTGATAGATGTTAAGGTAGGTGTCTCAAATCCATACCATTCATACGTCACATCATATTTTTGTTTTTTATCAATGATGTTCCAAGTATTTTGATTTTTTACTGACACCTTCATATCATTAAGAAAAACGTAGTAATGGTGGTCACATTTTATCTTCTTATTGGCAACTGTTACATAATCTTGACCTGCGCAATCAACCTTGACAACTTTCGTATTTTCAATGGTATTAGAATGAACCAGACTGTAAAAGCCTAGTGCTATTAAAGTCCAGCTACAACAATGGAGTATATGAAATATTTTACAAGCTGTTTGTTTTTCAAGAAACCACTCCTTTATTTATGAAAAGTCCTTGGAAGTGAACAATTCTCTAACAATGATTGACTCTTCTCTTGTTAATTTTCTTCCTGTACTATCACCGATGGTTTCGGTTAAAATGATGTTTTCGTTAAGTAAGGAAAGTATTTTATATTATGACTGTCATGAAGGCAAATCATAAAATAATATTGCAGTATGAGTTCTTATAATACGGATTATGTAAAGTATCTTAGTGTTGATTTTGATATGTCTTGAGTGCTAAGCATAGCTCCGGAAATATGCTGCGCGTCCTGTGGGGCACGGGCTACTACTTGAACAACTTCTTTGCTGCCTTGTGCCGAGTTAGCTCACTTCAAAGCGATACTTGCAGACACAGGCACAGACAAAGTGGATCTTCAGCTCGCGCGCTGACTCATGCGGAGTCTTCGCATATTTCCTACGCTTAAGGAAGTGCTACAACGTATGGAACAGCTAAAAGCAGTGGTTCTAGGCTTTATGTTATTCATTCAAATGCTATTATTTGTGGATGCGCTCAATATGCTAGTTCTTACAAAAGTTGTAGAGTACCTATCCTAGCGCAGGTCAACCACGTAGATTCCCGCGGGAGGTGCAGGTGCTGAAGATCCACTTTGTGAAGCGGTATTCTTCACAAAGTTAGCTTCAGCCGTGCCCTCAGGACGCGAAGTGGTTGGCCGGAGCGATATCCTTCCACATAACAACAATTCAAAATAACCGCTAAGCTACTTTACATAATCCGTATTAAAGGAAGTTCTATATATATTAGTTAGAACCGGGAGAATATCCGGTTTTTCTAAAGATCTTAAAATAAAACTCAAAGCAAAATTGCGGAGGAGTGGGATTATTGAGAAGTTCGTGTCGGCACAGTCAGTGATAAAAATAACGAAAATCATCATAATACAAATAAATTTTACCAGATAAGAGTTAGTGCACTTCACTCTCTTTGAACATATAATCTTCTTCTTTTAATAGTTCGCATCCAGCTTTATAAATTAATCCATATCCGATCAAAGAAGTTAAAGTGGAGCTTCCGCCGTAACTGATTAATAGTAACGGTATACCGGTAATAGGCATTATTCCTACATTCATTCCTATGTTTTGAATGGTGTGGATTAAGATTAAAGTAATATAACCAAAACAAATATATGAACCGAATAAATTGATGTTATATAATTTTAATCCAATCTGTATTAATGTATAGATTAAAAAGAAGTACAAGAAAATGACAATTGCCGCTCCGATAAAGCCGAAGTTGTGACCAATGATTGAAAATATAAAATCTGTATGAGCTTCTGGTATATAAATTGATGAGGTTTCACCTTGATACCCATGGAGGTAACCAGAACCGATAGCAACCAAGGCTTTATCAATTTGATAAGAATTACCTGAATCATTATCTCCTAATCCGATCCATGTTTCGATTCTATTAATTTGGTAATTATCAATTTTAAAAGTGTTTTGCATGACATCAGGTAGATTAATTGCCATAAAAATGAATATACTTGCTACTGTAATTGTTACAGTAGCAATTCCGAAAATTATTTTCCAATTGATACCTGAGAGGAACAACATAATAATCGTTATGCCTGCAAGAACCATAGCAGTACCAAAATCAGGCTGAAGTAATATTAAGACAACAGGCGCAAGGCCAATTAATAAAATTTTTATAAAGAGAAGTAAATCATACTTTAAGCTTGAAGTATGGAACTTCTCCTTATGCTTAGAGATGGCATAAGATAAATATAGTATGGTTGTGATTTTGGTTAGTTCAGATGGCTGAAAAGTAATTCCGTTGAATTGGAACCAGCTATTCGCTCCATTAAGAGTGGGTACTATAGTTTCAGGACTAATAAGTAAAACTACTAGTAAAGATAGGCCGAAATAATATGAAACGGTACTTAGTAAGTAAATAGTTTGTGTCTCTAATAATTGTAGGCAAGCAATTGCTATAATTCCCAGTAAAATCCATACAGCTTGTTTGAATACAAAATTCTCACCTTCATATTGATTTAATTGCTGAGCATTATAAATAGCAAAAAGACTAACGCCTGTAAATAGTAGCAGAATATATAATAAGTCGTACCTAACATACATTTTTCTCATAAGTAACTTCCTTTATCATGTAATTGAATAAGCTTGTTATCTTGTTATACAACTTTTTAATCTATTTATTCTTGTTTCATAGAAATCCTTCAATATTGTACTAATTTCATTTAAGATAAGTAAAACGAGCTCACCTGTGAAAAAGGACAGGACAGCTATTAAACAAATCCAAAACCAAGTTTTCATTCGTTGCTTTCACCATGTGAAACTACTAGTAAAGCGCTATCTATCTGCACTAAGCCCTAAAGATTAGTTTAACATAAAATTCCATTTATTCCTATCGAAAGCAAAATAAAGATACTTGATGATTTTCGAGTGTCAATAGCAAAAAAAAGACTTGACCAATGGCCAAGTCTTTCCCACTAATTTATGCTAATTAGAAGTTTGTAAGCTGTTTTCAGATGCTTGTTTTACCCGTTTAATAAAGAACGAGAGGACAAGGCTGATGAATGCAAAAAATAACATCGTAAAGTAGGCATCATTAATACCTTGAATGGACGCTTCCATTGTTAAATGTTCCTGTGATCCGGCAGCGCCATTTGTGATCATTTCTTGAAGGTGGTCTTTTGTTCTGCTCGTCATAATCGTGACAATTAACGATGTACCGATGGCTCCGGCTACTTGACGGGTGGTGTTCGATATCGCTGTACCGTGTGCGTGCAAACTATTCGGCAATTGATTTAAACCAGCTGTTTGTAATGGCATCAAGAACAGCGCCATACCTAATCTACGTCCAGCATACATTAAAATCAGTACCGTATAGCTGATCGAATCGGTCAGATTAGTAAAGGAATAGGTTGTAAGCAAAATAATAATTAACCCGATAATTGCAAGCCATTTGACTCCAAATCGATCAAACAATCTACCAACAGCAGGACTCAGCAAGCCCATCAACAATGCACCAGGTAACATTAATAAGCCTGATTCTAACGCAGAAAAACCTCGGGCATTTTGTAAATAAAGTGGTAATAAAATCATATCTGCGTACATGACAAATGTTACGGTGCAGTTAATAATGGTTGTTAAGGAAAACATATTGTAACGGAAAACCCGTAAGTCAAGAAACGGATCATTTGACTTAAGCTGTCTCCAAGTAAATACGCCAATTGTGATAAAACCGATTATGAGTGATATTACAACTTCCAAATGCCCCCACCCATTATTACCTGCTTCACTGAATCCATATAAAATACCGCCGAAACCAATAGTGGATAATACGAGACTGACAAAATCCATTTTGCTAGTTGTTGTTTCTGATACATTTTTCAAAAAGATTGATGCGCATATAATAATTATAAGAACAAATGGAATCATTCCAAAAAATAACACACGCCAAGAAAAATTATCTAAAATATATCCGGCCAATGTCGGACCAATAGCAGGTGCGAAGATGATTGCCAGTCCAACAGTCCCCATTGCTGTTCCCCGTTTTTCTGGTGGGAATAATGACAATACGACATTCATTAACAAAGGCATCATAATTCCTGTTGATGCGGCTTGAATCAGACGACCAGAAAGTAATATGACAAAAGTTGGTGCAATTGCAGATACGAGAGTACCTATAAGGAAAATAATCATTGCAGCTAAGTATAATTGTCTTGTCGAGAAGCGTTTCATTAAGAATCCAGTAACCGGAATCAATACGCCATTTACCAGCATGTAACCTGTAGTCAGCCATTGTCCAGTTGACGCGTCTATGTTAAATGCTTCCATTAGTGGTGGGAGTGCGACTGTCATCGTGGTTTGATTAAATAATGCAAAAAACGAACCTAAAATCATAATGGTTAAAATCGACCATTTTTTTGCATTATTTCCTGTTTTAGCACTAGTTGTCAATATTGTTCATCCTTTCTGCAACCTTTATGGTTGATCAAGCTATTTAATTTACAAATTGTTGTTTAAATTAAGACACAAAGAACATTATAATTGTTATTATGCCAGTATTCAACCAACAATAATTTATAAAGTGTAAATTAGTTTACAAATTGAACTATAGTGTAGCAAAATAGAGACAAATACTACATTAAATAATCATATGTAAATATAGAGTGGGAGGAAAGAGAATGGTGAAGACAAAAGAAAAAGTCGATCCACGTATTATTCGTACACGTCAGTTACTTCGAGATGCCTTTATCGATTTGCTGTTAGAAATGGATATTAAGAAAATTTCAGTTAACCGGCTGGCAGAAAGGGCTACCATTAATCGGGTAACATTTTATCTGCATTACAAAGATATTACTGATATGATGGACAAGATGGCGGATGATATGGTAGAAGATATCTCCAGTGTTATAGAAGAGGCAAGAATCAACCGAACATCAAAACAGCCTACAGGAGAAGTATTGTCCAAATGCCTGGAGCATATAGCAGCTAATGCTAACTTTTATAAAGTCGTTCTGACAACGAGAGGCGTTCCAGTATTTAAAGATCGCCTTATGCAGCTTCTGGTGGACAAAATTATGTCCGGAATTGAAAATCGAGGCAATGAATCTTTTGCCGAGAAAGCGAGTATTCAAAAAGAGATACTGATCTGGTATGATTCATCTGCATTGATTGGAACAATTGTTGCTTGGTTGAGAAATGATATGCCATACAGTCCGAATTATCTGGCACAGCAATTTGCGTTAATTCATAATCGTCATAAGTGAGTTAGGTGAGAACAGGTTTTAAGTTTTCGATAAAAGCATCGGAACCTTTCGCAAATATACGTTTTTATGAACGATGCACGATTAGAAGATGTGTTCTCTGTTGAAGGGAATTTCAATGGAAGGAAGGCCAAACGAACGAAACGCCTGAAGTTAGAGCAACTTCAAGCGTAAGGAAAGCGAGATAGAGAAGAAACGCCTGAACCAAGAAAAATCTGTAATGTATCTTTATACAGCTAATTGCCACTGTATTGCAAACATTATAAATAACTTTTAAACGATTTAGGTAATACATGCGGAGATTGCTGCCTGCTGGACCACAATGGATACGAGTTTTGCCTCTTGCTCGACAATTTCACTATCTAATACTAAATAGAAGATTCTATCGGACAACTCCGCATCATTTCCATCGGTTTTTGTCCGTTTGAACACTTCTATCGGACAATTAGTGAATTCACAATAGAGAATGAAGAGAAGTGTTCTAAAAAAAGTGTCATTTCGTAGTTCCCTTCATCTATAACGTAGCAATAGAGATTGATATCTTGATTGGTCGGTTTCAAGCCTTCACACATTCATTTCTGTCCACGCTAAAGCATCTATAGTCTTTGGACAATGAGAGCATAGGACAAATTATGCATTATATTCTCAATTAACCAATGTCTTCTCAAGATCTTTCGCAACTAGCTCGTGTGTAATTTTCCCGTTTTCGACATTGATGCCTTTTTGGATCGATGGTTTCCTTTTGCATGCTTCCGTAAGACCTTTATTGGCAATGCTGAGTGCATAGGGGAGGGTGACATTGGTTAGCGCATTTGTTGCGGTTCTCGGGACAGATCCAGGCATGTTTGCTACTGCATAATGAACGACGTCATGTTTTGTGTACGTAGGGTGATCGTGAGTCGTAATGTGATCGACAGTTTCGACAATGCCGCCTTGATCAATGGCCACATCCACAATGACAGAGCCTGGACTCATCTTTTTAACTACTTCTTCTGAAACGAGCTTTGGTGCTTTTCCGCCCGGAATGAGCACGCCACCGATTACCAGGTCGGATTCTGTCACTGCACTGGCAATGTTTGCTGGATTGGATATCAGTGTGCGGATGTGATTGCCAAATAAGTCATCCAATTCTCGTAGTCTATCAGGATTAAGGTCAATTATTGTCACGTCTGCACCTAATCCGATGGCAATTTTGGCTGCATTTGTCCCGACAACACCACCGCCAATAACGGTTATTTTACCGCGTGAGACGCCAGGGACACCAGATAAGAGAATTCCTTTTCCTCCATGTATTTTTTCTAAAAACTGTGCACCTATTTGTGAAGCCATCCTTCCGGCGATTTCACTCATTGGTGTAAGCAAGGGCAATTTTCCATTCTCTTCAATGGTTTCATAGGCGATAGCTGTGATCTTTGAATCGATTAATGCATTCGCTAATTCCGGTTCTGCTGCTAGATGTAAATAAGTAAAGAGGATGAGATCTTCCCTGAAATAACGATATTCTGATGCTAATGGCTCTTTTACCTTTAGAATCATATCAGCCTGCTTCCACACATCGTCTGCGTTAGCCTCGATGGTCGCACCTGTTTCGAGGTATTCCTGATCTAAGAAACCACTACCTGTACCAGCGTCCTTTTCTATTACAACCTGATGTTCATTATCGATAAATTGTGCTACTCCTGTTGGTGTCAGCGCAACACGATTTTCATTATTTTTTATTTCTTTAGGAACGCCAATAATCATAGATAATCTCCTTTCGGTTCATTATAATTTGGCTATCGCCATTTTCAATGCATCGATGATTAGCTGGAGTTCATCTTTGGTGATAGAAAGCGGTGGAGACATGGTAATAATATTATTAAACCCAGCAACGGTATCACTAGTCTTACCAATTAATATATGCTGTTCTTTACACACTTTCACGATGCTTGCTGCTCGTTCCTCTTCTATTGGTTCTTTTGATGTTTTATCTTTCACTAATTCAATACCTGCGAGTAATCCTTTTCCGCGGATGTCTCCTACATTCGGGTGGTCCATTAATGGTTGTAATTCTTGCAACAACCATTCACCTAGAGATTCGGAGTTTTGAATGAGTTGTTCCTCTTCGATAATTTCAAGATTTTTTAAAGCAACGGCACAAGCGGCGGGGCTACCACCAAACGTATTAACATGACGAAAATGATCATAATCGTCAGTTGTAGTAAAAGTTTCATAGATTTCTCGTTTCACGGCTGTAGCAGCAAGAGGCATATATCCACTTGTTAATCCCTTCGCCATGGTGACAATATCAGGCTGCACGTCATAATGATTGAAACCAAATGGCTTACCGGTTCGGCCAAATCCACAAATCACTTCATCGCAGATTAGTAAAGCGCCATGTTTCTCACAAATTTCTTTCACCCGCTTCATGTAACTATCATGAGGAACAAGGACGCCACCTCCAGTAATGATCGGTTCCATAATGACGGCGCCGATTGTTTCACTCATTTCCCAGGTCATTACTTTATCGATTTCATTGGCTGCTTCGACACAACACGTTCCATCTTCGCGGTGGAATTGGCTTCGATAACAATCTGGTGGAGAAACGTGTAAGAATCCTTGCGCTAAAGGTTCGTATTTATAGGCGCGCTGCATCTGACCGCCAGCTGCAAGTGTAGCGATGGTACTTCCATGATAAGAGCGGTATCTAGACACAACTTTATGTTTACTAGGTTTACCTTTCTGATGAAAATATTGCCTTGTAATTTTAAAGGCTGTTTCATTCGCTTCAGAGCCGCTATTGGAAAAGAAAATCACATAATCGCCGCCAAGCCATTCATTAAGCTTCTCGCTTAATTCAATGGCCGGTACATGGCTATTCATTAATGGATAATAAGACATCTCTTTCAGCTGCTCACTGGCCACATCAGCAATTTCCTCACGTCCGTACCCAGCATTCACGCACCATAATCCTGCCATTCCGTCTAGGTATCTATGATCGTTAATGTCTGTTATCCAAACGCCACCAGCTTTTTTTGTGATCATGGTTGCATCTGGATTATATTTTTTCATGGCATGCCATACATACTGCTCATCTTTACGAAAGAGATTACCGGTATTAAATTTCATATTCATTTCCCTCCGTTTGAATGAAAAGTTCTCTATTGATTAAGTTGGCAGGCTTCTTCCCACTTAAACCTTCATTCAGGTTTTGAGCGGCTAGTTTCGACATGGCTAATTCTGTTTCATAGGTAGAGGATCCGATATGTGGAGTAGTGACGACGTTTGTTAGTTGGAGTAATTCATTGTCATGGTTTACTGGTTCTTGCCGATAAACATCTAAACCAGCAGCGCGTATTTTTTTCTGCTTTAAGGCTTCGACTAGTGCGGTTTCATCAACTGTTGCTCCTCTCGAACCATTGATAAAAATAGCGGAGCGTTTCATTAAATCAAATTCCCGTTTACCAATTAAATCTCTCGTGCTCGGTGTTAAAGGCGTCATTAAGCAAATGAAATCAGCTTTCGTTAATAACGTATCCATTTCACAATAGGTTGCATTGTATCTCTTTTCTGCATCTTCGTTACGTGTGCGGTTATGGTAGAGAACATTCATGTTGAATCCACCGTAAGCTCGTTTGGCGATAAGTGAACCAATCGTTCCCATGCCGATAATGCCAATTGTTTTATGATGGACATTGACACCAAATTGATCATGTGTAAGATACTGTTTCCAGCCGCCGCTCCGTAAATAATTGTGAAGTTCAGGAATTCGTCTGGCAGTTGCTATCAAAATACCGAAAACAGCATCAGCAGTTGTTTCTTCGAGCACACCAGGTGTGTTAGTAGCCATTACACTGTATTTTGTCATCGCTTCGATGTCCAGATTGTTATAACCGGTCGACACATTACATACAATCTTTAAAAGCGGCGCCTGTTTTAATAATTCTTCGGTTACTGGGAGTTCGAGACCGATAATTCCTTCGGTGTCTTTTAAATCAGCTAAGAATAATTCATGTTTTAGAGGATTGATATGTTGGTAGTTTACGACGTTGTAACGCGTTTTTAGTTTTTCCTGGACTTCCCTGGACACACGATTATAAACCATTACTTTCGCTTTTTTCATAAGAGAAGTCTCCTTTCGTTCGGGAGGATACTTGTCGTATGTCGACAAGATGAGGTATACTTATAATTTTGCACATATTTCAGGAAAAGTCAATAGTTCGTAATATTCAGATATATTATTGACAGTTAGCATACTAGCGGGTAAAATGTGGTTATATTATAGTTATGTCGACAATCGTTCAGGAGTGCTAATAAATTTTATGAAGGAAGAGAGTAATGAATGATAACAATAAACTAGTTCAAAAACCGCTCAGTGAAGTGATATCAGAAGAAATTAGAAAACGTATTTGGAATGGTGAAATTGAGTTTGGTGAGCGACTTTATGAAGCAAGTCTGGCCGAAGAATTTGGGGTGAGCAGAAGTTCGCTGAGAGAAGCCTTGCAAACATTGGAGTTTGAAGGGTTACTTGAGAATAAGGCAAGAAGAGGTACCTTTGTTATTAAACATAGTGATGAAGATGTTCGTGAGATTATGGAAGTTCGGGCTATTCTGGAAACACAGGCATTTATCAATGCATCAGAAGTGATGACAGCAGAAGATTTCCAGCAATTAAGTAACATTATCGATGAAATGAAAGAATTGGCCAAGACAGATGATTGGAATGCGATGTTTGATCTGGATTTGAAATTCCATTTATTTGTCGTCCATTTGTGTAATAACTCGCGAATAGTGAAGATGTATGATTTGATTCAAGTTCAAATACGCACCTTTTTGTCGGAGCTAGATACGTATTATAAGCAGAACAAAGAATTGTTTTACAAGGAGCATGAAGATTTGTTTCATGCATTGCAAGTACAGGATAAATCTCTGATAGAATTATCCGTCAGAAGACATATTTATTTAAGAGAGCATGAGTGATCCCAACAACAGTAAGGGGGAAATAATTTTGGATTTGTCTCAACAGATTAAAACATGTATTGATGGCAAACGAGAGCATTATACCACCCTGCTTCAACGAATGGTGCAGCAGCCTAGTACAGTGGGCAATGAACAAGGCGTGCAGACTATTGTTGCCGAAAAATTACATGAATTGGACTTAGAGGTCGATGTTTGGGAACCAGATTATCAAACACTTTCACAAAATCCTTTTTTTAATTCGACGCGTAAAAGTTTTAAAGGGAGTCCGAATGTCGTTGGTGTATTGCCTGGTTCAGGGGGAGGTCATTCGATTATGTTAAATGGTCATATTGATGTCGTCCCAGCAGGTGATTTGGATCCGTGGGAGGATGATCCTTTTTCAGGAAAGGTGAAGGATGGCAAATTATTCGGTCGAGGTGCAACCGATATGAAAGGTGGGAACCTGGCTTTGATTATAGCGCTGGAAACCATAAAAGAAATGAATCTGACGTTAAAAGGAGATATCATTTTTTGCAGTGTGATTGAGGAAGAGTCTGGTGGCTCTGGAACGCTCTCTGCTATCGAAAAAGGTTACAAGGCAGATGTTGCATTAATTCCAGAACCAAGTCAAATGAAAATTTTCCCTAAGCAACAAGGTTCGAATTGGTTTCGACTTAAGGTCAAGGGTATATCTGCGCATGGTGGTACGAGGTACGAGGGAGTGAGCGCGATTGATAAAGGGGTACTCGTTTATCAAACCCTCCTCGAATTAGAGAAAAAACGAAACGATCGTATCACAGATCCGTTGTATGCAGACAATCCAATTCCGATCCCTTTAAATGTTGGTAGTTTTAAAGGTGGATACTTCCCTTCAGCGGTACCTGATCACGTAGAAATTGAGGGTAGGTATGGTATTGCGCCAGGAGAAACAATTGAAGAGGCAAGGCAAGAGTTTGAAGATACTTTGGCCAATTTAGCAGAAAAAGATCCATGGTTTCAGAAGCATCCCGTTGAGGTGGAATGGTTTGGCTTACGTCTTCCTCCTGGTGACTGTCCGTTAAATCACGCCTTTATGGACGTTCTAAAAGCAACCTATACATCGATTAAACAAGAAGAACCGGTTATTGCTGGTTCAACATGGGGGACGGATGGCGGACTGCTGACACAGGCAGGTGATATCCCAAGTGTTATTTTTGGACCGGGAACAACCAGCATGGCCCATTTTGCAAATGAATATATTGAACTCGATAAAATCTTTGAAACAGCTGAAATTATTACACATGCTATCATTGAGTGGTGTAATACCAATAAATGATAATAAGGTGGTGCTAACATGAATGGATTAAATTATATAAATGGCGAATGGACCGGTCAACAACTCGAACAGAAGAATATCTACAACCCGGCAACAGGCGATATCGTCGGAACCATACCAAAAGCGGGTGCAAAAGAAACGAGTGTAGCAATTGACGCAGCTGCGGCATCTTTTAAAAGCTGGTCAGAAGCGACTGTTTATGAGCGATATCGATTACTGAAAGAATGGGCGAAACTAATTATTGATCAGAAGGAAGAAATCGCAAGGATTATGACATTAGAAATGGGAAAACCGTTAGCAGAATCTCGTGGTGAAATCGATTATGCCGTGTCTTATATTGATTGGTATGCAGAAGAAGGGAAGCGAATCTATGGGGAAGTGATTCCCTCTCATAAACCGAATAATAGAATGCAAGTTTGGAAGAAACCCGTAGGTGTTGTCGCAGCTATTACTCCGTGGAACTTCCCGGCAGCCATGTTAACTAGAAAGATGGCTCCGGCTTTTGCAGCTGGATGTACAGTTGTTGTGAAGCCATCCGGAGAAACACCCTTAACCGCAATCAAATTAGTGGAGCTTTGCCATGAGGCAGGTTTCCCTGCCGGTGTTGTGAATATAGTTACCGGTTCATCCACTGAAATTGGTGGAGAGTTGATGGGGAATGCCAAAGTGAAGAAAGTGACATTTACCGGTTCTACCGCTGTTGGCAAAAAACTGATGGAACAAGGTGCCAAGCAATTGAAGCGATTATCGCTTGAGCTTGGAGGTCATGCTCCTATTATTATTTTAGATGATACGGATCTCGATAAGGCAGTGGAAGGAACAATGGCATCGAAGTTCAGAAATGCCGGTCAAACGTGTGTATGTGGGAATAGAATCTATGTGCAAGAGGGAATCTATGACGCTTTTATCGAGCGTTTTGCTGAAAAAGTAAAAAGCATGAAGCTTGGTAATGGTCTGAATAGTGATACAGATATTGGCCCGTTAATTAATCACGGAGCAGTAGAAAAAGTGGAAGAGCATGTAAATGATGCGGTGTCGAAAGGAGCACAAGTGGTTGTTGGCGGAGACCGAAATGCTGCGGCTGGCGACAATTATTATGCACCAACCGTTTTGAAGGATGTCAATGCTAATATGATTGTGATGAAGGAAGAAACATTTGGCCCAGTCGCTCCGATTCAAAAGGTGAGAACAGATGCAGAAGCAATACAATTAGCGAATGATACGCCTTATGGTCTGGCGGCGTATGTATTTACCGAGAACTTAAGCAGAGGTATGAAGCTGATTGAGAATCTCGATTACGGTGTTGTCGGCTGGAATGAAGGAATCGTCTCTGCCGCACAAGCTCCTTTTGGCGGAATGAAAGAAAGCGGCGTTGGCAGAGAAGGCGGCCATCAGGGTATTGAGGACTTTTTAGAGAAACAATATGTATCGATTGGTATATGATCTTAATGTCACTTGGCTATGATGAAGAAGATGGAGGGATACATGGAGAGTTTGGTGAAACTAAGTGGATGTATCGAAAACGCTAAGTGTTCGCATAGCCGGTTGAATGTATTTCGTCATGTATGTGGAATGTTCATGAGCGTGAGAAAGATAAGGCGAGTCTTGAGCGGTTACAACTATTCATATTTTACAAAAAAAGAAGGTGCCTTATGGTTACACATGACATAGCTGTGATTCCCGGTGATGGAATTGGAAAAGAGGTTGTCCCTGTATCGCTGGATTTGTTAAATGTATTAGCAGATATCCATGGCGGTATTACCTTTCAGTTTACGGAATTTCCGTGGGGATGTGATTATTATCTAGCACATGGAGAAATGTTGCCAAAGGATGGTATCAATGAATTAAAGCAGCATGAGCAAATTTTTTTAGGCGCTGTCGGCGACCAAAACCTTGTTCCAGACCATATCTCTTTATGGGGATTATTGATTAAAATTAGGCGAGAGTGTCAACAGGTTATAAATTTACGTCCTGTAAAATATATAGAAGGTGTGTCATCCCCCTTAGCCAATCCAAACGATTTTGATTTTATGGTTGTTCGTGAAAATAGTGAAGGTGAATATAGTGAGATTGGCGGAACCATGCACAGTGGTCCTGATGAAATAACCATTCAAAACGCAGTATTCACCAGGAAAGCAGTAGAACGAACGATCAGATTTGCATGTACCTTGGCCGAAGAGCGAAATCAAAAAGTGACAAGTGCCACTAAATCTAACGGTATCGTTTATAGTATGCCATTTTGGGATAAGATCTTTGCGGAAGTAGGCGAAGATTATCCGAAGCTTGAAAAGCAATCACAGCATATTGATGCATTGTCAGCTTTTTTAGTAACAAAGCCGAGTAGCTTTGATGTGATCGTTGGAAGTAATTTATTTGGAGATATATTGACAGACATTGGAGCAGCAATAATGGGAAGTATAGGCATTGCCCCAGCTGCTAACATTAATTTAGAAGGAAAATATCCTTCCATGTTTGAACCGGTTCATGGTTCAGCTCCAGATATTGTTGGTAAAGGGATTGCGAATCCAATCGGACAAATTTGGTCGGCGAAGATGATGCTGGATCATATTGGTTATCCAGAGCTCGCCACACTATTATTCAACGCTATGGCAAGCACCATTACGTCTGGAATTAAAACACCTGATTTAGGAGGGAATCAAACTACTGAAGAAGTGGTAGATGAAATAAATAAAAGACTGTTAGCAGATTCATAACATGCTGTTGTGTCAGTACTTTATACAATAATGAGCAGTTTTTTGCTCTTTTTTCATACGTTAGGAGAGATTCTAACGATGAAGAATCGAGGTGGTGAAACTTTAGAATGCACCAAAAGTATAAGTGGATATTCGGCACTCGCTAAAAGATGAGGCGAATGCCGAATCTTTCTAATAGTAATAGTTTGGATATGGATACGGATAATAAGGGTAACCTGGATAATCTGCAGAATAAGGATATGGAGGATATGGAGGATATGGGTACTGATACTGATAAGGATATGGTGCTGTATATGGTCCTGGAGAAGCCGCTGTGCCTAGTAATAGACCAGTAGCTGCTCCTGCTGCGAAACCTAATGGATTAAAGGGATTATTGTGTGGTGGATGATGTGGATGATGTCCGTTTCCGTGATTTGGTCCTGGGGCGTGATGGGATCCAGGTCCATTTGGTCCATGCCCACCACCGTGATGGGGGCCATGATGAGTGCCACCTCCGCCATGATGTGATGGGTTCCGAAAATAACCTTGCTGAAATGATTGTATAGGATCATTCATAAATATCACCTCTTTGGAAATATGATTCTCAATAGCATATGCCCATCTAGTGGGGAATGGACCAAAAATGCTATAAAAAATCAAAAAGCAATGCACGAATTAGATCTTTTCAAAAACGAATTCTACTTGAATTATAAGAATGCTGGGAATTTTCAACGAATGATACGTATAGGGTAAGGGTTATAGAAAGCGAGACAAATACTCATGACAAACTCGCTGCAAACTGTTATAATAAATATAAGATCAACACAAATATAAAAGCCACAGCAAACACTGTGGCTTTCGGATAAGCGGTTCCCCCAGAGAGGGTTCGGCTATCTTGCGCGATAGACCTCACCTAGTCACTTGTCAGGGTAAATAGGGAGGTCTATTTTTTATTGATTATCGAAACAATCAAAGCGAGTAGTGCGATAAGCATTGTGCCAAATGAAAAAAGCACCATAAAGCTCTCATACATACTCAGTGGCATCACCCCCTTTCGACGGGGATTAGCCGACTTCTCCCTAATAGAACATTATCCACGTCAATTATAACAAAAAAACTTCGAACATACATTCTTTTTTTGTGCATTTCTTTCGATGAAATGAAGAAAATTGCTTCAGCCAGATTCCTATTTCCCCTAATAGATAAGGAATGAAAAAATGAAAGATCAGAGCATGCTATTTCTCGTTTTTCCTCTTTCCCTTAAGAGTTAACATTACCAGCTAACTTTACATATACATAGTATGAATACGAAGGGGGATGACGGTATGTATTCGGATGAAACAAATGAGGAATTAGAATGTGGTAAGAAAATGAAAAACCAACACAGTGAATTAGTCGAGAAAACAGCTCTTTCACTCGACCAACCTGAGAACATAAATATATTATTCGTATATTATGTCCCAAGCGGGGGAGTAGAGACATTAAATCGTCAAAGATCAGCTGTACTTCAATCTCATCATATAAACCCGCATTTTCTGTATTATGAAAAAAGACGAGAACTTGTGAATGATCATGGTGCTCCAACTTATATTACCAAGGATGTTAATGACTTGAAAGAAATCCTTGCAAAGAATAATTACAGTGCTTTAGTAGTGACTTCAGACTTTGATATCCTGCCAGTCTTCCGTTCATTAGGATTCCGAGGAAAGATAATTCTAGAAATTCAAGGATACGGGCCAAAAAGTGTGGCTAAATCAGTGCTTCAATCGGCTGTTCCTACCGTAATGAAGCACGCTGATGCTTTTTTAACACCGAAAACACCTCATATAGTAGAATTGATAGACGAATTCTATCCGACTGTTCCGACATTTCATTTTAACAACTCATTTGATACGAAACAGTTTGGTTATGTACCTTCAAGTGAAAAAAATTCTCCCATTATTGCTTGGATTGGACGTATTGAGGATAATAAAAATTGGAGGGAATTCTTGCAGATTGGCAAGGAAATGATTCAGTATAATTCCAATATACAGTTGTATATGTATGAAGATCCTACGATCAGCACACCAACAGAGCGGAATGCATTCAATCTCATGATAAAAGAGCTTGGTTTAGAAGACAGTCTTACCATCCATGCGAATGTACCACATGAAAAAATGGCGGAGCATTTTTCAAGAATTGGTGATTCTGGAGGATTTTTATGTTCTACTTCAAAGGTAGAAGGCGCACCATTATCGATTTTGGAAGCAATGAGCTGCCGTTGTCCAGTGTTGACAACAGATTCTGACGGAGTAAAAAGTTCTGTTATTCATAATCAGACTGGAAAATATTATACACTAGGAAATGTAACAGAAGCTGTGGAACAAGCGAAAGAACTGATGTCCAATCATTCATCAAGAAACGCCATTATTAAAAATGCAGACAGTCATTTGCAAACAAGTTTTAGTCCGGAATGCTATGGACAAAACTTTGTAAAGATGTTGCATGACTTAGGAGTAAAATGAAACAAAACCGGGACGCTATGTTCCGGTTTTGTTATACTTAATCTTATTTGATTCTATCTTATTTAGCATAGCCGAATCTCTTAAAATCTTTCGCATATAAGTCAGCAACTAAATGTTCTGTTTCTTCGTCATAAAATTGATCATATTTCGGTATGTTATCTAGATCCTTAATCGTGATGGGAACATCCGAAAAGTGAATCTCCTTCGTTTCTTTCATTTTTTGCTTCATGTGATGAGGTGAACGAGTAATTTCTGACAGGGGAGAGACTGCTAAGTTAAATTGCTTTTCAATTAGCGGGATTTGTTCGTTGAAGTCTTCCAGTTTTAGATAACGGTCAATAAAATATTCTTCCCCTTCTTCGTATTGTTCCGCTATGTGTAGATCAATTTTATCACCGCTCACTCCAAGCCGCTTTACTTGGTGCAAAAATTGCTTAAAGGAAATTCCGGTATTGACTCCAGGAAACACGCTCTCTCGAATCTGTTCATTCCCTATCATGCTTAAGAAGGAACTAACAGCTCTTCTATATGGATTGCGAACCAGTTTATATACTTTTTTCTCTCCTTTTAATAGCTCTTTCCTTACGTTTTCTTTATAATCCTTTTGCCTGTAAAATTGTTCTTCACGGTATAAATGAACCCATGGATCATAATCTAATGCCGTTTGAAGTAAGCCGATTTGATAAAAATACCACTTGATTAAAGAGGTACAGCCTCCTTTTGGTCTCCAAAAAAATATTAGTGGAAATTCTTCGTCGTATAATGGTGGTGGCCAGCTCAATAACTTATCAATATACTTTTGTTTTTCTAGCAATTGATCACACCTCTATCCTAATTTATTTCTCATCGAAACAATCTGTTTCCTCTGTTATTTAATATTAAATAATTTTAATAATTGTGGACGATAAATTTGTTCAATTTTATGCATTTCTTTGTAAAGCTCAGGTAAGTGTTTATTTGTACCGGACTCTTCGTGTCTGCGGAAATTAGTAAGCACTTCATCTAAGTAATGAAATTTATATCCTTTCACGATTAATCGATACCACATTTCGTAATCCTGTGTGTAGCGATACTCTGGCTTAAATAATCCGAATTGATCGAACAAATCTTTTTTTATCATAACTGTACATCCGTTCACAATATTCGTCAGCAAAAATCGTTTGTAAAATTCGGCGTCATCCTTTAATCGATACCCTCCCCATTTCATGGTTACATTGTTTTCGTTGTCAATAATATCAAAATTAGTGAAGCTGATTAATGCCTTATTGTCTTGAGTAAATGTCATTTGTTTAGCAACTTTTTCTGGATAAAACACATCATCAGAACTAAGCCATACAAGATAATCTCCAGTGGCTTCTTGTATACCTCGATTTAAAGCGGTAGCTGTACCACCATTTTCTTTCCTGATATATGTTAATTGGTTCATATAGGGTTTTATTTTTTCCGTATAAGAAGTAGATCCGTCATCAACTACAATGATCTCTACGTTATCATAGGTTTGTGCCAGTGCACTCTCAATTGCCTGATCCACATAGGAACAGTTGTAAAACGGCATTACAATCGTTACTTTAGGGTTCATCTATACCCCTCCTTAAAATATCCGTGTATTTGTCATTATCAAATTACGCTGATGAGTTCCGTCTCCGGTAATAATGAAGTGTATCTGATAATGATGTTTTGAGTGATATGGTGGGTTCCCAACCTAGTTCATGTAAACGAGCAGGATTTACCACTGGTTGAATGTCTGCTTGATTCGTAGTCTTTGAACCAACATGAAAATCACTGCTGGACATTGATTGAAAGTGTTTCACAATTTCACCAAGAGTTCGATTTTTGCCAGTTGTGACATTGTATATTTCACCAGCAGATCCTTTTAGCAGTAAGAGATGATATGCCGTAATCGCATCACGAACATCGAGAAAATCGCGTTGTGCTTGTAAATTGATTTCGAGTGGGGATGGGGTGTTCATACTTTCCGTTTTTGCTAGATTTTCCGCGATAATGGAACAGACTCCATTAGAAGGACCTGGTCCGATCAAGTTGGTAGGATTAGCAATAATAATTTCCATGTTGTACAACGGTACCCATGACTGTGCAACCAGACTTTGCAATGTTTTGCTTAAGCCATATGGATGTTTTAACGTACTCTTTGACAAAGGATTAAACTGCAGCGTTGATCCAACGACAACAATTCGGCATAATGGAACGACTTCTCGAATCGCCTCCAATAGATATAAGGTAGCAAGCATATTGGTTTCTATCGATTGGACTGGTTTTTTCCAGGAGTGACTAACATCATTTTGTCCAGCTAAATGTAATACGTAATCTGGCTTCGTACTATTTATTAAATGTTTTACCTGATCCTGTTCAGTGAGATTACACCTGACCCAGCTAATTTGATTTTCTTGTTTACTCGTTGAATGGGAAACAGCAGTTATGTCAAACCCTTTTTTATGAAAATAACTACAGGCGTGCTGTCCGGTGAAACCGTTAGCTCCGGTAATAAGCAACTTCTTATTATTGGACACTGCAATCAAATCCAATTTTCGTGATCTGCTGGTATTTGCAGCTGATGCGTTATATTGGTTAGTTTCATCTTCAGGCCTCCATTTAGTCGATCACTTTGTGTAGTGCTATTATATGCTGGATGACCGTTATTGCTGTAGGCAGATAAATACGTTCATCGATAAACAGGCATTACAACAGAGTAAAAAGGATTTCTATCCAAACAATTATGGACGAATTCGCATAAGATTGAAGAGGGAGAATAATTTAAAGAGATTTAAGGAGATGTGCTATGAAAATCTTATTGGCCACATTTTGGGCTGTTCCGCATGTCGGTGGTGTGTGGAATTATATGATGCAATTAAAAGATCAATATGAACAACAGGGTCATCAGGTGGATCTTATGGGGTTCAATGAGGGAAATACGATCGTTCATATATGGAATAAGCAAAGGCAAATAGAGAAGAATGCAATACAGGATGAAGTACAGACAGCATTTGCAATTCGTGAGAAGCAATCTTCGGCTATCCAGCAAGACCAATATGTTAGATACTATGAGTTGCAACGCTGTATTTATGAAATTGCAGCGCGAAAGCTGGACATTACTCATTATGATTTGATCCATACTCAAGATGTCATATCTAGTGCTTGTATAAATCGAATCAGACCTGATACGATACCACAAGTTTCCAGTATTCATGGCTCGGCGGCACAAGAATTGAAAGATGCAGTTACGAGGGTTTTTAAATCACCTACAGCTGAAATTGCTTGTCGTTATTTTGATGAAATGGAAAAGGAAGGGGCAATGGCTGCTGAATATACAATCGTTGCTAATCATTGGCTCAAAAGAATATTCATGAAAGAATATCAAATACCTAAAAATAAACTTCGAGTTCTTCATTATGGTTACGACATTGAAACGTTCATTCAGAAAATGTCGGAAAAAACGGAGATTGAGCGTCCTGCGGATAAGAAGCTGATTTTGTTTACAGGTAGAATTATTGAAAAAAAAGGTGTCTATGATTTGGTTGAGGCGCTAAGAATATTAAAGAAAGAGTATGATGGATGGGTTTGCTGGATAGTAGGGGAAGGGCCGGATCGGAATGATTTACAAGAGAAAGTGAAGCAATATGGTTTACAAGAGAATGTTTATTTTTTTGGTAATCGTCGAGATATTCCATATTTGTTATCATTAGCAGATATTTTTGTTCTGCCGAGTCAATTGGATAATCAACCGTTGTCAGTTATTGAGGCACAACTGGCAGGGAAAGCGATCATCACCAGTAATGCTGGAGGTCTTCCTGAAATGGTCCAAGATGGCAAAACAGGCTTAATCACAAGAATGGGTAATTCGCAACACTTATTTGAGCAGATGAAAAGATTATTAGAAGATCCGTTATTAAGGGAACATCTAGGGAAAAACGTGAGAGAATGGGCGTTAAAACATTGGAAAATAAACAAAGCGATCAAAAAGGTTTTCCATATTTATCAGGAGGCAATTAAGAAAAAGGAGCGTGCCATAAAGAAAGATAACTAACGATTTATTTGTAATGATCGCAATTCTACTATTCAAGTTCTTGGAGTGAGTTCCAATTTATATTAACAATAGGGTCCCTCTTGGTAGTATTCTAGTTCGGCCCAATGCGTATTGAGTCCCTGCACATATCAAGAGGGCTTTTTTGTACAAGAAAAAAGCTGAAAAACCCTGGACTGACATAAGTATTCAAGCAATTGAAAAGCCGAACATAACTAGAAATGTCTTCAAACAACATCCACTTTATGTTCGGCTTTTCTCTTATGCTGTAAAGTTATGCTGCGAATTAAGGCGATTCTTTCTATCGTTCTACCAGCTTACACAGATTTCTTATATCACCAGTATTTCGCGCTTACGATTGATAATAGGAATACGTATATTGAATTCCTTGTGCGATTTCTGTTTTTGGTTTCCATTTCAACAAGTCAAATGCCTTTTGGTTGGCAAGGCAGCTATGCTTGATGTCGCCTATTCTTCCTGGTTTATGAAGTGTTTCAAGTGGTTTAGGGTGTAGAGAAGATAGCGATTCTACGAGCTGATTGATGGAAGTTCGTTTACCAGTACTTATTTGTACCATACCGTTCTGTTCGCTTGCCATTGCTGCTATATTAGCATGCACCACATCATCAACATAGACGAAATCTCGGGATTGTGCTCCATCACCATGAATCATTAAAGGCAGTTCGTTTCTGATTTTTTCCATAAAAACAGCAATCACGCCTCCTTCACCTTTAGCAGTCTGACGCGGACCGTAGACATTTCCGTAGCGAAGAATGACATACGGAAGCTGGTACAGTTGATGAAATAACTGAATATAGAATTCTGCGCTTAATTTCGATAATCCATAATAGGAGAAGGGAATGGCACGATCTTCTTCCGTAATTAATTCCTTCTGTAAATTGCCATAAACTGCGGAAGTGGAAGAAAAGATGAATTTTTGTACCTCTGCATCATTGCAAGCCCTTAATAATTGTATCGTTCCATTAATATTTACATCAGCATCAAATCTTGGGTCTTCAATAGATCTTGTCACATCAGCTTGAGCTGCCAGGTGGAAGAGTATATCTGGTTTTTCTTCCCTAATTAAATCACCCGCTTGATCACTGCGGATATCGATGTGGTGAAAAATAGCCTGTGGCTGCAGATAAGATCTTTTCCCGGATGATAAATCATCGATGATGTGCACTTCATGGTTTTGTTGTATTAAATGGTCGACAAGGTGAGACCCGATAAATCCTGCTCCACCCGTTACGAATGTTTTCATGATAAGCCAACTCTCTTTTTCAAGATAACATAGTGTATGACATATAAGGGAGAGAGGTATTGGACAATGACCTAATGAGATTCAAATAGTACTTATATGGTGATTCGCCTTGTCCATTTTATAGGCGTTCATATAGCGATTTGTATTGCTCCATCCATTCCTTCATCTCTAGAAGCATGTTTTCGTAGGATGGTACGTCATAGCTGAAATCGTTTCGGTTACTTTGAACAGTACGATCCAACGTGTTTTCGTCATCAGCTATAATATCTACGTCATGTTTATCAAAAATGTCCTGGATCAATTTTAATAATGTGTATTTTGATACTTTTTGTTTGGCGCCGATATGAACTAATCCAGTCACTTGCTCTTCTATCATTACGTCTATCGCTTTTGCCAATTCTAAAGTAGTTATACCGTTCCATAGCACTTTCTCAAATCCTTTAATTTGACCCTGCTGTTTCATAAACCAGAGAAATAATCCTTGGCCATCGTCTTTCATTTCAGGGCCAATGATGGATGTGCGAATGGTCAAATGGTGATCTTCCTTTATTTCGCCCAGTTTTTTGGATTGCGCATATATCGTAGTGCCATCTGCTTCATCATCTTCTGTGTAATTGCCTTGTTTTCCGGAGAACACACAATCTGTACTGAGGTGAATCAGTTTGCTCTGGTATCTATCCGCTAATTTGGTGATTTGATATGGAAGGATGCTATTAATTTGATAAGCCATTTCTGGATTCTTCTGTGCATATTTGATTAGAACACCGATACAGTTAATGATAAAATCAGGTTTGATGATATCGATTATTTCTTCTAGTCTTGTCAAGTTCGTCACGTCTAGATAGATGCTATCTTTATCTGTCTTATTTCTCGACGTATAAAAAACCTGAAAGTTATCTTTCTGCTTAAAATAATTTGTAATGACATGACCTGCCATACCATGTCCGCCAAGAACTAGCAGCTTCATGTTAGATGAACCTCCCTTTTGCGAGCATTGCATGAATCTCTGTTTTTGACATTAAATCTTTGCTGGAATTATAGTTTGCAAGCTCAGTAGGTGGATAATTTTTATAATGCTCTTGTAAACCATCAATGTGGATGAATGGTAAAATAACAAAATATTCTTCATCATAGGTGATGGCTGTTTGACTTTCGTTATCGGATAATAATAATTCGTGGATTTTTTCACCAGGTCTCGTTCCGATTACTTCAATAGCAATATCTTTCCTGCCCGAGGCGTCTATTAATACTTGGGCAATGTCCATGATTTTACAAGCTGGCATTTTCATCACAAATATTTCACCACCGATACTTTCTGAAGTGGCTTTAAAAACAAGTCGAATCGCATCTTCAATAGTTAAGAAAAATCGAGTCATATTTAGGTCTGTAATACCGATTTTTCCTTTTTCTTTCATGTGCTTTTTCAAAACATGAATGACACTGCCGTTAGTTCCGAGCACATTGCCACCACGAATACAGACAAATTGGGTATCGCTGTTTAAGGTGTTGGCATGAATGATAAGTCGTTCTCCCATTGCTTTTGACAATCCATAGAAATTGAAAGGATTTGCGGCCTTATCTGTAGAAATATATAACACTTTTTTAATACCACACTCGATTGCAGCGTCAATGACGTTCTGTGTACCGTGAACATTTGTTTTTAATGCTTCGAGTGGTTGATATTCACAGACCGGTACGTGTTTCAGTGCCGCTAGGTGGAAGAGGTAATCGACATCCTGGCACGCTTCGGTTATTGCTTCTTTTTCCCTGATATCTCCTATGACAAATTTCAGGAGTGGGTGATTGTCGAATTCTTGTTGCATCGTAAATTGGCTGGATTCATTTCGAGAATAGATCCGGATTTCTTTCGGTTCGAATAAAATAAGCTGACGTACCAATTCATATCCCCATGAACCGGTACCGCCTGTAATCAGTATCGTTTGATCTTTAAACATAATTCATGCCTCCCATGACAATTTTAATTACTTTATCCGATACATTGCGGTGATCATAACCTTCTGGAAAAGTCCAATCTCGTGGTTGTTTGATCATTACGCGAGTCGACAGAGCAATTTGTTGTGCATCAATGCCAGACAACATGTTACTGCCGCATTCGATAGTTTCTGGTCTTTCGGTTGTTTTTCGAATTGTTACGGTAGGAATGTGAAATAAACAACATTCTTCTTGTACCGTGCCACTGTCGGTTAAGGCACAAAGACAGTTTTTCTCTAATTTGACAAAATCAAAAAATCCGAATGGCTCATGAAATTCAACTAGAGGGTGTTCAGGTAATCCCGAACTTGCCTCGATCCGAGATTGTGTTCTGGGATGTACGCTGCAAATAATTTTCTTTTGAAATATATCTGCGACCATATTCAATCCTTTAAGTATTTCTGCTAATTTACCAGCATGATCCACATTTTCTGCTCGGTGAAAGGTTGCTAGAAAATAACCGTCTTCCTTTAATTGGAGCCGGTCAAGTATGGTGCTTTGTTCAATTTTGGACCGGTTATGCTCTAATACTTCATATATCGGATTGCCGGATAGAAAGACACGGTTAGGTTGTATGCCTTCTCTTAGAAGATTTTCTTTACTGTTGGGAGTGTAGGGTAGATTGCAACTAGAGACGGCATCGATGATTTTTCGGTTCTTTTCTTCCGGTACTTCCAAATCAAAACAGCGGTTTCCCGCTTCCATATGGACAACAGGAATTCCCATTCTTTCTGATAGAATGGCGCTTAAACCACTGTTGGTATCGCCTAAGACGAGTACTTTATCTGGTTTTTCTTTTGAAATAATCTTTTCGAGGTCTTTAAATAAAAGAGATAACTGCTCACCTAATGTAAGTTGGTTTGTTCCTAACACATAATCAGGCTTACGCACATCTAATTCATCGAAAAAGACATCGTTGAGTGTAGCCGTGAAATTCTGGCCAGTATGGACTAGGATATGTTGGTCAGCAAATTGATCTAGCTTTTTTATTATAAGACTTAACCTGATAATTTCCGGTCTCGTACCTAAAACAGTCATGATTTTCAATTGCTATCACACCTTCTGATGACATACATGCATCTTTTTTGTTAGTTGTTACACATTCTTTGTAATAACAATATGCTCGTATTTGTAAATTGCTGTAGGCATGAATCAGCTTTAAATCAAGAATCCTCTATATGCCTAAGGATTTATTAGGGATCGAAGGAAATCAAAAAAGCCGCAGTGGATACTGCGACGTTCTTGATAAATGAAGTATTCTATTTAAGGAAGTATTATTATCGTGCGGTTAATCCACCGTCAACGACAAATTCGGAGCCGCTACTGTAACTGGATTCAACAGAAGCGAGGTAGTGTACCAGCTGTGTGACTTCCTCTGGTTTTGCTACTCTGCCAGCAGGAATGTGTTTAGCGAACGCCTCAATTGTTTCTTTTGAATCTTCTTGCATGATCATTGGTGTTTCGATGACACCTGGATGAACAGAGTTTACTCGAATGTTATACGGGCTTAAATTGAGTGCAGCTGCTTTTGTCATACCTCTTACTGCGAATTTGGTATCTGTATAGCCTATCGCGCCACCAACATGTCCATTAATTGACGAAATATTCACAATCGATCCGCCACCGACCTTTTTCAAGGCAGTAAGAACAGATTGTATACCTAAGAAGACGGAAATTTGATTGATATCAACGATTTTTCGATAGTCTTCTTCTGTGATTTGTTCATACTAATGCCAGCATTATTCACGAGAATATCAATCTTGCCAAAGGTGTTTTCAGTGTATTGTATTACTTCTTTCCAATTATCACTTTTTGTTACATCAAGCATTTTAAATTCAACGCTATCACCTAATTGATTTGCTAATGCTTTTCCTTCTTCTTCAAGAATATCTGCAATTATGACGCTTGCACCTTCTTCTGTGAAGCGTTTGATATGAGAAGCACCCATGCCACGGGCTCTACCTGTAATTATTGCTACTTTGCCTGCTAATCTGCTCATTTTGTTTCCTCCTTATTATTAGTCGTTTTTGGTTACAGCTTCTAATAATTTCTCCTGAATCATTAAATATTGGTTCAGCTCTTCTTCACTTAATACTTCAAAGATGTCCATAAATAATTTTTTGCCTATCGCCTGTGCCTCAGAAAGGGCTTTTTCTCCTTCAGGTGTGATCACCATACGTATGGTACGTTTATCTTGTTCATCTGGTTGTCGAACAGCAAGACCGAGATTTACGAGTTTTGTCGCAATATTTGTCATGGCTCCTTTTGTATTGGCAAGCTCTACCTGTTTTAAAGGACCGTGTGAGCGTAACTCAGACAATGCTAAGATCGGCGAAATGCCAAGCGGATAGGAATAAGCTTTTGTAAAGTGAATGATGTGTTCATTGTTTATTTTTTCAATCATATGGATTAATTTAAAAATATTTGTGTTCACCAATTCGTTCGCTCCTCTCTGTATTGGTGAAAAAAGTTTAATGTTAAACTAATTTCTTAGCTAGTGATTTTTTTTGAAATAAGTAAGAGGCAAATTAAAAGCCGAACATAACACCGAATCTTATCAAAAAAGATTCGTGCTATGTTCGGCTTTTAGATCGTATTGACATGTTTTATGTGCTGGCATGTCTCCATCTCTTCTATAAATGTAATTTGTGAATCAGATGGACCACTTGCTGAATCTCATGTTCTAATGATGAATCAGTAAAGGCTTGCAACATGGATTGGCAGACGCTTTCGATCAAGAAATATTTTGGTTCCTCTGCTTGTAATTCATTAATAAGAAATTGAACATAGGCAAGCTTTGTTTCGTTACCATTACTTTGTAAATCGGTATCTAATTGTTTTAACTGCTGAAAAAGTGTCTGTTGCTGATCTTTTTCATTTGTGAAGTCGTGATCTAACCAATGTCGTTGGAAGAACGTTTCTTGTGTCTTTATTTGATCGTCAAGCATCGACTTAATTCGTCTAAGTACATAGCGAATGACTTTCTCAATGGATGGTGTCTGACCAGATCCTAATTTAGCAACAAACTGGAAGCTGTGAATACTGCCGAGTAACATAATCGCATGATCCATTGTGTAATGGCTTCCTTTGGCAGGATAAATATCTGCAATTCTTTGAGCCAGCCATTTGAGTTCTTTCGCATGGGCTCTGTGCATATAAGCTTTCAGTTGTTCATCTTCAGATATGGAAACTGTTTGAAACACCGTCATCATATTATGCTCGCGGTTCATTGTCATTTTCATCGCGACTTGCTCGATGAAGACTTCTTCATTGTCTTTTTCTTTACCAATAGCGATTTTTTGACGTTCTGTATCTATTTGTTCTTCTACGAAGGAAAGGATGGCGAGTAAACAGTCATTTTTTGAATGAAAATGATTGTAAAAAGTTCCTTTCGAAATCTCAGCCTTGTCTAATATGTCTTGTACAGAAGAAGCTGCAAATCCTTTTTTGACAAATAAGGAGTGGGCAGCATCAATGATTTTTTTTCGTGTATCGTTCATTTTTTCACCCTTTTATAACGATGGTATAATTTAATTTTATCTAATAAAATCTATAATATCAATGTTTTTTAATATGGTAAAAAATATATATTGCAATTATTGAACTATAGGTATAGAATAAGTAAGTACTTCATTTAACAACTATAATGGAAAGAAGGATACACGAATGTCAAACAATCATTCAATAGAGAAAAAACCACCATATGGCATGATTGCTATATTATTTATTGGTGCGTTTGTATCTATTTTAAATGAAACTTTATTAAATGTAGCTTTGCCTTCGATAATGTCTGAATTCGAAGTAAATGCTACGTCCGTACAATGGCTCTCTACAGGTTATATGCTTATCAACGGTATATTAATTCCTGCAAGTGCTTTTTTAATTCAACGATTCTCTGACAAGAAATTATTTATTACAGCGATGACCCTTTTTACGTTAGGTACATTTTTAGCAAGTATTGCTCCTGCGTTTGGTGTGTTATTAGCTGCCAGAATGATTCAAGCATCTGGTTCTGCTATTATGATGCCGTTACTAATGAACGTTATGCTTAATGCTTTCCCAGTTGAAAAACGTGGGGCGGCAATGGGTACTTTTGGTATTGTTATGATTACAGCTCCCGCTATTGGACCTACTTTATCAGGATGGATTGTGGAACATTACAGCTGGAGAATGCTATTCGATATTGTACTTCCGATAGCTGCTTTATCTTTAATTATTTCGATCTTTAAATTGAAAGATATTACAGGTAAGCGAGAAATTAAATTAGATGTATTTTCGATTGTTCTTTCAAGTATAGGTTTTGGTGGATTATTATACGGATTCAGTTCTGCTGGTGATGATGGCTGGGGGGATCCGTGGGTGTACGGTACCATTATTGTTGGTGCCATTGGTCTTGTTTCTTTCATTGTCCGTCAAATGAAATTGGATGTGCCAATGCTTGAATTCAGAATCTATAAATACCCAATGTTCGCATTATCATCTGCTATTTCTATCGTGATTGCGATGGCGATGTTCTCGGCGATGATCTTAATGCCGATTTATATTCAAACGATTCGTGGTATATCGCCAATGGAATCTGGTTTATTAATGCTTCCAGGTGCATTAGTAATGGGGGTTATGTCTCCAATTACTGGTCGATTGTTTGATAAATATGGTGCGAAGGTATTAGCGATTCTTGGTTTAACGATTACGACAGCAACAACTTTCTTCTTTAGTAATATTAGCATGGACACTGCTTATTCAACTTTGGTTATTCTTTATACATTTAGAATGTTTGGGATGTCCATGGTAATGATGCCGGTCATGACAAATGGTTTAAATCAGTTGCCTGCTGCGAACTATCCAGATGGTACAGCAATGAATAATACGTTACAGCAAGTGTCAGGTGCGATCGGTTCCGCATTGTTAATTACGATCATGAATAAGCGTACCGAATCAAGTGCAACAGATATTGTTCAGGAAAACATTGCTGCCGGTAACTTAGATCCAAGCCAAGTAACAGGTGGAGCAGAACAAAGTATTCCTCAGGAACTAATTAATCAGGCGATGTTAAACGGAATTAACTTTACCTTCTTCATCTCGACCTTTATTGCGGCAGTTGCGTTGGTATTAGCGTTCTTTATCAAACGAGTGAAATCAACTCCACAACAAAAAGAAGAGCAACCCGCAGAAACAAAGATAGAGCAAGTTGCAGTAGAATAAGAAAAAACGATCAGCATTCAATTGCTGATCGTTTTTTTGTTAGCAAGAAAGTCGATAATTGTAAAAATAATAATGTAGCTACCGATATTGGGGATTATGTTAAGTAGCCACGTGCTTCTTTTGAAATGATTAAGGTGCTGTGATACCGCTCCGGCCAACCACTTCGCGTCCTGGGGGGCACGGCTGAAGCTAACTTTGTGAAGAAGAGCGCTTCACAAAGTGGATCTTCAGCACCTGCACGTCCCGCGGGAGTCTACGTGGTTGGCCTACGCTATGTTACTTGCTCTACAACTGATGCAAGAGGTAGTATGTGGTATATGGTATTAATGAGTGTTCTTACTACACATATACTTTCATAGCGCCTAGAACCACTACTTTTAGCTGTTTCATAAGTTGCAGAACTTCCTTAAAGCGTAGGAAATATGCGGAGACTCCCGTGGAATCAGCGCGAGCTGAAGATCCACTTTGTCTGTGCCTGCAAGTATCGCTTCGAAGTGAGCTTCCTCGGTACAAGGCAGCAAAGAAGTTGTTCAAGTAGTAGCCTAGCTGAAGCCGTGCCCACAGGACGCGGAGCATATTTCCGGAGCTTTGCTAAGTAGATGAAATCTATCATAATTGCCACAATTTCAGACAGTTCTACTTAACATAATCCGCATTATAGGAAACATGATATATCTAATATGCATCCGTTTTTATCGAAATGTTCTCAAATCCTTGCTGTTTCTTAGAACAAACATTTCTAACATTTAATGAACCAATCCTCCAAATAGTGTGAATATAGGAATTGAATAGTTATTATGAGAATGGTTGATTGCGCTTACATTATAGTTCGAGGTATGATTTGATCAACCAAACAGAAAGGAGGGAGTGCATGGCTGATCAAGCGATTATCGAAAAAAGCAGTAAATGGGATCGAGTCAAACAGAACAGACTGATCAAAAATATTCGCAGGCATTGGATGCTTTATTTAATGATCTTACCCGGAATTATTTTTTATATTGTTTTTAAGTATATTCCGCTTATGGGTAGTGTCATCGCGTTTCAGAATTACCAGATTTTTAACGGTATTTTAGGAAGTCCGTGGGTCGGTTTGGAAAACTTCAAGATGCTTCTGCATTATCAGGATTTTCATGAAGTATTACGAAACACTGCTTTAATAGCACTTTATCAGTTAGTTTTTCAATTCCCAGCACCAATAATTTTAGCATTATTATTTAACGAAGTGAGAGTACTGATTGTCAAGAAAACAGTACAAAGTTTATTTTATTTACCGCATTTTCTTTCCTGGGTGGTCGTTGGCGGTATTGTATTCGAGCTGTTGGCCAATCAAGGGATTGTAAATGCATTTCGAGAAATGTTAGGTTTTGAACCGATTTTGTTTATGCAGGAAGAAGCTTACTTTAGATCCATTGTCATTATTTCTGGTATATGGAAGGAAATCGGATGGGGTACCATCATTTATTTAGCAGCGATAACGGCAATCAATCCTAGTCTTTATGAAGCGGCTGTTATAGATGGAGCCAATCGTTTTAAGCAAACCATCTATATTACACTCCCTTTAATGTTACCTACCATCGCAGTATTATTTCTTTTGAATATTGGTAACTTCCTTGAATTAGGATTCGATCAAATATTCAACTTGTTGACACCAATGACGTATTCCGTAGGTGATATTATTGAAACATATGTGTACCGGGCTGGGGTTCTACAAGGGCAGTACAGTTTGACAACGGCAATTGGGTTATTCCAATCTGTCATTGGATTTGCATTATTGTGGATTTTTAACCGTCTTGCGAGAAAATCAGAACAGGGGCTGTGGTAAATGAAACAAACAATAGGAGAACGATTATTTCAGGTGTTTAATTATCTGGTATTGATTGTGTTAGCATCTACCATGATTGCGCCTTTGCTTCACTTATTAGCCGTTTCCTTCAGTTCGCCAATAGCTGCTGATTCCAAAGAAGTATTTTTAATTCCAGTGAATTTTACACTTGCCACATGGGAACATATTTTGCAAAATGAAGTATTATGGCGTGCCTTTGGTGTCACCGTCTTTATTACGGTAGTCGGTACGATTCTCAGTATGTTATTTACGATTATGACAGCGTTTCCATTATCAAGGAAAGAGTTTTTATTACGCAGACCAATTATGTTAATTATGGTGCTGACAATGATCTTTAATGCACCGATGATTCCATTCTTTTTAACCGTAAGAGAAGTGGGGTTAATGGATTCGATATGGTCATTAATTATTCCTGGTTTAATCAGTACCTTTAACATGGTCATCGTTCGTACTTTCTTTCTGGGGATACCAAAAGATATTGATGATGCCGCACGGATTGATGGTTGTAATGAGTTTCGCTTGCTATTTCAAATTTATTTACAACTATCAAAACCAGTATTGGCTACGATCAGTTTGTTTTATGCGGTTGGTTACTGGAATACGTTCAAATCAGCGGTCTTGTTTTTGAGGGATCCGAGTTTATGGCCGTTACAAATGCGGCTGCGTGCGTTCTTTACGTCGGAGGAACAATTAGCAGCGGTTGATTTAATTATGGGAGACTTTGATTTTAATACGACGACATTAAAAGCGGCAACGATTATTTTTGCAACGATTCCGATCGTCATGGTTTATCCTTATTTGCAGAAATATTTTGTGAAAGGTGCAGTATTAGGTTCCATAAAAGAATAAATTTAATTCTGGGGAGGAAACAAGATGCAACGAAATCGTACATGGATGGGGTTAATGGTTTTACTGGCAATCTTGATGTTATCAGTATTCACTGCTTGTTCAAGTGATGAACAGGCAGGGGAAGCAGATAATCAGTCAGAAGGAGAGAAATCAGGGGAGTCTGGTGACGAAACAGCAACCGTTACGGTATTCAAAAGTCATATGGGGAAAGGAACGATTCCTGGAAGTGATGATCCTCATGTGCAATATGTAAAAGAAGAAACAGGAGTTGAATATGAGTTATTAACGACACCTCCTGGATCTGAGCCTGCCGAATATATTAATCTAATGATTGCTTCTGAAGATTTCCCTGATATTTTACGTCCGATTGGCGGTGTCGAACAAACATTAATTAATCAGGGTGGAGCGCTTGCTCTTGATGAGTTATTACCAAAATATGCGCCGAATGTGTGGGAGCGAATTCCAGAAGAGGCTTGGGATATTGTAAGATCAGCATCTCCCGATGGAAAAATCTATTATATACCAAAAGTCTATTTAATTCCAGAGCGTGCAGCATTATTGCGTAAGGACTGGCTGGATGCAGTAGGAATGGAAATGCCAGAAACTTTAGAAGAGTATAAAGAAATGCTGATTGCCTTCCGTGATCAGGACCCGAACGGTAATGGCAAGCAAGACGAACTCCCTACCAGTGGCCGGGAATTCGGTCGATGGATGGATCATTTATTTGCGATGTTCGGTATAGCAATGTGGGAAGGCTACCCGGAATGGGATATTTATGATGGAGAAATTAATTATGCAGGTACATCTGAAAATATGAAAGCAGCGATTGCGTTTATCCGTGAATTATATGCAGAGAAATTATTGGATAATGAGACCTTTTTGAATAAAGGTGACGTCTGGACCGCGAAGATAAACAATAACGTAGTGGGAAGCTGGTATCACTTACCTGCCAACTTGAGAGAAAGATATGCTGCAATGAAGCAAGGTGCAGAAGATGCATATGTGGTTGGTATGCCTTTACCTGAAGTTGAAGGATTTGACGGATATATTACACAAAAAAGCATGGGTGAACCAGAATGGATGATTCCGAAAGCATCAGAGGAGAATGCAGCAAATGCGTTAAAACTGCTCGACTTTTTCTACAATCCGGAATATGAAGAATTCATTCAGTACGGTATCGAAGGTGTGCAGCATGAAGTGGTAGATGGTAAAAAAGTTTTATTGCCATCCTCTGATGATAAACCAGTCGTGTTAGGGATGAGAAATTTAACAACCGAAGAATCAATGGATGTTCGTATCGAGAACTCCTTCCCGGAAGAAGAACAACAAATGGTGAAAGATATTTTTAAAGTAAGTTCAAAAGATGCCAGAAGAATTGCTGGTGATGGTTTGCCAAGTACAGTTTATCAAGGCTATCCAGATATCCAGTCTCATAAACTGTTCCAGGAATACCTAACGAAGATTGTGATTGGCGAATGGCCAATTGAAAGATTCGATGAGTTCGTGGAAAAGTGGAACCAGTCAGGTGGGGAAGAAGTAACGAATCGTGTCCAAGAATGGTATGATAAAGTGAAATAATGATCGATTAAAGAATTCATTGTAAGACTAGCGCCAGCGTTCTCAAATAGTTTGGCGCTAGTCAATTCATTTTTTTGTAAGGAATAAATTATTTTTTTAGTTGAAGTTGTGTGCATTCTTTCAGTGAAGCAATTAGCGACACCGATAGCAGCAACGATAGAAAACATTATCACAGCCATGTTAATTTATTTGCTCAAATGTTTTGTCAAGAAGACAATGGTAGGTTCCATAGTAGTATAAACTTGCATTTGGGGGAGGAAACGAGATGCAAAGAAAAAGAACGTGGATGGGATTTTTGGCAATTTTGATACTATCCGTATTGACAGCTTGTTCCAATGATGAACAGGCAGGAGATACAGATAATCCATCAGATGGAAATAATGCTGGAGAGGAATCAGCAACTGTAACAGTTTTCAAGAGTCATATGGGAAAAGGAACGATCCCGGACAGTGATGATCCACATGTGCAATATGTCAAAGAAAAAATAGGCGTGGAATACGAGTTAATAACGACACCGCCAGGTTCTGAACCAGCTGAATATATTAACCTCATGATTGCATCGGAAGATTTTCCTGATATATTACGGCCAATTGGGGGTGTTGAGCAAACCATTATCAATCAAGGTGGTGCTTTGGCATTAGATGATTTATTACCTAAGTATGCTCCACATGTATGGGAAAGAATTCCTGATGAAGCATGGGATATTGTTCGCACTGCCTCTTCTGATGGCAAAATATATTATGTGCCACAAGTGTATTTAGTTCCTTCACGTGCGGCGTTGTTACGTCAAGATTGGCTTGATAAAATAGGAATGGAGATGCCGCAGACGTTGGATGAGTATAAAGAAATGCTTATAGCCTTTCGAGATCAAGATCCGAATGGAAACGGCAAACAAGATGAACTTCCTACCACAGGAAGAGAGTTTGGAAGATGGATGGACCATTTATTTTCCATGTTTGGTGTAGCGATGTGGGAAGGATATCCGGAATGGGATATTTATAATGGTGATATTAATTATGCTGGTACATCTGAAAATATGAAAGCAGCTATTGCATTTATCCGTGAATTATACGAAGAAGATTTATTAGATAACGAAACATTCCTTAATAAAGGGGACGTATGGCAAGCGAAAGTTAATAATAATTTAGTAGGCAGCTGGTATCATCTGCCGGCCAATCTCCGTGATAAGCTCGCTGCAATGAGAGAGGAAGCCCCGGACGCTTATGTGAGCGGAATGCCGTTACCTGAGGTGGAGGGCTTTGATGGATTTATCACGCAGAAGAGCATGGGACTTCCTGAATGGTTAATTCCTACAGCATCTGAAGATAATGCTGCAAATGCTTTAAAACTGCTTGATTTCTTCTATGATCCTGAAAATGCTGATTTTATCCAATATGGAATAGAAGGTGCACAACATGAAGTCGTGGACGGTGAAAAAGTATTACTTCCAGCAACAGATGAAACACCATTACCATTAGGGATGTTAAATTTTCAAACTGAAGAATCGATGGATATCCGTATCGATAATTCCTTTCCGGAAGAAGACCAGCAAATGATTAAGGATATATTTGACGTTGCTACAGCCGATGCCAGAAGAATTGCAGGCGATGGTCTGCCAAGTACAGTTTATCAAGGGTATCCGGATATCCAGTCCCATAAACTGTTCCAGGAATATTTAACAAAGATAGTGATCGGAGAGTGGCCACTTGATAAATTCGATGAGTTCGTAGAGAAGTGGAAGCAATCAGGTGGAGAAGAAGTTACGAAACGTGTGCAAGAATGGTATGATAAAGTGGAACAATAGTAGATGGTAAGAAAAGTAGTGTCAGACTAGCGCCAGCTTTCTTTAATGGCGTTAGTCACTCTACTTTCTATTGTAATTAATTTTAGCTTCAGACGAAACATATTATATAAGTGAGACTGTCGTACGTATAGAACCTTGAACAGGAAAGCAGGTGTGCAGATGTCTAAGCTATTACCAATCCGATTTCAGCAAATACTTAGAAAAAATTTATCCGATACCCAGACAAGGCTGCTTCTAATACTTATGGTACCAGTATTGTTTATTATACTTACCGTCGGCTTTTCTTCTTATTATACGTCAAAAGAAATTCTGCAACAGGAAATAAACGAACCGCAATCACAAATACTACAAATGAATATGCATTACATTGATGAATATTTAGAGGAATCAGATAAAATTGCAGTAAAATTAGCACTGGATAACAATATTTTTCGATTTATTACGAATCCGACTACATTTTCCTATCCGAATATTAAAGAAATATACGATAAATTGACAACGATTACACAGAATGCTTCCTATGTGCAGAGCATTTATATTTATAATACAAATAAAGACAGTTTTGTTGCGATTCCACAAGGATACAGTTCGAGCAGCGCGACGTTTAATGATGCAGGATGGACAGACGTGATAAAAGAGTTACAAGATCAGTCAATGGTTGTAAAATATCGTGATTTACCAGATGGTGCCCGCTATAAAGGCTCGAACATTACATTATTTCGAAAAATTAGCGTTAAAGGGGAAGTCGGAGGTGTGGTCGCGATTAATCTGAATGAGTCCGAATTATTTGCAAAACTGAAATCATCAACGGACCCCAACTCGAACAGTATGCAGTATATCTTAGATCCTAACAATACCATACTCTATAAAACTAGCAATCATAATTTCGATGCAGAAACCATCAATTTTATTAATCGTGAAGTCAGTCAGGGTAATCTAACCAATATTAGTTATAATGACAAAATTTTGTTGGCGAATCAAACAGAATCTAAATTTACCGGATGGAAGTATGTATCTGTTGTATCTCAGGAAAGTATATTAGCGAAGTCGAAAACCATTCGTGATGTGGTATTTGTTGTATCACTCCTTGCATTGATTATTGGTGCTATTGCCATTTTTTTTATTCATTCGATCGAATTAAAACCAATTCGAAGGTTGAAAAAATTGTTTGAAGTGGAATCAGATCAGCCTTATCAGAGGGATTTGCTGCATCTTGAGCATATTATAGATGATTTAGTAACGGATCATGCCCAATTAGAAAGTCTGATTCGAAAAATGAAGCAAGAAGCGAAATCAAAGTTTATCTACGACATTTATATTGGGAAAGTAATGGCGGCATCGGAGCTGAAAGAAAAATGGCAGACTTACTTCTCTGATTGGAAGAAAGACAGTCTTCAGCTGCTTATGGTATCGATTGATCATTATCCAGCCTGGAAGGAGAATGTCACAAGCAGTTATCGATCTGTCGTTAAAGCGGGAATGGTAAATATATTGACGGAAGTATTAGAGTCCCATTATGCAGTGGAAGCAGTAGACATAGGCAAAGAAAAGCTCATCATTGTATTGCAGCATAAAGAGGGGAAAATTCATTTAGAAAACCATTTGAAGATAGCGCTTACTAATATTGAAAGTATATTGGGGTATTCGGTATCAGTCGGTATGCATGACGGAAAAGTACCTGTGCAAGAGATCAAAACAGCATTGAACGTAGCAGAACAAGCATTGCAATACCGTTTATTTGATGGATATAGCACCCTTAACCATGTATTTGAAACGGAAACAGAAGAAGACAAAGCACATATTGCAGAAATGGGTCGACTGATCAAAGCTATCTCGATGGAAGAGCCGGTGCAATCGATTGAAAATGTTACACGTTTCTTTGAAATTTTAGCAAAACGAACGATTAGTCCTGATCTTTCCTTTTATTTTATTGAACAAATACGAAAAGAAATATTTACTCGCAATAAAGCAATGGCATCATCTGATTTCGTGACATTAGAGGATATTCGAACGATGCACGTGGAGGATATTGCAAAAGTATTTAAAGGCAGAATCTCAGAAAAAATCGAAAATATTCAAAAACTCCACCATTCCAAAAGGTATATTAAGTGCCGTAAGATGGTTCAATATATGTCGATGCACCTCAGTGAACCGATAGGAATCCCGGAAATTGCAGAGTCGGTCGGGATAAGTGTCAGTCTTGCCAGCCAGTGGTTCAAGGAAGAGATGAATGATACGATTTATGGTTATTTTACAAGATTGAAAATGGAACGAGCGCAGGAATTATTGACGAGAACTAATATGAAAATAGCTGATATTGCCTTAGAGGTTGGTTACCAGCATGAGAATAGCTTTATCCGCAAGTTCCGTGAGTATAAAGAAATGACGCCAGGAAAATACCGAAGATTAAATGCGATGGTAGACGATAATGAGCTATAGAGGAGGAAATAGTTTGAATAGAAAACGTATTGTACAGAAGCATAATCCGAAAATTAGAGGTGTTGAGTGGTTATCTCCATTATCAATAGGAAATGGCGAATTAGGTTTTAGTGTCGATTTTACTGGGTTGCAATCATTTCCCGGGCTATATGATACGCCATTAGGAACACAATCTAACTGGGGATGGCATTCTACCGGGGGAAAGCAACGATTTACAGGATCGGACGTGGAGTATCAGCAATTTGATCATTACGGCCATAAGGTACCATACCCGATGAAGCCAGGGGAAAATGAAGAAGCCTATCATTGGCATCGGCAAAATCCTCACCGTATCCAATTAGTACAGTTGGGTTTTGATTTTTTGGATGAGCATGGTCAGCCTATTGATGCAAAGGATATCCGAGACATTAACCAGGAACTGGACTTGTGGTCTGGCATCCTTACGAGTTCTTATGCTATTGATGGTCACAAAGTGGAGGTGAAGACCGTTTGTGATTCGTATACAGATACGATTGCCGTGCAGATTGCCTCACCTTTGCTGCTAAAAGGAAGAATTAGAGTGAGTCTAGCGTTCCCTTCTCCTGATGTGGTGGATAATAATTGGTCAAAAGCAACAAAGCTGACGTGGACCAACCCTGAGCGTCACCAAACAGAAGAACTGCTTCATTCAGATGAACGGTTAGTGTTGCAACGAGTAATGGATGAAGATGGCTATTTTACACATTGGCAGAAGAATGGGGGACATTGTGAGCGGATTTCGGCACATCATTATCAGTTAACACCTTCACAAGAGCAAGCTGAATATGATTTTGCTGTTACCTTTCATGCTGAAAAAAATGTCGAGTTATTAAAGTTTGCTGAGATTGCTGAACGTGCGGCTAGCCACTGGGCAGATTTCTGGGAGTCAGGTGCATTTGTTTCGTTTGAAGGAAGCACGGATCAGCGTGCGATGGAATTAGAACGGAGGGTAATCCTTTCACAATATTTGACTGCCATTCATAGCAGTGGCTCGATTCCACCTCAGGAAACGGGCTTAATGTATAATAGCTGGTTTGGGAAAGCGCATTTAGAAATGCATTGGTGGCATGCCGCGCATTTTCCGCTATGGGGTAGGTCAGATCGGTTAGACAAAAGTCTGACCTGGTATCGTGAAATTCTGCCAATTGCTGAAGACATCGCTTCGCAGCAAGGTTATTTGGGGGCGAGGTGGCCCAAAATGGTAGGCATTGATGGAAAGCAAAGTCCTTCACCGGTAGCACCAGGACTGATTTGGCAACAACCGCATCCAATTATGCTGGCAGAACTGCTGTATCGTTCGGATCGTGATCCGGCTATCCTCGCAAAATACAAGGAGATTGTTTTTCAAACAGCAGCTTTTATGGCAGATTTTGCTGTATGGGATGCAGATCAGGAAAGCTATGTACTTGGTCCGCCGTTAATCCCTGCTCAGGAATGCCATCGAATGGAGGATTCGATCAATCCACCGTATGAGGTGGAATATTGGAAATACGGATTGGAAACAGCGCTAGAATGGTCAAAACGATTGGACATCGCTGTAGAGGAGAAATGGGTGGAGGTTGCGAATCATTTGCAAAAGCCACGAGCGCTTGATGGCATCTACTTAGCGCATCAGGATTGTGAGGATACGTTCACTGAAAAGAACCATGATCACCCTTCTATGGTTGCCGCTTATGGTATCCTGCCGGGAACGATGATTAACAAAGAGTGGATGCGCAATACTTTAATGAAAGTAAAAAAAGAATGGCAATGGGAAACGGCATGGGGATGGGATTTCCCGATGTGTGCCATGACTGCAGCAAGATTAGGTGAAAGAGAGCTTGCCGTAGACTTTTTATTATTAGATGCGATTAAAAATACCCATTTGACAAATGGGCATAATTATCAACGAAAAGGGTTAACTGCTTATTTACCGGGAAATGGTGGCTTGCTTATTGCTATCGCTATGATGGTGGCAGGCTGGGATGGTACTGATAACCAGGATTATCCAGGTTTTCCGGAGAACGGACAATGGAAAGTTGAAGCAGAAGGGTTTCAGTCATATATTTAATGAAGAAAGGAGGTATTTCTTTGTTTGAAAAAATTGCGGATCGACACAAGCTGATCCTCGATTATCCAGCCTCTTGGTGGCGAAATAAATGGCGAGAAGCCTTACCAGCAGGGAACGGAGAGATTGGTGCGGCGGTATATGGCGCGATTCATACCGAAACGATTTTATTGAATCATAGCAGGCTTTGGCATTTAGGTGAAAAAGGAAAGCTGCCGGATCTCAGCCATACGTTGGAAGAGACACGCACCATGATGGATAATGAAGCATTTGAAGAAGCTAGCTGGCACCTGACGAACGAATTGAAGAAAACTGGCTATAACTCAACGTTGCAAAGTCCTTTGCCATTAGTCGATCTGATGTTAAAGATGGATAATGAACAGGGGTTTACTCAATACAGGAGAGGACTTAATATGACCACTGGCGAAATTGCAGTGACTTGGAAAGGAGAAGACACGACATATTGGAGAGAATTGTTTGTGTCTCATGCTGAGGATGTCTTAGTCTACCGTATTAGAGCCGATCGACAAAGGGCTGTAAATGCAGAAATCGGATTTGCCTTGCACCCAACTGATTCCGTACATCTAAAGGATCGATACGAGGAGATTGCTAGGACAACTGTCATTGAATCAAAGCAACCGTTTATTTATTTTAAAGCAACTAACGATAATGGAAAAACATATGGGGCTGTCGCTATCGTAAGAACTGATCAAGGAAGGTGTACCAGTCATGAGGGAGTGATAACGTGTCACGATGCTAATGAAATAGAAGTGCAGGTGAAAATTTTTATTGAAGCAGATGGCTATACGGAAAAGTGGCATCAGCTGAGCGAACAATTAATCGCATCACAGAAAGGTTACGACGCATTATTGCAGGAGCATCTAGTTGTTTATCAGCCATTATATTTTTCATCTGATTTCAGGTTATCCGGTCAGAATTCGCATGAGTCCAATGAGGCGTTATTATTACAGGCTTATCGGAGTGGTGCACCACACAAGCTCTATGAAAAATTGTGGGCTTATGGACGCTATTTATTTATATCTGGCACAAGCGTAGCCGGACAGCCATTTTCAATGTATGGCTTGTGGCATGGTGATTATCGGTTAATGTGGAGTCATCGAATGGCGAATGAAAATATTCAGATGATGTATTGGCATGTCAATGTTGGTGGTTTAACTGCATATAATCAAGCGCTTGCCGATTATTATCTGGGTTTGATCGAAGACTTCCGGGATAATGCGCAAAAATTGTATGGCTGTCGAGGCATTTATATCCCTGCTGGTACAACTCCGGATATTGGGACACCGAACCAGATTGTTCCGGTCATTATGAACTGGACGGCTGCTGGCGGATGGTTAGCCGAGCATTTTTACCAATACTATCAGTTTAGTGGGGATGAGACCTTCCTGAAGGAAAAGGCTTTACCTTTTATGAAAGAGGTAGCCTTGTTTTATCAGGATTTTCTAGTCGAACAGGAAGATGGTTATTACCGTTATTATCCTTCTGTCTCACCAGAAAATACGCCTGGTAATTTTATGCCAGATACGAGTAAACCAGTAGCGCACCCAATGCCGACTGCGATGAATGCGACGATGGATTTTGCTGTACTGAAGGAGTTGTTAACGAATTTAGTGACAGCGAGTATTCATCTGGATGTCTATCAAGCGGATGTAGCAGTTTGGAAGGGAATGCTGGAAAAAATTCCACCTTATCAAATTACTGACACAGGAGCCCTTCGTGAATGGATGGGTGACAGATTTGAAGAAAACGAGCACCATCGTCATCTCTCACACCTTTATCCAATTTTTCCTGGATATGAAGAAGAGGATGAATTGTTTCAGGCCTGTCGTAAAGCGGTCCAAAACCGGGAATTGGGTGCACAGACAGGCTGGTCGTTTGCGCATATGGCTAGTATCTATGCACGACTGGAGGAATCGGATCACGCATTGAAAAGCTTGGAGCATTTGATGCGCTCCTGTTTATTGCCTAATTTATATACGCTTCACAATGATTGGCGTAATATGGGGCTGACAATGGATATAAACACTGCGCCGGTCCAAATGGACGCGAATCTCGGCATCGTCAATGCTATTCAGGAAATGTTATTTTTTGTATCACCGAAGAAAATTAAGCTATTGCCAGCATTACCTGTCACATGGGAGCACGGAAAGGTTACGGATTTTCATTTTTGTTCAGGTACATGCAGTTTTCAGTGGAATCAAACTGAACGGAAATTTTCGGTTTCGATTACGGCAACTAGATCCACAGACATACAGGTGGTAATGCCTGCTTTCGCGGATCGTTACGAGTGGACGGAAGAAGCTGCCATTACGGCGAGTGATCGTGTATTGCATGTAAAGCTGCCGCAAGGGCAAACGGTAGATATTTATTCAATTTAAGAGAGGTGATGTGTATGCAACAAGCTGGTATGATGGGCCGTTTTTATGTGGTTGCGGAATGGGTTGCACGGTTTGCCTTTTCGAATTTGATCTGGCTAATTGTTAATATTCCGATTGTGTTCCTGTTCGTCAATCTATTGTTAGCGGAAACAATAGAAGTGATGGTGACACTTATTGTAATGCTCTTAGTTACTATGCCTTTACTCTTCATTCCTTCAATAACTGCGCTAAGTACCGTTGTAAAAGCATTTCTTACAAAAGAAGAGGTCCATTTGTTGAAGGATTTTCTTTTGGCATACAGACAAAATTATAAAAAAAGTATGAAAACAGGCGGGATTTTGGCTCTGGCTCTAGCTGTCTTGCTTGTTGATTTCTGGTATGCTGCAGCTTATCAGCATCCAATGTTAAGCAGTATCTTTCTTTTGATTGCATTTATCGGTTTTATTTATACGTTGTATGTTTGTGTACTCGTTCCAATGTTTGATACCAAAATTTTCACCGTTGCTGCACGCTGTATGACGGCTCATCCGATTCTTTCGCTGTCGATTGGAATAATCAGCTTTGTGTATTTGTACGTCATCTTCCAATGGTTACCGGTTTTGTTGTTGTTTTTTTGTACATCTCCCATTATTTTTTTAGTGCTTTTAGTGATCATGAAGCATGAGTAGAAGAATGCTGCGAAGTAATGACAATTTAGTTATGTAGTAAGTTTTATGCTAAGTAAAAATACTTTTTTCCTAATGATATAAAGTATTATTCCATTTGGTGATTTTGACATTTTTACTGTGCTACGAAAAGCTCCGGAAAAATGCTCCTTGTCCTGTGAGCGCGGCTTAATAGGCTACTACTCTTGAACTGCTTCTTTGCTGCCTTGTGCCGAGGAAGCTCACTTCAAAGCGATACAGGCACAGACAAAGTGGATCTTCAGCTTAAGTAAAGAGCTGCAACGTTTGAAACAGCGCATCGAGATTTGTATCGCTAAAAAGAACGAAGACAAATGTATGGTGTGCCAAGCTGGTTTTGTCCCCTTGTAGAGTCTGTACGATAGCGCAGACCAACCATGTAGACTCCCGCAGACGTGCAGGTGCTGAAGCTAAGTGGTTGACCGGAGCGGTATCCTACCAATAACAACATTTCAAAATGACTACTACGCTAGCTTACATAATCCGTACTATTGGCCACTTTATATAATCCACGAAAATGGCCTTTGATTAAATCAGACATACTTCCGCTTTATTGTTATATCTTCGGTAAAGTGTGCCAGCGCCGATGCCGGCTTCTGCTTCTTTAGCAATTTGATTCATGGTTACTTTCTCTACATCCCGTTTGAAAAAAAGGCGATATACTACTTATAAGATCCGCTGACGATTTTCAGCAGCATCCCGTCGTTCCATTCTGTAGTTGTCGTTACTTATCATTTGATCACCTCAAAAGAACAATACATTAACATCTCCGTCCATATTCGTGACAGACGTTCCATTAATTGTAATGGAGATTTCTTCAATCATCCACAGCTAATCCTGTAAAGAAATATAAGCTGAAATTTTCTGTTTTTTCTTAATTAATTCAATTATTTGAAGTTCAAATGGTCAGGAACAGGTATATCCGGATCTACAGCACGAGTGTTTATATAAGTATTTGTATAGGCATCCCGAAATTGACTAGGAGTCATTCCTTCGTAGTTTTTAAATAATTTCATAAAATACTTATCATCTTTAAAATTTAATTGATAGGAAATTTCTTTGATTGTCTTATTAGTCGTACATAGTAATTCTTTTGCTTTGTTCAGTTTTAACGTATTTATATATTTAATCGTACTCATGCCAATACTCTTTTTGAAAACCCTGGTTAAATGATCTGCATTCATGGAAAAATTGTCGGCTACATCTTTTACATGTATATCCTCGTAAATATTGACACGAATCCACTCCAATATTTGGTTGAATTTATGTGTGTTTTCATATTGATCTGTATGCAATTGCAAATAACGTTTACTAAATTGTTCGGTTAATTCAATAAGCATTTCTGTTACAAGATAATCGACTGCAAAGGTGCTGTAATAAGAATTATTTGCAATGTCTAATATCTGGTTCATTAAGATAAATGGTTTGTTTGTATATCTTAACGAAAAAAAATCTGGAAGAAAGGCCGCATTATTAATTGAATCTCGATGATGATCGATTAACGATCCTATTAGGTGATTAATAAACTTGTCTGTTGGATATCTGTCTGTCTTTGATTGTGGAAAAAAATGCAACCAGAAAAAACTAGCATCATTTTCAGAAGGGTGATAACCAAAATAACTTAACCCAGGTGGTATCAATAATACATCACCATGTTGAATCTCAAATTGTTTATTTTCTATTTGAATAAATATAGATTTATGAACTCCGATGATAATTTCAAAATCCTTCGTTAGTTTCATTTTTTTATGCTTCCATCCGTTATTACTGACGAATTGACCTGATTTGTAATAGGCAACAGGTCTTTCGATGTTTATTTTCCATAGCATGTTCATGTAAACATTACCTCCAAGCTGAATAGTGTATCTTCGCTCAACCATAAGTCGTTTTTATGCACCAAATATTATATAAGATTGCTTGATAGTAAACTTAAATTATCAATACTTTAAAGAGGATGTTCAAAAAGTCACCAAATGATAAGCGGCGAATCTCTTCGTTAGCTTGTTTCTCCATTGCTTGGAAAAGAAGAACACTGTTCCGGCGTGCGATGTAGAATCTATGGAGCTTTCCTTTGTGCTCACTTATGGAAATACATACGCTCTGCTACTCGAACCTTCGCTGCCTGGACCTACTTTCTTCTCATTTGGAAATTTTTTGAACAGGCTTTAAAATGGACTGTTCATACAATCGATTCTACATTTTATTTAAAGTTAAATAAAGCTCAATTGTCGGAAAAAGACACCAAAACTACAAAAATGACTGTTTTAATCACCGTAAAGAGCGCTTACAATGATTTATATCAAGTTAACAAATCGTTAGCTTCATAATACGTATTATGCCTTAGTTAGTTTATGACTTAAAAGAAAACGTTTTCTGACATCATGAAATATGGAGGTTTGCATCATGGAAAATAAAAACATGCTGTCGGATAAAGTGGATAAAGTACCTTTTCATCGACGTATCAGTTACTCATTGACGGATACAGGGGGAAATCTGCTTTATTGTATCATTACTGGTTATTTACTGTATTTCTACACCGATGTTTTTGGTCTATCGGTTGGGGTTGCAGGAACCTTGTTATTGTTAACTCGCCTCATTGATGCAATCGATGCACCAATATGGGGATTTATCATTGATCATACGAAGTCTAAATATGGTCAAAGCAGACCATATTTCTTGTGGTTATGTATTCCGTTTGCATTTTTTACAGTATTGACGTTTACAACGCCAGACCTCGATGGGACATGGAAAATTGTTTATGCTGCAGTGACATATATTCTGGCCGGTATATGTTATACGGGTATTTCTACACCTATCACAGCAATTCTTCCCAACCTGTCAAGAGATCCGAATGAACGTGTCATTTTGAATTCGTTCCGTATGGTTGGTGGCAATATTGGGAATTTTGCAGCTGTTACTTTTACTCTGCCATTAGTTGCATTTTTTGGTGGGGGGAATGAACAAAAAGGCTTCACCATTACTGTAGCGGTAGCAGCAGTTATTGCAGTGGTTATGTTTCTTATTGCATTTTCGGATCTAAGAGAAATAAATACAACAAAAATAAAGAAATTGCCAATGAAACAAAGTATAAAGGCAGTCAAAGGAAATTGGCCCTGGGTACTAGTTGTAGCAGCTAATTTAATCTTTTGGATAGCGCTTACTGTACGTACTTCCACATTAGTATACTATTTTGAATACAATATTGGCGACAAAGGTCTTGTCCCATTGATTAATGGTATTTCTGTTATTCAAGTACTAGGTATGATGGTCATTCCATTTATAGTTAAAATCAGTAACAAATATACGACAACTATTCTCGGTTTCGCACTTGCAGCATTTGGGCAAGTCATTATGTTTACTGGTGAAGACGTACTCAGCATTATTATTGTTGGTTGGATTATAGGTAATATTGGATCTGGAATTGCTTGTTCCATGCCGTTTGCGATGCTTTCAGATACAGTAGATTATGGAGAATGGAGAACGGGTCTTCGTGCAAGTGGTTTTTTAACAGCAATTGGAAGTGCCTTTTGTATTAAAGCAGGTTCAGGATTAGGTGGGTTTATTCCAACGCTTATCTTGAATGCTGTAGGTTATGTTCCGAATGAAGTACAAACAGATACTTCACTATTAGGCATTCAATTTATTTTTATTTGGTTGCCTGCTATTATCTTTGCACTTGGAGTCATCCCGATGATATTCTACCGCCCTTATGAGAAACAAGAAGACAAAATAAGGCAGTACTTAACTGCTAATCAGACAAGCTAACGTTAAAAGAAAGGATGTTTATTGTGACTAAGCAACAAGTGTTTCAACAGAATGTAAATATATCAGATAAATTTTGGTCTCATTATATAGAAACGGTTAGAACAGAGATGATACCGTATCAATGGAAAGTACTCAATGATCAAGCAAATATCACAATTGAAAAAGAACGAAATGACGAAACGATCCCATCAGAAAAAAGCCATGCAATTGAGAATTTCAAAATTGCAGCAGGCTTGGAAGAAGGCAATCATTATGGATGGGTATTTCAAGACAGTGATGTGTATAAATGGCTGGAAGCAGTAGCATATTCTTTACAACATAACAATGATGAGAAGTTAAAAGAACTGGCTGACAGTGTCATCGATTTATTAGAACTTGCACAAGAAAAAGACGGCTATTTAAATACCTATTTCTCCATAGAAGAACCAGAAAGAAGATTTAAGATGTTAGCGGAGAGTCATGAATTATATTGTGCAGGTCACTATATCGAAGCTGCTATTGCCTACTACACAACAACTAATAATGAGAAAGCATTACGTATCGCATGCCGTTTAGCTGATTGTATTGACAATCATTTCGGTTATGAAGAAGGCAAAATAAAAGGATATGACGGCCATGAAGAAATTGAAATTGCTTTAGCAAAATTGTATGAGATAACAGGGGAAGAGAACTATTTACAACTAAGTCAGTTCTTCCTGTATGAACGTGGTCAAGATACTACTTTTTTTGCAAGACAAAGAAAGGAAGACAAAAGCGAAAGACCAGTCATTGAAGGAATGAGTAAGTTTCCACTGAGCTATTATCAAGCGCATAAGCCGATCTTAGAACAAGATACGGCAGAAGGACATGCGGTAAGACTTGTTTATATGTGTACAGCGATGGCGGATGTAGCTCATTTAAGTAATGATGAGGAAATGTTAACAGCTTGTAGAAGGCTTTGGAATAACATCGTAGAAAAAAGAATGTATATTACCGGCGGCATTGGTTCAACAGTTAATGGGGAAGCTTTTACAGCTGATTATGATTTGCCGAATGATACGATGTATTGCGAAACATGCGCATCAGTGGGGCTAATCTTTTTTGCATATAATATGTTAAAGAATGATGCAAACGGACGATATGCAGATACATTAGAAAGAGCACTCTATAATTCTGTAATAAGCGGGATGGCTCTGGATGGCAAACATTTCTTTTATGTAAATCCATTAGAAGTAAAACCGGAATACAGTGAAAAAGATCCGGGTAAGAGTCATGTCAAAGTGACACGTCCGGAATGGTTTGGCTGTGCTTGTTGTCCACCGAACCTGGCAAGATTATTAACGTCGTTGAATAAATACATTTATACTATTCATGACGATGTGATATACACTAATTTATATATAACAAATAATTCAACCTTTGTAATAAATCAAAACCCGATAAAAATAGATCAGAAAACTAATTATCCATGGGATGGAATTATTAAATTTACAATTGATACAAATAGGGAAACTGAATTTGGTTTAGCCTTAAGAATCCCATACTGGTCTAAGACAAGCAATATTTATGTGAATGGACAAAAATGGGAAGGTAACTCGGAAAACGGGTATGTTATCTTGCATAGAAGCTGGGAGAACGGAGATGAAGTCACGGTTGAATTAGATATGACTATTCAGAAGTGGACAGCAAATCCAAAAGTGAGATCTAATCAGCACAAGGTAGCCATTCAAAGAGGTCCTATCATTTATTGTGCGGAAGAAGTCGATAATGGGAAAGACTTACATTTGTTGAGGATCCCTACGGACAGTAATTTCGATTATCATTTTGCTCCTGAGGTATTGGGAGGAGTTGGGGTAATAAAAGTAAACGGTCTGAGAAAGACATACTCCAGTGATTGGGATCATCAATTATATCGAATAGATGAACAAGAAACATTTGAATCAGATTTAATTACACTTGTTCCATACTATAGTTGGGCAAATCGGACACCAGGTGAGATGTTAGTCTGGCTGTCAAAATAATGAGAAAAGATAGATGAAATTGTAGCACATAATTATTACCTCGGAGGAGAATCTAAATATGACTTTTCCAAAGGAGGGCTACAATATGCAAAATCAAAATCAAACGCAAAATGGAATGCAAATGCCACAAAACATGATGGATCAAACAGCTACTCATAATCATGGTGCACATGAGTTATTTGATGCACATGAAGTGATTGGTTGTCTGATTGGTGCAATCGAACAGTATCAATTATATGATCAAAATATTCAATGCCAAGAGCTAAAGGGTATTCTTCAGCGTCAGACATCGTTTATGCTGCAAATGTATAATACGATTGTGGATACCTTTCAATCTGGACAGGATCCTCAAGTACCAACACAGCAATACAAGATGCAACAAAGTAACGAGGTTACCTATGGGGTGAAAGCAGGTCAACCGAAACAGCCGAAAATGGCAGTCAATCAATTAACAGATGAATGCTATTCTTCGTTTATGTTAGGACAAATCAAAGCAGCATCCTCTGGATTTACGACTGCAGCTGCTGAAATGAACCATCCGGTATTGCGAAGAATACTGGCAGACAGTATTCCGAACCTGATCGAGATGAGCTATGAGTTATTCTTGTACCAAAACAAGAATGGCTATTACCAGATTCCACAGCTAAAAGAGCAAGATATGAATATTATGGTGCAAGCATATGCGAAAGCACCACAGCAAAACATGCACTAAGCAGAATTAAAAAAGAGGGTTACTCATTGAGTATCCCTCTTTTCTTTAAGTTAAACTAGCATTGGATAGGGACTTTTTATCTTTTTTACCATGTATCACAAAATAAAGCGGCAGTGTAAGGAGGACAAGTATTCCCAAAATAATGTACAAGTACTGGTAGCCAGTAAATGGGATGATAATGCCCAGTAGGTAAGGACCGAATCCCAAGCCGGCATCCAGAGCTATATAATACGTAGAAGTTGCTAAGCCAATCCGTTGAGGAGTCGTGGATTTGACCGCAATTACCTGTGTAACAGATTGCATATTACCAAATCCTAAGCCGATCAATACTCCTGAGAATAATAGCATAAAACTGTTTTGTGCTGTACTTAACAACAACAAGCCAATGCCGAACAAGAGAAAGGCAGGATACATGACGGCATTTGCCCCTTTTTCATCCATTAAACATCCAGTGAATGGGCGAGAGACCAAAATAGCTACCGCATAAAATACGAAAAACAGACTGGCTGCATTGACCAAGTCAATTTCGATTGCATAGAAATTAATAAACGAAAGAATACTGGCATAACAAAAGGAAACAATCAGGACAATAGCTGCAATCGGTAATGCTTTTATTTCAATTAATTGCGATAAAGATAATTTCTTCGTTTCTTTCGTTGTTGTTTCTTTTTTGACTTCCGGAATATGAAGGAATAGTGAAAGCAAAAAGCTAATAATTCCTAATACGAGACAGAAGCTGAATATCATTTGAAAACTGGTATGATTACTCATATATAAACCGATAAACGGACCAATTGCTGTAGCGAGCGTGATACTCATACTATAGTAACTGATTCCTTCGCCTTTTCGTTTGGAAGGAATAACTTCCGCCACAATAGTACCTGTTGCAGTACTTGCCATACCTAATGCGATCCCATGCAGAAAGCGTGTTACCAGCAGGAAGACAATCCCTAATTGTACAAAATAAAACGTGGAAGTGATAATAAAAAATAGTAAGCCACCATAGAGCATCTTATTATTTCCCACAGTAGAAATCATCCGGCCAATAAAGAGACGCCCGATTAGGGTACCGACAATGAATATGCCAGTGACAAGGCTTGCCTGGCTTTCGCTGACGCCAAAAGCATCGACAGCATATACCGTCATGGTTACTAGTAATAAATAAAACACCAAATATAAGAAAAAATTGGCGCTGGATACAAATAAAAAATATTTCGTCCAAAGCTTCTCTTGCTGCTTCATGAAACAAATCTCCTTACTTCGTTAGTTTTCACGAATCTCCTTAAAAATTCTCATCGTTTCTACTTGATCTTCTTCTGATATCCCAGCTAAAATTTCTTTTTCAAATTGATCAATTGATTGTCGAATTTTTTGATACACATGGCTCCCATAGTCCGTAACCATCATTTTTTTTCGCGTTTGTCATTACCTTGCCGGTGGGTTACTAGGCCCAATGCCTCCAATCGGCTCATCGTACGGGTGATCGTAGGCTTCTCTACACCTTGATAAGTGGATATTTCAACATTTGTACTTGGACCGAAATTCGATAAATAATAAAGAATTATCCACTGTGCACGATGTAAATCATGCTGTTGCAGCAGATCATTTAACTTTTTTTCAAATGGTCTGTATAACAATATCAATTGGTAAAAAAACGTATGGGGTTCTTGCATTTTTCCATCTCCTTCCTGCAATGCAGGTTAAATAGTTAGTTAGGGTAACTATTTAGTTTTAGCAATAGATGGAGAATAATGTCCAGTATTCCTTCTCGCATAAAAATAGGAAAGTACGAAAAAAGTTCCACTCATCATTTAATAAATGGAACCTTTGCTTCTTTTAATTTGCATGAGCTAAATGGTTATTAGAAAATGTCTATCGAACAAAAGACGCCGTGTAATAGATAGAAATGTCCGATAGAAGGGATCAACCGGACAGAAGACGCCATGTAATAGATAGAAATGTCCGATAGAAAGGATCAATTGGACAAAAAGTATCACCTAATTGACTGAAGTGTCCGATAGCAACCACCTTCTACCGAAAATTTCTCTAAAGCATTCCAAAGGCTCAATAAAACGTATCGTTCACTTTAATATGAATTAAGTCAGTTTGCCTATAATTTAACTAAAATTCTGCCGCGAATATTACCTTTCAAAATAGAGGTAAGGTTAGCGGGTAATTCCGATAACGGTATTTCTTTTTCTACAATCTCATCTAAATTGTCCAGCTTGAGATCAGTTGAAAGACGTTGCCAAATTTTCTTACGCATCTCCATAGGGCAGTTGACAGAGTCAATCCCAAGCAAATTAATTCCTCTTAATATGAAAGGGAAGACGGTTGTCGGTACTTGACCCCCTGCTGTTAAGCCACTAACGGCTACAGAACCATTGTACTGCACTTTACTTAAAACAGATGCAAGTGGTTCGCCTCCTACTGGATCTACCACCCCTGCCCACTGTTCTTTATCAAGGGCTTTTAGCTGGCCGTCGTATACATCTTCCCGAGTGATGATTTCCTTGGCACCAAGTGATTGTAAATATTCTCTTTCTGATTGTTTGCCTGTACTTGCTACAACATGATAGCCCTTTTTGGCAAGCATGGCGACCGCTAAACTGCCTACCCCACCTGTAGCCCCTGTTACTAGTACTTTTCCTTTTTCCGGGATCAAACCGTTATCTTCTAGTCTTTTTACAGATAAGGCTGCAGTAAAACCGGCTGTTCCGTAAATCATTGCTTCTTTTACAGATAATCCTTGTGGAAGTGGAACGATCCACTCGGCTGGAATACGAGCATATTCACTATAACCACCATTATGTGCGACACCAATGTCGTAACTGGTGGCAATCACTTGATCGCCTTCGTGAAAACGATCGGTATTAGAGGAGACAACTGTTCCAGCAAGATCAATCCCAGGCACGAGCGGATAGGAATTGGCAACTTTACCGTTCTCACTGCTTGCTAAGGCATCTTTATAATTCACACTGGAATAGTCTACCTTTATTAAGACATCACCTTCTGATAGATCATCGAATACCAATTTTTTGGATATTTGTGCTGAACGTCGCATCTGTTTTGTTCACGACGAATGCTTCAAAAGTTTCGTTCATGTTAATAGCTCCTTTCATGTTAATTTATTTCCCTGCTTATTTTATTCTTAATCATTGTAAGCTTTATCGTAATAAAATATAAAGTGAAGCGACTTTGAACGGAAAAAATAAAATATAGATATAATGACCTGTTTGCAACCCATACCTACGTCCTATACATTTTTTGCAACGTAGGGAATTGATGGACAAGTTATCATTGTTTTATTCCTTGTGATACCTGGTGTTGGAACAGCTATTACATTCTTGCAAAAAAGTTCTATAGACAACGATGAAAAGATCTTGCTACGCTAAAAAGGAGATCAAGTTACTTTGCAGTTGTAAAAATGTATGCGTTTTCAGTGTGGGGAAGGAGGTGACAATCGACCGACTGTTAAAAAACTTATCTCATAAAAAAAGACGGCCATGTCACGCATTTCACCAGGAACGAACGTAAAGGCCTAATGGAGAAGGAGTGTCCAAGCTTGAAGAATAAAAAGAAGCCAAAACATGTGCTTATATTCGTTGCAATTTTTAGTTTAATCTTTAACTTTTCTGTTATTTCTGCGGTGGCGGCTGAGGAGATGCCCGATGTAGATGGATTCCAAGGCGTTTATTATACGGATTTCGGTGACAGTGGAGAAGTAACACCGGAAAACTGGGGGTTTAATACATCTGCTGCTACCCTTTCGACGAATACGGAAGATGTAGCTGGAAATGAAACAGCTAAGCTTCAATTCGATGTCGTGGATCAATCTGGCGGAAGAGTTGCCACTAAAACCTTAGACACTAATGTGATGGGTGAAAAAGTGTTAGTGACATTTGATTGGTATCCAGGAAAAAGTAATGATAAAGGTGAGCACTTATATGAAAATGGCGGTGAATTCCGAATCCTTGATGGTGCGGGGAATACGGTCTTTACCATCAATAGCACAAATAAAGAAGCCATTACGTATTACGCAGGAGATCAGGAACAGACGGCTACTTCATTTACTGATCAAGAAACTTGGTATCATATGTCTGTGACATTTGATCTTGCATCAAATGATGTGTCACTTGATATGGAGAATCAGGCAACAGGAGTAAAGGAAAGCTATCAATCCTCATTAGACGAGGTTGATTTTGATGGGAATGTTTCCACATTGCGTCTTGTTGGTGTTCGTACTTCTGGAAACAATCATACATGGACCACTTACTTAGATAATGTGGGAATCTATCATGTTCCGATTAATGACAACACGATTACCAACGTACCTTCTTTACCATATGAACGTGTATATGTTGGGGATACAACTGCAGATATAAATTCGATTGGATTACCAGAAAAAGTAGAAGTTGCACTGGCTGATCATAGCACAACAGAGGCAGCGATAAGTGAATGGCAAGCAGTAGGAAAAGAGTGGGATCCAGAGCAATCGGGTGTGTATGAATTTTCCGGAACGATTGCTGATTCTGCTGAAATCGATAATGCTTTTGATCGGAAAGCGACAGTGTATGTCTATAATCGTTTGACTCCACCAGAAACAAACCGTGCTACAGAGTGGCTGGATCGAGGGACCGTAGCCTTGCAAACAGACGATGGAATCTTTTTGTCGTGGAGGTTGCTAGTAGACGAATATGATAAAGACGTAAAATTCCGTGTCTATCGTAATGGTAAGAGGCTCAATCATGACCTTCTGTCTGTAACGAACTTCACAGATGAAAATGGTTCTGCAGATGATCATTATTCGATTGTAACGGTTGCGAATGGAAAGATTATCGAACGAAATAAAGTAAGTGTGGAGGAAAATAATTATTTATCGTTGCCATTACAAAAACCAGAAGGTGGTACAACAGCAACTGGTGATTATACGTATAGTGCTAATGATGCCAGTGTTGGAGATTTGGATGGCGACGGTGAATATGAGGTCATTCTGAAATGGCGACCATCGAATGCGATGACGGCATTAGAAGATGTGATTACAGGTCCGACAATTTTCGATGCCTATGAATTAGATGGTACCTTATTATGGCGAATGAATATGGGAATGAATTTAACTTCCGGTCCACAGTATCATCAGTTTGTTGTAGCTGATATGAACAGTGATGGAAAGTCTGAATTTTTAATCAAGACTGCCGATGCTACCACAACGTATGGGGTAACAGATGGTAAATATGACAGTTCCAAAAAAGTCAGTGTAATAGGAAATGAAGAGGATAATGGTGAATGGATCAATGAGGGTGGCCATGTTGTGGATGGCCCAGAATATATTTCCGTATTTGCCGGTGATACTGGTAAGGAAATTGATACGATTGATTTTGCCTTCCCGGTAGAAAAAGAAGAAGGAGATCACGGTGCTTCATGGGGAGATACTTTCTATAATCGATCTGATCGTTTCCTTTCAGGTGTGGCTTATATTGATGGCAAAAAACCGAGTGCGATTTATGGACGTGGTTATTATGAGCGTACTGCTTTTGCTGCATACAGCCTGGAAAATGGTGAGCTCATCGAGGATTGGACATTTGATTCGGATGAAGCGGGGAGAGGAGCAAGCTTAGGTAATCATAACTTGGCAACCGGTGATGTCGACAATGATGGTTTTGATGAAATTGTAGCCGGATCCTTAACACTAGATCATGATGGATCGATTTTATATGCGATGGATGGAGATATGGGACGTGTCCAAGGATCGCATGGGGATGCGCTACATCTAGGTGCATTTGATCCGAATCGTGAAGGGCTGCATGTCTTTGGGGTTCGCGAATCCTCTGAAGTTGCGTCCTTGGAATATCATGATGGGGCAACAGGCGAAAGCTTACAAGCCTATTATGCGTTCAAAGATGCTGGACGTGGAGTAGCTGGTAATATCACGTCAAGTCCTGGGTATGAAATTTGGGGTGCAGGCGGTGGAACAGTTGAAACTGGCGGTGGTGTCTACAACGTCAATGGAGATGTCGTGACTAACAGCTTCCGTGATATCGGGTTACCAGTGAACTTTGTCAGCTATTGGGATGGCGATTTGATGAATGAGATGCTTGATGGAACGACTATTTCTAAATATGATGAGTCTGCAAATCAAGTTAATGTTTTGGAAAGTTTTGAAGGTGTTGTCAGCAATAATGGAACGAAAGCCAATCCTGCTTTACAAGCTGATATCCTCGGTGACTGGCGTGAAGAAGCAATTTATCCGACAGAAGATAGTACAGAACTAAGAATATTCACTACGACAATTTCAACAGATTACAGATTGCCGACATTGATGCATGACTCTGTCTATCGGATGGGGATTGCATGGCAAAATACGACCTACAACCAACCGCCACATTTAGGATATTATTTAGGTGAAGATATCCGTGATCAGGTATTGAATGGAGAATTAGATTTTCCAGAGGTAGATTATACGCCAAGTCTGCAAGCTTTAGAGCATAGTTTAGCGATGTCAGTGAATGCTCATAGTGAGAAAGTTTTATTTAATAAACTGAAACAAGTGAAGCATCACCTGTCTAAAGATCATCAAAAGCAGGCAATCAAGCATATGAATGATTTTATTAAGCATTTAAGAAAAAGTGATTTAGCAGATGAGCAAGTTTCATCATTAACCGCTGATGCACAAGACTTAATCGCACAGTGGAGTGAATAAGAGAGAAAAGCTTGGAGTTTTGCTCCAAGCTTTTTATCTGTGTAAAAGGAATTTGGAAATAGTTAGTTCTGAGAACGGTACAAATCGGGAGAGGAGTGTAATAGATTTGATTCCAAAGAGGAGAAAGGCACCAAAAGTGGAAGAGAAGGAAACAGATTTGTCTCCAAAAGAGAGAAAGGTGCCAAAAGTGGTAAGGGAGCGTAATAGATTTGATTCCAAAGAGGAGAAAGGCACCAAAAGTGGAAGAGAAGGAAACAGATTTGCCTCCAAAAGAGAGAAAGGTGCCAAAAGTGGTAAAGGAGCGTAATAGATTTGTCTCCAAATGGGAGAAAGGCACCAAAAGTGGAAGAGAAGGAAACAGATTTGTCTCCAAAAGAGAGAAAGGTGCCAAAAGTGGTAAGGGAGCGTAATAGATTTTTCTCCAAAGGGGGTGAAAGGAACTAAAAGTAGAAGAGGAAGGCAGCAGATTTGTCCCCAAAACGAGAGTAAGGGACCAAAACCAGTTGTGGCAACTCAATAGTTTGTTTCGTTAATTGGATGTGATACAAATCTTCAAGCCGGATCCAAAGATTTGTATCGTTCCAACAATTCGATTAGGGAGTGTAATATAAACTGTGTAAGTAAGAAATGCGTACGGTTTCTTACTCACACAGTTTTTTGTTTGTTAGAATAATAAGTATAAAGCTAAAGGGGGGTTTTACATGGGGAAACCGAAAAGAGATCCTAACTCCGTAGAATTAGCTAACAAGATCATTGAACAGTATCAACCTGAAACAGTAGAAGATATGCAACATGCACTAAAAGACATATTTGGACCTATGTTTGAGACGATGTTAAAAGGTGAAATGGACCATCACTTAGGATATTCCTCCAATGAAAAAGGGCAAAAAAGCACGGTAAACAGACGGAATGGATATGGAAAGAAAACCATCAAAACATCCACTGGAGAAGTAGAATTAGAAGTGCCAAGAGATCGAGACGGCTCATTCGAACCACAAGTCATTCCCAAACGTCAGCGAGATGTCTCCGCCATTGAAAACAAAGTCATTGCCATGTACGCCCGTGGTATGTCTCAGAGGGATATATCCTCTACTATTGAAGATATTTATGGATTTTCTGTGTCTCATGAAATGGTATCTAACATGACGGACCATGTACTGACAGAATTAGAAGAATGGCAAACAAGACCCTTACAGCCTTGTTATCCTTTTGTCTTTGTGGACTGCCTTTACGCGACTGTTCGTAATGATTATGAAACGAAGAAATACGCAGTCTATACCATGCTTGGATACACCATCGAAGGCAAGAAAGAGATACTAGGTTTATGGCTTAATGAAACGGAAAGTAAGCATAAATGGATGCAAATCTTTGATGAGATTAAATCGAGAGGAGTAGAAGATATTTTCTTTCTCTCTATCGATGGCGTAACTGGTCTAGAAGAAGGTGCTCGTGTCATATTCCCATCCGTAACGGTCCAACGATGTATCGTTCACCTTATTCGAAATTCCCTTAAATATGTACCAAGTAAGGATTACAAACCCTTCACAGCTGCTTTACGAAAAGTATATGCCGCATCCAGCCTAAAAGCTTGTCGCAGCGCCTTTGAAAACTTTCAACAACAATGGTCTTCTTACCCTGGAGCCATTGATGTCTGGAAGCGCCATTTCTCTCATGTAGAACAGCTTTTTGATTACGGTAGTGCGATTCGTAAAATCATGTATACAACAAATGCCGTAGAAAGTGTTCACTCAAGCTATCGTAAAGTTACCCAAAAAGGAGCATTCCCAGACGAGAATGCCCTATTAAAAGTACTATATTTACGAACGAAAGAATTAGAAGATAAATGGAAAGGTGGCCATATTCAGCAATGGGCCATGGTGATGAACCAGTTGTTAATTCATGACCATCTAAAGGATCGTGTATTAAAGTATTTAGAATAACTTACACACTTTTCTTGACAAGCCCTTCGATTAAACGTTATGTGAAAGATCAAATTCTTGTCTCAGTATCGAATAGATTTTAAGATTGTAATGCTTGCCGCTTTTATAAATAGCGTGGCGCAGGGTGCCCTCATAGGTCATGCCTGCTTTTTCCATGACTCGAGCGGAGGCAATGTTTGCTTCTAGACAACGGGCTTGAATTCGTTCTAATTTCATGTGTGTAAAACCAAAGCGGAATAATTCTTTGACTGCTTCTGTGACAATGCCTCTTCCCCAATATTCCGGGGTGATGACATAACCAATTTCAGCAGTGAATTGATCAGGGTCCCATGTAACGAAATCAACAGTGCCGATGAATTCACCTGTTTCTTTAAATTCAATACCCCAAGGTGAGATATTACCTTTTTTATATTGCTCCAGAATAAATTCAACAAATGCAGTTGTCTCTCTGATCGACTCGTGCGAATTCCAGGTAACATAGC